>CAYQKX010000013.1:0-154978 GCA_964418155.1 uncultured Candidatus Obscuribacterales bacterium | reverse complement strand
GGCAGATCGCGAGGAATCTGATCGGAAAACTTGCTCACCAAAATCGCACGAATGTTTCTTTCAGAGATGCAGGACAAAACCTTTTCGAAATAATCTCCAGACTGTGACATAGCAGAACCGGCGGTGAACACCACTGGTGGTGGCTTGTCTTTGAGAAATTCAATGGTTCTATCGCTGAGTTGAATGGCTTGTTTTGGACCAAGTAGCGGAAAGTTGGTGAACACGACTTCCGGGGGCCAGTCAGGCTCTCGGCCGGCGAACCACTCAGGGAAGGCACAGATAACCTGATCCGTGGAATGCAGCCACTTGGAAAAAATGTTTTTGACTGGACGCAAACCAAACTGATTGCGAAAGGAGTTGATATCATCTCGACAGGTTGAATCAAGCATGCATCGATCGAGCATATGAACATAAAGATCTTTCAAAAGCTGTGGTGTCTGCTTAGGGAGCGCACCATACGGACCGACCGGTGGATAAAAGCGCGAGATTAGACAACTTGGAGATAAGTGGACCGTGGACAGCGGCAAGTGTGTTTTCTCTTGCATTACACGACAGGCAAACGCCAGAGTGGTCCCGATCAATACAGTTTTTTCCGACTCGACGCGAGATGCAATCACTTCATATGTCAAACCGAGTGTTTGTTTGAGACTTCGCCAAACTGCATAAAATGCCTTTCTTGGATGCCAGATCTCCGGATCGGAAAGAGTCTGCTCGAACATTTGAATATCGCCAAGCGGTATGAATGGAATATTCTCGCCTTCGACTTTCGCCTGGAAATATGGGTTGGCGAGGAATTCGACCTCGTACTCGCGGCGGATTAGCTCCCGCGCAATGACAATCATCGGATTGATGTCGCCTTCGCTTCCAATTGCAACCACTATGAATTTCATCTACCTAATACTTTGTCTCCGGCTTGATCGCTGCCGGGCATGCTCAATGCCGGCGAGACGCCGGCGGTCCCAGTAGCCATAGGCATTTCGGCGGGTTGCGAGTATGTAACTGAGTATACGGCCAGAGCATGCGCGCCACCGTATATAGTGGTTCTCAAACTCAGACGACTCACTGTTCCATTTCCGAATACAAGATTCGAGTGTAACTTCTATTGGCGGCTTCAACCATCGCCTTCTGTGCTGCGTTCATCAATGACACGACGTCGCGAGCATCACCAGGGACACCGGCGACTCCAAAGTGCAAGATGGGCCAGCAGCCGCCCAGTTTTGGCGCGAGCTTTGGTAAATCGGCGACGATACGGTCGACGAGAGCAACCGATTGCGTGGTGTTGACTCCAGGAAGTATCAAACCAAAACACTTATCGCCAAAGTGCCCGAACAGATCGACATCACGTTTAATCTGCGAGATGGCTGTGGTGGCCAACATGACCGACTTCATCGGCAATACCGGTGCTGGTGGCGACGTGGCGTCAGCCCCGCTGCCCAGCCTGATACAGAAGACTAACAGGGTGAACTCGGAGCTAAATCGAAATGCCCTGGCGAATTCACGTTCGAGGAACATCTGAAGAGCCGGAAAAGTCAGAACTCCAGTTTGCTTGTTGAGAAGCGACCTATACACGGTCTGAGCGGCCGTTCCATCGAATGTGACCAGGTCGGTCGGCACACCAACATCAAAGAATTCCATGTCCAGCGAAGAATGTCCTCCAGTCTGGCTCAGACCGTCCGCGCCATCGGATGGCAGGACCGGCACGCCTGACCTATAGCTGCTGGTCGAAGCGGGTCCAGCGGGCGGGCGTGTTGCATCCTTCCCGGCAGCCTGGGGAATCGAGTTTTTCGCACCAGCTGTAGTATCACTTGACGCAGTTATGTCACCACCACAGAAGACTCCCTTTGGTGGCATCGGCGGTGCGCCAAGTTCTGCAGTCTTTTTAACAAGCTCACCCGTGCCCGGCGCAGCGGGCTTCGCCATATCCATCGCCGAGCCTGAGCCAAACAAGCCGGCAGGCGGAGTCAGTGCCTTTTGTCCACCGGTTTGAACCGACGGACCCTGAAGACTTCCGAACGCCTCCGCAGACGTCGCCTGTGCAACCTGCCGAAGTGAGCGACCATCAGGCGTCAACACCAATCCTAACTTAAGAAGGTTGACAGCGATAGCGATCAGTCTACTCTTATCGAGCCCTAGCTTCTCACCAACCTCATACAGCGGAAGTCTTCCATCTACTGTCATGTAGAATCGACGCTGAAGCTCCATATCGAAGTCCAGTCCATCCTTCAATCGCAGTTCGAGTTGCTCCTCAGTCATCGCAATAGGAGGTCGAGACAACGCAGCTCTATCGTCCTCAATGCTGTGCCTACGCAGAAATCCGAGATCCTCGAGCAGACTGGTGCCTTGTTTCATAATCTCGTCGAGATTGTCTTGAACAGTCGCCGCCGAAGGCTGTTTTCCCTCAACAAACGAAGCCGTCCCGTCCTGCCAGGTGAACAGCTCCAACACCGCCTCAGTGCCAACCTTGTTCTTCGTGAAGGCATGCACCGGTTTTCCCAAACCAAATTGAACAGTCACAGCCTCGTCCTGGCGCATCACCAGAAGCTCGCCCGTGATATCCGACTGCGCTGCAGTCTGCAAGAGCCAGGCGATCGGACGCATTCTCAAATTGCCAGTCATCAATTTAGATACGGAAGTCGCCTCACCCTGCTTTTCAGGCTCATCGATCTCAACGGGTGTATTGTCGGGCGCGTGACTCTTCCTGAGCCTATCGCCGAGCGAAGGCTTTTCAGTAGCCTCAATCTCTTCAGCCTCAGGCTCATCAATCGAATGCTTCGCGCCGACTGCCGATAATATGTGTGGATAGATGACAGCGATATCTTTGGTCTTGTGAAACCAAACCATCTTAGTCCCGAGCATGTTTTCCTCATACATCCACCAGTCGATGTCTTCACCAACCTCCTTCAGATGAAGGCTCAGGGTGTACTTCTTCGACTCTTTCTTGACTTCCCAGAGATAGTTATGTTTAACGCCAGACATGTCACAGGCTTTATCGATCATCTCTTTCAACTGATCGATGGTCGGGTAGGCATCGACCCGATAATTCTGGTTGGGGATACTGCTTAGTTTGTGACTGAACATAATGTTTGAGCCGCTCCACAATGGAATATGCCCGAAAGGCAGCTCAACTGAGCGGGGCCAAAACCAAAATCATAAAAGTTAAAAGACAGGCTCGGCGCCACAGTACAGTACCTGTCGCTATTTCGAATACCATTAACGATAATGACACATATTTTCGTCAGAAAAATATCAGCTACTTAACACTTACAGTTCGATTTAAACTCCGATCTGACACGCGCTGCTAGGTTAGGATTAAACAAATGGCAGAAAACGTGATGATGAAACAAACAACGGTCACATTTGAACTCAACCCACTCTTGAAAGGGTTGAATTGCTTGCGGTGCGACAGACAATTCGCGCCGGATGACGACGTTTTGGATAAGGGTGTAGGATGCCCCAACTGCCTGGCTGAAGGGTTTCCAGTGAGCCTGGTTTGCCGTTACGACAGTGGCGCATCACAGCTCGACGACGGCTCGACGAGGCGAATGCTGCGCTTCTCACCGCTGTTGCCGTACAAAACATTTCCTACGATTGGAGAAGGCGACACTCCGCTGGTAGACCTTCCGAGACTGGCTTCTCGACTCGGTGTACAGCGAGTACTCTTCAAGAATGAAGGGCAAAACCCGACCGGGTCGCACAAAGACAGAATGAGCGGTCTCGCAATCGCACGGGCACACAGCCGGGGTAAAGACACCGTAGTAGCAGCATCCTCAGGCAATGCCGGCGCTTCGCTAGCTGCTTATGCGGCGAATGCCGGACTGAAGTGCGTTATTGTGTCCATGTCTTCGATCAGCCCGATGTGGGAGGCAGCTATCGAATTCCATGGCGCCGAGCTGCATATTCGTCAGGGTCAGGACGACCGCTGGGGATACATGCAGCAGATGGTTGAGAAGAAAGGCTGGTATCCGGTTACTAACTTTCTCAATCCGCCGTCAGGCAGCAATCCGTTTGGAATCGAAGGCTACAAAACGATTGCCTACGAAATCGTCGAGCAAATCGCGAATACAGCACCACTAGCGGTGCTTGTTCCGACCTGTCGAGGCGACGTCATAGCTGGCATCTGGTATGGATTTATCGATGCGCACCAAAGAGGTCTTATCTCCGTATTGCCGCGTCTTATTGCAGTGGAACCAGGAGCACGACTCGAGCGAGTTCTTGACGGAGAAGATTATCGCATCGATCTCCCCGTTCCAGCGCATCAACTCAGTTCTATCGGCGGAGACACAGCCACGTACCAGTCATATCATGCGCTCAAAGAATCGAAGGGAATGGCAGTCTCCGTGACGACTCGCGCCGCTCTCTCCGCGCAGAAGACCCTGGGCGCAGCAGGTCTCTATGTGGAGCTTTCCTCCGCCGCGGCGCTTGCGGGTGCAGAGAAGCTAGCCAGCGACAGCCAGTTCTCCAAGGACGAGACACTGATTATTCTCGGCACGTCACACGGATACAAGGAGATGACGCAGAAGCATTCGTGGTCGGTTTGAGGCGCTGCTGACTTGAAGACCTGCTGACTTGATGACCTATATTAGTCATTGCGTATAAAATGCCCAGCAAAATTATCGCGAAGTGCTAATAACCTGAAGACCTATAAGTCCTGCGAATAAAAAACCCACATCGCGAAGTGCTAATAATCCCTCGTCGATCTAAAATGTCTCTGTGTAAAACAATCTCGGATTTCAATTATGCTTCCTCCAGAAAAAGTTCCACCCGGTCTCGACTACATCGAGTACATGAAGCTGCAGATGCGGTACACCTCAATAGGCTGGATTAGACAGGCCATGGAGTCCGGTCGCCAGGCGCTGGACCTTCAACCAGCATCGTCGGCGGGTCTCTCGGACGAGGCTCGAAAACGAGCTAGCGCTTTATTCGATGCACTCGGGAAGGTGTTGATTCTCAACGAAGTGTCGGAAGAGGTGAAGAAAAACTTTCGAGGAGTTCGCGACTATACATTGACTGAAGCAGACAAAGCACTCGACAAATTTGAAAACATCAAAAAGGCGAAAGACGGTATCAAGAACGTATTCACTATGGTATCGCAGACGGTGCAAGAAACAATTGACGGTTCATTAGAAAAGCACGTCTTGCCGGCGCTTGGGTTGCCGCTCGACCGGATTCCGAGTGGACTGAGCTCTGATCATTACTACAGTCTTGCCGGTCGCTACGAGCAAATTGGAGCTTGCGAGCCGGCCCGCGAGTGTATAAAGAAAGTTTCCGAACTTGAGCAGAAAGGCGAACTTGCCAACTCTGCAGCGAAGTTTATGCGGACGAAGCTACCGCGCAGTCAGGTAGCGCATGACGCGATGACCAAGTACATGAATGCACTGCGTTATTCACTCACGCAAGAAACGGAAAGAGCCCGAGATCTTCTTATTGAACTCGAAGTAAAGCACTCCAATTTCGAATGGCCGCTGATACCACTTTCGGCACTAGAGCTCAAAGATGGAAATCTTGCCCGTGCCAAAAAACTGCTGGATTCAGCAACAACCATCAATCCCAATTTCGTCAAAGCCTGGTGCGCCAAAGGACGCCTCGCAGTCGCAGAATGGCACCTTCTCGATTTAGATAACGCCGTCGAAAAAGCAATAAAACTAGACGCCCAAGACTCAGGCGCCATCGCGCTGAAGAATATGCAAGATTTCATCAATCAGAATGGACTGCGTTAGTTTCTTTTCCACTGGAATGCAGCACCGTCGGGATTCTATTGGGAATAAATGCCAACCATCTAGCCGCGGACAGTTGTTTCCTTTTTAAGCAGGCCCATGTCCAACAAGATCCTCCCATAGTTCCTGCATTTCCGGACGCTCCAATTTTTCGCGCTGACCTGGAGAAGCGGCCATCTTATATGTGTACCGAAGCGCGTCCAGACAGAGAGCTGACGCAGGTCCATCAGCTGGCATCTTGCTACCATATCGTGCATAAGGCAGCAGGGCCGGCTGTTTTACCAAATCCATTACAGTGGAAGAGAACGCAGTCCACACCTCGTCCGAAGGTTGGCGCTTCGCTCTGATCGATTCGAGCAATGAGTCAGCACTCGAAAAAATATCATAGAAGCATGTTTTTCTAGATTTCTGCTTGCCGGCGGCAGCCAGATTTAACTCCCCTTCTTTAGCTGTCTTGATCAAAGACAGCCAACCACTTATCAGCTCCGAATCAGGCGACAGAGAAAGTGCTCGCTCCAAGTAATCGCTAGAATCTGCAGTTGCTACAGCCAAAACAATCTTCGCCAGAAGTTGTAGAAGTTCGGAATTGGTAGTCTCCACGTCAGCGCGCAGACGGCATGCTGCGCGAATCTTTTGTACGAACTCAGGATCTGAATCCGAAAAAACGATTAGCAAGGACCCGTGAATAACATGCAGATTCTGGCCATTTTCAACTTGCCATAAAATATCTGCGTCTCGGTAATTCACAGTTTCTAGACAGCAGTCCGAATGAGCCAAGTAAAATCCGAGTAATCGCCACCGGAGCAGCTGCGCATCGCAACCTGACGCGACGGAGACTCGCAGATCATCTGCCTCTGCTGGGGAGATCCAGTAGCCTTCCATGGTATTCCGAAAGTACTCGTGCTCTATTTCGTTGTACAAAGATTCCACCCAGATAGAATTTTGGTGCAGATAAACAGTGACATTTAGCAATCGTAGCATGTCCACTTGCCTTCGTTCCGAAATCTCAAAGTCTGTTTCTTTCAAACACAGAGCCAAAGGGCAACAGTCTGAGGAGAACCTTCAGTAGAGCTGCAGCGCATTATCGACCATTGCACCGGAGCGCGCCACTATATACGATGACCTACACTTAAACGGTCTAAATGAAAACGGCTGATCGTTATCAAAAAGGACGCAAGCACAAAGTGAAAGAAGATCGGAATGGTGCCGTGTAGCCATCGGGCTTCCGGGCAGATCGTCATATAGATGCCGTAGCGTGCAATCATCGAAGCAAAATAGATGCATCCGAAACTCATTAACGGTCTACCCAGCCATGCGTGTCGCTCGACGAAGTAGCCGGTTGCGCTTCTGAAATCGGAGACAATTTTCGCAAACAAAACAACAATTGTAATCTGAAAAAGCAGAAGCACCGGATACGGTAGCAAGCCTGATTGCCATTCACTCCAGGGTGGCAGGAACGGCGCGGCATCGACGATGACGAGCAACTGACCGACAACGCGGAATACAAATAAGACGAGCAGAACAGCAAGCGCAGTCGAATACTTTCTGCTGTCGACGTCTCTTTCGGTTTTTACCAATACATTTTTCATATGCAGACATCATACGAGCTGCAGCAACTATTGCAGATCTGAAATCATCATTTCGCCAACTGTTGGTCGATAACTGCTACGGAACAGCCCTGGGCTCGATACTCTTGACCCAGGTCCACTGCATACGCGACGGGACAAGCACACCCAGATTTGCAAACGCGCTTTCGAGAGCGGCTCGTTCTCTCACGCAATAACTGAGAGCGAACACGGCTTTGTCGCGACGCAAGAAGCCCAGGCCGATAAGCGCTTTGAGTCGGAGCGCAATAATGACCGCTTCCTCTTCGAGAACAGCGGCTTTGAACAAAGCAGATCCCTGCTCGCCCCATGTCTTACTGCTGTCGGGGATGACGCGGTTAACGACCTCTCGACTGCAGACCCCGGCCTCAACCAGCAGGTCGCCGAGAGTAATAATCACATCCGGTGCGTTGTTACTGGTGACGGACGAAGCTGCGGCTTCGACTTCAGTTCCCTCTCGGACTACACTGAAAAGCGCTTCCGCTGCCTCAAATGGCTTCAAAGTGCCGGCATGAATTTTTGCCATAAGTACAGTTGCCGATTGGACTTGATGAGCGTTGACGAGACCGCGTTCGGAAAGAATCTGACCGAAAGGTTTGTTCTTAAACAGCTCGATTTCAAAACATTCAGCTAAGTCTTCTCTCGTTATCAAACCGGCGAGCAAGAAAAGTTCGCTCATCCGCATGTTGTTGACGTGAGGATGAAGGAAATCGAGTTCGAACAAGGCGCGCTCAAACGAAATTGTACGCTGCCTGGCATACCGCAGACCTTGCGCAGCACTGTTTTTGTTGAGTGTGTTCTCGCGCCCCAAGACAACGGCATTCAAGGCACCGAGCAATTCATCAGTTGAAATTTTGTTATCGAGCAGCAGTAGATGCCCAATCATCATGCCGGAATCGGAAGAAAGTTTGATAAATCTTCCCAGGTCTTCAGGTGTGATGAACTTGGCCGACAGCAGCAGATTGGTCAACTCGTTAGTCGCCGCGACCGAAACCTGAGTGGCCTGGTGCAGCCGCTGCACGGACGAGATCGCATCCGGTAAGCTCATCTTACGCTGCAGCGCAATTCGCATAGCGCGGATAGCAAGGTCGGATGATATCTCATTGGATAAAACCTTCTGCTGCGCTTGTTGCGAAAGCGAGATGCTGTCTTCAGTCAGATATCCCGTCTCTGATACAGCCTTGAGTAAGGGAATATTCTCCGCAACAGCCATCTCGTTGGCTCGAGCGAACTCCTCACGAGTGACCAGACCGCTACCAAGAAGTAGTTGGACGAGAACTTTTACCTCATTTGCGTCCTTCTGGTTGGTCTCCAATCTTCACCTCGTAAAATGCCACTCGAAAACGGAATACGTCTTTTAGTTTACTCCGCCAAGACTTCGTTGTGAGATTTTCTCGCTATTTGTATTTCTTTTTGTCGGGCCCAAGCATATATCTATCAATGTTTCGAGCATTACGCAAATCAGCTTCTGCGAGATCCGGTTGCCCTATTTCACGATATAGATCGGCGCGCTTGTAGTAGTAACCAGTAGCATTAGGATTATGTCCAATAAGTCGTCCGTAGACATCGATCGCTTCCTGTTTTTTCCCTAATTTTTTAAGAACAACAGCCTTACCTTCCAGAGCCGGAACGTCAGTAGCAGATGCCTTCAACGCAATCTCATAACAATTCATCGCTTTGTCCAGAGCACCGCTTTGAGTGTATAGCTCAGCCAGCCGCCTGGCGACCGCTTTGCGTTGGAATAACTGATACTTGAGTGCAAATTCCATATCCGTCGTAGCCTTTTTGTTGTCACCAAGGGTGCGATAGCACATGCCGCGCTCGTAGTAAGGTGCATCTGCTTGCGTGGGACCCTTTTCAATCGCAGACGTGAGATCGGCAATAGCCTCTTTGATTTTCCTCGTGTGCATGTTGGTTATGCCGCGGCCGCGATATGCCGCAGCCGATTTGAACCCTAGCTTTTCTATTGCCGTGTTGAAGTCCTCGAATGCCTCTGTGAGATTCCCTGACTCTAGATGACAATTCCCCCGTTCTGTGTAAAAGAGACCGTTATCCGGTGCCAACTTGATCGCCGAGTCAAAATCCTTCATGGCTTCTTGCGTCTCATGACCAGCCATTCTACATAATGCTCTGATGAAAACAAGCCGAGGCTCACTGTCACTTTCTGATACCGTTTGTGATACCGCAGCTGCGATCATATTATCTGTGCCGATCACGGTGCACAGAGAATTGACCTTGCTTCTCACCTTGGGGTTAGCAGCGTCACGAATACAGGCAAGAACGAAGAATTCTGCAGCCCTCGGTCTCTGTCCGATACTGCCCAAAAGATGACCAACCGTCTCACATTCGCCTGCCGATAGGTCAGGGGAAGCGCATGAGATATCGATCTCGGAGGATCCTTCGCGGACACGATTCAGTCGCAGAAGAAGCTGCGCGCGCTTAAGGTGACACACCGGATTATCCGGATGTTTTTTCAATAGCGCATCCACTGCAGCCAGTCCATCGTTAAATTTCTCGGTCGCATGGTAACATTCGATTATCGAGATCTCCAGCGGCATCGAGTCGTTGCCTAGTTCTTTCGCTTTGAGGAAATCACGAAGAGCTTCGTCGAATCGACCCCGTGCCGACAACGTGTAGCCTCGAAAAGAGTAGTAATCAGGCACACCGGGATTCAACTTAATTGCTTCTGACATACTCTGGTGGGCCTGCGGGAAGCGATCAGTAGCTTGGAAAACATTAGCCTGCACATAAAGATACTGCGCCCTCTGGCTGTTGGAGAGGTCTTTCTGCTTGAGCAAATTATTGATGAACGCATCCGCTTCCGCAACTTTCCCTGCCGCTGCCAAACAGGTCGGATAAAACTCAACAAGTTCCAAGTGCTCGGGGGCGATTGCCATTCCCGCCTCTAAGTCCTTCGACGCCTCGGCATACTTGCCGTCGCGATAGTTGGCACGGGCTCTTGCTCTAAGAGCGACGACCATTTCCGTCTTCGTAAATTGCTGCGCCTTGGCAGCAGATAGAAATTTAGTTAAATCCGCTTGCGCCTTCTTAGGTTTTCCAACTGAAAGATACATAGCACCGCGACGCAAGAAGAACAACGGGTTATCTTCAAGGGCGCCGGGCACCCTTGTCCACAGGCGCAGCCGCTTCTCATCATTGTGTTGGAGCTCCTCTAACTTATCTAGGTTTACGCGCCCGCCGAGAAAAAGGGGATCCTCTTTTAAACATTTGCTCAGGTATGGTCGGGCAGAATCGAGCTTTCCTTGCTCCAAGAAGAGGAATCCAAGATAGCTAAGGAACACCGCACTGTGAGGATTTTGTTCTAGCACCTTTTCGTAACATGTTTTGGCGTCATCAAATTTCTTGTTTTTTTGATAGACGACTCCGAGGCGACCTTCGAAAGTTGCCTCGCCAGGAGCTTCCCGCGTGGCTTGTTGGGCACTCTCGAGTGCCTCCTCATCCGATAGCATCGTTGACAGAGAGTAAGCCTTCCATCCGTCCAGGCTCTTGCAGGCCTTGACCAGATCCCTGGCGTCCTCGTCACTACCGGTAGCGAGATGCAGCTTCCAGGCGCGAGAAAGTAATCCTCGGTCCGATTCCCCCGCAAGAGCCTCGACGCGCTCGAGATCCGCGAAGGCTTTATTGCTTTCTCCAAGGGAGAGATACCCCATCGCGCGCAGGAAGCGAGCCTCTGGATTCTTATCGTTCTCTTCGATGGACTCCGAGAGTACGTTGATCGCTTTGCGAAAATCGCCGTTCCGAAGGTGTTGTCGACCGGTCTCTTGGTGCTGTTGCGCGCCCGGTCCGCAACCAACCAAGACAGCTACCGACATCACGACAATGCCGACCAACAAGCTGGACTGAAAGAACTTGGATTCGGGTATCAAATACGCTACCACAGGAATTCGGCGATTGTCATACGGGTATACTAGGTTTAGAAATCCCTTTTCTATCGACGAATAAAGCGATGAAAAAAACAATTATAGATTACACGAGACTTTTTGCCTGTTTGCTTATGGCCCAGGCCAACTTGATGCTTGCGGAGACAGCCAGGCCAACTGCAGCCCTTGCTGCAGACACGCAGATGGTAGACATATCTGGAAGGTGGAACTCGCAATTCGGACCGGTCCAACTTAACATGGACGGTAAGGACGTCGACGGAGAGGCAATAGTCAGCGGGTCTTGGACCAATGCTAACACAATCGGACAGTTCGTCAACGGACGCTTCAAGACTACCACCGCCGGTGGTGCCCTGCGTTCGGCGTATTATCTTCCGGCACAGCATGTCTATGGATTCGCGGAGTTCAAGCTAGATCCGACCAAGACCGTACTCAAAGGGAGTTACAATCAGGTGGGGCAAACAGGGACCTGGGTCTTAACGAGAGAAAAGGGGTTTGCACCAAAAATGGTGACGAACCTGGCACTGAAATCCGACGCCAAAAAGCCGGCTACAGCGCTCAACAACATAATCGGCAAATGGGACTCTGATTTTGGATTAGTCGAGTTAGAGAGCACCGGTTATTCTCGCGGTGTCCTCCTTAGGGGCAAGTTCACAAGACGAGACGGCAAGGTAGGCAAGATCGATTCCGGTATGTTCATGAAGGATCCCATGTCTAAAGGAGTCGTAAAACTCGAATACAGCGCCGCATGGAACAACAGCAAAGGCACGGCGCAGTTCTATCCGGACCCCAACGTACCGGATCTGCAATTGGTCGGCAGCTACACACAACCTAACGAGACCGGTAAATGGGTGCTTAGTCGTCCGTTGAGCAAGTAGGATTAACCGACAAAAGCGACTCGCTTTAGAGTGTATTCCCTACCGACAACGGGGTTCAATATTCAATCGCCAGACAGGAGAAATCGTTATGCTCGAGTTCGTCGACGAAGGAAACGCGTCTGCCGGCGCACCGGATAAGCGGGTCATCAAACAAATTTCTAAGACACAATCACTTCCGCCGTCATTCCTATCGTTTTGCGAGACCAACCACGGAAAGACTCCAAAACGAGGAAAAATCAAAGGCACCAAACTGCGAATCGGAAGATTTTTAACGCTTGTCGACGAAAAATCAAAATTGCCAGGCAAATTTCGCCCGCACTTCGAAGACTCCTCCATCGATGAGCGAGTAATGCGCGGAATCTCAGCGGTAATTGGCTACGAAAGTGCCACGAGCCGAGCGTTGTATTACGGAAAAAGACTGCTTCCATTTGCAGCTCTGTATTGCGGCGGCGGGCACCCAGACGAGATGTGCATAGATCGCTATTATGTTGATTTTCTATGTTTTGACTTTGAGAAAAAACAAACTGAGCCACCGGTAGTAGTGTGGCATTCCGAAAAAGCAAACAAAGAGTTCTTCAAATACGATGAAGGCAAAATAGAAGAGCCAAACTACAAGAAATTCACGACACCATTGACGAAATCATTTGCGGAGCTGCTTGAGTTAGTAGATTGATCTGAAGCGCCGACTTGGATTCGTGACAGATTCTGCTTTTCGCTGAATCAAAATGAGCTGATTACAAGAAAAATTGAGCGTCTCCGGAGACAATATGCCAATCGGATCATTTCTGCACCAGTAGTGAGAATTGAATTGGCAGCGATTGCTCCGGAGGGACTGGTGTGGTCAACGGTCATGAACACAATTGGAAACAGAGTTACACATCGCGTGATCTTGCACGAAATACGTCCTCACCCTGAGGTCACGTCTCTTGCTCGGGATTGTATTCATCGGAATCCATGAAAAAAGTCCAGGCGACCGCCTCGCGGGCGGTCTCCACATTTGGTGGCACGCGCAGGTAGTACCAACGACTAGTGCCGTCCGGCTCAGGTGTGGAATTGAGTACTTTCACCATCTTTAGCGGTTCGTCACCGATAAAGTCTTTTCGATAAAGTATGCCGCAACTGTCTTCGTCAATTTTGACTGCTTCAGCATCAATCAGATATTTCTCGACTCCGTACACTTCGATAAGATGCCTTCTTATTTCTGCATTCTGCTCGGATTCTATTTCTTTCAAATTTTTCCGATGCGCGAAATGTGTGACCCTTGGTGGGATGGGCATGCCGTGACGCGCATAGACGGTCCATCCATCCGGGAATTCGATCGCCGGACCAAAATCATTGTGCAGCCTCTCGTCAGAATCCAGTAGCAGCATCTGTGGTCTGTAGGTGACAATGCACACCTTATCGAATGCCCACCACCAACTACTTTGCCTAGAGAGCGCCAGAATCCCTTTGGCCAGCGGGATATCCATTCCAAGCTCTTCAGCAAGGCTCAAGAGTTCGAGATTCTCCACGTCTTGTCCACCAAGTCCGCAGTACCACCCCTGGCTCGAGCAAGCGCTCGCGAACTGCGAATCGTAAATCATTTTAGTTAAGAGCGCGAACTCCTCATCTGACATCTGCTGCTGAACTCTCGCCAGGATGTAGGACCAGACGTCCTCGTTAACAACTTGTAGGCTTTCGCGAGGATCAGCCCTGAGTCCGAACCGTACCTCTAGCTGACGGCCAATTTGGGTTCGTATCGGTGCGACTATATTGTCCTGAATCCCAAGTGGATTTAGCTTCAACTTCCGATCGATCTCATGCCAGAGCGCTGCCGGCAAGGATTCCGACTTGGAAGAGAAAATCTCCTGGGTCATCTGCTCGAGCGGCTTGTGCCAGATCCGGATATGGAGGTTTTCGTATAGCTTGTTGAATACGGCCGCAGCAACCGCTCCACACAGGGGAGAATCGAGCCAGAGAAGCCTGTCTGGAGGAGGAATACCCGCCATCAAATAGGTCAGCGCAACGCCTTCCTGGACAGCCTGGACATCAAGGTCATCGCAAGAGCGCGCGAGATGCACCCATCGATCGCGGTGCTCCTTTATTCGATTCTCGATTGTCTTGCCCAGTACGACCACGACTAACGCCAACTCGATTGTGTTGCAATCTGATTCTATTGGCTCGCACTTCGACTGTCCACTAATGTGTCAAGGCTTATACTGAAAGGAACGAAATCGCGCCCATGAAACATTGCATTGTCTCTGGAATCCGCATCCGCGACGACGCATGGCGCAGAATGAATCATTTGCAGAGAAGAAAAGATCATCTAAGCATGACTGTAATACTCATTCTTGCTGAGTCGCGCCAAGACACCGTATGCGGTATTGAACTTGACCGGAATCGAGACTCGCTGCATACCTTCAACATGGTACACACAAAAGTGGAGATGAGGTCCATTAGTGTATCCATTGATGCCGATTCTCGCAATTGGCTGCCATCTTCTGACTTCGTCTCCGACCCGTACTCGAGCACTCGCTTTCTTTATGTGGCAATACTTTGCATAGGTACCATCGGCATGTTTAATAACAATATAGTTGGCGGATCCATTGTACGATTGCGATCGTCCATAAGCGGTTGAATCGTCGCGCACTGCTACTACGACTCCTGACCGTGCAGCGCAGACGACAGAATCGACAGGCATAGCAAAGTCGATCGCATACTGCTCATCCAGAGACGAATGTGATTTCTCATGATCCGCAAGTGTAACTCGGTAAGAATTTCCTCTGGCAAACGGCAGACTATAGGTAAAGTCGAGATTAGGATCGGCACCTTCGACACCAATTATCCACTGGGTTTCATACCAACAATCCCATGTTTTATCCCCATCGACGGGTAAGACAGTAACGAGAGAGCGCGGTTCCCCGCCCGCGATCTTGATATATTCAGGATTGTCGTCGCAATTGAAATTTTCTCCACTAAAGCGGACTCGCAACGTCGCTTCCAATGCCTTCGAATGCACGAGCCGGAGCTGAACATGATTCTCGCCAGCTACTGCTTCGCACTCTAGCGAACGATCGTCAGACGGCGATTCAGGCTTGCGGCGGATTTTTTTGAGCCCCATGTATATGAATCCCAGGGTGAACAAAGGAAAGCAGATCTGCTTGTAGACCTGCTGAACCAGATATCCACTCTGGCTGCCCGTTATATGGTTCATCCAGCGAGCGCTAGTTAAACTGGCAATGAAATCGAACGCCGAGGGTTGCGACGCAGTCGCCGGTTGAATAAACAGAAATGCTAAGCAGACAACGCTGATGAGAAGCGCCTTTGTACGCATAATACGAAGGTCCTATGTGTTGATTTAGCTGTTGCTTTGCTGGTAAGTTAATCCAGGCTTGCGCATATCAGAACGGCTGGGGGAATGGCCGGGACGCCTTTTGATTGCGTCTCCGATGCGGCTTTCGCGCCGCTACGAAAGGAGGAAGGGGGAACTATGGGTTCGCCTCTAAGGCTGGATTCCTGAACTATGTTGTTACCCAATACACTGTATGTGGTGCACGAGGGGATGTTCTGGCTGTCTTGAAGAGGCGGTGAGGATAGCTCACTTTCATCTGGACGCCAGCGCGATGGATTGATGTCGCCTTGTGACCGCATGAACATGGTAGAAACGTCAATGCTTCGATTGGCATCGAAAGTCGTTGATGTCGATCGTGGCGGCGGCCCGCCCGGTAAACAGACTGAACTGGGAGTCGTAGTCCCTTCGGAACTATTGTTGTTGGATACGCGGAGCGGACCCCATGGCGTCAGGTGGACGGCTTGGGTCTGACTATCCTGTTCCGGCTTCCGTGTGACTACGCCCCACGGAGCAAGATACGAGGACGATTGGTTTTCCGAATCAGACCTGGTGACGGCTCCCCACGGTGCATGATAGACGGTTTGCGCAGCGGTCTCGACTTTTGATGCTCCCCAGGGTCCGTGGTTAACGGTCTGGGTCTCTGCGTTAGTTCTAGTAACTGGTCCCCAGGGAGCCTGATGTACGATTTGCGAGCCTCTTGGCGCTTCGCTGTACATGTTGGTCTGCTGGGTGGGCTGGGGGTTGCCCGAAATTTGTCCGTGCAGATTCTTTAGCAGAGATGAAACGCCTGTGCTCATAAATAGTGCTCTCCTTCACCCGCTGATCATGCGGCTGCTGGCTTGTTACCAAGCTTGATCTTTTGTGCGGTTGCTTCGCTTATGTACTAAATACTGAACTGCAAAAGTAGCAAAATAGTGATATTAGGATTCTGCAGTTCAATTGTTGCAAAATGGTTGATCTTTTTGATGAAGATTTGGTGAAACCCCCCAAATTCGCCATTGGGAGGGACTTGAGATTCTAGACCCATCGGTCGTTTTTTTCAAAATATCAAAAAGGGTTGGCAAAAATTTGGCAAAGCCGAAACATTTGATATTGAAGAACACGGCCATAATAGCTATAAAGTTTGGACAAATCACGGACACAGTTGTGACAAAAGTTGGACAAATTATCCCGGCTCGTCTTCCGCACCTTCCTCGGGCTCACCCTCGGGCTCCTCTTCAGGCTCCGCGGCTAAGCGCTCTATCCGATTGAAGTCGGACGCCTTTAGATTTTGGACGAAATCTTTGAACTCATCGTCCTTTTCACCCGTCTTCTGCTCCATGACCAGAGGGACGGAATTGGCGTCATACGCGGATTCAGACATAAACATAGGCGCTTCGGATTTGATCGCTATCGCAATAGCATCAAAAGGTCTAGCGTCGAGCGTAATGAGCTTTTCTTCTTCCGGTTCAGGCTTGTCCTCTTCACCGTCGCCATCGCCACCTCTTACGAGGACGGAAGCGACGTATTGCCCGGAATCAGCCAGATCAATTTCGACCTTCTGGACCCGATGGTGAAGGTCGCCGATGATATTAAACATAAGATCATGAGTCATGGGACGCGGCATCTTGCGCTTTTGAAGCAGTCTTATTACCGTAATCCCTTCATTTATATCAATTGGAATCGGCACAACCTTCTTGGCACCGTCGCGACTCAAAATGACCGCGGCCACATCATTGGCTTCGTCAAAAGCTATTCCGAGTACCGAGACTTCATTCAATTTACTAACCCAAAAGACCTTTATTCATAATAGCAAGCAGACGGTAAGGTCGATGCCAAATTTACTTAGCCAGACGGTGATATGGGCATGTTATCACGGCCCAAGACCCAGGGGAATCGAATGATAACAAGATCGATCCCCTACCATTCGTCGGTGAAAAAGCCGCCATGTTCGGGTCTCCTGATTTGCGAACTTTTGACATTCTCTCCGTCCTGAGGGATGAGGAGCTACGGCGCATTAGGCGACGGAATCGATGAAGTCGCGACAACGTCAAGCAGTTAAGCTTTCTCGTTCGTCCAATGGCTTAGCCCCTGCAAAAACAGATGCGCCAAGCATGATTTTGTAGAACTTTCTCGAGCCGAAGGCTTGAACCAGAGCGGTAGAGACTTCGAGCCTTTGTCAATTTCGAGCTAGACTCATGGTCAGGTCGTCAGAGGCTGTGGCATAACGCGTGCAATTCTAAGGCGACTCACAGCATCCACTCAAACAATGCCTATCGGGAACGAGGTTTCACGATTGCTTACATGAACAAAAATGATTCGGGCTGACGAGTTACGACTCCAGCAACCGACAAAGATGTCGCTATGATTTCGTGGGCTTCAGTCGGAATCAACGTTCCAATGATGGCACCGAATACGGTGACATCCACCACCAAGGTGAAAGATTCTGGAATCAAGAAAGCCTATAAACGATTGAAGACAACGATGCCGGCATAGGAGGTTCGACTGATTCAGCTACGTGAGAGCTCTGTCTCAATCCAGCTTGCAAAGGAGCTATGCAATTGCCCGCTTGAAGCAAGGAGGCAGTCCTGAACCATCGCCACTTAGCATCCTACCCAATACAGACCACAACTTGAAAACCACCGCCTCCTGGATCAAACGTAAGAAAGTCCAAGGACAGCTAAGTCAATCGGCGAGGAAATTCTCCAAGTTACCCATCGGACGTTATCAAAGTCCGGTTTAATTAAGGACGCGGGACGTCCGCCAGGTAAAATGATAGTGATTTGGAGCAAAACCCCTGTAGGTTGTCGATGTCAGATTGGGATCACGAACACGAGCACGATCACGGCGTAATCACCGAGACTCAAAAGAAGGTCAAGAAGCCGCCCTTGTACAAGGTTCTCTTACACAATGACGACTATACGACCATGGAGTTCGTCATCCTGGTTCTAAAGGTGGTTTTTTTAAAACAGGATGCCGAGGCAGTTAAGATAATGCTTAATGTCCATCAGCAAGGTATCGGGGTGGCCGGTATTTACACATTTGAAATCGCGGAAGCCAAAGCCAATCGGGTAATCGAGCTCGCGAGGGACAATAATTTTCCGCTTCTTTGCACGGTTGAGGAAGAATAAACCGAATAGTGGTAGAACTAGATACAGTTAGCTACCACAGAGCGATCAATGTTAACGGCAGAACTACAAAAGACCATTACTAAAGCAGCAGAGGACGCCCTCGCTCGCAGGCATGAATATCTAACGCTGGAACACCTTCTTTACGCATTGACGGAGGAGAAGACCGGCGCAGAGGTCATCATCAACTGCGGGGGCGACATAAAGCTATTACGCCAGGAGCTGGAGCAGTTCCTCCACGATGCCTTCGAGCGGGTCCCGGAGGGCATGGACTATACGCTAGCCCAGACGGCTGCGTACGAACGGGTACTGCGCAGAGCGATCATGCAGGCGCACGCGTCGGGTCAGACCACAATTGACTCAGGCAATGTGCTCGCGGCCATGTTCGAAGAGCGTCGCTCCCATGCCGTATATCTTTTGGAAAAACAAGGAATTACCAGACTCGACGTACTTAACTTCATATCGCACGGGATCTCCAAGATCACGCCCAGCGATGAAGACGAAGAGGAGATGGGCGGATTCGACCAGTCCGGCCGGGATGATAGCAAAGCGCTCAAAGATCCGCTGGAGTCTTTCACGGTAGACCTGGTCAAAAGAGCGAGCGAAGGAAAGATCGATCCGCTGATCGGCAGAGAGCGTGAGATCAAACGGACAATTCAGGTTCTGTGCAGAAGGCGCAAGAACAATCCAATCTATGTAGGCGATCCTGGTGTAGGAAAAACCGCCATCGCCGAAGGTTTAGCGCTGAAGATTTTCAACGATGAAGTGCCCAAGGCGCTGTCGGGAGTCGAGATGTATGCGCTCGATATGGGCTCTCTCATCGCCGGCACCAAGTATCGCGGTCAGTTCGAAGAGCGACTGAAAGCGGTGATTAAAGCGCTAAAGGAGAAGCCCGGCGTTATTCTAGTCATTGACGAGATTCACACCATAGTAGGCGCCGGATCGACAACTGGCAGCGTGATGGATGCATCCAACCTGCTCAAACCGGCGCTGCAAAGCGGCGAACTCCGCTGCATCGGCTCGACGACATATCCGGAGTATAAGCAATCATTCGAGCACGATAAGGCGCTGGCAAGGCGCTTCGAAAAAATCGACATCGCCGAGCCGAATATACCGGACACTATCAAGATACTGAAAGGATTGAAGCCATATTACGAGCAGCACCACGGCGTCACATACCCTGATGATGTTCTCGAACTGGCAGCTCATCTCGCGAGTAAACATATCAACGACAAGTGCCTTCCGGACAAGGCGATCGACGTAATCGACGAAGTCGGTGCAGCAGTCAAGCTCGAAGAAGAACGCGCTTCGCGTGAAATCACTACCGATGATATCGAGACAGTCGTGGCGAGCATTGCCAAGATCCCGACAAAATCTGTCTCAGGTTCAGACAAAGCCCGCCTCTTGAGCATGGAAATCGAACTCAAAGCATTGATTTACGGGCAAGATCACGCCATCGAGCAGGTGGTGAAAGCGATTAAACTTTCCCGTGCCGGATTGGGAAATCCGACAAAGCCGGTCGGCTGCTATCTCTTCTCAGGACCAACCGGAGTGGGCAAAACTGAGCTGGCAAAGCAGCTTGCCAATACCCTCGGAGTGAAATTCCTGCGCTTCGACATGAGTGAATACATGGAGAAGCACACGGTATCAAGACTCATTGGTGCACCTCCAGGTTATGTTGGTTTTGATCAAGGCGGACTGCTCACCGATGCAATCAACAAGACACCGCACTGCGTGCTGCTTTTAGATGAAATTGAAAAGGCGCACCCTGATCTTTTCAATATTCTATTGCAAGTTATGGATCACGCGGCCCTCACCGACAACAATGGCAAGAAAGCCGATTTCCGCAACGTCATTCTGATTATGACAACCAACGCCGGTGCTCGCGAAATGTCGGCAGAGCCTATCGGATTCCAGGTGAAAGACGACGAAGAATCTGGCGTGCCGCGGAAGAACATGACCCCAGGTGCCAGCATGGGCAAGAATGCCATTGAAAAAACTTTCAGCCCGGAATTCCGCAATCGCCTCGACGCCTGGGTTGCCTTCAATCAGCTCACGCTAGATAACGTCAAACGCGTTGTCGATAAGTTCGTCGACGAACTAAAGATTCAGCTCGTCGAGAAGAAAGTCGATATCACGTTGACCGAAGCAGCTCGAGAATGGCTCTCCAAGAAAGGTTTCGACAAGCTGTATGGCGCAAGGCCGATGGCGCGATTGATTCAACAGAAGTTGAGAGAACCGCTATCGGAAGAGCTACTTTTTGGTGCACTCGAAAACGGTGGTCATGCGCTCATCGACATTTTAGACGATGACGTCGTGGTCGAGAGCACCGGCGAGACGCCGGACGACAAGCAGACGACCGAGCCGGGAAGCGAGAAGGAGAAGGCTAAGGAAGAAAAGCCTAAAGAGAGCGAAAAGTCCAAAGAAGACAAGGACAAAGACAAGGATAAGCGCGAAGAACCTGATTCCAGGCTAAAGCGGCCTAGTCCTCATCATGATCTGAGTGGATAGAAATCGCGAGCGGTTTTTCAGAAAAGCTTCCAACGTTGACCAAACTCGTTAGCACGTAGGAAGGTCTCTTCTTGCCTGCAATGGACTCTCGAATATGATCTAAGCGTGACAACTCTCTTTCCAGATAGGCCGCATCGCAACGATCGGCTTCGCTTTCCAGCTTTTGGGCTTGCGCATTGCGCCCTAGTTCGGAGATCATCTTAGCGTAATCGCGCAGAATGTCCGACAGATCGAAATAGTTAGGATTGGAGTTCACTTTAAACAAATCGATTGCATTGCGATAGTGCAGTTCAGCCTCTTCTACTCGATTCTGGCGATAACGAATGTCTGCCAGAACACGATAGCAAAGCGCCGTAAATTCTTCAGCCTCGTATGGTTTCGTGCTGGATTTTGCCAGCGTATCTTCGATCTTCTGTTCGGCCTGCTCCAGGTCTCCTCGCTGTTTTAGCACAATTGCTTCGATGTAAGACACGCGCCTGGCCACCGTATTTGGTGCCTTCATCAGGACGTGAGCATAACGCTCGAGCAGTGCCTGCGCCTCATCAAACCTGCCTGTATGCACATAGCAAACGGCCAAGACTACGACATTGAATGGCGCAAGAACATCTTTAGACCGCGTGGTAGAAAGCGCATTCAAAACTATTTCAATCGCTTCGTCATAACGGCGTTGAGAAACGTACGCGCAGGAGAGGTAGTGAGCGATTCCAGGATTTTTTGGAATACCGGAATGAACCAATGACTTCGTCATCGAAGCCCAAACGACCCTGGTCAACGCCTCGAACTCGGCATGGCGTCCCTGCAAAGTCAGCATTCTAAATTGGACAAAGCTACACAGGTCGAGCGTATACATCGTGAGCGGATAGAATGCCGTATTCCACCACAAGGCATTATCGAGCATCTTCGCAACACCAAAATAATCGCGGCGCTTGAAAGCACCAAAGACACGCAGACCGAGAAGCGTTGCCACGGAAGTGCCCACCGAGAGGAACAAAAACAGCAAGAACCACACATTGAAATGGAAAAGAGCGCCTAAGGCAGCCGATGCGCATATGACCGCAAAGAATGAACCCCAGAAGATCAGTTCGCTCCATTCGCCATGCCGTTTTCCATATTCAGCGAGCGCTCGGGCGGTGTCATCATCGATAAGCCTGAGCTCATGCAGCAAGCCGCCTCTCGTCGTGCTGACCGCTAGCTCTCGATCGCCCGCGTCGGATTCGGATTCTTCAAATGACTCCACAAGCCAACCCTCTACTGAGAGCCTACCAGCGCAACAGCACGGCTCCCGCGCTGAAACCAGCCCCTACCGTAGCCATCAACACAAGATCGCCTTTCTTCATTTGACCTCGCTTCAATGCGCTTTCCATGGCGAGCGGAAGCGTTCCGGCTGTAGTATTGCCAAATTCATCGATGTTGACTACGACACGTTCCATCGGCATTTTCAGTCGATCTACGGCGGACGTAATGATGCGAAGATTGGCCTGGTGCGGGATGAAAACATCGACGTCCTCACCGGTGAAGCCGTTGCGTTCCAGCAGTTTTACGCAGAGCTCCGGCATCTTTCTGGTCGCATACTTGAATACGACTTTGCCTTCCTGGTGTACATAGTGCAGACGCTGGTCAACCGTCTCGTGCGAGGCAGGGCGCTTGCTTCCGCCGGCAGGCAGGCAGAGATACTCACCGCCAGAACCGTCTACTTCATGGATAAAATCGATAAAGCCGACCTCCTCATCAGAGTCGACCGCGGTCAATACGGCAGCGCCGCCACCGTCACCGAATATGATGCAGGTTTGACGGTCCTGGTAATCAATTATGCTCGACATAACGTCGACGCCCGCAACAACTACGTTTTTATGCGCACCAGTCTGAATGAATTGCGCTCCTACTTGCAGTGCATAGAGAAACCCGGAGCAGGCAATCGACATATCGAAACCCCACGCCTTTTTGCATCCCAGCTTATCTTGAACCAGACAAGCGGTGGCGGGCAAGAGCATGTCGGGAGTTATGGTGGCGACAATGATCAGGTCGACGTCGTCAGGTGCGACGTTAGCGGCAGCCAGCGCCTTTCTGGTCGCGTCCGCGGCGAGGTCAGATGTCGTGACACCCTTCTCGGCAATTCGTCGCGTGTGAATGCCTGTCCTCTCGACAATCCAATCGTTGGAGGTTTCGACCATCTTTTCCAGGTCGAAGTTACTCAACACCTTCTCCGGCAGCGCCGTGCCTATAGATCTAACCTTGGCTCTTGCCACTTTTCATGCTCTCTAAGTTGGATTTCCCGGAAACACGGATGGGAATAGAGCCAGGAGGCTCGTATACTCCGCTTTCGTTACCTTTCAGCTGCGTATAAACTAATGGGGTCGGTAACAAGTATTGGAGATAACACATTTAAGAAGTTCACTGCCAGTAACATTAAGAATCTTGTCCTGACATGTAATTCCTCTCACGGATAAAAACGAATAACAAAATTTCTATGATAACGATCATCGGCGCCACTGGCTTCACAGGACGGTTAGTTACAGAAAACTTGAATAGCATCGACACGCCTCTCCGCCTGTGTGGGCGCGATCGGGCAAAATTGGAGAACCTCACCGCCGCGTCAAAGTACGTTCGGGAGCTGGTAACGGTTGATGTCAACTCGAAGCAAGCCGTCCAAAAGGCATTAGCCAACAGTACCGTCGTAATCAACTGCGCAGGTCCTTTCACGGAACTCGGGCTCAGCGTCCTCGAAGAGTCGATCTCGAAAGGGATTCATTACCTCGATATCACCGGAGAGCAGCAGTTCATCGCCATGGCAATCAACAAATTCGGCGAACAGGCTCGACGAAACAACGTGACTGCCATATCGGCATGCGCATTCGAGTATGCACTGGCAGATGCTGCAGCAGACTTGATGGAGTCCGAGCTTGGCGACTTACAGAGCTTCGAATCGACGTATGTGATTGAGGGAATGTACACCAGCCGTGGTACCAAACGAAGCGTACTAAGCGCGCTAGGCTCGGCTGCTCACCAACTGCGTGCAGGCAAACCAGAGAAGTTGAACTCCGGCGACATCGCCAAGTTTGTTGCGGGCGACGGCACAGAGCATCTGAGATTCGCATTTCCAGGAGGGGAGGTTTATTTACTTCCGCTTCACAGTAGAGTTCAAAATATAAGCACCTATCTAACCAGCCAGGCACCATACCCAATACTATACGCACTGGCCGGACTCGGCCCAATAATTGCAAAAACGCCACTCAGGAGTCTAATCGGCTCAGCAATAAACCTGAGTACGGCAAGCCCGGAAAGGACGCAGACCAGATTTTGCTTGAGCTGCCGAGGGACAAGTGCAGCGGCGACTTTGACTGTCAATATAGAGGGCGCGGATCCGTACTTTCTGACCGCAAAAATCGCAGCGGCATTCGCGCTAGAACTGTCGCGAGACGCTGAGCTGCCGCGCGGAGTCATTAGTGCGGCAATGATGAAGGGCGGAGGCTTTGTTCGAGAGATAATGCTACGCGAAAGCGTGAAATGGCCGATAGAGAATCGATAGCGACAAACTCCACTCAGCCACGTATGATCGCACCGATACAGTCTGCCAATCTCTCGGGCGTACAGATCAAGATGTCCATGCCGACTTTGCGCAATCTTGACGCGGTAGACTTGTTGTATTCGGGACGAGCATCGTAGCCGAGGGCACCTAGTCCAATCATCCTTATCCCGGAGTCGAACATCAATCTAGTCTGATCAATCAGATCACGCTCGAGTCTTCCCTCGTAGAAATCGCTGATGGTGACTACGATAGTGCGAGCCGGCTCTCTGACAAGTTGCTGGCAGTACATGAGCGATTGCGTAATGTCGGTACCGCCCCCGAGATTGATTGAAAGAAGGACGTCAACTGGTTCACCGACCTTGTCACTCAGGTCAACGACCTGAGTGTCGAACAATACAAGAGAAGTCTTCATTGAAGGCAGCTCATAAAATATCGACGCCATAACTGCTGAGAAGATAGCTGAATCAAGCATGGAGCCGGATTGGTCTACATTTATAATGACATGCCATGGCCGACGCTTTCTCTCGGCCGCGAAGAAATATAAGCGCTCCACAAGTAGTTTGTCTGAGTCGCTGTCGAAATTCTTCAAATTGCGTTTCACTGTCGTCTTGATGTCCAGGTTGCGATAGACACGTCGCGGAGAGTGTCGATCTCGGCGAATTGCGCCATTAATCGCAGACTCTACTTGAAGCTTGATCTTGTCCTTTAGTTGATCGACCACCTGCTGAATGATCTTACGAGCAAGAACACGAGCCTTGGGATTCAGAAGGTCCTTGTGAACAAGCAGAGTCTTGACGAGTTCTTGATTGGGCTCGATCTTTTCAAGCAGTTCTGGCTTCTCCAGAAGCTCCGAAATTCCGCGCCGTCGAACTAGCTCCTTTTCCATAACCTCCTTCACCTGGCTGGGGAAAAGTTCTTTAACTGACTCTACCCATTCAGGCACGGTCATGGTGGAGCCGCCGGAGCCGCCCTGTCTATCCTGAGACCTGCCACCACCGGCACCGCCTTGCCCCTTGCCGTCACCGCCTTCGAAGAGAAAGCCGACTAAACCCTCCACACGTTCGAGCTCGCCCTGACTCCCAGCAGATCCCCCGCTTCCGCCACTGCCACCAGAGATTGAGATACCATGCTTCTCGGCATCTTTTCCTAATACAAGCCGCCAGCGTGAAAGCGTGTTCTCTTCGTTTGTTTTCTTAGTCATCCATCTTCACCAAATACGGTATCATACGATCACAGCTCCCACTCTTTCATAATCGCATCAACTTGCTGGTCGATACGAGCGACAACAACTGCGGCGGTAGTAGATATTCGCAAGTCCGTCAAGGAGCCGCTTTCCTTCAAGCCATACAACTCAGCGACTCTAGAGGCAAGCGAATCTCTGTGGTTGAGATTAAGCCTCTCGAACGCGCCACGCATCTTCGGAAGCATGGCTAAGAATGGGTCCCATTCAGAGGCGCGTAAAAGCTCGTCGATAGCGTCAATCAGCGCATCTGCCCCCAGCATTATCGAGGTGCGCGAGACCGCCATGATCCCGTCCAGCAAATCGCCGGCGGTAACCATGATATCGGCTGGTGCCTTGCTCAAGGAAAGAACGGACTCAGCCAGATCCTCCGGCGACAACTCCCGAAGCTCCGCCAACATTCCTAGAAATGCACCACGCAGAAATGGAACCACCGTGTTGTGAGCGGCCTGCTTCACGTGCTCGGCAAACAGGTCTCGGTCGAGATTGTGCTTGTCTCCATGCTGAGTGGCTTCGGCAAGCGCGATTAACGCGCTGACAACTCCTTCCTGTTCTGGCTCAGGGACGGCGATCACATCCGCAATTGAAAAGCAGGCCCGATCGAAACATCGGACAATAAGCTCATCCATTTGTCCGCGCCGCAAACTCCGATAAACCAGATACTTGTCCAGCAACAGCAGATTATTCAACGCCTGCGTCAGAGAAACAAACCGATTATCGCTGTCTACAGCCGCACTTAGAGCCTCTTCCGTCGATCTGATCAGGTCGGGAAGATCCATATCTACCGCTCGAATCAGGTGTTGGCTCGTTAATCCGGCACTGTGCTCATCTGCTTTCAGCTTCTCACGTAATCGAGACAATGAGCACGTTTCAATCGAGTCGCCATAAAGGTTTAAATCAATCAAAGACGCTTCGACTCCAGGGCTCCACTTCAAGTGCCATTTTTCACGAAAAATCTTACCGCTGGAGAAGTCACCGGTCGGAGCATCCGCCATTGCACACAATGGAACGTCCAGAAAGCGTAACCGATGAAGAAACACGCTCCTCCTCTCACCAAGCTCTTCCCGCTTGTCTACTTCGACAGTAAGGCGCTTCTCTTTAACCAGGGACTCATTCAAGCCGAGAGCATCCATCTGCGCATAGAAGTCCTTGACAATCGGAAGCTGTCCAAGCGCTGTCGTCACCTTGCCGATGCTATGACCGATGTCGGCCGCATCTATAGCACCAAACAAAGTGGCACCCTCCTCTCTCGGATCGCCTTTGCAACAACAAGTAACCAGCGCATCGTGAAGGTCATCGAGTACAGGCATCATGCGCCCGCGCAAGCGGCTGAGCATCTCGGCGTGCTGAGATACGGCTATGGCATCAGCGGATGAGAGAATGAGACCCTTCGCCCTGGCTTCGTTCAAGACCGCTACGACGTGCTCGACGGCGATGTCTTCATGACGCTTTGCGATGGACATGTCCCAGACTCGCTGGTAGAACTGTGGTGCACGTGTACCCGCATCATAGCCAGCCAGTTGAGAAACTCTAAAATATGAGTAAGGAACGATAGTATTGTATACAGTGCCTTCCGGTATTTCCGGAGGTGCAGCCTTGTCGGCACGATCGAGGAATAAGTGAAAGCCCCCGCAAACCACCATTGCCTCTGTCGAGCTGATGTTCATTGTTTCAAGAGAACGCGTGATTGCCAATTTCATAAAGCGTTCGCGTTCCACAGTGCCATCCGATTGCACTCGACCAGGAAAAGACGTCATTCGTGCAGCGCAACAGAATTCAGCAATTTCCTTTCTGAAAATTTCTGAATCGTCGAATCGACGCATTTCAAACAGACTATCCCAGGCTTCGTCGAAGGAGCGATATCCACCAACCTGCGCTAACTGCTGGTAGAACTGGCTCTCGATTATTAGGTGCTCCGACCCGAGTTCCATTGCATCGCGCTGAGGCTTAACTTCATCCTTAGCCGGTTCTGGATTTTGTTTGGTGGCGGCATCCGGAGACGATGCCTTCGAGCCGTCATGCTCGTCATCATCATCGTCGTCGTCGTCATCTGAGTCATCATCGCCATGACCATGTCCACACAAGCCTGGTTCAACGAACGGCTTCAAGCGGGCATAGTGCGGCAGATCGATGAACTCGACCTTGATCCCCAACTCCGCCGCCAGCATCACGGCCACATACTCGGGCGAGTACTGCAAGAAGGGATACCAGGCCGGAAAAACCGGTGCAATATCATTGGCGGCTGTGATGACTCCGGCCAGATTGAATATGTTGGCATCGTCTCTGAACGAGGAATATAGTGCCACCGGAGGCCGAGTCTTCGAATCGGTCAGATACTTAATCAGCTCGTTCGCCTGGCTTGGCCCCTCAATAAATATGACCTTGGGATTGCGCGCTTTAATCACTCGCCTGAGATGAAAAGCGACGTTAGGAGAATGGTGGCGAACAGGAAACCAGTAAAGTTCGTCGGACAAAACCTCCTCGACTTTGCTCTTGAGAAGGTCGATGTCGAGGTTGATCCCGCTTCTCTCCAGGCTGCCCTCCGATACTACTTGCGATATCACTTTTTGCCTCAGTCTCAAAAGAGAGAATTCTCGAGTCTCTACTTAATGGATGCCAGTACGGTGTCGTGAAAGTCACGCCAGTTCTTATCCTTCTCTCCCCTACGTTTTGCAACCAGTACGGCATACTCTTTAAGTACGGCAAGATCGTTGATATCTTCTTTCACTATTGATCCAACAAGATTGCGCGCCACGTCACTGCCGCCAATCTGACCGGATCCGAAAAATCTGGAATAGAGCGCAGCATCTATCGCGACACTGATAGCCTCAGCAGTAGAGACGGTCGTGGTAGGTTTTTTCACACTAACACCATCATCGGTCTTGCCTTCTCTAATCTCGCGAAAAACAGTGGTCAACAACTCGATAATCGGCGGAGGTAGCGAGACCGGCATCTCGTATCTCTGAAGCAGTTCGACCGCGCGTTTTTGTACGATCGCAACCTCTGTCTTATGATCGGTAATGACCGGAATATGGATGTAGTTGAAGCGACGCTTCAGTGCGGCGGACAGCTCGTTGACTCCCTGGTCGCGAGTGTTGGCAGTGGCAATTACGTTGAACCCAGGTCTTGCCCACACCATGTTTGCATCAGGTAGCTCCGGTATCGCGATCGCTTTGTCGGACAAAATAGAAACCAGTCCATCCTGAACATCTGGCAAACACCTGGTTATTTCTTCAAATCGAAGAAGACTGCCGCTCTTCATTGCCACCATAGTCGGTGATGGTATCAAGTTGGTCGGATTCGGGCCTTCCGCAATGACACGCGCGATATTCCACGAGTATTTAATATGCTCTTCAGTGGTACCCGCGGTGCCCTGCACCGTGAGAGTCGAGACTCCGGATATGGCCGCAGCCAGGTGCTCAGAGAGCCAACTCTTGCCAGTTCCGGGTTCTCCGACGAGGAGTAGTGCGCGCTCTGACGCGAGCGTCACAATCGCTCTTTCGACAATCGTATCGTCGCCGAAAAACTTGCGAGTAATTGGAACTTCGATCGACTTACCGTCGATGGTCGCCTTTAGAGTCTTGCCGCCGACCACATACATAAGCACCGAACGCGGAGAAAGCTTCCATGGGTCTGGAGCAGGATCTTTGTCGTTCTGTTTTAACGCTTCGAGTTCGTTGCGATACGAGATCTCCGACGGCTGCCTGAGCACTTCCTTCGAGCCATTCGATTCTGACGATTCGCCCTTCTTACTTGCCATTCCATTTCCTCCTCGGCTTGTACTTAAAACTTGATTGCCTGCAACAGCGCTTTCGGATCAATCTTGTCAGGTGAAATCATCAGGTGCTTCGGCTTCGGTTCTTCAAACACGGTCAATGGTTGAAAAACCAACTTACAGCGTTCATAGTGCATAACCCCGAATAGAGGACCCGGCGGCTTCTTGCCGGACCTGATCTTCTCCAGTTCAGAGCGTAGATTATTCTGCTCCTTGGCATTTGAGACTGTCGCCTCACATTGAAATTTTTCCGTTAAAATCGGAAAAGCGATGCCCTTTCCGTCATCTAACTCGGATGTTTCCCCAATTGCCCAGTTCTCGACAAACACCTCTTCCTGCAACTCGACTTCCAGATCGAATGGACCGGGTGTATGATTTCGAATGCGCTCGACGGCACGAGCTTGGTCCCACTTGAACAGCGAGGGCCAATCAGTAAACTCTTCGCCAAGGACGACTGTACTAGACTCGGTAAGAACGATTCGTTGACTGCCGGTCACGTCAGGTGAAACATTGCAGTTCTCGATAATCACGGTATGCGGCTCCAGCAGTATGCTGGCCTTAAACTTTTGCTTTTGCGGTAGATGCAAGTAGCCTTCCGGAGGTATCTCCGTATTTGGTGCCTTTGGAAAGACACAAGACCAGAGCAATTTTTCTCCTTTTTTCAAATGTCCGCTGTCCTTCAGGCATTGCAATCGAAAGTCGAAGGCGCAGAAGGTGGAAGCAGCTCGCTTCACAACACCAACAGTAACAGCTTCAATCCTGTCCACCGGCTTGGGTGAGGAGGTTAGCATCAATCGTTCGAACTGCTCGGACTGATTCTCCTCGATCGCCCGTTTAATAGCATGGCTGAGCAGCCAGGAGCGATTGAGGAAGAAGCTCAGGCGTCGTTTGGAGAACTCAGGTTCGTTCTTGGTAAATCGAGCGACCTCTTCATTGACAGCTCTGAGCGTGGTGCCCAATCGCAGAAGACCCATCCTGGATGATTCCTGAAATGTGACGCCCAAAGTCTTGACCGTCTGTTCCGACGCGGTCGTCAGTCCGGAAAACAACAAATCCTCAATGGCTCCTGTCAATTCATCGAGAAGTGGTAATAGCTTTTTGCGATCAACTTGGTCTAGTTTCACCGATCCGCCTTTTTATCTTACGACTGTGAAAACGCCACTTTTACTTGAGTGCGCTTAAACGTCATCGTCATCGTCGTCATCACCCTCGTCCGCTGATTGCCCGTCATCGTCATGCTCAGAGCCGATTCCACGCAGGAGCTCGGTCTGAGCGACTTCGAGAGTAAGTATGCGATCAAACAGTCGCAGGCTTGTTTGCGCTTTCATCAGCGCTGCTGCACCAGATCGATTGTTGCTATTAATCGCATCCACAATCGCTTCTATCCGACTGGCAAGATGGTATGCACCAATGCGTTCGCATTCGTCCTTGATATTGCTTAGAGAGTTGATCTCACTGGGGCCGGCGGCACGCAATCCGCGCAACATCAATTCGTCAAATGTGCGTTCCAGATGTTGAATGGTTTCGGTAATTTCTGTTGTATCGATCATCGTCTTCGTCTTAGTTCAGGCAACATAGCTCGCATCACTTCAAAAAGCATAATAGTCCTCTGGTATTGTCTCAGTCGGACGCCAGTCGATCTCACCGGCTTCAGCACCTTTATAGCGAAGCAACGTTTCGCTCATCAAGTCTTTATCCATCTTTGGAACTTGCAATTTCGAGGCGCGAGCCCAGGTATCAGCGACGGTGGCATCCAGCTCCTCTGCCTTCGTCAATCCAAGTAATAAAACCAACAGATGCTTGCAGAGTGCACCTCGCAGACCGCCACAAGCATTAAGATTCTGCGTGCCACAACAGAATTTTCCATCCGCTGTGAGTTGGCATGCATAAACAAGATCTGGATCGGTTTGGCTCTTCACTACACCAATCATGTATTCGGGTTTAACTTCAGCAAACAAAGAGAAGCTCTCCGCCTGCAACATCTTAATAGCCTTCTTCAACCTCTCTTTATCAATGCTGACCTGAAGTCTCTCCAGGAAAGAACTGAATTCCAAAGGAGTCTTTGGAACATCATCGAGCACCGCCTTAACGAGCGCAGGATCATTACCGCGCCCACACCAGACAAGACCGCTAGCCCCGATTGCGGAAGACGGTAACATCGTCTTTTCATCGTATCTGGTGTCGAAAAAGTCTACCGCTGCCATGTCCGCACCGCTGAAGTTTGCACCAAAGAGGTATGCCTCGGTCAGATCCGCCCCTCGTAAACTGGCTTGGCAAAATTTCGATTTGCCCAGATTCGCATTCGTTAAGTTCGCATTTTCGAGTATCGCATTAGTGAAGTCCGTCGACTCGGCACAAAGCTCTTCGCACTGAGCCTCGCTTAAATCAGCGCCAATCATCTTGGCATTGTTTAGCGTCGCATCTTTAAGCAAGCACTCCCTCATCACCGCATTTTCGAAATTGGCTCCAGTCATCGTGAGACCTGAAAAATTCGCACCTGTAAGATCGCAGCCGGACAGGTTAACCTTCTGGAGATTGGCTTCGGAAGCATGATCTTCGACGAACTTGTTCCAACTTTCAATCCCTTTGGCTCCACCCCGAAGCATTTCCAAGCAGCCTGCTTTTTCCTTGTTCGCCTTTGCCTTCTTTTCCGACTCGAGCTTTTTGAGCGCCTTTTCGTCAGGCGGCTGATGCCCAAAGCTCTCATGGAGAGCTGCGATGAAAGCAGCCTTTACGTCTTTAGCATTTGGTCCTCGATTGACTTTTACTTGAATAGAGGTCGGCAGAATTTCATACCCATGATAAACAGCCGCGACAATTTCGAGAGCCGAGTACGCGTCCTTCACATCAAGTGACTCCGCGCGCGGGATCTCAGGAATCAAATCGACATTGAGTACCACACGCATATGGGAGTACGAATTGGTTAACACACACTGAACCTTGTCGTCCGGTCCCTGAAGCTCGAAAGAGATTTCGACATAAGAGCCGGATCTAACAACTTTATCCAGCTCCTTTACGGATTTCAGTTTTGCAATGTCGACTAGCTTTTTTGCATCGACGGATTCTTGCAGACCTTTTGCTTTTCGCAGATCAAGTGCTCCCAGACTGGCTCCAATCATATTGCAGCGAACGAACTCTGCATTGTCGATTTTCACTCCAGAGGCAACCAGAAAGGGCAGGGTGCAATCTTGAAAGCTAGCACCACTTAGGTCACAATCGATGAACTGACAGCGGACAAATCGAGATTTCTCGAGCTTCGCGTTCCTAAAATTGCACCGTTCAAAGACAGCCTCATGCACTACAGCATTCAGCCATGTGCTCTGCGAAAAATCACAATCGACAAATTTAACTCGTCTGGCGGAGCTGAATCTATCAAGCAGACTTGAACGAAAGCTCAATTTTGAATATTTACCATCTTCGTTCTCAATTGTCAGACGGGTTGACTTTGACTCCGAGAAATCGCAATCGTCAGCGGTAACTATTTGACATTCTTGCAGCTCAGCACGCTGGAAACTGCATCCTTCCAGGCTCTGAAAGAAAACCTTGTGTACACGACCCTCCTCACAGCTGCAATTCTTAAAGGAGGCAATACTGAGTTCTGCCAGATTGGACTTGCAAAACTGAGTCTGATTGAAGCCAATAAAATTTATTGACAAACCTTGCATTTCTGCAGCGCTAAGATCAGCATTGGAGATCTGGTAGGTATTGTTGGTATAGGAATAGGCATAGCGCTCGGGATTGAGGCTCATTAGGCCGTTAAACCGTTCGCTATCTCCAGATCGCAGCAAACGCACGACAGAATCTTGATCGGGTAGCAAAAGTTCGTACACATTTTGCTCTTCTATTATCTTGATTCGCGCACCTTTTTTGTTGAGCCTCTCAGCTGTCTTAACAGCTGCGGGTGTTCCGCGAGAATATCGACCAACCACCACTATGTCAACAGTTTCCGTAACTTCGGCCGCAACCTGCCCGCCTTCACGGCAAATAATCGCCGGAAGCTGTTCGATTTGCCAGGTCTGACTGCCGACCAAGACCACAGTCTTGCCTTCCAACAACGGTCCTAGCTTTCCGTGAGCACTGGTGAGCGATTCGGTCATGACCTGCCTCCCATAAGATGGCGCGACATAGAGGATCTACCACCTGAATCGATCTAATACGCATATTTCTCTTGTGATTCAACTTGACATGCAATAGTAGGATCGCGGACGAGGGAAAGTCATTCGCCTTCGTCTGGTACTAAATTCGATACCGCACTAGATCTCGAGTGGAATGCAGATCTGGTAGCAAGCTGAACGGAAGAAATCTTCTGCTTCAATGCAGGCAAGTCTTCCACCATGCAATCGCAGGGGCGAAACTCGACCAGTCACTTTCCTATTACTTTCTCCCCATAAGCTGACTATCGAAGGGAGCGTACGTCTGCTGTGAACTATGCGAGGGAGAAGATGTCACAAGACAAGGCCACGGAAAAGCAGGGACGTCAAATACCACCGAATGACGACGTGTCACACAAACTGCTGAAGGAGTCGAACGATCTATTTCTCTCCTGGTCCAGACTCAAGTCGGACGATCGCAGCACCTCCGACAAAGAAAATTCCAATAATTCAAACTCCGATAAAAATGAAAATGACCAGCAAGATGTTGATCAGCATGGTTTTACCGCCGCTAACAAGCTGCTCGAAAAGTTCGGCAAAGTAGTATGCGAGAGGACCTCGACAGGAGACGATGGAGAGGAGATCGCACCAGGGAGCGGCGGTGAGCAAAAGATCAAACAGCCGAAAATTGAAGAACAGAAAAACAAAACCATCGAGATAACTCCTAATGATGCGAAAAGCGATTTCAGAAAAATCGTCCTTGTTCCGGATGGCAAGGGCGGCCGAAAGATCGATCCTCAGTCTGGATCGGAGCTCAAGCCTGAAGCCGAAGGAAAACAATCTCAAATATACGCCAACATTAACAACGGCACTCTTCCGTTGCTCAGTTATAGAGATGACAACAACAACGAAATAAGACTATTTATCAACCGGGTCGAGACCACAGATAGCAACGGAAAGAAAGAGACCGTTTACAGTTCACCGCGCGGTGACGGTTTAACCAAAGAAACCGATGATCCCAAAGGAAAAAACGGCGCAACAAGAAAACTCGAATACGAAAACGAGCAGAGCAAGCTTGTCGTTGATACGACTGTCAAAGAAGGGCAGGCGACGACAAAACTTACCTTAGTAGCAAAAGGCATCACTACGGAACAGACGCGTTACCCGGACGGACGGGTAGTGACTGTCTCAAACAATAAGGATCTGCCTTTCACGGAAGCTCAGTTCGATCCCAAGACGGGCGAAACAACATATTTCAACGGTAAGGACAAAGTTCAGGTCGAAAGGAAGCAGGCAGTTGGACTCTTCGAGACACCTGATGGCAATAAGATTTCAATCTTCCCGGATGGAAGAACCGAGACTGCATTTTCAGCCTCAGATCCCCGCTCCAGAGAGATAGTCTTTCCACCTGGACACCCGCAGGGTGAAACCGTACGCACGGAATTCAAGGACCCAAGCAAAAACAACGGTATCGCGGCTGAGACCAAGACTCGGGTGTCAGAAAAAGAGTTCAAGGCGACGAAAGAGTATGCCATACCGCGGGCTGATGGAGTGAAGAGATCAACGACTACGTCTTCTGATTTGGAAGGACGCAATGTATTGCGTGTCGAAGCAGAAGGCAAAGACAGTGCGGGTAATTTCAAGAGAATCGAGTGGGACAATAAAGCAACAGGAAAGGTCGCTCAGACGCAATACGAAAGTGGGCTTGTAATCACCAACTTCGAGAAGGGCGATGTCAGAAAAGCTATCTTCGAACCTGGGCAACAACCAAAATATCTGGACCAGAACGGCAAAGAGATTGCGGTCAAGGGCGAGCCAGTCGTCTCAACAGAAGCGGTCGGCGACAAGATTGCGCGCACGTTAGCTGATGGACGAAAGGTTATCGATCTAGGCGAAGGTAAGACTAAAACCGAGTTTCCGTCAAACGATCGTTCCGGCAGAAAGCATCAGATTTCCGACGCTAGGACCACAGTTACAACTTTCAAGGATCGGGTGGAAACAGAATATACCCAAGGGTTCGACCCAGCCAAAGATAAATTGCCCGACGAAGTCGATAAAGAAGTCGTCAAAGGTCTCAAAAAACTCACCGTATTTGGTGACAACGCCGGAGAAAACACCAATCAGATTAGACTCGAATACGACAAAACGGCATTAGGCGAGTTCGAAAAGGACCTACTCTCACGCACACTGACCTCACGGGAGCTTCGGAAGAAAACTGGGATTCATGAGATTCGCGAATACGACGGCAGCAAAGGGCGGACCAAAGAACGTGACGTACACGGGAAGGATGGCAAGTTCGAATACACACAAGGTGAGGGGAGAGAGAAGGATTCCACTTATACTTATCGACGATGGACCGATGAAAAGGGTCAAGAGCTACAGCAACAATTCAACCGAGACGGCAGTGTAGTCACCAAGTTCAATAATGCGGTGAAAGGCACTCTGAGTGAAAAATACTCACAACTCGTCATGACACCCGGGGACAAACCAGGTGATCCGCCCAAAGTGACTACGACCTCAAGAGGAGAGAAAGCTGAACCATGGAAGCCACAATCAATCGGTACGATTACGCTGAATGGTCAGCAATCTGAGGTCAAGTTAGACGGCACGACAGTCACTACAGGAGATGGCATTCAAACAACCGAATTCGCACCAAATGATCTTTTGCGACGAACAACGGAAACAAATTACGACAATCCGGCGAAAAACAACGGAATAAAAAGAGAGACTCGATTCAAAGGCGGTAACTCCGAAAAAGGCGGCGGAACTCGAATAGAGCGCGAGTTCGATCCGCCAAAGGGCGATGTAAAAATTGAAACTGAATATCCTGGCAAGAACGGGCAACGCACATTCGAACGTCAAAACAAAGAAGGCGTCAAGGTCGAGAAAGAAGTAACTGATTCGGCCGGAAAACAGCTATCCGTCGAGCGTCAGGGAGAAGACAGCGGAGGAAAGTATACGGAGTTGCGCTCGAATGGAGTCGCCGAAAGGCGCTATGACGATGGGAAATTTCTGTTGACCAATTCCGAAGGAGAGGTAATCGCGAGCGGAAAATCCCAGCCCTTCGAAAACGGTGGAAACAAAGGACTTCTCGACATTGATGACAGAACCGGCGCCGTAATCGGAATGCGCTTCACGGATGGTCCTCGTGCTGGCGAATCGTACAGTGCCAGATACGGTGCCGACGGAAAAGTCAATCAATTGACTTATACAAAAGGCGGCGTCAACGGACAACCCTCACAAAGCGTCATCATGGCAAAGAACGACAAGGGACAATGGCAGGCGCCAGACGGCGCAGTGCCCGGTTTTGACGTGCCGACGGCGAACAATGCCGAGTTCAAAATTACTAAGAAGGGCGATATATTTCTCGATCACGGAAACGGCATCACTAAAATTGTTCGAGCAGACGGCAGTATAGAAAAACTCGATTTCAACGAGTATTCAAAAGAGATCGAAGGAAAAAAACAGTACTGGGACGGATACGGCTGGAGGACGGCAAAATCAGTAGAGAAGGTCGACGACAAAACCCTGGTAACGTTCGACCATATGGACATGAGGCCGGACCGGATAGAACGTGTTGCAGGTGCGGACACCCTCACAGTCCACTTCGTCGATGGATCGAAGTATGAGGCTGACTGGAAGGCTCAACGACAAGTCTACTCCGACAAGCAAGGCAATCAAAAGCAGCTCTTCAACACAGGAAAGGTAGACGCCGAGAAAAAACCGATTTGGCAAGAAGGAAAAATTGTCCGGCAGAGCAAGACGGCTTATCAGGTGCAGTTCGATCCTCTTAAAACCGGCGACTCGAGCCAAACAGAGTCAGTCATAGTCAACACAAAAACAGGCTCCATTACTGCACTGTCTAAAAAGGGCGGCTCCATTACGACAGACAGACACGGTGAATTAGAAACAGTTGCTCATGAAAACAATCGCAACCTTAAGGTCAAAGAAGAGAATGGCGAACTCGTCTCTGTTACCACTCCGGAAGGTGTCAAGTACACCAGACGAGCTAATGGCGTCGGTGACAAGCAACAATGGAGCGTGGAGAAGAAAGGAAAATCCCTTGGTGTATTCGAAGGCACCATCACGCGAGATGGCGCTCAAATCGAACTCAAGAGCAAGACCGGAGCGCAGACGATTTATGACAGGACCGGTCGGACGATTCTCAAACAAGGCGACAATGTTGTTCAAGTTACGGATAACTTCGGTCAGCAGTGGCTTGCTGATGGTCCCACCGATAAAAACGGCGAAGGGAAATGGAAGATCCCTGGCGACGAAAAGTCGGAAGTCAAAGGGAAACTGACACTTCTGCCGGACGGAAGAGTTGGATTCGAGCAACATGACGGCAGCACAATCGTGCGCAATTTCGACAAATCGACATCCAAACTGAACAAGAATGGCGTCGAACTGGAGAAAACATTTGACAACGGCGCTCATGTTCTCTGCAACGATGACGGCACGCTCAAACAAACTAAAGACAAGAAAGGCTTGATCAGAGATTTCGAATACACACAAACGGAAAAGGGTCCGGTCATTTCGAAAGTATCCGTCAAAGAAGGAAACAACTCGCGAGTCAGCGAGAAATTAGTTAACGGACGACTGCTTGAACTCGATCCGAAGGCAGATCCCAGCTCAGTGGATCCAAAGAGTTTCAAAGCCGAAGTCCACTACCAACCAGGAGGCAGTAGGGTATCCGTCGAGTTGGGCGAAGGCAAGGAAGCAGTAGAAAGCGACCTTCATGGCAGCGTTTTCACCTACAAAGGAAAAGACTTGCAGTCGGCTACAATCTCAAATCCAGTCGACAACAGCATTCTCAAGGTCGACAATCTGGGAAGACTAGTTGATACTACTGACAGTACCAATAAGCTCAACAGACAGTTCAAGTACGCCGACAAATCCAATTCTCCAAATCCAACTGAAATCATCGAAACCCGCAATGGAAAAACAGCGACATACAAACAATCGGCAAAAAACCCAAATCTCTATGAGAATGGGGATACTCAGGCGACACTCGACCCAAGAACCGGAGATTTGCGATTTCAAGTAAAAGAGCCGCCCGGCTATCGAATCGAAAAAGCAAACGGCGAAGTGGTTAATACCGACGCTTTTGGAAAACCACAGACTTTATCGTCCGATGGAAAGTTGCAAAAGATATTCACCGAAAATGGCGATGTTCTCCAATTCACCTATAACAAAGATCAACTCGCACGTGTGGAGAGATTGAGACAAGGACCGCCAGCATCGAGCACCTTAACGGACGAAGCAGTCAAAGTCAACGATAAATACGAGCTTGTACCTGTACTGGATCCGACCACGAACGATCCAGCAAAACGATATAAAATCGACCCAACCACAAAGCAACCTACCGATCGCACAACCTACGATCCAGCGACTGGTAGCCGCACGGTCACATCGTTTGATAAAAACGGAAAGAAGACAGGATCCGTTGAATGCCTTCCTGATGGATCGAAAGTGCTGAGAGATGGTGATGGAAAGGAAACACGAAAGGAGCAACCAGAGCAACGGACCAGCCGTTTCCAAGTTACCGAAGAGGACAAGACAGCGGATACCGCGGGAGTAGTATCCGATACCCAGAGTGGTAAAGCCAGATCGATTGCATTGGCGATCATCAAAGATGGTGCAATCAGCGAAGACAGACAGAAAGAGATCGACAAATTGCTCAACGAGGCTGACGGCCAGAGTAATCGAGCAACACTATCACGTTTACTCCGAGACCAGATCGCAACTAATTCAAAGTTCCGCTTGTCCCTCATCGAATCTTCTACAGGCAACGAACGAAAAGTCATTGCGTCACTGAGCACCACATCCGGCAATCAGGAGAAGCCTCCAGAGGACATAGCACCTGGTGACGGCACAACAATCACTCTGATGCGAGATCGGTCCAAAGAGCAAGCCGAACATCTGAAGAAAGTAGACCTGGCTAATGAAAGCGATAAGGGAACAGCGCAGCCCGAGTCCGCGTTGACACTCGCGCATCAGCGCAAAGCTCTTGAGCTGCATCTGAAAGATTTACCTGCACACATAAAGCAACAAGCCCTTCAAGATATGGCGGACTTTGAAGCACGCGCCAAGCGCGATGGACTCTCCGATAGCGAAGTGGCAAAGACATACTTCTATGCTAATCGCATGATGGAGTCGGACAAGTATCTGCCGCCTTTGGACAAATCAGACGGTGTTAGGACCGCGCTCGATCTCTTGTACGGCGCAGCAAACTGCAGTCAAACCGATCAAGGCAACAAAAATACTTGTGGTGTCACGACGACTCGCGAACAAATGCTGGTATCAAAGCCGTCGCTGGTCGGAAAGATCGCGTCAGACTGCCTGATTGATGGGAAGTTCAATGCTCCAGATGGCAGGCAAGTCAAGGTCGATCCCAAGAGCATGGTGGCACAGCTGGGAGCAAAGTGCTCAGTGGAAGACCGCAACAAATCGACGGATCTAGCCTTCCAGAACCAGCTTGGACAGGTCTTGGACCAGGCGCTGGTGAACTATGCGTTTCAAAAAAACAATCAAAACTCTCTGTACACCACAACGACGGAGCCAACCAGCCAAACCGACACAGGCGAACGATTGGAAGTGGACGGTAAGGTACAAAAGTTTCCCAACGTTACTCTTTCCAAGTTGGCCGACATCAACAAGACCTTCCTCGGTCGAGAAAATGTGGTCACCAACAAAACGGCCGATGCCATCAGTGAGGGGACCGTCAAAATATCGAGTCAGAAGGAGCTGGAAGAAGTTCTTGGTAGCGGACTGAAAGACGGCGGAATTACACTACTGGTCAACGCGAATCATCCAGCCCTCAGGCAAGGGAGTGGCGAATCAGACGACACCAGATGGCATGCAGTCACCATCACTGATACAAAAAACGATGGCAATAAAACCTATTATCGCGTTTCAGATCAAAGAGGGACCGGCAGCGACAAGTGGCTTTCGGGTGAAGACCTGTTCAACGCCACTCAGAAAAATTTCAAAGGTAGAGTCGTAGATCCGATTTACGCTGACGCCCGCGACAAAGAGGGTAAGGTCAAACTAAACAGCGACAATCGCCCCTACTTCGAAGCAAAAGATCGGATAAAAAATGAACCGAAGGTCGTAGACAAGGTTGATATTCCCGTTGCGGAAGCTGACGAGAAAGCCGTCGCCAAGACAAAAAAGCTGTATTTGGAAAATGCCCCCAAAGGGGTGTTGAATGCAAAACCGGATACACCCGAGCACAAGGCGAGGACACTTGCCGAAGACTACTTCAAGGGAAAGACCGACAAGGAGCGCCAGACCTCACTCCAAGAGCTGGCACGAGAAGCTGTTAACGGCAACGACAGTGCGCTTGAGACTGCGAGAGTCCTCCTGGCGGCTGATGCCACGATGCAGTTGCAGCTGGCCTCGAGCGGTCAAGGCAAGCAAGCGGATCTGCTAACCGCGCAGGCATTGTCAAAACTATTCGAACTTTCAGCCAACGGAGTGGATCTCGCCACGACCTCTCTGAATCAATGGGTAACGGGTGAAGGGGAGGAGCTCTCAGCCAGCACTCTAGAATCGAGAGAGGGCCTATTCGGCAGCCTTCGAGACAGAGAGAAAACATTCGGCTCGTATAAACAAAAGCAGAGAGGACGTGAAGCAGAACGAGATTTCTTGCGCCTTCTAGACGCTCCAGAATCAGAGCAAAAATCGAGATTGCTTACCCATAGAATGGCCGAGGTGATGAGCACCGGCAAGGCGACGCTACCATCATTCACAGCCATGAAAGACAACCTCGATGCAATCACCAGAGCTAATGGCGACCTGGTTTTTCGTCGCAACCCCGAAGAGGCGGCCCGCTTGCGCAAGGTGATCGAGAAAGAGTCTCCTCACCTCGTTGCCAAATTCGATAAGCAGGTCGACATGGCCAAGCTCGAGCAGCAGTCGGAGGAGCAGAAGCGCATAGAACTCGGGGCCAAACTTTTGGATCGTAACATCGATCCGAAACAACGAAACAAAGCACTTCAAAGTTTCGAGAGCCTTATCGAAAGTCAGGCAGGTTCAGCGAGAAAGTCGTATGAAGAACAATTGAGCCAATTGACGGCGCTCAATACAGGACTGAATCTCACGTCTAAAGATTCTTCCGAGGCCGCGAAGGCACTCGACAGCCTGGCAAGCCTGGCTAAAGGTCCGCCCCCCAACGCCACAGCGGCTCGACTGTTAACCGCGATCGGGGACGAGGGTGAGCGCAATAGGATAAAAGCAAAGCTTTCATCTCCAAATAGTTTGAATCGCAAAAGCGCCCAAGAAGATCTGGCGGAGAGATTAAAACCGGCAATTGATGCCCAGTTCAATTCGTTAGGACTGGACCGCATAATGAAGACTGTCGCCGACAAACCGACCGCTGCAGATTTCGGTAAACTACAGGAGTTGCTGAAAAAGGAGATCAAGTCTGGTAATCAGCAGGCTGGCGAATGGCTCCGGTGGGTGAGTGTGGCGAAGCCGCTGCAGGAACTCCAGGAGATTGAAAACGGTGATCCGAAAGCAACAGAGAAAGCCAGGAAGGCTTTCTCGGCATTGGCTCAGCAGGCAAGGAATCAAAATCCATATGCACACAAGGCATTGAACTGCCTTCTGGCTGGCGATCAAGTCCGGGCGAAACTGGACCATTTACAAAATACAAAAGAGACCACCCGGAAGATCAACGCACCGACTCTCGATTCTCTGGCACCGGAACTTCAGAGGGAGCTTAAGCTCAGCGCTGCCCTCTTGTTGCTCGACGAATCAAAGCACAACAACGGCACGATGAACAAAGCCGATGCGCTCGTTCTCGAATCGACCATGAAAGCATCGAAGAGCAGCGGAGATAAGGGTCTGGAAGGTCTCTGTCAGACCATTATCAATCAGGCACTAATCGGTGACGGTCGAGAACAGGCATTGTCTGTCATAAAAGCAACAGGAGATGACAGCAAGAGACGCGCCACCTCCGATGATGGCACACAGTTGACATACGATCGCAAAGGGCGACTAGCTGCAGCGAGACACCCCGGCGGAGCGACACGCTCCTTTGACTACGATGCCGACGGACAATTAATCCAGATCAATGATTCGTCCGGTAACAAGCTCACTCGTCAGCAGAATGGCAACTGGAAACATACTTCCAAAAACGGCGTGGAAACAACCATCAAGAAGGATGACTTCAAAGGGCTGGACAACAACGGTGGATACCAATACTACAGTACTGATAAGAATCGAAATGGCCTGCCAATCAACGGACGGGCACTGACAACTGAAAAAGTCGACGGTTCATCAGTTGAGAAGCTCAATGGAAAGGTATCACGTGTTACAAATGCAACCGGGCAGGTCAGAGAGTTCGGCTACGACGAAAAAACAGGTAAGCTCAATTCGTGCAAAAGCCCGTCAGGAACGTTGTGGAAAGCGACCAATCCCGACGCGACGGAATGGACCACCACGGTCCACGACAAGGCCACGACATGGAAGGGCACGAGCGATGTCGACGCAGACGGCAACCTGAGAGACACCTATTTAGATGGTGTCGAGAAAGGTCTAACTCGCATTTACGATACCGCTGGTGGTTTCACCACCATAGACTCTGAAAAAACTGCCATCGCACTCAATACTGCACGCGGTGAAAGATACGAGGTCGAGCGCGACAAAAACAAAGAAATAATATCGGTCAAAAAACCGGACGGCACCGTGATGAAAAGGCAAGGCAAGGACGAGGCGACCGGCTTGCCTATTTGGAAGACAATAAAGGAAGGCAAAGAAACAGGTTCCTCCATAGGCACATTCGAATTACAGGAAGGACAGTTCCGCGAGGTCACCGCGTCCGGTACCACGATCGCTTTCAAAAACGGAAAGACAGTGAGAATGGATTCGAAAGATCGAGTCCTTGCCGAGAGCCGACCAGACAATTCAACGTCTAACTATCTCTACGAGTCAGGGATTTTAAAGGGACGCATCGATCACAATGCCGACAAATCGGTCACCACATATGATCAAATGGGAGCCATAACGAACGTAAAACTGGCTAACGGTCAACAACGCAACTTTGAATACAAAATCGGTGTAGACGGCAGTCGATATGTATCGCGAATATCAGAATCCAACGGTACGGAATGGCTTTCACAAGACGGCAAAAGTTACTCACAAGTGGGCTCTGGCAACACAATCCAGGGACAACTCTCAATATTCGCCAACGGCAAGTATACAATCGACACGGCTCGCGGCACGACATTCGTCAGGGATAGCGACAACGCGACTCTCGTACTTGATACAACAAATCCGGATCCAGCGAAGCGCGAGGCTGTGCGTATAAATGAGGACGGCTCTAGGATTCATCGAGACAACAATGGACAACTCGAATCGACAATGGATACCACCGGTAAGGTAACAAAATACAAAACCGACGATAAAGGAAAAATTTTAGAAATTACCGAACCAGGTGGTGATAAATGGACAAGCACCGACGGAAAAAATTTCACTAAAGACAAGTCCCCGAAAGAGAAGCGAGAAATCCACGTCGATAGGCAGAATGGAACAAAGACGCTCGTGGAACGAAACAAAGACGGAAGCATCAAACAAGAGACTTCATTCAACCTCGACGGCTCGATCGTTACAAAGGATTCGCAAGGCAGAGCTGTCTCAGTAAAGGACAAAAACGGCAATAAATCCGATCTGAAATACATAGACAATTCGACACAGCCGACAGATATCCAGCGCACCGTCAACGGTGACACGACCACATACCGGACCGACGACGCCGGTAAGACATGGCGAGTCGATGGTGAGAAAGCACCCTCAATGTCGATTTCTGTCGATGGAAATGGCAACATAACGATAAAAACCGACGAACGTGAAACAAGCGTTCAAACAAACAGTTGGCTGAAAGTAAATGAGAACGGCAAGACCCACTACGAGACAACACTCGGGGACGGAACCGGCATAAGCAAGAACGATCAAGGATTGATCAGCGAAGTTCGTTTAAAGAATGGAGATCCAAGGAAATTCGAATACGACAAAGAAGGAAAGTTGATCGCGCAGGTAGATCCGGAGGGAATGCGCTGGACGCGGGCGAATACAGCAAGTGACAAATGGATCAATTCAAAAGGCGAAGAACGCCGCTTCAAAGCGCTTGTTATGGAAAGCGGTGTCTATCACGAAATTTACTCGGATAAATCGAGCAAGATTTTTAAATTAGACGGCTCCGAGATTTCACTTTGCCCCAAAGGAAAGATTGCAAGCGTTCTTGAGCCAGAGAATGTGCAGCTTCAAACCGTCAATCATAAGACTGCGGATCTTAAAACTGCGCTCGAGAAGAAGGATGGTGCCGCGGTTCAAAAATTGCTAGAAGGCACCAGCAAACTCGAACGCAAGGCAATCGTGGCAGCGTTTAAAAACTTGACCCATAAAGACCTTGAATCGGAAATCAAAACCAAACTCAGCGGACCGGATCAGACGAAAGCGCTCGAGGCGCTCTCAAAAGACAAAACTGGAGATCGATTCAAACGAAGCTTCAAGTATAGCGACAAGAATGAAATCATAGAATTCAGCGAAGGTTTTTCAGGCTCGGAGAAAACTTATAAACTGCTGGGTTCTCCATCGGCCCCGAGTGGCATGGGCAAATGGGAAGGTCCGGACGGCAGGGATATCCAGATGCGAGTCCAGTTATTGCCTGATGGCACGGTTCTAACAGAGGAACTTAACGGGAGCAAAAAAGCAGGCAAGTTGCGAACCACGGACGGTGTCGAGAAGCACTTTAGCGACGGCAAGCTGCTCAACACGACCAAAGGCAATGGTGTCACTTATGAGCAGACAAAGCTTGCGTTCCGCAACGCCGAGGGAAAGATTGAGACGAAAGAATGTATGTCCATCAGACAACCGGATGGGCAGACGGAATTTGTCGATACGACGGCTTCTCAGCCGCACGTCATAGGCGTTCGAAATAGCGATGGCACGACCTTCATTCTGGACAAGGACAAAGTAACTCAGGTTCAAGATCGCGATGGCAAGATATTGGCTGAGTACGATTACAAAGACAAGAAGCTCTCCGGATACACAATCTCCGGCAAGAAATTGGAGCTCGAACCCGGCACGAAGGAAGCCTATGTAAACCTGACTAAAGATGACAGAGGTAACGCCAGGGTCGAGGTGGTGATGAAGAGTGAGCCGCTCTACAAGACGCTCACGACAGTATCGCTGGAGGGCACCAAGGTAATCGCGGACGCATTGGGTGGCCGTCGAACCTACAACAACTCAGGACAGTTGATCGAGACATTCAACGAAAAGCAAAACCTTGGTTATCGACTGGAGTGGAACGCGGACAACACAATCAAATCGACACAGCATTTCGACGCCAGCGGCAACAGTCCTAAGTGGACCAGACAAGAAGGTAATCGATGGACTAACGAAAAAGGGGAAACATGGAATAAAGAAACAAATATCGATCCGGAGACAGGTTCCGTCGAGGAATTATCCACCGACATCAATGATTTTCATAGACGATTCTGGATTCACAGAGACGAACAAACGGTGACCGGCTCTTCCCTGCACGGTGCAGCAGATGTTATCGAACATGCCTTCAACGGCGGCTCCGGTTGGACCGGTGACAAAGAGAAAGCAACTGTCGAACAGGAGTTAACCGACAGAAATCTGCTCGAACGCCAGATCCTCAACAAAGTCTGGACCGCGCGACACGGGCACAAATACGGACATTCCTTGTTCGGCGAATTTCGCGACGAGTTCTCGGAAGGCGAAGAGCTAAGTAAGTTTATGCACTTACTGTACAGAGACAACAAGGGTCCAGATTATGCTGGCAAGCTGCTCAACGACATAAAAGAAGCTGGTCAGTGGACAAGTCTGTTCCGAAGCTCGGGAAGGTCGATTGAGCAAGTCGAAAAAAGCATCCGCGATACTCTTCGCGAGCGAGATTTCAAAGAGATCGAAGAACTCAATCGCGACGTGCTCGAACGCCAAAGGCTGAACAATCCGAAAAAACAGGCTCGTTCTCTTAAGGAGATGACCGTCGACAACGATGACTTGACGCAAAAAACTAGAAGTGCCAACGAGATTTACTTGAAAGGAAAAGACTTCAGGACTGACGACGATATACTGAAACTTGCCGATCTCGCACTGGAAGCCAAAGATCTGGATATGTTCCACGAAGTGTGGGCAGGAGCAACCGACTCGAGTCGCGAACGTTTCAAACAAAATGGCGGCGAGGACCGGATCAAAAAATCGTTTTCCGGATTCAACTGGAGTGGACTGCTATCACCCGTCAACCTGGCTTTCAGTCGAAGCACAGACTCCGTTGAAGCAAATCGAGCCATGGATTTTTACAAGTACGGCGAGCGCAGTCTAGCAACGAAAGTCGATGAAAATTCGAGTATCTTCGGCGACAACGAATCCGAAATCGAAAAGGCCGCACGAGAACTACCGCCGAAGCAGCGTGAACTCTACCTCCGTGGCCGGCTACTCGAGCTTGGGCTGGAACAGGACAAGGCTCCACTAGATCTGACCAAGTTGAGCGACTCAGACCGCAAACTTTACGATAGAGGAAAAGCGCTCGTCGAAGGAAGCGAAAAAATAAGCAACCGCCCACATCCCAGTGAGATAGCGGAGCAGGAGAGAAAAGCCTACATTCGCGGTCATGAGATATCGAGAGTCCGTCCGCCGGTTAACCGCGATAATCTGAAACCAGCAGACAGAAAAGCGCTCGAAGTCTACGAGAAGCATACCAACGCTGCCCTCCAGGACACGAAGGCCATAGAATTCTATGTCTCGCAAAAACGCAGCGATGAGTTCGATAAGGAAGCGCGTGGCTACTACAAAAATGCCAAGGAGAAATTCGCGGTTGCCGGCAATGAAGCGGAGCAACTAAGTTGGGATGCGCTTGCTGCCTACAGAGGCGACAACTTGCTCAGCTCCCTCCACAAACACAAAGGATTTTGGTACGACTCTTCAACACACGAGGTGATGAAGACAATCGAAGACATGAACTCAACTGATTGGGAACGGTTGAAGATCGGGCGAGCCCAATTTCATTCAAGCGGAAAGTCGCTGGACGAAGTCCTCAAGAACTCCGATGTCTCCGGCAACTACTACATAGACACCTTGAAACTGCTGAAGACATTCGCCGATGGAAAGATCGGCGGTCAAGAAAACTTGCAGCCGCATGAGCGCGACGAGTTACGACGAGCCGTCGATCTTATCGACAAAAAAATGGATGCCGAGGCCTTCGCCTCACCGGCCGAGCGCAAGGCAATTGAACAGGGCAAAGCGTTGGCTGAGAAAAAGTTTGATCCAGAAAAATTGACTGATGAACAAAAAACTGCACTCAAAGAATTTGCAAAGCGAGGACACCCTCCCGATTCGTCAAAGATGGGAGCGAAGGAAAAGCAGCTCTACGAGCAAGGGAAAGAGCTTTCCGAGCAGATCTCGAATTTCAAAATGTTTAAAGACAGCCAAAAATATGAATTTGGCAAATCGATTTTCAAAGAGGGCAAAGTCGCCCCCGACAAGCTCGATCAGCCGGCCATCGCCGCCCTCGGAGTGTATAGACAGGTAAGCGCCGCAAAACTCAGCCTCAAAAATCTACCGGAGGATCAGCTCGCTCTCTACGACACCGGCAAACTGCTTTCCGACAAACTTGCCGCTTTGGAATCATATAAACAAAAGAGTTTTGATGCGTCAAAATCATCCGGTAATCGTGATCTCAGAAGTGCCATTGAAGACAATTTCCACTGGTACAACGACGCCGAAGACAAAATCTATGATTCGATTCAGAGGATGAGCCCGGAAGAGGTTGCTAAATGGAAGGCCATCGGTGACAAACACGGTCTGGACATCATCGGTAAAGAGAGACATTGGTCGCAGTTACCCGCAGATGAGCGTCAGATTCTTACCCGACTCAAGGACAAATTGTCGGACTCGGAATTCGCTGTCGCCAGAGGATTACTCGAGCAAGCGCTTGTAGGCAAAAAGCCAACGATGGAGATCATGGATAAGCTCCGTCTGCAGGCATCCTACTGGAATGGAGACGAAGCTCAGGCAGTACGCGACATCTCCCAGGCCTTCAAAGAAGACCCGGGTCTCAGAGCCAGAATCAATAATCCACGGTCCGCCAATGAGATCAAACGAGCATTTGAAATTTCAAACAATCTGAGAGAAGATCAACGCTTCGCCCTCGACCAAGCCAAGAGCCAGGGTCGATTTGACGAAGAGCTGGCCAACCAGGTCGAAAAAATGAACAAAGAGGATTCGACCCTCAAAGTATCTTCAGACGAGTTGAGGCAAGCCTATCAGATTCCGCCCAACTACAGAAAAGAGCTCATGGTGGCTCGCAATGAAGGCGAGTCGAAGTTTAGAGAAAAACTCAGTGAGCTCTCTAAGAAGGAAACATCATTTGCCGTTGATTTTAAAACTACAGCAGGAAAAGCCGTTGGCTCTGGGGACTATGCAGAATACATCGAACCCTTGCTGCGCGATGGAAAGCTCGACTTCGAAAAGATTCAAAATCTAAACTCGGGTTTTTTCAATGACGATGAGCAGGGTTCGTACAATGATGCGACAGCGTTGGGCTCACAATTATCGATGAAAGAGCGAGAGAATTATCGCGATTCGGGTAAACTCAAACGCGCCTTTTCCCACTTAAGCGATGACGAAAAGGCAATCGCGACCAACGCATTTATGCAAGGCGAGTTTCGTCCTGAAGACAAGTTGCGCAGCTACATAGTCGGCTTCGGCACCAGTGAGGACGAGATCAAGCAGGTCCTCTCTCAGGTTAGGAACAGAGACGCAGCTAAAGCCGAACTCGAAAAGAAGCATCCTGGTCTGAGCGTTACCGACGAGATGATTACCGATGAAGTGAACAAGCGATTGGACCATTTGAAAGCCGAGTACGAGAAAAAGTACGACAGCCTGGAGGGCGATCTTAAAGGGGATCTGAGCGGACAAGACCTGAGAGAGGCTATGAGGGGCATCCGAAGAGAGGCAGCCAATCCGTTGGAGGCTAGCCTCTACGCGCGCCAGATTCTTTACGATACTTACGGACTAGGAACCTGGTTGGCAGAAAACAGCTTTCTAGGTGATGGCACCACAGCCGAGTTAGGAGACACCTATGAGCGTCTTATGGGTCGAATCGACCAGGAAGGCTTTGACCCAGAAAAACTTTACTCAGCCGAGGAAGCCAGACAAGATCTAATCCGTGTCGGACTAGCTCAAGACGCCTCTCAAGAAACGCAGAACTTTATCGCAGACACCACAATTGACGCCATTCTGACAGCCGCAGCAATAGCGGCTTCTATCCCATCTGTCGGAGGCAGCATGGCGGCCTTGAGCGCTCACTTCTTGAGTAAAATTCCAGCCGGTGCAAGGGTGGTGGCTGCCATCTCACGCGGTGCCGCCCTCGTCAATCGCACCAGATTTGGTGCCAATATGGCCTGGGCGGTTGCAGGAGGCACCTTCAAGGTGGGGGCCAAGCATGCCATGGTTGCAGGTCATGACCTGGTAGACGACGGCTTCCGCGACTTCATGGATGGAGCCGTTAACGCATTCTTCAACGCCGACGTCGGACTATTCGCAAAGAAGGCTTCTCTCGAAGTGACAGAAACTGTCGGCAAAGCGATAGGTAAAGTCGCGGGTAAAGAGTTCAGTGAAGACGTGCTCAAACAGACTCTCAAAGAGACATTAAAAGAAGGCGAAAAGGAGCTACTAGAGAAATTCGGCGGCAAACTTCTGAATGAGAATGCAAATCAAACATTCAAGGGTTTAAATAAACTGGCTGACGATGCCATCAAAGGTTTGGATCCGAAACGTGGACTCAAAGGGATGGCAGACGATATGGTCAGCAAGAGTCTACCAAAAGAGCTGAGAGAAAGTGTAGTCGCTCAGCTGCAAAACACGATAGAAAAATCTTTCTACACCGCCGTGAAAAGCCAAACCGACAACCTCACAAATCTGTTCGTCAAAGAGCTGACCTGGAACATGCGGCAGGGACTCTATGGTGGCACAGGCGGCAACTTAGCAAGACTCGATTTCGACCATGGATTGGAGGCAAACGCGCAACAGCTGGCCCTGGGCGGATTAATGGGAATAGGCATGGGTGGCAGTTTTACGCTTGGATTCAAAGCGATCGGTGCAGGCTTGCATTTTGCCAATCATACGCGAACCTGGGCCTCAGAAAAATTCGGCTTCGCGAAGCCGCACGAGAATTCTCTGCAGCCGCGTCTGAATGGAGTTGGTGATGTACCGTCGGATGGCGCATATCATCCAAATCTCACGCCCGACAAAGCAACTGTGGATGCGATATCGCACGAGAATCCGTCCCTATCAAAACCGGTCGCCGATGAGTTCAGCGAGACGTTGACCAAGGTCCGTCAAGGTTGGACTGACGATTTGACGAACGAGGCGAAGCTGGTTCGCGATTCTCAACCTAAGGTCGAGGAGGCAAGACGACTGCTTGACGAAGAAATTGGTCGACTGAAGGCAGCCGGAGTAAGCGAGGAGGAAATAAAACTAGCCTCGAAAAATGGCTCACATGAACTCAATAAAAACAACAGGTCCAGTTTGTTTGAACTCGACAAAAAATGGACCAAGCTTTCCGAAGACTACAGCAAGAGAACCAAACTGATTAACGAAGTCACTCAGGCCCGTCGAGATGAGCTGCAGAAAGAGATCAACGTTTTTATTCAAAAACACAACGCCAACAATCCGGAGAATCCTCTTGCTCCGGTAAAAGTACAGATTGCAGAACACATGCACGCGGCAGGCGGTTATGCTTTCGGCGAAGGGGTCGTTGTTCTTTCGAAATACGACCTCGTCGGCGCGCATGGCGGTCAGGGTCTTTCGAAAATCGCCTTTCACGAGTTGGTCCACGCGCAACAAGATATGGCAATCGTGCGCCGTTCTATTCATGAAACCACCAATGGTGGCAGCCAGCCGATCGATTTCAAACTTGTAAGTGATAATTACAAAGCAGCTACCGGTCGCGATTTAGACAAGAAGTGGTTTCAAAACATCGCACAACAAACTCAAAATGCGTCACCGATGACTCCAGCTCAATTGCTCAGGGCAAAAGCTCTCGCCGACGAATTGAGTGTCTCTCAACCCATAGCGGAGGAATCGACCAAGCTGGGTAATACTGCTCGCATACTTCATTTGAAAGCGGAGGCACTTAAGAATGCTGGGGATCCGCAAGCACTTAATCGATTGATGAAGGAGTTGAACGATCCGCAGAATGGAGAGTCTCTTGCTCGGCACCTCTTCGGAGACAGTATTCCCGAGGATGTGCAAAAGATGATGAAGGACTGGAAGACGCGCGAAAAAGATGCATCCACGGGACTTGCCAAAGGCTTCGTGTCGCGTGCGGAAATCCGGTCGAAGCTCGCCCGTGAGCTTGATGCCCGCCGCGATTTCATCAATACGAAGCACAAAACACTGATAGACACTTACGCATCCAGTCGACTAGAACAGGAGGCGTACGGTCTCGATAGTAACGTTCGCGAGCCACACGAAGTCATCGAGCAAGCACTTTCACCGGCAAGAGTGACAAATGATGGACTATCTGATCTTACTCCGCAAGATCGGTTGGACAAAACGATCGCACGCATGGAGCAAGAAGGATCATTCAGCTATATTGAAGACCTGAAAAGATTGCCTGGTGGCGTAGTGCAGGACGCCGACAAAGCACAAGACGTGATCTTTAAGGAGATCGTGTCATACCTGCACCAGAACAATCCGCAACATGGAAGCAAATCGCTTCATGATCAAGGTTGGAGAGTTTATCAAACCCAAAAGTACTCTCCAGCCGATCAGGCCAAAGCAGACTACATCCTGGTAAATTCGAAAACCGGTCAATATCATCTTGTAGATGCCACCGCCCAAGTGGGCAAGAGCGACAACATTGTCAAACGAATAAACTGGGATAGATCTCACCTGGATAGCAAGACTATGACGCTGTCGGAGGCGGGAGTAGCGCAGGTGAATCGCGCGATCGACGACGCCGTGAACGGAAAGTCATCACTGAATGTGATTGACCATCCGCCACCGTCATTGCGGCGAAAACCACACGAGCAGGCACTAGCAGAGGTTAAAGATTTCCGGCGCGCGCTGAGCCAATCAGATGATCCCAAAGCAAGAAGCTTCGCCAAAAATGATTTGCAAGGAGTGGAGAACTACTTCGTAAGAGAGCTCCGGCAGCTCCTCGACGAAGACTTCCAACTTCGCCAGACGAGCTTGGATGAGCAGACCGATAAGCAGCTACACGATGCCATTACTGAGTACCTTCAAGGTGAATCGAAATTCGCCGACACAACGATCAAGAACAAGCTCGACATAAAGCAAGATCGAGATGATTTTTTAGTTCGAGAAGGATCAAATCGGCATAAAACGAGCCTCGGGGCAACTCGAATTCAAAACGCCTTCGATCAGGAGTTTGCAATAGCCCTGAAAGCGGCTTCCGGTGATCCAAAACGGACAGGAGAGTTGGTCAAGTTAAAGCAACAATTTGAAATCCACGCAGCTCGCCAGCGCACGATGGCAAAACTGAGCCAGAAAGAGCCTGAAGTCGTACTCGGCAGACGACCGCCGACTTCCGATCAGCCGCCTAGACCGCTTAGGTACTCGCCGGAGCAGGTAAATGCACTCGATGCAGCATCCCGAACGCTTGACGAAATAGCTGATGGATTCGACAGATCGAAATTAGGCGACAAGTGCGACGAAGATATCAAGTTGGTACTTGATCTTGTCGCTGCCGATTCCAACTTATCCTTGCACGACCGGGCCGCGCTCGAGAAATTGATCGAGCAGTATAGACCCGAGAATCCAAACGTCATAAAACAGGTTCACGACTATCTTAAAGGTGAACATGATGCCGCGTTCAGACCGCGGTCTCAAGAGGATGTTGTAAAAGAATCTCTATCGACCAAGTGGAAGCAATTCGAGCAGGTCGAGCGAACGGATGGCAACAGTGCCACAGTGATTGATGGAGACGGTGTTCATTATCTACTCTTTCAACCCAGCGCTGTCCAAGACGCGACACCATCAGGACATCAAGTTCCAAAAGACCTGCACAAAACCGATAAGTACAGAAGATTGCCGGTTGCCGATTTAGAAGGTAATCCAACCAAAGCCGAATACTATCAAGTTGTCGGAACAAATCACTATTTCAAAGTAGAGGATACTGCGTTTGGCAAGATGCAATTTCCCGCAGACGAAATCGTAAGAGCCGACGCAAGGACAATTAGGGGAAGGTTAGGACCGACCTGGGAGGCCGAACAACTTCGACTGAGACAAGAAGCCGAAGAGATGCGACGACGCGCTACCGACTTGCCTCTTACGCCGGCCGAAAAGCTCGAGACTATTAACAAACGCCTTGTCGATTGCGGAACAGAGGATATGACTGTCTACAAAATGAAAGAAGAGTACCGCTCGCTTCTCAACAGCCCTGATACAGACGAGCTAATCGCCACGTTCGAGCGCCTTGGTATCACCGATCACGATAAATACAAAAGCTTGGTGTTGGAAAGCGACACGAAGAAAATGATGGTGTACAAAGTCGACGGTCGCGACGATCTGAAGATTTACCTGCCAGAAGAAGGAAAAGAAATCCGAGAGCGGGTTCGTCAGTTGCGGGTCCAATCGGAGTCGAGCGATCCGGCAGTACGAGCGAATGCACTGAAAGAACTCCAATCTCACGAATGTGCCAATATTTTGCTTCCAGAGGATATTGTCAGACATCTGGATAAGCTGCCCGATGGGGGGCTCGCTGTCAAAAAGATCGTGATTCACGATGGCAGAAATCCATCTGACTCCTGGAGCAGTTATCAGTACAGAGATAAGACTAATTACCACTTTACCTCAGCCGCCACGGCTAAGGACTCGACGATTAATTTCTACGGCAGCACGTCGCGAGGGAGTTCTGACGTCGAATCAACGCTAAAGCACGAATGGGCACATCTGCTCGAAGAGCAAAACTCTTTTCTCCGCCAATCGTACGAGCAAGCGTTGGAGATTGAAAAGCTCTCTGGGCAAACCTACAATCACTCGAATTATTCAACTTACAATTCGAGTGAGGACTGGGCCGTTCATGCCGGAGAAGTAGTCATTGCTCAGGATGTTACTGCCTTTCACAACATGGTCAATGGGGTTAAAGGAACCGATGCAAGCCTGAAGCTACTATTAATTGTAAAAGCACTTGAGGAATCGATGGAAAAGGCATCTAAAGAAGGCTTTCATGTGCACGGCGCGAGCGAGCTCAAATCACGATTGGATTACGCCAAGGAAAAGCTACAACCATGGGCACATCAACGCACACTTCAAGTAATGAATGACCCTGTCAGCGGAAAATCGATTTGGACGCAGCAACTTCTTTCGGACCTGACAGACAAACACAGCTCTAAAGCGCTCTTGAAGTCAATCAGTGAACAATCGACTACGAAGCAGCAAATGAGCTCGATACTATTGGCGGCATCCAGGCATATGGACCAATCCGAGTTCGAGGAGACGCTTGTGAAATTGATGAAATCCGATGGTCACCTGCGCGACGCGGCGATGGCACACGCGATCAGGCACGATATCGACGGTCCGGCACGCAAGCTCATCCACGAGCATATTCATGATGGATCGATACCTGCGCGTACGAAGGCCGGCTCCTCTGATTTAGGTGCAGAGGCCCTGTATACGGCAGTAATGCGGGCAAATCCATCGGACCAGGTGGACCTGCTAGAATCGCTGGCTAAGCATCTCGCCGACACGCCTCTGAAACGTGACGAGCTATTCGGAATTATCGCATTTGAAGCAGATCAACCGCTTTCGGGACAAGCGCTGTCCGTCCTATCAAGATTCCAAGATCTCAGCAGCGAGGCGAAAAAAGCACTGGATCGAATCGCCAACGACGCGCACCATCCGATCAATCGGAGTTCCGCTGATCTCGAGTTACTGAAAAGTATGCTCCAGCGGTGCGACCATTAATCTCACTTTCCTGTCACTTTTATGAACGACCATAAATCAGGAGGCGACTGAATTAGTGGAGGACGTTGTATGCAAAAACTGTGCGACATCGGCTCGGTCAGATCCATTTCTCTCCCCGATGATTGGTTTGAAAGTAAAACGAGAAACTCTGACATCGCAATAACGCCTGGTTGGAGTAGAGAGTTTCTTCTTTCAAGCGACAGGCGGGTGAACATCGCTTTGGCCTGTCGGAGTGTGCCAGTCGATCACGAGTCGGCAGCGGTCTTTCAGCAGTTACGCAACTTGAAGCCCGGTTACACGGGAAAAGAGCGATTGACTGAAAAGGAGATTGTCAGCCTACAAATGGTTATGGGTTTTAAAACGGCCGGTAACAATCAGTACACCACTGGTACTTTATTCAGTGCCTCTGGAGGGCCAGCATTCTCCCTGACTGAAGCATTGATGCGGCAAATAGCATCGCAGGCGGTGCTGTTTGTGCGCGGACATTTCCGTTCGGGGCGCCACTATGCTGGAATATTTTACCAGTCCGACACGAGTCCTCGGATCATCGAAGAAGTAATGATTCACGCGAGCGACCGCGGGTCGCTCCGAAAACACCTGATCAAATTCGAGAACGCTGTCGATAGCATCGACTGGAGAAGTGCGAGCTAAAAGGTCGTGGACATCGGTCAAGGCTTATCCGTGAATAGTTGTTCTATTTCCGGTTTGTGATTGAGTGGCCTAGCACTTCCTGAAAGATCTTGCTATCCATGACAGCAAGAAACTTTCTCGCATCATCCAGCTCAATAAGTGCACAGACGGCCTTCTTATTGCCACCAAAAACAACGCCGGCGAGCACTCCTAGCGGACCGAGAGCTAATCCTGCAAGTCCCCAAGCTATCGCTTCGGGAAGTTTTTTTACACTCTCTTCCGTTTGCGGCTGAACGCTTTTCACCTGCGTGCGCAGATCGATCTGCTCGAATGCACCCCAGAGCGTACCCATGCTGTATTCCCACTCCCCGGATGCCACGTCTCCGCCGAGAACCTTCACTTTATTGTTACTAAATAACTTGTTTAATGAATCCATCCCAACTCTCCGGAGATATTTCAAAGATACGGAAGAATTATACCCTAGCTATCATGTTCCTGCTCTTTTCGGGTTCCCATTTTGCCGACTGCGTACGAGGAGTACTGAACAGGCGGCGGAGCGAAGAATGTCAGTCCTGCTACTCGGGCAGCAATCCAGACGTCTCGAGCAAAATCTGTCGCTACAAATGGTCCCACCGGCGCACTACCCCGATGAAATTGGAACCAGTCAGGCCATAACTCGAGATGCGGCTCACAAGCGGCGGCCCATTTTTCCGACACGCCTAAGACCATGGCGTACGGCAGCAGGCGATGGAAGAGAAGTGGGTCTTTCGAGATTTTCTCACCCATATTGTGAGCTTCTGCAGTCCGCATAAGCTCCGCGAATTCATGAGCTCGATCGATTGTGTCTTTGCCATTTTCCGTCAATAACGGGAAGAATTGCAATGCCACCGCCACCAGTGCACCGGCGACAACAAATCCAAGACCGGCGGCTTTCGCAATTGTTTCCTCCCCATAGAGAAACAGCAGTGCAATTCCAACGCAGCACATCGAGAATCCAATCGCGTAAAAACGCTTTTTATCCTTTTCTGGGTTTTTCAAAAGAAAACCATTGCTGATAAGGTTGATGTATATGCTGTCTTTGATCTTCGGTACGAATTGCCTGAACCCGCCTTGAACGTTGGACAAGTAAGACGTGGTGGCATTACCAAATAACGCTTCTAGAAATAGCGTTTCGTAATCGTGTAGCTTGTCAGTCTGAGGATACCCCTGCTTCTTGAATTCGTAATCGCGATCCGATAGATTGAAAAATCCGGTTGCCGGAATCTCTCGGATCGTGTAGTAGCCACGGATTGATAGGTCGAGAAGGATTCCCGTCAAATCCTGAACATCGCAACTTCCATCGATTAAAGTTCCCAGCTCGACGGGAGTAAGGTCGTGCGGTGGTCTCCAATTCTCCTCTAGATTAGCAGTCCTTGCGGCTCGCCTAGATCTGATCAACCTGTAACCAGCCAACAGTGCCACCGCCAATAATGGCAATGCAATCAACAAGTACCAATCATCGACCAACCATTCAAAGTGATCTATAAAGGTAGCAGGCAAAATAGTTCCGCGTGGAAAGTCAATTTCGAAGGTCAACCCAGACCCTGGTGGCAAATCAGAAGCGGTGGCAAGAACATGGTCGCCAATCAGTTTAATGCTGGCGGGCCGGTTGGAACCGGGCGGTCCCTCCCAGGCCTTCAGCTCAGACTCATTGAGGTGAAACTTGCTGGGCGGTCGCAAAACCACTTGCGTCTTTTCGACTACGAATGGCCACTCATGGCCGGTGAACGTAAAGTAAAGCTGGGGGTGCTGCTTAGTAAAGTTACAAACCCCTCTCACCTCATAATCTATGGTGAACGTGAGGGTGGCGTTGCCACTATGAGCGGTATCAATTCTGATTGTAACTCCGTCACCGTGTTGCTTCACCGAGTACGGAACCCGATGACCATTTTTGTCAGAAACACCGTGAACCTTAACGAAAAACGTGTGATTGATTCCCTGCTCATCCACTTTCGTCGGAATAGTTCTAGAGATTCCGTGCCTGGCTCCACCGGTGAGATCTATATCCAGCGTCTCATGTATAAGCAACCGACCGGATTCCGTCAATGTAGCATCCGAGGACAACAAGTTAATTTTCTCGGCACGCACCGGCAATACCGCCAGTAGTGCCAGCGAAAAAGCGATCAGCAGTAGTGCGAAAAACGAACGACTCGATTTACGCGGGATATCAATCATAGTGGTGGGGGGTTAACAAAGCTGTCGGTGTAGTTACCAATCAAAGGCATTTTTTCAGACTTACCCTTCTTCACAGCTGAAGCCTGCATTACTGACATCCCCGCATAGACAAAAAAGATGATTACGCGGACCAAGGTGAGAAGCAAGCCCAATCCAGCTCCAATCACAGGTATAGCAGAGAGGATGTGCTCGACAGTACCAGCGATGACGCTGATAATCATAAACACACAGAAACATAAAATGCCCTGTATGGCATGGAATTTCAAATATTTGTTGTCGCCTGATTCGGTTTTCAACCACAGGACGCAGGCTGCCAATCCGACAATCGGGAAATAACATAAAGCGGCAGCTAGACTGTATTCCAAATCGAAAAAGTGTGTCCTCCCAGGGGGGACCGACAATCCTTTTGACTTCTTCTTGCCAGTCTTTGTTGTTTGGATAATCGCGATTTCTGGCAACTTATTGCCATCGTCAGACTGCGGCGTCGGTGAATCTAAGTTAGGAGAAGCATCCTCATGCTGTTCTCCATTACTGCTGTCAACCATTAAAGAGCGTGATCTCCTTGGAATTGGTCTTATGATACCACTCTGGTCCACAGTTCCCAAAAGCACAATGACGAAGCGCTCGGTGGAACGAACAAAGTCAGCTCAATCGTACACTGCTTAACTGGACACTGCTTAACTGGACACTGCCTAACTGGACTGCTCAATCGACTATGTTGAAATAGCTACTTGCGTGAAGCTTATCGATTTGTTTTCACACAAACAGTAGTCAGGCGTTTAGCCCTGAGACGAGAACAATGTTAAGCCGAGGCGAAAAGACACCACAAAATCACTCTCTGAACGGATTTACGGCAATGCAATTATTCCCTCGACGGCATAGAAAGGGCATCCAAATTACTCCCTCGTGGAATGACGGCGGAACAAACTCCCTAACTATTCCCTCGACGGCATAAAAAGGGCATCCAAATTATTCCCTCGTGGAATGACAGCGGAATAAACTCCCTAACTATTCCCCCTACGGCATAAAAAGGGCATCCAAATTATTCCCTCGTGGAATGACGGCGGAACAAACTCCCTAACTATTCCCTCGACGGCATAAAAAGGGCATCCAAATTATTCCCTCGTGGAATGACAGCGGAATAAACTCCCTAACTATTCCCCCTACGGCATAAAAAGGGCATCCAAATTATTCCCTCGTGGAATGACAATGGACTGCTTCACCGGTTGAGTCGAATCTTTGACGAAACAAGTACCAATCACTGGCAACGGTAAGAAACCAAGAAAATACCCGGCAAAAGCCGAGCAACAACAGGTTGCCAGGAAACATTGGGTTTCCTTTCAATACGCCATTTTAAGACGCAAGAAAGGAACGAAATTCGTCGGTCGATTACAGGCGAATTCCGAATCTTCCGAGCTGCAGGTAGCCACGGCCACCGCCGCCGCCCCATCCGCCACGATTGAAGTTGCCGGGGAAGTTGTTGAAGCCGCCTCGGTTAAAGCCGCCGCCTGGGTAGAAGCCACCGCCTCCGCCTGGGTAGAAGCCGCCACCACCGCCTGGATAGAAGCCGCCGCCGCCGAAGCCGCGATTGCCACCAATTGCATTGAACAGCAACGGAACGCCGTACCTCAGCATCAGTTGCCGGCCGAGATTACCATTCTGACCGTTTTGACCTGGGTAACAACCGCCCTGATCGCACGGCTGTTGGTAGCGCGGATCGAAACGATATCGAGGATCTACCTGATAGCGTGGATCTACTTGATACCGCGGATCTACTTGGTAGCGCGGGTCTACTTGGTAGCGCGGATCTACTTGATAGCGCGGGTCTACTTGGTAGCGCGGATCTACTTGATAGCGCGGGTCTACTTGGTAGCGCGGGTCTACTTGGTAGCGCGGATCTACTTGATAGCGCGGATCTACTTGATAGCGCGGGTCTACTTGATAGCGAGGATCATATTGCGGAGGAACGCCACCAGGATATCGCGGGTCAAACACGACCTGATTCATTCTAGGATCGTAAGTCTGTGGAAAACGTGGATCGAAGGTCTGCGATCCCCTCGGTGCCGGTTCAAACTGTCTCAAGAAGCGCGGATCGAGTCCTTGCGGAAATCGAGGGTCATACTGTCTTTGCTGCGGCACGCATCGCTGTTGCGGCATGAATCGCTGCTGTTGTTGATTGATATATCTCGGATCAGAAGGATAGTCGGAAGGGCACATTCCTCGAGTATCCATACCCTGTCCGTCGAGTAGCGCGCGGATCATCTGATACGCCTGCACCTGCGATGGTGGCACTCGACCTGGTTGATAGATCGGATACTGCGGATTGTTCCATTGGGGTTGGAAGCTTTGACCGTTGTATTGTCCATTGGCAGCCATGACCATCCGCATGATGTCCTCTGGACGCAGGCGATTGGTGGTCAGGAGAGTGGGGTCGTAGTCCGGCTGACAGGGCTGAGTCAGACATTGGGTGCCGGGCTGTTGCATCTCGTACGAAGGTACTTCGACTTGACGTCGAGCGCTGAGGTAGAAGCGCGGGTCTAAATCGGGGCGAGCTACGCCGACCTGATTCATACGAGGATTAAAGAAGTTTGGACTCGACTCCAGCGGAGGAGCCTCCGGGGCGACAGACGGTCCGGTGTCGTCAAAGAGCAGTCTGGATACGTCGGATTCGAGCGGGTATGGTTGCTCTTGAAGAGAGTTATAGCCACCGCTCTGACTTTCGTAGACTTCGTAATCTGCTGCCATCTATCCCTTCCCTCTCTAGTCTTGCCCGAGAACGCCCCAATCGCGGCTGCGCAAGAACGCCAAGTTAACACTCTGGGAGCTTATAAGCGAATTGTGAACAATTTGTACCCAACTGCCGTTTTAGCGGCGGGGACTACGCGTTCGGCTGTGAGGTTTTCACGTATGAAATCACCGACCCGCTTATGATATTGACGTTTCTACTAAAAATCTCATATCTGCGGCTATCAATATGATGCTGAGAATTTTTACAATATCGAGGCGCTTGAGACACCGATTTTGATACCGCATTTAGTATCATACAACAGCATAGTCTCAGATAGAGAGTGAAAGCCTCGACTTTAAACTCCTTATCAGCCCGCACGGTATCACTAGTACTGAGGTTGACGTTCTGGTAGGATCATTTAAATGGCATAAGAACGGGGAGTCCGTAACCTGGAGGCAAAAGCCCTGTCTACTTCAACCCTTATCGGAACAGTTTTATCCGATCGCTACGAAATCACATCTGAAATCGGGCGTGGCATTTTTGGCGTTGTCTTCAAAGGTTGGCATCGACAGATAGACAAGCCCATCGCAATCAAGGTTCTCTTTCAGGCTGTGGAATCGGAAAACACAGGCTACAAAAGGTTTAAACGAGAAGCACAATCTGCAAGCGCACTCAGTCACCCGAACATAGTCAAGATTTACGATTACGGCGAACGCGACGGACGTCCTTATATCGTCATGGACTATATGGAGGGGAAAAACCTCAAAGAAGTGCTGAAAGAAGAGATTCGCTTGCCAAGCGAAAGAGCAGTGCCAATATTTTTGCAACTTGCTGACGCCCTTGGCCACCTTCACGAAGCGGGTTTCTTACATCGGGACATCAAACCCGACAATGTCATACTCCAGGACACCCCGTTCCAGAAGGATTTCGTCACCCTTGTAGACTTCGGAATAGCCAAACAACTTAACGAGCCCAGTCACAGAAAACTGACAATGGACGGCACCGTTGTCGGCACGCCTGCCTTCATGAGTCCAGAGCAGATTTTGGGACAAGAGCTAGATCAGCGCAGCGACATTTACGCCTTTGGCGTATTCATGTACACGGCCGTGACCGGAGTCCTACCCATACGCGGAAAAGACTCTGTCGATACGATGAAGAAGCACGTTACCGATCAACCGCTCGAGTTCTCAAGAGCGTGTCCGGGAGTTCGTATTCCACTTTCACTTCAGATTGTTCTCAGAAAAACGCTCAAAAAAGCGCCGGCTGAAAGGCACCAAACCATGCCGGAGTTGATGAAAGAGCTGGAAGCCTGCCGCTAATGCTTAGGAATCTGATTGTCATTCTGACACTGCTTCTGGTGGCACTTCTTCCATTTGTCACGAAAGAGCACGATGCCGAGACCGCAACCGGAATAAGAATTGTTCACGACATTTCATATGTCGATGATGGCAGCAACCTACACAAGCTCGATCTGTACCTTCCCAGAACCACATCGGCGAGGCGATTTCCCCTGGTCGTGTTCATCCATGGGGGCGGGTGGACAGGAGGTGACAAGAAAGATTCTCCTTGTTTCGATATAGCGAACCATGGATTTGCAGCCGCCTCTATCAATTATCGACTAGGTCCCAAGGCAGTCTTTCCGGCTCAGATACATGATTGCAAGGCTGCTATCAGATGGCTCCGGGCGCATGCCAACGAATACAACTACAACGCGGAAAAAATCGGTGTCATAGGTTGTTCTGCTGGAGGGAATTTAGCCGCACTGCTTGGCACCACTTCGAAAGATCCGAAGATGGAGGGTGACTTGGGAAACAGCAATCAATCAAGTAGCGTTCAAGCGGTCTCTGACTGGTGCGGCCCAACCGATCTGAAGAGTATGAGCCAAGAGGTTATGCAGCCTCGCTTTAGACGGGTTCAACCGGAGCAATTCATCAGAGATTTTCTGGGTGGCACAGTGGAAGAAGTCCCGGATTTAGCATATCAAGCCAGTCCAATCAATTTCGTGACGAAAGATGCGCCGCCTTTCATCGTAATTCACAGCATCGAAGATCCGATTGTTCCATTCGAGCAGAGCAACGAGTTCGTCAAGAAGCTCAAACTCGCCGACATCGACGTGAGTTTCATCAAGGTGCAAGGCGAAGATCACATGCCAATGTCAGAATCGAACTGGAATGCAGTGTTCGATTTTTTGAATCAATACTTACCACCGCCTCCGCCAAAAGAACAGTAGAAATTACTTCTTCGAGGCTTTTCCACTGACCGTTGCAGAATAAACATACATGAATTCTTTTTTGAATTCGCTCAAAGGCAATTTGAATCGTCCATCGTTATTGCCGTCCTTAGGCTTACCGTCAGCGCTTGTCGGCTCGAGCGGAAAATCTCCTGTCTGAACCGAGTAAGGGTTCTTCAATTCAACCATGCCACTTTTGGCATCGAATCCGGTGATTGTATACGCGTGGTGCCCGGACAATCCGGTCTTCTCATCGGGATTTTCATAGCTCGCCGCGACGACAATTTTGTTCTCTTCGTTAGCTCCGCTCAAGAAATCTTGCAGGTCCTTGTCTGACGCAGCCTGGATAACTTTTCCGTCCACCTTTTCACTACCGGTAAGCAATTTCATGGCGCGGTCCGGTCGACCACCCTTCCGAAGAGCTTCCTGTACCGGGACCTTCGGCTTTCCGTCGCTAAAATCGAAGTCTTTGCCTATTCCCAATTGGTCGATATGGCGTTTGGCGAACGCCTTCTCTATGATCCCGGTTTCCGTTCCACTAGCGTAATTGGCTCGCTCCGCTTCGGTCGGTTTTGTTACGGTGACTGGATTTTCCTTGTCTCCGGGAAACGTGACGGTGTAGGTGCCGTCTTTGTTGTCCTTGATCATATCTTTCAGCGCACCAGGATTCTTGTCCAACATCCCGTAAGCGGGTCCGAGCACGAAGCAGCTACCGGTATAACCCTGGCCGTCACCGCCGGCTGCGAATCGTTTTTCCCTGAAATCAAGACTCTTTTCCAGATCCTTGGTTAGACGATCGCCGCGATTTGCATAGCTCGTCATATCCTTCTGACTGACATATTCCGGCAACTTAGCATCACGCTCCTCCGAATCGGAAGGAGGAGGTCCGTCGCCCTTAGGACGCGGGACTTGCTTATGCGCTGGGATAACACCGTCTCCGCCATCATCGTGCTGTTCGACCATGTCATCTGTTGTCTTGGCGATCTCCGAGAATCTCTTTTCGAGAAGCTCCAATCGTTGACGTTGCTCTTTGCTCCAATCAGTCTTTTCGAGCGCCTCTTTCAACTCGTCACGGGTAATCGTCTCGTCTCTATTCGTGTCGATCTTTTGCCAATCCTCCAGAAGCGAATCGATGGCTAGCCGATCTTTTGTCTCCTTCAGATTCAGCCTTGGCAGTCCTTCCTTTAAGGTCTTGATGTCCGCTCGCGTCATACTGGGTGGTTTGGGTTCTTCAGCCTTGGTTTCCTCAGCGCCAGGAGCAGGAGCAGGGACAGGTCCTCGCTTGTCGACCGGCTTTTTCTCCGCCGTTCCTTCGTCCACCGGCTTGGTCTCTCCGGCATTCTTGGCATCTCCAGGTTGCGGCTTGTCACCGCTTCTGAGCGCTGCCGCTGCAGCTCCCATATCATTAGCGTGACGGAAAGCCGTCGACAAGTAAGCCGCGCCTTCACCTTTGCCCAACTTTGGATCGAGCATGGCGGCGCCGATTTCGGCTTTGGTAAGGTTGCCATCTTTGTCGGCGTCTAGAACATCGAAGTTCTTGTCCATCCACTCCAACATCTTCGAAATCGGCTCAGATTCAGTCTTCGGATTTTTCGCATCGCCGCCGTCTTTCTTCAATGGTTTATCATCAACGCCAGTCACGTCACCAGGAGATGAGCTGATTTCGACTTTATCGACATCCACTGACCCCGATCGATCGTCACCAGATTCGGTGCTGATGTCACCAGTGAGCATATCCAGAAATTGAGCGCCCGGAGCGTCAGCATCGGCGGCAGGATTTCCTGTGCCGGACTGATTTGCGTCAGCTTCCTTTTTGGCACCCGAGTCGCCACGCGACGGACTGCCTGGACGCGGACCATAGGTTTCATCCAAAACGTCACGATAAGACGTCTCAACCTTCGCCAGAGTGGCGACTGGAAGATCGGTCTCCGGAGACGAGACCTGTTCTGATTTCATTGGAAACGGGAAGCAAATATCTAAACTATTACGGCTCCACCAGAATACGAATTACATGTGGCGGATTTGTACCCTTCGGCTGAGTTCTTGAGCTTGACCGGCATTTCCGGACGAAGAGCCGCCAGGTGTGCGGGCAACTAGTCAGTTTGAACAATAGCGTCGGCCCGTTCAAAGTAACGAGTTGCTAGCTCGTGCTTAGTCAGAACATCACAAGTTCGTGCAAGCTGAACCAAGGTGCTAATCAACCGCGGATGATCGACGCCTAGCGCGGCCTCCTCAATCGCCAGAGCTTTGATGAAAAGCCGCTCGGCTGGTTCATACTCTCTTCGAGCGAAGTGAACAAGGGCAAGCCCAGTCATTGTGTCTGCCACCGCAAGTGGTGCACAACTCTTGCTCGTCTCCTGAATTTCGAGCGCCCTTCGGTACTCAGCTTCGGCCTCGCCAAACTCTTCAGTCGCCATGTGCAGGGTCCCTAACTCGTACAAAGTCATCGCGACCTCGCAATGATGAGGTCCGAGGATTGTTTCTTGCATTTTCAAGGCCTGCGTCAGCATCGAGCCAGCCTGATCGAACTCACGACTCTCGGCAAGGAGAGAGCCTAGACTGAACATGGCATGCGCCACTTCCGGTGCCGTCGACCCACGCTTTTGCTTATAAATGGCCAGGAGCTTTCGATAATGCGCTTCTGCTTCGCTGTACTTTCGCAATGTTCGTCGCAGTTGGGCGAGCTTCTCGAGAAGCGCAATGGAATCGGGATGCTTGCTTCCCATAAAAGGTTCTGTGAGTTGCAAACTTCGAACGTATAACCGTTCAGCTCGGCGGTACAAACCACGAGCCAATCCGAGATCTGCCAATTCACTGAGACAAAGTCGAATCTCAGGATGTGGAAGCTTATTCTCCTCGGATAAAATTGCGATCGCCCGCTCGAGATATGGCTCGAGAACCTCTGGATGACGCCATTCGATCAAACATCTCGCTTTGCGCCTGAGCACGAGAGCAACACTCTCGTGCCAGTTGTTGGTGCGCTGCTCTGCAAGCTGCAAAGCCTCTTCCAAAAGAGCATTGGTTCTCTTCTGGTCACCTTGAAGCGCATAGAGATGAGCCTTCTCACTCAAGGTAACCACATAGTCGTGGTACTCGAGTCCAAAATCGGTCTGCTGAATCGCCAGGGCTTGATCGAATCGAATGCGCGACTGCTGCCACTTTCCTTCGCCGCGGTAGAAGATACCCATCTCAACAAGGGTGGTGGCAATTTGCCGACTATCAGATCCGAGCTTGTGTTTTTGCAGTCGAAGAAGGTGTTGCCAACATTTTTCCGCTTTCTTGAAATTGCCCTCGAGACAGCTATTTTCAACTCTCCGCGCCGTCAGCCAGCGCAAGCTGCCGATATCAGAAGCATCATAGTCGAGCTGCGCATCGAAGGCTCGGGCAAAGAGTTTGTCAGCACCAAGAAAATCGCCGAGTTCCTGGCACAGGTCAGCTCTTGCGGCGAGCTCTCCTGACGCGTTGAAATCAGACATAGGATCTCCAGTATAATTGGCACAGCAATGGCACTTTCCCAATATGCCCAGAAAACCAGCAACACTACCGCCTTTTCACAAAATCGAATCCGTGGTTCACATGAAAAAGCTGATACCGATGGAAAAACATTGCTTTGTTACTCAGCTCCGCATTAAAATCCAGTGGTAGACAAAACAACGGCGAACGAGATAATGGCAGCAGCAGAGAGCGGCGACGCTCGCGCACAGGTCAAACTTGGTCTGTTGCATATCAAAGGTGACGCGGTGCCGAAAGATGCTTCGAAGGCTGCTTATTGGTACGAAAGAGCTGCACAGCAGGGACTTTCTAGTGGACAGTACAATCTTGCCGATATGTATTTGCGCGGAGATGGTGTTCGTGTCGATTTCGCACTCGCCTTCCACTGGTTCGAGAAAGCCGCCCAGCAAGGAGATTCTGATGCACAGTTCAATCTCGCGATGATGTTCGATCAAGGAAAAGGCGTTGGGCAATCCGACGAACAAGCCTATTTTTGGTACAAGGAAGCGGCCCAGAATGGCTCTGCAAGGGCGATGTACGATCTTGCCAACATGTACAGATTCGGTCGCGGTACAGAAAAAAGTGTAAGTGACGCGCAATTTTGGTTTGGTAAAGCAGCGGATCTTGGCGTGCCGCGCGCCGAGGAGATGTTGATATTGTGCGAAGAGTCGTAGTTTTCAATCAACTCGATTTCCACTCCAGGTCAATCCGTCGAAACTTCGTCTAGCGCGAAGGACTTCAATAGCCGGCTCACCATCAGCCGACCATTCTCCTTCAAAACGATTGTAGTCTTCCTTGAACATAATTACTAACGAACCGGTTCCGGCGTCATCGATCCACTTGAACCGCACAGTTCTGTTGCTTATCCGTCCCTGTTGAACAAGCTTTCCAGGCGCATCCTGGTTTCCGGGATCTTTATATATGTAAGAACCGGCCAGTTTTCCGCTGGGTTTTAAGGTGATTATTGTTTCGATTGGCGATCCATCCGGGTTACCTCCTTGAACAAGCCTGCCTCTGAAAGTACCAACATACTCAGCGCCGATTCGACCTTCGAGCGACGCATCCTTGACTGAAGGCGTTTCGCGCTGTCTCTCGGATGAGCTTTTCGGCGGGCGTGTTTGGGAGCTATTGAGGGGCGTCGCGCTTTTTTCCAATCCAGTCGGAGACGGAACCACTACCGCCCTGCCGACGAAAAAGATGATAAGGGCACTGAAGATCGGAACGAAGAGCAGTGACGGATGATTTTTTTCAACACATGGTTTGAGCGTGCAGGCATCAAGCAAATATCCAAGCCATAACAGGCAAAGACGTGCGGGCGTAGAAGGAACGAGGCCAAGCCTGACGCCTCTCATGAAGGCAACCTGCCATGGGAGAGAGAACAGAACCCAAACTAAGAACAGTATGGAGAGGTCCATTGACTACCTTCGTTGGTGAACTGGCTCGTATATGCCCTGAAATTCGAAGAATGCCACAGGTGAGCTGTTCGCAGGTATCGATCGACCTTCTTACAGAATCGATTCGATTTTGACGCCTTCTTTATGGCCTCCGGATCCAAGATTGAAACATCGGATGCGAAACAGATTAGTAGGAGGACGAGACAATGAAAACTTTGAGAACAGACAAAAAGGCAATCGTCAGCACAACCCTCATAGCAGCACTCAGCGCAGTCTTCGTAGTCGGCTTACCAGCACAAGCACGCTTCGACTGGGACAACTGGCAACCAGTCCAAGGTAAAGTCCACAAGCAACAAGATTGTCTGGAAAAACAGATCAACCGTGATTACAACCAGGGCAAAATCGACAGCTGCGAGATGGCACAACTTCGACGCGATCTTGATGGCATCGGCGCCCAAGAGGACGAATTCCGCATGGATCATAACGGTCTTAGCCAAAAGGACCAGCAATGCATTCAGCACAAACTCAATCAATTCAGTCAAGATTTGAGGGGAGCAGAGGCCGACAAAAGCAATCAGTGATTTCGACAGAGACGAGGCAACAGGTCGATCCAAGCACACTGGATCGACCTGTTGTTTGTTATGGCGGAAGGCAAGCGGTCATCACACAGAGGAAGGTAGCTTCAAGCCGTCCGAACGACGGCGCGCACATGCATTGCAAAGGAGGGCGGTCGATTAGTCCGAATCGCTCGCTCTCGCCTAAAATAATAAATTGTCAAGAAATAGAATTTCTGGGCGTTTTTAACTCAAAAAAATCGTCACTCCCGTTATAATTCATTCCTCACTTGCAGTGAGCGGTTATTGCTAAGAGACTTTGCCTGATTAGCAAGGGGAACGAATGCGTGTAGCCACTAACAACGTGCTGCTGTCAGTCTTACTGTCGCTTGGTCTCGGGACAGGCTCTGCGTCAGCGACCGATTATTACAAGCAAGCTTGCGAGCACTACGCTAAAGGCGAGCATCACAAGGCTAAGCATCTGTTCAGCCACATAACCGCACACAGACCCGATCATGCTGCGGCTCTCTACCACCTCGGCAACACTTGCGTAAAACTCGGGCATTATGACGAGGCGAAGAGCGCATACGAGCGTTGCATAGAGATTGCTGATCCCACGACCAAAGCGCACTGCCTAACAGGACTTCATCATATCGCTCAGATTGATGTCAGAAAAAAAGCTCATGCGGATAAACTTGCGAAATCTGAATCCAGAAAGTTGGAAATTGATAAGGAAGCGTATCAAGCCCACAAAACCAAAGTCTTAGAACTCGAACGAAAACGCGAATCGATACTGAAAGAAGCAAGACAAAAGGCAGACAAGGTCATCGCCGATGCCGATCGTAGAATTGAAGTCGAAAACGAATCTACGAATCAGTTCATACAGAACACAGTGACAGGTGAGGTTCGTATCGGTCTGACCTCGCAAGAGAAAGACGACATTCGCGGTCAAGCTCACGATGAGGCGGCTCGAATTATGGACCACGCAATGGTCATCATACGAGGAATTCAGACGCCACCCGAACCCAATGTAGATCCAGGAGTGAAGACAGCGATTGATTCCGGCAAACCAGAGGAAGCAGAGCTCACTAAAAAACCTGGAGTTCGAAGATTATCAGGACATCCAACCCTTAAGACCTACTGACGCCTGCAGTTTTTATCTTTCGGACTCCGGCGCGGACTTTGATATAGCCGAGCCAGCAAACGGATATCGAATCGCCCACGATTCGATAGAAATATCAATGGTATCGGATATAGCACCAGACACCGGATTGTAACGAGCATTGATAAAAAATGCACGGACCGCTATCAGCCCAGCCTGAAAATCGCGTAAGCTTTAGGCGTGTCGAATCCTCCGAATTCGGTTGCGGTGAACATGTGATCAGGTACCACCTGGTTATCGGACAACATGCACCAGCAAACTTCAACTCAATGGAATTCTGATATGTGCGGCATCATAGCAATCTCGGGGACCGTCGGCTCAGCCTACGAAGTGTTCTTCGGTCTGATGAACCTCCAGCATCGAGGTCAAGACGGTGCCGGCATCCTGACGGTAGATGGTAAAGATCCACCCGGATTTCATCTGCAAAAAGGCAGCGGCTTAATCGACAACGTTTTTTCGGAAAGATCTTTCAAGAGCCTCAAAGGTAAAGCGGCCCTCGGTCACTCGCGTTACGCCACCGTCGGGCGCAACGACCCGAACTTGCTCCAACCATTCCTCGACTCGGAAAGTGGCATAGGAATTGGTCATAACGGCAATATCGTCAACTACTATGCCTTGAGAGAAGCATGGCTATCTTCCGACGATTCACGCAATAAGCAAATCGCCTCAGACTCACAGCTGATACTGAGACTACTCAGCGATCATCTGAAGGGCGTGAAAGAGATCACTGACGAGACCTTGTTTCCAGCGCTAGGTAAGCTCATGGACGAGCTCATCGGCAGCTACTCCGTTGTTGGTTTAACCAAATATGGTGACCTGTTCGGATTCAGAGACCCGCACGGAATCAGACCGCTGGCCATGGGTACGAAGGAAACCGAAGACGGCGAGAAGGTCTATGCCCTGGCAAGTGAAAGTGTCGCTCTCAGATTTCTCGGATTCAACAACATTGAAGAGCTCGACGCCGGAGAGGCTGTCTTCATCTCTCACGAAGGCAAAGTCACACGCAAGATCATAAAGAAGGAATCGTCTTCACCATGTATGTTCGAGTGGGTGTATTTCGCTCGTGTAGAATCGGAATTCGCAGGACAATCGGTCTACAAGGCAAGATTCAGACTCGGTCTTCTCCTTGCCGAACAGCTCAAAAGGGCAGGTCTAGAAGCAGATGTCGTGGTACCGGTACCCGAAACCAGCAGAGCATCAGCCATAGCAATTTCCGAAGCGATGGGAATTCCATTCAGAGAACTCCTGATCAAAAACCGCTACGTCAATCGTACTTTTATTCTGGACGACCAACAAACCAGACAGGAAGCGATTCGGCGAAAACTTTTCCCGATTATCGACGAATTCGAAGGGCAACGTTGCCTGATCGTCGATGATTCGATTGTACGAGGTAATACAGCCAAGCAGCTTGTCAGGCTGGTTCGGCAGTCTGGTGCTAAAGAAATTACACTCGTCTCGACCTGCCCACCCATCAACAACCCGTGCTACTACGGCATCGACTTTCCCAGCGCCGACGAGCTTATCGCCTACAAACGCACGGAAGAGGAGATCGCTCAGGAGCTTGGAGCCGATCGGGTGGTATTTCAAACGATCGAGGGCCTGAAGACGGCGCTCGAGCAAAAATCTCTGTGCACCGGATGTTTGACCGGCGAATATCCGACAAGTGTTGCCGACGGCGGAGCATTCGAAGAGCAACGCCTTCTCGACCGGCGCGACAAAGTCAAAGAGCCATCCTGCTAATCGCCAGGATTGAAACTCAAAGGAGGTCAATGTGAGCGACTCGAATAAATCAAAAGGGACGAAACTGATTTATGAAGGGTCGGTAAAACGTCTGTATCAATCGCCGACTGACGAGGAATCTCTCTGGTTCGAGTTCACAGACGACTATTCAATTTTTGACTGGGGCAAGATGCCCGACACTATCTTGAATAAAGGAAAAGCTTTGACCTTTCTCGGAGCATACTTCTTCGACGTGTTCGGGAAGTCCAGCTTCTGGCAAGCACTCCCAGACTCAAAACACATGAAGAGGTTCGGAGGCGATTGGTTGAAGCGAAGATTCACTCACGCCGTGTTTGAAAACCTATTGTCCAACGGTATGCCGCATCACTTCAAATGTCTGTCCGACGGAAAAACGACGATCGACCGCAACACTGTCAGCGGTGCCTCGCCGCTATATATGGAAGTCGTCAAGGCGGAAGTGCCGAATCCCGAGTGCCGCAAGATCCTCAACCACGAACTCTATTTCTATCCCCACCTCGAAGATGCGAAAGGTAGAGATTTTACCCGCAGACTCATCCCGCTCGAAGTAGTTTTCCGTTTCGGCATGCCGGAAGGAAGTTCATTGACTTCAAGACTGAAGAAGAATCCGGCTTACTTGAAAGAGCTGGGTCTGCCAGCTACACCAACACCCGGAGAGTGGTTTCCTGTTCCTGTCATTGAGTTTTTCACAAAATTAGAACCGAGCGACAGACTGCTGACCTGGGCGGAAGCCTCGGTGATTTCCGGACTATCGGCTGACGCATTTCAATCCATGTGCGAGATGACCCTCGCCGCTTCGCTTGGTCTGTACCACATATTCGCAGAACGCGGAATCGAGCTCTGGGACGGCAAGTTCGAGTTCATCGTCGACTACACTGTCGCCGGGGCACCGCAGGTGATGCTCGCCGACAGTATCGGACCGGACGAACTGAGATTGATATATCGCGGTCATCATTTGTCCAAAGAATTGATCCGTCAGATTTACCGGGACTCGAGCTGGGCGCAGGCACTAGGTAAAGCCAAGGATATAGCGAAGCAGCGCCAGGGCTCCGATTTCAAACGGATCTGCATCGAAGAGTTGCAACAAACTCCAGCGCTCTTGAATGCACAAGAAAAGGAGATCGTCGACTCCTTATACGGAAGTCTCGTCAATCATGTCGCAAACCATGAAGTGTTTGCGCAACAGCCTGCAATCGATCAATTTGTTGAAAAGCTGGATGAAGCGCTGAGCAAGTCATCTTCAGGATGGCACACAGGCTCTTCTGAATCGCAGCACCCACGCCGCAGAGGCCAGAGCGGCAAGGCATCAATTCACCAGGAGAAGGAGATTTCGATCAAACCGAGAGGAGACAATCGCTGATGGCTCAAATAGATGTCCTTGTAATCGGCGGCGGTGGACGAGAGCATGCCCTCGTCTGGAAAATTGCTCAAAGTGATCGTGTGGGTCGAGTCTATTGCGCCCCCGGTAACGGTGGCACAGCATTCGAATCCAAGACAGAAAACGTGGCGATTGGCGTCGGGGAATTCGAAAAGCTCAGTCAGTTTGCAATGGAAAAGAAGTGCGAACTAGTAGTCATCGGACCGGACAATCCCCTTGCAGACGGCATCGTCGACCACATGGAACAGCGCGGGTTGAAAGTGTTCGGTCCCCGAAAACAATCGGCCAGGCTCGAGGCAAGCAAGTCTCACGCAAAAGAAAAGATGACAGAGCTCGGCATCCCAACCGCTCGATTCGAGGTCTTCAAAGACAAGCTCAAGGCGCTTGAATTCGCAAAAACTAACGACTGGGCTCGCGTTGTCAAAGACGACGGACTTGCACTCGGCAAGGGTGTTGTTGTATGCGATACCGCGTCGGAAGTCGAAGCAGCGCTAGAGCGAATGCTGACCCCGCAAGGCGACAGCGTAGTTATAGTCGAAGAAAAATTGGTAGGTGAAGAGCTATCGCTCTTCCTTATCATCGATGGGAAAAACTCACTGACGCTTGCCGCTTCACAAGATCACAAACGTCGCCTGGACGGGGACAAGGGACCCAACACCGGTGGTATGGGCGCATATTCCCCTGTACCTTTGTACGAAGCAAACAAAAAAGCGATCGATGAGAAAGTCGTCGGTCCAATCGTAAAGGCGCTCGCCGATGGACGCTTGAATTACAAAGGAGTGCTGTTCATCGGCATTATGATGGCAGACGATATTCCCTATGTACTGGAGTTCAACGCCCGCTTCGGAGATCCGGAAACTCAGGCGATCTTGCCTAGACTGAAATCGGACATCGTACCGCTGCTCTTGGCCTCGGTGGAAGGTACGCTCCCTTCAGTCAGCCTCGAGTGGGACTCACGATTCAGTTGCTGCGTTGTCGCTTGCGCGGACGACTATCCGGAAGGATCTTCCAAGGGCAAGCCAATCACAATAGGAACACTGCCTCCGGACACGTATCTATTTCAAGCAGGCACCGCCGTCAATAATGAAGTGGTCACTACTAATGGTGGCAGAGTCCTCAGCATCGTCGCCCTGGACGACGATCCGCAGCTGGCTCAAGAGAAGGCGTATCAAGCTCTGCGCAACGTGTCGTTCGAAGGGATGGATTATCGCAAAGACATAGCCTGGAGGGTCGCGACCAAGTGTCACTCAAGATAGCAGTCTTCATATCGGGTCGGGGCTCCAATCTCAACGCCATGATTCAGGCGATTAGCGACAAGCGCCTCGACGCTCAGATCCAGTGCGTCGTCTCCAACGATCCGGAAGCGCAAGGGCTCGTCATCGCGCAACAACACGGACTTCAGACTTTCGCTCTACCTCATAAAGGAATGAAACGTCGGGAACACGAAGAGAAAATCCTCGAACATCTCGCCCAGTACGAGCTTGACTTTGTCGTTCTGGCCGGATACATGCGCGTTATCAGTGTGGAATTTCTGAAACGCTTTCACGACGAACGCGGTTTTTATCGAGTAATCAACATCCATCCATCGTTGTTACCGTCGTTTCCCGGAGTTAGCGGTTACGAAGATGCTTTCAACTATGGAGTCAAAGTTTCGGGTGTCACCGTTCATCTGGTCGACGAAGAGGTCGACAAAGGTATTATCCTCGCGCAGGAACCTTTTCCTCGATTTCCGGACGACACTCTCAGCACGTTCTGTGCTCGCGGGCTCTCGGTTGAACATGCGCTCTACCCGGCTGTCCTGCAGCAAATCGCCAAAGAAGGCGTGAGCCTAATCCCTAAGAAACAGGTGGAAAAAGTCACGTGACGACAACAGCGAACAGTGAGATAAGTAATCCATTGAGCCCTTCGGACAGTCGATTCGAGGTTTTGTCCTTCGCCGTCCTGCAAAGTGATGAAGCCCACTTCCCAATCTATTGGATAAAATTCGACCGGCAAACGACCGATGAAGCAAAGCTGGTCAATTGCTTGAATGAAATTTTGGTCGATCCGGTTATTCAACAGGGTGTCGTTCTGAGAAGTGCGGAACTGGAGCAGCTCTTCCAATCATTCTCACAAAGAGGGTTTCACTGGGTAGCACAGAAGCAATTTCTGCCCGGTGTAACCGACAATCTCGCTCACACCATCCATGAAGCGCTGCTGCTCAAAGGCATTTCGCCCGACGTGAAAGTCGCGTCCGGGTCGGCCAATCTGTTGCCGGTGCTCAATTTCAAAACCAGAGACGATGTTTCAAACTATGCACAATACCGTCTCTATCACCCGCTCGTAGAAAAATTGGCAGTTGTCGATCTGAACGAGAAAAGTGCGCATTCCGTTCTAGGATTTCCTGATGTCATGCTCATCGAGCCGAGCAAGCCGGAGCTAATAGACCTGGAGCCGCTCGACGACCTCCAACTGTCAAAACTCAGTCAGGATAGGCTGCTAGCCTTATCACTCGAAGAGATGCAGACCATCAAAAGTCATTTCGCCTCCGCGTCCGTAAAGGAGGAGCGCAAAAAATTGTCGCTACCATCCATGCCGACCGACGTCGAATTGGAAATCCTCGCTCAGACCTGGTCTGAACACTGCAAACACAAGATTTTTGCCGCCACCATCAACTATACGGAAAAGAAAACCAGATCCGATAAAGAAGCTCAACCAAAGAAGATCGACAGTCTCTACAAGACATTCATCAAAGGAGCCACGCATCAACTCAAGGAGCGCCGCCCCGATCTCTTGTCGGTGTTCGAGGACAACTCCGGAGTAGTGAAGTGGAATGAAGATACCGCGATCTGCTTCAAGGTGGAGACCCACAACTCGCCCTCGGCGCTAGAGCCTTACGGTGGCGCCTTAACCGGCATTCTGGGCGTCAATCGAGACATCCTCGGCACCGGTCTCGGTGCAAAACCGATCTTCAACACCGATGTTTTTTGCTTCGCACATCCAGACAGCGAACTGGCAGACCGCCCGAAGATGCTCCCACCGGAGGCGATCCCATCAGGGGTTCGCAAAGGTGTCCAAGATGGCGGTAACAAAAGCGGTATACCTACCGTCAACGGCGCCATCTTTTTTCATGACGGCTATCGAGCAAAACCGCTGGTCTTCTGCGGGACCGGGGGGATCTTGCCGATCATGCGCGATGAGGTGAAGCTGTACGAGAAGCATACAAAACCAGGCGATCGAATCGTGATGGTCGGTGGAAGAGTTGGTCAGGACGGCATTCACGGTGCCACCTTCTCCTCTGAATCAATGCACGAAGGCTCACCGGTAACTGCTGTTCAGATTGGCGATCCTTTTACGCAAAAACGGGTCATTGATTTCGTCATTGCGGCTCGCGACATGGAATTGATTACCGGCATAACAGACAACGGCGCGGGTGGGCTCTCCTCATCCGTGGGCGAGATGGCTGGTATCACAGGAGGTGCCACCATGGATTTAGCGGCAGTGCCGCTCAAATATCCTGGACTGGAAGACTGGCAAATTGTCGTATCAGAATCACAGGAGCGGATGACCCTCTCGACTCGCGAACCGGAGAGGCTGAAAGAGCTCGCTGCAGCCTACAATGTCGAAGTGAGCGACATCGGTGAGTTTCACAATCGAGGCTATTTCGAGGTGCGACGCGGGGACACCACAGTTGCGCTCCTTCCCCTCGAATTCTTGCACGACGGTGTGCCGAAGCTCGTGCTGGATGCAGAATGGTTTCCTCCTGACACGAAAGAGAATCGGACCGCACTTTCGACAAAGACTATGGAGAAGTCAGCAGAGCGCGCCTATTCGTCTAGTAATGGCTTCAGCGAGCACCTTCTGTCCCTGCTTTCGCATCCAAACATCTCTAGCCGCGAGTTCGTGATTCGCCAGTACGACCACGAGGTTCAAGGCGGAAGCGTAATCAAGCCGCTCATGGGCAAAGACCAGACCGCTCCCTGCGATGCCGGCGTGATCAAGCCGGTCTTCGATGCGCCGGAAGGGCTGGTCATCTCTAACGGACTCTGCCCGCAGTGGAGCCAGCACGACCCCTATCTGATGGCGGTTAGCGCTGTCGATGAGGCCGTCCGCAACACCGTCGTGGTCGGCGCCGACCCGTCGACAATCTGCCTCCTCGACAATTTCTGCTGGCCCGATCCCATCGCTTCAGAGCGCAACTTCGATGGCAATTACAAGCTCGGCCAATTGGTGAGGACCTGTCAGGGACTTTACGATGCGTGCCTGGCCTATGGCGCACCGCTTATTTCAGGCAAAGACAGCATGAAGAATGACTTTGACGACAAGGTAGTCAGACTGTCCATTCCTCCGACTTTGCTCGTATCGGCTATCGCCAAGACCCCCGACAGCCTGAAGTGCGTGACGATGCAATTCAAAAGCGAAGGCGATCTGATCCTACTCTTGGGCGCCGGCACTGCGTCCTTGACCGGCAGCCATTACGAAGCGTTGTTCGGCGAGCGCACCATGCCCCTGCCCTCGCTCAATCTGGAAGTGGCGAACAGGCTGTATAAAGCGGTCTTCGATTCTATTCAAGATCGGCTTATTCAATCCGCCCACGATTTATCGGAAGGCGGTCTGGCGGTGGCATTGGCCGAGTGCTCCATTGGAAGCGGGCTGGGAGCCGACATCGATCTGGACTTGTATTTGAAACATCAAGGCTCAACGGTTGAGCAGGGATTGTTTGGCGAAGGTCCAGCCAAGCTCTTGATCACTATCAAGCAAAGCGACTTAGCGAAATTCAACGCCAGGTTGAACATACCGGGCATAAGCTGCATCACCCTGGGTCAGGTGACAACTGACGCAAGGCTCCTCGTGTCTGCACCGGATACGGTACCAGAAGGCGGCGGACCATGGCTCGACCTGACGATCGAAAAGATGCGAAAAGCCTGGTCATCGCCGTTACCCTTCGATTAAGTGAGAGGCTTCGAAATGAAACAACCCAGAGCGATTGTAATCTCCGGAGACGGTATCAACTGTGAAGCAGAAACGCGATTCGGCCTCACACTCGCCGGTTTTCAATCGCAAGAATGCCACATCGCAGCGCTGCTCTCCAAACCTGAGCTCCTCGATGACTTCTCTCTACTGGTCCTGCCCGGCGGCTTCTCGTTTGGGGATGAGATCGCCAGCGGCAAGGTGATCGCCATTAAGTGGATGGAAAAACTAAACGACATCACTTACAAGTTTATCGAGCAAGATCGGCTTGTGATAGGTATCTGCAACGGCTTTCAAATGTTGGTTCAAATGAGCCTCTTGCCGGAATTAAAACACCCAACCGAAAAGGTGGTGAGTCTCCTGCACAACAAAGGCGGCCGTTTCATCAATCGCTGGGTAGGTATGACCGTCGAGAAGCAGGCACAACAGGGATTCTTTGCCGGACTCGAAGACATCGAGCTGCCAATTCGACATGGCGAAGGCAGAATTCATCCGCTTTCAGGAAAAGAGGAATTGATAGAAAAACATGGTGCACTGAAGTACAAGGAGGACATCAATGGCAGCTTCCAACGACTAGCAGCATTGACTAACTCTAAAGGTAACGTGCTCGGTCTCATGCCTCATCCCGAGGCCTTTGTTCGATTCTCTCAGCATCCAGCCTGGACGGACATGGTAGCTCGAGGAGACGATCTGCAAGACGACAGCTACAAAGGTAGAATGCCCGACGGCCTGGCTATTTTGAAAAACGCCTTCGCAATGACTAGATAGGAGTGCTTTGATGGATCCGAAAACATACGCTGAAGCTGGAGTCGACATTCACAAGGCTGATGCATTCGTCGCACGCTTGAAGCACTCGGCTCGCCGAGATGGTCACAGGCGATTGTGGCCGGCCGCTGGTGGATACGCGTCTGTCTATCCAGTCCACGGCAATCTCGCCGTGGCGCTCACTACCGATGGTGTCGGTACAAAACTTCTGGTTGCGCTGGAACAAAGCAAGCTGGACACTATAGGCATAGATCTAGTAGCCATGTGCGTCAACGATCTTCTTTGTGTAGGCGCCACGCCATCGGCATTTCTCGATTATTATGCAACTGGAAAGTTGGACGAACGTCTCTCCGATGACCTGGTCAAAGGCATCATTCAGGGTTGCGATCAGGCTTGTATGCTCCTTGTCGGCGGAGAAACGGCCGAGCTTCCGGATCTGTATCAAAATGGACATTTTGATATCGCCGGTTTCGCCATGGGGACGGTATCGAAAGATTCGCTGATTACAGGCGAACACCTGACGGCAGGAGACAAACTCATCGGTGTGGCTTCCACAGGTATTCATTCCAACGGCTTTTCGCTAGCTAGAAAGCTGATTCCCTTGGAGTCACCTTTGCGTAAGTCGCTGTTGAATCCAACCGCCATCTATGCAGCGCCTGTAGTCAGACTGCTCAACGAATATCCGGGTTGTATCAAAGGAATGGCTCACGTCACAGGCGGTGGCTGGACCAACCTCACCAGACCACAACGCAACCTGGGTTATGTTATCGAGCACCACCTGCCTGTGCCCGAAGTTATGAAATTCATGGCTGAGAAAGTATCAGCTGAAGAGATGTATAAAACCTTCAACATGGGCATGGGTCTTTGCGTTATGACGAGCGACGAACATGTCGATCGAATAATCAACACCTTTGCCTCGTCCCAGTTGCAGGCCATGGTGGTCGGCGAAATTGCCGGCAAGAAGCCTGTTTTGACGATAAAAGGTGCCCTTGGTGGCAAAGAAATTATTTTGAACAATTCCACGAAGTGAAGTTTCTAACGGTATCGTATTCAGCGCCACAAGGAGAGAGATAAATGCCGACCGCACTAGTAAGCGTTTCCGACAAGACAGGACTGGTAGAGCTTCTTACAGAGCTTCGTAAGCACGACAAGAACTACAAGTTTGTCGCCACTACCAGCACTGCAGAACACTTGAAGGAAAACAAAATCGATTGCATCACGGTGGAAAGTATAACCAAGTTTCCCGAGATCCTCGGCGGTCGAGTGAAGACTCTGCATCCAAACATTTTCGCAAGCATTTTGGCAAGAGCCACTGAGGAAGATCGAAACTGCTTGAAGGAACTTGGTCTCGACGAGATCAGCCTGGTTATCGTCAATCTTTATCCCTTCGAAAAGAAACTCAAAGAAAATTTGCCCGAACCTAAGATGATCGAACAGATTGACGTCGGCGGTCCAAGCATGATTCGGGCAGCAGCGAAAAATTTCGACCGTGTGGGAATTTTGTGCGACCCTGATCAGTATGCCGCGGTAAAAGAACAACTCAAAAACAACGGCGAACTCAGCAAGGACTTCCGACGCGAGCTCGCTTCGCAAGCCTTCCAGCGCACGATGAGATATGACACCGCAATATCAACGTACTTTGAAGCACAGGTAAAAGCTGCCGGCGAATGCAGCAAGAGCGGTAACGGTCAGGAGTGCGGAATGCCGGAGAGCATCAATGTCAACCTGGCCCAGCATCAAAAATTGCGATACGGTGAGAATCCTCATCAGTCGGCTGTCTGGTATGCACCAAGCCGTCACCATTCCGATGGCGAAATTAGCTTTCCGCCATTCGAACAGCTGCAAGGCAAAGATATGTCGTCCAACAATATCGTCGACACCTTTGCACTGGTGAAATTCCTTCGTGAACAAGATGGTCCTGCCGTCTGCATCATCAAGCACAACAATCCCTGTGGTATCGCCGTAGGCAAGACACTCGGAGAAGCTCTAGAAAAGGCCCATAAGACCGATCCTATGGCCGCATTCGGTGGCATCTTCGGCTTTACCGGAGAAGTGGACGAGGCGCTAGCCGCAGCCATCACGAAAGACTTTATTGAAATCGTCGCAGCGCCTTCCTATAGCAAGGGGGCGATCGAAGTTTTCAACAAAAAGAAAAACGTCAGAGTCCTCAAGTTGAAACCGGGAGTATTGCAACTGCAGGAATCGGACAGATGGCATTCTCGCGATCTGCAAGATTTCGGCTGGATTGTGGAGCGCGCCGATGAACCGGCCCCTCCAGTTGACGACTTTACCGCCGTCGTCGGCGACTTTCCGAAGGCGCTCAAAGATGACATCAAGTTTGCTTGGGGAGTAGTGAAACACCTCACATCAAACGCGATTTTCATCGCAAAAGACGGCTGCTCTTTGGGATTCGGTATCGGTCAAACGAGTAGAATCGCCAGCGTGAAAATAGCCCTGGCACAGGCCGGTGAAAACGCTCGAGGCGCTATTCTTGCGAGTGATGCCTTCTTCCCTGCCACTGACAACATTGACGAGGCCGCTCGCGCCGGAATAAGTGTTATCGTACAACCTGGCGGCAGCATCAAAGATGAGGAAGTCATCAAAGCATGCAAGGAAAAGGGAATCACAATGCTGTTCACCGGACAGCGCTGTTTCAAGCACTGAGGACTACTCGAAGTGACCGGCGAAACTGACAAGAAAGCCACGGTTGGTATAGTCATGGGCAGCTCTTCCGACTACGAAACGATGAAGCACGCCGAAAACATCATGATTGAATTCGACGTGCCTTACGAAATTGCAGTCGTGAGCGCCCACAGGACCCCGAAGCTTATGTACGACTATGCCGAGACTGCACGATATCGAGGACTGAAAGTCATCATCGCGGGCGCAGGCGGCGCAGCGCATCTGCCTGGCATGATATCTGCCTTGACGCCAATTCCAGTTCTGGGTGTGCCCGTCAAATCACGCGCTCTCAATGGTCTCGACAGCTTACTGTCGATTGTGCAGATGCCCGGCGGCGTACCAACCGCGACCTTCGCGGTTGGCGAAAGCGGGGCCCTGAATGCCGGACTATTCGCCGTGAGAATGCTCGCGCTTCATGACGACGCTCTGGCAGCGCAGATGACCGAGTATATCGACAACAAAGCGAAGCAAGCGCTTTCTGGTAACTCGATTGTACAGGGGCGTGTCCACAACTCCACCGCTGGAGAACGTCCGTCATGAAGCAAGTCGGGATACTTGGTGGCGGGCAGCTCGGAATGCTACTCGCCAACAGCATTTTCACACTCGGCGGTCGGGCGGCCGTATATGATCCGGATTCGCAGTCCCCTCTTTGTCATCACGTCAAGACCTCAATCAACGGACCCTGGTTGAATTTCGAATCGCTCAACCAGTTTTTCGAGATGTGCGACGTAATCACATATGAATTCGAGAATGTCGAAAGTGCGGCGCTGGTATCACTCGAGCATGTCAAGCCGATTTACCCAAGTGTCAAGGTGTTGAGGACGACACAGGACAGAGTGCTCGAGAAGAAATTCTTGCTGGCCTCCGGACTACCTCACGCCAATTTCGCGGTGGCAGATTCGGTGGCAGCCCTCCGCCGGCAGGCAGATTTGAACAACTACCCTTGCATCATCAAAACCGCCCGTGGCGGCTACGATGGCAAAGGTCAACTCTTTGCCCGCAATCGCGAAGAGTTTTTGACAGTGCTCGATAATCCGGACAATTACTGGCTTGATACATTTTACGGCGTGATCGAGGACTTCGTCAGGCTCGAGTCCGAGGTGAGCTGCATCGTAGCTCGCCCGTTGCGGGGTCCTGCAGTCGCCTTCCCAGTGCTTGAGAATGTGCATGTCGATCATATTCTCGACTATACCTTACTGCCTTCACGGATTCCGCCGTCCGTGCAAAAGCGAATCAAAGAGATAGCGATTGAGGCCGCCGAAAAGCTCGATGTCTATGGACTTCTAACTACGGAGTTCTTCCTCACTAAGACGAAGAGCTTGAGTTCACCCGGTATCGAATGTGATGGCTGGTACATCTACATCAACGAATTCGCACCACGACCGCACAACTCCGGGCACGTGACACGCAGCGCCTGTTGCATGAGTCAGTATGATGCCCTGGCTCGCATCCTTCTCAACATCCCACTACAGGAACCGATGATCGTATCGGCCGGTACGTTTTGCATGATGAACCTTCTAGGCGATGTCTGGATCGCGCAGGGCGCCTCCCGTCCTGACGCAGAGCTTGATCTTTCGACCCTGAAAGATCATGCCCAGGTGTTGGACGTAGTCATTTATGGAAAAAGAGAACCGCGCGCGAAGCGAAAAATGGGGCATTTCGTCACCTATGGCAAAACTCCGGAGGGGGCGCTATCAGCGGCGCATGCCTTCCGCGACAGCTTGAAGGCACGCAAAAGTATCGCGCGATAACGGTCGACAAGAAGTCCAAGAATCCTTGGTATCGATGGTGCAATGACGAGATCGCCATCAACTCCAAATAGATGTCGCTGCGTTCGTCGATGTGATCTCGGCCTCCTTCGCTTTGTAAGACAGCGCTAGCACAGCTATACGAAATCGACTCAATCCGGTGACCATCACTTTACCTTGATCAGTTGCGTTCTTTGACATTTCGTATTCAAAACAGTATCCAAGATGATATTCATAACAGGCTCTCCCCTCACCGTTTTGGCGAGAGTGAGATCATCGCTGAAAAGCTTGTGATCTTGAACGATTGGTGTCACTGCTTTCACGAAAAATTTAAGAGGACGAAGAGATGAAAACCGGAGCGAGAAACAAAATTAAAGGCACCGTATCGTCGATCAAGAGCGATCAGGTTATGTCCCTGGTAAAGTTCGAGACCGCGTCTGGTGAAATGGCATCTGTCCTTACGACCGAATCCGTGGAAGACATGAATCTCAGATTGGGCGACGAAGTGGAGCTTGTCATCAAAGCCATTAACGTGCTTCCAGTCAAGGCCTAATCAATCGTATTGCCTGACCAGCTTGTTGATATTTACGTCCGGTTGTTGAAATCCGGATCGAACGTGCATGATATCTTGACGGGTCGAGTTGAAGTAGTACGAAAGCCATAGAAGCAGACCAAATTGATCTGAAATCTCGAAGCCGGAGATCAGGAATCCAAACCTGAGCTTCGGCACGATCACTTGATTGTTGGTCGCATAATGGCGGCTGAATAGGATTTGAAATCCTTGTTGCTTTATGTGCTCGGCATAGACCGACAAGAATCGCGAATAGATTTTCTTCCCTTGAAACTCAGGCACGATGCCGGTAGTAACCATGCGGAATGATTCGGCATTCACCTGGATGCCATAACTCCAGCCGATCATTTCATCGCCTTCGAAAAATCCAAGCCTGAGATCATAGAGTTGCCCGAGCCGCTCTCCGAGAAGCGACACAGCATCCTTTTCGTTAGTGCTGAGCGCCAGTTGCGCGTTGATATCGTATCTGTTGGGAAAAATCTTGGGTTCGTGAATCAACCGGAACGCATCGTACCGCTCTTTGTCTATGTCTTCTATTCGAACCCCAGTTCCTAAATCTGCTTTCATTCCGGACCTCCCGCATGCACCATATATAGTATCATCTCGCTTTTCGATTCTCGGTCTCGTATGCTTGCTTCTTCATCGCCGCTAACCTGGCTCGAACAGCTTTGGACTCGCCTGCCCGATTGAGAGCATCGAGGATAGCGATTCGCAGGTTAAAGAAAGACTCAAACTCGTGAAGCTGTCCGACCCGGGCCAGCCTCAGACCCTTATCATTGAACTCAAGAGCCTTTTGATAGTGCTTTCGCAACCAGTTGTACTCGCTAGCATACAGATATGCCACCTGTAGCTCCAGTCTTGTGCTTTCATCGCGATCGCTCATCTCAAAAGCAACAATACTCTTCAGGAGTTCATCATACGCAACATCAGGTTTCTTCAACTCTAGGTAGATGAGGTATCGAGCCTTATGCCTCGCACCTTGCACCTTCTTGTTGTCCGGATCGTCTTTCAAGAGTTCGTCCCAGTAGAACAAGGCTTTGTCCCATTTTCGATTACGCTGGCAACAAACGACCATCGCCAGGCCCTGTACATCTCGGAGAGACCGATTATCCATTCGTTCGAGGATTGGTTTCAACCTCTTAAAAGCGGCTTCTGCTGCAGTAACGTCTGTCCCGACGCTTTCCAACGTGAACAGTCCGGCAAGCGGAAGAAAAGTTAGCTCAGGTGTCTTGCTCTGCTTAGCTATTGCAAGGGCTTTCTCAAACGTTAATCTCGCCTGATCGATTTTTTTCAAGTTCAGGTATGTATCGCCTTCGACCCACAAGTGAAAAACGAGCATGTCAAGATTTATAGGTTTGCGACGTTCGAGCAAATCGATAAGAACCTTACTCTGCCGAAGCACTTCGACGCGGTCCTTTTGATCGACCGCAAGCCTAAGCGATACCGGAATCGACGATATCACGTTCTCCTTGAGCAACCACTTACAGCCTGGGTGAGCATGCCACACGCTGTAAATTTTTTCGAATCCGATTTCGCCGTTGGTGGTGAACAAGACTTGATTGAGCCGAGGTAAAGTGGCAACAGCATTGAGGCCCACTCCTGTCACGTCAGTGCCCCTCAGATCAAGCATTCTTAGTTTATTCAAGTTGGAAAGGTTTTTTATGCCGTCATCGTCGACATCGGATGCCTGCAGCTCTAACTCCTCAAGAGCTGTGAGGCTGGAAATCGAGGGAAGCTTCCTGACGGCGGTCCTAACCAAACCCAACCTTTTCAAGTTTTTCAGATTGCGCAGATACTCGAGGCCTTTATCGGTAATGGATTCCTGCCCATTAAGATCAAGTGCTTCGAGCCTTTGATAGTTCGAAAACACTCCTAAATCCTCATCGTTCACAATATACTGTCTAAAGGAAAACGACTTTTCGCCCCCATCCATCTTCGCTTTAATGTCAGACAAGATCGGTGAATGGTCCGGTGGTTTTTCATCATCCACGGTCAAATGTTGAGCAACATTGTTATCAAACGACAGCACAACGATGGAAATCACGACCACCAAAGCGAGAAGAACGGCGCCAACCATGCTGATTGAAGGGGCAGACCTCCAAGGAGACGGGTCGACCTTCGCACTTGGAGCCTCTACCGGTGGTAACGATAAGGATTCAAGGTGTTCTATTACGGAGGATAACGCATCCTTCAAAGCGGCGGCGGACTGGAATCGATCCGAAGGGCGTTTTGAAAGGAGCTTGTCGAGGACATCGCTGATTGCCTGGGTCGAATCCACTGCATCAAGTTCTTTCAGGGACCGCGGAATCGCTGACTGGTGGCTAAACAGCATTTGCACTGTCGTTTCACATTCGAATGGAGCAACACCTGCCAAACATTCGTATATGACACAACCAAGCGAGTAGAGATCTGAGCGTTCCGTTGCCTTTTCTCCGTTGGTTTGCTCCGGACTCATGTATCTCGGTGTACCCAAGATTCTTCCAGGCATCGAAACAGCGACACCACCAACAGTATCATCGACAATACGGGCGATACCAAAATCTACAACCTTCACGACGACAGCACCATCCTCGGATTTCGAGAGCATGATATTGCCGGGCTTGATGTCGCAGTGCACGACACCGTTGCGGTGGGCACAATCCAATGCATCAGCGACTTGAAAGAAGATGGGCACAGCCACCGAAAGCGCCATCTTTCCTCTCTCATTGATCACGGCTTCGAGTGTCTGGCCATCGATGAACTCACTGGCCAGGTACGGAGAGCCATCCTGCGATTGACCGAAATCATAGATGGTGGCAATCGCCGGATGATTCAAACGACTGGTCATCTTCGCTTCGTTCTGGAATCGAACCAGTGACTTCTCGTCACGAGAATGCTCGTTAAGCACCTTGAGGGCGAGTAACTTGTCGAGGTTCCGGTCGCGAACCTTGTACACATGTCCCATATTGCCGAAGCCAAGCATCGCTTCAACTTCAAATTTCTCGAAGACAATCTGTCCAACGCTAAAGGTCGGAGCCGGAGGCGAAATCGAATTGTCGTGACCAGTCTCCGAATCCATTCACCACGCCTTCGAATGCCCGTCACAACAGACTATCAAAACTTCATCTTAAATGCCAATCATAGTCGTGATGGTTTTATGACATATACTTGACGGCCTCATTTAGAGCAGTTCAGGACGTGATGTCAACGCCGCTTCAAAACATCATTCCGAAGACGGATTCGAGTTCGAGCAATGCTGCCACGAGAGAAGATTTCGGGCCAATCACTCGTAACCAGGCGAAACCTGCCGCAAATGGCGACATCAGGGCGCTTACTGCGTTGCGTTTTTTCGGTGTTTTTTGGGTGGTAATCGATCACGCCCAGGGCGCTTTTCCCTGGTTGGCGCAGAGTTGTGAAACCGTGGCGTTGTGCCAGGCGGTGACATTCTTTTTTGTGTTATCCGGTTTTGTACTGACTTATCGCTACATAAATCTCGAAGGAACTCGTCGTATCACCGCTTTCCTCGTAGGTAGATTGGCACGATTGTGGCCGATTCATCTGGTCGGAATTCTGCTTCTGATTTTCATGATGCCCGGTACGTTCAAGCCGACCAGGGAGCTCATTCCGATTCTTGCCACCAATATCGCTCTTCTGCAATCAGCGATCCCAATTACCAAATACTTCTATTCATACAATGCCCCCTCGTGGAGCTCTTCTACATTATTATTCCTCTATGCCGTTTTTCCCCTGCTCTTGATTCTGATTCGCAAGAGCTGGATGCTGCTTCTATTAGCCACTACCTGTGGTATCGCGAGCGCACTGGCTTTAGCGGCTGCTTTCGACGTGCCTGAGTTCAGCCCGAACGAAGTATCCACACTCGGACTTCTCTATGTCAGCCCGCTATCCAGGCTCTTCGACTTTTCGCTAGGCATGTGCGCGGCAACCGCATTTCGAAAATACCTCAAGGACAAGAGTCTCTCACTCGTCTCAGGAACGTTGCTCGAATTGGGTGCAATTGCAACGCTGTTATTCATTGCCTGCAACAGTTTCAAGTGGCGATATCTGTGCCTGGATCTGGTCGGTGCGCATGGCTCATACTGGCTGCAAAATTGCGGTTTTGCGCTTATCGGTTGCTTGATACTCGTAACTGTTTTCTCGATGGAACAGGGTCTAATCTCAAAAATATTCCGAACAAAAATATTCTCTTTCCTCGGCGAGATCAGCTTCTGCATTTATGTATTGCACACGATTTTTCTAGTTTATGGAGAGGTCGTGTTGACCATGGATGAATCAATAAACACTTTCTGCCTTTATATAATCACGCTTTTCTTGGCCGCAACAGCTCTGTGGTGGTTGGTGGAAAAACCGAGCCGAAAATTGACGCGCGATTTTTGTCAAAACTTTGTATACGCAAGAAGTCCGCAGAAAGCGGATTGAACGTTTGAAGGTATCGAATGCGCTGAATTAATAAGGCGGCATTATCGACGGACAGGCGTTTGTTTTAGAAGCAATGGAACCGTGTGCCTCGGCAAACTCCGGCCCGAACGATTCAACCGGAATCAACACGCGCTCCTGTTCGTAGGCGGCAGCCGCGGTATCGGACCAGGCATCATAAGGGAATTCGGTCGGTTTGTGCTTGCGATACCAGATCTCCACTCCAATCGGCTTCCAAACTATCACCACCGGCAGTGGCTGACCTTCGTCATATCTGCTTCGAAAGTTAGTCAGGACCGACTTTTGCATCTTCACAGCAAGACCGCCTGGGTAGACTTTGACTTCGTGGTTTTGCATATGATCAACCACTTCGGGTGTACCCTGGTGAACAGCGACGAGCACGTCTTCGCCCTGCTTACACCATGGCAGATGTTTCAAATACTCGATTAGTGATGCCGGGGATACTGCTGTGCCTTCAGTTTCTGACATTGTTCTAGACTCTTATACACTTGACGATTGAAATCGGACCTGTGAAGAGTTTACCCCTCCTCAGACTCGAATTCCTTAAATACAGGCCCCGTGGGCAAAACCGTTATCGGTTTTCATCCCATACATATGTTTGCAAGACTGACAAAGGATTCTAATCGACATTGTCGATCGCCACACCTTCCGCACCCGAAATCAAAAGACGAGCTGCCGATAGATTTCACCCCGCCCGTGGATTCCGAAATCCAGTATCCAAGCACTTCCTCGAAAATTCGCGCATGACCGATTCCAGGAATCTAGGTCTGATAAAGACAACTGGGAAGCATTTTGCGTTTATAAGGTTTATATTCGGGCTCTCGTGGAACATCTAATGTTGATCCAGAGTGGTGTTTGACAGCATTCTCGACCACTTTTCGACAGCGGAGGTTTCCTTTTCGCAAGGGAAAAGAGGAAAAGGAATTGATTGCAAGGGACTACCCTCTTGGCAATAAACGAGCGATGAGCCTACCCGGCTAATGAGTCCGGTGTCGACGTGAGAAAAGTATTGGAGTCGGAAAAAGCGCAAATGGAAAAAAACGAAGCAGCCTCTGTCCCAACGGCATTTCTTGTCGATCTCGTATCGAACAGGAAGATTCCGATAACGACACCGAGATGCCGAGTCGGACGGGACGATCTCAACGACATCGTGATAAGCGGCGACCAATCAATTTCGCGATTCCATTTCATCATAACTTACGAAAACGGGCAGTATCAGGTTCAGGACGCGAAGAGCCGTCACGGTACGTTTCTCAATGGCAACCAGATTGGCGGACCGGAGCCGATCAACGATGGAGACGTGCTCAAAATAGGCGTCTCTCTGTTCTGGTTCGTTATCGAGACCCAGGCCGGAGTGGAAAAAGACGATGGACTGCCACCGGTTGACGTCGAAAAATCAAAAGAGGAAGTATCTCTCAAGTCAGGCGGGGAGCCGGCTTATGCAGGTTCGCAGGAGCTGTCGGCCACACAAGAGATCAGTATAGTGTCACCGGAAGCGTTGCAGGCGGCCGGCCTCCTCTACAAAGAGGAAGAGGAACTAGCCGAAGCGGCTAGAGAGAACAGAGAAAAGGAAGAAGAAGCTCGGGCTCGAGACGAGGCCAAAAAAGAGGCTGAAAAGGCTGAAGCCGAAAAGGCAGAGGCTGAAAAGGCTGCGGCTGAGAAGGCTGCGGCTGAGAAGTCCGAAGCGGAAAAGATAGAGGCAGAGAAGATAGAGGCAGAGAAGGCTGAAGCTGAAAAAGCTGAGGCTGCGGAGATAGCTCAGAAAGATAAAGAAAAGGAAGCTCCAGAGGCGCAGGACGCTCCTGACACAGAGGCACCCGAAGCCACCAAGGCGGACGCCGAAGACGAAAAGGCGGATGAGTCGAAGGTCGACGAAGAAGCAAAGCAAGACGACGACAAGGTCGAAGAGGTTAAGGAATCAGAGGAGCCGAAAGCCGAGGAAGAAGAGCCTAAGGTGGTTGAACAAGAGCAGCCGAAGGCAGACTCGGAGCCCGCCGACGAAGAGAAAGAAGAGCTCAAGGCCGCTGAAGAAGAACAGCCGGAAAGCAAACAAGAGGAAGAAGCTAAGCCCGAAGAGCCAGCCGCGGCAGAGAAAGAGGAAGAGTCCGGCCAGTCTGATCATGATGCCGACTCCAATAATTCTTCCAAATCAGGGCTTTTGCATACGGAAGAGATTCAAAACGCAGTTAAAGACCTGCTCGAACCGCTCACCAGTGAGATTGAAGCCTCACGTGAGATGATTCGCGATGCGCTGAAAAAGAGTGAACTCCGGGACGAGGAAGAGAGCTCCGACGACGGCAAAGATGGGAAATTAAATCCGGACAGAGCTTCCGAAGATTCCGACGAAGCCGAACCTCAATCAAAGGACGAGGGTAAAGAAGAAGAAGAAGAAGAGGAGCCGGAACAGGAAGAGGAACAAGCCGAAGAGCAGACCAAGGACGAGCCTCCCGATGAGGAAATCAAGCCGGAGGAGACCAAGAAGAAAGATGAAAAATCACCAGAAGCAGAGACATTAGAGAAAATTGCTGAAATAATTGATGATTCATCACCGAAAACGGATTTGGCTGAAAAGGGTGACGACAAGCCTGCGATATCCGCGGACAAAATCCAAACCACAAGACCATCCGATTATGACAAAGCGACCAATGGGTTAGATGAGGACATGACAACAGTGAGCCAGATGGGTCCAGCAACAGTACCAGATTGGTGCAAACGATACTTCTCCGATGAGCTCAAGCATCTCAACAAAGAGCTTGAGACGCTCAACGACCAGATCAAACAAACACAAGATATGATCAAGAAGATCGAGGGGCAGGCAGCGCTGACAAAAGGTCTGCGCAATACCCTGTTGACCGCCGATGGAGACGATCTCATCGAAGCTTGTAAGCGAGTGTTTGGATTAGCCGGATGGAAAGTCACACAATCTGACGAGGACAAGCACGAGTTTCTCCTCGAACATGACGACGAGAAAGTGGCTATTGCCAGAGTCATTTCAATTAAAGGCACGGCAGAACGCAGTCATCTCGGTCAGTTATCAATTTCGCAAACTCGTTACTGGTGCGAAAAAGGTGTGGAGCCGAAAGGTGTACTCATCGTTGGGCGTCAGAGCGAGAAAGCCCCGAAAGAGCGCGGCGCGGATGCCAACGAGGAAGTTACGGAATATGCGAGCTCGAAGAACGTCTGCCTGCTCAATACTTTGCAGTTGCTAGCGATTTACAGAGACATCGCGCTTAAAGACGGTAAGTCGCATGAACTCAGATCTTCCATTCATGAAAGCAAGGGCTGGTTGAAAGGACTCGAGCTGGAACCGGGCGACGATTCGCCGGATGATGAAGACAAAGAGTCGACCAAAGGCAAGTCTCTGAGTTCGCTACTATCGGCATAGTGCTGCGTTGCAAAAGGTCAGGCGGTGGCCAAGCTCCTCATAGTCGAAGATGATGAAGCTCTTCGCCGATTGGTTGCTGACTGGTTAAAACGCCAGAACATGGAGGTGGAATCCGTCTCCACCGGACAGGATGCGCTGGCCTATCTCAACGCTTCTGAATATGATCTCGTCATCCTCGATATCGGATTACCCGACATCGAGGGTTTTAGTGTCCTCGAAAAGGTTCGACAACGCAGCAGCGTTCCGGTGCTTATCCTAACCGGCAAGAAAACAGTCGAGGATAAAGAGCGCGGATTCGATGTGGGCGCCGACGACTATCTCACCAAACCTTTTGATATGCGAGAGCTAACGTCGAGAGTTCGAGCGCTACTGCGCAGACCGAGACTGATCACACCTGAACTCCTCAGTCGTCGAGACCTCGTTCTCGACAGCAAACAGCATCAGGTCAGAAAGAGCAATTCCGATCTCAAGATCTCGCCCAAAGAGTTCATGCTTCTCGAGTTTTTCATGCGCAATCCCGACCAGGTCTTCAGCGCCGAAGCTCTGCTCGAGCGAGTCTGGCGCTCCGAATCGGAAGCGACCGAAGAGGCAATTGTGGCGTGCATTCGGCGTCTCCGCAAACGCCTGGACGAGAACAATAACGAAACCTACATCGGTACTGTATATGGTGTCGGATACATTTTTAAATCGAACTAGCGATTGTGCTGACTCTTTTTCAACCGAGTGCCAGACCGTCTTGACTGTTTAGCGGATCTGGCGAACTTAGACTTGTGACTCTGAATAGAACGCTTTGTAATAGAATGAGTCCAATAATCCAAGCAACTCCATGTCGCGATAATAGCGAAAAGCGCGAGCAGCGCGGCCTTGATGCGATGTCGGATCAAGGCGTGCTTGATCGACTTGCGTGCCCTTTCACGTTTTCTTTCTTCAAACGTGCCGGATGCCTGAGCAATACCGAGTAGTTCCTCTCCCAGGTGGCGGCTTTTCTCCGGCTGCGTCTTAGGCGTCATTGGCAGCCAGCGGTCGTACTCCTCAATCTGCTCCTGATTCACTTCGCCATTGATACCAGACGAGGACCGGCTCGCAACAACGCCTTTGGCCTCTGAGCTCATTTCCATATCCGCAGATAGTACTACTGCTGGTGCAGGGTCCGCCTCCTCCGGTCGGACAGCAAACACCATGTCGTGAAGGGCGGCATGGTCCAAGAGCTCGGATGGCGACTCAGGAAGACCGGGGTAAAGGAAGAGAACGTAGTTGAGGTTCAAGTATAAGGACAGGTCAGGCAACTTGTAGTCATCTGCATGAATAGAAAGGTATTTGAAGTTACCATCTGCCATTGCAATCAGCTTTCGCAGCGCTTCATAGCCCTGGGTCGACTGCCCTTGAATCTTGGCCCCCATTATCTGGCGTCCGTCTCTAATCACCAGATTACCGGTGAAATCAGGGTTGGTGCTCTCCAGACGCAAAAGCGAGTCGCCCGGACACCCAAGCTCAATGATTCGTTCCAATACATTGTTGAGTCTCAGATCGAACGAGAGCCGTCCTTCAAAAATGCAATTGAGCTTACTATCTTCCTTTCCAAGATCAAACCAGTCCGTGAGCAGTTCGAGCGAGGCTGGCAATGCTGTTGCAACGCCCGATCGAAGCAGCGGCTCCTTACCCTCTTTGACCAGCTCGAGATCGGTACGAAGGTCGAAAACATTTTGATAGCGATCGACCGGGCGCTTCTCCAAACACTTCAATATAACGCGCTCAAGAGCAATCGAGCAACGGTCACCGCAAAGTTTGAGCAGATTGGGCGGCTGATTGTTGATGTGCTGCAAAATCACCTTAACCGGACTAGGTTCCGTAAATGGAGGACGGCCAGCGATCGCGTGAAACATGACGCATCCCAGAGAATAAACATCCGATCGAACATCGACATCTTCACCCTGTGCCTGCTCTGGACTGGCATAAATCGGGCTGCCGAGAAAGTCACCTGCTCGCGTGAGAAGCTGTGTTCGCTCATCGAACTGCGGCACGATCAGCTTTGCGATTCCAAAGTCGACCAGTTTGACCCACACAGAACTGGTACCGGCATTGGTGAGCAGAATATTGCTCGGTTTCATATCACGGTGCACCACTCCGCGAGAGTGTGCATGTGCCAGTGCGCCGCATACTTGATTGAATGTTTCGAAAAACATTTCAGTCGATAGCGGTTGACCTTCGAGAATGCTGCCCAGGTCCTCGCCGTCAACATAGTCCATAATCAGGTAGGGAACGCCCTCAGGAGAAATGTCGGAGGCATAAGTCGTCACGATGTTCGGATGATTCAGTTCGCGCACGGCCAGCGCTTCTTGTTCAAAACGTCTTTGACTGGACTTTTCGCGCGCCAGCTCGCTACGAATAACCTTCAGCGAAAAGTATTGCTCGAGAACCAAATCTTTGACTTTGTACACCGAAGCCATTCCGCCTTCACCAATGAAATCGACGATTTGATACCTTTCACCAAATTGTCTCGGCAGTCCTTGCTGCGCGAGCTTCTTAGAGTGGAATCGCTGCATCGACGGGTCCGGAACAAGGTAATCTGATTTGAGCGGACGTTCGAGGTCCGTCTTGGTTTGATCTTCCGGTACCAGCAAATCATTATCCGACGAATGCTCGAGGCGTGGAGCGCCTCTATGGGCGCGTTCGGAACGCTCTTTACCAGACAAAGCAAACCTACTTTCGCCATCGAATGACTCAAAGCCGGAAGGACTTCTCTGCAACGGCACAGGGCTTCCTAACGACGTGTTTTCCGGTGAAAGCGATTGGCAAGCGCATTTGCTTGCCTTAAAAATCCAGGCGGTTATCGAACCGGATACGGTTGCGCCAAGTTGTTTGCCGCACTTCTGGCAAATTTGCGCCTGCGTGCTCTTTTTCGTAGCCATAACATGCCTGACGTTTGTCTCATTACATAAATACCCGCGCTTCAATCCGGACCAAACAAGCCTTTATCGCTTCATTCGAATTCGGAAAGCGCACCCTTTCTCGGCGCCATCCTCGACCCAGATCGTGCCGCCGTGTTGCTCCACGATAGCTCGACAAATCGCCAACCCCAGACCGAAACCCTTTAGCCGGTTTTTGTCGTCAGGCTTCACTTGTCTATATTTTTCGAAAACCAGCGCCTTCATGTCGTCCGGAATTCCCTGACCTTGATCGATTACCGAGATATTCAAGAACGAATTATCCGTCCAGGCCTGAACAAAAATCGTCGAATTATTCGGTGAAAATTTAATAGCGTTGGAGAGCAGATTGACCAGCACCTGAACAATCCTGTCGCTGTCGATGAAAACCATATCGTCGCCCACCTGCCGCTTGAGCGTAATTCCTTTCGGTTCGCAAAGTCCGAGAATGGCTTCTATAGCTCGGCCGATTACATCTTCCAGGGTTGTCCGACTAGGCACAAGCTCGAGCTTTCCGGTCTCCAGCTTATCCATGTCCAGAAGATCGCTCACCAGCGCAACCAGGCGATCTACGTTTTTCCTGACAGCATCAACAATCTCTAGACCGTCAGGCTGGAGCTCACCGTAGACACCCTCTCCTATCATTTGAAGACATGAACGCACGGATGCCAGAGGTGTACTCAGATCATGACTTACCATCGCAACAAAGTCGCGTTTCAGTTCTTCCAATTCGTAGCGCTCGGTAATGTCCGAAACAAAAACAAACTGCCTATCGCCCATTGGTGTTCCAACACTAATTCTTCGCACCTCAGCCGGAAATCTTCTGCCATCCGCCGAGAGTCCGAAAAGCTGAATCGGATTGGAACTCTCTTCGAGCTCAACCAGGTCTGGAAAAAGCAAAGATAGTGGTTGATTGACCAAACGCCCGCGAGGATAGCCAAACATGTCCTCAACAATGCTGTTGCCGGCCTCCATAATCGAATCAAGTCTGGTCAGGAGGAACCCGACAGGAATATTGGTCATGATCAAACTGGTTCGCTGTTCTGAACTCTCGATTTCGCGGCGAAGCTGGGAAATCTGAGCATTACTCTCCGTTTTCAGGCGCGCGATCTCGCGATCGCGAGCAGCTACAAGAGATTGCCAATCCTCATTGGTGCGTTCTGGCTCAGGTGCTTGTGGACTTGATGAAGAGGTCATCGCGACGATGTTCGGATTTGTCGGTGGTTTGTCGGAATTCATGAATATTATGCACAAGCTTGGCGAAGAAAACGAGGACTTAGCGATGTCGAAACTGTGGTTTTTCGGACCGAAGAAAGCTGCCTTACCAAAAACTCAAGAAAGAAAATTTCTCGATTCGCACCCCGCCAAACAGCTTGGTCTGCCGGAGAATTTGGACAAAAACAAATTTGGACACACAAGCTTTCAGGCGAAAGAAGTGGCGACAAGTTCTCTCAGCACCAATAAAGAGGCGATTTTATTAAACTACGGTTGCGCGATGTCCAATAAAGAATCGAATTGGACAGACAAAAAAAAGGAGGATGCGCGAAGCTTCATCGAGCATCAGTCACGCAACAACGGACCGCAATCAATCGAGCAAAAAAAACGCGGACTGCACTCCGTTATGGAACAACTATATATGTGCTTGCGCCGGATGCAGTTTCACTACAACACTGTAACGGCAGGAACAGACTTGTACGTCACCGATACGATGCTGGACGATGTCACCGAGACGCTTCAGGTTAACCGATTCGGAGAGGTCGAACTTAGCGTCCACTACCTCCGTGCTCGCTTTTCAACGAATCCAATTAGTCTGGTGCTGCGCGGCAGAGGTGATGTAATTGAATTTTTCTTGATTCCGGCAGCTCATGCTATGTCGCTGAGCAAGATCGAAAGTGAATCCACTCCCCTTTTGATGGTGCAAGTCCGCGTGTTGGCTGGTAGAACTTCCTGGCGAATAGTGGATGAAGAGCCGAACGTCAACGAACTGGATGATCTGGCAATGTGGTTATTCGACAGATTGATTGATGCGACTAAAGCGGCAATCAACGAACAGTTTGAACTGGAAGAAAGGCGTTTCTATCCAGATGGAGATGACGATGTTTTAGAGCTTCTCTTCGAGAATAATAGCTATTCGCGTGCGGCATTCGCATAGGCCGATTTAGACAGACAAAGGCATCCTTGGCGGCAGGCACCACGAGCCTGGACGATAAAACCGTCCAGGCTCGTGAGGCTTGCAATCGCCTGTGGTGTCAACAATGAAGCGGATTTCTGCCTACCGCTGTGGACACCCGGGACATCTTGCAACCTTGCAGAATTTCGCAGCGACACAAGACGGTCACTCATTGCAATCGCCTGTGGTGTCAATTTATACCTGTACCGATTGACTATAGATGTACAATGCGGCGCCTGATTGCAAGCGCTGTAGACCCAGCCTCCGTGCAGCTTTCGGCAAGTTGTTCGAAAGGTAGAACTGATGTGATTTTTAACACTTCTCAGATGCTTTTTTCGTAAGTTCCATGTTAAAACAAAATCTAGCACGTTTGCAAAGGCGGGCGGCGCAGTCTGCGCATCGCCAGGTTCTCTCAAAACTTCTACGACAGAACCCTGCGCCACAATTAAATTTGACGGACTCGCTCGGCGGCGAGCCCAGGCATGGCATTGCACATATTTTCGAGGAGATCCTGATGGCATCAAGATGGCAGATTGTTGTAACCATGGCCGTTCTACTCAGTGCGCTCTTTTCCGCCTCCGGAACTGAAGCCTCGGCTCGGTCGAGCAAATCAGCAAAACGAGCTTTCAGTCACAGTTTGTCAGCGAAAAGGCCCCAGCGAGCAGCGGTCGCGAAGAAGACCAGACCTACAAACCTTTCGAAAAAATCGTCGAAACGAACGATAAAGTTGGCGAAGAAGCGCAGCCAGAAGGCGAAAGTTGCTAGTCGGACGCTACTCTGGTCAGCTCCAATCAACACGACTCCATTCACCCAAACGCTGCGCTCGAGGATCAGCTCTAAGTTTCAGGCGGGACTGGCCGATCGATATAGCCCGGAAGATATGGTTAGAGCAAGGGTCTTCGTTCATCAACCGCTACGCGGCGGGATTCGAATTCGCAAAGAGCCAATCAAGAATCTGATTATCCACTCCACGGAGACAGCCAGTGTAGCCAATGCGCCCCGGATCATCGCGAGCTGGAACAAAGGTGGATTAAGCCATCCTGGAACTCAATACATGGTTGATCGCGACGGCAAGATATACCAGACGGCAGATCCACGTTACGCGACAATTCATGTCAATGAGAACCGCACTCGAAACGGTGTCACCAACGACAACAGCATAGGCATCGAGATAGTCAGAACAGGCGGGCAGCAATACACCCGAGTCCAGCTCACTTCGCTCGTAAGGCTCGTCGACTACATCAAGGACCGCTATCAAATTTCAAAAATGTACGGGCATGGTCAAATTCAACCAAGCAATAGGACTGATCCTGTCGCATTCAATTGGTCGATGTTCGGAAGAAACCTTGCTCTTCTAGAGAACTCGACCAGGACCCAGACTGCGTTCAACGCCCCACACAACTCTTCTGAAGGCTAACTTTTCTCCCCGATCTAACAACAAAGGTATCAACTGACAGACACGTGCAGTTGGTACCTTTTGTTAAGAGGAGCTCAGCGTCATCCCTGACCAGACAGTTCTGCGTGAATTCGCGCAAAGGTACAAAAAACAGGGGAATCATCCGGACATCGACGGACAATCCGGATCTCTTTGCGGAAGCGTCCATCAATGAAATGGGAATACTCCACTTCAACAACGAATTCCGGTTTTACCGACATCCAACCGGAAAGTAGCGGCTCCCGCACAGGAGATCCGTCAAAATGATACGAGCACCGACCGCTTCTTCGCTGCTCCAGACGGTGAGTGAGCCTCCGCCGATCCGAAGATGTGATATCGCTAGTGGTGCCGACAGGGTAAAACTTCCCGTCTTCATCAAAGAGCCCGATCAACAATGCGCCTACTAAGTGAGAACCCTCTCCGTAGGCGAACCCTCCCACTACACATCTCGCAGTCAAGCGCCTGGCAGCCGGTGAAGGTTGCTGCATCGCCAGAGACAGCCCGCTATTCCTGTTTGGCGCTACTGTATGAATTGACGGATGTCTTTGAAGGCTCCCTTCCAACTCTGCCACCTTTTCCTCCAATCGCCTGCCACTGAGTAAGTTGAGAGAAAGCCAGGATGCCAACATCCGACCAGTAGACAAGCATCTGCCCTATCAGTTCCAATTAATGCGAATCTGCGGAACGGTTTTTTACAGATTCTTAATGTGATGACACTAAATCACCATATGCGAATCCGTTACAACCCCAATGCGCGAGTGGCTTTGACATGAAATGTCTTGGAGCAAGTGGCGATAAAATCACCGCTTGTAACTCCCAGCGCCGCAAGTGCTCGCTTGTGATCGGCGACAAAAGCAAAACAGGCAGTATAGAAAATTAGGCACCAGATATAGTGCACAATATGCTTCACTAGCCAGGGATATCCATTGAGCTTCTCCGAGAGAAACTCCGTGTGAAACTTCAAATGCATAATCTCATCCAAAACGATTAAAGAGAACACCTCTTCAAGCGGCTTGTAATCAACATTATCGGCCACATATTTGTAGAAACATTTTCCAATAACTTCCGCGACTAAAATTATCAATAGCTCGGTTTTCAAATGAAGCACGCGTCTTAGCGCGATGAAAGCCAGATCGGTCCAGTGCCAGGTCAATAGCGAACCATTCATCGATAGAATTACTTGCGAGAGCACCTGCGCGTGGGACTGCTCTTCCTTGATGAAAAGGTCGACGCACTTGGCATAATTGGGATCACCATATTTCTTTGCATATTTGCGCAGATGGTGCCCTTCACCGGTTTCGCCTATTTGAAATCTCTGCAAGGAGCGGATGAGTGGCGCCTGCACCGCTTCGTCCAGAACAATTTCGTTGGGGAGTCTCAATGCAGGTCGAACCTTTCGGTTTTCTTCGAAGTACTTCAGCCACTGGCTGGAATCGAAGGTGCCTGGGCTCTGTAGCGCCGGCACATCCACCTGCTGCTTGGGAGTCAACGACTGACTGGTCATGAATACATCCTCTTTGAGGGAATCAAGCACTCGCAAGTTGCATATCACTTCGAGCCTACCATGGTCTGAGACCGGAAAGATGCAAATTCGTTCAGCTAAGACGCAGCTCTTACGCAGGACTTACAAGATAAGCAGACTACATAACATGTCACTCATGCGCCTGCATTGGAAGCTTGCTAGGCGGAGGACTAAGCAAGTCGATCACGAGCGAAACGACATGATTGACAAAGAGGTTGATTTTCGCGGAAGCGCAAACCGCTATTGGTTCTTGCATTAACGCATGGAGTCTAATCTTCGAAGAGCAAACCGCTAATGGCTTTCGCAAAGAGTCGACCTCAAAACACAAACAAACCGCAAATAGCTCCAAAATCAAGCAAAGAGTCGACTTCAAAACGCTTTGCGCAGAGGGTTGAATCTCAGAGGCGCACCGACGGAATTAGCCATTCGCGCAGGATTTTTAGAAGGCTTTAGCGGGCGGGCTAATCCACAGCACATTCCCGCCAATCTCTACCGCGACTGGGCGCTTCGTCTCTGGATCTACAACGCCATAGACAGACTGCGTCGATTGCATATCGACAAAGGGAGGCGCAGGTGTAGCAGGCAAATCAGGAAGCGTATCTATCCAACTCTCAATCGACTTACTTGGAATAACTGGAAAACGCTCAATCGTATTGTCCTGGACAAGCTCCAAAAGACAGGCCCGTTTACTTTCATTGCCTGTGATTTTATACGCACCGGCGAGTGCAAGCTCCTGCCGTGCACCAGATCTTTGAAGCGAAGTCGATCGTTCCAAAAAACGCATCCGCTTAACAGCCAAGACGTAAGCCAGCCCTATGACGAGAGGGATCTCCAGTACAAATGCGACCGCAACCGCCAAAAGATGTTTAGTGATATAAGCCAAACCGCTACTGGAGCTGTAGAAAATAAAAAACGTTGCGGCCGGCAAAATTGATGTCACAACCAAACCAGCGCCAAGAATCTTGTAGCGTTGATACTGCTCTTTCAGATCCGGATGTACATTGGCACTGGACACTCTCAGTAGGACCTCGAGGATTGAAGCGACACCGTAATCATACTAAAACTGCGTTATCAATCAAGTGTCAGCAATAATTTGAGCAGATTGGCGTGCTCTTGCAAAGTCACGCCTCGCTCCATCGGAGCGGAATTCGCACCCTGAAGCAATTCACGAGCTTCCTCGATATAGAGTTCAAATCCGATTTCAGTCAATCGAGCATATTGAGACAAAACGACCGCCGGCATTCGCTCGAGCTGCGGCAAATGCTTATCGACGCGAAAAAACTCTTTGGGACTTGGCTTTGAAGATCCGCTCAGTATTACATCTAGATCTTCCAGATCTACACCATACAGAAAGGCGATAAGCGCTTCGAGCCTCGCTCGTAGTAACCGCCGATACTGATCATTACCTCGCACCATTGGTAGTGCATCAAATCCGAGCCGAACGAGCTCGCCAGAAAATCGAAGGTGCGACAACGAAAGGTACGACGAGAGTCGCCCTATGAGACTCCAGACTACCACATTACTTTCAGAAAGGATGGGAAGCGGACTCTCTTCAATAACGAAAAAATTGAGATTGTTGCCGGCCATTTTATTTCGCAAAACGAAATCGAAAACAAAGCTGTTCAAGCAAGCGCTGAGCGCCAGGTGAAACTCTCCCGGTGGGAAAAGTCCGCCTTCGCAATCATTGCTCAGACTTAAGACAGGCACAGAGTTGCCGCATGCCACTTGTGTCAAACAGGTTGATATCATTGTTCTGGCATTGGTCGGACTGCCTACCGCCAGAAATCCAATCTTCATGCGATCGACAATACACTTTTCGCGCATGACCCGAAGCGGAACAAGATACTGAGGTCCTATACCAGAGCCTTCTTTCGGGTCCCCATGAGCTTCCACACGATGCCAAACGGCCTGACGCCCCTTCCCTTCGACCCAGCGCTTCTCATTGCAATCAAACTGCCCGATCATTCGCCCCTCGTAAAGGGGGCAGAAAACTTCCAGAACATCCTCTATAGCGATGGACTTACGCAGAGAGGCGGAGCTGATGATACCATTTTCAGTATCACATGCATCGGTCCAATTCCCCGAAAGCCAGTTGCCATAGATATCTGGAATGAAGCCTGCCGAGTCGAGTTCCGACCTGCAGCGGAATAGTTTCGAATCCAGCGTCATGTCCAATTCTCGAGCATAACGAATCGGCACACCACCCAGCTCAAACTCGCCCAGGCTCTTGGTTCGGGACTGGATCTTCTCGATGATCGAATAAACCTGCCTGTCTTGCAGTTCTGGAATTACCATCCACTTCGGACTGATGGCGCTCAATCCCTGACGGTTATGCTTGCACCATTCGAGGTCAGAGACAACGCTTCCCAGATTGGAAAACGAGCTCTTCAGCTCAGATGTAGTGCCACCTTTGTGAAAGACAATCACACAATATTTGAAGGAACGGTGTATTGCGAAAGTACCATCTCGATTGTCGAAGCCGATCAGTTCGGACCAACTCGTCTCATTCAATAGCAGAGAGCGCAGATTTTTCGTCCCGCTGTCGGAATAGATTCCGGAGGGCGTCAGTAGCGAGACAGTGCCACCATCCCTGGCAAGATAATACGATTGCTCGATGAACAGCTTGTAGAGATTGACATCTCCTTTTCCTTGAAATCGAAATGCATGTCTAATCCAATGCATAAAAGACTGATGAGATCTTTGGCGTTGCTCCCAGGCTTTAGAAAGGTCCTCGTCCTCCGCCAAGAGCTCATCCTGTACTAGAAGCGCTTCTTGCTTACCGAGTGCCCAGTAGCGAGAATCAACCATTCCAAAAAATTCGCGCGAATTCGGTTTTTCGATTTCCCACGGAGGATTGCCCAGCACCGCGTCAAAGCCATCACCGCTGTGTCCGCGAAATACCTCGGGAAACTCGAACTGCCAATGAAAAAAACTCTCGCTATCGGCGATTGCACTGACTGCATCATTTTCTAACTCCAAGGCCGTCCTCCGCTCCTGCGCGCTCATGTACCAGAGAGCACAGTAACGATTGAGGCTTTTTTGCTGCTCGATCGCGGACGACTCCGCCCAGTTTTTTTCCAAAATCAAAGCAGCTCTTCGCGATCCGCCAGCCATTCTGGCGAAGTCCTCGACGGGAAAAATAGCGGTCTGTTCGATTCGGGCACCGACAAGACTGTTGCCAACACGAAGTTTGGATGTAGAGGTCATTGGCTCTAAAGTATAATCGCCCGCCGCTAGCCACAACGCGCACCTAGCAGCCTCCACTGCGAGCGGGTCAAGATCGACACCGTACAGGCAATCGCTATAAAGCCGTAGGCGCCCGTTTTTCTCGCTTTTGATTTCTGCCGACACTGCATTTTCGAGGAATCGCAAGGCCTCGACCAAGAAGATGCCTGCGCCCATGGCTGGGTCAACAATCCTGAGAGCTAAGAGCTCATCGACGGATTTACCCATAACAACAGGTGTCAGTGCACGTTCCACCACTAATCGGGCCAAATGCGGTGGTGTGTAGAAGCTACCAGAACGCTTCTTCGATTTGTCTACCTTCGTTAATTCGAATCTCTTGGAGCCGACCTCGGTGACTTTGGCGCACACCATATTCAGTATCACTTCATACAAAACTGAAATCAGGTGCGCATTTGCAAACCTTATATTTCCGAGAATATCTTCCACTCTCAACGCAACAATCAATTCTTCAAACAGCCGCCGCCCAGGAGCACATCGAAAGTCCACGAGAGCGCCGTGCGGATAGGAATGGACCTTTAAGAAATCGTCCGGGGACGTCGATTCCGTCATTCCGAAGGCGAGCTGATGCGTCGCCAGTCGCAACATTCCGGTTACAGAGGCATTCCAGACGCTATCCGAGGGAACAACATCCTGCATTTGCGACTGGACCCAGTTCACCAAACTTTCGAGAAGACTGGATGCCAGTTCAATCGGTTCGCTTCGGCGCTTACTTGAAAGCTTGACACCACTCATTTGATTTCCTTATAGGGACAAAATCCCCGCAACAAGGGCGTGCTCGATGCCGGCGAGAAGCCAACACTCCGGATGACGGATGTCGAAACAACAGGCAGGAAAGAATGCAACCTGATTAGGTGATTGCCCAAGGATTTCCGCTGATTTCTTGGCATAAGGTATCTAGGCGCGAAGATATGGGAACCATGGTTCGAAATGTAAATAGGATTGCATATGGCTATCAAGAAAGTTCTGATTGTAGACGACGATCCGGATATCCGAAAGATTGGCAGATTAAGCCTCACTGGGGTAGGACGCTGGGACGTTTCTCTGGCTTCGTCAGGAAAAGAGGCACTGCAGCTGGTTCAGGTCGAACGGCCAGATGTCATCCTATTGGATATCAATATGCCGGACATGGACGGAGTAGCTACCCTCGGAAAGCTTAGAGAGCTGCCAGGTACACAATATACAGCCATCATCATGACCGCGGCTCGGTTCGATCAGAAAGATGTTGCAGCATGCGTACAGGTAGGCGCACTGGGCGTTCTCACGAAACCTTTCAATCCCATGACGCTTCCAGAAGAAGTTCAGAATCTCGTAGAGTCCCACCAATAGCGGCTCTTCACGTGTATTTAATTTCCGAAGCACCGCTTGTTCCCCTCTGCGCTACACCAGTAGGGATAGCAGGAATGGCGGAGGGAGCTGTTCCTCCACTTATTGTCGCGAGGAAACATGACTACAGCACAGGGAAATATTCGTTTCGGCGGTAATAGCAATGCAGCGCTTCCATCGGTACGAGTCTTCTTGCGGGCGATTATGGAAACGCTTAAGGACCATGATGGCGGCAAAGCTCTCGGCGAGGTTATCGAGTGTGAGACACTGGAGAAGATTTATAAAAACACACAGCTGACCAGGCTGGCACCGGCACTGCAGGCGGCGGAGATACAGTATCGACTAGCCCGAGCGATCGAGCTCCTCGAACGCGGTGGATTTATATATCGGCAGGGAACGCATCATCTTAAGTTGTCGTCGAGAGCGCTCATTGCAAGCCACTCCGATATCGATGCACTGACTCAGTCGCCAGCAAAGATCTCAGCACCGCAGGCGCTGCCAGCACCATATCTGCCACTTCCAGATGAGGTGGCGACAGCGATCGTCGGAATTGTGAGGAGTAACGCTCTTAACGCCCTGGAAATCGAAGAGCATATCCTCAGAAAATACTCCGAAGACGGCGCCGTACCCTTACATCAAACATCATTAGACCTGCTCCGGCAGCGAGCAATCACAGCAAGGCGGGTACTGGAGTCAAAAAAACTGATTGAAAAAGTAGACGGACAATACCAGTTGACCAGCCGGGGTCTGGGCGCCTCGCCTCTGCAGTTGAGACAGATCACCTGTATGTCCGTCAACGCGTTGCTCCTAAGATACATGATCTGCTTGCGCCTGCGGTATGAGCAGAAAGCTCATTTAGATGCACGACAAATCATCGCCCATGAGCTGCTTAGCTTCTTGGGAGGAGTTTTCAGATATCTGTTCAAGGGTTCAGACAAAAACCGTGGCGGCAAACTGTCAGGCAGGTAAAGCGAGGATTCACATGAGTACTAAAGAATTGACGGCAATCTACGAACCGGACATCAAAGACGTAATCGCGGCAGCCACATTCAGTATGCTGCTGTTCTCGACAGCCGTACTAATGATCGGTGGTTAGGCACCATTCTCGATACCATATCATGCAAAACGAAGGAGTTCTATATGCAGTTCGATGGAATGAAACAGAAGCTTTCTAAAATGACAGACGCAGTACAAGATGCAGGCAACACCTGCATGATCATTGTAGCCGGTCACCTGGCGGGAATCGGCAGCGACTGTCTGGACAAGTTCTTCCGCACGGAAGAATCCGGTTCGAAGCCACCGAAGAAAGGCAAGGTCAAAACAGAGCGTAATCACGACAGCGAGAAGGATGCACGTCCCAAACCGACCATGGTCAAGGCGGACAAGCACGCTGCTCTGAAAGAGGATAAGGCGCATGAGCTCCAAGAGAAGCTAAGCAGCCATGTTTCGACGCCCAACGAATTGATCATCTAGACCAAGTGTTGAGTCGACCAGTGCCGAAACTATCTTTGATGCATGCCTAAACGCAGTTGCGGCATGTTCGGTGCCGCAGCAGACTGGCGCTCCCAGTGCTTTGCCTCTTGAATCGTTTATTCGAGTGAGCCAGATGATGCCAAAGGACGAGCTCAGTTGGGCTTGCCCCAATACCAGCCTTGTCCATAAGTAACACCCATGTCGATCAGAAGCTCAAGCTCCTCTCGACACTCGATACCCTCGGCGATCAAGTCCGAGCCCAGCGCATTAACCACTTTGACAAGACGCCGGAGCAAGCGCTCCTTCGTAGGCTCCTGGGCGATGCCTGAAACATATTTGCGATCGATTTTGACTATGTCCGGCTCGAGAATTATGAGACTCTCCAGCGAACTCCTGCCGAAGCCGACATCGTCGATGGCTACTAGCACGCCTCTGCGTTTTAGCTCCTGAACATGATCTCGCAGGTATGTGGGATCACCAATGAACTGTTGTTCGCTAATCTCAATGCAAAACTTTCCTTCCTTGCTGTCCGACGGAAATAAGGTCATAAGCCGGTCTATCGGGGTATCGATAATCGTGGATGGAAACAAATTGACGTGCAGCCTGGAATTCTTATTGAATTTTGGATCGTTGCTAGCCGCTGTCAGACAGGTCTTCAAGCACCTCAAGTCAACGATGGTGAGCAAATTGTACTCAACGCTGACTCTGAACAGATCGACCGGCATCTCAAATGCGCCTTCCGGCCCACGACTGAGAATCTCGTATCCGACTAACTTTTCATCGGACAAATGAAGTATCGGCATTGAGACTGCTCTAAAACAATCTCCTTTTCTCAGTCTCTCGGTGAGCTCGTCCAGAGCATCACGATCGGGCTGACCTTGCGGCTTGTGCTTCTCACCTGAAGAAACTCGATTTTTTCCTAAGAGCTTGCTCTCTCTCACTGCCAGCCGGACAAGAGACAGAACCTCTTCGATCGAACAGAATTCGTAGGGCAGCGCCAGGACGCCAAGACTGGCTGTCACACGGATTGTCTCAGAAGCAAGGCGCAGCGGACTTTCAGCGACCGATAATCGAATCTTCTCGGCTACCAGCATGCCTTCAGCAAATCTTGTGTCGGGCAACAACAATAGGAATTCGTCGCTGCCTATACGCGCTATATGATCGGTAGGACGAACCGTCTCTTTCATGCGCTTAGAAATTTCCTTGAGGACCACATCGCCGACGCCGTGGCCAAGTTGCGCATTGATTCTGTCGAAGTCATCGCAATCCAGCAGGACCGCGACGAGAGCCCAGCCACCGCGCTGCGCTCTCTCGAATTCATTCTGCAAAGCGCGTTCTAGACCAGCGATGTTGAGACACTCGGTGAGCGGGTCATGATTGGCGAGTGCCTCGAGTCTGGAGGTAGCGGCCTCGAGACGATCCGACGCTTCCTTCAATGCCGCCTCGGCACGTTTCAAATCGATTGCATACCGCATAGACTGCACTAGCCTCTTGGCGTCGATTGACTCTTTGACGAGATAATCCTGTGCGCCGTTTTGTACGGCTTCTGCGACGTTTTGGTCCTTGGTGTCGCTGAGCACGACTACAGGGACCGCTGTGTCAAGCTCTCGGAGCTCATTGAGTACCTCCAGCCCTGATTTATTGGGCATGGAGAGACTCAGTAGCACTACATCGAAACTACCCTTCTCGAGTCGCTCCAAGCCATGCGCCAGTCGATCCGTCCACTCCATGAGAAAGTCGGATCCAGACGCCGCCTCATCCAATACTTCGCGGAGCGCCTTTGCCTGGCCTTCATTGTGCTCAATCAAAAGAACTCGAGTCTTTTTCTCGTCCACCATCAAATGTCACCAAAAATTCCTGTTTCGTTCAACAAACGTCCATTGTCCTCAATTGGATCGTTCCGGATGCGACCGGTCCCTCCTTCACTAATTATCAGCCGGTTCTGCCCCCTTTCCCTTTGGTTGTGCCCAAAAGAAACAATCTTTACCCTGAGTCTCGTTACTCCTCCACAGTCGCGTTAATGTACTATGGAGCCGAAGAAGACTGCCCCAAAGGGGGAAATGCCCAATTTCCGCAGGTATAAAACTTAAGCGCTTGTAGAAGAATTTCATTGTCATGACACAGGAAACCGAACTGCCAAAACAAGAACGACCAGCCATATGGAAACTGCTCCTCATGCTGGTTCTGGCCGGGACTCTATTGTACTTTGCTTTCCGCGGATGTGACCTCGAGAAAATGGCAGAGTACGTCAAAGAAGTAAATCCCTCTTACATCGTACTGGTATTTTTTTCGAGCATATTCAGTCACTTCCTTCGAGCAGTTCGTTGGGTAATATTGCTCAAGCCCGTCGCCGACAGAAAAGTCAGCTTATGGCACTCTTTCTACGCCATCATCCTAGGGTATGCCGTCAATGTAGTTATCCCGAGAGGGGGCGAAGTGGCTCGCCTGGTCGAGCTCAGCCGGTTGGAAAAACTGCCATGGGCAGGCGTAATGCCAACCATGCTGATCGACCGATTGATAGACATAGCGGTGCTCGCCTTCCTGCTCGGTTTTACTTTGACTGTGCTTCCCGCTTCGGTTCTACAATCGATGCCCTGGCTCGTGCCAAGCGGAGTGACAATGCTCATTGCGGCGGCAGTCGGCTTGATTTTGATGCCAAAGCTTTCCTGGCTCTTTCGCAAAGTCCTGTCAATCAGGTTTGTAGCAAAATCTCTGCCACAAAAAATTTCAGGCGCGGTTGAAGAGAAAATGAGCGAGTTCGACAAAGGGGCGAAGTGCCTGTCCGACCCCATCGCGTATCCACTCATCGCATTACTTAGCGCTCTCATGTGGTTTTTCTACTGGCTTAATTTCTATTTGATGCTCTACGCGTTCAATCTTCAAGATCGAGTTGGACCGATTGATTGCCTGATTGCGTTCACCGTCGGCACTGTCGGAGTGCTTGTGCCGACGCCTGGCAGTGCAGGCGGATTTCATCTGCTCGTGCAACAAGGGCTGATGCTCACATCCGGTCTGGCGAAAGAGCAGGCCCTGGCATTCGCGACAGTGTTACACGTCAACAACTTCATCATCACAACCTGTGTTCCGGCAGCAATTTGCATGTTGATTCAGTCGACAAAAAAGAAAACGTAAAGAGTCGAGTCCAGCTGATCTCACTTACTTACCTCTTCGACTCTTTCAGAGCACGACTGGCAGTCTCATGTCGTCTCAGGATAGTTTTACTCACGGGTTGGCAGGTAGGACAGTAGTGCGAGGAGCGCCCCGCCAGCTTTACGCGTTCAATTATGTCTTCACAGACGGAGCAGGTCTCTTTGGCACGCCCATAGACCCAGGCAGCGTTCTGATAGTCACCGTTGACGCCCGACAGGTTCTGGTAGTCTCGCAAAGTCGTACCGCCCAGTTCGATCGAACGGCTGAGAACCTCGATGATCTTGCCTACCAACACTTCAACCTGTTGTTTCTTCAAACTGCCGGAAGGCAAAAGCGGGTTGATTCCAGAGAGGAACAGCGACTCGTCGGCATAGATGTTGCCGATGCCGGCGATGATGCGCTGATCGAGGAGCGTGTTTTTCACAGGCTGGCTCTTACTGCGAAATGCCTCGATTAGATAGTCGACAGTAAGGTCCGTCAGAGGTTCTACACCCAATGCCGCGATCCCAGGCACGATACCACCAACAGTATCAGACTTCGGTATATACCAGATGCGACCAAAAACGCGCATATCCTCGTAATGCAGTTCTCTTCCACTTTCCAGTGCTATCCGTATCCTCAAGAAATCATTCTCGACTAGCTTCTTGATCTTCTGCGGTGTGTGCGGTTCTTCACGAAGAACCAGACGTCCTGACATTCTCAGGTGAACCACCATATGCGCGCCCTTCGACAAACTTGTCACGATATACTTGCCGCGCCTTTGGCTGAGGCCGAACTCATGACCGACAAGAAGTTTCGCGAATTGTTTAGCCGCGGGATGTCCAACCGAATCTTCACGCAGGACGTCGACCGACTTAACGACCTCGCCCAAGATCATGCTGTTTAGTCCACGAACAACGGTCTCGACTTCAGGAAGCTCTGGCATCAAGCAATCTCCAGGATCTAGAGGAAGAAGAAGGTGGCACCAAGTATGGTGTATACTGCCAGCAGTTGGACGCCCTCAAGCCAGTTACATTCCCCATCGAAGGTGACAAAAGGCAAGATGATCACCGACACTACGACAGCCATAACCTCAAACTCGGAAAAGCACAGGTCCATCGGAGTGCCAAGCATAAAGCTCGCAAACACAATTACTGGAGCGACAAAAAGCGCTATCTGCGTGGACGAGCCGAGGGCAATATTAATAGCCAGATCCATCTTGTTCTTAATCGCCATCAGAATAGCGGTGCTGTGCTCCGCAGCGTTACCGATGATGGCAACGACGATCACGCCGATGAACATGTGGGTGAGACCGACGGCCTGAGCCGTAGCCTCGACCTGCTGCACGAGCATTTCGGCAAGGATTGCCACGAAAACCGTCGTGACAGCCAGTACGATGATACTCGTCTTAACGCCCCAGTTCTCAGTCCCAATCGCCTCCTCCACGGACTCATCGACTTCGCGCACATAGAGGTTCCTGTGCGTTTTCAGACTGAAAAACAGACTGAGCAGATAGACGACAAACTGCACTATTGAAATGGAGAGTGCAAGACGATGCTCGTCCGTCCTAGTAACCTGACCGGAAGGCCCACCATAGTAGTGAAAGACAGCCGGTACTACGAGACAAATCGCAGCCAGCGCAAGCAACGTCGAGGAAGTAGTAGCAGCCGTTTTATTGAACTCCTGGTTCTTGTACTTCAGACCGCCGGTCACCATGGCAGCACCCATGACCAGAAGCACGTTTCCTATAATCGATCCGGTAATCGAAGCTTTGACCACATCAATCAAACCGGCTCTCAAAGCCGATAAAGCAATCAGCAATTCGCAAGCATTACCAAAAGTAGCGTTGAGAAGTCCACCCATGCCGGCGCCCAGCCTGTCGGCGAGTACTTCGGTGGCACGCCCCATCAGTCCTGCCAGAGGAGTTATCGCCAGACATGACATAAGAAAGATGCAGGGGGGTGGCCAGTGCAAGAACTTCCCAGCAAATGCAAGTGGAACGAAAATGAGCAGAAATTGCAGAATGGTCTGCGGCCTAAACTTCATATGCAAAACAACCGACGAATCAACGGATCAAGATCATACTGCCCCAGCCGATGAGCGACCACTGAGGGCGAAAGAGACGCTAGCGCTTGGCAGCACCATTCACAGTGCAAGCCCTAATTCGAGCGGTCAGAACTGCCAGTCGGGAGGCTTCTGGATATCGAAACCGAGGCTAAGCCATATTGAAATAAATCTTATCTGAAGAAACAATAGATATTTTCGGTAGATACGGGTATCCAGGCCTTAACATATGCAAGCAAGAGCTGTTTCCCGTGGAGGTAAGTCATGGTGGCAACGTTGCCGAGCAAGATTCCGACTATGGAGTGCGAGAATTCGCATTTCTTGATGGCTCAGCGCCAGCTTGATGAAATTGCCCTGGAGATGGGTCTTTCTCCGCAGCTCCACGAACGGCTGCGGTATCCGAAGCGCTCAATGGTCGTCACTATTCCGGTGCGAATGGACAGCGGTCTTGTCGAGACGTTTACTGGTTATCGCGTTCATCACGATGTAGCACTAGGTCCTGCCAAAGGCGGCATCCGCTTTCATCCCGAGGTCAACCTCGGAGAAGTCGCAGCGCTAGCCATGCTCATGACTTGGAAGTGCGCACTGATGGGTCTTCCTTATGGCGGTGCTAAAGGCGGAATCCGTTGCAAACCCTGGAAGATGTCCCTCGGTGAACAAGAACGTCTGACTCGACGTTACACCTCGGAAATCATCAATTTACTGGGACCGGACAAAGACATTCCGGCACCCGACATGTATACCAACGAACAAACCATGGCATGGATCATGGACACTTACAGTATCAACGTCGGCCACACGGTGCCGAGCGTCGTCACCGGCAAACCTGTCTCGATAGGCGGTTCGCTTGGTCGACACGAAGCGACAGGACGGGGAGTTGCTTACTGCACGAGACGAGCGGTCAAACACTACAATCTCTCGGCGGAAAGTCCCTCGGTTGTCGTACAAGGCTTCGGTAATGTCGGCTCAATTGCCGCTCGGCAGTTGTACGCCACGGGCTACAAAATCGTCGCGGTCTCCGATGTGCATGGTGGCGTGTACAACCCGAATGGACTCGACATTCCGCGCCTCTTGACGCACATAGCGGAAGCGGGACGAGTAACCGGTTTTACGCTGGCAGAATCAGTCAACAACAATGAGCTACTGGCGACTAAATGCGACATCCTTATTCCAGCAGCCCTGGGCAACCAGATCCGAGACGATAACGTTGCCAGTCTCAATTGCAAAATCGTCGTTGAAGGCGCTAATGGACCAACAAGCCCTGAAGCGGATAAGTACTTGCACGAGAAGGGTGTGATAGTCGTCCCCGATATTCTCGCCAACGCAGGTGGGGTCACGGTCAGCTATTTCGAATGGGTACAGGGATTGATGCAACTCTTCTGGTCGGAAGATGAGGTCAACGAACGTCTCGAGCAAATTATGGGACGCGCCTGCGATCGAGTCTATGAGCTGTCATCCGAACGAAATATCAGACCAAGAATGGCTGCTTTGCGGCTTGGTGTGTCCACAATCGCAGAAGCCAAGCGCTTGCGTGGCTTGTATCCGTAAAAGCTCGGCATCGTCTTTGTCTGGATCCTCGCGGCAACTAGCTTGTCGCGAGGACTTCTTTTGCAGGAGCGCAGACCGATAACGGTTTAACCTCTCCTGACCATGACGGTCTCAAGGTTTGATTTTGAAATCGAAGCGGTAGATATAGCTTCAACCCGGGAACAAGAAATTGTGGTCTATTTTTAGAAGACCTGTTCCTGGTACTTAGTATATTCGCAGCGCACGCCACAGTTGGATTTTAGATGTTCAGCGGTAATAAGCCTCCAAGCGGTCAAGCTCAGCAAAAAACAGTTCGTCTGCCGAAACAGATGGCGATTCCAAGCTACGGGGACGTTCAGTTCCTCATGCAGGAAGCACAAAAGATGTCCGGACGAATAGTCGAGTTGCCTTTCTCGAGTACCGATAAAAAAACCGATTTTGTTCTTGCTGTCCGCTATGAAACCCGCGACATAGATCCGGAGCAGAGCATGGATCCGGAATGGTCTCTTACGGAGTACAAAGGTGGACCTCCAAAAATACTGTGGAGACATCCTTGCCGAGACATTAGTTTGATATGCAATTTTATTCTGCAAGCGGGCGGCGGCGATCAGCTGCAAGACATCATGCAGTCATCGAGCGCTCTCTATGGAAGCTCCTCCGAGCAAGCCGGTTCAACTGGAGCCTACAATCCGGTGGCGACGACCAGCGGGCTATCGCCGACCAGGATGGTTACGCCTGGAGCGCCTCCGGCGCAAGACCCGGCAAATATCATATTCGAACCACCAAGATTGGGTGCGAAAGCCACTCTCGAAGGAGATCTCAACAAGCTTCAGGTTCCCAACCTGTTGCAATCAATCAATCTCGCGAAGATGACAGGACGGTTGGATATAAAAACCAAAGTCGACTCCTGTCAGGTTTTTTTCCAGGAAGGAATTCCGTTGCACTGCAACGTCAAGGAGAACAACGGCGACTCAGCGCTAACTGAGCTCATCACGTGGACGGCCGGAGAATTCAGATTCTGGCCCGACGAAAAAACCCAGGATCGAACAGTCAACAAGCGACTCGATGCCATCCTCATGGAAGGCGTGACGCTCCTCGACCAGTGGAAATACCTCGAGACAGCCGGGTTGAAGCAAGAATCCTGCCTGGTTCGCAAGAATGCCATGATGTCAGAACAGGAGCTCAGTGCCAGACTCGAAAAAGGTGCACCGCTACCTCTCGAGCATCAGATCGAGTTCTACGACATGATCGACAACCGTAATACATTGTCGGATCTGCTTCGCAAGCGACCCATGCAAAAAAACCAGTGGGTACCGCTTCTGTTTAACCTGGTCAGCTGTGGTTTGGTCCAGATTACGGATCAAGCACCTGCCCAAAACAGACTGGCGAGACTAAAATCTATCGGCGTCGACGAGAACCAGTTCCAGAGCGTCATAAAGACGCTTACTCGTACCGAGACCGGTATTCTCAACTATTATGCCTTCATCTATTTTCTCGAGCAGGAGTATTTGCGCTACGAATACTTCAACCTACCTTTCTCGCTGATCGTATTCAGCCTGGGCATCCGCAAAGGCGGCGACGACAGCCCGGTTGTCGAAGCTCTGCAAATGATAGCTATCAGGAGAGCGATGCAACGCATCGGACTGGTTAAGCGTCAAATAGATGCTCTCGGACATTATGAAACCTTCGACTATGCGATCTTGCTGCCTAACACCAACGCAGCAGCTGCCGCAGCGCTTGCCAATCGTATTAGCGACGTACTTCGCGAAGCACCACTATCATCGGACATGGATTCGCGAGCTTTGGCGCTAGCTTTCGGAGTGGCAACAGTGCCAGAAGACTGTGTGGATCTGGACAAACTGATCGTGGCTGCAAAGAAAGCGCGAGACGAGGCTAAGACCGGTAAACGGCGCGTTGTTTTAGCACGAGATATTTTGATGCAGTCGAAGGACTGATTAGAATCGCCGTGCACCAATAAGATCGCAGCCTGCACTGTGTTTTCCCACACTACAAGCGGGTTTTGTAAACCGCACACGCATAAAATCACTTTCACCGACAGCATGGAGAAGGTGCTTTGCGACAGTTGCTCTCGCTCACAGTCAGGTTAAAAACCAAGGTCTGAAACTTGCCTGTTTGTCTGTTTTTCCGACTATTGAACCTTTCAGACTACGACGGCAAAAGGCGCAGTGGGCCAGCCTTTTTCGAGATTAATTATCCTTGACATCAAACTTAACTGGTCTAATATAAGAGGTGCAGTAAATGTGCTCTGTTTTTTACTCTAGTTAGTTAGTCCACTAATAGCTCTAATCATTTTTTGAATGGCACTCAATCATGACCATTCTGCTAACTGGTCCGATGTCGCTTACACAGGCAACAAAATAGACAGTTCGGGTAACACCGAACCGATCAGCTGGGCAGACATAGAAAAGGCACTCGATCCGAATTTGGGTCGGAGAGCAGACGAACATGTGTTCAGCGATCCAAGGCAGCCCGCTGATACAGGCACATCATATCCGGGTGGCCCCAGTTTCAGTGAAAGCCTGGAAGAGCCCAGCGTGAAAGAACAGCCACCAAGGCTCAATACATCATTGCTTCGTGTCTTGGGCAATCTCACCCAGAAAAAAGACACCACGGAGACCGGTGATCGAGAGCGGCTACCCGCCATAGAAGAGCCCATTGTTGAAGCGAAGTCGGATATCGGTTTAGCACTAGCGCCTGGGCAGGAGATTCATAAGCCCGGTCAGGTCGCAAGAGCTATTGTCAGACTGCAGGCTGCGATCGCCTCGCCAGTAGGCTTATTGGATCTAGCGCCACCCCAGCACACCGACGTCGTTCATGCGGACTCAATAGGACTGGCATCGGACCTGCAATTTCAGCCGCTAGAAGCCTTGCTTCCACCGGCAACCGGGCCGAGACCGCGTTCGGCGATAGAACGATTGGCAGCGCAAAGAAGAGCTCTACCAGAGCTTCCCCAGCCAGAACCGCCGGTCGAGGTCGCCCAAAAGCCGTCGGCTCCAAGAGAACGAATTTCCGCAAGACCGACAGAGCGGAGGTCGACTGAGCCGCGCCCACTGGACGATCCTTTCCAGTACGTCAGCGGACAACACAAGATCTTCAACGAGAAGTACGACGTCGACAACTGCAAATACGGCCGAACGACCCACCTTCCTGACGGCAGCACCGTGAAGGTACACACGGCCGCCGACAACTCGACCCTGAAGCGGACCACAGGGGAGAACGGGGCCAATTCGACCTGCGTCCATGACCCTTACGGCAGACTCGTGATCGAACAAAAAACCAACGAACTTGGAGAATGGGAGTTCTCGCAATTGAGCTACAACGATAGCAAAGGTGTGAGACCCTTCCCGAGCCAAAAGCTGACAATCTACTCCGATGGTTCGATGACCAAATTCAAGTTCTCACCAATGGGCCATGTAGAATCTCAGGATCGCTACGCATAAGCCTCTCCAATTAATGAGCGGCATCGTTCATTTGCATATACTATCTCTTGAACGCGCCTTTCGGTGTCATATGAAAGTAGATAGTTGTAAAGCCAATGCGACCGTCATCAGTCTTGCTCGTGGCGACATTACTAGACAAGAAGTCGATGCTATCGTTAATGCGGCCAACTCCGGATTGCTGGGTGGTGGCGGTGTCGATGGTGCCATACACAGGGCAGGCGGACCTTCAATTCTGGAAGAGTGTAGAAAGATACGCGAGATTGAAGGCAAGTGCCCGGCGGGCAAAGCAGTAATCACCGGTGGTGGCAAGCTCAAGGTCAAATACGTCATCCATGCGGTCGGACCAATCTGGAGAGGAGGATTCTCCAGTGAAGTAGAGACTCTAGCTAGCGCCTATCGCGAAAGCTTGAGGCTGGCCGCGCAGTATGAGGCGAAGACAGTAGCTTTCCCATCCATCAGCACGGGGGCTTACGGATTTCCTACTGATAAAGCATCAAGAATAGCAATTTCAACGGCGCGTGAGTTTTGTGCGGGGAATAACAGTATTGAGGAGATCCGATTTGTCCTCTTCGATGATCGCACGTATCAACATTTCAAATCGGCAATAGAGGAGTAAACGGCAGCCACGCGCAGACAAACTTTTGTGTAAGCATCTGCTATAAACCGTGGAACAAGGACCGCACAGGTCAATATTGTTATAGTATCGAGATCGGGGCGCTTTTCACGAGGCGAGTAGGGGTCCAGTGTCATCCATTTTTCGAAGATTTTCGGGCGGTAGCGCCAGGCTTGGTGACCTTTTAGTTCAGGCCGGCATTTTGACGCCGAATCAACTTCAAGAGGCTATGCGTTCGAGCCGCTCTAAGAAGCTACAGATAGGACAAGTGCTCGTCATGTCTGGCTATATGACCTCGAGGGACCTGCAAATTGTCCTCGAAGCTCAATCGGCTTTGCGTGATCGAACCATCGACCTCAATCTGGCGATTCAGTGCATCAAAGTTGCAAGAAAGATTGGCGGTAATTTTTCCGATGTATTGGAAGACTACGACGCCTCCGCCGCGCAGAGAGCACGCACCGGCAAGCTTGGAGAGCTACTCTCGGAAGCCGGGCTGATTGGCGAAGAAGATTTATCAGAAGCGATGGAAAGAAGCGTTAACACCGGCATGCCTCTTGGTCGCATGTTGGTGCTCAACCGCATTCTTTCAAGCGAAGTTTTGCAAAAGGCGCTCGAGATTCAAGTGCGCCTGCGCGATGAAGTGGTCACGAGAGACGAAGCGATCATGGCGCTCAGACAGGCAGCCGGTCTCGAAGGTGAGCCTGCACCGGCACCGGCACACGAAGAGAAAAAGCAGCCTGTGGTCAGGCTAGGCGAGCTGCTCGTCATGGCGGGTATTCTGAGCGAAACCGATGTTATGGACGCTCTGGAATGGGGTCTGGCAAATCAACAGCCAATTGGTCATGTGCTTGTTTCGCAAGAGCTGATCTCGAAAGAGCTGCTCGACGCATCGCTGTTTTTTCAGACTGCTGTTCGAGAAGGCAAGATCGATGCGATGAAGGCTTGTGAGCTTCTGTCGGAAGTCTTCTCCACTGGCGTGAGCCCGGAAGAGGCTCTGGCGGACGCAGCTCCTTCGAAGCGCAAAGAGCTGGAAGTAGCGCCGATTACGTATCAACAGCTGCTCACTCTATCGAGAATAGTTTCTGATGAGCAGATAGAAGATGCGTTTGATTTGAAGCGACATGGTGCGGCCTTAATTGGGAAGGTCCTGGTGTTGACCGGGCTCATGGACGTGCCGACACTACAGGCCACACTACGGTGCTACGGAATGGTAGCGAAGGGATATCTCAGTCCAGATGACGCCATAGTTTCGCTCGATTATTGCCTGCACAAAAATGCCAACACTCCAATGGCTTTTGAACAAGCGCTCCGTGATCTGAAGTGGAATCCGGAGACCGGGCTGAAGATGCGCGGTGAACCCGCTGATGACACCACATCTAGTAGCACCAAGCTCGATCAGATAGCAGCCGAACCGGTAAAGAAAGAAGAGGTTGCACTGGCTCCTGCCGCGACGAAGAAAGCCGAAGCAGAAAAAGCGGAGGCGGACAACGAGATTGCCGAGCCCACAGCGAAGAGTACAACGGCTGCTACGGCAGAGCCACCTCCAGTGGCGAAAAAGCTGGCAGATCTGGCCGCAGGCGTTAAAAAGCAGCCAGCGGAAGCAAACACCAAGCAGACTAAATCCCAAGAGGCGAAGTCGGATGCCGTGGACGGTGCAGTCGACGAGCAGTCGAATGCCGAACCGACAAAGGCCAAGAACTCCAACAAGGATTCGAAGTCCGAACCCTCACTTGCACGTGCATTGGCATCACTCTACGATGATGGCGATGATGGCGCAGCCGAACCGGCGCTAGATGAAGAAATTCTCGCCGTGGAGAAAGAGAAGGAATCAGCTCCAGCTGGTCTGAGAAAGCTTCTCGATGACTTATCCGATTCCGACGATTCGAAGGAATCTGTGGAAGCTAACAACAATGAGAACCCAGCTTCCGAAAGCTCGCTTGCAGATCTATTGACTGATAGCCAAGAAGTTGCAAAATTTGCCAGCAACAATAACGACAAGAAGCTGAGGAACCTGTTTGGAGATGACGATGACGACGAGGACTTCATGTCATCGTCTACGGAAGAAGAGGCGGTAGCGATCGAATCTCTCGATCCTGGTGAGCCTGAAGAAATTGCGCCACAGGAAGTGACAGCGTCGGCTCCCTCGAATGGGAAAGACGACACAGAGCCAGTAGTGACTCCGGTGAAGGAAGAAGCCGAGGCACAAGTCGAGCCAGAGCCAGCGGCGGACGCGAAGAAAGTGGAGAGTGCACCACAACTCGAAGTTCCGGAAAGGCCGGTAGAAGCTCCAACGGTGCCCGAGCCGGCAGTTGTTGCCGGTGAAGACGAGGAGGACATTGCAAAAATGTCCGCCGAGCAGCTCTTGGTCGAGATCATGAAGAGCGCCCAAAATCCGGATGCCAAACACGGTACCGTCAAGCGAGGAGGTCGGTTCTCGGAAACCATACTTCCCGAAGACGCCAAGGCCAGACAACTTGCAAAACTCGTTGGTAAGGAGTCTTCTCGAGATCTAGCAGAAAAAACTCAAGCATTCGACGGCAGCGAAGAAAACACGGAAGCGGCATTCCAACGGCTGGCAGAGACATACTTTGAACAAGGCAACTACAAAGAGGCTCAGGTCATCTACGAACGAATGCTTGTCCATCGGCTCAACGACCTCGGACCGGACAACCCTCTACTCGTTGAAGATTACAACAATTTGGCAATGACATTGTGTGTGCAAGGTCGCTTTGACAAGGCCGAACCATTCATGAAAAGGGCGGTACATCTTTTCGAAAGCACTGAAGCACCAGATGCAGCAGAACTAGCCGATTACCTGCACTCGCTCGGGACCATTCAATATAAGCTCGAGAAGTACAAAGACGCCGAAGAAATCATGCTTCGCGTTGTAAGCATTCGAAGAGATGCACTCGAGGACGATCACGAAGACATAGGTCGTGCGCTGGGGGATTATGCGAAGGTCCTGAAAAAACTTGGAAAGAATGAGACTGCTGAAGCGATCTATAAAAAAGCGCGCGAAATCATGAAGAAGAACAGAGATTCTTGACCTGAAGAGAAACGCGGCGACCCGGGATCGGCTGGGCTTAGAGACAACTCGCTTCAAAGTTGGGTCATGTTTTACCTGGCGCTCATTTGATACTCACTCACCGCGCCTAATATATTAACATCATCAACACACGCATTCGAGCAGCGCTGAGGTTGGCACCAGTAATGATGCCCCCTCTGCGTTTCTTGAGTGAGACTGTAAGCCCCTTAGTCTATTCCTTCGATCCAACCACCCTATCCACGAACTCCACTCCTGACGCAACAAGATGGGGAAGTAATCCGAGCCGCAGCTCGGATTACTGCTTTTGACAAGATCGCCGGTACAAATCAAACCAAACTAGCGAGCGAATTTGCTCAATGCTAATATGAAAACGTTCTAGCGAACGCTGAGGCATAAGGTATTGAAATTAATCCCGAGCAAAGCAACTCTAACTTTCTTGGTGCTCATACTTGCACTCGCCGGGTGCGCCAGCGGTAGCCGCGATAATACCGCAGTCGCCGCACAGGATTCCGCTAGCGCGAAGGACGCGTCCAAACTCTATACCAGAGCTGACGATAGCAAAGAGCGAACCAAAGGACTTGAGGTCGCGTACTTTGCGGCCGGTTGTTTCTGGGGAGTAGAGGACGCCTTCAAACACGTCAAAGGCGTCGTTGATACCACAGTTGGTTTCAGCGGAGGAATTACCGACAGACCGTCTTATCAGGATGTTTGTAGTCACGGCACAAAACACGCAGAGACTGTTCGCATAGTATTCGATCCGAAAGTAGTTTCGTATGGCGCTCTGGTCAAAGAGTTCCTGGACATTCATGATCCAACGACGATGGACAGACAGGGAGTAGACGTCGGGGATCAATACCGCTCTGCCATTTTCTACTCAAACAGCGAAGAGCTGAAGACAGCCGAACAAGAGATCTCCAAGTATCAGGCAAGCGGAAAAATTCATGGCAAAATCGTCACCGCCCTGGATAAATTCGACAAATTCTATTCCGCAGAAGAGTACCATCAAGACTATTTCGAAAGGCGCGGAGAGAGTGGATGCCATGTCAAACGACATTAATGGATAACTTTCGAATCGAACAGCGTGAAATCAAATTGTGATGCGAACAGCACCTGGATTTGTTTGTTGCAACTTCACGAACGCATCGCGACATAAACTCGATCTGGATGATCGAATCCATCCAACATCACATCACTTTCATAGCTCATGCCCGCCTTCTCGGCAACATGAATCGAGGCAACATTGCTAGGATCGATCATCGCGATCAAGCGAGTCAATTCAAGCACCTGAAATGCATAATCCCTTACTGCAAGCACCGCTTCAGTTGCGTATCCACGGCCCCAGAATTGGCGGGCAAGGCGGTATCCGATCTCCACTTCAGGTCTACCATTGATATCGGGGAAATAGAACAGCCCGCAGTAGCCAACAGTCTCCGGTGTGGATTTTTCAACAACAGCCCATGGTCCGTAGCCATATTGCTCATACTTGCCGAGACAATCTTTCAACCAACTTCGCACCCAACTCGACGATTGCACACCGTCCCCAAACCTCATGACTTCAGCATCTCCAAAGACTCTATCCATCGAAGGTCCATCTTGGTCCTGAAAATATCTAAGAATCAATCGATCCGTTTCCAGAACTATCATGCTATTTGCCTCCGAAATTTACCAATCTCGAGATCGGCAATCCCTGAAATTTTGACGATGAAATGTTCTAATTGTGCTTATCAACAAAGCGTCATCACATAAGTATTCAAACCGCACATTATGGCAAAACCCAGTCAAGACGTAAAATGCTCCTTCTGTGGGGAAACATCAAAGAACGCAAAGAAAATGGTTACTGGTCCGAAGAAGGTCCAAATCTGCGATAAATGCATTCGAAAATGCAATAAACTCTTAGACAACCAATCGATCGTCGCCACTCTGAGCCCTGATCCACTAGATTTCAGTCCGCAGCCACAGCCCGAGGAATAAGATGGCACTGGTCTGCACGGTACGGCCGTTTCGGGTTATTGAGAGTGACCCGGCCCCTCGTCAACTAGACTAATTCCTTTTAGTTCTGGTAACCCTATGTACTTCTCGACGATGGTACGGCACTCACCATTTTCCTGAATATCATTCAAGAATGAATTGAGCAGATCGAGAAAGTCGTTTTGCTCCTTGCCTACCAAGAAGCTGTTCGTATATCTTCGAATCGGCTTCTCCTGCGCGATGTTGACCAACTTAGAGGACAGTTGCGCCTCGTAAGCCTCGTACGTAATGCGCTCAGCCATCGTGGCATCAGCCCGCTTGTCCGCAACAAATTCAAGCAATGCTTTCACTCTTCCCAACTGAGGCGCTCGTATCCATTTTGCAAATGTGAAGTCGGTAAGTGCAATTTCATGAGTGATATCACCCTCGGTGACTGCGATGCGGTGCTCAGGCCGGTTGAGAATAATCCAGTCGCGGTTCACCAACGCAGCATCTTCACGGACCCACACCCCAACGTCGCTGTAGTAAACGGGCCGACTGAGTGCAGCCAGTTTGTGCCGCTCCGAGGTAGGCCAGGTAGCAGAACAAAAAATGTCGAATCGACCTTCGGCCAATCCATCAATTACAACACCGTATCCGGTTTCTTCAACCCATTCGATTCTCAAGTTGTGCTTGCGCGCGAATCGCTGAATTATCTCGCAAAAGATGCCATCAAATTCGGTGCCACTTCTATGCATAACCGGCGGATATTCCGTGTATGCAGCGCGAAGCACACCGCTCTGCATGACACGACTGTATGTGTCGTGCAACGGCTGGCCGGTGTCTATCTCAGCACCATGCATCTTCTGGTATGTTTCATACGGCGCTTCGAGCAGAAGAAAGTCCAGCTGAGGTTTGGCCAAACCGTCGTGGCGTCCCTGAATGTAGTCCTCATACACCTGCCAGTTGCGGTGATACACGTAGCAAACTCTCTTGCAGTCGAAGAACTCTGGTGCGAACTCCATGAACGCCAACTCGGACAATAGATAGTGTGTCGCGCCCTCCACTGCATTTTCAACATCGGCGACTCTTTTTTCAGAGCCGGTCAACACCTGCCTGCTGGTCTCTTTGACGCTGTCTGCGAACGGCTCGTTTGATTTGTACTTTTCCAGGATACTCTGATAATGCTCTCGATAGCGTCGGTTGGTCTCTACTTCATCGGCCCAATCGAGTATCCGGACCTGCTCTTCATTGTAGCCTAGCGATTCAGCCAATCTACGAGTCCGATTTTTGAGATTGTTGCCCTTAGGAATAGCTTTGTTGCGCGCTTTGCTTGGCTCATATCCCAGCGCCATGTAGGTTGCAATCGCCGGCACATCCGCCACCATGATCGCACATCGACCAAATCGCTCGATCGATTCTTTCAACAAAAAACGTACTTCAAAGTCCTTGAAATAGCTGTTCCCTGGTGACATGCCGATTATCGCCAAGGGCTTCCGCATTCGCTCAATTACTCCGATGAAAGTCTCGCAAACTTGCGCTCAACGCCAATCGAAACTTGGTGCGCCACCTTTTTCGATTTCAGTGATCCATTCTGTCTTCACAGACTCCACCCATGGAATGCCTTCGATGGCCTCGACCCATCGAATCACAGCGTCGCCTCGATTACGTCTGCAAAGCTCCTGTGCCAGTGACCGGATCACCGGATGCAGGATTGATTTGTGCCCATCTTCCTTCTTGAGAAGCAACTCTACCGCGGAATCGACATTGTCCTCTTCGAGCGCAGCTAATCCCCTTCTGGCATTTATTAACAGCGGGGATGGAGGTTTGGTTTTCTTCTTCAATTCCTGAGCCAGTTCAAGACATTCTGCATTATCAAGAACCGCGGAGCATTCAGTCACCCACTCCGCCACCATCGCAGGAACCGGTCCGCCGCCCAGGGCGTTCAACCGGCGCGCCTGATCGAGAACCTTCTGGCCATATCTACTCATCTCTTCCTTATCTTCGGCTTCTTTCATCTGAATGAAATTGAATTGGCCGAGAAGCTGAGCCCACCAGTGATTCTCCGGATCGAGCCTCTGTGCTTGCTCTATAAGCTCCTGCCCTCGTTCGAACTCGCTCCAGATCAAAAACGAGCCGGCATTTCCGAGGACCGCAGGATTTTCGGGCTGCGACTCCAGCTGCCGAAACCAGTGCTCGCGAACCTGATCGAGCAACGGAGAGCCGAGAAAGCCGATGTTTACCAACAAGCTTCTGAGATTGAAACCATGATCAGGATAGTTGTCTATAAGCCAGAGCACGTGAAGCAAGTGTTTTGCCTGATTATGCTCAGGCTCGTACATGTATAACTTGTAGTAGCTCAGAATCTTTACGCGGGTAGCAAGATCATTCGGATTCGACTCGAGATGAGACTCCATCCTGTCGACATCCTCTAAATTGAGGCGTGCACCCTCCAGAATTACTTGATTCTGCGCATCCTCGTCCAGTTCTAGAAAGTTAAACATTTACGGCGCTCCTCTCTCTCCCCAATTCCTCGTTGGAGTCGTTTTTAATCGTCTTTACTGAGCTCAGTTGTATCAGATTCCGTCGAAAGATTCAGCTCCAGTCGACGCATCGAAAGTATCAACTTTTCAAGTACAGTCCTGTCTGCCATTGTTAGATTTCATGCGGGTTCCGTGCCACACTTTACATGGAATCAAACTTACGCGACAAGGTCATTTAATGTCAGGATTATTGCTCAGTTCATGACATATTCTAATGACGGTTTTGCATTAACCAGCTCGACATGACATTCGGGCATGGCGTCCTTCACTGATCGCAAAAATTCATTGAGTGGAGCAGCCTCTATGTCCGCCGAATCGTAGCGAAGAAAAAGACGTTTCAAACTGTCTAATTTTTTGAGGTTTCGAATGGTATCGCGTGGGAATTGGCGAGCCTCCAGATACAAGCGCTCTATGCGCAGACTCGAAAGCTTCTCAAATGTACCTTTCTTCGGGTACTCCATTATCAGAGCGAGACCGCGAAGCTGACGGCTTGCACCCAGCGCAGCTATGTTCGACAACGCGGCCGGACCAATCAATTCCAGGCCCTCCAAGTTATGAATGCCAACCACGCACGATAATTCTTTTGCGGTCAGCGGTTGCTGACCAATCAGACTCAATGCGCGTAACCTGTTCAATTTAGAAAGCTTCAAGAACTCGCCTTCGTCAAGCGATCCCGAGTCGAGCGACAGTTGCGCAAGTCGAGGGTATCGAAAAAGACTATCAAGATAGTTGGAAGGATACGGTGAAACCTTTGCTTTTCCTACATAGTTCGAGGCGAAGGAAACCACTGGCAACCATTCGACGTTTTCAATCTGACTATCCGCGACATTACTCCAACCCGCACCAGAAAAGGACGCACAGTTACGAACATGAACGGTTCGAAGCTTCTTGAACCCTCTGAGATGTTTAAAACAGTCGTCAGACAATCGCGTCATATTCAGGAAAACTAGAGTGTCGATCGGAAGATTGTTTATCTTTTCGAGAAAGCGCCCATCGACCTGATTGCATGAGACAACAACTAGAACTTTCAAGCCGATGATGCTTTTCAGCGCCGTCAGATCGGAGTCTGAGATAGCAGTGTTCAAGAAGGTCAATGAGGTAACTTTGGTTGTTTTCAACAACGTCAATCCCGAAGACGTGTATCTGCCACCTCGCACTAGAAGCGACGACACCTCATTCAGAGAACCGTCTTTCACTAGATGCTCGAGCGTCGCATCCGAGCCCTGAACCATCTGAATCTGGTTATCCGCCCGGGTAATATTAAACTTGCCCTGGGCCGGGCGGGCAGTCGGAAGCACGCGCGGATGCTGCCAGCGATCCAACCACGGCTTGAATTTCTCGAGTTCCCATTTATCAGGCAGGTAGAGCACTGCTTCCGAAAAGTCTCTTTGTGCCTCAGCCTTTCGATCCAGCGCTGTAAGCACAAGCGCTCTGTGAAAGGTCAATCGATAGGTCAACTCAGTTGTCGATTTGCCCTTTCCACTGATGGCACGATCGAGATCTGCCAATGCATTACTTGGTTTTCCAGATAACAAAAGCGCAAGCGCATGCGCATCGAGCGCTTTTTTATTGGCACCACTCGCTGTGATTGCCAGTTCAGAAGAATTTAGAGCTCCCTGTATGTCGCCACTGGCGAGCCGTTCGAAGGCAGCCTGACTATACTCGTCGGCGGCAACCTCGGGATCCTTCGTAAGACTTAGGACATAAATCGAACAGCCAATGACGATACAACCAAGGCAAACACCCGCAAGTGCAAAAATCATTCCTTTTGGTTTGACAGGCTTTACGGCGCCGGAGACCTCGTTTGCTGACGACACAGGTCGTACGAGTCGGCATGTATCGATAGCGTCCAAAAGCTCGGCAACAGATTGAAACCTTTCCTCAGCGTTCGCTGCCAGACATTTCAACACCAGTCTTTCCAATGCATCCGGATTAATCTCACGATCGAATTCTGAATTTATTGCGGTCCTTAACCTCTGTATCTGCTCGGAAGGCAACCCAGAAGAGCCTTCCGATGGCGTTACTCCAATCAACATTTCAAACAATACGCACCCGATAGAATAAATTTCCGACCGGGCATCGAACTCACCGCCCGATACTATTTCCGGTGCCATATAGGCCGGCGTCCCCGACAAGGACAAGGTTTGATGTCGGACATCGACAGACTTCTGCTCACCAAACTTAGCCAAACCGAAATCCGTCACCTTTACCCTTAAATTGCCGTTCTCCCCTTCCGAAAGCAGTATATTGTCCGGCTTTATATCTCTGTGAAAGAGGTTTTGCTCATGAGCATAAAGAAGCGCCGCTCCGACCTGCCTGACTACAAAGAGCGCCAAGCCGGCATTCGTACGCTCCCGCTCGGAAAGCACTGTCCGAACGCTCTTGCCTGGTACAAACTCGAGTACGAGGTAAGGAATGTGTCCATCAAAAACACCGAAATCAAATACCTCGACAACATTCTGGTGACGCAGGCGAGAGAGAATTTTAGCCTCGTTCTGAAACTGAATTAGCTGTTCGCGAGCAGGAAAACGCAACAACTTCACGGCTACCTTCTTGCCTAACAGTTTGTCGCGACAGCAATAGACGCTTCCAACACCACCAGAGCCGATTAAACTCAAGGGTTTAAACCTATCCAACGGGAATGGTCCGGCAACCTCGATCTCATCCTCGGGCTCCAGCTCACTCGCTTCAGCGAATGGTATTGTATCCGATACCACTGGCACCGGTCTCTTACAATCGCACAGGTCGGATCTAAAAATCCACTGAGTAAATGAGCCCTGACGGCCTGATGAAATGCGCCTTTTACACTGCTGACAGATCTCTATGGATTCGCGGAGGATCTTACTGGAAGAGCTACACCCACATGCGGCGACCCATTGCGTGATGGTGGCAGTCGCCGACGGGCCGGTCGAACCACCGCAGTTCGGACACCTCGAGACGCTATCATCGTCAGACATCGGGGCGCTGTCCGAGCGCTTCAGAATCGAGCCGATATCCCTGCCCATAGACGGTCCGGATAAGGTTGGGTGAACCGGAAGCCGCGAGCTTCTTCCTGAGCGTATTGATGAAGGTATAAACCGTGTTAGGCGATGAATCTGAATCCGTACTCCAGAGTCGTTGAAACAATGCCTCCGGACTGAATGTCTCGTCTTTGTTTTTGACAAAGAAAGCAAGAAGAGCAAACTCCTTGGCCGTCAGCTCCAGCTCCTTATCGCCCATCCTTGCGAGCTTTTTGGTGGCATTGATAGTCAAGTGTCCGATAGACAGAATGCTGTCCTGATATACCGCTGGCCTTCTCAGGAGCGCATTAGTTCTTGCAATCAACTCACGCAAAAGAAAAGGCTTCGCTAGATAGTCGTCGGCGCCGACCTCGAAGCCGTACTCCTTATCTTCAATATTGGCCTTGGCTGTCAGCATCAAGACCGGAGTCTGACCGCCTCTTTCGCGAAAGGTCTTGAGCAGGTCGACCCCCTCGATGTCTGGTAGGTTCCAATCCAGAACGATCAGATCGTATGACTGACTCCTGAGATACGAATCAGCATCCAGTCCCGTTGTCACACAGTCCACGACATGAGCTTCATCCTCGAGCGATTCTTTGATCGATACTCCGAGCTGCATATTGTCTTCAACGACTAAAACCTTGGCCATATTTCCAGACGCAAACTTAGTGATTACGATTGTACAACCAACAAAGCAGCTCTGTTAATGGAGCTGCTCTGGTGGACGCTGAAGGAATTATCACATTGTGTCGGCTGTATGTCGAGACTTGTGCCTCCTTTGACCTGACGGTCGGTGATTGAGGGTATGCGGTGATGCGGGAATCTGTTGCGGGGCCTCAAAACTGTTGTTGGTACGATCCTGAACAAGTTCTGGACGGTGACTGCCTGGGGATTTGCTCCATTCGAACGAGAAGGGCATCACCAGATCCGGTGCTAGCACTTTCAGACTCAGGTGCACCCACGGGATACAAAAGCTCTAATTGTGGAAGAAAATTCAGACGATCTGTCTTGAAATCGTTGAGTCGATTGGATTTATGCGAAACAGGTAGAGTTGTCCTCAACTTTGACGTTGCCGCCCGCTTCTCTAGTGACATGCTCGATCTCCGTTGTCGCGTCCCATCCACACAAACCACCTTATCCGAAGAATTTAAAGCCGATTTAAAGGACAGCAAAACAGACGCGGTGCACGCCCGAGGAAATGTGGTAGGTTACTGTGGTGCGCGGAGGAGCGGCTCGGTTGAGGCTAAGGGTAAACAAACAGGCGCGAATTCTGGAAGTCGACAGAGAAAGTGCTGACGACGAGGAGTTCAGCCTACTTAAAGGCTTCAATCTCGTAAGCTTGATTGACGAGTCGCAGACCACTACCGCCAACAATTTTATAAGAAGCATCTTTGAGAGCAATGAAGTTCAGTTATGCAGACTGGAGCTTAAAATAAGGCTGGATGCCAATACAGAATATCTCTGCGTCGGAATTCCAGGCAACGAGGAGGAATGTACTCTAGTTGCAAGAAAGGTCTTCGACATAGATAAAGAGCGTAAATGGATTGCCAATTCACAGGCTCGACTGCGCAATCTCTTCAACCGAATGCCAGTCGCACTGGCGCTCATCGACACAACAGGACAGTTCAAGGCGGTAAATCCATCTTTCGAAAAACTATTCGGTTATTCGGCGCAAGAATTAGCCGGCATGAACCTGAAAGAGTTAATAATTGCTGCCGAAAATGAAAAGGGCCTCGTCGAACAAATCAAAGCCAGTCACGATCACAACGTTGCGTTAAAAGGAGTAAAACGAGGCGGTGAGATTTTCCACCTTGAACTCTCTGGTCGACTTATCGACGAAAACGCTGAGTTAATCAACGTCTTTGTTTTCGATGTTTCCCAAAGAGTTAGACTCGAGCAGCTGAAACAAGAATTCGTCCAGATGATCAGTCATGATTTAAAAACACCCCTGTCGAGTATAAGTCTGTTTCTCGAGCGTGTCGGACTCGGGAAATACACCGGCCGGCAACCAGAAGATCTTATGTCGAAGGCAAATGCAATTCATGAGGACACCGTCCGGCTAATGCGACTGATTGACAGTTTGCTCACGCTGGACAAGCTAGATGAAGGATTTGCAAAACCTGACAAGAAAACAGTTTCACTCTCTGACGTAATTCAGATCTCAATTAATGGTGTTATCGATCTAGCTGACAGCAAAGGAATCGTGATCGACCAACAGTACGATGAACTGGCTGTTCGCGTAGATCGAGATCAGCTAGTTCAGGTCTTTATCAACCTGCTGAATAACGCAATCAAATACTCACCGTGCGATACGCATGTAGCCATCCTTACCAAACGTCTCGAAGGAGATCAGATCGAGATCCGTGTAAAAGACCAAGGTCCCGGGATTCAGACAGAACTTCGAGACAGCCTGTTCGATCGATTTGCTAGACTCCGGCCAGGATTGGCTTCCGATGGTACAGGTCTGGGACTTGCCATTTGCAAGGCTATCGTAGAAGCGCACGGTGGCACAATCGGACTCGATTCAGCTCTTGGTAATGGAAGCGAATTTTGGGTTAGAGTCCCCATCGGAGATCAAGATTTAGTTGCGTAGCACTTCCGCTTCGTCCCACTCCCGAGGTCCAAGACAAGCTTAGTAGAGCCCCAGATCTAGCGCTCTCGGAACTCGCAAGTTCGGACACACCAAGCCATACCATATGCAGTGGCATTCAATTCAGGTCAGTTCAAAGAATAAATTCTCAACTTCTTCGCCGAGAAAGCATCTACTCGAATCCAGGCAGCGAAAGATCAAATGCGCTCCATGGGCTCAACGACGATAACTGTTCGGCAAGTTTGTGGTGACGTTCGAATACTTTGTCGTCCAGCCTTTCCACGTCATGCTGTGGAAGTCGGCAAAGGTAGTCATCGATTCGAGCGTGCGACTTATCGAGTGCCTCGCGGCTAATCTCGCCCTGGGCAAGAGCCTCCATCATGAGGTTCGCCATGTTGACACCGTCCTCGATACTAACTGTGTCGCCTGCTAAACAGAAGAGATCCAGGCCTGCGTTGATCGCCCGGGACACCGTCTCTCTCTGGCTAAGCTTCAATACCGTCGCCGCCATACCGAGCGCATCCGCAACAATGACGCCTTTGAACTTCATTTCTTCTCGGAGGATACCATTGAGTATTCGCATCGACATCGTCGCCTGATTCTCTGGATCGATCTGAGGAAAAACAATATGCGCGGTCATAACTAAATCAACGCCTGCATCGATCAAAGCTTGAAACGGAACGAGTTCTCGCTCGCGCAACTGATCCAGCGAAAGATCAAGCACCGGCGTCGTGTAGTGCGAGTCCTTCTTTGTATCGCCATGTCCAGGAAAGTGTTTCGCACAGGGAGCGATTTCATTCTTCATCAACGCTTTGGCAAACGTCACCGACGCTCTCGCAGCCTCGCTTGCATTGCAAGCAAAAGCTCGTTCGTTGATGACAGGATTGTCCGGGTTGCTATGAATGTCGGCAACCGGCGCGAAGTTGACGTTAACACCAAGAGACTTAAGTTCAACTGCCATTGCTTCTGCAACGGCCGAGACTTCGCTCCCGAATCTTGCGGCATAGGGAAATCTCGTAATCGGCACCGGCGGTCTGATCACGCGCCCACCTTCGTGGTCTATTGCAATCATCAAGTGGTCATGCGTTAACACAGACCTGATTTGACTTAACAGCCGGCGATACGCTTCCAACCACTCGTCATATCCGACATCTTCGAGAAAATTGCGTTTGCGGAACATGATGGCGGCAGGCTGAAGCTGCTCCAGCAGCTTTATCTCCTCACCGCTCAGCTCGGTACCGCTCGGCTCCACAAGGAAGTGCTTGCCAAAGTACTTAAGATCAGCGCTTGTCATTTTCGAAATCCCAGAACTCGTTGAGCAAACAATACTAAGGGTTTTGTCACTTACGGGCAACCATTTGTTTCGCACTACCTCTTCGTGTCGCCGTGTTCACCCACCAGTTCCAAGAGCGCAATTTCAGGCTTGCAAAGGAAGCGCACTCGCGGGACAAAATCGCCAACCATACCGATACCGCGACTCACATAGAGATACATTTTTCCGACTGAGTAGAGGCCAAACTCGTAGGTCTTGCCTGTTTCAGACCGAGTGACTATTGCACCGTACCACGGCAATCTCACTTGACCTCCATGGACATGACCTGCGCAAAAGAGATCGACATTGTACTTAGACACCATCGCAGCAACAGCCGGATAATGATATAGAAAAATATTGAACCTGTCCTCTGGCAATGCTTGCAACACTTCCGGCATGCAAGTTTCGCTATCCACGCCCACACCTGACACGGATAACGGCACGTTTCTGATGACCTGCGTCTTGGTTTGGCAAGCAAGAATGGTGGCGCCGGTACCACCATATAGATTGAGATCCTTTCCGCGTCGACTGTCGTGATTACCATATACAACGAAAGTCGGCGCGATGGATGCAATCCTGCCGATACACTTCCTAAAGATCGGTAGACTGTTCGCAGAATTACACGCGTCACCCGTAAACACAATCAAATCTGGTTTCAGTTTTTCTATCTCTAAAGGAAGTTGTTCCTCTACTCGAACGAACGGATCCGAGTGAACGTCGCTTATATGAACGAGTCGTATAGGCGCACGCACACCATTTAGCTTTGGGCATCGTACTAGCGTCCTTGTTGTTTCAAGCTCAAACGGCTCTATAAAAACGGCATACAGAACACAAAGAATTCCCATTGCCGACAGCGCCAAACACAGCCAACCAACTGGGCTTACAATGGATGTGATTGGTTCGCCGGCACGAATTCGGCCATATGCCCTCAGCAAAATCACCAGAGCGGAAATTTGGACTATCGCAATTACGACAAAGAACACAACCACTGCAACGAGCTCTGTCGGCAAAAGGTTGCAGATCATTCCATGATTGTTCACTTCGTTCGCATTACACCACTAATAGTATCACCGCAGTTTATCAGATATGCTGAGGCGGAGCCAACAGATTATCCCGACAGGCGCAGTCGCCTCATCTGCCGGTGCGGCTACGTCATCAGTTTCTTGTATAATTTTCCTATGCCTGAGGCAGCATTTTCGTCGTTTATACTTCGACTTTCAGTTAATTGATTAACGGCTCTCATACCTAGTACGAGTTTTTCACTGCAAAAGCGAGCCACGTAATTATTTCCGCTCAGTCCGCTTCAAAATTCTCCAATGCTCCAACAGCAAAATCACGTCAACATTTGTTCTAGCTCTTTCTAGCGAGCTCCAGCGATCATGGTGTTTTCGTGTAGAATCTAATCTCCATTTTTCAGTAATTGCCGGAGCGAAAATAATGATTATCAAAGCCAGGCGATACATCACTTTCGTTTCAATGCTCTTCATGGCCGCTTTCCAGCCGGTGCTCGCCGATGGAAACGCGGACTACAACGCAGGTGTGGAAGCCTACAAAGGTGGAAACTACAAGGTGGCCGCACAGAAATTCCACGGTGCGGTTGCAGGAGGCTTCGACACTCCCACAGCATGGTTATACTTGGGTCATTCATACAACGCGATCGGCGATACCAAACGTGCGGCGCAAGTCTATAAAACGATCACGGCGAAGTTTTCGGGCAAGCCTGAAGCGAAGAGTGCAAGCCAGTCACTAAATCTGATTAACCGCTCAACAGCTGCAAAGTCGGCAACAAACTCAAGACCAGAAACCGCACCCCCTGCAACCAAAGAGGGCGTTCGTCTGATTGATAGGATAACCATCTGCCCACCCCAATATGGGCATGAAAAGGTCAGGCCTGCGAGCATTGAAACTGTGAAAGAAATCGTGAGGGGGCTTCCTCCGCACATAGCAGTAATTCTTGAAGATGGTGGCACAAAGATAACGCTCGCACCAAACATAATTGACGTCTGGCCGGGTGACGGAGATCCGCTGAGACCTGGTGATCCGAACATGACCATGGGCGAGGAACCTATGCGGACCTATAATCACGACATCTATATCTATGAGCGCGAAAAGATAAGAGGCTCCTCTTCACTGAAGGAGCCTAGATCCGCTCTCGAGCTCCGGCACTCGACACTTGTAGGACTCGGTCATGCAGTGAATGATTGCGCTGGAAAATTATCCGAAGATAGTCAGTTCATGAGCCTCTACAAGATAGAGGTAGAAACGATCCCGGCCGCAATCAGAAGCAAGGTGTCCGTGTTCAATTCACCAGGAGAAGTTTGCGCAGAACTAATTGCCAATCTGCTTGGCGGCAAATTCCCAACTACCGCTTGTATTGCGGAGAACATGCCCAAAGTAAAGCAACACTGCAAAAACAAGCTAAGGCTCTAAGTGACAGACGCCCCCGGCAGCTGCGCGCGAGCAGCTGCCGACTGGTCCGCAGAAAATTTCCATTCAAGAGCTAATGGGTTGTCACACCTGCGTTAGACGCTATACTTGAAGCGATAAACAGCCGGAGTATTAGCGCATGTCCTACATCGACAAGCTTGCCTGGATTCACATAAAGGAGCGCCGCGTGCTAGGCACGCTCTCGAAAGGCAAAGACACTTACTACCTACCGGGTGGCAAACGCGAGGTCGGAGAAACGGATGAACAAGCTCTGCTCAGAGAAATCAAAGAGGAGCTAACAGTGAACTTAGCCCCCGACACGCTCGAATTTGTCGGACAGTTCGAGGCCCAGGCGCATGGAAAGCCGAAAGGCGTCAAGGTTCGAATGACGTGCTACTCCGGCGAATACAGTGGAACCCTGAAAGCGAATGCCGAGATCGCTGAAATCTGTTGGCTTAACCACGATGACAGATTCAAATGCTCTGCTGTGGACATAATCATTTTGGATTCGTTGAAAGAGAGCAAACTGATCGACTGATGTGACTTCCGGTCCCAGACAGGCGATATAGGTTCTGCATCTTTTTGTGATCTGGTGCAAGACCTGGCAGTAGGTTGCAGCTCACATCTGGGCCGGACTCGACGAAACTGACGAAGACCAGAATGAAAGAACGAAAAACTTCAGCACTCTTTATGCGAAAAGGCGGAAAGTCGCAAGGTGGTCTAATTCGTTTCTATCGACAAAGCGTGTGGAGATGCAGAAAGGAGAGTTAGGGGCTGTCGTCCGTGTCTCCGCTTCGACTGCCGGCGAAATACTCAATAAGATAGCGATGGTAATAGTCGATCAGATGACTGGTGACTTTCAGGAGTTCAGCTCCGCGGCCTTCCTTGAGGTCTATGAAAGACGTTCTCGGGCAACACCAGCATTTGCTCATCCTCGAGCAGAGGAAGAAGTGTTTGAAATTCAAAGAGAGTCTGCCCCAATAGCCATCTCGGAAATTGCCAAGCTTCACCGAAGTTTAGGCAGCAACAAAATCACAAGATTCACTATCTCGCTGGAATTTAGTTAACTCCAGCGATGACCAAGTCATAGCTGTTGTAGATGAGCGGCGCATGATATCTGACTATCGCATACCTCTCCAGCGCGCACTCGTTGATCGTAGCACTGACTTTGAACCATTCTATGAGCAGCCCAAGCTCCACATCCAGAGCTTCTGTTCGCTGACGCGCTAGCGATTCCAGAGTCCAAGCCAAAATATTGAAAGCTACCTTGCCGTGTCGCCGCTCCTCGATCTCAGAAAGGCGCATCGGGCGCACATTGCATTCTGTTTGAAGGAAGCTTATTTCATCAAAGGCTTCGTCATAGTTATACTCACCTTCGAACGATTCGACGAAATCCAGAATATTGGCAAAGACCGGCTCCCAAACGAGATCCGCATCGGACACCCACTCTTCCTGAGCAGTTTGCGGTGCACCTCTGCGCTCGGCCGCAACTTGAAGAAACCCGTAGGAAAGTGCTGCAAGCAACGCCTCAGGCGAGGTTCCGCTAACCATAGCCGAAGTGAATGCTGCATCAACAAGGGAGAACGCTTGCTCAAATGATTCATCGAACGTATCTTCGCTGTTGTCCTGTTCCATGACCTTGGGCGATCGCTTCGATTGACGTTTCATCGTAAATAACCCCTGTTTTCACAAGAGCTTACCAGGTAATAAAGGCTTCCATTCTATCGACAACCAAAATTTATTTCCTTAACGCCAGCAGCACTCGGGGCAGTATCTCGATATAAGACGCGATTCGAGCAGGAATATCCCTCAGACTAGGATAGACTTGACTTCATGACACAGAAAGCCTTCAGCATCTCTCTGACAGTCCCATTGGAGAGCGTGGGTAGTGCGAATTCGAGCAATAAAAATGTTGCTACTACAAGAGAGATAGCCATTAATGTTGGCTCGGTCAATTCCATCACGACCACAGTACAGGTTATTCACTTTGACACTGATATTATGGGCGATACCGATCCATGAACAGTTCATTTAGCAACGGATAGCATTATGCATCTCCCAGATTTAACTGCGATCGACGAAAGAGCTTCTGATAAACGATGCGCAGAGACCTTACCGACAGTCCGATGAAAAACATCGCCAGTCACGCAAGATATGGACTGAATGACACTATCTAGCCTTCCTCGCCGCGCGGGCGGAGATCAAACAAACACGCACCAGCGATAACGAACATCGCAATAACGATGGGCATTCGCATATCGTCCGGAATTACACACTCAAACGTATACGAGCACCACACCAAAGTCCCTATGTACAAGACAACAGCCATCACGTCCATTCGATCGAATGACGTCGAAGCAGGAGCATCAGAGCACAGGTTCGTCGGCGGAATATCTTTGTCTTCTGCGAACAAAAACTCCATGCGATATCCGAGCCGCTTTAAGACGCTGCAAGAGACAAGCAGCACAGACCATAGCGCGATCATGCTGAACACCAGATTGTCGACCTGCCTGATAGGCGGTACCCATCCAGTTTGACACATAGTGAGCGTAGACGAAAACAGCATAATGATTACTACGCCCGCGATCGTTATGGACAGAATCGGAGAGTGCGTTCTAATTCTGGTTATCCTCGAGACACCACTTTTGCATTGTACTCAATTCCAGCCAATTCGGCTACTGGAGAGGGTTACGCGAAGACCATATCAAAACAAAGAAGATTCTGAGTGGTAACAAATGGAAACTGTTGCAGCGAAAACTTAGAAGGTATGACCCTCTCAACGGTATCGCATTCGTCCGAACTGGAATAAAACCACTGAGACTGCATTTGAATTTCTTTGCAAATCAGGTAGTGACGCGCAAAGCCAATGTTCAACCGGATGACTTCCTGCAACTGTAGACGTTAACGACCCAAAGCATCGCTCTGCGCCCAAGGCTCTTCCAGGCGAGACTACTTGCAGCAGATCACCCAAATAAACAATCCACGACCAAAACTAACCAAGCAGCTTGCTGTTTCGTGTATTCCCTTCGCACAAACCGCTCTCGGATAGAGACTAGCTCGGCATTCCGGAGATAAGTTTTTCAAAAAGCTGGTCTTGCTGTTCTTTCGTAAGCGCCAACGTTTTTTCCAAATCTTTGTACAAGACAAGACCATTCACGTAGCGTGAAAGCACAAAAGTAGCTGGAAAGTCGCGAGCCTGGTAGTGAACCGCAAGACCTTTCTTCAAGTAAAGTGGCTGTTTATAGAAGCCTTTACGCAAGAACGACCTGACCGCGTCCACGCCCTTACGACTGTGCGCAGAATGCGTGTGCGCAGTGTCTCTCACCGCACCGATCTCAAGCCAACGAACGCCATTGTTTTTGGCCAGAGTCTCGGCAAACTCAATCAGTTTGTCGGCAATCCCATTGTTTTCAAACTCAGGATCAACAACAACACTGTCGATAATCGCAGCGTGCAAGTTGCGCTTAATCGAGTTATTGGAATTAGGATCGAGGTACAGACGTCCGACGATGTTGCCATTGGCCCGTGCAATGCAAATGTACGGATAGTTGAGACCCCGAAAATCGGTGTACTCGTTAAGCTGCTGTGGCCAGAAGCCGGGTCGGCCTTCACTGGCTTTCGGAAATACGTTGGGGCTTTGAATCAGTTGCTCGACGTCTTCGAGCGTGGCGACTTTAATTTCCAGATCCACATTCTTGTAGGTTTTGGTCTTCCAGGGATCGCCGATGTCCCAATGCGGCACTCGCACAAAAACCTTTTCCTGACTCGAAGTCAGCTTGACAGGATTGCCGTGTGAGTCCAGTGGGAAATTCCCGAGGTGAAGAACATTACCTTTCGGATCGGTGAGCCCACCCGGTCTGCATGTCGTGCAGTTAATGCACGCCTTGGTTAATTTAGCGTTGATGCTAATCGTCCCGCCCTCTACATAAGAAAACTAGACTGAAAATATTACTGCAAAGATCGCAGACTCTTGAGCGTTTGCAACAGACTTGTAATGATCCCTGGAGCTGAAAGCTGCCTCCAGAGCCCCTCAAAGCCTCGCCAGCGCCTAGGTGGACAGCCGCCTGGAAGCCGTTACGTAAATGTAACCTTGCGCGTGCAAAATTATCTCATTGCAAGCCAACCGCAGAAGTTTTACCAACCCGCACACCCTCGTCGACAGAGCGAAGAGCACTACTCTTCGCTCTGAGCGTTGAACAACCCCTTGTCATTCAGGTCGAAAGATTCAAATCTCTTGATTACCGCCGCCCATCATCCGACCGGCTAGCTCCTTAAGGACCTTGGCTGCTGCCCTTGCTGTGATTCCACTGCTATCTCTTCTTGGGTTCAACTCAACAATGTCGCCACCCACCACCGACGGTGCCTCCAGATTTTGAATGACCTGAATCAATTGCCTGGTGGAAAAACCGCCAGGCAATTGATGGGAGACACCAGGTGCAAACGCAGGATCGAGCACATCGATGTCGATGGAGATAAATAGCGGTGCGTCAAACACCAGTTTTGTTTCGTCCCGCCAGTCTTTCATCTCATAGACCTCTACAGAGTAACGACGCGCCTGCTCTCGCTGATGTCCATTGGAAGCACGGATACCAACCTGAACAAGACGACTAACAAGCTTCTCTTCCATGATTCGTGCAAAAGGAGAGGCATGAGAATAGCGGTTGTCGGCGAAGTTCTCGTAAAGGTCGGGATGGGCATCGAAGTGCAAGATGCTCAGTTCAGAATAGAAGCGTGAAAACGCTTTTATGATAGGGAACGTGATTGAATGGTCCCCCCCTAGAGCAATCAACTTCCTTGCCTTTTTTAAAACATCGGAGGTTGTCGACTCGACTTTCTCCGCAAACGAGTCATTCTCGAAAGACGCATCACCGAAGTCATCAAAGACATCTGTAAGGTCACAACCGAGCTCAGTCCAAAGATTGCCTGCATCCGACAACAACTCGTCGCGAATGAATGCCGGAGCGTCGGCAGCACCTCTCAGAAATGAGGAGTTGCCATCGAATGGAAAACCAATAATTGCCAATCGTTGTGCCATCAACCAACTCCCCGCCACATAGTTGGGTCATTATAGCTGCAAAAAATTGTGATATTGCAACGTGATTGCAACGTTGGTGCGGCATCTTATGACAATAAACCACACGCCGTTCGAGGGTTAGTTCCATGGTAGAGAAAGCGATAGAGCAGCAGCCAAGCAAGCCCGAATATGGTCCAGACATCGAAATAAACTGGGCAGACCACCCATCAAACAGCAATAGAGCAGAGCAAACAAACAAAGACTATTTGTACTTTGATGACCCGTATAGCAACAAAGGCAGCACCGAAACAAATGACAAAATCCCACCTCCATCAGCAGGAGGAGTGCCCTCCGACTCAACCGAAGCCAGCGCGATGTATCAAAGTGCATACCAGCGAGCAGCGCTTGGACTGGAGCAGGGCGCATTTCAAGGTCAGGTAGATGATTTACTAAAACAGTTTGATGGTGCACCACCACCCAGTCTTCTAGGGCTACCAGCCGATGCCAGCCCACGCGCTGTCAATCAGGCTATTCAAGACAGAATGCGAGACAACCTGGGATTGCCGTCCGACGCTACGGCCCAAGAGCTTCTAGAACGGATCGTTGAATACAACAATCTGGCTGATCTCGACGACGTAGCAGCTTCGCGAAGGGCCGAGGCTGGACTGCCGCCATCAGCAACAGATGCCGAAGTCGATGCGGTTAACAGCGCCTATCGGAACGCCTCCAGACGTGCATCACTCGGAATGGCTCAAATACAGCCGGAAATACTGGTCGATGACATGGCACGTAAAACAGACCATGGAGACTCGATGAAGCTCTTGGGTCTGCCCCAAGATGCTACCTCGACTGAGATAACCGCCGCACTGGATGCCAGAATCAAGGAGAACATCGGTCTGTCCAGGAGCGCCACGCGGACGGAAATGTTGCAGCGATTGATGAAGTACAATGAAGCTGCGGCCGGCAATGCCAGCAGCGCGACCGATGCTTATTCGAGGGCAGGATATGGTCTTGACCCATCCGCGCCTCTCGACGAAGTGCTCCATGCTGGAAAAGCGAGGGAGACGGCTTACCGAAAAATCGAGCTCGGGCTGCCAATAACCGCTTCCGATAGCGACATGAGAGCGGCAGCGGAATCGACGAATGAAGAGCGCAAAGAAAACCTTGGTCTGTCGTCAAACGCATCAGACGAAGAATTCCGTGACGCCATCGAGGCTGGAGTAAGGCGCGAGTTAGGCCTGCCTAAAGATGCAACACGAGTTGAGGTTATGCAGCAGCTCCTCGCCTACGAAAAGATGGCTGCAATCAATCCAGAAGGAGCATTCACACGGGCGAGGCTCGGTCTGTCTATGGCAGCCGGTTTCGAAGAAGTTCAAGAGGTCATGGCGAAGAGGCTTCGACCGGTTGAGTAGAAAGAGAATTTGACGGAGGTGCAAAATCAATGCCAATGATTAGCCTCGCTACTACATTTTCGCTTAAATTGAGTCAAATTGAGAAGTGTCGCTACTTATCAACATCATAAAGAAGCGTGGCTCATCAAATGCAGGTACTTTTCGAACATCTTCAGTAACAAGGCTAGTGGCTTTTTTCGCCGCGCTCGATCATCAAAACAAGCTTTCGCAGTTTTTCATTGGATGCCGTTCCGATTAATCTTGCCGAACGAAACGAGTTCGAATTGAAACGGTCCAATCATAGGAAACTGGACTCTTGTGAATAGGCTCGAAGACCGACCCCAATAAAACCAATTGGCAAATCTGCTAGATTGCTCAGTTAGGCATCTCCAAAATGTTGGTGTTTCACACCCGATGACAAGAAAAATAGTGAAGAACGCGTGCAAGCGGCAGCGTTACGATGCAGTAGTGGTCGGCAGCGGACCAAATGGATTGGCATGTGCAATTTCGATGATTCGAGCCGGTGGCTCCGTACTGCTGGTCGAAGGACAACCGACTGCAGGCGGCGGTTGCCGGACATTGGAATTAACGATTCCAGGATTTAAGCATGACATCTGCTCTGCGGTACACCCGCTTGGAATCGGCTCGCCCTTCTTTCGCACAATGCCGTTAGAAGATTTCGGATTGAATTGGATCAACCCGGAAGACGCTTATGTTCATGGCATCCGACCCGACAAAGCGCTGGTAGTCCAGCGAAGTCTTTCTGCAACAGCGCAAAATCTTGGCCCAAACGGAGACTCGTTTCAACGCCTGATAGAGCGCATTCTTCCAAACTGGGATCAACTCTGCGACACCCTGTTGCACCCGCTGAAACTGGCTGGCTACCCGATTCCAATGGCAATTTTCGGAATGCGGGCCCTGCTTTCGGCCCGCCAGCTCGCTGACTGGCATCTTGTCGGGGAAGAATCCAAGGCGGTTTTCGCGGGCGTGGCAGCTCATTCGGCATCCAGACTGGATGCGCCCTGCACTGCGTCAGTCGGGCTGGCGCTCTCGGTCGCAGCCCATGCAGTAGGTTGGCCGATTCCGCAAGGCGGAGCACAGTCGCTGACAAACAGCTTGGTCAGGTATTTCGAGTCGCTCGATGGTGAAGTTATACTTGATTGTCCAGTTCGATCGTTGAGTGATCTACCATCGTGCAGCTTCTTGTTCCTCGATGTTACGCCCGCTCAGTTCGTCGAGATTGCAGGAAGCGCTCTTTCAGACAAATACGTCAGCAGGATGAAGTCTTATAGCTACGGTCCTGCCTCCTTCAAAATGGATTGGGCTCTGGATGGCCCGATTCCATGGAATTCTCCGGATTTCGCCAGAGCGCCCACGGTGCACCTGGGAGGCGACTTTGAAGAGATCGCACAGTCGGAGCTCGCCGTATCGCGTGGACAGGTGACGAGCTCGCCTTTCGTGCTGCTCGCCCAGCCAAGCCAGTTTGATAAGAGTCGGGCGCCGGAAGGAAAACAGGTTGTCTGGGCTTATTGCCATGTTGCTCTCAACTCGGAGTTGGATGTAAGTGAACTGCTCGAGTCGCAGATTGAGCGCTTTGCGCCCGGATTTCGAAGTAAGATCTTGGCACGATCGATACTGAAACCGAAAGACTTAGAGAGGCACAATGAGAATCACGTTGGTGGCGATATCAACGGTGGCAGCTTGCGTATGCCTCAGCTGCTCACTCGACCGACACCACGCTTGGTACCATACAAAACAGCTCTTCCGAATGTATATCTATGCTCTTCATCCACCCCACCAGGCAGCGGGGTACACGGAATGTGCGGATACTATGCGGCCTGGTTCGCACGCAACATCGGATCGAAAAATCGCATGGCTATTTCATAGTGAATCCCAAAACCAATGTCCACCAACTGATACGGGCGCCACTTTGCAAGCGCGTGCTACTGAATGTGATATTGAACTCAACCGAAGAGATTCAGTATCGATCTTTGCAAGTCGGCTCTGTTAGCGAGGCCTCGCAAATCACCCGAATGGGTGATCACCCACTCTAACTACTTTCGATCACCCATTTGGGTGATGTCGTGAATCGCGCTAACACTGATGGAATGTAAAACATCGGTAATTAATCAAAGAACTTCAGCGAGGTTTTGTTGTTTTATTCCGCAAATTTCAAATCGCACCAACACTTGAAATCAACCACGGCAATGAAGAATTCGGGCTCTTGAAAGCTACGAGAAGGATTGGTGGGCGGCAATATCGCGAACATCGCCGCGAACGCAAGCTAGGCAATACTTCGTAAACAAACTGGCATCCGAACCCGCTAGCTCGGCAAGGTCGAGATAGCTAGTCAACGACGTTTGCACAGGAGCTAACGGATTTCGGATATCTGATTATTGCCCAGGTTCAGTCACAAATTCACAGGTGTGCGCAGATAGTGTGACACCGTATTTAGTGCATGAAGAAAATCTTGCGGAGAAGTGGGCTCTTGCAAGTGAAATCCGGATTAGCTTCTCAAGCGCGTTTTCTGGCAATACCGCTAGCGCAAGCGCGGCGAGCGCGCATCACTCGCGCTAGCACTCACCGAACCGAAAGGAAGAGCCAATGGACTCCACAACGTATGAGTACGACACACGCGGTCGACTCAAGAAGGTAACTTTCATCAACGGCACCACCGTCCAGTACAACTACGACGCCATGGGCAACCGCACATCGGTAGTCACCACCTGCGGCGGCGGCGGTTGCTAAAGGCGGTCTGCCAGTAACCAAGCACCTCTCGCCATGGGCAACCGCACGGCGGTAGTCACAAGGTGTAGCGGCGTCGGTAGCTAAGGCGCGTTCTGCCAGTAACCAAGCACCTCTCGCCAGGGCAACCGCACGGCGATAGTGACCACCTGTGGCGCCGGTCACTAAAGAAGGCCGGTTAGTCACCAAGCTTCTCGACACGGTCCGTCCTCGCGGGTGCGTGTCCAACTCCGTTTGCCGGGGTTCTTTCGAGCCCGGCACTTACCAGTTCCATCCACTCCCGACGCTGCAGAACGATTCGCTGCTGCGCTCGGGAGTCACCAACTTCAGGAGATTCTCCTATGTCGACCAAAGAGAGGCCGAAACGTTCCGAGGTTCAGACACCGGGACAGGTCGCTACGCAGAAGCAGCGCGCCGTGAGCCACAGCGCAGCTCGTCCCGTCATCGAAGGGCGCAAGCCACCGACCAACATCTACAAGCCACGAAAGAAAGGCGTGCCCAAGGGCAACCCCGCGAGCTCCGTCCTGGCAGCCGCGCCTGGGCTCGCCGCAAATCGCGCGCAAGGCGCCCCCAGCATCGCCGAGATGGCACGCGCGTTGAAGAACGACGTGGACGAGATCTTCAAGTTCGTCCACGACAACATCGAGTTCATCCCGACCTACGGCAGCCAGAAGGGAGCGCTCGGCACACTGATCGACGGGTTCGGCAACGCCTTCGACCAGGCCGAGCTCATGATCGAGCTTCTGCGCGAAGCGGGTTACGACGCCGACTTCCAGTTCGGAGAGCTGGAGCTCACGGCGGCGCAGGCGGCGGACTGGCTCGGCAACGATGAGGGAAGCATCTGGGCCGCGTCCAACCTGCTGTCGGGCTGCGGCACGCCGAACTCGACTAACTGGACGGGAAGCCAGTGGGTACTCCGCCTCAGCCATGTCTGGGTGAAAGTCGATATCGACTCGACCGACTACGTCTTCGATCCGGCGATGAAGGCGTATAACGTGAAGGCCGCCATCGATCTCGCAGATGCCATCGGATACGACGGCGGCAACTTCATGGACGACGCCACCAGCGGTGCCACCGTCACCAGCGATTACGTCAAGGATCTCAACCGCACCAACGTGCGCGACAACCTCGCCACGATGGCGGGCAATCTCGTGACGTATCTGAAGGAAAACGCTCCAAGTGCGACTCTCAACGACGTGATCGGCGGTCGCGACATCGTCCCCGTCGAGACCCCGGTTCGGCAGACGTCGTTGCCGTACATGCGCAGCGGCACGACGCCCACGACCTGGACCGATATCCCGGATCCGTACAAGGCGACGCTCAGCGTGCTCTACGACACCATCGACGTGTCGTTCTACTCGCGCGACATCCACGGCAAGCGCCTGACCCTCTTCTTCAACAGCAGCCTGGAAGCCGAGCTCCGGCTAGACGGGGAGCTGGTAGGGACAAGTGATCCGCAGACTCCGTGGAGCTGGAACTCGGTTCTGCTCACGATCACCCACCCCTATACCACCACCTACTGCGACCAGAGCTTCTGGCAGACGGTCTGGGCTGGTCAGCACTATCTGATCGCACAAGCCTGGGGCAACGCCGGTCGCGCCATGATCGAGTTCCACCGGCGCAAGCTCTCGCAGAGCCTGTTCGACGGCGGAGCATACGACGACGAAGACGTGCTTGGCGAAGCGCTGAGTGTCCGGTGGCATACCTGGAACACGCAGAAGAGCTGGTCGGCAGACGTCTACAATCGGATGACGACCTGCATGACGGCGCTTCAGCACCAGGTCGGTCTGGTCGGCTACTCAAACACGCCGGTCATGGACCTCGGTGGCATCATGTGGTCCACCGGTGCGCTGGACAACAACTGGGACAACGTCAACACCAACGACACCGTGCTCGCCATGCACGGTATCGCGATCGAAGCCGGCACCATCGAGCAGTGCTGCAACATCAACGGTATCAGCACCACCTCCATCCTGGACAAGGCTGTTCAGGCCGGGATGAAGATCTACGACGCACACAGCTCCAACTGGACAGGCAGCGTCCGACCCAACCTTACCAACTACTCGAGTCAGACGCTGGACGACATCGAGAACTGGTACATCAACTGGGACTGGCGCATCGTGCTGCCGGAAGACGGGCAAATAACGATCGACGACTTCATCGGCTTCGGCTACTACGGAGTGAGCCCGTGGTGGGGTGCGATCGGCATCTTCAGCGGCTACCTCCAGGGCGGCATGGGTTCCGTCGAGCAACCGCTGGACGACATGATCCCGGACAACGACGCTAACGGCACCGATCCAGACTCGCCCACGCTGCCGACCTGCAGCGACAACCTCTCCTACGAACCCATCGACATGGCGCGCGGGACGTACCTCTACCGCAACACCGACCTCACCGTCGGCAGTGGCAAGTACCCCTACGCCCTTCCGTTCGAGCGCTTCTACACGTCAGGTGCGCGACTGGCCAACGGCCCACTGGGCCTCGGTTGGTCGCACAACTGGAATCACAGTGTCGCCCAGAACAGCGACGGACTGCTCGCCATGGGCAGCGAGTCCCCTGTCTCAGGCGCGACCGGACTGGTGGCGATGTTCGTCACGGTGGACCTCTACCGAGATCTGGCTAAGCCGCTCGACAAGTGGGTGACGGTGGCGGTCACCAATCGCTGGCTCCTGGACCAATCCCGCAACAACACGGCCTTCGTCAGCCTGCCGGGCGACACGCAAGTGTTCGTCAAACAGCCGGATGGAAGCTACATCGCACCGAACGGCGTCGCTTCCACTCTCACGAAGAATGGTGGTGGAGACTGGACCTACGTCAACAAACACAAGGTCGAGTCGAGCTACAACGCGGATGGTCAGCTCACCGAGATCGCCTTCCCGTTCGGAGTGACGATCAGTCTCACGTACTCGTCGGGCAAGCTCGCCTCCGTCTCCAACGGGCTTACACGCGAGTTGAACCTCACCTACGACGGCGATCTGTTGATCAAGGTCGAAGACGAGACCGAACGTTTCATCGAGTTCGGATACGACGTGGACGGCAACCTCGAGACCTTCACCGACGCAGAAGAGTTCGACACGACGTACGCCTACGACATTCCCGGTCGGATGACGCAAGTCTTCAAACCGGCCAACCCGCTCGTGGCAATCGTCAACAACGTGTATGACTCGCTCGGACGAGTCAAGCAACAGTCTGACGGTAGCTCCAACGTCTGGACCTACTACTTCGCAGGCTCTCGATCAGAGGAGAAGAATCCGGAAGGAGACAGTCGCGTCCAGTACCTGGACGGACACGGCAACCTGATCTCGGAAACCGACGCCGCAGGCAAGACCACCAAGCGTGAGTACGACGGTCTCAATCGGCTCACGAAGATTACCTTCCCGGAAGGCAATCAGCGAGTGTTCTCGTACGACGTTGAAAGCAACATCCTCACGATCACGGACAAGGCCAAGTCGGGCTCCGGTCTTACCGATATCGTACAGACCTTCACGTACGACCCCGACTTCAATGAGGTGGCGACACACGAAGACGGGCGCGGCAACACGATCACCAACACCTACGATCCGACCACCGGTCAACTGCTCCAGATCGAGTTGCCGGAAGTCGATTCGGAAGTTCCAACCGTCGTCTTCACCTACAACGGCCGCGGACAGGTGCTCACCAGGACCGATCCGACCGGTATCGTCACGCTTAACGCCTATGACGCGACGACAGAGAAGCTCGACTCCGTCACGGTCGACCAGGGCACGGGCAGGCTCAATCTGCTGACGCAATACGGCTACAACGGCGTCGGCGATATCATCGAGCGCACCGATCCGCGCGGCAACGCCACCACGTTCGAGTGGGACGACCAGCGCCAGCTCACCAAGATCACTCTGCCCACGCCGTTCGAATACGAGACCAAGATCACGTACGACGGCAACGGCAACCGCATCAAGATCGAGCGCTTCGCCGGTCTCGACGGCGAGGACGAGCCCATCTGGCAGACGGTGAATACGACGTTCACTGTCGACGGACTGGTGGAAACCGAAACCGATCCGGCCGGACACGAGACGAACTTCACGTACAACACGCTCAGGAAGCTCTGGAAGAAGGCGGACGCACTCGATCGCGTCATCGAGTACCTGTACGATGAATGCGCTCGGCTGAAAGTGGTCAAGGACTTCACCGGTGCGACGGCGGAGACGCGCACCTACAGCAACAATGGTCTGCTCACGACCATCAAGGACGCCAACGACAACGTCACCGCGTTCGAGTACGACGGCTTCGACAGGCTCAAGAAGCGGACCTTCGAGGACGATACCACCGAACAGTTCACGCGTGATAAGAACGGCAACGTGCTCACCAAGATCACGCGCGCCGGTGCCACCATCGCTTTCGAATGGGATGCGCTCAATCGCATGATCGAGAAGGCACCGGACGGCATGCCGACGGTGACGTTCGGATATGACCTGGCCAACCGGCTCCTGAGCATCAGCACACCGGTCGTGTCGGGCAACCCGGCATCTGGCCAGTTCGAATTCGCCTACGACACGGCTGGACGGCTCATCAGGGAAGAATGCCCGGACGGCAAACAGGTCGGCTACCAACTGGACGCCAACGGCAATGTCCAGCGGCTGACCTACCCGGACAGCTACTACGTCGACCGCGTCTACGACCAGCTCAATCGCCTCACGGGGATCAAGCTCAACGGCGCGACCACGCCCTACCTGGACTTCGGATACGACCCGCTCTCGCGCCGGACGTCGCTCAACTACGGCAATGGGCAGGAATGCCTGTACACGTACGAGATCGACGATATGGTCAAGACGGTCGTGCAGCTCAACGAAGACGTCACCTTCGAGTACGGTTACAACGCCGCACACGAAGTGGTCAGCCAGGAGGTCGACGACGCAGCCTACATGCGTCATCCGGGCTCGGCTGGGACGGTCAGCTACGCGACGGCGAACGATCTCAACCAGTACCCATCGGTCGCGAGCGTGAGCTACAGCTACAACAACAACGGCTGCCTCACCGGCGACGGAACCTGGACGTTCGGCTACGACCCGGAGAACCGCCTCACCTCCGCGTCCAAGACCGGTGTCTCGGCCGCATACCTCTATGATCCGTTCAACCGCCAGACCCAAAAGGAGGTCAACAGCACCAAAACCCGCTACGTCTACTCCGGCTTCCAGCGTGTCGCCGACTACAACGGTAGCAACGTGCTCGTCGGACGCTTCGTGTACGGCACCACTCTCGACGAGCCGCTTATGTCGCTTGACGGAAGCGGCAACATCACCTGCTTGCACCACGACCGGCTCGGCTCCATCATCGCCACCACCGATGACACGGGCGACCTGATCAACTCGTACGCCTACCTGCCGTGGGGCGAAGGCGGAGCGTTGACCGGCACCACATTCGGTTACACGGGTCAGCGTTACGACGCGGAGACCGGCCTGTACTACTTCAAGAACAGGCACTACTCTCCCGCTCTCGGACGCTTCCTGCAACCTGATCCGGTGCTGTACGCCGACAGCCTCAACGCCTACGAGTACGCTCGCAGCAACCCGCTTTCGCTAACCGACCCCTACGGTCTGAGCGCCGATTCGCAGACTCCTGGCGATATCGGCAACTGGACCCCTGGCGAGCCGGGAAGCAGCGGCGGCTGCAGCTGCGACTGTGGTGGTGAGTCCACTCCGCCCATCACCCCACCGGCTGGTGGCACGCCCACCAACCCGCTCGGAGGCGGCGGAGGCGGCGGCGACACGCCGATTCCGACGGTGCCGATCGGGGCGTTCGGTAACTATTTCAAGTGCGTGCTCGACTGTATCATCGAACACCCAGCGGGCCCAGCGCGCTTCACTTGCACGGCAGGGTGCGCCGGGCAACTGTGACTACGAAATGGAACGACCTATCCCGGGTAGGTCATTCCATCTGACAGGGAACTGACAAGACGTTTAGCTTTCGCGAAGAGTGAGCCCGGGACTCACTCTTCGCCTAATCTCAAAATCTACGATGGCAGACAGTATATCCGAATTGCGAGATTCAAGAACATGTGAGAATCTAAGATAGATAACAGTTTTGGGTATTATTGCTATGGATGCTGAAGCGATCGTCAGAGCTGCATCAGAAAAGTATTCTGCTTGCCTATCCTATGAGGATCATGGCGAGATCGAGAACCATTTAACGACTCTCCGGACAACTGGTCAGGCACTATTTTCTACAGTCTTCATACGACCATCAATGATGAAATTTGACTTCGAAACTATGCCGTCAGATCCCGAAGAAAAATTGAATCTGACACTAACCGCCAACGGCGATTCGGTGACAGCAGGTTCATTGGTAGGGTCCACGCCGCACGTCAAATCCTACGTATCCCTGTCGGATGCGGCATTGTCGCTAAAGGGTGTGACCTGGCGAGTACTGCCGCTTATATCTGGACTATTAAACGAAAGTACTCCCAATGTACTGTCTATTCTTTCAGATACACAGCGACTTGAGGATGAACTGATCAACGACGAGCCTTGTTTCAAGATAGCCGCGCGTAACGTTAGTGCGAATGATGTTCACCTTTGGCTATCAAACGAGTTTGCGCTGAGAAAGATAAGGATTGTACGCAACTCCAATATAGACGAAAAGATGATTGAACTTATGCGAACGGTCTTCGAGGCCGAGCGACAAGAGTTTTCGGAACAGGCCGTACGTGATGCTTTAGAGTCCCAATCCACAATTCACTTCAACCGCGTGACCTTCAACAACAGCGTCACAATCGATGCGCTTCGCTAGTTGAACGAGTGTTGATGCCGTAACTTTCAGCTTAGGAAAACAGCGAGCGCTTTTACCGCAGTGTGTTTATTCCTTTGCAAATTCGGCGCACACGCTTTCGCTCCGCCTGGTTTCACCATATAAGAATCGAGAATCGAGTGGCGAAAAATCGCTACATCAGAGCTCCGTTAGACCGCCGCATCCCTCTCATCATGAGCCATTCCGCTATCCTGGCTTCTAAATCGCACGTTAAATGTCGTGCCGGTTTGACCTGAGCTTGTACACTCCATCGTTGCACCATGAGCTTCGGCGATCTTGCGACAAAGGTGCAATCCAAGACCAGAGCCGTGTTTTATAGGTACTCCATCGACGATGTTCTTGAACAGATTCCTCATCTTATCCGCAGAGATTGGACTTCCATCGTTGCTGATTTTGAAACAAACCAACGTCGCGACGCTGTATACTCGCACTCTTATGGTCGTGTTGGCCGCGGCGTACTTCAATGCGTTATGCAGAAGATTCATGAGCAGTCGCCTGACAGAATTTATGTCGCCGGCGATTCGAGGCAGTGATTCTTCAATATCCTGCTCGATAGTAATGTCGGAAGAAGCTGCGATATGAGTGATATCGCGAATCTGCTCCACGACAACTGCTGCCAGATCGACAGCCTTGAATTGAAGCGTCATCTCGGCGCTTTCGAATTTATAGACGTCGATGAGATTGCTCAGCATTAGCAGTAGATTCTGATTGCTCTTCTGCAGCGTGCTCATGAGCTGTTTTGCGCGAGGTGGTTCGAGTGCTCCATGTTTGCCACTTAGGAGGGCATCCAGGACTCGCTGACCACCAACCAGAGGGTTGCGGATGTCGTGAGCCAAAGCTGCAACAAAGCGCTCTCGCTGTTGCTCGAGCTCAATTCGCTCAGACACGTCCGCAGCGATTAGAATCGCTTCCTGCGCCGCGGCAAGTGAATTCTTGATTGGCCAAACATGAAAGTCCCAGTAGGTCGATGCGCTATGGCTATGCCCCACGGCTTTCATGCGGAAGCCCTCCCTGCTATAGGGAATGCCATCGTCAAGAACTGCGATCATCGGAAGCACTTCGAGATCGGGGAGGATATCGAAGATGTGCCTGCCGATAAGTGAGTGTCGCAACCGCTTGCTGGTCTTTGAGAAAGCATCATTGCAATCACGAATGGAAAACGAACGATCGATCCGAAGCATCATAAGCGGCGCGCGCTCGATGACTTCTTTGAGCAGCTCTTTATCTGCATCAAGTCCTTTTCTCGCCACCCCCTCCAGGCGCCGACGCTCGACCATGTTGAATACCAGTTCTGCGAGGATCGACAGATAGTTGCCCGAGTCTCGCACGACGTAGAGGCTCGCTCCGGCAAGAACTGCAGTCTTCCCAAGCACTTCATCGGCGCTATCAACAACCGCGATGATTGAACAATTGCTTCGATCGCGGCACGTGGTAACGATTTCTTCAATTGAGGCATCCTCCAAACCGGAAAGACCGACAACAACAAGCGAGTAGGATTGAGACTTGAGCTGTTGCCGCGCACTCTTCCAGGAGTTACTCAACTCGAACGTCAGCGTGCTGTTGACACCCTGCGAAAGCCGGTGACTCATGTGGTTGCGATCGTGATTGGATCGTTCGACAATAAGCACCTTGCGAGACTCGAGGTTGTCCAAGAAGAGATCAGGCGCCGAGTGTATCGCGCGAAATGGAGGCGCTACTTTCTCCACCGTTTCGGGCACGACAGGTTCATTGAGCTCCTGAGCCAGATTCTCAAATACCTCTTGGATGATTTTATGTTCTAACGGTTTTTCAAGAATCAGATCCAGGTCCAGTTTTTCGAAATACTCAGAGTCTCGCTCGTCCAGTGGCTCCGTGAGTATTGCCACCCGCATATCGGCGATCTGCAGATCACTCCTGACCCTCTGAAGAACATATAATCCATTGGCACCAGCGGAATCGAGATCGATTATCAACAACGACGGAATCAAATCTAGCGGGGAGTTCAATGACTTGCTCAAATACTCGACAGCCTGACTGCCACTACGGGCGGTGAATAGCCTGTCCGTGACTGAAGTGCGCTTAAGCGAGTGCTTGACCATCGAGATGATCAAGGAGTCATCAGTGACAAGTAAAACATTCATGTCAAACAAGCCCTTCTCGAAGCGCTTTGACCGCGGCTTGTGTTCGATCGCTGGCAGATAGTTTTTTCAAGATATTCGCGACATGAGTCTTCACGGTGTCCCTGGAAATAAAGATTTCTCCGGCGATTTCACTGTTGGAATACCCACGGACAATCAATTCGAGAATCCCTAATTCTCGACTGGTAAGAATGCGTTCTTCGTCAGCCATCTCGACATGTTTGCGTGCGGGTCTGCGGCGAATGTTTCGAAGCGCCCCCCTGTCGGTGGCTATCATTTCCGAAATAGTTTGAGCAACTTCCTGGTCGAGCCAGAGGTCGCCCAATCGAACGCAATCAGTGCCTGCATGCAAACGTTCAGCTGAAATTGTTTTCAGACAATACCCCTGAGCACCAGATGCCAGCGCTGCCATGACGGAATCCACGCCACGGTCGGCGGTGAGCATCACAATCTTCACACCCTGCATGTCACGCTTGATCATCTGAGTAGCGTCGATACCGTTCATAACCGGCATCGCTATGTCCATGAAAACCAGGTCCGGCTGTTGAAGCTCTACCTGCTCGACTGCCTTGGCGCCATCTTCCGCCTCGCCTACAACCACATAGTCTTCCCATTCTTCAATAATCAGTCTTAAGCCAGCACGAACAATTTCGTGATCATCAGCGATGACAATGCGGCCAGGTGCGCTACTACCACCCATAGGACTCCAGATCTCAATCACTTGTACATCTCCTTCGACCTTACCACACAAGGTTTCTCGCCATTGCAGGCCGATACATTTATCCGCACACATCTAATCTTCGCCGCAGACACACTTCATGCTCCATATGGCAGCGTTGAGCCTTGATCACCTGGGACAAACTCCTGTTGATTGCGACAGAATTAATGCCGTAAGGCTATTACCCTGGACGCCAAGGTCAGAAAATCTGTCTCGATTATCACACTCTATTTTGTCCCATTTTCACCGCTTAGCCATCCCCTTATAGGCTTTCACCCACTAGGACTAGTTGTAGGTCAGCGGGTGAGTCGACCATGGCAAATCACCTCAAAAGCAAGGTATAAATAGGCGCAACAAGTCGAGGTTGATGTGATTCAATCGCTCCAAGCACTTAGAATCGATAGATACACAAATAACTGGCTCAAGGGGTTCGTCCTGGGTTGCGTAATACTCGGTCCGACAATCGCGATGCTGGCGGGCTCGATGAGCAGTGATGACGACTCGTATCGAGCGGCATTTGCGGTCAACACGTTCGATACATTCAGCGATGCTAGATTTCTCGCGATTCTCGCTTACGCAGTTTCTAACACACGATTGATAAGGAGAGGAAACAACGCGGTTCAGCACAGTAGCCCGCTCGCAATATGGCGCTCAAACGCAGCGCTCCTTGCGTTCATCCTCTTCGCAGGCGAATTCGTATACCAATTAACATCGCTGGGAATTGGCATAAGAGAGCGGGTTTTCGATGTTGTTACTTTGATGGAGCTGGCACTGAATGCGATCAGCTATTCCGCACTAATGACAACCGTCGGCTGCATGCCGGCTGCACTCGGCGCTTCCATTTACCTGACGCTCGCGGCAGTAATCAGCATCTGTACCGCTACAACAATGTCCAACGCTAATGCAACTCCAGCGTATCTCAAAGAAATCGCTGCGTGGATCTGCTGTTGGATAGGGGATTTCGTATATCCAACTATCGATTTACTCTCGGTAGTTGCGAGTGCGACTCCGAACATATCACTGCTTGTTGTCTATATTTCCAACATAGTCGTGTATCTACTTTTAGCGCAGATTATCTCGCGAAAGAGAGGACTGCGATGCTAGATAAAGGTTCCGGTCCTCTGCTTCCGGCATGGATGATAGTACTACTGGTAGTATCACTCGCTGCACGAGTTGGAGTAAAACTCAGCAGAGAATCAATCGCAACGCCCGAGAGCGGCATTCAGTGGCAGTCGGCGAATGCAGTTAGCTTTGCCCAAAAGCACCTGCTATTCATTGATTTCACAGACGAAAACTCTCGACCATGTTTAGACATGCAAAAGACGACTTTTTTAAACAATGACATAATTTCGATGCTGAAAGAGAATTTTAATTGCGTCAAAGTCGTTGATGGACCAACTGAGGATAAACACAGTCAGAGCCTGAAGTCGAGATACGATATCAAAATATTGCCTTCGCTAGTGGTGGCACTGCCGGATGGCTCGGAGATTGGGCGACATGTTGGATACTTAAATGCGAGACAACTGACTAGGCTCCTTACCGAGGCAGTCGAAAAGGCAGAGTTCGCACGCGCACAGTCTCTCATGATCAAGGGTCAGTTTTCAGAGGCGGAACACCACTTACCACCGCTTTCGGACATCGACTGGACGTTGCTTGGTCCGAAACACACAGCGATGCTCTACTGGAACATACTTATGAGCTGCGGAAAAAAAGATGAGGCCACACGCGTGATCGATAAGGCGGAGAACTACGCCTTGCGCAATGCTGCTGGATACGTGTTTGACCAATGGCCACGCCAGAATTTTCAATATATGAGAGGAGAGCGAAGCGACGGCGAGTTCACACATCTGAGTTCTAAGCACTCGAAGGATGACTACAGTGATGCGCTTTGCATGGTTGCATTGAAGCAAATGCAGATGCGAGAGAAAGAGAGAGCGAAATACGAGTTTCTCTCGGTCGTGAAGGCAGGCTGCACGCATACGTTTTCATATAACCTCGCACAAAGCTATCTGAGCGAGTTAGCTCAGGACAAAGTCAACAAGTGAGAGCCAGCGCTTATCTCCGCTGAACTGCTTCGGGCTTGACTGCGCGGTACTCGGGTCTCGGTGCCGTCATGAACCCAGAACCATGCTCCTTCACTTCATAGAAGGCGCCATTCTTGTCTCGGTACAATTTGTGCGTTCCGTCACTACCGACTTCAGTCAATTTGAGTTTGGCAAACGCCCTAGCATGGTGGTACTGCGATGGCGGAAGGAGGTTGGGCTTTCCGGTCCTCACGATGGCTTCGCCAGAAACGGAGTCCACACCACAGTAATAGCCATCGGCACCGTCCGCAGTAACTTTGGCGCCAGTCATCAGCCTTGCAGGACCGCCACCATCTGCTGGTTTCGGTTCAACTGGGGCGTCGGTTGCAGGCTTCGGCAGTGCTCCGTCGTTCGTTGTCGGCTTCGGAGGCGCTCCATCATTGGTCGCTGGTTTCGGCGGTGCTCCGTCGTTCTCTGCGGGCTTCGGAGGCGCTCCATCATTCGTTGTCGGCTTAGGAGGCGCTCCGTCATTAGTGGCTGGTTTCGGAGGCGCTCCATCATTGGTCGCTGGTTTCGGCAGTGCTCCGTCGTTCTCTGCGGGCTTCGGCGGCGCTCCATCATTCGTTGTCGGCTTAGGAGGCGCTCCATCATTGGTCGCTGGTTTCGGCGGTGCTCCGTCATTCGTTGTCGGCTTAGGAGGCGCTCCATCATTGGTCGCTGG
>CAYQKX010000012.1:0-158367 GCA_964418155.1 uncultured Candidatus Obscuribacterales bacterium | reverse complement strand
GATATGTTGTTTCAGAGACTTGCTGGCAATGATTTGTTCAGCTCACTGCGCGAGATGCAGCGGCTGCAAGACTCGCTCAATCGCGTTTTATCGAGTGCGCCAAATCATTCAACGGAATATCCACTAGTTAATGTATGGACATCTGAAAACGGCGCCATCGTTCGCGCTGAGGTGCCGGGCATTGCGCCTGAGGATGTAGATATTTCTCTGGTGCATGACACTCTCACTATTAGAGGTTCTCGCAAGCCAGAAGAACTCAAAGGAGGGGAAGCACGGCACAGGCACGAGCGCGGCTTCGGGGGGTTCATGCGTTCGCTTCAACTTCCTTTTGGCGTCGAAGGAGACAAGGTAGAGGCGAAATTCGCAAATGGTGTTTTGCAGATCACGCTGCCGCGTGCCGAAGCAGAAAAGCCCCGACGAATCAGCGTTGTATCCGAGTCTTAATCGAACAGGAAGGAGGTTTTTATTATGGCTAACGAGCTTATGGAAATGAATAAACAGGAAGTGATGAGCCGGGATGACGCGGAGCAGACCCGATCGCAAAAACTCTACACTCCGGCAACCGACATTCACGAGACCCAAGAGCAACTGACTTTGCTGGCCGACATGCCTGGTGTCAAACAGGATGGAGTGGAAATCACACTGGAACAAAACATCCTGACTATCTTCGGACATGTCGATGCACCTGAGTTCCCTGGCTACAATCTAACCTATGCCGAATACGGCATGGGCGGCTACAGGCGCGTATTTGCTTTATCGAATGAAATAGACAGAGACGGAATTCAGGCTTCGGTGAAAAATGGCGTGCTCAAGCTGATTCTTCCTAAGAGCAAGCGTGCCATGCCCAGGAAGATCAATGTACAGGCTGAGTAACTGGAAACACAGTTTAAAAAGGAAGGAGGATGAATATGGGTAATCTCATACCTTGGAACTGGGGCAAGAAAAATCTTCCGATCAGAAAAGAGGATAACAACTCGCATGAGTACAGTCCTTATCTCTCGCTCCAGCATGACATGAATCGTGTTTTCGATAATTTCTTCCGCTCGTTTGATACTGGCTTGATGAGCCCGTTTTCCGAGATGTCCGAGGGCTTGTTTCAGCCGAAAGTGGAAGTAAAAGAAAGTGCAAACGATCTGCGCGTTTCGGTCGAGTTACCCGGTATCGACGACAAGGACCTCGATGTCTCTATAACCGATGATGCATTGACAATCTCAGGAGAAAAGCGGGAGGAAAAAGAAGAGAACACGCGCGGTTTTTACCGGATGGAACGCAGCTACGGCTTATTCCACAGACGCATTCCATTCCCGTGTTCAATTAACAAGGATAAGGCCGAGGCCACATTCAAAAAAGGTGTTCTGAATGTCGTGCTGCCGAAAACGGCAGAGTCGAAGCAGAACGTCAAAAAGATCAGCATCAAAAAAGACTGACGCTGGTGTGCAAAGAGCGTCCTTTCCGGGCGCTCTTTGCATCAGACACTTCAGAGTGGAAGAATGCGTCTTGGTTGGACAATCAACTCTTAAGAAGATTCGGCAGTTAACCTAAAGTCTCAACTTTCAGGATGTCGGTAAGCGCTTGCCACGTACTTTAGTTAGGACGTGCTTGTCAGCATCGCCACAATTAGAAACTGCTTACGGCATACCTGGACAACTGCCATGTTGACCGCGCTCGTGATGCTTTGCATACAAACGATCATTAAAAGGCCAAGGTGGAGATTGATAAGGGTCTAACGTTGTCCAGAATCTTCAAGACGACACTAACTACATTTACGGTCAAAACAAAGGTGAACGCAGGCGCACTCCGTTACGCGGATGACGCCAAAGTGGTAGCTTTTGACTTCGGTCATTAGCTTCGATTACTCAGCCAAAGTGTTTCCACTGTTAGTACTCGCGCGCCATAGCCTCCGAAAGTGGTCGACGGCTTTGTCACTCGGAAACAGTTTCTCACTCACAGCATCGCGTGTATCCAGCGGTCGCTGAGAGAGAACAACTCTGCGATCTTCATTCAGAATGACTGCATTTGTCCAGTTGAATATCGGACCAAGCAAGGGATTTAAGAGGGGAAAAGTAATTACACCTTGATATGCTCGAAGATATAAGCGAGTTCGCTCAGTAGTCACCGGAACGAATGCAATGAATTGGAAGAACTTTCGCGCCCGGATCGTTAGCAGCCAGATATTAGGAAAGATGAATTGAATAGTGGGAATGTCGCTCTTCTCCTGATCAACGTACATCTGTATTCTAAGGTCATTGCAATCAATGCGTCTTGTACCGCTCACATCGAGGCCCCGGCCAATTGTCTTTCGATGCACAAAGGGCAAATGTGCGTAATCAAGCTGGTTCTCTACGCACCGTGAGATATGTGTCGGCCACTCATGGATGGACTGGTACGAAACCAGTCCGTCATCGAGTTCTTCAAACCACGGCGGCAACTCAGGTAGGTGATCGCCTCTTCGCAGCCAGACAAATCCGTTGTTCTCAAGAACTGCGTGAGTTTCTATTTGCAGATTCGGAGCAGGTCTTCCTGTTTCCGGAACCAACGAACAAGCTCCAGTCGTGTCAAAGCTAAAGCCATGAAATGGACATCGGATGCAGTTTCCCACCACTTCCCCCAGGCTCAGACTCGCAGATCGATGAGGGCAAGCATCGATTTGCATATGAATCTCACCAGCTGAGTCACGCCACAAAACGAACTTCCGCGAGAAAAGAGTCACCGTGAATGGTTTCTTCCCAATTTCATTGCTCGAAGCAACTACATACCAGGCGTCTGGCACCTGCATTTGATTTACTCCATCGCTTGGCAAAAAGTGTTCGTTGATTAAAGTCACACCATCTGATTTACTTGAGAAACTAGACCTACTTCCGCAATCGAGTCGCTTAGTCACTTTCGGCCAATTGTTGATTATCCTTTCTGTGTGTGAACTTCGGGTGAACACTACAGCAATAACTCAAAGAGTGATTAATGGAGATTGTAGTTGTGTTCATTCTGTGCCTGAAAGTAGCATACACCCTAAACGTTTTCATCTTGGCACCTGTACTGGTTTCTATGTACTGCGACGGGGACGCGTCTCCCATTAGAGCTCTTCAGGGCACCATAAAGAATTCAGAAGGGCTGCGTTTGCTAGTTGCATCGCTCTGGTCCGCTATTCTAATCTTATCGATCGCTGGCATATTTTGGCCAAAACTCTTTCTTCCCGTTCTGATGCTTCAAGTAATCTACAAATCTTTATTCTTGCTGACTTACTGCTTCCCGAGAGTTAGGGCAAGGAAATACGATGAAATACCCATAGGCTTATCAATTTCTTTTCTTCTTATCGTACTCACATATCCCATCATAATTCTTTATGGCTTGGCTTAATTGATAGGAGGAACCGCCGATGGCAAAACGCGTTGTGTACAACGAGTCTGCCCGCCGTTCTCTGGAGCGCGGAGTGGACCATGTAGCAAGCACAGTAAAGATATAGATCGATGAGAAAACGGACTTTCGGTCTTTTGCCAATGCAAAATCACGGCGTTAGAACAGAACTAAGCGCAAGAGTGGCCAAGAAACGGATTGTTTCAAAAGGGTTCACTCAGTTGGTCTTGCGCTGGCTGCTTTTCGCCATTAAATCCATGTATGCTTTTATCTGCTCGAAAAATCCGTTGCCGGACTTGCCATTGGCGGTCTTCTGACGAATAGCGTCAATTTGTTTGTGGAAGGAGTTGAAATCTTCTTTCTTGCCATATCCCAGCGCCTCGGCAACCTTTATTTCTTGATCAGCCGTGTTTAGCAACTCCGTCAGCTGCTTGCTCTTCTCTGGCGAGCGTGTTTTTTGTTTGGCGATGTCATCGGCTTTTTCGAGAGAAACTTGAGCTCGCAATACCGGCAGTGGCACAACCAGGTCCGTGACCACCAGAGTGTTTAATGCGGCTTGTAGGACTTCTTTGGCTTCCGCTGTTTTATTCTCGTCTATCAGCTTGGCCGCTTTTTTCAAGGCGCCTGGATAGGTGGCGACAGGAAGATTAGCGGTGCTGATTACGGTCTCGCTGCCGAAATTTTGCAGTATCCGTCGTGCTTCCTGCAGTCGCCCTTCTTTGAGGAGCTTCTCGGCTTCCTGGCGAGCATTCCTTATAGCATCGACAGATCCGAAGACATCGCTGGTAACTGCCTTTACCTCAACGGGTATGAGCGCCACCTTTGGATCGCGGGCGAGCACGATTTCAAGCTTTCCTGTTGCACGCTCGAGCGCAGCCAGAGCCTCTTTGTTTTTGCCTCCATCAAGATTCTTGAGAGCGTCTTGTGTCTCGCGCAAGCTCAAGACTGCTTCCTCTACTATTTCCTTGCGCTTATCGGTTGTCTTTTGAGCCGTCTCCTTTTTCGTGTCGGTTTTGGTTGCCCGCAGCTGAAACTTTTGAGAGGCTGCCGGCGCCGCATAGAGCCTGTTATAGCTTCCTGCGCAAAGTGAAAGAGCGGTGGCAATGGACAGTCCTGCTAAAAGACCTGCTGTATGGTTTTGATACATTCTTCTTTCAAACATAGCGTCGTACTCCTTGTGTAATAATCCACCGAACATCAGCAGACGAGTCCAAGCGCTAATTTATGGCGGAATCAGACCCTCGACTTCGTCCACTATCAATTGAATTAGTAGTGTCCCGGCCAAGATCTTCCATCCATTTTTATGAACAGTTAATGACTGAGCAATATCTGTGGCCGGGCACCGTATTCAGTGCCTTACGGGTCGTTGAAATATCTTTGTGGTCTAGATCATTTCCTATTACTGGCAGACTCACGCCTGACACCGCCATGTAAATGCCGAGCGTCCTTCTCAAGTCGTGTAAAAAGGTGTATGCTCAGTTCGCGAGGGAGGCCGAAAGGGCCGCTAGGCTCCAGGCGCACGAGCGAATATTTGCAAAAGAAAAAACTGAGCAGTCATCGAAAGTAGTCGAAATGAAAATGAAAAATGACATTGAGTTCTAGGCATCTCGAAAAACTCTGTATCGGCTTGACTAGCGTTTGTCTGATTCAGTGCTTATCACCGCCAATGATTCTAGCCGAAGATCAACTTCATACCGGTTTACATTCTGGCGGCGTCAGCGGCGAGCAAATTATGGAAATTGATCGCGCATTGCTGTTGGAGCTTATCCGTCTTGCCAGATTCAATGTCCTTTTTTTCGAAGAAGCAAATCACCACCAGAAATGGCGCGCCTGGACATATCCCCTTGGTAGAGAACTTGGCACTGCCGCCTCCTTCGCCAACAGCATAGTAGACATATCAGAAAGGGGCGGCAACGTTTCGGATCCAAGTAAAATCTCAAGAAGCGCCCAACGAAAAGGACTGGCTAGCGCAGTTGTTGGTAATGCAGTGAGCGGAACTTCATCGAGCTTGGAGCTACTGCAGAATGCCTGGACAATGCAGCGTGCACGAAAAAATGGTTACTCACCTAAGGCTTCCTTGCAATTTGTCAAAGCCTCACTTCAACGGACAGAGCAGTTGCTCGGTCGACGAGAAGCACTTTTAGCAGGGGAAACTTCTGACAAAAGACATCGAGTTCGGCAGTACGAGACCGTTCTCTTGCGACGCATCCGCGATCAGCTAGTCTTCGAATTCCGAAGATGGAGTATTAACTCTAGAGAACTGGCTTGGCGAGAGAACACATTCTTCGCGATCGACGCAGCGCAGAATTTTACCAACATGGGCTCATCACTAATCTCTCTTCAAGCATTCCAATACCCCAACCGAGCTGGTAGCTCTGCACTAGTCTCGCTGGCAGCCAGCTCTACTGCGACTATCAACCCGATCTTGCGAAACCTCGTAGGAGTTTGCGTGAGGACATATCAGCGAAATAAGCTGTCAAAAGAACTCCCAATAAAACGCCCGGCGATGCCAGAAGGGCTATCTCTCAAAGAGTTAAGAGAACTGCAGGAAAGTTCAGATGAGACCGATGCGAAACGATTGGAGCAAGTAGTATTTCTCAGCGAAAATTCCGAAAGGTTGGATAGCACGATTGATCGCGAAGCCAAATCGATAGAAAGGTCTCGCCAAGTCGCTCAGCAGCAGTCAATCTCAGGTCCAGTAATCGGACTAACGAGTGTCACACGATCTCTCTTGTCGATTGTCGCATTTTATGAATATCAAGACGAAAAATTGATCGCCAACAAATTATCATTAGCAGGAAGAATTTCTCAAGCCTCAGGACAGGCATATGCACTCGTAGATACACCCTATACCTACGTCAGAGGAGTCTTACGAAAACGGCGTGCGGAAAGATCCGGAGAATCGTTATCACAAATTTTAGCGAAACGAAAACACTTTCTTGATACATTAGAGCATCAACTCTCTTTGCAAAAACCTTGACGAGATAAAACCCAATCGATTCTCACACAACCTAGCTACCGCAGCTGCCGCCATCTTCTTCCCGAATTTTCGCTTTCAAGTCTTGCCATTGCGTTTTCCTCGCGTAGATTTGCTCGGACACACTCTGGCGGTCCTCACTGGTAAATCCAACTGCATCTTCTTTTTTTTCTGCTTCTACTTTTTCTTCAGGCTTATTGGCCTGTTCGGTATCTGCTTCCTTCGTATCTTCTACCTTGCTTTTTTCTACCTTGGCGTCTTTCTTCTTCTTCTCAAGGTCTTTGTCTTTTTGAGTCGTAGACATAACATCTCCTTCGTGTTGTTTTATTGTTCGCATACGGGACACATGGTCAGCCACGTTTTGTTCCCCTTTTCAAAAGCATTCACTGAACCTCATCATCGCATCACGATTCGGTCTAGATTGTCATGGTTGCTGGTTTTGCTTCACATCAGTTTTTTCTGCCAGCCACTCGCCGTAATGTATTCAGCCTGTGCAATTCCTTAGGCGATAATGCCTGATCATTTACCACTTCAATGATAAATGCCCGTTGTAACTGATGGGTGGACTCAGTCTTCATCCAGTCGAGCAGTTTTTCGACGAGTGGTGGCGTGAATTTTCCCTCTTCAAGAACAAGATGCTCACCCTTCCCATCAATGAGAAACGTCTTGTTGTCCGAAGGGATGTCTCTGACAAGTTTGGCAACGGCAATAGGTGATACCAGATGATCACCGAGTCCTTGCACAACCAAGACTGGATTTGTCAGCTTCTTGGCGTACGAGTCTGTCTTCGAGATGAATTTCAAGAACGAGGTTGCTTCTTTGAGTGTTAGTTTCAGCTTGTGAGATGGATCTGTCCGCCAGTGCTCGGTTAGCTCAGGGTCAGTCGTGGCTTGGTGCATGACGGCTCGCCCAGCAGGACCGGGATGACTTCCGGGAAATAAGAACAATTCAAAGACGCCTTTCACCGCAGTTCCGCGCATCTTCAGTAACTTCCATGCAGGAGCAGAGCAGACGACACCATCGACTAATCCTGGATTCTCAGCGGCGATTCTAATGGCGAGCGCTCCACCCATTGACTCGCCAATGAGAAAGACCTTGTAGTCGGGGTGTTCTTTTCGGATGTTGCTAAGCAACTGACTTACATCGCCTACCGTCTCTACACAATTCAATTTCGCGCGATCTGATTTATCTCGGTCTGGACCAAAACCTCGCACGTTAACGCCGAAGCCATCGATGCCAGCGGCAGAGAGTTCTTTAGCTAATGGCTTGTAGGCTCTCGCGCATAGGCCCAGTCCGTGGATGCAAACCACAACGATCTTGACCGGAGCCGGACTCCTCCACTCGAGCATGTGCGTTTCGCCGACAATAACGCACGCAGGATCCTCTGTACAACGCGCACCAATGGGCGAGGAACTCGGAGCACCAGTCGTCGGGCACTCGTCGGACCACGCAGCGCTGGCGAAGCTTAGTGCTATCAATACGCACAACAGCGTCACACCGATTGATTTAATTGCTTTTGCCTGGTTTGCCATGCTTAATAGGTTCTTGTTTCTCTTGCTGAAGAGGTGTTGTCTTCTTCTGCTCGACCGAGCAGCTCCGCGACATTCAAGTAGTTATGCCGAGCTTAGGCAGTATCCAGAGTGGCAGCGCGAAGTAGAATACAATGAAACCAATAAACCAAATCGTAGTTTCCATAGGGCTTTGCCTTCTTGTTGACTTTAAAACAGTAGCTGAGTCGCTCATATAATTTCTCTTTTGTCTGTCAAATTTCTATCTTGCGAGCACCGGTGGCGGTGCGCTCTGCTGATCCATTCCTTCTTTCTTACCTGCTGACTGCATCGAGTTCCATGTTAGGTACCCACCAGACAAGTTCTTGACACTAAATCCTTTCTGCTTGAGAAAACGAGATGCGTTGTAGGAGCGCTGACCACTCTGACAATACACGACTAGTTCCTTTCCCTCCGGTATCTCCGCCAGTCGTTTTCTTAGCTCAGGAAGCGGAATGTGAAGACTGCCATCAATGTATCCGCGATCACGTTCGCCGCGAGTGCGAACATCGATTATTACGGCCCCACCGGTGGTCAAAGCGGGGACTTGATGCCACTGCACCTGTTCTGTCAAACCATCTAGCACGTTCGTGCCGTCCATTCCTGCCAAATTGATTGGATCTTTCGCTGAGCCAAAAGGCGGTGCATATGCAAGTTCCAGCTCGGACAGATCACGTATTGTCATGCGTGCCTTGATCGCAGTCGCGAGTACATCTATTCGCTTGTCGGTGCCTTCCTTACCGATCACCTGTGCGCCCAGCAATGTCCCGGTTTCCTTATGGAACAACACCTTCATGTCAAGTCGCTCGGCGCCTGGATAATAGCTGGCGTGATGGCTTGGATGCAGGTGAATCGCTTCGTAAGGAAGCGTGCTTGACTTCAATTGCACTTCGTTCAGACCGACCGATGCTACGGTCAGATCGAATACTCGAAGAATCGCTGTGCCGATGGTGCCATCATAAGTCTGTTTTGCGCCAAAAATGTTGTCCGCCGAAATTCGTCCCTGGCGATTGGCCGGGCCTCCCAGAGCGATGAGTGTCCATGCGCCGTCGACCGGATTGCGCACCTCAATTGCATCGCCTACAGCCCATATGTTAGGTGTACTGGTTTGCAGATTTTCGTTTACCCGGATACCGCCAAGCTCTCCAATCGCTAATCCGGCATTCCGCGCCAACGTTGCTTCCGGTCTAATTCCTAGTCCAAGGATTACAAGATCCGCTGGGATCTGCTCATCTTCACCGGCTAGCACCCAACAGGACTTTGGCGCACCCTCCGCATTTGCCGTTACCTCGTCCGGTGCACGAAAACCTTTAATCGGCTTCCCGAGTACAAGCTTAACTTCATGCTTTCGCAATTCTTTGTGCACGAGTTCTGCCATCTCAATATCAAGCGGCGCCAGCACTTGATCTTTGCCGTCAATTAGTGTGACATCAAGGCCCCTGCGAACTAGTTGCTCTGCCATCTCCAGTCCGATGAAGCCACCACCTGCCACTACCGCTGTGCGCGGCTTCTGATTTTCGAACCATGATTGAATCGTTTCGACATCTTCAATACTGCGCAGAGTGAACAGCCCTGGCAACTCGATGCCAGGCACGTTTGGTCTGATGGGAGCTGCGCCCACAGATAGAATCAGATCGTCGTAGCTTTCCTGGTAGACCTTGTTAGTCATTGTGTCTCGGACAGATAAGACGTTAGCTTGAGCATCGATTTCGATGACTTCATGATGAACGCGAACATCTAGATTTAGTTTGTTCTTCAAGGCGTCAGCTGTAACCACGATCAATTGTTCTTGCGATTGAATCTCTCCGCCTAGAAAATATGGTAATCCGCAATTTGCATAGGAGACATAGCCGCTTCGTTCTAGGACGATAATTTCTGAATCTTCAGAGAGGCGACGCGCCCTGGCCGCCGCACTCATTCCACCTGCGACACCGCCGATGATGGCGATCTTTTTTGCTGGAATATTGGAATCATTAACTCTCATGCTGGTTTCCCTCAATACTCATGTTGTTACTCTGATTTTGTCTCGTGCGCTTTTACCAGGTCCATTTTGTACTCCAATGTCTCAGGCTGTGGCTGCTTCTTTCTGTTGTACTTCATAACCGGCGTTCTTCCAGGCTGTTGTCCCACCAAGAACGTCCATCAAAAACTTTAGACCGCTTCCGTCAAGAACGCTTTTGCTATTGATGAGCGGTATCCGCTTGCGCAGATTACCGCCAACGTCCGCTCTTTCGGTAATTTCGAAATGCTTCCTGCCAACTCGGCTAAAGGAATATTGACTGCATTGGGAACGTGTCCTGCATTGAATTCCGCAGATCTCCTGACGTCCACAACCATATACAAGAATCGGAACGGCTATGATACTTCCTCCACCGCCAAGGAGTCCAAGCAGAGTACCAGTAGCAATACCTGAAAGAGCGCCGCTTAACATCGTGTCACCCTCCTTTTACTAAGAGCAGCAGTCTGTTTTTCGGCCCTTCTGGGGGACGGAGGGATGCCCTAGTTTGTTCCATGGGGCCTTCCCCAACATAATTGCTAGAGCGCAAGTTCCAGACAGACCTGCGAAGGTAAGCCCTGCTCCAAAGAATCCAGGAATGATGAGAAACCATGGATTGACAAAAACCGCTAAAAGAACGCCTGTCAAAACACCAATACCAACAAGTAGCTGAATTTGCCTCTCAATAGGAAGCCTTTTCTTACCTTCGTTGACTGGCAGTCCCGCTTTACGCCACGCGACCAGTCCGCCTTCCAGCACTTTCGGCTGGAAACCTTTTCCTGAAAGGGCATATGCGCCGCGTTCAGCTCTTTTGCCCGATCTACATATAACTACGAGCTGGCCTTGGCGTGGAACTTCTTCGCAGCGAGCTTCAAGCTCGCTCAGAGGCACATTAATGGAATTAGGAATGTGTTCGGTCTCAAATTCTATCGGGCTGCGGACATCAAGAAGCACGGACTCTGCTGTATTTTCTGCCAGGTCCTTAGGTCCTATTTGCTGGCAAACACTGGAATTAGACAGTTCTGGCATAAACAAGCCCTCACTCGGTATAAATTTACTATATCACCGTTTGGTTATATAGCGAATCCACCGTAAGATTGATTGAAGAATCAATCGAATGGTTGTAGACTGGAATTGGTGGACGCTGGATTTCTAATCATGAAAGACAAAAAAAAACTACTGTCCCGACCGGCTCTCGAAATAGTTGCAGCCCGCTTTCGGGCACTCTCGGACGCCTCCAGATTGCAAATACTCCAATTGCTTTTTAATGACGAGCGTTCAGTACAAGAGCTGTGCGAGTTGAGCGGCATGAGCCAGGCGAACGTCAGTAAACACTTGTCTGTTTTGGCAGAACAAGGAATAGTTCAAAAGCGGCGGCAAGGACTCTTTGTTTACTACAGCATTGGAGACCTTACAATCTATGAGTTGTGCGACATCGTATGCGGTGCTGTCGGCAAGCGCTACAGTCAGGTGATGAAAGAGTTTTCCGGTCGGTAGTGTCGTTCTTGAAGAAAACACTATTTGCTCGCGTACACTAAAGATTATCAAACTGAACCGGCATTAATATCCAACCATGGTTTTATTACAGCTTTTGCACTCTCTCGAACCGCGCTATGAGGCACGCAGCACTGAGACCGTACTATTGAAGCAACTGGGCGCCAACGACGTACAAGACCTCGTCGACTTGAAAAAGCTGGAAGCTGCAGTTCAAGTAAGGGCAACGAATTGAGGAATGCCAATCGCCGAGCAATTTAATGCGCGTAGAGCAGCAATTGCAACCTTGATTGAAATTCTGGATAAACATAAAGGAATAAACGAGAAAGAACGTCGACACGCTGTTCAGAAGCTTGTCCTCAGTGTTATAGATTCTGGTGCGGACGCAAGCGGACCATTTAGCAAAATTGTCAATGGTGTCGGAACTACTGTTGGATCGTATCGATATACCAACGACGCCAATCAGCGCTTTTGTGTTATGGGAGGCGCGGGAGTCGCATATGGAATAGGGAATGCCATCGCCGTGGAAGAAGTTGTTCGTGACGGAGTAACTGGCGAGATAAAGCACAAGCAAGACAGAAACCAGCATCAATTGCTCGTCCAAATTCTTAGCCGCATTGCAAAAGTCTCAAGCTACGCTCGACGGCATAGACTAGCTGAAGCGCTTGAAAAAATGATCGCTGTATTCATATCAAAGTCATCGATCAATCATTCCTCTTTGTCCTTTTTATTGAGCAGTTTATCAAGTTCTAGTTGAGAAAGAAGATGGTTGTGCACAACGCTCTCGTCGAGTTCTTCGCTCGGATGAAGGGCCACTTCATCGCCAACCTTGATATCGCCAACTACCTCGACGAGCTTGCCCATTGGCTGACCTCGCGAAACTTGAACAAGTTCGGCTTTTTGATTTTTTATGCGAGTGATGAAAGTCTTGTCTTCGCGGCTTAGGATTGCCGAAGCTGGTACAAATAATGTCTGGTAGTGACGCTCCATTTGCCAGATCACCTCAGCATACATCCCAGGTTCAAGTTCCTTGGTGGTGTTCGGTACATCAAGCTCGACAACCATTGTTCTTGTTTTTCGGTCAAGTTCATGACTGATGCGCGATATCGTTCCGGAGAATTCTTTACCCACAAAGGCGCTGACAGTGAATTTCATTCCAGAACCATTTCGAACTCCAGCTATGGCGTTTTCCGGTACAGGTACGAGAAGGCGCAGCGGCGAAATCTGTTCGATTTTGAGCATAGAAGGATTTGACTGAGATGAGCTGACAAGGCTTCCTTCATGAACGTTGCGTTCGCTTATTACACCGTCGAACGGCGCTCTTATCGTCAGGTAGCCCTTCATCTCACGGACTGAGTTTAATGCTTGGTGTACTCCCTTCACACGATCCTTTTCTGCAGCTAATGCCGATTGAGCAGCTATTACCATTTGTTCTGCCGATCGCACTCTAGCCTCATCGCCCTGAACTTTTATCTGTGCGGATTCCAGATCAACCGGAGCTATTGCTCCGTGTGTTTTTGCAGCAATTTGAATGCGCTCGTAGTTAGCTTGATCAGATGCAAGTTTTGCCTGTGCTTCTTCCTTTTGCGCTACCAGGCTGGCAATTTTTGATTCAGTTTCAGGTAGTGAAGACTTGATCGCATCATACTTAGCTTCCGCTTCTCTGTAATTGGCATCTAACTCTGGCGCCACAATCTCAACTAGAATCTGACCTTTCTTTACTTGCGAGCCGCGATCGACATTCATTGTTTTAACAAACCCTTGCACTTTAGGATAAATTTCAACAACACGGAACGCGGCTAATTCAGAGGGTATTCGAATGGTTCGTTTAAGTTGCCTGCTGGCTACTAAAATTGTTTCTGTTTCCAAAGCCTTTTTTGTCTGCGACTTTTTCTCGGTCTGAGAAGCTGCACTTTCTTCTTCTTGATGATTGCATCCTGTGAGTAGAAAGACGATGAGAACGATAGATCCAACTGTTTTTGCACGAGTGTCACAATGAGTCATCTTTCTATTCCTTTAGGGGCGTTCAACTAGGGGCGTTCAACCTTGTCTACGAGCATACTCGGCTCAACTCTCGTAGCTCCATGCTGCACCACCGTGAATACTAACGGCAGCACAAAAAGTACAGCACCAAGTGAAAACAACAAACCACCAATCACTGCGATTCCCAGAGGAGCCGTTCTTTCGCCACCCTCCGCCATTCCAAAAGCCATTGGTATCATTCCGGCGATCATCGCGATACTGGTCATTAAAACCGGACGTAATCGACTTGTGGCGCCACGAATTGCAGACTGTCCGGAGCCGACCCCTTTCATTCGTCTTGTTTCTGAAAAGGATACAATCAGAATTGCATTTGCAATGCCTATACCTACTGCCATAATGGCGCCCATGAATGATTGAACATTGAGGGTTACGTCCGTCAATTTAATGCTAATTACGACGCCGACTAAAATTGCTGGTACTACAGACACCACCACTAGTGCCAATCGCATTCGTTGAAAATAGCCGATCAACATCAGAAGAATAGCTACTACTGCGAGTATTAATCCATTGCCAAGTCCCGTGAACGTCTTATGCAGAATTGGAACTTGACCACGAATGTCAACGTTCATTCCTCGGGGCGGCTTACCAACGCGATCGATCGCTTTCTGAACTTCTCTCGACGCGCTACCCAGATCATCTCCTGCAATATTGGCGGAGATACTAATTATTCGGCGTAGATTGTAGCGATCGTATTCTCCGACCATGGTTCCGTAGTTCACTTGAGCAACATCTGAAATTGATGGACTGGTGACCGAACCGGCGTTTAGAGGAATTGATTCCACATCCTTGATAGAGCTGACATTGGAGGCCGGATATTGCACTTGGATTTGGTATGAATGTCCGTGGTGAGGATCGCGCCACCAGATTTGCCGGACAAACCGACTCGAATATACTGCAGGTACAAGTGCCTTGCTGACATCCGACGCCGTCATTCCGAACTGACCAGCACGTATTCGGTCGACGGCAACATCGATGGTCGGATACGCCAGCGGCTGAACCACCGTGGCATCACGAATGACGGGAATTTTGTTCATCTCTGCAATGATCTTTTGAGCATAAATTGAATCGGTCTCCAAATCAGCACCGGTAATATCTATCTGAATTGGTGTTGGAGCGCCCAAGTTCATGATCTTATTAACTATGTCGCCGGCTTCAAACGAAACGGAAACATTCGGTAAAGCCTTGTGTAACTTGCTACGAAGCTTTTCCTTGAGTTCACTGATCTGAATGTTGGCGCCGTGCTTCAATGACACCAGAACAACAGCTTCCTGTGGACCGCTGGTCCAGATGTAAACGTTACTGACAGCAAAGTTTGGTGGCTGAGTTCCAACATATGAAATGCTGATATCTAGATTCTTTTCTCCCACCTCGTCACTGATAATCTTGAGTGCCGTTTGCGTGTATCGCTCAGTGATTTCCATGCGTGTGCCCGGAGGCGCAGCCAATCTCAACTGAAAGCTTGCTGGATTTCCCATCGGGAAAATTTCTGTTTTCAATGTAGGAACCAGAACGATAAGAAGCGCTGTGATTACTAGCGTATAAAAAATCAGAATTGGCCATCTCAATCTGAAAATGCGGGTTAGGCTGTTTGCGTACATGCGACGGACTTTTGCTAGAAAACCGACATTCTTATTCTTTCCGTGATGCTCAGCTTTTTTGTGGCTGCTCAACATCCAACCGCACAAAACCGGAACAAGAGTATTCGACAGAATGTAAGAAGCAATCATGGCGAATCCGACCGCTAGTGATAACGGGACGAATAATGCTTTTGTCGTGCCTTCCATGAAAAATGAAGGAAGAAATACGGAAATCACCGACATTACGGCCAGAAGTTGAGGAGTAATCACTTCTTTGCAGGCATCTGCAATCCCGGAATAGAGTGGTGCACCACGATCTAAATGAGTATGAATATTTTCGATGGCCACGGTAGCTTCATCAACAAGAACTCCGACGGCTAACGAAAGACCACCGAGCGTCATTATGTTAATAGTTTGGCCAGCGCAGCTCAAGCCGACAATTGCAGCAGCCAGTGCAATTGGTATGGTGATTACCACGATTATGGCACTGCGCAAATCGCGCAGGAAAAGCAGCACCATCAAACCGGTTAATAGAGCACCGATTGAACTTTCATAAATCAGCCCGGTGACCGCCTCAGTAACATAAATCGATTGGTCGAAGTTGAAAGTTACTTCAATGTCTTCTGGAATAACGGAGCGCATTTTTGGCAGGGCTGCTTTTACGAGCTGAACAACTTCTACGGTCGAAGCATCAGACAATTTGGTAATGGAAAGAAACACAGTCCGTCTGCCATTGACCAATGCCCAACCCGTGGGAATATCCATGTCATCTTCAACTGTGGCTACATCGCCGAGAAAAATAGTCGCCCCAGCGCCCAATTTTAATGGGATTTTTTCCAACTCGTGGATGTCTAAAACCGTGGAATTGAGATTGGCGATTCGTTGAGAATTTTCGGTACGCACAAGTCCCGATGGAGTAATTAAATTTCCACTCGTGACCGCATTCACGACCTCATCAGAACTCAGGTGCAGTGCGCGCATTCTCTCCGGATCAACTGTCAAGACGATTGTGCGAACATTACCTCCGAACGGGTGTGTCGTATTAGCACCAGGTATAGTTGAAATGATTGGTCGGATACGCTCGTCACCCAAGGCTGCGATTTTTGCAACTGACTCTGTTTTACTTGAGAGCACGACGTATCCGACCGGTACGTTACCGGCATCGAAGCGAAGAATGAACGGAGTCACCGTTCCTGGTGGCATCTTTGATCGAGAGCGTTCTACTTGGGCAACGACATTAGCCAGCGCCTCAGCCATATCCGTGTCAGGCTTAAACACAACTTTCAGAACGGCGACATTTTGTATTGCCTTGGACTCTATATGGTCCACGCCGGAGATGTAGAGAAAGTGATTCTCATAGTGTGCCACGACAAACGCTTCCAGCTGCGCCGGATCCATTCCGCCGTAGGGCTGAACAACATAAACAACAGGTAAATTGAGGTTTGGAAAAATGTCAACTTTCATTCCACGAGCAGCGAGAACCGCCGCCAAAACGATAGTGACCATAAGGACTAAAATCGTGACTGGTCTGCCCATTGCTAGCCGAATCAACCACATCTATTTGACCTCTCTGCGTGTGGCGCCATCTGCTGCTTTTAAAAAGGGCTGGAGATTTCCATGAACGTTTGCCACGGCCAGTAGTGCCTTCCATACGCCGACGTTAGCAACGGCCTCCTTCACTTTTGAATCTGCCAAAATCTGATTGGCTTCGGCAACCTGAGCCACTGTAGCCAGTCCAGCTTCATACCGCGCTTGTGCTTGTTTAGCAGCTGCATCGGCCGCTTCTACCTGAATTGGCATATTGGCTGCCAGGGATATAGCTGCTCGGAGCATGGATTTTGCTTGTACATCGTCTCTCTTAAGTCCTTGCACCGCAAGGTCATAAGCATGTTGTGCTGCCGTTATGCGCTCTAACACTACTTTCTTTTCCGCCTTTATTCGAATGATGTCTAAGAAGGGGAAGTCAATCATTAGACCGACGGTGTAGTTTGGAATCACTGGGAAAATGCCGCTCACGTCAGGTGCTGGGACGTCGCCTCGGTTAGTTTGAAATGTGGTGCCTCGAAGATTGACTCCTCCCAGCCAACGGAATTTCGGGTAATACTGTTTGTCGAGGATTTGCTTACTGGCTAATCTGGTTGAAATGATGGCCGTGCCCTGAAGCGCAATCGGATGATTTGTAAAAACTGGTGCTCCTGGCTCCGGTTCTATCGGTTCGGTGACATTGATAATTCCGCCAGGATCAATTCCGACAATGTCTCCACCTTTACCAACAGAGTAGGCAAGAGCTGCCCTGGCCAACTCATCATTTAAACGAGCCCTAATCAGGTCGTTCTTGGCATTTGCAAGTTGCGCATCCGCTAAAGAAGCATCGGCTCCGGACTGCAAACCAGCATCTACTTGTGCATGTACGACGTTACTAAATTCAGCAAAACGTTGAACATTTGCATCAGCCACTGCAACTTGCTCATGCATTACCAGGGCATCCAAATAACTCAGAGCTGCTTGTACAGTCACATCAAGCATGGTGACCTGGTAAGTTGCACTCGAAAGATTGAAATCTGCCTTGGCTTGACCGATCATTGCTTTATGTAAGCCAAAATCTAGCGGTGCCCAATCGATAATGAAACCAGCACCACTGAACGCATCGGCCTTCATCGTCACGTGCTCGGGACCTGGTCCTGGTGTCGCAGGTAGCACCGATGTCGAAAATAAAGTTTGGGTAAGTCGATTGTGACTCGCCGCGACACTCTGATAGGAGAGCAACGAATCTGGATTGTATTCTCTAACTTTCTGAAGCGTCACCATGCGCTTCGCCGCTCGCACTTCGGCTTGCTCCTGAAGAATTTTCGGAAAGGAGGACTCGGCCATTTGGACAGCGCCGACTAAAGTAAGTGAGTCGCCTCGCTGAGGAGCAATGGAAGGTCTCAAGTCAAGCGACTTGACTGGCTCTGCACACGCATCAGGTATTCGTAAAATACCTGAGATAGCAGTCACAGCGAGGACTAACAAGCATCGCGCCTTATCCTGACGGCGCATTTTTCTTGATTGCAACATGACTCCGATTCAGCTGAACAGGCACATCGACGAAATGCCTTAACGACCTGTTTCTTTGATCAATGTATGAGATCTAGGGAGAATTTGTGTGCAATTTTTGTGCAACACTTGTTTTCTTGAGCGGGAGGGAAACGGTAAATTTGCTGCCATTGCCAAGCCGACTCTCGACATCTACATGACCGTTCAGACTTTCAACAATTGCTTTAATAATCGATAAACCCAGACCGCTACCGCCTGAAGCTCTGGTGCGAGATTTGTCGACGCGGTAGAATCTCTCAAAAATTTCCGGCAAACTTGATTCTGGAATTCCAATTCCCGTGTCTTCGACGATCAATCGAATCTCTGGTCCAGACTGCTCGAACGAAACCTTAACGGAGCCCTCATTCGTATACTTGATGGCGTTTTCAAGAAGATTTCGTAGAATTCTCTCCAAGGACTCACTGTCGGCCAAAACTTTGGCATTTTCCGTGCTTGAAAAAATGAACGAGATGCCTTTAGTCTCGAATCGATCTCTGTACTCGTCCACTATACTTTTAGCGAGTTCCGGCCAGTCTATCAGACTATGTTTGCGCCCTGATTTTGCGTCTAGCTCGGTTAATAACATCAAGTCTTGAACGATGTTCCCCATTCGTTCAGCTGACGAATTGATAATGGAAATGTCTTCGCTAACAATACCTTGCTTTGCTAGTTTGCGCTCAAGAGACTGAGCACGAGCCTGCACGACACTTGTTGGAGTATTTAATTCATGGCCTGCATCTGCTACGAATCGCGTGAGCGTCTCCACTAATTCTTCAATTGGCTTCACAGCCAGGCCCGCAACTGCATAACTACAAAATCCAAATGCCACCAATACAAATGGTGCCATTACGGCCATGGTCAACAAGAACTCATGAGTGACGTCATTGCGCTTATAGACAGGCAGCTGAAGTTGCAAAAATCCAACTAGCTTTCCATTGCGAAGAAGGTTGCTTTGGCGCATTCGCATTGTCAAAGCACCTCTTGTTACCTCAGCGTTCGTCGAGGAGAACAATTGCGGAATACCAACCGGCCCATAATGTTCAAGTAGTTTTCCGGACGCGTCATATAGCTGCATACTCATTACCGATCTTGCCGGCTCAGTTTCAACTACTCTCAACCACTCGCGAAACGTTGGCTTACCTCCTTCTACGTCAATTGCGTGACCAATTTGCGACGCGACAATTTTCAGTTCTTCATCTATTGTGTTGGAGAGGCTGTTGTAAAAGTAAGCACCGCCAACCAATGACAGTAGTGTGTAGATAATGGCTGATAGCCCGACAAACCAAAGCGTTAAATACCATCGAAAGCTCTTGAACATCGGTCTCTCAGACCTCGATTTTGTAGCCCATTCCGTGAATCGTTTTTATCAATGACGGCCGTGTCGGATCATCAATTTTTTTTCGCAGAGATTTTACGTGCGAACGCACAGTTTCAGGAGCAATTTCAGAGTTCGCTCCCCAGACATGATCGATCAGACTCTCCGAGCCAAGAACCTGCCCTGGATGGCGCATGAGGACCTCCAGAAGTATGAATTCTTTTGGCAACAGTCGCAAGGGTTCGCCTGCTCTTGTAACCGTGCGTGCATGGGTATCCAGTTTGATATCGCCTGCTACCAGCACCATGATCGGGTTTGTGAGTGGCCGACGTAAAAGTGCTCGTATTCTGGCTGAAAGCTCCCTAAGATTACAAGGTTTGGTCAGATAATCGTCAGCGCCACAATCCAGACCCTCTTCTTTTGCTGACATTGTGCTCTTGGCGGTGAGGATTAGAATCGGGGTTTTACCACCAGCAGCTCTATATTGTTTGCATACTTCTATACCGCTCAAACCAGGCAGCATAAGGTCAAGCACCACAGCTTCAAAGGTTTCCGTTTGAAGAAATCCTAGAGCTGTCAATCCATCTTCGACAACCTTTACTACGTAAAATTCGTCCTCGAGCCATTCTTTAATGGCTCCGGATAGTCCAACTTCGTCTTCTATAATTAGTATTCTAGACATATACTCTACCCAAGCCGCTTTCACAAGCTCTGAAGCGATTGATTTTACTAGGTTCATTCCAACGTCCCATAGAATGATTATAATCACATCGATTAGAGCGTCGGTCTTCCTCTAGTTCCGCGTTGTTTGTCACAGGTTGCACGATTCTTGCACACATGAACGGTAGCTTTCTGCTAGCGTAATAATGTTCGACCTATGAATTTTGCAGAATCATAGCTCATTCCTGGACGAGTAATTCGATTGCTCTGCGCATCAATTGAAATGTTAGTACCGAGATGACTGCTGAAAAGCTTAAATTAACTATGTTCGTGCAATCAAGCAATTTAGGTCAAGCCTGTCTCAACTGTACAGAGCTTTGGAATTTCATGATTATACCGACTATGAATTGGTCATTTCCGATGTTTTTGAAGACCCCGTGAAAGCTCAGTCCAGCAAAGTTACTGAGACTCCCACCCTCATAAAACTGAGAACGAGACGTCTGCATGGTCGGTGACTTGTCTGACGCAATGAAAGTCCGCACCACATTCGGTTTCAAAACGTGTTAGGTATTTGGTCATGACGCCGATTCAATTGTTTATCGTTTTCGTTGGAATTCGATGTTGTAAGCCAATAACTCGAATGCCGTGGAAATTTACCGTGCTGTCGATTTTAGCAATGGTACTATTAATGGTGCCTGAACTTTTCTCAACTGCATTCGCTTCGCAAGTCTCTTCGAAATCGATTACTAAGGCGAACGTTATAATAGAAAAAGGTCAGCGGCTTCTATCAAAAGCTGATTACAAGAGTGCTGAGCAAGCGTTTAAGCAAGCGCTGCTTTTAACTCCTCCAAGTCAAGAAAAGACCATCATCAATTTGCTGAACTTCATTGGCGTTAGTCTGCACAGTCAAAATAAAGACATCGAATCCGCTCTTTACTTCAAAAAGGCATTAGCAAAGTTGCCCGGTAACCTCAAAGTTAATGACCTCCGCCGCGCTAAAATTTTGTCGAATTTGTCGTTAGCCTACACTGCACAAGGCAAACTTGCCGAGTCCCAAAAATGCTCTGACGAAGCAATCAATATCTTTCGGTCAGCCAAAATGGCCCCACTTGAACTAAGTGTCGCACTAAATTCGTATGGTCGACTCAAGCTTGATGCCGGTGAACTAAAGGAGGCAGAGTCTCTTTTTGCAGAGTCAGTTTCCGTCAGGCAAAGTATCAACGGAACCTCGTCTAAAGACCTTGTTTCGCCAATGATCAATCTCTCGTCTGCATTGCTGCAGCAAGGCAAATTTGAGCAAGCTGAGACGGTTTGCAAAAAAGCAATTGATATCTGTGAGAAAGGCCATCTCAGCGAAAGCGCCGCCGTGCTTCCGCTTTTGTGCCAATTAGGGCAACTTGAAGCTGCTCAACACCGATATAAGCAGAGCTTGAAGGCACTAGAGAAAGCAAGAACAATTGCAGATCAGGTAATTGGTATGAACAGCGAAGAAGCGCTAATGGTCAGACTGATCTTATCCGAAACTTATGATAACGATGGACAGCCAGAACTGGCTGAAAAAAATTTACTGCAAGCAGTCGACATATCAAAGTTTGCATTCGGCACTCAACATTCTCGGACTGTAGAAACTACCTTATCTCTTGCGCAGCTCTATGAGCGCCATGGCAATAGTTCTGAAGCTGACAGATTGCGATTATTTTGTCGCCTATCAGGCAAGCAGTAATTGCATCTATTCAAGTCATGTCCAATTGAAGAAGGCATCTAGCATGAAAAACGAACTGTCGAAGCGATCATTGCTACTCCTGAAGCCCTTCTTGAATAGTTTTGACTTCGGATGGGAGATCGAGCTGATGATCTGCTTACACAAAGGTAGAAATCGGACTTGGAGTGCTCTGGAATTGTCACAACAAATGCAGACCGATCAGACCGCAGTTGCGCTTAGTCTAACGAAACTAACTGAGAGAGGACTGATTGTTGCTAAAGACAATGGGTATCTTTACGCTCCTAACACTTCAGAGAAACATGCGCTTGTCGAGCTAATGATCCGTGCATTTGCTCAGCGAAGACTGGAAGTGATCCGAACGATCTACGATGGCGAATGAAAGTCGCTCGTCATGTTGATAATTTGGTCTAAGCAAAACCTCACCCGTTTTTCGCAAAAAACATATACCCTACATAGACCGAGATGCGACTAAAACCAGGATGAATAAAGGGTTACCCTGGTTTTAAAACAGGTAACCTCCGCAATTGGACTGAAAGAATATGAATAGAAACAAAATCAATGGTACAAAATCAGAACTATCAAGACTGGCTAAATCAGAGCCTGGAAGACGATGCGGTGGGCGGATGTTGACCTGGACAACGGTGTCTGGCGAATTCCTGATACGAAAAATGACACGGCTCAGACAATTTTGCTTACCGGTCCGGAGCTAGAGATTCTCAAAAACCGCTTCGCGAATCGAAAATCATTCGAGTATGTGTTTCCCTGAAGAAAGAGTCAGCACTTATATGACCCTAAGAAAGGATGGCATCGCATTCTGAAACGCGCAAAAATAGAGAGTCTCCATTTGCACGACTTGAGGCGGACGCTAGGCTCTTATTTGGCGATGACCGGAGCAAGTCTCTCAGTGATCGGCAATGCTCTCAATCACAAGGACGTGAGCACCACGCGCAAAGTCTATGCGCACTCCGCGCACGAAGCTGAGCGCACGGCCCGTGAAGTAGCTCACAAAAAGATGTTGAGAAGCCAGAAGAAAAAGAAGGCAACGTCGTTGCTCTAGAGCAAGCAAGGAAAAAGAGCGTGGAGTTCTAGCGTTGCTACTTTGCTCTGCCGCGCCAACGTTCGCAAAAGGTATCGTTAAGTGATACTTTTTGCGAACGATCATGCAGGTGAGCCGTCTTAGCTTGGCTAGGGGAGACAATGATTCGACGCGCATGAGAAGCGATTCGCCTCCATTCTGCTGGACCTCTTTACCGAGCCATTGGAAAGATTCAAGACATTCTTCCCTACCAGGAAGAATGTGTACACCCGCACGTGGGCTGATCGCTCCAGCTCGCACTAGCTTTCTCCAGATCGCAACGCGTGGGCTGGAACGTTTTGTTGCAGGCAATGAATAAGTAAAGACCAACCAGGTCACCAACGCTACCTCAGTATGCGAAAAATAGAGGGTAGTACTGATTGCGTCTTGTTGCAATAATTGCTACATTATCCCGAATTCAACAAAGGTGCGGCGTAGTGCTAAGAAAACCTATAGTGGATTTCTTTTCGGGAACAACTGTTCCAGCAGCTGTAATTGTGATTCGCCTCTATGAGAATTGTCGAACAAATTGCTGAATTGGAAAAAAGACTGGAATTTATGACCTCAAACAATTCACGGTCTAGAGTAACGACCTCAAACCGCTCCCATCCCTCGCCGGGCCGTCGAAATGAATGTTGAGCTGCTAGCAGTTCTGGCAGTGGCAACCATCGCGGGCGGCATTGCCTCGATATCAGGTTTTGGCGTGGGAAGCCTCCTGACTCCACTCCTTGCTTTGCGCATGGACTTACAGTTAGCCGTTGCAGCGGTTTCGATTCCGCATTTACTGGGGACCGCATACCGCTTTGTTCTCATAAGGAAAGACTTGAACAAGGATGTCTTTATCAAATTCGGCATATGGAGCGCGGTTGGTGGTCTGCTCGGTGGTCTTCTTGGTACCACTATTCACGATCGCGCGCTCATAATTGTGTTTGCCGTTCTCTTGATCTTTGCGGGACTAACAGGCGTGCTCGGTCTATCTGAAAAGATGCGATTTCCACAACAATTGAGCTGGATAGCCGGGCTGATATCTGGTGTTTTTGGTGGACTTGTGGGTAACCAGGGTGGAATTAGATCTGCCGCCCTCATGGGCTTTAATCTCTCAAAAACGGAGTTTGTTGCAACAGCAACTGGCATTGGTCTGTTAGTCGATGGAGCGCGTATGCCGGTCTACTTCTACCATCGGTCCGCTGACTTGCTTGAAAATTGGTTGCCGATTTTGGTTGGCACGGCCGGTGTACTAGCTGGAACGTGGCTAGGTAAGCTAGTCCTGCACAAGATTCCGGAACCAGTGTTTAAGAGAGTCGTATGCGGAATCATTCTTTTATTAGGTATTAGCATGCTTTTCAACAAGGTGCGGCAGACAGCTCTCGAACGCGAAAACGATCTACTGCACATCGCATTATAGGGGGCCATTTTCGCCCGGAAAACGCACAATCCTTGAAGAAATCCCTTCGGATCACGTGGTGTTAGCGCTCGCTGAATGCTGTTCTTTAAAACGACCAAATTTGTTTAGGGCAGTATCTGATTTGGAATCTTGACGTGTAGTGTTGTATGCGAGGTATCTCGATGCCACTATATGTGACACTAAGTGGACTTGCAAGTCAGCGCCTATTCGGTGCTAACTCGCTGCTGCGTGTCACCGATTCCGTTACCAAGAGTTTTTCAGTATATAAGTGGATCAACGGAAAGAACCATAGAATAGTGCTCGGGCGATTCAACCCGGACGCTATCCAGACTTCTGAGTTTCAAAAAGATCCACTTTCGGTACTCGCTAATAACCCTGGACTTAGCATAGAGCAGGCAAGAGTGCTTGCCGTAGCTGTAATGATGGAATTTGCCCTCGGAAATAATCCGATTGCTTCCAGAAAGAAAAAGGATGGTACAACTCTCGGCGATCTCTTCAAAGAGTATCTTCATGGGTGCGCCATCGATCATTGCAAGACATGGAGAGTGATCGAGGAATGTTTTTATCGCTATCTCGACCACTGGAAAACGCGTCCGGTAAGCTCTATCAAGCGCTCCGAGGTGCAGATGCTCGTGAATAAGTTAGGCAAGGAGAATGGCAGAGCAACTGCCAATCGGACAGTAGAGCTATTGCGGGCCTAATAAACAAAGGTAAGCAGTGGGAACTAGTTGATTGTGATAATCCGGCAACCGGGATTACGAAATTCAAGTTGAAACACCGAGACAGGTTCGTCTATGCAGAAGAACTGCCGCGCTTGATCGAGGCAATCAACGCCGAAGAAAAACCGGAGATCAAAGACTATGTTCTCATCAGCCTCTACACCGGAGCCCGGAAAATGAATGTACTCACGATGCGATGGGCGGATGTTGATCTGGACAACGGCGTCTGGCGAATTCCTGATACGAAAAATGACACTGCTCAAACTATTTTGCTTACCGGTCCCGAGCTGGAGATACTCAAAAACCGCTTCGCGAATAGAAAATCATTCGAGTTTGTGTTTCCCGGCAGAAAGAGCCCGCACTTATATGATCCTAAGAAAGGATGGAAACGCATTTTGAAACGCGCTCAAATAGAGAATCTCCATTTGCACGACTTGAGAAGGACGCTAGGCTCTTATATGGCTATGACCGGAGCAAGTCTCTCCGTGATCGGTAACGCTCTCAATCACAAGGACGTCAGTACCACGCGCAAAGTCTATGCGCACTCCGCGCACGAAGCCGAGCGCACCGCCCGTGAAGTTGCTCATAAGAAGATGTTTGAAAAGCCAGACGAAAAAGAAAACAACGTCGTTGAGATGCAGCAACCTAGAAGAAAGAACATAGAGTTCTAAGTCTTTAATCGGCACCGATCAGACGAACTTTACGGACATCCAGATGACGCCCACATAGACAATGCAGGTAAGAATAACGGCGACTATAAGCGCAACTACCAAGTTGCTTTTGTTAAATTTATGGCTCAGCATTTTGAAGCTAGCTCGGATTTTAGGATTGCTGTCACAACTGGTTACCGCCGGAGCCCGCGCTCCGGTTAAATGGCACTTTGACTACCTCCACAGGGCATGGAGCCTTCAGCACAACTTCCTGTGAAACACTACCCATGAACCAACGAGTGATAGTGCCATGAGAGCGCGAACCCATCACCACAAACCCGGCCGGCCAGTTTTTAGCGACAAACAGAATCTTTTCGGCGGCATCGCCTTCTCTCAAATCAATGCTCACACTTTTGATTCCTAGCTTGGTTCGCATGAGGGCTGCATGCTCATTCAAGAGGGTTTCCGCTTCTTGTTTTGCTTTGCATCGCTGCGCTGAAAATTGATTAAATAAGGCATCTATTCCATCAGTGTTATGAGTTACCAGTGGTGGCAACACAAACATGAGAGTAAAGCGCGCGGAAGCTGGCCACGGCATCTTCAATACCCAGTCAAAGGCCGCAGCAGAGTGAGGAGTGTTGTCGATAGCGACAAGAATATTATTGTCAAACTCCGTCGGCAGGAAACGCATGCACTGTCGACCAGGTAATGCTTCAGTTTCAACAATCAATGTTGCAAATGACCAATAGCTTTCTCCAAACTCAATAGCATGTGATGCTTGCTTATCTCAAGAGCAGAAGCATATCTTCTCAACCAATGCCCACTTATGAAATTCAACCAATCGCTATGCCGGTTCAACCTATAGTTGCACCACTGGCGGTGCGGCCATCGTCGACGCCGGTGGCCGTTCAAGTTAGCACTTCTCCCGCCAGTGCCTTGCCAGATGAGGAACCGCAATCACAAACACAAAGACAAGAAAGCATATCAATTCCAGTAGGCAACGACGCCACCGCTGAAACTGTTGTGCCACAATCAGAAGCATCGCCAGAAATGCCTTGTCCCGATCCCGAAAGTCTAGTTTCGGCGTTTATCGAGTTGGTAAGCGAGCGAACAGGCTATCCCGTAGATATGCTCGATCCAGAGCTGGACCTCGAAACTGACCTTGGTATCGATTCAATCAAGAGAGTGGAAATTTTGAGTAACTTCAGGCGTTTGCTGTCTGAAGAGATGCAGCAGCAGTTTGAAGGAAGCCTGGAAGAGCTGGCTGGGCTGCGCACACGGCAAGCAATCACCGACTGGATTAGGCAAATTCCTCAACTGGCTTAAATAGTCCGTGTGCGAGCGCGAGTAGAGGCACGTAGCAAGTACGCACCCTTACCGCCGACGTCTCCAGTCTCAGCTTCCACCGATTACTCGGAATGACTGACGGAGAGTCATATCTGTTCACTTTTACTTCAAGCCCGAAGTAAATTGAGAAACTTATCGAAAATTGATTGACCGGACGTTTCTTGAGGGCGGCAAGCATTAACGATAATGGCCCTTCCGCCAAAGTCCGTGCCGTCAAGTTTTAGTGCTTTCTGAGCTTCATCTCTGCAGCTCATTTGCACGAAGGCAAACCCCTTTCTTTTGCCTGTTTGCGCGTCTACAACGAGTTCCACAGATTCAACTGATCCAACCTGCGAAAACAATTGTTCGAGAGCCACTTCTTCTGCGTCTAGCGAGAGATTTCCTATGAGAAGTTTTCTACCCATTTCCAAAACCTTGAAAAAAGTGATGCCTAAGCACGGCAGGAAAAACTGCTGGACCGCACTTTAAGAATATTGGCAATTACGCAATTACGTAATTGTTTGTTTCGATTCTCTCACAAGGAAGTCCCCGGGTCAACAAGTGGATGACTCATATGCAAAAACAAAGGTCACCAGCCATCACTGCAGCTGTGACCACGTTTTTGCAGACCCGGAACCGCTAGAGCGCTTCCAGCATGTCTTTAACATCAATTAGGTGATTATTGAATACCTCTTTCGCGTCATCCAGTAACTTGAAAATTCCCGGATCACGACACGAATAGTAGATGTTGCTCCCCACTTTTCTTCCAACGATAAGGTTGCTTGATCGAAGGATGGCCAATTGCTGGGAGAGATTTGTCGGCTCTACGCTGAGCCTCACTCTCAGTTCTGTAACGGTCAACTCACCATCCCGAAGCTGATCCAAAATTCGGATACGCAGCGGGCTGGCGAGCGCTTTGAAGAACTCAGCCTTGAATTTTACGATTTGCTCTGTCTGGTCTGGCATATAAGACTTTCTGACTTTCTGTAAGTACGAAATTGCGTACATTCAATTGTCAGTCTCAATATAGGTATTAGTCAAGCACGAAAAGCAGGTGCCGGAAAGATTTGCAGCGTTTTGTCTATAAGAGTACAATATACATGAAGACTTACGCAATTCTGCAAATGCTGAAGTTAAACCCAGCCCACAAGAAAAGCGTTACTAAGCCCCCTTCTTCCTCTTGAGGATTGAACTGTGTCCCGAGACAGCGGCATTCTGGATGTTCTCCTGAAGTTAGCGCCGACATTGAATTGGCTCAACGCAGCACAGCCCGTCAATGCCGTGGATGTCCCGCCGGAGCATTTATACGGATTAAAACAACTTGAGACCCTGGGACTTGTATACAGGCGAAATAGCCGAAGCTGTGGGTTGCAAAACCAACGGCTTTTCAAGATGCTCAAGAGAGAGTCAAAGCACGCAACTACGGAAAAGCAAAGTCAATGTCGCTCCGTCTTCGGCCTGATTTTAGATGTCGAGAACAAACCAACAACTGTACCAACTGCGCAGTTGATGCACGCCGGCGGACTCATCTGAAGGTGTTCTTTGTGCAAAACATAAGAGAGGAGAACCTTAGCGCTGACAGTCCCAGACAGGCGGCAATGAATTGGATTGGCAATCTCCTTGAGACCAAAGCTGATTGTGTTCGCAAACAAATTACGAACTGGCACTGGGAAATTGATGATACCGAAGGTAATGCCACCACATACAAATTAGTGGTGGTTGGTTCTAGAGATCGGCGCGCAATCAAACTGTTTACGACTGACGAGCTGGACAGGTGTTTGTGCGATAAGGAGCTTCAGTCTGAGATCAACGAACGTCTAACACGGATAGTCACATTCTTAGACGGGCGGAATGATAACCAACGAGCGCAAAGAACGGTAAAAAAACTTCGATAAAGCAAAGATCAGCTTAGAACTAACGATGAGGTTCCCAAATGTGCCTCAATATTCAAGTGCGCTTACACAATTGCTTGCTTATAACGCACACTTCATAGCGGAGATTTCTGGTCTATGAACCATGCTTATCCTCAGCAACTTGCTGCTCATGTTTACGAGTTGTGGGATTCAGTTGGAAGAACAGACTCGGACGAAAGCGAGCATACCGTCTGCAATTTTGATGAGCTGCCGTGCCTGCCCGTACTCGAATCTGTGTTGTCAACCTGCTATCAGGCTAGTCTTTTGCGGGAAGAAGAGCGGACTGTAACATTTAGAATAATCCTCCGCCAGCCACAGTTATTTTCGAAAGAGCAGGGTCCGCCCGCTGGATTGCATACGCTCGTCTTCACCGAAGCGAGTCCTTTGACCGCTCACGATCTGAGAAGATTGTCACCAGCAGCAAGTTTGAACAGATCGCTCATCGGCGTACAGCTCGACATGGAGCAAGTTCCTCAGATTTGGGGTATCGTACATTCCGGCCCGCGATGGCTTCACTCCATGCACGGTGGGCGCGGTTTTGTACCGCCACTACCCCAGTCATTGGTAATCAATGTCACCGGTCCTGGTCAGCTGGAAGTGTGTAAGGGGCTTGTGCCGGTCGTCCAACTGAGCGAAGGCAAGGTAATCGGCTCTGCGATGAACGTCTTCGAATCTCAGTGGCTTCAGGACTGCTTCGCCGCCATTCGAGCAGAAAGATTGGCATTGCATGCGGAAGCACGTCAGCTAGCGACTTCAAGCTGGGCCCGTCTGGATCCCGACCTAACGAGAATCATCGATCAAAATATGTTGAAGCGGATGATTGTGGCTATACGCGCTTTTCGCCACGGCGGAACATTGATTATCGTTCCTCCAGAGCGAGCCAATCAGCTAAGTGAGAAGAATCCGTTTCTTTCCTTGAAGTACAAATTTACCGAAGGTGAGGCACGCGCTCGGTTTCGAACACTCATCGTATCGATGATGAACGTTCTTGCACAAAGCGGAGCAGAACTGGGCAAAGATAGAGTTCTTGGATGGAGAGATTATGCAGACAGCACCGATCCTTCCATTGAGCAGCTGGATGAATCGATTTTTGAAATGTCACATCTGGTGGCGGCGTTATCCACGGTGGACGGCGCCGTCGTCATGACAAAACGCTTTGAATTGCTGGGATTTGCAGCAGCGATTCATTCAGACCTGATGAACGTGACACATGTTGCAAGGGCTCTGGACTTGGAGGGCAAGCGCGCTAAATCAGAATCCATAAAAGGAGTGGGAATTCGTCACCGGTCTGCGTATGCACTCTGCCACGATTTGAGAGACATTCTTGCGATCATAATCTCGCAAGATGGCGGTGCACGCTTCGTGTCTTGGCGAGACAGAGAAGTTATGTATTGGGATCACGAAGCAATGTTTGCATTCTCGTCACGCGTGTAGAAGAAGAACCGGCTGCCGCCAGCCTAAAGCTTTTGAACACATTGAAGCCCATCGTTACCAAAAGGCCAATAGTCCCACCGATAACAAGAAGGGCCCATGACTCGGACAGAAGACAAACTATCTATCCAAAGGATTATTGTGAACGAATCTGTGCCAGCGAACCTTGCTCGATTTCCTTTAGGGCTGGACCGGCTGAGCTGCAGGTTTGGCTGCTTTTCGCAAATTGAACATGCCCCTTACCACGACGAATACCAGTGGCAGCACACCGCCTATCACGAAGGTTAGATCGCCCAAGACACGCAACCAGGTGAATACCTGGAATAACTGCGAGTGGATGAATTGATGGCTTCTCGCGTACCAGAATCCATCCTGGTCGCTTGCCACCATCTGAATAACACCGGCCGGAAAGATGTTGAGCACGAGCATCAACAACAGTCCGATGTTCAAACACCAGAACGAGATACCGATCAATTTATTGCTCCACGCGTCTTCCGTTATCAAGTATCGAGTGCAGAACAAAACAGCAGCGACAGCCAACATTCCGTATACACCCATTAGCGCGGCGTGTCCGTGGTTTGAGGTCAAATACGTAGCGTGCTCATGCCGTTTGAACGAGCAGACTTTGGATTATCGAGATACTGCTTCTCTACGCTGCGAGGTGGTCAGTACTTTTTTGAGAGCGCGTTCTTGTAGCCGTCGATGAGCAATGCTTGCTCGCCAACCAGACGTCGCTCACTGTCATGCCACCATATTTGGCGCGCTAGTGATAGAAGGTACCATCCGAAATCCCATGCTTCCGGCAAACATCTTTGATTGTCATGCCGGCCTCTGTCTCTTTGAGGACAGCCACGATCTGTTCTTCGGTGAAACGACTCTTTTTCATACGGACCTGCCTTTCTAGCTGAAACTATGACGCAAAATTTGTCAGTCGTCCAGTTGACATGGTTCAACTTTTGGGGAGCGGGTCAAATCGGCAAACTCGAGTATTGCGCTTCGACTAAAATTAGTCCTGTGCCATGTTACCACTTGGCACTGGCTCCGCGCCCAATCGAATTCACGATTCTTACTCGAATGTTGCGACTACGGTAGCGAAAAAAGAGTCGGTTCCAAGTCAGCTGCGGACGATCCGTTTAACTCTAATCGTTGCCCTGCCCAGTGACAGACCGTAATGAAGACTTTTCCTGGTCGGCTTGCTGTCTTAATAAAGAGAATGTGCGTTTCGAAATATAATTGCTTCAACGGAGGAGCGGCATCGCTACATTCGATCAGGCACACAGTGGATAAAAGTGAAGTACGGGAAGGCTGCTTGTATTAAAGAGAGCTTGAGTATGAATTGGGAGCGTTTGAGAGATTTGCAAAATCGGCTTCATCATAAATGTGATGATGAGGCTGTTGAAGCTGCTTTACAGCAAATAGAATCTGACGCTAAATCTCGCGGTTTTCTCACAGCTTATCTCATGCGCGGCCGAAACGCGATCAATTTGTTTCCTCGAATTGAGGCGTATCTCCGGAATGATTTATCATTGGAGAGTATTTCTATACTAGCCAGTTTCCTTCATCAAGACGAAGTACAACCCCTGCTCGATGCACTTAACATTCAAGATTCTGAGCTCGTTGATTTAATCTCGCGTGGAGAGAGTCCGCCGATCTTTCTTTATCCTAGAGAACGCGTAAAGAAGATTCTTGACCAGCTAAGAGAAATCATCGACTCTGCCGAGTGTGCCAAAGAATCAGCGTCGATAGTTGAGTTTTTGCTGTCTCGAGATCGAGCCAATCGGTTTGCTAGATGTGCAGGTGTTGACTCCATTACCATGGCAACTGACTGGTGTTTGCGACATCCGAAAAACGACCTGATCCTACCGGCACTTTGTACGCTTCTTGAGATGAAGCCAACAGATGCGCTCATAAGTATTGGCGAGGCTCAAATCTACAGCACAGAGTGGACTTCTCGAACCAGTGTTCTACTTCGCGCGCTGATGGCTGCGACGAAGAAGGGTCAGAAGCGCGCATGGATTGATGATTGGTTCCAACGGGATCATCCAGAGCATATGGATGACACTGTGATTGCACAGTGGCTTCGGACCTCCAACTGTAGTAGACGAGCATTGAAGGTTGCGAAGTACGCGGTCCGGTGTGGGAATGGAGACAATGAAATAATTTCGACGCTCCTGAATGATTATTCCAACCGCAGGACTGTTAACAGGTGGCTCAAAAGGTACGCCGAGAGCGACTCGTTCTCGGAGCTAGATGATGTAAGTCGCAGTCTCATCTATTACTCATCTTATCGTCAGCGGAAGTCTTACTTTATGGAACAGTTGTTAAAACGCGGCGGTCCGGAATTGGAGATAGATTTATTTGGGAAAAGGAAGGACGAAAATACGTTAGACCACACAAAGGGGCTAGTCACAGAGTATCCAAACGCGGCAGAGACGTTCAAGTTTGTCTGCGCAATAGCCTCGGAGGAACCGGATTTTGCCATTCCATGGCTTATTGACTGGGTTTCGGGCGCGATGCCACATCAAACCGGTGTGGCGCTCTGCGCGATTGTCGAGTCTTCGGCAACACCAAAGCACTTGAAGATGGCTCGGGATTGGTTGTTCGAATACAAAGGGCGATTTCCTCCTCAGAGAGTTGATAGAGGCATAGTAATCAATGCACTTCTGGAAGTTGATCCAGAGCCGCGCATTATCAACGCGGCGAAAGAGCTGCTAGAGACAGGAGATAATACTCGTCCATATGCAAAACGGATGAAGAGATTGTTGACCAGGTTTGATCGTTACGTGGCACCGTGATTAAGAGCGAATTTTACTTCGGATAAGGAAGGAACGGAGGGTTCGCCAAGGTCCAGCAACCTCTTCGCTATCGCGAGCTTGAGCGATTCTTATTTAGTTAGATTGGTACACTTCGACGAACCATCAATAAAGAATCGGAGCGCCGCTTGCTTGGATGTGAGGAGCGGACCCATTATTTCACAACCAGCACCGTCGCCGAAGACGCGCTGTACTCATGACCTGACTGACCGATGACGCACTTCCAACTTCCAAATTTGTTTGCTGGCATGCCGGCCAAATGCCGCTCTCATCAAGTCCGCAATCAACGATCCTGTGACTGAATGCAGCTAACGCCTGCTACTCACGGTTGCAGATTGTCCAATCTCTTGTATGGGCACATAGTCTGTGTATTCTGCCGATTTTACGCGACGGTGTCGATTACGATTTCGACTCGGCGGCGCGGTTTATGCTTGCCGAAGTCGTGAGCAAGCTGCCAGGTAGCGACCGGAGTGACATCAGGGCATCTCATTCAAACGTGCGAGGATGAATTCGTTCAAGGTTGCACATTAGCCTGAAGCAATCCCATATGTGACTAGAACTGCCAGCTTCAATTGCGATCTCATGACGCTGTCCATCCGACGTGGCGATATAAAACCACGGACTGCTGGATCGGCAGATCTTGCAAAAGCGTTCGCCATTCGTGGTTATCACTTTCTTGTGCTCGCATTCCAGGGTATCTTCTGGCCCGTCTGACCAACCCATCTTATCTATGTCTTGATATCGAATATGGTGCACACCGGATGAAGACGTCCACATAATTTGTCGAGAGGTTGCCAAATACCAGGTGCTGGAATCCGCGTAAAAGGCAAGCACAGGCTGTTCTTCCACATTCAATGCTACTCGTGATTTTAGGAACTCCTGCACATCTGAATCGAGTACCGAAAACACACGGGTCATTTTCCGTTTCTCGGGATACTTCTCAAAAGTGAATTTCATGCGTCCAGCTCGGTACGCATCTGAGCCAGTCGGCGCACTCCTTTTGTCTGGCTTTTCCACGTCTTCAAGCGAACGCTGCCATCCACCAGAGAGCTGCCAGATTGAGTTTCTAACTCCCTTCAAAATCTTGCCGGACTCAAGAAACGCTTCATAACGTGTTCCAGAGTAATCGATAAAATGGAGCCAAGGACTGTAAAATCCGCAGTGACCTCTGACATCCGGGTTTCCATCAACAAAAACCATGGTATCCTGAGGAGAAGACGGGTCCTGCCTGGGCCAACCTTCAGGACCACTAGACCACCCAACCGATTTGATGTTCGCGTTCCTCAGTACATAAGACTGCTTGTCAGGGTTAGTCCAGATCACTCGTCGAGTCGTAGTTAGCAGCCAGTTACCGGCGTCCTTCCAGTGCCCGAGAATTGGATACTCCCCGTCTTCGAGACGAATGTTGGATTGAAAGGACTGCCTTCTGTCGTCGTCCCACTCATCGAATACCTTTGTCTGAGCGGAACCGGCTCCGAATTTTCGTTTTAGCCTTTGAGCTTCAGATTCCTCGGACGGCATTGCCGCTCTCTCCTCTTAGTGACGGCCACCTAACATAGCATCCAGCTCCTCATCAGACACTAGTTTTGACGCAAGCGACCGCAATTTCTCCTCAATCTCATCCGACAGATAAGTTTTCCTTTTCTTTCTGTCTTCATGTGCCTCGATGAGCAAGTGCAACGCCTCTTCATCCTTCCCTCGTCGCGCAAAGAATTCGGCGTGTTTCAAAAGAAGACTCTGCTTGCAAGCGCCAAAGGTTTCACGGATTCCTCTTTCTACCGCTTCTTCAAGGTGCTTCTCAGCATCGGCAAGATTACCCGCCCTTTCATACAAATCAGCGATTTCCAGATGTAAGGTGTAAGAGAAGGAACGTTCACTTAGATCCAAAACTTCTGCCAATAACTCGGCTGCACGGCTAGGATCATTTCGTGCAATCTCTTTTATCTCCGCATCGTTTCTGTCTCTATCTGTTGCTAGAGACAGGCGCATAAACGAGATTTCGTGCGGCTCCGCTACATAGAAGTAAGTGATCAGCGAATAGGGCTCGGCAAGATATTGATCCCAGACCATGGTTGCCGGCTCGGTTACCTCCTTTTGCATGTACCGGATCCACTCCTCATCGGTGAAACCATTCTCTGGAATCGGCTCCGATCTTTTGTAAGGTCCAGAAGCGTATGGTGTTTTCATCAGTCTTGATTGCACCTTGTCTCTGGTGTCACCGCTGGTAATACCAAAGGGAAGTTCGCCAGAATAGGTGCCGTAGCCATGCTCTTTTGAAAAATAGGTCCAGACTCCGTCGAACCTTCGCGTTTCTTTATCATAATCCAAATGAAGCCCCCTGTTATGACTGAAATACGTTGTCCTGGTTTTGGTGCCAATCTGCTCTTTCACAACATCACCAGCACTCTCTTTGAATTCCGACCACCGGCTGGACTTCAAGGATGTTCCGAGCAATTGAGATACATCATTCATGGTTGTCCTCTCTACGTATCATATTCGCCATTCCAAGGCGGATAGAACACCAAGTCGCCAGGTTCCATAGTGGCGATGTCTCCCCACTCTTCTGTCGATGAGTCGACCATTCCAAAAACATTTCCATCAATTTCGACCTTGAATAACCGAATGGATATGTTTCCATACTTCACTGGACCCAATGCTTCTATGAACTTGTCCATGTGCAACTTCGCTTCGTCCAGAACGGCATCTTCCGCATCAGCTGTCGTTCCGCTGAATTTGTAATCGGTGCCTAAATGATTCCCTCGAGAGTCGAACTTGTGCAGAATTGCATACCAGCACTTTCTTGACTGCCAGTCATCAGGCGCTGCAGTTCCATCTAGCGTGACTTTTCTAAAGGCTGCCACTACTTGTGCCCAGAATTGATTTCCCTTCCCATACTTTCCGATGTATTTCGTCCCACTGTGGTCAATGTCGTATCGCTTAACTGGTATCCGGTTCGGGATGTTGGAGTGATAAGGCTCTGCCTCAACGAATTCTTTTGACCGCTCTTCACGCGTGCGCCGCTCTTCATCGATCATAGAGATTATTTCGCTATCTTTTTTTGGTAGCTGCTTCAACTTGTCGTCGATCAACGAAATAAGCGCGAGCCAGTCAAAATCACACTCTTTGGTAATTTGGGGACCGAGAGTTGACACAACTTCCTTGAGTTCACGGATAAATTTCTCAAGCCGACGGCACCCACGTGTTGCGTTTTCCTCCAGTGTATATCTTCCGAACACACGACCATCATCAAAGGGAAGGTGGTCGCTTACGTACTCAATCTTCAGTTTCTTCGTTGTTTTGATTATTCTGAAGGACGGTTCCTTCGGTAGAAAATACTCGTAATGATCGAACAGTGTTTGATCACTTCCATGACTCTTCGGCCTTACCGCTGAACGAAATTTGACATCGACATCCATCTCAACAATGTCGGTTCCGAACTTGTGTTGATGCAAACAGAGAAAATAAGGAATAACGGACAATAGCTCATGTCCACCTCCACCCTTATAAGTCCAATATGAGATCGATGCTTCCATGTTTCCCAAATCTCTATCTTGCGAAATAATTTCCTCTACTGAACGCGATGCACCCGAACGTACTCGCCCTTGAATGTCTTATCTTCTTCCAAGGACATCCCATCACCCGGCTTTCCATCCCTATGCATCGACCCGATTATCTTGTATTGAATACTGTGACCGATTGCTCCCGAATCGACATCGGTGAAGTTTATTGATTGCGTTCCCTCGATGTTGCCGGGCATGTCCCACTTATTCTCATCCGTGGTTAGGTCAGCTCCAGTTCTGGGGCTTCCATGCACGAACTTGGACAAACGAAGCGGAATGTCTTTAGCTGAAACATAGATACGCGTCTTATCGGCGTTTGCTGCGACCTTGAAAAAATAGTTCTTGAACGTTGCCCGATCAATATCTGGAGATGTGAGCACTACTTCTCGAAATCGATCAGGATTACCGCTTTTCTTGTCGAATCTTGACTGGAAATACCAATTAACAAGCCTGTTTCCCATGCTGTGCGAAACCGTCATGAGATGTTTGCTGTCGAAGAATTGCTCCATCCCCTGCATGAATACCTGGAAAGGACGCACGCTCCATTCTGCATTACATTCGTCGACGGTATAACCTTTGAGTTTGGCGACTGACGGCCAAGAGAAGAGAACAACAGGCTCTTTGAGCGCGAGTTCCAATCTAGCTGCTGATCCGGCGGCTCCATCAAACTTATTGTTATAACCATGGACAAAAACGCAAGTCTCTTCGAACTTCGTACTCTGATGTCGACCTTGCAGTGCCTTGTAGAAATCGTCACGCGAAAGTTTCTCGATTTTTATTTCCTTTCGCTTTTTCTTCTCCGACTCTTTCCATCCTAATTTGACCATCGACGCCTTATCAAGATCCGAAGCGCTGTCTGTTGGAATTGTGACAGTCACTATGCCATATTCGACGCCCTGATCACCTTTGTTCAAATTGCGCGCGCCCGAATATTCTTGCTTGCCGTCCACTGGTTTACGAGTAGTTGCGAAAAATACCGGGACAGACATCCAGGGGCCGTTATTCTTCGCAGCCAGACCAGGCTGCGGCATGCTCAATGCCACAACGATGCAGACTAGCACCCGATACTTCTCGAACAGTAACCGCACGGCCTCCCTCCTACTCTGGAAACTCGTATCGTCCATTATTTGTAAGAGTTCCTCTTCGACGACTATCAACGCTGGCATGTCCTCGAAGAAGCGCGCACCTGAAGATTGGAAAGTTGGTTAAATACAAAGTCGCAGACTTAGACGCATTCATACTTCGATGAGTTCCCAAGGACAACAAACGGGCATGCTATTGCTTATACAATAGCAATGATGGTAGTGATGACGGGTTTACTTATCTTTGCGAGCTTCATACGTACTTGTTCCGCGGATTATTGTATCTTACTGTGCAACCCTTGTTCTCTTCTGTTTTGTGCTTTCTGTGCCGATGGTTATGGCGACAGAAGTCCTGCATGGTCGGATCGAGCAAATCTTTGCTGTAGACAACCTATCCATGCCGCTCAGTCAACTTCGAGCCAAAACTGACGTGCTCGACAAAAAACTAATCGATCAAAAAATGGCGCCGAGGGTTCTTCATCCCTTGCTGAAAAGCTTTCTTGGACTGCGCGGCGAATGGAAAGGAAAGGTCAAGGTCAAGCAGATAGATTGCACAAAAACGTTCTGGAGTGCGTTGCCTGTCGAGGCAGAAGCGGACGAAACCTTCTTCGAAGTCGGCAAGGAAGGAGACGCCTCCTTTCGCTTCTATGCGCAAAGAAACGGAACGAGCATGGCACCACCTGTGGTACGCTTTGCAAAAAGCCCGCAGGAAACAGTTTTCCTCGAAACCGAAGAGCACGTCAACGACCCTCGGATACGAAGCAACAGCGGCGAGTGCCATTACGATGGCCGACTATTGAAGAACGATGTTGTGAATCTCTCGACCAACGCGGTTGAACAGGACACCTTGGTCAGCGCCGTCATAATCAACGACAAGACACGCAGCAAGAACAAATTCTTCTCCGAACACGTCTTCCGTTTCATCAAGACCCGACCCTTCGAACTCCATGTTGAAATCGCCGTAGCCCAATACGGCCCCGACGGCCGCCTCTGGAAGCGCATGCTGCTCGAAGGCGACTTGCGATGACTAGGAGTACTCAGGATCCGTGCCAGATTGGAGAGCGATTTACGAGGGCTCGTCAGGAAGCCAAACATCGCAGTTGCCAGTTTCCGGCTCTACCAGCACAAAACCTTGGTGATAAATTGGCACGACAATTGTCCCCGACCGCTCGAATTCTAGTCCGCAACAAGCAATGGCGTCTTCCGTCCATTCAGTAGTGGTGATTCTCTTCCATCGATTATTGATGAACGATAATATACCGTAATTCCCAGTTGCCACAAACAGCTTCCAGCTTCCTTTGATGAACACTTCGTTCGTTAAGCCACCATATTTGGTGCTTTACCCGTTATACGATTCGGCATCCATAGAATCGCGGACTTATTCGATGTGATCGTGAGCAGTGGCATACAGTTCTAATTTTCCTTAACCAGAATTACTTTTGAATGGGCCACCGCTCCAAATTTTCTACCCCTTTAAAATCAAAAACCATCGGCGTCGATGCCGATGGCTACTTGTTTTAAATTAGCCTGCCCGGTAAGACTCGAACTTACGACCTCATGGTTCGTAGCCATGCGCTCTATCCAACTGGGCTACGGGCAGATATTACCGGGGTTGGAAACCGGCGTATTTAGAATCTTACCACAGGGTTGGGAATCTGCTTTCTTTTGCAACGGGGTGTTTCGAGAGGGCTTTAATGGCTGCCAAGTACTCATGGGTGGGCAGTTATTGGGCATAAAGTAGAAGCAAGGGGACCTGACAACAGTCCAGGCGTGGGTCGCATGGGATGGCAACAACCTGTCCGAAATGTGTAAAGAAAAAGCGCAAATCCTTTGCGGGCACTATAACGCAGTGGATTAATAGTTGCGATTGTCAGGGTTCCATCGAGCCGAGCCCATCAATTAGTTCGCGCTTTTCAATGTGTCTGGACTGTGGGCGCCCGGTCATGCCTGTGTCCGCCAAGAGCGGGAGCTTGACCCAGTGGATTTTCGCGGGGGGGCGCTGTCGCTGCCAGGCGCCCTCCGTGGCTGAGACAAAGCCGGAGGTTTTCGAGCCGAAGGAGCAGAATGAGCCGCGCGAGCCAGTAGTTGATGAACATGAGCTTAAGAATGTTGGAAGCGCCTTTCCAAAGGACCGCTACAAGCCGCTTCGAGAGCTAGGTCGCGGCGCCAACGGCATAGTGTACCTGTGCCGTGACAGGTTGCTCGGCAAGAAAGTCGCTGTGAAGATGCTTCAGAGCCTGACTTCGGAGAGCATTATCGACTTTCAGCGGGAAGCCAAGATTGCTAGCGGGCTCAATCATCCTGGTATCGTGCGGGTTCTCGACTTTGGCGCCGATCACGGGCAACCCTTTCTGGTTATGGATGTTGTTCATGGCGTAAGCCTTCGCGACTACATAGATGAGAACGGGCCGATGCCACTATCGGAATTTCGCGACGTCGCTGTCAGTATTTTGCGTGCTGTCTCGTACGCGCACAGCTTTGAAGTCGTGCACCGTGACCTGAAGCCCGAGAACATCAGGTTGCAGAGTTCTGGCAGGTCTCGCGCGGTGATCCTGGATTTTGGTTTGGCAAAACGTATCGATCTCGGCTCCAACACGCAGCCAGGAGCTGTCGTCGGAACACCTCTCTAAATGAGTCCGGAGCAAGCAACTGGGCAGCAGGCCGATTGGCGATCCGACATCTATAGCCTCGGTTGCATACTCTACTTCATGGTCTCCGGTGAGGAACCTTTAAATGATGCCGAGTTTAAAGCATTTGTTTTTTCCAAAGAAGAGATAGTACCGAATGCGATATCAACAGGTGACGAGCGCGTTGACCGTATTATCGGACGGATGCTGCTAAGGGAGCCCAACAACCGGTGTGCATTGCTAGAGCCAATCATTCGATTGCTCGAAGAGTCGCAAGACTGTTCGGCTGCCACTACTAATGGTGCCCGACTTCAGACGAGTGTGCCGTCTAGATCTATCGATGCAGTTGTTTCACCGATAATTCCATTCTTCGATATGCCAGGCTCTAAGGAGTTTGATGTTTTGGTTTTTTCCCTTGCACTTCTATGCATATCTTTCGCGGGTATTGTTATCGGAGCTTATTCTGGAGATCTCATTAATATGCTAGATGGGAAACACCATAAAGCTCGATACAAAGTTGCGGAACCAGCTTCTCGCTCAGGTTTCTTAACAGCAATAAAGCTCGCACCGCCGCAAGCGTTGAAGGAGGGGACCTCAGTCATGGTCAGTTATGCTGGCGGAGTACACCGCGGCTCTATCCTTACTTCCCGCGACGGTTGGTACGAGGTTAAGTTCCATGACACTAGCAGAACGATTATCGATTCAATCTGGGTGAAGGCCGACGCGGTCACACCTGCACAATGATCAGATTACCGACCGCGTGCCCAATGCAAAACACTGCCCCTGACGCGAGTCTTCGACTGCATATCACTCGCCCCTGTATTGGATTGCGCGGCAGTGACACCAGGTGTGTAACCCTTATAAGGCGAATATGATTTCGCCGTCACGGGAGAATTTTGCTGGCTTGCTGTTTTGGTGCCGCTTTTCGAGCTGTTGGTTTTCAATTTGTTGGTCTTTGCTTTCTTGCCTTGTTTCACAGGCATAGGCAGCGGATCTTTCGGAGGAACTCCGTTGACTACCTGTGGAAGCCCGGTGCTGAAGCCTGGCACCACAGGCGAATACTGCTGAAACCCCGCACGAGGGAGCGCCATTGGGCGTCTCGGCAGAGCACCCACGCCGCCTGCGCCCGGCTGAGCCCCGCCAGGAAAAGTGCGTTGATCGTTGACCATCGGCGCTTCATCAGTGATTTGAACCTGCTGACGAGCCATGTAAAAATGCCCCAAATTCGGACCGCTTTGCGCCGACGATGGACCACATATTCCCAGTGCAAGCAGCAAGGAGAGCCCAATAACGGATCGATTGAAATAGTTCGCCATAAAGCACCGCAGTAGTAACCAGTCTTAGTTCAGTTTAATGTCAAAACTTTGTCGATGTCAAGCAAACCCGGAAAGGTTCAGGGTTTTGGAGATAGTTTCCCTCTGTTTAACAACCTATTGTGAGCTGCAAACAGTGACACTTCGTTTATAACATGACAATGGTGCTGGTGCCGAAGATGCGCTCTGGTTGTTAAGCAGAACACAGGGACGGACACCGGAGCCGTGCTACAGTTGCTTCTTCGCTATTCGGGTCAGGGTTAAAACCTCACCAGGGACTGGATGCCAAGTCCATGATAGACTTGCCAATCTCTGCACTCTAATGTGGCGAAAAACAAATCGGGTCCTCCAGAATCCATGACAAACTCAGTTCTCGACCAAACCCGCGAATCCAATAAGACCCGTCAACGGCTAGGGTTGGTGGCTGGCGGCGGCAAGCTGCCAGCGATTCTGGCGCAGAGTGCCAAGGATAAGGGCTACGACGTGGTCGCCTTCGCGATGGGAAAAGAGCCCCGAGAGCGCGTTTCGCCGCATTGCGTGAAAGTTATCGATATTGCGCCTGGTCAGATTGGGCGCACCATGAAGTTATTTAAGAGCGAAGGGCTTCAAGAAGTTGTATTCATCGGCAAAATACAGAAGCTCGAGTTGCTCAGATCTTTGTACAAACTTGACTGGACAGCCATTCGCGAACTGAGCAAGCTGACTGATTTTACCGACGACACCATTCAAGCAGCGGTCGGAGATCTAGCCCAGGCTAATGGGGTGAGAGTTCTTACGCAGTCTGAGTTCCTCAAGCACATCTTTCCTGATGTTGGCGTTATTACGAATCGCAAGCCCACGGCTGCTGAATATGTCGATATCGATTTTGGCATCAAAGTGGCCAGAGAGCTGGCTCGGCTTGGTATCGGTCAAACCGTGGTTGTGAAAGACAGAATGATTCTTTCAGTGGAGGCGATCGAAGGCACTGATGAGGCCATCCGGAGAGGCGTGCAACTGGCACGCGGACCGGTGGTTGTATGTAAGGTGCCGAAAACCAATAAGGATCCACGGTTTGATACACCGGCGGTCGGTATGAACACGCTTCAAGCTATGCTGGCTCCGAAGCCAGGCGGTGTTCTTGCAGTTGCTGCAAATGAAACGCTTGTGGTGGAGCAGTCTGAAATGGCTCAATTCGCCGATCATCGTGGTATCTCGATAGTTTCGGTTTAATCGCTTCACTGATTGGAAGCTAAAATGCGCTTGTCTAGCCGATTCAGCTGGTTTTAATTGACCGAACGCGAGGCGATTTTAAGGAATTCTTCAATTTTGCAATCGCTCGGTCTGGGAACCTGCCAGTCACGACGGCGTCCTATCGGGTAACCTCACATTACTTGTGTGATAGTGCCGTTGAAGCCTACTCGGCGGTGCACTAATTTCCGGAAATTAGGGACTGTAGGCACAATTTTCGAATCGAGGCGCCGTTTCGCGCAGTTAGACAGGAAAATCGAATACTCTTGGGCGCGTGCAACCGTCAGTATCTCGTTAACACTGTCTCTGGGGAAAACACTGGAATCAGCGCAGTAAATTTGATCTTGAGAAGTGGAGCCGGTAGGATGTCATAATAGTGATCGGCCTCTATCTCAGCCAACAATCACAGGTGTTGGCGTAGCCATCTCGGTCGAGCCCCAGTCAGGCGGTCACGTATGTCAGTTAACAAGTCTTTGAGAAGAAAACCTATCAAATCCATAGCAATAGTCGTCACCTGTTGGCTTTCGGTGATGGCGAACTCGGCTTCGGCACAGAAGTCCGCGCCGACGGACGCTGTATCGGCTGTATCTCACTCGGATGTGAACAAGGATTCAAGTTCGACTGGTACTAAAAATGGTGCGGTTGCGGGAGACACTGGAGCGTCGGGAGCCGATTCACAGTCATCATCATCATCATCATCATCATCATCATCATCATCATCATCTTCTTCTTCTTCTTCTTCTTCTTCTTCTTCTTCTTCTTCTGACCACGACTCTACTGGTTCTGCTGCCAGCTCGGCTGGCTCCGATCAATTTTCTTCGGTCGAGAGTGCCACTGATGACGGTGCCACCGGTGCAAAAGTAACTGCCACTGAAGTCAGTGTCACCCCGCTAGACAAATCTGGTGAGGAACAATCTCAAGAAGTTTATGCCACCAATGACAAAGCGAGGACCAAACTGCTTCAGCAACACGAAGCTGTTCAACACTTTCATGCATCGCAGAGTTATGCGAAAGAATGGGACTACGAACTGGCTGAACTCGAAATTCGAGCCGCCATCATGTACATGCCGGAGATGAAGATTGCGCATCGAGATTATTGTTTGATTGCGATTATGAGATGCCAGCCGTTGAGAGCGCTTGCTGAATTCTTCATGGTCGTTGGTCTGGCTGATCCAATTCCGCTTACGGAAGACCAGCAAAAGGAGTTGCGAACTCAGGCTTCACAAGCCCACTACAAGAAAGGTCTGGCTAAAGCAACCGACGGTAAGTGGGACGACGCGATCACTGAGCTACTCTGGGCACGCACTTATCTGCCTCACGATCCCGCTATTCACCGTTCTCTTGGTTTTGCCTATGCAAGCAAGGGCGACTTCAAAATGGCTGAACAATACTATCGTTCCAGCATTGAAATCGACCCGGGCAATGCCTTTGCTCGTGCAGATTTTGCTTTCTTGCTCGCCAAAAAAGGTAAGAGAGATCAGGCCGTCGCCGAGATGGCTGAAGCTGTAAAAGCCGACCCAGACTCGACTGCATTGCATGTAGATCTTGGCTGGTTAGCAGAGGCGCAGGGTGACTTGGCGACCGCAGAGAAAGAGTTCCGGTCTGCTGTTGAGCGCAGCCCGCAATACACCGCTTTGTGGATGCACCTGGGTCAGATTCTAGAAAAGCAAAATAAGATTGACGCTGCCCGAGACGCTTACAGCAAGGCCGTCGAAGCAGAGCGCAGCAATAAAGAGGCGCAAGCGGCGCTGGCTCGCTTGCGTGAAACAGCCAGTCCTGCGCAGACAACGCAACCATCGGTCGTCAAAACTGACGGAGCGGTGACACCTTCGGTCGGAGATGGGGTCGCTCGAACCGAAGCACCTGTTGGCGACAAAAAGGGCGCCGTTTCACCTCAAGTTGAAAAATAGCAAGGAATTTCAGCTACGCCGAAGGAACAGACCTCGCAACCCGTAGCGTCGAGCCGGAGTAGAGTACCGTCGCAACTGGTTCATTCGGATCGCGACTTTCTCCGTCCGCGCGGTATCGAGTGTGTCGAACGAGGAATCTGTCCTTAAACTATCGCTAGTGCCAATATCCTAGCTTGGAGCTCCGACCCGTTTCATGGGTGATCGAAAGTCACCCGGGCGCTGCTTCTAATGACTGAAAACCCATACAGGCAAGGCTTTTCCGTCTACGCGTAATTCCACCACAGACATCGCCATGGGTTAGCTCTATTATTTAATGCTGCGGCTCTAACAAAGTCACTTACAGGTGACCCTCGTGGGCGAAAACTTCTATCCAACCAGATCCGAGCGCATTGGCAATATGCTGCGCGCGACCGGCGCCACGCTAAGCGAGACGCCGTCTAAGCTCTATGATGAAGTGGCGAAGGACCTGCAAGATCCGAAGAAGATGCTCACCCTGGCCGCCGTCTCCACTGGAGTTGGTTATGGTTCGACCGCGCTGCTCGCGAAGTTTCCGAAAGCCGGAGGGGTCGCGCTGGCGGGGGTTGCTGGCTATCAGGTATATCGCTATGGGGCGAACACACTGGGCTTCTTGTCCGAAGCGGGTGATGCGAGCACCGAGTATCAGCGCCGCATGTTGGCTGAGCGATCTTCATTAGGGTTAGCCAGAGAAGGGGCGATGCTTATCGAAGGTACGCCTGGCGCGCTCGCCGGGGGATACCTCGCTACCAGGTCGTTTGGTGTGCCTCCGCTGTACAAGACAATTGGTCGCGCAGCTGATAAGGCAGTCTTAAAGCCAGCTAGCAAAGCTGGGACGGCGGCAAAGGAATTTGTCTACGAGCAGTGGGCATTCCGTGGACCAGGAAATATGGACCTCCCAGCCAACATCCTTCACAAAGAAGGAACAGTCAATGTCCTCGAACTGAGTGAGATGCTTGCTGCGCGCCATCCGTGGAAAGGCGTGGAGACTGGTCGCTCAATTGATTTGCTCGGACATCGCATAAGTAAGCCGATCAAGGGAGAGGCGACTAGTTTTGAACTCGGCTTTTCTGATAAACCCGGTCGGGTCCTGTTCCATACTCATGGGCCAGACAGAATAGGGGGCGCACGTCCTGGTCGGTATGATTTGATCGCAACCCATGATGTCGGCATTATTCAAAGAGGCGGTTATACCGGCTTCTATGTTGGTCAGGGGCGTGAGTTCAATGCTGCACTCGCCTCAGGCACAAAAGAAACCTTCGCTCCAAAGCTTCAAGCCCTTTTTCTGGATCCGAAACGTGAGACTGCCTTCGTCCTCGAGTCTGTTTGGCAACCGAAACTTTCGAGCTGGCAGCCAGCCGCTCCCAAGTTCGTCGATTACAAGGAAGCTCGCACCGCGCTCAGCAAGCTCGATATTACGAAGCCCTGGCAGGCTATCGACAAGATTCCTACGGCTGTTCCCCTCCGCGGACGCGATGCTGGCGGAAAGGGTGGCGAGGTAAACGCTGAGATCTTCACGTGGATGCGGACACATGGATTGGAATAGGTTTTTTGACGCGAACTTGGTGCGATATGTAGACTTAACGGAATCTTGATACGCAAGATTCGATCGTTGAAACCCTCACCAGCACGATGACTTCTGTGAGGAGAAACAAAATTGACAAAGAGCCGCTTCTCATCAGGGTTGTTGCAAAGAATCCGAAATTAAGTCTGCGTCTAGGTTTTCGCAGTGTAAAGCTGCCAAGCGATAATCGTTGACAGTTAATGGAACATCGAGTCGAATCTATTAGAATAGCCGCAACCGGCTTGATAGCCGGATGTAGCGTTGATGCATATACGGGTCTTCGGTCGGCGGATAAAATCGCCAGCGCCGGACAATTTGTATAACTCCAAGGAGCAGCGGCCGTGACAGTATCTCAAGGTATGAAGTCGCACACCAAGTATCTGGTATTTGATACCAAGAAGAGACGCGAATATATTCGGCTCACGGATGATGTTCAAGAGTTTTTGAAAGAGAGTGGTATCAAGGAAGGATTCATCCTTGTCTCTGCGATGCATATCACGGCTGGTGTCTATGTCAATGACTGGGAAAACGGTCTGATCAAAGACATCGACGAATGGCTCGAGAAGCTGGCACCGGTCAATCCAGATTACTACCATCACAACACTGGTGAAGACAACGGCGACGCTCACTTGAAGCGAATCCTCATCAATCATCAAGTTATGGTCCCGGTAACCGAAGGCAAACTTGACCTTGGTCCCTGGGAGCAGATTTTCTATGCGGAGTTTGACGGTCAGCGCAAAAAACGCGTGATTTTAAAGGCTCTTGGAATTTAGAACCGGAACAGTATGGAAACTACGTCAGGCAAGCAACAGGGGGAGCAAAATGACAGTTAGAGTAGACGCTCATGGAAGGCTAAGTACTGCGAGAGGCCGTTCTGATCAACATGGGGCAGCAAGATGGGAGGCACTACAGGCAGTGCGCATGCGAGAGCCAATGAAGAGCGGCGTAGACTATACAGTAACTCAGGTGTCTGAGATTTTCGGTACCAACGTTTTCAATCGTCACGTCATGAGAACGCTGCTTCCTAAGAATGTATACAAGGCTCTGGTTCGTTGCCTCGATCAGGGCGAGCAACTTGATCCTTCAATGGCCGACATTGTCGCCAATGCTATGAAAGATTGGGCCTTGTCCCGCGGTGCCACACACTTCACCCATTGGTTTCACCCGATGACGGAGCAGACTGCTGAGAAGCATGACTCTTTCCTTGTCTCCGGAGGACCGGAAGGTGGCGCGATACTGGAATTCTCCGGCAAGCTTTTGATTCAGGGCGAACCTGATGCATCCAGCTTCCCCTCCGGCGGTATCAGATCTACGTTCGAAGCTCGTGGATACACCGGTTGGGATCCCACAAGCCCCGCGTTCCTGATGGAGAGCACTAACGGCAAGACGTTATGTATTCCGACAGTCTTCTGCTCCTATAGCGGGCATGCGCTCGATAAAAAGACGCCGCTTCTGAGATCGCTCGAAGCGCTCAATAAGCAAGCGGTCAGGGTTCTCCATATTCTGGGCAACCGTGAGGCCAAGCGTGTGATTAGCACCGTTGGTCCGGAGCAGGAGTACTTCTTGATTGATGAAGCGTTCTACTTCGCTCGTCCGGATATCATCAACTGCGGTAGAGCTCTTTTTGGTGCCCGTCCTCCAAAAGGACAGGAAATGGAAGACCACTACTGGGGTTCTATCAAAGAGCGCGTTCTGGCTTTCATGATGGATGCCGAATCCGAACTCTATAAACTCGGTGTTCCGGTCAAGACCCGTCACAATGAAGTCGCACCGGCTCAGTTCGAAGTTGCTCCGGTGTTCGAGCAGAGTAATATTGCCACCGACCACAACTTGCTTTTGATGGAAGTCTTTAGAAAGACCGCTCAGAAACATGGTCTTCGTTGCCTATTCCACGAGAAGCCTTTCAGTGGTGTCAATGGTAGTGGCAAACACAACAACTGGTCCATGGCTGATGATGAAGGCAACAATCTCCTCGAGCCAGGTTCTACTCCTCTGGAAAACACGCAATTCCTGGTATTGCTCACAGCAGTTGTTCGCGCGGTCAATAAATACGCTGGTCTTTTGCGCTCTGCTATTGCACACGCCGGCAACGATCATCGCCTCGGCGCCAACGAAGCGCCTCCGGCTATCATGAGCATCTATCTCGGCGACAGGCTCACTGAAGTGGTCAATGCGCTGATCGCTGGGCAGAAGGAAATGAAGGGTGTAGACGGTAAGGTCATCCTGCAGTTCGGCGTTTCGACGCTCCCTGATCTACCTCGTGATGACAGCGACAGGAACAGAACTTCACCGTTCGCTTTCACTGGCAATAAGTTCGAATTCCGCGCGCTTGGCGCAAGCCAGTCGATCGCCTTCCCTAACACCGTTTTGAACACAATGGTGGCAGAGTCTCTCGACTACATCGCCTCTGAGTTGGAGAAGCTGGTCAAGGGTGGTACCGACATCAATGCTGCCGCGGAGAAAGTTGTCAGAGAGACGCTGAAGGAAAACCAGCGCATACTCTTCAACGGCGACAACTACTCGACGGAATGGCACGAAGAAGCCGGACGCCGCGGTCTACCCAACCTGCGCAATACAGTCGAGTCGCTCCCCGAATTGGTCAAGGATGAAATCAAACAGCTCTTCAACAAGTATCATGTTCTGTCGGAAGACGAGCTGGTAGGACGCTACAACGTGAAAGTAGCTCAATTCTGCAAGACTGTTAACATTGAATGGCTGCTCACCAAGAGCATCGCCAGGACAATGATCTTGCCAGCGGCACTCGAATATCAGAGCAGACTGGCAGGCACAATCGTCCAGACGAAAGCCGCAGTCACCGGTATCAATCTTTCCGGCGAGGAAAATATGCTTCGCGATCTGTCGAACAAAATTGGCGAATTGCTCACAGCACTTGAACGCCTCGAACAGCCTATGAGCGGCTCCGGTAACGGGGGAGGTCATGGTCACGGCGATGCCGAGAGCTATGTGATGGCTAAGTTCTATCAGGACGAAGTGATACCTGCCATGCAAGCTGTCCGAGACGCTGCCGATGAGCTCGAAGTGCTGGTCGATGACTCGATATGGCCGCTTCCGAAGTTCAGAGAGATGCTCTACATCTATTAGAGCAACACTCCGTTTGCGGTACTAAAAGTACCCAGTGAAAGTCCACCTGAGGAAGGCGCCGATCTCAAATCGGCGCCTTCTCCGTTATCCGGTCACCACAGGTGGGGTCTGATAAATGATTGCCTTTGCATCATATATGGTATTGTCTACTGGAATCTGTCCTTAAATTTGAACGGTGCGGACTAAGGTTTTCGTCAGTCTTACACAGCACGGCTAACTAGAAAGAGTTACAAGTGGGATTTCCGTCTATTGATGGTGCCTCCAATCTGCCCGGGTCGGGAGAATACGCTGCTCAGGCGTTTGATGTCGTATTCTCGGCGCCTCCTTCGGAGCTCCTGATTTGTCAGACTTGCGGAATGCGTATTCCTCGCATCGCACGTATTTGCCCGAATGATGGTACTGATCTATTGATTAGGCAAGGTTCTGTCTTTGCGGAGAAGTATGAGCTTCTCGACTATGTCGGCAGTGGTGCCATGGGCATCATTTATCGAGCGCGGCACTTGATTCTCGATAAGATTGTCGCAATCAAAGTTTTGCATAACAGCACAATCGACTCAAATCTCCTCGTGCGGTTTCAGCGTGAAGCTAAGGCCGCAAGCAGTCTGTCTCATGTTAACGTAATCACTGTATACGACTTCGGCGTACATGCCGGTATGGCACCGTATATGGTTATGGACTACCTTAACGGAAAAACATTGGCGCAGCATCTCGAAGAGCGTGGAACAATCCCTTTGCGTGAAGCTCTGGAAATTGTCGAGCAGATACTTTCTGCGCTTACGCATGCGCAAAAGAAGGGTGTCCTTCACAGAGATCTGAAGCCCGGCAACATCATCTTGCTTGAAGAGGAAGATGAACTGCCGATCGTGAAAATTCTGGACTTCGGTCTGGCAAAACTCTTAGACAAAGACGAGCATGTCCTTTCCGCAGTCGGCACCGCCCTTGGTAGTCCTGCCTATATGAGCCCCGAACAAGCCGCAGGATTGAAGGTAGATGCCCGCAGCGACCTCTACTCGCTTGGCTGCTTGCTTTATGAATTGCTTTCGGGAAGCCCGCCACTTCTTGGCGATTCTCCGATGGAAACGCTCATGAACCGCCTTAATCGGAAAGTTCCTGCGGTGCGGGACGTGATTGCAGAGCAGTCCAAGCGATCGCGAGACTATAATCCGCAGAGGGAAATACCGACTATCGTTGAGCTATTCCTCGCCAAGCTACTGGAGCGCGATCAACGAGATCGCTTCCAATCCGCTCAGGATGCTCGGGATTATCTCTCCACCATTTGGGAGTACGTGGATGTCCCTGAGACAATTAGCGAGCGTGCCCAATTCCAACGCAGTCGCAATCCGCGAGATTCGGTCAAAGATATTCCGGCGGTCGAATTGCCCTCCAGCCAACTATCTTCAGAGGAGATTCAGACGAGCAAACGGGACGGCTCGCTATCTGGAAATCATCCTCGAATAAGGCATAAATCGTCGAGCCCTGCGCTACAGAGCACCACCGGAGAGTTCAAAAATCATCGGCGCAGTCACAACGGACTGCGAAAGTTGGTTGTGGAGCAACAACAAGTTGCGGTGCCCGTCGCACAACTCCCCGGAGCTCAGATTCATAGATTTGATCCGCACGATCTCGTTATCGAGGTTGAAAAGTTTGCGAACATGATTCTGGATTTGTCGCGACAATTGCGACGCTCTGCCCCTTCATTGTTCTGGCTAAGCTTTGCTATCGCAGTTGTTGCGCTAGTCGTGATCGGAAACATATTGCGTTAGCGCAGGCTTTCTTAGTGCATACTATGTCGAATGATCTCAGGGACAAAGTCTCTAGAGAGCCGTTTGCAGCGTGCAGATTTGGTAGATCTATGAACTGAATTTTGAATCCGGAAGTAGTTTGATGGACGCTGCCGATACGTATGCGCGAAGCTTCTTCCATGGAGTTGCTTTTGAGCCCAAGAATGCTTTGAGTAGTGCATCCTCTCCCCATCGGTCCCCATCGTTGATGCACCAATTGAAAGCCGCATAAAGCTGAATATACTTTCGACTGATGCGATGATGATGATCTCTAATCAGAGCGACAACAGAACCGACGGCTCCCGGGTGCTGTTTCTCATCAGCGATAGCGTCCGAAAGCTGCGCCTTGCGCCGAATATGATCGCCATGTGCGTATTCGATGAGGCCTTCGAGCTCAAGCAAAGTTATCTGTGAGTTGATGATGGAAATAGGTAAATTCGTACTTCTCGCGAGGGTTTCAAAATGAATTTCCGTTGTTCCTAAGGCATCGTAGATTGTTGTGGCCTGTGGGCTGAGGTCTTCGAGTATTGCTTGCACTTCTTGTGTTCGCGCTGCTGGATCTCTTGCTTTCGGAGCGAGAACCCTTTGGCCGTCAAAGGCATTCTCTTCACTTATAGGATACGAGAACTTTTCGGTAGCAACGCTACGCTTGCCAACTGAGGACAGAAAGGCTCTCGAGCTTGCCACAAAAAAACCTTCTTTCATGTAGCCAGCAATAACCACTTTCACTTTCTTGATGACCACAAAAGCAGTGGACACTGCAATACCGAACAAATCGACCAAGTCTTTCGGTTTGACGTTAATACGCTTCTCCATTAGGCGAATAGCAGCTAAATATGGTCTTAAATCTCGGGCATTTTTGAATGCGGTCCTGGCTGTAATCCACCAAATTTTTCGGCAACTTGAACAAATGACACTTCGTGACCGGACAAACGCTGGTAACTCTTCGTTGCCGCATGCGCATCGAAGGAGGCCCAGACCCCTATTCAAATTGTGAAATCTGACAATCGCTCCGATGCAATCGCTGTTGTCCTTGTATCGCGCGAAAAAATCATTCATGACCGAACCGATTATCTTCTGGCGATTGGTTTGTTTTGATTTCGAACCAAAGTTTCGTCTTTTCATAGGCAGATCCTCCTATGTCTAATAACGAGAGTTCGAGGGAAAAAGTTCAATTCGGCGCGGTCTCCCAGATGTATGGCTATCCATGCGCCTTTCGCGCTCTCTAGGTGTTTCATTGAGACAAAAAATGTTAGCCGAATTCGGCTAACATTTTTTGTCTTATGGATGCCGCTTTAGGCTAGAACCTGCAACCTAAGTGGATTTCACCAACGACCTTGCAAACCAGTCGCTTGAGCTGCTTGCCTGAAACTGCTCTTCGTCTGTAATTGGCGCCAATGCAATGAACTGACAAGGACCAAAAGGAGAGTGTGAGAGACCGCAATTTGGTGATTCCGAAACGAATTAGTGCCCGACATCCGTTTTGGTATGCATGTCTTATAACGATCAGATCATGTTTGATAAACACTAGTAAAGTGTACGTATAGGGTAATCTGGGCTCATTCTCGCAGCTAATCGTCACGAATGGTTTTGGTTCATGAACGCTCGCGTCAATCTAAAAACCGTGCTTGCCTCAGTGGCTGCGTTTATCATTGTCGGGTTTGCTTGCATCTCTTGGGTGCCGACGATGTTCTTTCCTCTGGGTAAAAGCCTGGAGACATGGCTCGATCAGAGAAGTTTGTATTTCCACGAATTGCAACTGGCACAGGAAGCTCTGCGAGATGTCGAGTTTAGCCATCACGCCTTTATCGTAACTGGTGAGCCTCGAGCACTCAATTCGTTTAACGATGCTTCCAAGAGTGTGAAGCACCATATTTCACTTCTGAATTCCATGAGACAGGGCGACTTGATGCTTGGCGAAAAGGCTCGGTCGTTGTCAGAGAGAGTGCTGCCGCTACTCGACGAGCTTCAGCAGTCAGCCGAGACGCGCAAGAACAGTGGCAAACCTAGACCTGATGAGCTGGACAAAAGCGGCGAAAACAGGGAGTTACGCGAGATTTCGCGAGAGGTCGCTCGCCTGCAGGAAGACGAGTTTGATGCAGTGAGAGATAAGGCCGCCGAATACAATCGCATGATTGGACCATATCCCTGGATTGTTGTCGTGACTATGGTCGGATGCATCGGTGCCGTGATGCTCTTAGCGATGCAGGGACGGCGTCAGGAGCCGGGCGAGGTCGACAAGATCGCACGGTTGACCAGCGAACTTGATACCACCAAGGAGCAGTTGGAGCGTCTGTCGAAGATGGACATGCTCACGGAAGTCCTCAATCTTCGAGGATTGGAAAAGGCTATACTGATTGAAGAGAACAAGATCACACGAGCAGGCGGTCACATGATCGCACTTTTGATCAACTGCGATAACTTCAAGCGTATCAATGAGTCTTTAGGAATGGCGACCGGAGACGTGGTGCTCAAGGACGTGGCCAGGCGCATTATGGCTACGCTTAGACCGTCAGACCATGTTGCTCGTGTCGACGGTGGCGACGAATTTCTCGTCTTGTTGCCAGACACTCAACTTGCCTATGGCCTGCGCGTGGCAGAACGAATCAGAGTGGCAGTATCCGACAATCCGCTGCATAGCTTGCAGGAAGTGGTGCAGGTGACAGTCAGTCTTGGTGTTGCGACACTTCCACACAAGGTGTCATCAGTCGCGCATGTAATTTCAATTTGTCGTGGAGCGCTGCGACGGAGCAAACAGACTGGCAAAAATAAAGTATCACTCGCGCGTGACGGCGGTGGCGAAACAGAGTTGCCGGCAAGCACCGAAGAAGTAATTCAAACACTTCTCGATGACCGTAACTTCCGAACGGTATACCAGCCTATCATCGATTTGGCTACGGAAGAGGTGGCCGGCTTCGAGATCTTTAGCCGAGGGCCGGAAGGAGCTTTCGAGAATCCTGGAGATCTGTTCCGCGTTTGTGTAGAGAACAACGTCCTCACCACTGTCGATCTCCAGTGCTTGAAGCTTTGTCTCGACATGTCTCACGACGTAGCTGAGAACATGCGTGTGCATGTCAATCTGTTCCCCTCGACAATACTCGATACGCCGATAGAAAACCTGCTTCAGGTATTTCCTGAAAACAAAGGCGGAAGGACCTACTGTGTCGAAATTAGCGAGCAACAATTCGTCGGCGACCCATCCTTCATGCGCGAGCACGTTCAGAAGTTGAGAGCCGCGGGAATTCTAGTTGCCATTGATGATATCGGTTTTGGTCGCAGCTCTCTCGAGACATTGATTTTCCTCGAGCCTGATGTAATCAAGGTCGATCGGACCTATGTCACCGGCGTAGCAGAGGACAAATATAAGAGAAGATTGCTTAAGCGGTTGACCAATGTTGCTAAGTCACTTGGTGCGGAAGTGGTGGCAGAAGGTGTCGAGCGTCGCGAAGATTTGCCTGTTCTACAGGAGCTTGGAGTCCACTTCGCGCAAGGATTTCTTTGGGGGGCGCTACTCGAAGTGTTACCCTCGAGTCCGGCGGAACAGCGAAATATTCCTCGCTGACAGCGCACTGTATTTAGTGTCTTAATGGTGTCATATGTCTCAGAAATTTACGATTGATGATGCGATGGCCCAAGGGTGGGACCTGACGCAACATAATTTTTGGAGGATGTTGGGGCTTGTTGCCCTGGCTGGTTTTCTTGCATTCATTCCAGATATAGCGGGATTTGGAATTGGCCTCAACAATAAATTTGTCGCTTTTGTATTTGTACTTACCTTTGCTGGATTTTTCATAAAGACGATTATGACCCTTGGTCTGATCAATGTTCAGCTTCGAATATACGACGGTCTGGAAGTAAATTCCGATCATCTCTGGGCACCGGCCGGTAAATTCTGGGCATTCCTGGCCGCCACCGTTGTTTTCGTCATTCTCGTGGTCATGGGAACTCTCTTCTTCGTCATACCAGGAATAATTGTTGCTTTGCTTTTCGCATTCTATCCATACTTCCTGGTCGAGCACCGATGTGGTCCTATTCAAGCGCTCAAGGCGAGCGCTGCAATAACATCTGGTGCGATGTGGGAATTGTTCTTGCTGTTCCTAGTACTCGGCATCATAGAAGGCCTTTCTCCTCTGTTTTTCCTGGTCGGCGCAATTCCTGCTCATGTTTTCTCCAAATTCACAATAACTCATGTCTATCGAAGCTTGTTGAACAACACTCCAAAAGAAGAGTTAGGTTTTCCGAATGAGCGTCGTCCTCTCCGGTCGGTTGTCGCTGACGACGCGAGCGCGGGATTGTTATCGGCACAAGATCAGGCGTGCCCCAATCCAATAGTCGAAGAAGGCGGAGCAACTTTAAAACTCTCTGACGACGACCTCGAGCCGGCCGCCAGAGAGTCTTCCCTCTCCAATCCAGAACATCCCTTGTCATCGTCGGCTGATATCGAGCAAAGTGTTGTTGACAATAGATCCGATGAAAATGACAAAAAACCATAAGCAATCTAAAATCAAGTTTGAGCAACGGAGGGAACCGTCTTGACTTTCAATCTCGTCACTAAGATCGCCTTGTCCGCAGTTGTCTGTATTGGTTGTGCATGTCCTGCATCAGCTGATGACGCGGGTCCTGGTGACACACCAAGTTCGACCTCCGCTTCTAGCGACTCCGGGTTGGAGCAAAAGAAATCTCTTGAGGGACATGTTCAAGATGAAGCCCTTGCACTAGAGACCGGCATCAAAGATTTGACCAAAACCCTTCATCACATGAAGCGATCGGCCTTCGACATTTTCATCGAAGTTCAAAGGCAAAATATGGTGGTCGTCGGAGAGCCTGATGTTATCGGGCCAATCATCATTCCAGCTATTCCAAGCCCATCGGGAATGATGGCAATGGGTGGTTTCTTACCTCCTCGGCAGAAATTTCTTGATTATTTCCAGAGTCAGTTAAGCGACTTGATGAAGATGACGCAGACCGAGGTAAGCGCTCTGGTACTTCCGGATGATGCAAGCGATCAAGCGAAGACTGATATGAAGACTATATCTGATTCGTTGACGACGTTCTCGCAGGATTTGCAAGGAATTGCAGCTGTCACCCAGGGACCGAAATTCAACAATTATGACATCGCTAAGGCTGCACAGATTCTACAGGATCACATTCAGGCTGTAGAAAAAGCGACGAAGAGTCTCAATTCGGAAATGAGGAAAGAGGTCGACAAGACCAAGAAAGACATTCGAGAATTGGATAAACAGATCAAGAAGGACAGTCAGAGCAAGTAGGATTCAGATCTTGACTGGATTCTAGTCGTCGATTCACCCCTTGATTCTCGTTGATTAAGCAGGCGCCTCATCTTCCTCAAACATCAAGTCGCCTCTTCTGTTTCTGAAAGACAGTACTACGCGCTGATATGGTGTCTCCTTGGTTCCATCACAAGTCGACGCGTCGGTATCCAATACTCGCTGAAATCAGGTGCTTATCGTTACGGGAGCGCTCTTGAAGGCGGGGGTCTTGGATCTCGGATCGAGGCGGGGTTTGATCAATACATTAGATTCCGGATAAAACATGGCGACAACACCAGGTCTAATCTTGCCGGCCACCACTTCGATGTTGTCGAGGCTGCCTGCTTCGCCGTTGACGGTGACCCGCTGTCCGTCCTTCAGGTGCAGACGCGCGATGTCCTCTTCTGACATCATGACGCACATGCGGTGGGGAATGCCTCGATAGATATCGGGATTTTCATAGACGACGGTATTGAACTGTCCTTCCGAGCGAATTGTTATCATCGTCAAAGTGTTAGGATCCATCTTCGGCAGTGGTGTCTCGTACATGATCGCTTTGCCGCTGGCGGTATTGAAGACTGGAGTGTGATAGATACGTCCCGGTATAGTGAATTCTTTCTTGGTATCGTCTATAGTGGCGATTGACTGCCATCCTGGAATGATCTCCGCAATTAGTTTTCGCACTTCCTTAAGATTTTTCAATCGATTCCAATCGATTGGCCCGTCGTGCAAGACACCGCTGGCGATATCGCAGATGATATCCGATTCTGATCTGAGCATGCCCTGAAGACCATCATTGGCGGTGCCGCCCTCTGACAGCCGGACATAGTTGAACATCGATTCCTGCGTCGTAGGCTGTGGCTCTTCGTCTCGGGCGAATACAGGAAGAATAATTGTTGTCTGACCTCTCCCATGGAAGTGCCCGGGGTTTAGCTTTGTCGAAAGATAGACTGTTGTATCGACACTGTTCATCGCGCGACCGGCCCAATTTAGATCGGGATTGGAACCCCACAAGTTGCCGCCGAGATTGAAAAGGAATTTGAGCTTGCCAGCTTCAGCCGCCTCCAGCATGGTAAATGTATCGTAACCGGGTTTTGCCTCTGACACCACTTTGCTGCCGTAGGCCTTTTCTAAAGCCTTGAGGATGCTTTCTTGAAGCGCCGGAGTGAATCCAATGGAGCCTATCCCTTGCACATTAGAGTGACCCCGGATGGGCATCAGACCTGCCCCTTTTCTGCCTACATGACCTGTTGCCATAGCGACATTGCAGAGCGCAAGAACGTTTTCCACGCCCCACTGGTGGTGCGTGAGACCCATTGCCCAGGCAAAGATCGCGGCTTTTGCTTTTGCTAGTTTTTGTGCAGTAGCACGTATAGAATCGCGATCGACACCGCTGGAATTCGTTATCTCGTCCCAACTAATGGCGGTCGCATGCTGCAAAACCGTTTCCGATCCTTCAGTGTGCGTCGATAAGAATTCGAGGTTGATAAGGTCATCTTCTTGGAGCTGTTTCAGTACACCCATCAGAAATGCGATGTCGCCACCAGCTTTTGGTTGTATATATAGCGATGCGATTTCAGAGCCGAACAACATCGATTTCAACTGCGACGGGACGAAGAACTTTTCCAACCCTGACTCCCGAATCGGGTTGACGACAATCACTTCACCACCACGACCTCTAAGATTTGCCAGTTGAGTCATCAATCGCGGGTGATTGGATGCAGGATTGGCTCCAGTTAGAAAAACGAGGTCGGCCTCGGCAAGATCTTCGAGCTGTACTGTGGCAGTGCTAGTACCGAACGCCATCTTCAGACCGACGCCAGATGCTTGATGGCAGTAATACGAGCAATTCATTGTGTGATTGCTGCCGAAAAATCGCGCGAAAGAATGGAGCAAAAATGCTGCTTCGTTGGATGAACGTCCAGAGGCATAAAAAGCCGCCTCTCCAGGCGCAGTCTGCTGAATCTTCTGGACGACGAGTTCGATGGCGTCAGCCCAAGAAATGGTTCTAAACTTGGTGGCACCCGGATTGAGAATCACAGGATAGCTTATTCGTCCAGCATCTTCCGCCTGCTTGGGCGTTAACTTGAGCAAGCTGTCGAGGTCATTGCGATCGAAGAAGTCGGCGGGTAATGCCCCCACCATATCGGCAACCTGCGCTTGCAAACTCTTCTTGCAGACCTCAGGGAAGTGCCCGGCTTCATTGACCATGCCGCCGTCCACGCCGCCCATTCCGAGCGCACAGGTCTTACAAGCGTTGCGCGCGCGCATCCGTCTCCACAGACGCAATGGTCCGACTTCCAGAGCTTTATTGAAGGTATACCTGATCGCTTGCCAGCCACCACCAGGTAGGGTTTTACGAACCATACTCCCGTCCGATTTGTGCCAGAGGTCGTATACCAATTATATATTCGCTGTTGGCTGTTTCTCCCTGAATAATTGCACACTCGATGGCAGGCTGCTAAAGTTGGGCGGGCGTTTGCGCGCTCTGTCGTCCCTGTCAAAGTGTTGCAATGATTAGATTTCTCACTGCCATTCTGCTGCTTATCATGCTGACCGCCTGCGGACAGCCAGGAGTTGCGGCTCTCCCTATAGATAAACTTAAACTGCCACCTGGATTCCAAGTAAGTGTCTACTGCGACCAGGTGCCGAACGCGCGCCAAATGGCTCTTAGCGACACGGGCACGCTCTATGTGGGCAGTATTGGCGCCAACACCGTATACGCGCTGCCCGATCGCAACCATGACTATAAAGTCGATGAGGTAGTGGTCCTATCCAATAGCTTAAAAGCACCGAATGGTGTGGCTTTCCTAAATGGAGATCTGTTCGTCGGCGAAGTCGGTCGGATTCTGAAGTTTCCTAAAATCGAAACACAGTTGAAGCCGATGGCGCGAAGCGTGGTTGTCTACGATAAGTTACCTAAAGATGAATGGCACGGCAACCGATATATTCGCTTCGGACCTGATGGCTGGCTTTACGTTCCGGTCGGCGCTCCGTGCAACGTCTGCGAACGCCCTGATGATGCGCGTTTTGCCAGCATTACCAGGGTAAGACCTGATGGTTCTTCGCCGGAGATTTTTGCTAAAGGCATTCGTAATACCGTGGGGATGGACTGGGATCCCAGAACGAAAAATCTCTGGTTTACCGATAATGGTCGTGATTGGCTGGGTGATAACCTGCCCCCGGATGAGCTCAACTGCGCGACGAGCAAGGGGCTGCACTTCGGCTTTCCTTATCGGTATGGCTTGAGCGTGCCTGACCCGGAGTTTGGAGTGAAGGCGCCGAAAGGGCTGCAATTCGTGCCGGCGGCTATGCCGCTCGGACCACATGTCGCGTCGCTTGGATTGCGGTTTTATACCGGCAACATGTTTCCCGAGAAGTATCGAGGCAACATTTTTATCGCCGAGCATGGCAGCTGGAATCGCAGCAAGAAGCTTGGCTACCGGATCACCATGGTGACTCTGGAAAACGGCAAGGCGAAAAAGTACGAAACATTCATGGATGGCTTTATTGCTCCCGGCGAGGGTGATGCATGGGGGCGCCCGGTCGACGTTTGCGTCATGCCGGATGGGTCGCTTTTGGTCTCCGACGATCGTTGCGGCGCCATATATCGAATTACATATTCGGGCCGTTCAAAGTAAAATAAGGCGCTTCTCGGAGCGGTGTTGCAAAGTGGGCAGTGGAGGATTTGATCTCTCGACAGCCGAAGCGCCCTCATAGATGCTGTCGGTTGAGTCCGGCTCGTAAAACCGGTGGAGGATAACATGTACCGCTTTTGGCCCGCCTGTGTTTTGGCTCTTACTCTAACGCTTTCTGGTGCAGATTATTCTCCTGCGAAGGCGACGGACATCTCGAAGTTATTCAATTCTGCCGCTTCGGTCGGAAATGTGGATGTGCGTCAGGCGCAGCTGGAGCGCAGAGTCAAGGATGCGGTTAGCGCCGGCCGCTTGACTCGCAATGAAGCGCAACCGTTCTATGACGAGCTGGAAAAGATAAGCGACCTGGAAGCGACTTTCAAGTCGACATCGGGTAACCTGTCCACCTGGGAGAGTTTGAAGCTCCTGTTTCAACTTGATACTCTAAGTCGGCAGTTCGAGCAATCGCTCGGTGATCGCACCATATCTGGTGCAGATCTAGATGCCCGAATTCATGAAATCGAAGCGCGATTGGCAGATGCTCGTCATTCTAAAAGACTTACCGATCAGGAAGCAAATGAGTTTACTTATGAGTTAAACCGAATCAAACTGCTGAAGGGGTCGTACGGTGCTGATGGCGCTGTTCCTTCCGACCATAACTCCTTGCAGCTAGCGCTTTCTCTTGATGCTTTAAGCTCGCGGCTGGAATCGACGATGCATGACCGGCAGTATCAACTTCCGAGCATCGATAAGTTGCAAGTTGAATTGGAAAAACGCATCAGCGACGGCATCTCGTCAGGAAAACTTGATGAGCGAGAAGCCAAGGATTTGAAACAGGAGTTTCAGCGTATCTCGGATCGAGAATCGCAACTCAAGCGATTCGGCCGACCATTGACGAGCTTCGAGACGCTGGAGTTGGCTCTGGATCTTGAAAAGTTGTCTACGTCTGTCGAGAAGTTCGCCACGACTTCGACCGTGATCTCGCACGATTTTACCCTGAGAAAACAATATATCAGAGAAAAAATCGCCGCCGGGCTGGTGTCAGGCAAATTGACTCTTGGCGAGGCATACAGGCTCAAGGAGCAACTCCTGCAGCTTGATAGTCTGCAAACTTCTTCCTCCCAGTCTGATGCCAGTATCACCCAAGCTGAGAAGAAAGCACTCGCTCTGGAGCTGGAAAAGTTATCCAGCGCCGTCAATCGCCGACTGGTTGATCTGGGCAATTCTTCGCCTGGTATCAACGAACGACTGGATACTCTCGATCGACGCATCTCAACCGCGCAGGCGAAAGGAAGGTTGAGCGATTCCGAAGCCAGCCTCTTGTCCGCCGAATTGAAACGTATTTCGACGAAATGGCGCAACTACGACCACGGCGGTGATGATCGTCCTTATCCGCTTGATGAAAGTCTGTTGGTAGCCACCTCGATTGAGCAACTCACACAGAAGCTCTCGGACAGTCTGCATGACCGTACAGTAGAAGTTCCCAAGCTCAACGTGCTCGAACTCAACCTCGATGATCGCATTGTATATGGTGCCACCTCTGGAAATCTTTCTCTGCTGGAAGCGAAAAAACTGTTGGATGATTTCAACGTGATTTCCCAAAAAAAAGCCAGTTTGACCGCGTCTTCCTCCAGCTCGTCCATCGATCGAGACCGACTGATGATCGCTCTTGAGTTTCAACAGCTCACGGCGAAAGTCGAGCATGGCATTCACGACAGTACTCACAGCCAGAGTCTCGAAGACCTGAAGACTGCTCTCAACGAACAGCTCAACGAGGGCATCGCTTCCGGTAAGTTGACCGAATCGGAAGCAAGCAGTTTGAAGGGGCAATTGTCGCGTATCCGGACGGAGGAGAACAGTTTTAACGGTCTCAGTGGTAGATTGAGGGCTTCCGCCGCAGTTGCATTGCTGAAGGACTGGAAGGACTTTCAAACATCGCTTAACGAAGAACTCAGAGATTCCGAAATTGCGTCTCCGGACTTGAACAAGCGTGTGTCCGAACTACAAGCTCGAATCGCAGCTGGTGTCAACAACGGCAACTTGACTAATGCTGAAGCTGTCGATTTGAGAAAAGAACTTGCCAGGATCCGGGGAATGGAAAGGGATTACACCGCTGACGGTGGCATTAGCCGGGGAGAGGCGGTCACGCTTTCCTTCTGGCTTGAAAAGCTTGCCGCTAATATAGAGTCGAGCATGCACGACACGAAGGTAGATTTACCTAGCATCTCGCGCATCCAGGAGGAGATCGACAGGAAGTTAGCGAATGCGGTTGTCGACGGTACCTGCAGTCTCGATGAAATCGAAAAATTTACCTCGAAGCTCGAAGATATCTCACGGCTCGAGTTGAGCTTCAGATATTCCGGCGATGGTTTGAGCTACGCCGAATCGGCAACGATCAAGACTGAGCTGGACAAGCTCACCAAATTGATCGATGCGACACTTGCCGCATCGACGACTCGTTGGACCGGTCTCGATGAAGGAATTTCGAAAACGTCCAAGCGCATTGCGGATGGCTTGGTGACGAAAAAACTGACTTCCGACATCGGCAACACCCTGAAATCAGAGGTAGACAGGATTCAGAAAGCTAAAATCGCTTTCGCCCATTCCCAAGGTGGTTTTGATCTAGAGGAAACCGAGTCTCTAGTCCACGATCTCGATAGACTCAATGCCGAGATCGACCTGCGTATGAAAGGGCAAAGCTTTGCATGGAGCGATATAGACAGGCGGCAACAGAATGTGGAACTGTTGATGCGACAAGGCATCAAAACAGGAAAATTGAACGGGAGTGAAGTCAAGCGATTGCAGGGCGAACTCGACAGGATCAAACGAGCCAAATCAGCCTTCACGATGTCGGACGGCAGTCTCAACTACTTTGAGCGAGTCTCACTGGCCGAGGCTCTCGATAAGCTAGACAACATGATGCGGCGCGGTACGCGCTGACCAGTTAGGGGCAGAGATAGCAGTCGCGGTTGCAGTCTCCATTGGTTCTACTGCCGTAAAGCGTCTCCGTTACGCCCTCGGACCGAGCCAAGAAGGATAGAACGACGATCCTGCTTTACGTTGGTCATTCTCTATGCAGCGCATATTTAATACTCGGCTCCATGGACATGTCGCGTATTGAATTGGCTTAAACCGCAGCAAACGAGCTTCGGTCTACAATTGAGCAATGCCTCAAGTCGTCGGTTTAAACTCAGCATTCACCAGGCATAGCGACCGAGAATCGCTTGTTTCGCGCGCCGCGACGGAGCTGCGCGCACTGTGGAATTACCGGGCCTGTGTTCCGACGCTCGTGGTCAATAATCTGCGTCGTCGCTATCAGCGATCATTGCTGGGATTCCTCTGGAGCTTGCTCAATCCACTGGCGATGATGACAATCATGACGCTGGTTTTTTCGCTGTTTTTCCACAAAGATCCACGCGACTTTGCTCTTTATGTTTTTAGCGGACTGCTGCCCTGGACTTTTATGAGTTCGACAATGGTGGCTGGCTGTGGTGCCCTTGTGGAGGCGGACGGGTATCTGAAGAAGATGCCTATACCGAAGCTTGTTTTTCCTCTTGTCCTTGTCGGGACCGAGTTTTGCAACTTCAGTTTTAGTCTCTTCGCTCTCGTATTGCTCGGTGCAATCATTGGTCTTCAGTGCCATCCCACCTTGCTTGCTCTTCCGATTGCAATAATGCCGACACTAGTATTCACACTCGGTATGACAATCATACTCTCAGTTACGACAGTTTATTTCCGCGATGTGGCTCATATTGTTGGTGTCGCTTTTGGTGGCATCTTTTACCTCACCCCGATTCTCTATCCTGTAACATCAATTCCATCGCGTCTCCAGGGATGGTATCACTACAATCCCTTCGTGCACTTCCTCAATCTTTACCGGGATTTGATTTGCACAGGCTCCATGCCTTCTATTCAAGAATGCTGTATCGTCTGGTCACTATCGCTGCTTGCTACCGTAATTGGAGTCTTTATCTACTTGTGGCGCGCGCCAAATATTATTTATCGACTCTAGGTGTAAACGGTTGAAGCCCAAAATACTCCTGTCTAAAGTCACCTTGCAATTCTCCAAGTACGGTAACTGCTCGCAGAGCCTGAAGGAGACTCTATTGAAGCGGCTAGGCGTGCGTCCTCAAAGAGATACGGAACTGCGATTCAATGCGCTGAATGGAATCGATTTGAAAGTCCAAGGCGGCGAAGTCGTCGGAATCATCGGTCTGAATGGCGCAGGAAAATCGACTCTCTTGAAAGCGATAAGCGGGATCTATTCGCCACACGAGGGTCACCTAGAGATCACCGGTCGGATTACGCCCCTTATCGAGCTAGGCACTGCATTTGATATTCAACTTACAGGCAGAGAGAACATTCTCATCAATTGGGTGATGCTTGGTCGCGCTCAAAAGGACTTGAGGACTGTCGAGAGTGAGATTATCCAATTTGCAGAGCTCGAGGAATTCATTGATGTGCCCGTTAAATACTATTCGTCTGGAATGGTATCACGACTGGCATTCTCGATTGCAACATCCATTCGTCCAGACATTTTACTGATTGACGAGGTCTTTTCCACCGGAGACGAACGATTTGTAGACAAAGCGCTGGACCGAATGACGAACCTTATCAACTCTGCCAATCTTGTGCTTTTCGTTTCTCACAATTTGCGAATGGTAAAGCAATTGTGTAATCGTGTCATCGTGATGCATAAGGGACGAGTAGTGGCGGATGGCGCTCCGGACGAGATGGTGAAGTTTTACCTGCGCGAGATTGTTCATAAACGAGATGCAAAACTGCTGAGCACCGCCGGCGGTTAATGCCAGTCTGAAAAGTGCGTTTATTAAGTGCATCCAGGCCAGGTGCTCTTTCAAGTTCTCGTAGATGTTTCCCTTGCTCGGCGCGATCAACCAATTGGATTAATGATCATGAGCAAGCGGCTGCATTGTGTCTGTTTTCCCGTATTAGACCAGATTTTAGGGCTGTGCCCAAATCGAAAAGTTTGTTTTGGAAGTTGCTTGATTTTGTGCTGAGCTTTTACTTTAGTGAGTTTTTGAAACGCTTTACTGGTTTTCGTGTTTGGCGTTATGACAATTCGACGAATCAGCTAAAAGCACCACGACAACTGTCGCTGCCTGAGAAAAGGCAATCGATGAGTTGCAGCAATACAAGCAGAATGATGAAGACTCGACCAAGGTTAAAATGGAGAAATGTAATCTCGTCATAGCGGCGTTAAGTAACTTGCATGTTGAGCCTGCACGAGCGGTACTCGCCAATGCTATTCATCTTAACCACACCTTCCCATGCAGCTTGATTGTCTGGCACTGGCAAACCAATTGCAACGGACAGGGGCTAGACTGGAGAGGAGTGGCAAATTTAGAAGTTCTGCCAAAATATATTGCAGCGGCTGATATCAAACTCAATAATCTTGTCGATAAGGATGTGGAATGCGGCAATCAGCGTGTAGAGTGCGCAGGTGCTCTTTTGCAGGCAGATGAGTTGCCGCTGGCTGGGTCCGGAATCGAGCTGGCTGTGCGCGTCATTTGAACTGCACCAAATCTGGATGTTGATTCGGTGAAGACCGCATTGTAGACACACGCTGACATTCTGAATTGTGACAAGAAACCAGAAAAGGCAGAACCAATTTACGAGGAGCTGCGGCCTCTTCCATAGCAGCTTTTGAAGATGTTTGCTAACTCGCCGTTTTGTTCAGTGAATTAGTTGACCATCCGAACCGCAGTGCGACAAAATGGCGCGTATCTCTTTTGGTAGCTCTCACTAGCGTGATGTCCTTTTGTACTGCACACCGTAACTGTTGCTGCTTGTTGCCGAGTGTATTCCATAATCTTGTCGTGCGGACTCAACGTCGGTAGACTATGAGCTTCGTAAAAAAGGGGCACAAGGCAATGACTTCAAAGGATATCGCACTTGGTGAAGAACTCTCCAAGCTAGAGACGGAGCAGCGCAATCCGCGTACGATGAAATTGGATAGCCTCTCCACGGTCGAGCTGATTAAGACTTTGCATGGAGAAAACCATTTGGTGGCGCCGGCGGTGGACCCCACGCTTGATAAGTTGTCTGCTCTTGTCGATATTGTCGTTGATAGCATGCAGAAGGGCGGTAGGCTGATTTATGTTGGCGCTGGGACCAGTGGTCGACTGGGCGTTCTCGATGCGAGCGAATGTCCACCTACTTTTGGTGTGACATCAGATACGGTGCAAGGCATAATCGCTGGAGGCGAGGTTGCTTTGGTCTCTTCCATCGAAGGGGCTGAGGATGATCGAGAACAGCCCCGAATCGATCTGAAAGCCCGCGGCTTGTCGTCCATGGATGTCGTTGTCGGAATAGCAGCCAGTGGGCGGACTCCATATGTGATCGGTGCGTTGGATTATGCTCGCGAAGTTGGCTGCGCGACCGCGTCCATTGTGAATGTTGGTGGGTCAGCTCTTGCTGGTCATTGTGATATCTGTTTAGAAGCAGTTACCGGAGCCGAGCCGCTGACCGGATCGACCCGTCTGAAAGCAGGAACAGCGCAGAAGATGCTTCTGAACTTGATCAGCACCGCGGCAATGGTGCGAATGGGTAAGGTTTATGAAAACCTGATGGTAGACGTCAAAGCAACAAATGTAAAACTCCGCAAGCGCGCTATTCGAATCGTTCAGCAAGCCACAGACGCTCCATCTGACAAGTGCGAGAGCGCTCTCATCGAAGTGGACTGGCACGCTAAGACCGCGATAGTAATGCTGTTGCTCGAGATTTCGGCTGTTGAGGCAGTCGAAAAGTTGGAAAAAGCCGGTGGTCACATTCGACGAGCAATATAATCGCACGATGTTTGCTACCAAGGCGCCGCGATTTCGAAGAAGACCATCTGCGTCGAGGGTCATACACGTGTGAGGCTGGTGCTTCTCTGACAGTATTCTGTCTTAGTTCACAGCGTGTCACGGGCTGCTGAGCTCTGTCAGGGTTAAAGCAAGATAGTATTCGCCCGCAATAGACTATTCAGGGCGCGGACGGCCGCTTTATATTGCGCTGGCTGGACACGAACGCCCCAAAATCCTTTGCGACTACGGTTACGTCGACCTGGGTAAAGAAGATTAGGTAAGGGCGTTGCCTGTACTCAGTATCTCTGCGGCCGAAGGTGGCGATTAAGTGCAGTCGGGTAATGACGTTACGCAGAAAGTCAACCGTGCCGATTTCTCGGTTGGCTCGACTGTTTTTGGTCGATTCGAAATACTGAAGGTGATTGCCGAAGGCGGAAAAGGAAGAGTGTTCGAGGCGAAGAACGTCTCGCTCCAAAATGTAGTCGCGCTGAAAGTGCTGATTCCAAATTCAATTTCAGAGGAAGATTTGATTCGTTTTCAAACCGAAGCTCGGCTTGCCGCTATGTTGAATCATCCGAATATCGCTGCTATCTACGACTTTGGTGTTTATGAATCCAAGCCGTATCTGGCGATGGAGTTGGTTCGTGGCGAATCTCTCAAAGATCGCGTGGACAGAGCGGGACCATTGTCGCTGCATGATTTTGTTCGGATTTTTATTCAGGTTGCTAGGGCTCTTATCCATGCTCACGAAATTGGGATAATTCATCGCGATGTTAAGCCCGCGAACATCGTTACCTTCGACGACAAAGCGAATGGATTAGTCGCGAAGATTCTCGACTTTGGCATAGCAAAAAGAATAGAGCTGAATGCTGAGGAGTACGGAAGACTTACGGCGACAGGCCGTGTCATCGGAAGCCCGCTCTTCATGAGTCCGGAGCAGACCCGCGCAGAACAGTTAACGCCCGCGTCTGATGGTTACTCTCTGGGTTGCACGATGTGGATGACGCTAGTTGGAAAACCGCCACTATCGGGTGATACAGTGATGAAAACACTGATGATGCACCAATCGGAAGTCCCGGATTCTATCGATACCCACGTCGGCAACCTGCCTCCAGAGCTGATCGACACAATTGATGGTTTACTTAAAAAAGATCGAGCGGAGCGCCCGCACCTGCAAGATGTTCTTAATGTTCTTGAATCGTTGAGCATTGAAGAGGTGCCCTTAGTCACAGAGGAACCAGATTCTCCATTGCTGGGACCTGAAAAACATCGATCGAGCTTCGGAATGAGGCAGAAAATTTTTGCCCTTTCAGCTGCATCTATTGTCTTGTTTTGGCTCGTTATAGTGATTGTTTTCAGGGGCGATAAGGGTCCCTCTCGTGCTCGCGTAGAGTTTGATGGTGTCGTCAACACTCGTGACGCATTAACTGACAAGGCACTCGAATCCAAGATTGGAAAGGCTTCAGGGGAGCATTCAACTTCAAAGTTGAATGGAGTCGGTTCGCACACAAAGAATGTCGAATTGAAAGGCACGCTGACGGCTGAAATGTTATCCACTATCAAGAAGTATTCTTCGGCGCAAACTTTGGAGCTCTCCGAAAATGGTGAGTTATTTGCCGCAGCACTAAAGGCGGTATCATCCATGAAATCGTTGAGACAGCTTGTTATTCAGGGCAATTCTTTTGAGCATGTGGATGTTTCCCCACTGTTAGCACACAAGTCGTTGCAATATCTGAATGTGAGTGGTACTGACATTGACGAACAAATCCTTCGTAAACTAGCATCCATCCCAAGTTTACGCGAGCTCATAATCGATCGGTGTCCAGCCGTCCGATCTGAGGTCGCGAAGAGACTGTCCCGTGAGTTTCGTCACATTAGTTTCGTTCCCGATCCTTACGCGATAACTGATCCGTCTGTGAGTGTTAAGTTAAGGCAGTTTGATCTTGCCAGTCAGAGACAGGACCACAAACGGGTGGTTACCTTGGGTCCCTGGCTTGTGGAAAGGTATATAAAGCAGATTGGCGCCACCTCACCAAAGTTGATTGAAGCATACAAGGTAATCGGCAGCAGTTGTTATGTGCTCGGGCGATTTTCCGACTCAGCAAATTGGCTCCAAAAGGCACTCGAGATCGACTCACTCCTGGGTTTTGCATCAGACGAGATTGCCATCAGGGATGGGATTGTCCACGCGAAAGTAGCAGAATCGAAATCTCACATCACAAATGAAATTATTCGCCTATTGGACGCAGGGGATCGCGTCGCCAATCAGGCGTTTCCTGGATCGACGCTAATGGCGGAGCGGTGTGTTTTTAGAGGCGATCTGTATCGTGCGTCTGGCGACATGAAGACAGCAATGAAATGCTATCGCAAATGTTTGACCTCGCTTCAATCGGTGACCGACGAATCCAATGATTTTCTACCTAAGGCCCGTGCTTTGCGAGGGCAGGGTCTGGTACATCTGGGAGTCACACAGATTCAAATCCACAACACCACTGACGGATTGAAGAATTGCGAAGAAGGATTTCGATTGCTAGAAGCCGAGCGCGATATCAAGACTGCTGTTGGAGCGTCCGCCTTCGCGGCGCACTCGATTGTCATCGAGGTCTACCTCGCGCAGCACGACCTGCGAAATGCTGCAAGAATCCGAGATTCGGGTGAGTTGTTTGCTCGTCGATTTCAAGTCTCGGCACAAGACTTCGCCAAATTCACCGCGCAAAAGCAGCTGCTTGCGCAGTTGATCAAGCAGCAAGCGAGAAGCTAGATGTTGAATTTGCAGACTATTTTTTCAACTGACGCTTGCGCATTCTGACGTTGACCGGGGTAACCTCGACCAATTCATCTGTTTGAATGTACTCAAGGCATTTTTCGAGGTTCATATCCGCCGGTGCCTGTAAGGCAACGAGGACTTCGCCACTAGCAGCGCGCATATTTGTAAGCTTTTTGGTTTTGCAGACATTAATGCTCAGATCCTGCGCTCTGCTGTTTTCTCCGACAACCATGCCGCCGTATACTCTGGTACCGGGAATGATGAAAAATACGCCGCGATCTTCTGCTTGCTGAATGGCGTACGCTGTCGATACACCTTCTTCCCATGCGATAAGCACACCATTGCGCTGCCTGGCGATGTCTCCGCAGTACGGTCTATAGTTGATGAAGGCATGCGTCATTACGCCGTTGCCTCTGGTCATGCGCAGAAATTCCGAACGGAATCCGATAAGACCACGGGTAGGAATGACGAACTCGAGGAGCGCGGTGCTGCCTTCTACATTCATATTCTGAAGCTCGCCGCGGCGCGACCCGAGTGCTTGCATGACGGCTCCGGTGTATTCGTCCGGTACGTCGATGACGAGCTTTTCAAATGGCTCGCACTCTTTTCCATTGATCTCTTTGAGAATTACTTCGGGTCTGGATACCTGGAATTCAAATCCTTCGCGACGCATCGTCTCGATCAAGATTCCCAGGTGAAGTTCGCCGCGACCGCTGACAATGAATGTATCTGTATTGTCCGTCTCAGCTAACCTCATGCTGACATTGGTCTCGAGCTCTTTGAAGAGTCGGGCGCGCAACTGTCTTGAAGTCACGAACTTGCCTTCCTGTCCGGCAAATGGGCTGTCGTTGACGAGGAACGACATCTTCATCGTTGGCTCGTCTACCTTTATGCGAGGCAGCGCTTCCGTCACTGTGACATCAGATATGGTGTCGCCCACATTGGCGTCCGCAAAACCTGCAATTGCTACGATATTGCCGGCGAATGCTTCATCGGCTTCGATGCGCTTGAGACCGTGGAACGTGAATAGCTTTGTGATCTTGCCGGTTATTCGCTGGTCGGTTTCTGTGAGAAGCGCTACTTCTGTTCCCGGTTTGATCGAACCTGCATAGATTCTGCCGATTGCAATACGACCGAGATAATCGCTGTAGTCGAGGATGCTGACCTGCATCTTGAGCGGCGCGTTAATGCTGCCTTCGGGTGACGGGCAGTGTTCAAGAATCATGTCCATGAGTGGAGTGAGATTCTCGCCGGGGTCGTTGTCCGGATCTTTCGTGGCTATGCCCTTGACGCCAGAGGCGAATATGTAGGGGAAATCGAGCTGATCGTGGTCGGCACCGAGTTCGACAAAGAGATCAAAGACCTTATCGACTGCCGGATGTGGGTCGATGTTGGGTCTGTCAATTTTGTTGATGACCACGAGAGGGCGCAGTCCTCGCTCCAGAGCCTTGCGTAATACGAAGCGGGTCTGGGGCATCGGGCCTTCAGCTGCGTCGACGACAAGGATCGCGCCGTCGACCATACCCAGGATACGTTCGACCTCTCCGCCGAAATCCGCGTGTCCGGGAGTGTCAACAATGTTTATCAGATGGTCCTTGTAGTTTATAGCAGTGTTTTTGGCAAGAATCGTAATGCCGCGTTCTCGCTCCAGATCGTTGGAATCCATGACGCAAACGGCCACATCCTGATTCTGCCGAAATACGCCGGATTGGTGCAAAAATCCGTCTACCAGCGTCGTCTTGCCGTGATCGACGTGAGCAATAATTGCTATATTGCGAATGTGGCTGAGGTCGGTGTTTCCGTTTCCGTTCATGGTTCGAGCGCCGTATTGTTGTATCCTTAAGTCAATCATTTTTTTTTCGCCAGTCAATAATGGGGTTTTTGCTCTAGGTTTATGACCGTAGGAACTGTACTCAGAAGCCATGCCGGCGGTTACTTAGTCTTTGAACCGCATTCGATGGCCTCGTTACAATGTCAGGCCCGCAAGCGCCTTAAGAAAGAGCGCGTCTCTATCCTTACTGGCGATCGTGTCGAGCTGGTCGACGTGGATCTTGAGCAGGGCACCGCGACAATAACCGGGTGCCGAGATCGGTGGAGTATCTTGTCCAGACCACCACTGGCCAATGTGGACCAGGTTGTAATTGTACAGGCAGTTCGCCAACCTGAGTGGAACCAGCTCTGGTGCGACCGTTACATTGTTCACTTTCAACTCGAATTGCCAGGCACCAAGCCAATCTTGTGTTTTAACAAATGTGACCTCATCGAGGTCAATCGTTCTGAGACCTTACGGGGAATTTATGAATCGCTGGGTTACGACGTCGTCCTGATGTCGGCGAAAACCGGTATGGGATTCGAACAGCTCTACAATCTCTTAGCGGGCAAAATCACTGTTTTTGCTGGACCTTCTGGTGTTGGGAAGTCCAGTATTTTGAATAAACTGGATCCAGGGCTCAATCTGAAGATAGGCGTTATGGACCATGACTATGGCGTCGGACGACAGACGACGACATACAGCAAGCTCTATCCGGTCCTTTCGTCTCTCTATCCGGATAAGCCGACATGGGTCGCGGATACTCCAGGATTCAATCTTCAGGAGATTAAGTATCCAATGCCGATGGATGTGATGTGGCAATTCCCTGAAATCGCCGCGCTGTCAAACGAATGCAAGTTCTCCAATTGTTTACATTTGGTCGAGCAGGACTGTAAAGTTATTGAAAGCATCTTAGAGGATGATGATATGCCGCAACACGTCAATGGAGACGCCGCACCATCTTCAGTGTCAATCAATCGCTACAATAACTATGTTTCGATTGTCGCGGAAGCGCAAGAGGTCGATAACTACAGGAGAACGATCTCGACGAAGGTAGAGCCCGCTGTGAAAACAGTTGGCGGTAAGGGGGGTAAAACAATCCCTCGTTTGAGCAACGCTTACAGGACAGCATCCCGAAGGCGCGAAAAGCAAAAACTAAATAGCGGTGTCGTATTTGATGACGAAATAGATGAATCTCAAAGCGATTCTGGCAACCAGGACTGAGGCGAGCACTCGCTCGGCGGCAAACGATAGAGCTTCGTGATCCTTTAGACGCTCTCTTTTCTCGATGAGCTTCTATCGCGTATGAGTAGCGCAATCACTATCAATAGGACGATTGCCCAGATGAAGAAGGATTGCACAGGGAGGGGCAACATCTGCCCAGCTATAAAGAAGGCCCAGCCCAAAATCGGAAAGGAGAGCAACAAGTACCTGAGCCAAAGCACGAGGCTTTTATCCTTTACTAATGGGTCTGCAATAGGACCCACTGGGTAACTTCCTACCAGGTGGAACATCAACCAGATCGCCGGAAGGCTTATGAGCAGGTAGTCTTGCTTATGTGTGTGCGGGCTTGTCACCAATTGCAGTATTATGGTTACCGATGCAAGTAATGTAAACTTTCTGCGTTGTTCTTCTCCGTCCAGGCGTTCAATCGAGCGTTTGTAACGCCACCACAGGTATGCTGTGAAAACGGTCGCAACCAGCCAGGTCGAAGCGACGATGCCGTGGACCATAGCGCCGTCATTGCCGAGCAGTACTACGAGCTGTCCGCGCAGATTTTGCTGCATCTCAGGAGAGACGCCGGTTATCTGACCGCCGCTCAGTTCGCCCATCTTCAGCGCCTGTGGGTAATTCATGATGTTGGTCGGACCTACCACAACGATGCATGAGATGAGGTAGAGCATACCTATCAAGGCATATCCCGCGAAGAATCGAGGACCGCCTAAGATGCATCCGGTCAGGAATAGAATCGGTGCGTACTGAAGCTTGAGCATGCAAAATCCGCCCAACAGTCCCGCCCGGAACCACATTTTGCGCTCGAGAGCGAGCCAATACCAGACAAGCGCCGGATAAAGAAGCAACGCCATCTGAGCCAGCCGGAAGCAGACCCAGGCGGGAAAAGAGGAAAAGACCGCCAGGTATGTCAGCGCCCGCTCGAATTTGCCCGACAGCGTCGTCGATAGGAGTGAATATAGTCCGAATGCAATTCCGGCAAATCCGAACAGTTCCCAGATTATCCAGGCGTCTTTGATGGGAACCAATGGCAGTGGCATCATCAGAGTGTTGAGATATGGAGGATATTGCGAATAAAAGACCTTGTCGAGTTTGACGTTCGGTACCAGCTTTTGCATCGAATCGTTTTGGACCTTGGGGTCCCATATATCGATCTTGTTGTCTTTCAAGCAGTCCCAGGCGAGCACACCGGAGTTGTAGTAAATCAAGTAATCGGCCGTGTAAGTTGCCCCGTCCTTGGTGTAGGCGAGGTGTTCATCCTTCAGGTATGTCTGGAACGTGTTGTTATAGGTCATCAGGAACCACATCAAGAGGCCTGAAAAATACGCGAACCAGAGTAGTCTTAGTAATTTATTCTGAGAGCGCGCACTGTCAGAACTTGCTTGCTGTTGGTTTTCCATGCTCAAGGTTGGACGCCTACTTGATCATTTCTCGGAGCCGGACCAGGTGTCGAGAGGCTAAATGCGCTTATCTTATCGATCCTACCTTGGTTTGATGGTGTTTAAACCAAGGAATAAAGATCTTTGCCTATTTATTCGTTGCAGCCTGGTGCTCTTTTGTTATCAGATCCCAGCTTTCTTGATTCCAAGCGTCGACGTTAACTACGTGCTCAGGGCGGCTTCCGGAGAAGGCTGCAATTACGGCATCAACCGCCAACTCGGACATCCTACGTCTGGTCTCGAAACAGGCGGATCCGATGTGCGGAAGCAGAACGACATTGTCCAGATCCAGCAGCTCTTGCGGAACTTCCGGCTCGTATTCGAATACATCCAGCCCAGCCGCGTGGATTCGGCGCTGCACTAAATGTGATACCAGCGCTTGCTGATCGATTATGGCACCACGGGCGGTATTAATCAAAATGCATTCCGGCTTCATCCGATCCAGTTCGGCCTGACCGAGCAGATGCCGTGTCTGTGCATTCAGCGGGCAGTGGATGCTGATGAAGTCCGCCCTCTGAAGCAAATCTTCCAACTCGACGCGTTGGGCGTGAAATTCGTTGTTGAACTTATCATCTTTTTCGTCACGAGGGGAGTTGCGAGTGTAAATTAGCTTAATACCAAACGCCCGCGCCCTCTGCGCAAAAGCCTGACCGATTCGACCAATGCCGATGATGCCCGCGGTTTTTCCAAAGAGATCTGGACCAAGCATCAGATCGCTCTTGAATCCGGTCCACTTGCCCTGCCTGACGTACCGATCCGCTTCTACGATTCGTCTTGCGCATGCCAAAAGCAATGCCATCGCCAGATCGGCAGTGGCTGCATCGAGCACGCCGGGGGTATTTGTCACGACGATGGACCGTTGTGTCGCTTGCATTAGATTGACGTTGTCGAAGCCAACGGCGCGATTCGATATGAGTTTTAGCGACGGGCAGGCGTCCATCAATTCGCTCGAGATTGTGTCCAAAGGCTCGCTTATGACCGCATCTTTCCCTTTCAGATGCGCCATGAGCAAATCTTGCGCGAGTGGCGCTTCGCGATCTACATATTCGATTTCCGCATGTTCTACGAGCTTTTCGTGCAAACTCTGCAGCAGTCTGCCAAGAACGAGAACCTTTACTTTCACACCATCTCACCTTGCATAGCGGGCTGTATGTTCATATGCTCTTCCAGGGTTCTTACAAGAGCTTTGAGCTCTGCAGCCGTGCGAGTTTCATCCCATCCCATTACAGCCTGAACACATCTTGCCACCTTCGACGCTGCTTCGAGGCACTGCCCCTGGTGAACCAGTCCGAGGCGCATGCGACGGAAAAGAATATCTTCCAACGATTGCGCCATCTCGTTTTTTACACCATAAACGACTTCTGCCATGATCTGCGGGAAGTCGGGGCAAATGCGCTTATTGAGGAAGCTGTCCCCTTCTACGAGTTCGATTACCTTCATTGCGTCTTTGCCGTAGCTCGAAATCAGATGATCGATAGTGGCCGGCTCAATCGAATTCTTGCGAGCGCGGGTGGATATCTCGGCTGTAGCGGTCAGGTAGTCGTCTTTGTTTTGCCAGCCGCCTAACATTATTGATTCGGTTCGGGCAGGATGAAGAGCGCTTGCCACCTGGCTGGGTAGCTTGGGTATGACTTTGTCTACCGCGTGTTCAGCCAGTATCCGGTAGTTGGTCAACTTTCCACCGATGAGACCGACGATGCCGCCTTTGCCTTCGAATAGTTCATGTTCGCGCGATAAATTCTTCGTACTCTTGTTGTCGCCTTCGCCTATCACTTCGCCGACTAGTGGACGAAGTCCGGCCCATGCCGCGATTACGTCGGTGCGAACGATCTTTCGATCGTCCCGTCCGTAGCTGTTGAGTACATCGAGTAGATAATGAATCTCGTCTTCGGTCGCCACCGGGTTATCTAGCGAGCCACTATAGTTGGTGTCCGTGGTGCCGACCATTAGTGCTCGCTGCCAGGGCACCACGAAAACGTATCTGCCATCATCGGTCGGCAAGAACAGAGCGGTGTTGGTTTCGAAGGATGAGCTGGGGAGCATGATATGCGTCCCTTTGGCAGGCGCGACTTGCGAGTGCCAGTTGTTGTCCAGCTGCTTCATGAGACCGTCGGACCAGACGCCGGCGGCATTGATACAGCTCCGGCACTGAATCGTGAGATTTTGTCCGCTCGAGCGATCTCGACATTCGATCGCCGATATCTGATCATTTTCAAAATGAAAACCCTGCGCGGCGACATAGTTGATTAAGGTTGCTCCGTGGCTTTCAGCCGATTTCAACACCTCGATGACCAGGCGAGTATCGTTGGTGATGCAGTCATGGAAGCGCAAGCCGCCTGACACCTTGGTGGCGGATAGGGATGGACATGCACCGAGCACATCTTTCTGAGCCAACCGCTTGTGTTGTCTCGTACCCTTGACATTTGACGCGAGTAGATCGTACAGCGTCAGCCCTATGTCGGCTTTCAGTCCGAAAAATTTGCCTTTGTTTGATATTGGAAGGATGAATGAGAAGTCCTTGACAAGATGGGGCGCCAAATGTTCAAGCAGGGCACGCTCGTGACACAGTTCTCTTGTTAAGCGAAACTGAAATTGCTCGAGATATCGAAGCCCGCCATGGATGAGCTTAGTGGTCTTGCTGGACGTGCCCGAGGAGAAATCTGCCTTATCTATAAGGATTACGGACATCCCTCGGCAAGCGGCATTCTGCGCAATCCCGGCGCCCACAATGCCTCCGCCGATTATGGCGATGTCGAAAACGGTTGATGTTGCAGCTTGAAGCGCTGCGGCTCTACTTTGCATATGACTAATTCGTTTAACTAAAACGTCGTGACCGCATAATGATAACCAACATTTTTACCTTTCGTTTTTCTAATCCGCAGCTCCATCAAGCAGATTTACCTCCTTACATGGGGGTATTTTTGTCAGATTGTGCCTCCTAGCAACCTTATTTTTTGTCCATATTGCTTGAAAGACAGTTAAAACAGCAGGAAAATTGAATGCTGATTGCCGTATGCTTGGCGATTGTACTCGGTCTCTTGATTGAGCGCATTGAATTTATGCCGTCCGGACGAGCTTATTGCTCAACTGAGTACCCAACTACCAAGGAACACTTCAGTAACAGATGTGGGAAAACATGATTAAAAGCCGTAAGCAAAGTGTTGTCGGATTGGCTGCATTGCTGCTCGCAGTTGGCACCACTAATGGTGCTTTCGCTCAAGGCGAAGAGCTGGAGCCGAAACCCCTGACTCCGATTGAGCGTAGACCGGCGACTGCCAAACCTCAAGCTATCAGAAAACCGGCTGGTTCTCTTGGCGCTGCGAGACTGCAGGAAGTGAAACCCGAGCAGGTCAGAGAGGTGCTCAAATATGCTGAGTTGCCCCAGACCCCGGAAAACGAAGACAAAATCAGAAAGCTGGATAAGGACGCTGAAGATTTCTTCAGAGCTGGTCGCGTTAACGATGCCTTATTGCGCTGGCAGGAAGCTTATGGATTATCGATTGAAATGAAGTATTCGGTTGGTCAGGGGCGTGCTCTGACTGGCCTTTGTAAGGTCTATCTGACCCAGGGGAAATGGGTGAAAGCTCGCCACCTTGGCGAAAATGCCGTTGAAGTTCTATCTGGGATCAATGATCAGACCAATCTTGGTCGCGCCCGAGTTGCTCTAGCTCAGGCATATTTCGGCCTGGACAATCCAGTTTGGGCGATCAAACAGCTTGAATTGGCAATGAAGCACCTACTCGATCAGCCCAAGACCGATCCTGCAGAAGCCGGTAATCTTATGAGATTGGCTGGTGGGCTGCTTTTGCAAGGCGGCAAAGTGGTCGAGGCGGTTCGATTCCTGCAAGAATCCGCTCGTTACAGTGAAGAAGCAAAAGATTTTCCGGGTGCGCTCATAATGCGCACGCGGCTCGCTTCGCTGATGGATGAGGTCGGTTTTTACGTTGCTGCCAAAGAAGAAGCCGAAAAAGCTGTGGCTCTAGCAAAACGAACGGAGAACGATCGGGCGATGATCAGCGCACTGGCGTCGCTCGCGAATACGGAGTATGTACTGGGTGAGTATTGCGAAGCCGCTGCCAGCTATCAGCATGCCTACAATCTTGCTGGAAAGATGGATGAGAAGGTCCTCGGCAAGGATGGTCGCTCCAATCTACTTATGGGCTACGCATTCACGTTGATTGCAACGGGCGAGAGCGAGCGTGCCGAGAAGCTGCTCGAGGGTGTGGTCCCTTATTTCGAGCGCGAGTCGAAGCACTACCAACACACCGAATGTCTTAATGCAATTGGTCTCCTGGTGTACAACCGCGGCGAGCCGTACAAAGCCCTGCCGTATTTCCAGAGAGCGCTTGATTCGCAGAACATGATCAAACCCGTTCAGCCCAAGATGCAGTACATGCTCTATCAAAACATTGCGGCGGCTGAGTTCGCCGGTGGAAAATATCGCGAAGCGGCTGCGCATTTACGCTCGATCTTGCCAGTTCTCGATAAGGAGAAAACGGGTAAGAACTCTGCTCCGTTGATCAAGTTGCATACTCTTGTGTCGCTCGCCGAATGTTCATTGAAAATGTCTGAGCCGGATAAGGCGAAAGAGCTAGCCGATCAGGCGCTGATTCTTGGTAAGCAATACTCGGATGATGCTGCACTCTGGCGCGTTTACACTATTCAAGCCCAGTTGGACCTGGCCGCTCGTGAAAACGAAAAGGCCAAGTCTGCTCTGGAAAATGCACTGTCGCACTTCCGTTCTCCTCAAGCTGGCAACTTCCCATCTGTAGAGCATCTGCAGTTTGTCAGCTCTCGCAAGTCCCTCGGGCAGCAGCTCATAGCTCTTGTAGCCTCTCAAGGAATGACGGAGAAAGCACTTCTTGCTGCAGAACAGCTCAAGGAAGAGCAAATTATTCAAACCTGGGTCAGAAAAGGTGTTCCTGTCAAGCCTGAAGATAAGGATGTTTACATCGATCTTGTCAATCAGAGAGCTCACCTTCATGCCGCGGAGAATACCTCGACACCTGAGAAGCTGACCAAGGAATGGGCAGGTTGGTTGGCTCGATTCTCCGACCTCGCTCAACGCAATAAGTCGTTAGCGCGCCTTGTCCAGCCATATCCTACCTCCGTTGAAGACATTATCAACGGCGTGAGGAAGAAGAAAGTAACGGTGGTCGAGTACTTGGTCGGCGACAAGTCGAGTGTTGCATTCACCATAGATCCGATTGGCCGAATCTCAGCTACAGTCCTGCCCGTTGGTCAGGAAAAGCTTGCCGGTCAGATTGCGACCGTTCTCAATAACTCGGGCGTCGAACTGGCGGGCGGCGAGTCTGAGGGTGCCGATCGCGCTGTACTCCAAGCCCTCTACAAAGAGCTTCTTCCAGCATCGGTTCTCAATTTCCTGCCTAGTACCGCCGATAAGCAGATCGTCATAGTACCGGATTCGGTGCTTTTCAATCTCCCGTTTGCCGCGCTCATCGATGAGCAAGGCAAGTACTTCGTCGAGAATCATCTGGTGAGCCTGGCTACATCGATCGGTGTTGTTCTTGATGGACAGGTGCCTACCGGCAACAAAATGAGCGTTCTGGTCGCACTCAATTCCAACCCTGAAGAACAGAGCCAGTCCAGTCAAATCCTCAGTGCGGTCGAGCCAGAACCGGTATCAACCCTATCTGTCCAATCCACTGATTTACAGGAGCTCCAAAGAGTCTCACAGGACAAGACAGTCCTGCATGTAGCCAGTGCAATCCCTCTGACTGGTGAGAATCCGATCAAGAACAAGCTCCCCTTTGCTGCCGGAGAAGCCACTAAGGACAATACCACTGGTGGATTGTTCCAGCTCACCATGCCCAACGAATTGGTTGTGCTGAGCGGCACCTCCATAAGCGGTAATGACCAGACCGGAAAAGCCGTGCAGGTAGTCAGTCGCGGTCTTGGATATGCCGGAGCCGGCAACGTGATGATGACCTTGTGGAACGAACCGAGTGACACCAAAAATACGGAAATCGGTAACTTCTATAAGAACAAGAAGCGAGGGATGAATGACGCGCAATCCTTGCGTCAGGCCCAGTTGCTCGCAATCTCTGCCGACCGCAATCCGAAGGCATGGGCAGCGTTTCAGCTGCTCGGCGCCGGAATGTAGTCTTCTAAGAGCGTCGACAAAAACTCGATCAAAACGTGAAATTCGGAAAAAGATTATATATCTTTTTTCTATACGCCACTTCTTGCAATGCCCCGTTCAGAGCATGGCGTTCGACTTGAAGGGCTGCTTGGCATTGGCGTTTTCAAGAAGCGCGTAATGTTTGCCATGGGGTACAATATCGGCTTCATTATTAAACGTTGTAGTCAAGTGGTAGCTGGCTTACCAACAACAAGGAATTAGAGGTTCTCCCATGCAGCGCTCGCACTTCTCCCAACCCTCTTCGAGAGTTAGTAAGACAAGCTTGTTCACCCTACTATTGTCGACACAGCTGCTTTTGTCGAGCACAGTCCTGCCATTACCAGTGGTGGCGGCTGAGAGCGTCACTCTGGATTCCGCGGTTACGGCAGGCTCTGCCAATGACGCTGGCGCCGCCGCTATTAAATTGTTGTCAGAGAGTACGGCAGTCACTCCAGAGGCTGAATCAGAGACAACCAAGTCAGCTGAGTTCGCCAAAGACGAACAGCCGGTCGGCTGGGAAAGCTCTGCCAACGACTTTATCAAACAAGAAAACGACGCACTCAGCTCGGGTTCGGACAAGAAAGTAAATCAAGAGACGGAGAGCGCTACCTCTGAAAAAAGCGTCGCTGGAGACAGCAAGACTTCCACGAGCGATACTAATGAGTCGCCGACAGCTGAAGCTCCTTCCACTGCCGACAGCAAGCAGATTGCTGACAAGACTGCAGACAAGACCCAGGGTGAGCCCGTTGAGGTCGGACCGGACGGTGCCGACAACAAGAATGGTATCGGTGGTTTTGTAGGCGAGAACGGTGACGGCGATGTTGCTCTACTGGAGCAAGGATTCGTCGAGTCAAACGTGCGCGAGACTCTTGGCGAAGTCATCGTGATCGACAATGACGAAGCTGTGGAGATGGAAGAGACGATCGCCTACGAGGAGCTTCCAACGGACGAGGGCAAAACCAAAATCAAGTCGGGTGCTCAATTCCCTGTAGTCATGGTCTCCCAGATCACAAGCAAAACGATTAAGAAGGGCGACAACATTCAGGCCCGATTGAAATACGATTTGAAGATTGCAGAACGTCTCGTCGCTAATCGCGGCGACGTTGTTGTTGGTCACATCGATTATGTGCTTCCCGCTCGGAGCGTTCTTCACTCATTGGTGAGCCCAAATCGATGGTACAAGAATTCCGGTTGCATCGGCGTAAGATTTGATGAAATTATCAATAAGAAGAAAGAGCACATCGCACTAAATGCGATGCCGGCTCAGAAGGCTCGCATTGTTCGTAACAAGGCTGAAGGACGCGAGCTTGGTGTCAACCACTCCGGACAAATCACCGGTCCCTGGGCGCAGCAATTGCGATATAAAGCTCTTCGTATCGGACTTAACTTCGCGCTTGCGCCGGCAGGTGTGTTCAGCTTCGGCGCGATGCCGGTGGCACTCGGAGTTATCGGTGCAGCCAATCCGTCCTTCGCATTCATGAAGCCAGTCGGGACCAACGTTCGTCACCGACGCATCAAAGGTTTCGCCTGGGGTTTCCTGAGCGGTATTCCGGGTAGCTGGATTATCGAAGACACAGTCACCAAAGGACAGGAAGCGATTATCAAACCTGGTGATGAATTCCTAGTGGAGCTAAAAGAAGAGTTCACTGGCGAAGCACGCACCGAGGCACAGTTATTGCCAGGCTCTAGCGCCAAGGTCAAGGGTCAGGTCGTCAAAGATCCGAAGGCCTCGAAGTCCGAGAAGAAATCTAGTAAGAAAAAATAGAATTCAGCTCGATACGGTTGATCTGAATCCAGGATTTGCTCAGACGCATCAAGCGGTAAATCTAAATCGCTTGCGTTTCGCGATACGAACTGCGACTTTGCGCAGTGATATGTGCGCTTTGTGCGGATTTCTCGAAACGAGAGGGTGCGGCGGCGATTACGTACGTGCGCGGCGATTATGCGGTTTTGGCAAGTTGGCAAACCAATGTCGCAATGGAATGGCTTAGATTCGACGCTAGGCAGCAAACGTCAAAATTTCTACCGAATTCGGCTAAAATTTCCTCGAAAAGGGCGGTAACTTCAGCTATTGCTCAACGGGTTCCAAAACCGATATCGTCTAACACCTATAGAAAAGGATGTGGGTTTTGGCAAGTTGGCAAAACAATGTCGCAATGGAATGGCTTAGATGCGACGCTAGGCAGCAAACGTCAAAATTTCTACCGAATTCGGCTAAAATTTCCTCGAAAAGGGCCGTAGTTTCAGCAATTGCCAAAAGAGATTTCCAATGAAAGACCGGGCGTTAACCCGGTCTTTTGAGTACTTACTTTAGATGCCGCAGCCAACGCCAGCCAGCTTAGTAGGCTCCTACGTAAGGTCCTGGACCAGCGCCGGCAATGGATGACGGCGCATCGAGTTGAATTTGAATTGGCGTACCGGATGGGATGTTGACGTCCTTTCCTTTACGAACAGTCAAACTCTGAACTACTCCGACGCCGCCACCGATGGCGGTGCCTGACCAGGCTCCACGACCAACACCACGTCCGCCGCCTGCGATAGCGCCAACCGCTGTGCCGAGTGCTGCGCCAAGACCGGCACCCACAGCGCCTCTACCTACGGCCTGCACGGTCTTGCCTTTCCAGGTTTCGCCGACGAGCTCACCGTTGCCGTCTTTGTCATCATATTTGCCGATACCGCCGACGATGTGAGCGACGATTGGTGTCTCTGTTCCATCAGGAGTGCGCAAGCGATTGAACTGAATCTCGAGGCGACCAGACATGCCGAGATATCCGCCTTTTTTCGCTTCAGTCACCTGACCGAGCAATACAGAACCAGCAGGAATCTGAGAATCTCCGAGGATTACTGCCTGACTGATGCCAGCCTGGATCATATCACCGGGTCGAGCCACCTGGGTTGCGATCGAAGTGCTGAGCTGCGCAGGAATCACAAGACCGGCAGGAGCGTATGCGACGCGGCCCTGGCGATATCCTCGCGGTGCTGGCGTGTAACCAGTCGATCCCTGAGGAGCCGTGTAGTTGTACGTCGCGGATGCGCCGTATTGTTGCTGGTTGCCATTGAACGGTTGTTGCTGCGGCGGTTGATTACCGTTGTTGCTACCGAAGTATTCCGGGCCAGGTCCTCCCTGCTGCGCTGGAGCCTGTGCTGGAGGCTGACTGGCGACGGCTGGCGCACTGGCTGCGTAGTCGCCGGATAGTTGTGCGATGTAACTCTGGATACTGGCCTGGTCGCGAAGCGAAGCGCGTAGCTGGTCTGCCCATTTTTGGGCCAAAACAGCTGGGGTAGCTCCGTTCGCTTTTGCCGTGGCACTATCGACGGTGATGACCTGATAACCGCCCAGAGTTATGACCGGCAATCCCTTGACGTAAGTGATGTTGACTGAAGCTGGTGTTCTATCTTTCGCCGCTACGAGAGCGTTGTCGAGATTCTGTTGGACTTGCTCTGCTCTAGCCTCTCCCGACAGAGACCCGGCTCCGGACAGATTGGAGATGACGGGTTGACCGGCCACTCGCACGGTATTATCCGACGCCATCACCGCCAGTGGTGTCATATAAATCAATTGGCTCAACACGAGAGCGGTTGCCAGGACGCTCGTTTTGATGGAAGACTTTTTAGTGCACTTCATGGTTTTTTCCCTATCGTCTCGACAGATATCTCTGGACCCTGAGGCGTTGTGTTACGAGTTCCTCTATATGCCAAACCTATCGGTTCCTCTCGTTCGCCCAACGGAGCTGGATTTTTAGACTGTCAAAGTCTAGCAATGTTCCCAACTGAATTTCTGAGAGTTTGATAAAGCCAGAAGGGCGGCGCTCTGAAGCGGTGGTCAAGAATTGGCGCTGCGGGCGATATTAGAGGAAATTCCAGATGTGGTGTTAATAATGTACATACTAGATCTTACAGCGCCCTGATGACGTCAACAGCTGTAGCGTGAATAATGTTATGTGGGAAACAGTGGTGAGAGTTAATGGCAGCCGGTCTTCTTCGTGGAAAAGCAGCGCTCGTTACAGGGGCAAGTCGCGGCATCGGTCGCGCCATAGCCCTGCAACTAGCCGAGGCTGGTGCCCATGTCGCGCTTGTAGCCCGCGACATGGGCAAGCTGGAAGACCTCTCGCGCAGGCTCGACTCGACCGGCGCTAAGACTGTGTACAACAGTTTTGACCTGGCTCTCGAGGATTCGATTACCAAGCTCGTAAATTGGCTCGAAGAAAAAGATTTCCATGTGGATATCCTCGTCAATAATGCCGGGATCTATGGAACCGACTCAATAACCATGGAAGAAGATTGCGGCTGGGACTCCGGGGCGAAGTCTTCGCTAGCCCTATGGAACAAAACTCTGGCCGTTAATTTGAGTGCAGCCTTCGGCCTTGCTCGGCTGCTTGCTCCACAGATGGTTGAGAAACGATGGGGAAGAATCATCAACATCTCGTCTATATCGGGTCAAAAGGCGGAGGTTTTTGGAACAGCCTATTCAGCCTCCAAATTCGGATTGATTGGTGTCACCCAATCTCTTGCGCTCGAACTTGCTCGTCATGGGGTGACTGTTAACTCAGTCTGTCCGGGCTGGGTTGCAACCGACATGGCCCAGGACCAGATCAACGATCCAGAATGGTGCCGGCTCAACGACATTAATCCAGAGGAATCGCTGGACATTGCCCGTCTTTCGGTTCCGCAGATGCGGCTAATTCAGCCGGACGAAGTCGCTAGTTTGGTAGGGTATCTCTGCACTGACAGTGCTAGAGGAATTACTGGTCAGGCTATAAACATATGTGGAGGTTTATCGATAACTTGAAATATATAAGTGGTATCTCTCAGGCAGCATTACGAACCAACAGATGGATTGTTCAGGAGCGAGATGGAATCAGGCTTGTCCTGTCACCCCGCTTGATGGAACTCGATTTTGTCAATCACGCCTTCACTACACGCATTGGTGGAAATTCAAGGGCACCGTTCGACTCGTTCAATCTTGGTGGTCAGCTCAAAGAGGACGAGTTGAAGCTCGATGCGCATGCCAATCGAAAGCAGCTATGCAAAGCGCTTTCTATTAACTATCAGGATCTGGTCGTACCAGGTCAGGTCCATTCTCGTAACGTCGAATTGGTTGAAGGAAATGGCGAGTTACCAGATCTGAAAGCCGTCGACGGTTTGATTACGTCGCGGCCTGCTACACCTCTTTTATTGCACTTCGCCGACTGTGTCCCCGTGATCGTGGTCGAAAAGAAGAGTCGATTGATTGGAATATTTCACGCTGGTTGGAGAGGCACCGCCGCCGGCATAGTCCGGCACGGAGTAGAGCAGATGGTGAGCCTTCTTGGCGCAGACCCTGCACACATGGTCGGAGCTATAGGACCGGCAATCGGTTCGTGTTGTTATCCAACCTCCGGCGAGGTTATTGAGGCACTCAAAGCCACAGTATCGGAGATTGATGGATTGATCTTAGAACACGAAAGCGGCCAACAGGCTCCTGAACTCAAGGCAATCAACGCAATGCAGTTGCTCGAAGCGGGCGTCCACGAAGTCGACGTCAGCGATTACTGCACAGCTTGCAATCCCGATGTCTTTTATTCGCACCGTCAATCAGGTGGTTCTACGGGACGGCAGGGAGCATTGGTTTGTATCAAGTAAACTGCACCAAGTTTGCTTTGGACCAACAATTGGTAGGTTGGTATTCAGAGCATTTATCGGCGAGATTGAAGAGAGTTTGCGGTTGTCCTACACTTATAAGCATATGAATTATCGAAAGAAGTATTTGAGCGTTTCTCTGGCGGTAGCTTTGTTTTGCTCGGCACTTCAGGGTTGTTCGTTCTTCGGGCAGCCTACGGCTCAGGACTTCGACCAGAAAGCTACCGCTAGCGCAATGCGCGAGGAATTTGCCAAAGCTATAGGAGACTGGGATCTAGGCGTCCTTGCAGATCCTGAGAATCCGATCTGGTATTGGAAACGTGCTAACGCCTGCAAACACGTGGCAGGCCGAGAGCAGCAAGCGATAGACGATGCTCGAAAAGCGATTGAATTGAGCTCAAAACGTCCTGAATTCAAGAGTAAGCTCATGTACTTCAAGTACACGGAGGCAGATGCGCTCCAGGTCAAAGGCGAACTCATTCCATCGATAGCCGTTCTCGATCCTCAGATTCAAGAGCTTGGCAATGAGCCGTATGCCGCTCCGTTTTACTTGCTGAGAGCCAATGCGTACTTCAAATTAGGTAGGAATCAAGAAGCGCTCCCCGATGTCAACAAAGCTATAGAGCTGATTCCGACCTGGTCCCGTGCATATGACCTGAGGGCTGAGATTTACCAGGCCCTGGGAGACACGGAAAAAGCCCAAAAAGACAAAGATGTCTGTCTGTTCAACGACTATGATAAGAAAGTCGATTTGTATGAGCCTTATCCATACCAGCGACTGACGTTCTGATTAATTCTCAACGGTTTTGCTTGCAAACCCAGGAACAGGTTGACAGGACCTTTCGTCAAGCTGACTAAAGCGAACAGTGATTGGTGGTATACGGTTGTAAAGATTAGGACTGCTGTTTGTTTTCGCCCTCAAATTGTCCGACAATATACTAGGTGACTTCGATTCTTGAGGCTCATCGCCCAGTGTTTCGCTCCCTAAGCTCGAAACTGCCGACCTACCGTCTATTGAGGGTATGTCCTTCGATTGTCGTCGCGTTAAGCTGTCTCTTGGTATCAAATGCTGCGTTGGCGGCTCAGGCGCCGTCGCCTGACCCGTCGCCCGCTGGAAAAAATATGCCGCCGCTCGCCCCTTCCAGGCATAAAGCGGGCCCGAAAGCGCCGACCGGGGCGACTGACCAACAGTCCAAGCCGACTGAGGATGGCTATCGAATCGCAAGACCTGGCGCCATCAGCGGCTCAGCACCGTCCTCCACCAGCGCTGATTTGACGCGAATCACGAGACCGGGATCTACTGCTCCCGCAAACAGTAATTCGCAATCGCCGAAAGGCGCTAGCGCAGACGAAAAGTCTACGGCACCAACGTCGGAAAGTTCGGACAAAACGGCTCAGGCCTCCGAAACATACCCTGCGATTGGCAAACTAGAGCAATTGACATTCGGTGTCGCACGCCCTGATATGTCTATCGAAGACCGGCTGGTGTCGCTAGAAAACGCGGTTTTTGGAAAGTCATATTCTCATGATTCTCTTTTTGATCGGACGGAGCGATTGAAATCGACGCTTCTCGGAAAGAGCGCGCCTGCCCCTTCGGGACAACCGAGCGATCTGGGCGAGCCTCCGACCGGGTTCATCGAAAATCCGATGGGTAACGCTGCTCCCGACGCCGCTGAATTGCAGTACCTCGACGAAATCGTCGACCGTCCGGATAGTCACAAGAAAGCACCACGGGAGGTGCTTGATAGTTTTGCCCTGGAGCTGGTCAATTACGAGCGCCAGCGTCGTGGTTTGGGTCAACTCGAGACTAACCATCTCGCCAAGAAGATGGCGGAAGAGCATGTTAAAGACCTGGTTGAGCGAGGAGTCAGTTCGCACTCCAACAGCAAAGGCGACAATCCTGATAAGCGCTACACTCAATTGGGTGGCGTCGATGCTGTAACTGAAAATCTGGCAGTGTTGAACACAGCCGAGTTCGGTGGCTCTAAACCAACGAAAGCTGCCGTCGCGCGGATACTGAAGAACATGCTCATGCAGCAAGATGATCGAGAAGCTTTATTGGCACCAGAAGCATCCCATATCGGTTTTTCCATGGAACCACTGGATGGAACAAGATTAATTGCTTGCCTTGAGGTAATCACCAACCGTGGTGTCATCAATCCTGTTCCTAAATCTGTACAGCTAGGCGAAAAAGTCGACGTATCAGGAGAGATCGCGGCGCCATATCAGTTCGACCGAATAACCATCGCCTGGGAAGGTGCTGCCGACCTTCCGCCGCAAGAGGAGGGTGGTGATGAGCCGCTTCCATACTTTCCGCCGCTGGATTATGTCGCATATCGGGAAAAGTCGGAAAAGGATCACTCCAAAGCAATATTTGCGTTGAAAACTGTAGGCGTACTTGCCGCTATTGCTGGTGGCATGTTTGTACCACCAGTCGCCCTCGCAGCGCCTCTCATCATGATGTCCGGCTCCGATCCGACCGAGCCGAGACCGGTATCGGATATCCCGATCAAGGGTGGTGTCAAGGTCGCCGGTGGTTCCTTCAATAGCAAAATACCAATCAGTAACGATGGAAAAGAAGGTTTGTACTATCTCACTGTGTGGGCTTCTTTGGGCAATGGGGATAAACCGATTGCAGTCAGCCGCCGAACAATAGTCGCTAAATCTTTGCATGAGGAAGAGAAGGTCTCTGGCGATATTTCTGTTCCGAAGAAAACTGATGAACAATCCAAGCCTCCGACCGGTGAGGTCGCGAAGGAGGATGTGCTGAAGACGGATGCTAGCAAGCCTGTCGATAATGGAACCACCGTGAAACAGTTGGTTGATTCAGACAAACCTCTTCAGTCGACTTCTATTCCTGATTCAAAGACTGATTCTTCATCGAGCTCTTTGCCGCCCTCGACTGATGCTTCAAATGCGAAGTCTGATTCAGGAGGTTCCAAGATCACTGCAGGTTATGCTGCCAAGATTGATTCGTCTGGTTTGACAACTGATACCGACAAGGTAAAGTCTGACTCAACTGCTTCCACAACCAAACCAACTGATGCTGATGAGGCGAAGGTAGACTCGGCAAGCTCAACTTCAGATGAAACTGCTCCCACGAAGAAATCTGATTCGCAGACCGTAACAGGCCCTAGTATGGCGACTGGCGAATCCTCTAACTCCACTAGCACCACATCAAGTGCGGACTCCCTTTCAACATCGAAAGACGCTGCTAAGAATCCGACGGGTTCTAAAGATACTGTAAATGGTGAAGCGAAGGTAAGTGGCATAGATGGTGGCAAGGAAGATAAGCAGGCACAGACCGATAACAAAACGGTCGACTACTTTCGAGAGACCGATGCAATTCAGCCCACAGAGAAAAATTCTGACGGGAGCACGAGCAAGATCGAGAATTCTAAGCATTCCACCGTTGCTAAGACTGCCAAACATTCTGAATCACAAATAACTTCCTCCGAGCGTGAAGCTCCTTCGATTGAGTACACTAAAGGGGCAGATGGAAATGATGGCGCGCGGGATGAACATTCCAAAACTGAGTCGAAAGAAACAAGCGACGATCGCGACTGATCTTTTAAGTGGCGTTTTCACTTTGTTGTGTACTGTGCTGCTCGCTGGCGCGCCTGTTTATGCCCAGTCAAATGGAGGCTTTCTTACAGGTAGCGCCGGATCCACAACTATTCAAGGTTCGACTGAATCGACCACACTTGAAGGCGGCACTGCCTCAACAACACTTCAGGGCGGAACTGACTCGACAACGCTGCAAGGCGGAACCGAGGGTACTCTGATTCAGGGCCGAGCCCAGCGTGAAGGTGGACCAATAACGATTCTCTTTCTTGTCGATGCTTCTCTAAGTATGAAAGACGGCTTGGGGCACGATGTTCAGAAAATGGATGCTGCTAAGAAAGTATTGCAAAATGCTTTGACGCGAATTCCGACCGATGTGCGATTAGGCCTGCGCGTGTTTGGCCAATTCGCTACTCCTGGCTTGGAGTGCCGGGCAAGCGCCCTTCTCGTTCCTCCGGGTGTCGGGAATCGCAGAACAATCGTCGAAAAAATGCGTCGCATACAGCCCACTGGAATGACACCACTTACCTATGCGATCTATCAGGCCGCCGAAAGCGATCTTGCCCGAGTTGACGGTACCAAAACAATTATTCTGATTACAGATGGTGCAGAGACATGTGGTGAAGATCCATGCGCTTATATCAGCACACTGCCATCCAAGGGAATCAAGCTGAAAATAGACATCCTCGGACTCGACTTAAAACGTGAGCCCGACGCAAAGCGCCAGCTGGACTGCATCGCCTCAAAGTCCGGTGGCAAGTACTACGACAATGATACGTCGGCAAAACTGATTGAAAACCTATCGCATAGCGTTTCCCAAGCAATATCAGGAACCGTCATCACCCCTGGTGTAAAGACGAAAGATATCTTGAACCCAGAAACACCTCCGGAGCTAGTCCCAATCCTTCCCGCCGGAAAGCTCGAAGACTTTAACAAGCTGCAACAGGATGCGGACCAACAGCAGAACAAGCCTGAGCCATCCAAGAAGTCCGAGCAATCCAAGAAATCGGAGGCTTCCGAGAAGTCCTCCACAAAGTCGCAGCCATTCAAGAAGTCCAAGCCATCTCAATCGCCAAACAAGTAGTCCTCGCTCGAAGTGAGATATTGTTCATCCCTCGACACTTTTGTTGAGCGGCAAACGCGCAGCACTGGGGCCGCCGGCGTCTCTCGCCGGCACCGAGCATTGCCTGACGGTTTAACGTCCGAGAAACCTCAACCAGCCCAAACGCGCAGCACTGATACCGCCGGCACCGAGCATGCCCTAACCGGATTATGAATGTGATTTAGAGTCCCAGTATTGCCTGGATGCTACAATAGCGGCGCTTTACATCTAGGTCGGTATGGCTCAAACGCAAGAAATATCACGGTCGCAAGACGTCACTCCGAACGGGGGCGGCGCTGAGTTGACCTGCGAGGCTTACGAAGTCGTCGAGCAAGCTGATGCCACAAGAAGAGTCGGCTTGATCCTTGGTGGATTGGTACTCGCAATTGGTGTCGTATTTGGTGCGTACTACAAGTCTCTGAACGTCGGTTTCTTACTCGATGACTATCAGCACTTAAGCTATATTTTCAGCGCGTTTCACGGCGATTTTAGCGGTTTATTGAAAACATTTTGCGGTAACTGGACAGGTCAGACAGATGGTCTAACTAGTTTCAGACCTGGAATATCTCTTTTGTTTTGTCTCGATTACCTGGTCTCCGGTCTTGACCCACGCGGCTATCACGCTTTCAATCTTCTGTTCTTTTCAGGCTGCACCTACCTTGTTGGAGTCATCTCCTATCAGTTGGTCGATGACGACAGCTATCTACGCCGCTGCGTGTGCGCTTCTGCTGCAATGGTATTGTTCGCACTCTACCCTATCCACACGGAGTCGGTTGCCTGGATTATCGGTCGAGTTGATGTCTACTGTACGTTCTTCTATCTTTTGTCGCTATCGCTCTTCTTTCACTTCCGAGAGAATGGAAGAAAGGGATGGCTTGCTGCGTCTCTCGTAGCCTTTTTCCTATCATTGACCTGTAAGGAAATGGCTGTGACACTTCCAGTGGTGCTAGCTTTTGCTGAGATCCTCTTAGCCCGTCCACTCAAATGGCAGGTGAAGGGATTGCAAGGACGAGCTGCGCCGGTAGCCTCGTTCTTCGCCGTGCTGGCTGGTTTTGCTGTGCTTCGTACCGTGCTCCTCGGGACATTAGTCGGAGGTTACGGCTCAACAAGCTTTAGAAGTTTCTGGAAGGGTTTGAAGAACTTTCTAGATGTTGCAACGTTCGACAAAATTCTATTCGGCGTCAATGAAGAGCAACCGTTCTCTTCTCAGATAGCTGGTTGGGCGAAGGTTGCCTGGAGCGTCGTCGGGTTTGGTTTGCTGCTCAGGCTGTTGCAGACGATTGATCGAACCAGGGTGCTTCTGTTCGTCGCGCTCTGGCTCGCAGTATCCGAAATCCCGACATTCCAGATCTGGCATATTTTTCCCAATCTAGTCGGCAGTCGTTTGTTCTTCCTCGGGTCTGCCGCGATGTGTGTGCTGCTGGCTGTGGCACTGATCCCGTCGATACGTTTGACTCGACCGCTGATTTCGTCGCCTTTGTTCAGATTTGGCGCGCGATTGCTTTCGGTATTTCCAGTAGTGGCACTCGTCGCTTTGATGGTCTGCTGGGCTAACGGTTTAAAACATAATCTGTTCCCCTTCGAAGAAGCAGGGCGGCAGGTTCGTGAAGCGAAACGGAACCTTATCGAGTCTATAGAGACCTTACCTGATGGAAAACATTTGCTGGTCCTCGATCTGCCTCAGGATTTTTCCGGCGCCGGCATGATCGGCAGACCCGAATATCTGGAGCAGATGCTTGATCCTCCTGTCGAGCAACGCCGTCTTGGCGATCGTGTCGTGACTATGGAACGACCAATGCCTGGTTCGCATGAATACACATATCCGCGCCTCCTAATGTCTGTTTACTCACATCCAGACCGAGCGAAGTGTTATAGCTGGAGAACCGAGCAGAATTCTTATGAGGATTGGGAAAAACCTACAGGTGCTGCTGCGTTGGCTCTATCCGGCAGCGATTTGAAAGAACGCGAAGTATCTAAACTTGTGGCACCGCATATAGTGTGGCTCCCCACGACAGAGCTGGATCCATTCGCTTTGTCACTGATAGAAATTGACGTAAAGACGACCTTGCCAATCGAACAGCTTACTCCTAATGCCAGGCTGGTTTGGCGATCCGAACATCAACCCAAGAGTTGGATCGACTACAGCGAAGGCCCCTTTGCAGAAGTGAAAAACGAAAAATTGGTTTTTGTTCCAGAAAGATTGCGAAGTTGGGTTTTGAACGGCAGCATCAAAGAGATTGGCGTTCTCTTCTATCCGGGAGAATATAAGGCCAGCATTGAATCGGTGACCGGCATCTCTTCAGCCTCTGTCGTTCCTTCCCTCGATTTGATACCATCGCGAACTAGCTCCCACGATTCTATGCTCAAAAGACTGGTAGTTCCTACCGTATCTCGTGATAGCTTTGTCGATGTTTCATACAATGCGGAGAATGTTGCCGAGGCGCATTCCGTTGAAGTTGTCGTTACGAACAACAACTATGCATTTCCCGATTTCAATTCGATCGTTATACCCGAAGATAAACATATACTCTTCAGAACAAGGGTTAAGAACTTGAGCGGTGTCTACCGTCTGCCACAGCCAGCGATCGTTTTCGGAAAACATCAAGTCGCGGTCCGTGCCCTCAACGACAAGGGTGACCCGGTCGGATACCTGAGTGAACCACGCACATATTTAGTGGAATAGAGTTCTCGATCGTGTCACTGGAAGTGAGTTCTTCTTGACGAAGGGGCTCTGTTTTCGAACAGGGTTTATTTCGACATCGAACCAGATTCCGAGCCTTCTTGACGAAGGGGCTCTGTTTTCGTCATGGAGCGAGCCATCGCATGCGAACTAAGAACTAACCAAGAACGAACCAAGAACGCTAAAGCAGCCAGCGCAGCCGCTTAGAGATGCGGATTCGCTTCCGGAGCAGTTTGGCTTATCTGCGTTCTGGTGATGACCTGGTTGGTGATGCGGTCGCCTATGTTTTGATACATACTGTTCAACCAGTAAGGATAGATACCAAAAGCCAGGGTCAGAGCAGCAAGGCATGCGCCGACGAATTTCTCGGTGACAGTCGCATCATAGAGGTGATTCTTCCACTTATCCATCAGCGGTCCGTAGAACAAACGCTTGAGGAGCCAGAGCATGTATCCCGCGGTCAGCACCACTGCTAGTGCCGAGGCGATAATCCATCCTTGTGTCCAGGCTCCATGTACTTGCGAATGCGCCATTGGAGACGTGAAGGCGCCGTAGAAAACTGCCACCTCTCCGACGAAGCCGGATAGCGCGGGGAGACCAAGATTGGCCATGGTGGCGAACATCCAAAAATAGAACAAGACCGGCATCTCGTATGCAAGACCGCCGCCAATTTCAGGCAGCTGCCGCGTGTGGCAGCGCTCATACACGGTACCGACCAGGAAGAATAGAAGGGCGGAGATAAAACCGTGGCTCAGCATCTGGAAGATGGCACCATTGACGGCGGCATTAGAGAGAGAGCCGATGCCGAGCAGAATGAAGCCCATGTGCGAGACGCTAGAGAATGCGATGATGCGTTTCATATCCTTTTGAACGAGACATGCAATCGCACCCCAAATAATATTTATGGCACCGAGGGCGATGACCCAAGGAGCGTACTCCGCGAAGAACGCGGGGAAGAAGCCCATACAGATCCTTATCAGACCGTATCCACCCATCTTGAGTAGAAGCCCGGCGAGGATCATGGAGATAGGCGTTGGAGCCTCGACGTGAGCATCAGGCAACCATGTATGGAAGGGAACCGAAGGTAGTTTGATAATGAATGCGAGGAAGAATCCGAGGCAGGCGATCACCTGTGCGCCTAGCGGTAGTGCATTAGATGATGCCGCCAGCGTTGTCATGTTGAACGTCGCAAGCGCCGGATCCATAGCGTACAGCTGCGTCCAGGTGTAGAGAAGAGCACCGAGCATCAGCACGCCACCAAAGAAGGTGTACAGCAAGAATTTCATTGCCGCGTAACCGCGTCTCGGGCCACCCCAGATAGCGATGAGGAAATACATCGGTACGAGTTCGAACTCGTACATCACAAAGAATTGAAGTAGGTCTTGCGACATGAAGACTCCTAATAATGAAAAGGTTAGGAGCATCACGTTGGCGTAGTACATCTTGACCCTACTCTTAATCGAGTAGCTCGCGTACACCGCCATCAGGGTAATAATCGTTGTCAGAAGGACAAGTGACATGCTCAGCCCATCAACACCAATGTGGAAGTTGATGTTGCATGGATGGGAAACCCAGTTCTTCACTGTCACAAACTGAAGTTGTCCTGACGATGATGAGAAGTCGTGAACTAATAGCAGCGAAAGCGCGACCATGATCCATGAGAAGAAACGAGCGAGACCTTGAGCGTCGCGATCGTCTTTGGTCGGAATGAGCGCGATGATGATCGCCGCACCCAATGGTAAGAAGAGCAGGAATAAAAGCAGTGCGTTGTCCACGGGCAACCTCAGGCATGTCGAAATCGATTTGCCCAACAGTATAGACACGACAATGTTTTTCTATCCAGCGATTTTGACCATTCAAGCGGCACTTTGAAGAATTATTGAAAAGAAAAATCTTTTCACGAGTTATATATTCAGTTTGCCTCTTGTTTTAACTCCCGCTAACAATGGCTATCTCAGCCGTTTTTGCCCAGATGCCATGAGTTGATAAACCAAAATATCGAAGCTGTTTACAACCGGGGCTCTTAAACGCTCTTTTATATAGGCCTCTAGCTCTCGGCTACGCCATGTATCATTAGCAGCGGGTTTTGAACGCCGCCTCAGGTGTTGAAAAGACCGCCTCATTAGTACACTGGAGACGATTTACGTGAGTGAATTTCATAGAGCGTTCGTTGAAGGCGCCTGGTTGATTGTGGCGCTGCCGTTCTTCGTTGGCTTCGGCATCATCACCTGCTTCTTGTTTGGCGGGTTGAAGCTCGGCGAAAAACGTATATTTAAAACGCTTGCGATGTTCTCGTCGATTGCGGCGATCGCCTGGGGTTTTATTCATTCGTTCATAATCTTCCAGGCTTTGAGCGCCAATCCTGGGTACGTTTTCCAGCACAACTGGGATTGGTTCGCTTGTCAGGATTTCAAACTCTCCGTCGGCTATCTGGTCGACAACATTGCTTGCATGATGTTGATCGTTGTCACAACGATAAGTCTGTTCGTCCAGGTCTACACTCACGGATACATGCGTGATGATCCTGGCTATGCGCGCTTCTACGCGTACCTTTCACTATTCACCGGATCGATGCTCGGTCTGGTTGTCTCGACCAACATGTTCCAGATGTATGGCTTCTGGGAGTTGGTAGGCGTCTGCAGTTATTTCCTGATCGGATTCTGGTGGTACAAAAACTCGGCGGCGGCGGCTTGTATGAAAGCATTCGTCGTTAACAGAGTCGGCGATTTCGCTTTCCTGGTCGGCATCTTGATGCTGCTGCTTGCGACGAAAGACTTCTGGTCTGGTGGCACGTTGATGGCTTTTGTCGGCGACTCCACCGGTGGAATAGATCTGTCGACTGCCTTACAACGCGCACTGCAAGCCGGTACTCTTCATCCTGAGCTGGCCTTTACAGTTGCGTCGATGCCTTTGATGGCGATCCTTATATTCGGTGGACCGATAGCAAAGTCTGCGCAGTTTCCTCTCCATGTCTGGCTCCCAGACGCGATGGAAGGTCCCACACCGATCTCCGCTCTCATCCACGCTGCCACCATGGTTGCTGCCGGTATCTACTTGGTAGCTCGGGCATACCCGATCTTCCTCGCTCCAGACGGTAGTACCGACAGCGTCGCTCTTGGCGTCGTTGCTGCAGTAGGAACAATAACTGCTGTGATGGCCGCCACCATCGCAATGAGTCAAAACGACATCAAGCGCGTACTCGCCTGGTCTACATGCTCGCAGCTCGGTTATATGATGGCCGGTCTTGGAGTTGGTGCTTTCTCGGCTGGTCTCTTTCACCTATTCACTCACGCATTCTTCAAGGCGATGCTATTCCTTGGAAGCGGCGCTGTGATTATCGGCTGTCACCATGAACAGGACATTCGCAAGATGGGTGGATTGAGAAAGATCATGCCGTTCACGGCCTACCCTTTCTTGATCGGATGTCTCTCGATTTCGGGCTTCCCTGGCTTGAGCGGCTGGTTTTCCAAAGACGAGATTGTGGCAGCGGCTATGCATGCCAATCCAGCAATTGGTTGGTTGTTGATTGCGACCGCCGGATTGACTGCGTTTTACATGTTTAGACTCTATTTCCTTGTATTCGAAGGAAAGTATCGTGGTGATCATAAGGCGCACGAAGTAGCGCCGGTAATGTGGATGCCACTTGTGTTTTTAGCCTTTCCTTCAATGTTTGCTGGTGGACTGCTTGGATACAGCGCTGATTCCTTCAAGGGACTCGAAGGAGTGAACGCGTGGTCAGCATTCGTATACTGGGTGCAGCCACATGGAGAAAAGGTAAACACCGATGTGCTGCTGATTTCAACAGGAGTGGCAATCGTCGGTATTGTTATCTCTTACCTTACTTATATCGCTAAAGTTACCCAGATCAACAAGTCGCTCGTCGAAAGCAACAGCATCATCTGGCGTATTTCTTACAACAAGTGGTACTTCGACGAGATTTATATGGGGTTTGTAAACAAGCTTCTTTTGCCGTTCTTCAATAGCATCTGGAAATTTGTAGATACGGTCGTGATCGACAATATCGTCAACGCGTCCAGTTTAATCACAAGCGCAATCGGCGAAGTATTGAAGTACACGCAAACAGGAAGAGGGCAGTACTACGCGCTCGTAATCTTCATGTGGGTTGCGCTACTGACCTGGATCGTTTTCCTCGCCAGTCCTAATGCATAGAATTGAAGGCGACTCCAGTCGCCTGCGGTGGAACAATCAGTTGAGTTAAACAGTTCGACAACATACAAAGGTTCTTGAAATGGCAACGCACGACCAGCACGCACACGACGAACATGATTCCCACGGCGGGGACCATGGTCATGACGACCATCACCACGAGGGCCCGATTGCTCACGTGGAAGTCGTACCAGTTAAGAGTTTCGAGGATGGAACACTGGCGCTGGTTCTTACTGCTTGCTTCTGCGCGCTCAGCTTTTTGATGATTGTCTGGGGCGGGATCAAGGCTGCACCGTCACATCATGAGACCGAGGGGCTCTATACGCCAAGCCATTCTTCGTCGGCTCACCAGGAGCATGGTGCTGCAAAGAGTGCTCCTTCGCATGGTACTGAGGGTGCAACTACTGAAGCTCCGGCTGGTCACGAAGTTCCTACAGGTCACGAAGTTCCCGCAGGTCATGAGGCTCCCTCGGCAGTGGGTTCTGCTCCCGGCGCTCCTGCGGCTCCCCCGGTAGGAACTACACCCCCTCCGACGCCGACAGATTCAACTGCTCCGTCAGCAACTCCAGCAGCTCCCTCAGCGACGCCAGTTCCTGAAGCTGGACACTAGAACTCCGTGTTAACCGCGTCAGCGGCTAACCCCGTTTCTTATCTTGAAAAGCACCCGGCTAAAAGGGTGCTTTCGTCTTTTCGAGGGCTGAAACGCATTTTGCCTAGAGGAGGAGCCGGCCGTAAGTCGGTGGTTCCAAGATTCGCAGCCGGTTCTGAAATCGCAGCCGAGAAGCAGCGGAGTTGAGTCGTTTCTCGTGGCTGATTGCAGTGTCTTAGTCTTATCCACCGTTGTGCCAGTTCCCATTTGCCAGTCGGTTGCAGTGCGCCTGAAGTTTCCCCCGTGGCAGCCCGGCGTTAAGCTGGCCGATTCCGGTTTTCAACCAGGCCCGCAAGCGGTTCGCCCACTAAATTTCGCGTTGGCAAGTGCACAGTTTCGTGTAAAGGCGGTTTTTTGTCGGCGTGAAGGCAGTATGGCGCTGGCTGGAGGGCGATTTATCCGAGTCAAAATATCCTCAGCATTACATTCGCTTGCCATCTATATAGATTCTTATGCTATCGTTTAAGCCAGGCGCAGGTCCCACCAACAGGCGGGTAGAGAGGCTGCGGGCTAAGCGGTTAGACGCGAGGTTCAGCCGCCCGTCGGATACGGTTGGCAATGAAGGTAAGGATTGTTTAGGGAGAACTCGGTTAATGCATGAAGTCACAATCGGTATAGCTGGTGCCGCCGGTGATGGACTTGATAAGTCCGGCGATACGCTTGCCAGATCTTGCGGTCGGCTCGGTCTCTATGTCTACGCATACAACAGCTACCAGTCGATTATTCGAGGCGGTCACATTTGGCTTAAGGTCAGAGTCGGAGATGAGAAGGTCTATTGCCATGGCGATAACCTTAATGTTCTCGTGGCTCTGAATCAGGATTCTATCGAGCGCCACGCTCCTGAAGTACAGGAAGGTGGTGCCATCGTGTTTAACGGCGATCGCATCAAGTGTGATGAATCGCTGGTCAGAAAGGGCGTGCAAGTTCTCGCTCTTCCTATCACCGAGATTACCGGTGAGTTGAAAGAAAAGTATGGTCCAATCAAGCCGATCATGCAAAATACCATTGCCATCGGCGCAGTGGCTTTCCTTGCAGGCATCGGACTGGAAGAGCCTACGAAAGTTTTGAGCGACACCTTTGCTCATAAAGGTCAGGAGATAATCGATCTCAACATCGGATTGCTGACGGTTGGATATGAGTACGCCAAGAAGAATGCCAAGGCTGTTCAATCAGAATGGAATATGTCCGGAAAAAGACGTCCTTTCGTCACCGGCAACGAAGCTATTGCGCTTGCCGCCTATGCTGCTGGTTGCAAGTTCTACTCTGCGTATCCGATGACTCCAGCATCCACGATTCTTCACTGGATGGCTGCGCATCAGCATGAAACAGGCATTCTGGTAAAACAATGCGAAGATGAGCTTTCCGTAGTCAACATGGCAATCGGCGCTGGAATCGGCGGCGTGCGTTCTATGTGCGCAACTGCGGGCGGTGGCTTTGCTTTAATGACTGAAGCTATCGGTATGGCCGGGATCATGGAAGTGCCCGTGGTTGTGGTCGAAGTTCAAAGAGGTGGTCCTTCCACCGGTCTGCCGACCAAGACAGAACAAGCAGATTTGTTCCAGGTCTTTGGTGCTTCACAAGGTGAATTCCCTCGCCTGATTGTCGCTCCAAGAGATATAGCGGATGCTTATGCCGCAACGGTCGAGTCCTTCCATCTTGCAGACAAGTATCAGTTGCCTGTGCTTCTGATGTCCGACCTGCTACTTTCGGAACACCCAGAAACCGTTGATGCCGAGAGCTTCTCACCAGACGTGAAAATCGATCGTGGCGAACTGGTCGAAAAGTGGAACGAGTCTGATGGTAAATACAGACGTTTCCGATTCACCGAATCCGGTATCTCTCCTCGAGCTCTGCCTGGTACAGCTAACACTCTGTATGTCAGCGCCTCCGACGATCACGACGAAGAAAGCATCTTGATCTCCGATATGTTCACGTCGCCTCCGGTGCGCCGTAAGATTATGGAAAAACGGATGCGTAAAGTGGAGAACATGCTGAAGGAGCTACCGGCTCCGGAGCTTGAAGGTCCGAAAGACGCAGAAGTCACGCTCGTTTGCTGGGGCTCCACCTCTGGTGTGGTCAAAGAAGCTGCAGAGCGCCTGACAGCTCAGGGCACAAAGACCAATTTCCTGGTAATCAAATACATCGCTCCTTTCCATGTGAAGGAAGTTACCGAGCTGCTTTCTAAAGCTAAAAAGAAGATCTCGGTAGAGGTCAATTTCACGAGCGTCATGGCTAAGCTTATCAAAATGGAAACCGGAATTTCCATGGATGGTCACATCAATCGTTATGACGGTGAACCTCTAGAGCCGCAAGAAGTCGCCGACAATGTGAAGCGCCTGTTGGCCAACAAGCCGAAGGATCTGGAAGTTTCAGAGGACGAAGCCAGAGAGATGGTCTATCACTACCTGCGTACGCATGGCGGTGAAAAGCTGCGCCCTGTCAAAGTCATCAAAGAATCTGCCAATGGTCATGGTGAACCAGTATGGAACATCGAAATTGCCGAACGCGTGACCGGTAAGAAAGGTGGTTCGATGAAGATCGGTATCCACACCGGCGCGACCTACTCATTCGAGAAGGCGGAATCGTAATTGTTTTCACTGACGAAAAACGTTTATCCTAATAATCAGAGGGATTGGGAATGGCAACAGTAATTGAACTTCCAGTTGATACATATAAAGGTCCGGTCGATCCGGACTGGTGTCCTGGCTGTGGCGACTTCGGCGTACTGAAATCAGTACAAGAAGCCGCTGGTAGACTTGGGGTTAAACCAGAGAACCTGCTCGTCGTTAGCGGCATCGGCTGCTCTTCGAACCTGCCTGGATTCATCCACGCTTACGGTATTCACAGCTTGCACGGTCGCTCCGTACCGGTAGCAACCGGCGCACACCTCGCTAACACCGACTTGAAGACAGTCATCACCGGCGGTGATGGCGACGGTTATGGTATCGGTATCGGGCACTTGCTTCATGCCATGCGCCGTAATCTCGACGTCACCTATGTAGTTATGGACAATCAAATCTACGGATTGACCACCGGACAAGCTTCGCCAACGACGACCAAAGGGCACGTCACAAAATCGACTCCTCAAGGCAACATCGAGTCTCCGCTGAATCCACTGGCACTTGCTATCACATCTGGTGCTACCTACGTAGCACGTGGATTTTCTGGAGAACAAAAGCACCTTGTCGACATGATCGCTGGTGGCATGGCGCACAAAGGCTTTGCCTTGATTGACGTCTTCAGCCCTTGCGTGACGTATAACAAGATCAACACCTATCCATGGTTCAAAGAGCGTGTATACAAGCTCGAGGACAAGGGTTGGGATTCCGGCGACTTCTACAAGTCGCTCGAAAAGTCCTTTGAGTGGGGTGACACCATTCCAGTCGGCGTACTGTACAAAACAGACATGCCTACTTATGAAGATGGTGAGCCTAACCTCCATAAAGGACCGCTGGTCAAAGCCAAGCTTGGCGCTGACAAAGCTGTGTTCAAGGCTCTTGTCGAAGAGATGATCTAGAAGACAGTTGCATTGAGTAATCTGGAAATGATACCGCTTGCGGTATCATTTCTTTTTTTTGTTCGGATTGAACGAGGGTATCGCTCGACTTTGTATTCTAAGGCCTGGCTTGCTAATTGATGTCAGGAGTCAATCAATAGACATTCTCTTAAAAGATTAGCCAGATTTTATTTGCCGCTTCGATCAGTGACAATATTGATGATTACGGCTCTAGCTCCGCCTCGAGGATGCGTGAGCGTGAAAAAGAAAACTCATCAAGGGCCGCCCTCAAGGCCTCAGCTTTGCCGACGCGTGTGAAAATAACCACGTGGTATCGGGAGAACGGCATATGATCGATCGCTCAGTTATTTCAAAACGGGATCCAAGTGCGCGGCGAATCACAAAAGACGAAATCAATACGCTCAAACTCAAGGTCGTCAACGGCGACCATACAACAAGACCTTTGGGTGACAAATTGAGGGAAGTGCTGCGCAGCATTGTGCACTACTGCACATTTGCCAGCGGTATGAAAAATCAATGCAAGCTGTATGGTCATAGATCGGCCCCAAAAGTCAACGGTGAGCAACTCTATTGCAGTGACTGTGGTTCGAAGATTAAGAGTCGAAGCGAGTTGCGAACTGCCACTCCGTCGACGAGTCGCGATCAGGACCTGGGTGATGGTTCCTGGCGCTAACTTTCCTGAAACCAAAATATTACTGGTGATTCTCGGAGCACGACGGCGGATGATAGCGCTGCTCTTTGCGATTCGGCTTCGCCGTGTCGTCGAGTGAATTTGTATCTTGCACGAGTGAATATCGGTATACCGGTCCTTCTTTCAGATAACTTCGCTCTGGGTATATCGACTTATAACCGAGCAGTCAGCTCGGAAATCCGCGTGCAAATGGAATCTGCCACCCGTCGAAAAATCTTGAAAGGAGTCCTCGCTTTGGCCTTGCCGTTGCTGGTCTCTTCGTGCCAATCAATGCCGCCGGAAGAGCTTTGCGATAGGCTCTGGTATCAGGCAAAACAGACTGGTAGCGCCACCGAAGCCCGCACGCTTTTCGAACAGGCCATCGATCAGGGGCGAAAGAGCGGGAATGGAGCAAAGCTTTCAACGGTAACTCTCGACTACGGCGACTACTTGCTACGTGACGGCGATGCGTCAGGTGCGGCGAAACAGGCTCTTGCCGCCAGGCAAGATTTAGATGCCGCACGAAATTCTCCCACGTTTGGCTCCGCCGAAAATCGTGAGCGCGAAGTTATGATCGCTCGCTCGCAGTACCTTCTTGCAAAAGCGTACACCGAACTCGGGCGTCTTCAAGAGGCGAAGACAGAGTACGAGCAGGCCCTTGTGTTACACGATCGAGTCCTGGGTAACATGACTCGAAAGCTGGAGATGACGCGTCAGTACATCTCACTGCTCAAGAAGATGGGAAAGACATCTGAAGCATCGGAGCTCGAGATCAAACAGCAAGCCCTTTACACGACGGTGGACGATTGCGATCGGTTGATCCAAGAAGCTGCCAAAGCGCTGGATTCCGGAGATATCACCGCAGCTAGGAAATCGCTTCGAATTGCCAGGCTCGCTGCTGAAAAGTTTGGTCCTTCCAGCAATCGATTTCGCGATACGCTTTTGCATTCGGCGATCTGTGAATTCGTAGGTGGAGACATGGTCAAGGCCAAATCGCTTTTGGAGGAGGCTCTGGATCCGAGCAAACACCCTGGTAACCGGACAAAGCGTGATCTATGCCGCGAATATGTCCTTCTCGGTTTTTTGTATGAACTTGAAGGCAACATGGTAGAAGCGAACAAACTCTACGAGATATCCGCGGATCTATTTCCAGGCGGTCCGAGCGCGACACTATATACGGTGGCGGGTTATTTGCAGAAACAGCACAACAATGATCTGATGATTAAGGTAGCAAAACGCGCATATGCGAAATGTGAAGAGATCCCTGACTCGGTCCCCAGAAAAGCAGATACTTCTGCAAAACTGCTGCGTATGATTGCCGATGGTTTGCGTGACACGGGGCAACCAGACGAAGCCCACAAGTATTACAAAAAGCTGTTGGATAAGGTGGCCGCTTCACCGAAGTCCGATGCGTATCTGTTCCGCGACTGTGTACTTCGTCTGTCCGACAGTTACTTGACTAACAACGATGTGTCGGCGGATCTGGACTTCCTCAGCAAACTGGCAATCCCGGTACGTTTCACCGGTAAACATGCTCTTTTGATCCGGACAATCGTCGCACAGCGACAGTCTGCTGATCTGGCAATTATAAATAAACTGGAAGAGGCCGAAGTGAAGGCACTCGATGCGATTGATCTGGCCAAGCAGACGGGTGACAAGAATGTGATTTGCTTGTCCCAACTCTATCTTGCTGATATTTATAAACTCCAACAGCGTTACGAAGAATCTGAAGCTCAGTACAAAAATGTCATCAAACATGGCATAGATAAAGACGTTAAAGTGTTCGTGTTTGACGGACTAATGCACCTCGCTGAGGGTTATATGCGCCAGAAGCGATTCAGCGAAGCTCGAGATAAATTTCTCGAAGCCTGGCGAATACACAGGCGGTTTGACGACGAGCAGCCTTCCCGCCCTGCCTACCTGGCGCTTCGAATTGCCGAATCCGAAACTTATTGCGGCCACTTCGATGAATCTGATAGATGGGTGGAGATTGCCAGGCGTGAATTTAAAAGGGTCAAAGGAGTGGATCCGACTTTCGGTTCCATCTGTTTGTATACTTCCGCAGATAACGCCGCTTTGCGCAAGGATTTCGATAGGGCGTTCGAAATCTACAAGCAAGATCTGAGCTATTGCGAATTGCATAGCGGCAAACTTGGCCCAGGGATGGTCGAGAATGCAATCGATCGGCTAATCGACCTTGCCGACAAAATGTTCAAACTTGGTATGAAACAACAATCAGTCGACATTGTTGATGTGAGTTTAAACGCCTATGTTCGCGACAAAATTGCCAATCCAAACTCTCGTGCTCGTTTTCAGCAATGGATCGGATTAGCTCGAAAGGAAGGCTTCGACAAAGAGGCGGGGCGCTGGGCGCGCCTCCTCAAGTGATTTGCTAGAGCTGCCATTACGAAATTAGCAGCTTCTTGATCTTAGGATCTCGCATTCGCCAGATTGCTGCATCTGTCAGGAAATGGTGGAAATTGACACAGCCAGTGATCACGCTGACCATCGCCATGAAATCCCAACCGTTGTCTGCAAGAATCTGTGGGATAACGATGTAGATGAAACAACCGCCAAGTAGAGCCAACCCCATCCACCGCAAAGCAGGCTTGGTGAGTAGCAGCTTCGCGATCTGCGATGTTTTCATCCCGGCCGGTAGGCCTCTTTCCTTGATGTAATAGGAAAGTGATACCAGGCAGTACTGCGCACCATGCAGGAATGGTGTGCCCCAGAGCCAGAGTATGGTGCTCGCATATCCCGTCGACATGCCGATGAAACCTACACCTATGACCATCAACAACACAGGCATCGGTATCATCTTTTTCTCGCGCCGATACTTGCCTATGATGGATCCGATAAACAAGAGCGTCATTATCCCGCAAAAGCCGATCGCAACATAGTGTATCTCTCGCGGAAGACCGACAAATGGAATCTTTACTCCCCACATGTTGGTGGTCACGTTCTCTTTGATACACAGCAGCATCGTGATGACGTAGAGCGCGATTGAGAGCTGGAGCCGCTTGAAGATAGCCTTCTCCTTCTCATTCATGAAGTAACCGTTCTTGTAGCAATAAATCAGGGATATGCCGTAGGTCTGGGAAGTGTAGTGTTGAAAGACCCAACCCATGTGGATATAGATAATCCAGCCTTGCAATTGTGGAAAAATCAGCGCCAGTGCAAGGAGCAGCGGCGGCGCGATAATCAGATACCTACCGTAAAGCTTGAATTCTTCGCGACTCTCTTTATTGGCATAAATGCGTAAGTAAGTCGCGCAAGTATGAGCATTCGAGAGCAGAACCGGAGTCGTTACCGCCAGGATTCCGAAAAAGCCGGTAATGGCGTAATCGCAAACAGGACCGCCTTTGAGCATCAGGTTGGGTGGGTCGGCTGCGTTCCAGCCGAACAGCAACACATGCGTGAAGAACAAGAGCCAGAACGCTCCACCATAGATGAAGATGAAATCCACAACCGGACTGATTATCCACGGATACGGTTTGTCCGCCGCCTTGTCAGTCGGAGGGGAACTCGCGTCCCTGTTGGGGATTGGAAGGTCATTGCCGTAGGCGCTGCTTACCATCTTTGTTTTCTCTCAAAGAGCCGTCCATTATTGTATTTTGCCCAAAAATACCATACTCTAAATAAGTCTTTTAAGAGTTTACTCAATACTTGACATTAGCTGCTTAATTACTAAACCAAATATTGAAATAAAATATTGGCGAACCAATACTGCGACTAGCAAAGAGGCCATTCACTTTGGACAGTGGTGATATTTCTGGTAACACCCCGGATTCTGAAAAAGCTAAGTCTAACGACTCTCTAGAAGAGGCGAAGGTCAGCACCCCAGAGCAAGAGGCATCTTCCGTCCAGGACTCGGTAAATAAGGCTGAGTACGGCAAGCCGTCCGGCCAACCTGATTCAGTGGCAGCCGCCGAGGACCCGGCTATGATAGAGGAGCCGTCCGATGCTGCACCTGCGGCTGAAAAATCCGCTTCTCAGGAGCAAGCAAGTGGTGCGTCCAAAGATCAGGCTTCCGGTGAGCCAACTGCGCCGGAGCAATTACCAGCCGTTGCGTCGCAACAATTAGAGCGCGGCACAGAAGAACCCGCTCCGCAAGGACAACCAGCCGTCAATGAGTCGGTTCCATACAAGCCGTATCCGTGGATCATTCACCCAGTCGTCGACTACCTGTTCGTCGCCGGTGGCTTAGCTATCATTCTCATCGCCGCCAATTACTTCATTCTCGGATGGAAGGTGCCTATCGATCGAGTGATGGTCTCTGAGGCTCCCTTTGTCATCACCATGTATTTCTGCCAGCACCTGTTCAGCAACACCCATAACGTTGTGACCTACATCAGGCTGTTCAACAGCGATGAGGACAAACGCAAATACAGGTTTTACAGAACCTGGTTGGCATATGGATTCATTGCCTTACTGTGGCTGTGCGCCTTCGTGCTTCCGGGAGAGTTTTCTACCGGTCTTTCATTCCTATTCACAATTACGATCTTCAGCCACTTCTGCATGCAGGCATACGGTATCTCTAAGATCTACTGCTACAAGCGTGGATACATGCTCAATGACACCGAGAATGAAATCTTCCGATGGCTGATGATTTCAATGGGCACATATTTCTCCAGCAGTTTTTTTTTACGCAGAAAGTCGTTCCGCCTTGTCCATATGGCACAACTATCCCCTTCTGGATTCTGATAGACGATGGTTCCGTAGCGAGCGGAATCGTCCTTGTGATGCAAATAGTGATGATACTATTCGCAGTGGCATTCGGCTGTGTGGTGCTTAAGAAGCTTTTTACCGAGAAGCGATTTTTGCCTCTGCCGGCTCTAATGAACATTCTGGTGATAGCCGCGGTCGCCTGTACTCCAGAGCCTATCAATAGTGTGCTGTGGTTCTACGTGCCAAGCTTGTTCCACGCCTCGCAATACATCGCGCTTGGGTTGGCATATTACCTGAAAGAACGGAGCATGCAGCTCAATGTAAGTTGCGATCTCGGCAAAGAGTTCTGGCATTGGCCCGCAATTGTTTATCTTGGTGGTGCCTTCGCTATCGGGACGTTCGTCTACCTGGCGGTTCCACACGTTTTCCGATTGTACGGGGCGGATTACTGGCGAGTCGCTGGTCTGATTCTCGCTCTCGCTAATTTCCATCAGTTCATCACCGATTCTGCAATCTGGCATCTACGCGACAAAGAGTGTCGCGAAAAAATGATGGCTTAAATAGGAGACCAAACCTCTATTGAAAACAGGGGATCTGATCAAAGGCCGCTTTCGGGTCAAGGCAAAACTTGGCGAAGGCGGTATGGGTCAGGTTTTTAAGGGGTGGGACGAATTGCTTAATCGCGACGTCGCGATTAAGGTTTTGTATCCGAACACGTCCGACCATCTTATCGCGCGATTCATCGTCGAAGGAAAGGCGCTGGGTCAAGTTCAGCATGCCAACATCATGGGTATTCATGACATAGATCAAGCGGACAATGGTCAGTTGTTCATGGTCATGGATTTCATCAAGGGCGAGTCGCTCAGCACGATGATTGAAAAGCGCGGACCACAGACATTCTTCGATGTTCTGCCGATTTTCGAGAAGATCTGTTTCGGCCTGAGGCACGCTCATTCGAAAAATATTCTCCATCGCGACATCAAGCCAAGCAACGTCATGCTTGCTGATGATAGAAGAAAACCTGATTCAGTCAAGTTGGTAGATTTTGGTCTTGCTAAACAGATGACTGGCGATCAGGAACTCACGAAGACCGGCTCTGCAATGGGGTCTCCGCCATATATGAGTCCTGAAGCAGTGCATGGGAAAGATGTCGACGAGCGATCAGATATTTACAGTCTCGGATGTCTCTTCTTCGAAATGTTGGCAGCGCGACCGCCTTTCATCGGTGATACCCAGTTTCACACTATGATGGCGCACATTCATAAATTGGCACCAAGTATCAGTGAGGTGACAGAAAGAAACTACGATGACGAAGTCGAAGAGTTCGTCCGAAAGTGCATGGCGAAAGATCCAGCCAATCGTTTTCAGAACATGGAAGAAGTAGTCAGTCAACTCGAGCAGATAGTTGCAACCTTGACCGAACGGTATCAAGCCGAGCGTGATTCGGAATCGAGTGTGTATGCGTCAGGCGCCCAGGCTCGACTGAAGAATGAAAAGAACACGAAATTGTTGGCATTATTATCCATTCCTATCGTGGTGCTTGGTGGTATCGCAGCTGTGTTTTTCGCAATGAGAAAGCCTGAGAACGTAGGAGCAGTACACCTGGATTCAAAACCCATTCCCGGAGTCGCGCAGGACGCGACTCCGGAGGACAATGAGCGTATCGAGACGCATGATACAACGTATCTTGATGGTGCGCACCCGCTCGAGCGGCCGGATGGACGGGCTGCGTGCCGTGTGGCCGGCACATTAGACCCAGAACAGATTGCTCTTGATGTGAAAACCTTCAAAGATATCGAGCTTCTCTTTATCAATTCTGTGGAACAGCCGAAGTTATTAGTTCCTTTCCTTGCCCTGAATTATAAGTGGCTTGAGATAACGAAAACTCCTATCGATGCTGAACTGTGGGCAGTTATCGCGAAGAATAAGGAAATCGGTTTTCTCTGTCTTGATAGCGTCGGCGGCTTAACTGATGAAGCAGTCGCATGTATAAAGTCGCTACCAAAGCTAATTCTTATCAAAGTCGTGGGTACCGAGAAAATCGAAAACATCAATGTAATCTCGGAAGTAAAAAATATTCAGACCATAAGTCTCGACAAATTTGTAGTTCCTGTCGATATAATGCGAGATTTCGCCAGGCTGCCGAGACTCTTCGAAGTACAGCTGTATCACTGCGAAATAGCTCCTGGTGCCCTGGTGCAGTTGAACAAGTGCCCATGCGTTAAACTCACCGTTAATTTTTCAGAGTTTACTGACTCACAGCTGAGTGAGCTGCCTAAATTGAGCAAACTAATTTACCTCGATTTGCATAGGACCAATCTTGATGATGACAGTTTTTTGAAACTTGCCGAGATCAAAGCGCTTAAGGTAGTGATTGTTGATCGCACGAGAGTGACACCGGAGGCGGTGGCGAAGATGCATACACTTCGACCCGATATTAAGGTGCAGTTGTGAACTCAAAGTCAGCTTGAAATGACCCGGGTTACTCGCTACTGCGTGGAACCCGGTCATGGCTGCTCCCACTGGGACGGCGTCACGCCGGCACCTGGCGGGTCCGTCCCGTTCTGGCCAGAGTCGCCAGATTTCGTGTACCGGGGCGCCAGCGTCTCACCGAGCGAGTTTGCCTCGTCGTCGCCGGAGCCCAGCCTCCGAGCGGCACTTTTCGCTCTCGCATACAACAATCGATATATTGTTTTGAAAAAGCTTGGATAGCAACCAAATTCGTCCGTGCAAGACGAAAACCTTCGATTCGAGAATTTATGCTCTAGAGAAATTATTCCATTGAGGAATGACGCCTATGTACCCCTGAAGCGTCTCGAAGTCGTCGCGCGCAATTTGGCAGCCTTCCAGACCGTCCAAGTGACCGGGTAAAATAAGTCGAACCGTGTCTTTGGTGAGTAGCTCGAACAGCCAGACACATTCATCTTGGTCATTGAGCGAAGGGGTCGGCGGAAGTGATGCAATCAAGTAAAGCTTGCCATCAATAACGGTGCTTGCCGTTATCCAGACATCATGTATGAGCACCGAGTCGAACGGCGCCAGAGAGACAAAGATATTTCTCTCCTCACGCCAGGACTTCGTGATTGAAAAGACAGAACCTGGCGGGACTATATTAGTTCCAGACAAAAAGCATGGTTGAAATTGCATGGCGTTATTCTACACGGATTGCAGAGTTTGCTGTCAATAAGTGAGCGCTGGTCCTTGCTTCGGCGTCCCGGTGTCCATGCCTGGGCGTACGCTGTACGCTACGGATCACCGCTGACCTTGCTGCCAATAGGTGAGCTCGAGACCATGCTTCATTTTCACTGTGTCCACCTGATGATACTCCGGTGGTACGAATACAGCGACCGACCCGCCGTCTTGAGCAGTTAGTAGCCAAAATTGCTCGCGACCTTTAAGGACCTTGTACACCTGCTCGTTGCCTAGAAGCGGTCCTGTGCCTACCTGCATTCTCGGCTGTTTCAAATATCGATTTAGACAGATCATGTCGTAGTGAGGGCTGATCATAAGAAGGTCTTTTGTCGGCACCCGACTGTCTATGACCTCCGCCATATCGCGCCAGGGCTCTCTCTGAGGCACCACATGGGCGTATGTATAGTTGACCAGTGCGAAGACCACGTGTGCTGCGACAATCCAACGAATATGTCCACCCATGCTCAGCAATCGTTGAGCACCGAGCCCTGCCAGTATGAAGATCGCTGGAGCCGTGCCCATCAAGTATCGTGTCACTTCCACTGTTTTTCTGCATTCGGCGATGTCTGCCGCCAGCGCAATCAGTGCAGGAATTAGCGCCCAACACCAGACGTAGGTGAGAGCGCTGGATGAAATTTGCTCTCTAGATGTGTTGCGCGATGACAGCTTCTTGAGTTTGGAAAAAACTGTATTGCTCAGCAATGTTCGCAAGCGACCGTTGAGACTGATGAAGGCGGCTGTGCCAATCAGGACTAGCGCTGTGGCGTAGATGGGGGCGGCGTAGGCGACTATTCTTCCGCCGGCGAGGAAGCTTACCCAATTCATTGGAATTTTGATTAGCCCTTTAAACGACCACGCCAGACCGGCCGTTCTATTGACGTAGTAGTTTCCTCGACCTGATGCTGCCTGGCGGAACAAGTCCCACCAGGGTAACCAGAGAGCCAGAGTGAGAGCCCAGCCCGCAGCGAAATGGATCAGCGCAGTCGGACTGCGGTGCCTGATACTGTATGCGATACCGTAGAGGCCCTGGAAAGCGACAATGTATAGAGTCGTATAGTGAGTATTGATCATTGCCCAGGTCGAGACGCCGTAAATGGCGACCAAGGCGAGCCGGGTCAGTAATGATCGATTCGTCGAGAGGCTTTGCGCCAGGATGAAGTAACTGAGGCATGAGAGCGATGAGCACAACACGACCTGCGCATACATTCGAGCTTCCTGTGCATAGGTTATATCAAACGGTGAGACCGCCTGTAGTATCAGTGTGAGAAGCGCTGCTCTGGGTCCGAAGAGTTTTTTCGTTCCAAAATAAATCGCTATCATTGAAAGGAAGGATGTGAGCACCGACAGCGAGCGAACTGCAAGATCTTCGGTACCCCAGAGGGTCATCCATCTGTTGAGGCAGAGAAAATAGAGAGGCGGGCATAACGGATCGACCTGACGAAAGTTGGTCATCACCTGCGCCGTTGATCTCGGCTCGCCCAGAGAATAGATAAAGGGCTCAGGTCTCAATTTTTCCAGCTCCATCGGTTTTACACCAATAGAGTCGACCATTGTTTGATAGCCTTCGTCCAACCACATGCTATCAAATGTGATACCAGAACAACGTAATGCAAGAGCTGTGACCATGACCAGGAAGACCACGCCAAAGCTGCTCCATCCGCGAGCAGACCTGTCCGTCATCTCGGGCTTGTCGATTTTAGGTTTTGTCATTGTCGATGGCATGGCGATGGCTCAATCTGATTTGTTGCTGTACTGCCGATACAATTTGCCGACGGCATATGGAACTAACAATGGAGCGGTCTGCGCTTCACCGGTCATTATGGTGTTAAGGGCGGCGGGATCGTGAAACTTGTCTTCAAGAGTGCGGTTCGATTCGATTTCGTAGCCTGGTGTTCGATACCAACCCCACTCGCCTCTCTTCTCGAGCTCGACAATTGGGCATGGGATTGTTGCCTTGAGATTCGGCAGATCGGCGTCTTTGACCAGTATCGATTGAGCAACGTGAGGGTAGGCTCCCTCAATCGCGTCAGCCGGCGGCTCTTTTACCGGTACGAGCTCGTGTCCATGAAAAAAGGTGTCAACCGGCTTGCGAGCGTAGAACATGGAAGAAGGCATGAATGCTCCGAACACAGCTATCTTGTCCGAGGTCTTGCCGGCGTGAATGGCGAGCTCTTTCAGACCGCCCTGAATTTCCGTCACTGCCAGATGGAATGCTAATGGACAGCCGACCGCGGCTACGAGAACGACAGAGCAGACCAGCCATCGCGCGGAGGTGGCTAGCCTACCATTGAAGAGTTCGAGCATCTGTTTGGTAAAACCGATAGCGAGAATTGTTGCAATCACATAGAAGGAGGTTGTAACCGCCCATGGTGCATTCTCTATGCGGGTAACATATATGACGGTGGCAACGGCCCCTGCGCATCCTACTATCGCAAGCATTGTGCTGGCTGTCTTTATATAGGTTCTATCTTCTTGCGTGAAAGTATATAGACCGACAGCTAGCCAGCGATCAAAAAGTGCTCCAATGACAATAGCCAACGGAGCGACGATGGGCAAGATATAGGATGCCAGCTGCGTTGAAGACATGCTGCAGACGACAAAGGTCGTAAAACTCCAGATTGTGAGCAGGATCAATGGTCGACCGCGTGGATCCTCTAGTATGGTTTTACTGATGGAATCGATGAGGTCGATGGTTTTGCCGACCAAACCTCGCTCTCTGTCAAGCGGCTCTCGTTGTTCGTTGTCGCTGTAGTCAAATCTGGCAGGAAGGAGTGCACTAGCCAGAGCTCGTGGTAAGAACAGTATCCACGGAAAAAATCCGTAGCCGAGCACACCCAGGAAGAACCAATATTTGACATGACTAAGGTTTGCTATCGACTGAAATCGTGCTAGATAGTCGTACCAGAAAAACACTTTTAAAAAGAGACCGTCGGTGGCTTGCCAGACTGCAAAGTGCCAGGGCAAGACGGTGGCCAGGAACAGGGTGACTCCGGCTAATGGCTTTAGCGCGAAGAACCATTGTTTGAGTATCTTGAATGAGGGACGTGCCACCACCAGGAATGCTATCAGTCCGAGTGTGTAAAGAACAAGCGCGTCTGGACCCTTCGTCAAGAAGCCTAGACCGAGCGAGAGATAGATGACAGTCCACATCCACTTCGTTGGTCTAGAGAGAACTAGCGCTGTGGAGAAAAGCGCTAAGTTGACAAAAAATGCGAATGCGATGTCGACTGAGGATTTGCGTGAGACGAGCATCAGGAGCGGCGCTGTCGCGAGACACAGGCTGGCGATCAACCCGGCGCGTCTGTTGACCAGCGCTTTGCCGAACCAGTATGTGGCGGCGACCAACAATGTGCTCAAAATAGCGAATGGCAATCTGGCAGAGAATTCTGACAAACCAAACAAGTTGTAGGAGCCGGCGATTAGCCAGAAGTTCAAAATCGGTTTTGAAAAGTAAATCTGATAGTTGAGATGCGGAGTCACATAATCTCCTATCTGTAGCATCTCTCTGGACGCTTCGACGTAGAAGCTTTCGGAGGGGTCGATGATTGGGCAGTTATCCAGTCCGACAAAATACAAAAATAAGCACACCGCCATTAGTATCAGATATGTAGTCCGATCGTCGCTCGGAAAGCTGCTCACTTTTGTGTGGGCCTTTGTTTCGACTCTCGTTTGCAGGACGGCGGGCAAGGGATTGTCCTCTGTTAAGATGATCAACGCGGAGAGGGGGTTGGCTCGAGCTTATCGAATCCGACGATTCCGGCGAGCAAACTGTATTATCCGGCATTCGTTGTCAGTATGGGATGAACAAATCTCAAGAGCCGGATGAAAAGATCCCAAGGTGTAAGAATTTGTCGAACGGGACGGCATAAATGGGCTCATGTCTAACTCGATTGCAAATTCCAGTCATCAGCCGAGTATTCCTGCTCCAGTCCAGCTTTCCTCTTTCGGGAATAGCAAGCAATCAGAAAAAGATTTGGATAAACGGCCTGCAATTTACAGCTAAACATAAGCTAACGAGATCGACTAACCTCTGCCAGAGAGACGAGCCGTCCGTTACAAAGAGGACGGATATTGTCTGCTTCGTCAAGCGCTGGTATTACAACCGTAACCCAGGCTGGGCAGGCCTTCCAGACTCACCTCGAAGCACAGACGAGGCGCTGCTTATCGTCTGTAGAAACCATTCTGAAAGACGGGCATTGGCATAATGCTTTTTCAGGGAGCGTTTTCAGGCTTATTCCGTTCGTCTCCTTCAAACCGAACCGAAAATTGCTAGTGCCAGGAACGTCTCCCGACCATTTTCAATTAGAAACCTTGAAACACACCGCCACTGGGACCGCCGGCTTCTAAATTCCTCGGCGAGCGACCTCGCCCATTAAGCTGTCAAAGCCCGGAAGCCACGCCTCACTGGGACCGCCGGCGTCTCACCGGCTCCACCGCAAACGACCTCGCCCCCATAACCGTGTCAATGTTCGACAGCCAGCCCAGTAGCTGTCTACCAGTCTTGCAAAGCTTCCTCTTTGCAGGGTACACGCTGGTCACAAATGATACTAATAATATACAAAGACCCCCTTACTAACAACATTCAACAACTATGTACTCAGGAAACGGAAATACGGGTGCTTCCGCTCCAGAAGGCGGTAGCGATAAGACTACGATCCCGACGTCTTTTGACACCACTACAAACAGCTTTCTGGATAGCTTCAGCAAGCCTGGAGAACAGTTCTCTGGTGCGAAGACTCTGAGCGAATCCTTATCCGGCAGCGGTGATAAGGATGATGCGTCGTTTCAAAATACACTGGATGGAATGGATGATTCAATCTATAATCCCGCCGGTGGAACTGCCCCCGAAGTCGCAGACGGCACCAACGTCAACGACGGTACGAATGGCGACGGCACGCCGGGTCGGGCGGTAGAAGCCTCTTCTAGAAAGACTTCAGACGCTACCGTCGTTGCTGCCAATAATGACGGTACAGGTGGATCGGACGCTCCCGCCAGACCCCGCTCACCAGGCGGCTTCCGCGGTTCCGACGGCACCCGCGGTGGAGGCTGTTGAGGTCCTCCCGGCTCCTCCGGTGGAGCGAGCAAACAGGTTGCAGACGGTAGGCAATCTCATGGATCGAACGATGACTTTGCTCAGAGACGACGCCAGCTAGATCAGATGGCCTCAGATCATAAAAGTTGGCTGAGATCCAGAGGAATTTTCGATACATAATTTCGTACGTTCAAGCTCAAGCACCAGGACCGCCTTCATCCGGCGCCCCGAGTTCCACCTTCCGAACGACTCCTCGCGCCACCAATTGCGAACTACATTTCTGCGTCGTCCGTCAGTTTTAGTCGGATTTCCCACATGGTGAAATCGTTCAACTTCTTCAGTATCGGAAGTCCGCAATTCTCAAATACTTCCAACATTTTCCGGTTTTCCACCAAAACAAATGCAATAAATTCGGTTATCCCAGCGAGGCGTCCGATTCTTGCAAGATGAGTAAGCAGTAGAGTTCCTATTCCAAGCCCCTGGAACTCATCGTCTACAGCAAAGGCAATCTCTGCCGTGTCTGCGTCGGCACCGACCACATGATACCTTCCGATCGCGCAGGGTGTATCACCAGCTGTGGTGTCGTGAATAATGGCGATCAAGGCCACATGAGTGACGAAGTCTAGCTGGGTAAAGTATGCGACCTCTGCGTCCGACATTTTTCTCTTCGGAGAAAAGAATCGGTAATAAATTGATTCCGGACCTAAATGCTCCCAGACATCTTGCCACAATTCACGATCTTCTTGATGTAGAGCCCGAATGGTCAGGGCTCTGCCGTCTCGGATGATTTCATCGGCTGTGTAGCTTGTGGCAAAGGTCATATGACTATTCATTCGGTGAACCAACGATTCCTATCTTAGCAAGAGAAAAAGAAGTCGACTGCAACACAGATTGTTATATTCCGATGACGTGCTCTGACCGTGTGACCACAGTTAGATCGAAAGCCTGCTTGCTTGCATCCACTAAAATCGCGTGCTAGCGTGGATGATATTTCAACCAATTTGCTTCGACAAGTTGTCAATCAGGGTATTTGCGCACGAGGCTCGTTTTTCAAATGACCACCGGATCTAGTTCAACGGAACCTGCTTCCCCTCCGCCTTCTCCAGAAAAGAAGTCGGTAGTTGGGAAGCTACGAGTCGTTCTTGTCGTTGTTTTGCTGTTCGTCGGAGCCTTCTTTGGTGCATATTATTTTGGCACGCAAGCTCAGTTCTACAATATGACCAATCCAGCAGGCGCCAACAATAATCCGCTTCTTGCATTGTTAGATCCATCGTCGCGAATGAAAAAATGGTATTGGCTGCATACGAAAGGATGGGACAGAGCAGGCTACATCACCACCGTAATCGTCAATGGTTTGAGGGTCGGCAGATTCTCGAAGCCGGATGTTGATGTCGATATAACAAAACTCGTGAGAATCGGGAGAAACAAAGTTGTGTTCGCCTCACAGGCACAGTCCGCGGATCGACGCAATGACAATTCCGCTGCATCTCTGACGATACAGTTGAAGTCTGTAGCTAAGAACGGCGGTGAGAAGTTCAAAGGCGGCGATACTTTGTTCGAATATACCCGCCTGGTCACTGACACCGACGATTGCGGGGACGCCACCGAATTCGAAATTACCGAGGAGCAATGAGCTATGACAAGCAAAGGTGAAAAAAGGGGTAACGCGGCTCAGGGTTTTCTTGTGATCATGGTTCTTCTGCTTGCTACAGTTGGCGCCGGTTTTGGAATCGGCTATACCCAGAAATTTGTTCCGATTGAAATGGTGGCACCAGATACGGCGTCAACTGCTCCGTCCTCAACCGCCTCGTCCTCCATCAGGCATCCCTCGACCGTGCAGCCCTCAACTGCCCCGTCCTTACCTGCTCAATCCGCAAGCGCGACGGACTCCCAAATCGGTAACACTGGAAGTGGTGCTAACTCTTCAAGTACTCCGACATCTTTGAAAAGGTCTTATTGGATTCATACAAAAGGCTGGGATAGAGCGGGTTATGCGATCAATGTATTTATCAACAACCAATCCGTCGGTACCTTTTCCACAATAGATCGACTCGATGACGTCACCAAGCTTGTAAAGTCCGGCGACAACAAGATTCGCTTCGAGGCTAAAGCGCTTCCCGAGGGTAATCGTAACGACTACACCGGTGCATTTTTTACAGTCTCATTGAATCAGGGCACTAAATTTTCGGCGAAAGGATACAAGGATGCTCAAACGCTTGTCGAGTATACCCGCAAAGTTACCGACACCGAAGACTTCGATGACAACATGGATTTCTCCGTCGTCGACTAGTCGATTTCCGGTCACTGTACAAAGGTCATCAACATGATGAAAAAACTGGTTGGATTATTGATCGCTGTTCTTTTTCTCGTCGACGCCTTTTTCGTGAGCTATGCAATCGGCCTTAACGTTCGAAAAGTCTCTATTTCCGATGACAGTCTGACAGCCGTGTCGAAGAAAACATCAACCAACTGATTAACTGAAAAGTCCGCTGAAGCAGAGAGAGGGCGCTAGTTAAAGCGTCCTCTCTACGCCTGCCGCACCAGGTAGTTGCCAGTCCAGGACAGCCAGATCGAAGTAGTAAAACTTCAAGCGATCCAGTCCGTCTGTGCCGTTATACACGATTTCGCAAATAAGACCGAATGATTCCACCAGATCCTGAATCATTTTGGCGGTCATAATGTCGTCTTCGACAACCAGAATTTTTGCCATTTGCGTGCGAGAACCACCGGCTACGAACCCGCGGTCTCATGGCCTCGTCAGACGTTGAATTTCATCGCTCAAAGTCGGGTATTGTTCGACCAAGCTCTTTGCCGTACCGAATTCGCAGTCTTCGAAGGCGAATCCAGGCGACATAGTTGTTCCCATGAGGGCAAACTTGCCGCCGTCTGCCAGCCTCGAGCCCTGCCAGACACCATGCGGAACTGTGTGCTGCACCAAATCACCGGAAAGGATGTCGTGTCCAAGCCGAATTTTTTTCCATTTACCATTGCCGTAGAGATTGACCATCTCAATTGGATCGCCCAAGTAGAAATGATAAATCTCATCGCCCTTCAAACGGTGGATAGCTGAAAACGTGTCGGGTGTGAGGAGGTAATAGATGCTCGTACAGATTGACCGCGGGGAGCAGCTTTCTGTCGTGGGTTTTGACGCAACTAGTGATTTAGTATCTTTACCAGTGACGGCTTCCAGAGCTTTTTTCTCCATATCTGGTGGCACCTGCCATTCCATACTTTCACGTATGAAGTTGCGCGGCGGACCCATCTCGCTGGCGTATCGCTCGGGAAGCTCGCCTCCTGCGAGGCAATCTGTGCTCTTGTAAATCTCTCGATAGAAGCCACCCTCTGGATGAGGACGCAAATCCAGCAGTTTGATTATCTCATCAACAGTCACGCGCGTGAGGCTCCTCTAGCTAGCCGGGAGTTTTGCACGTAGAAACTTGCTTGCCTTGACTTCACCATTGATGTCAGATACATCAATATCGAACTGACCGGCCGTTTCGTGCGGCATCAATGGTACCGTCTCTGGTGTAATTTGAATAGTAGCGTCTATTCTCGTTCTGGTCAGCGGGTTGAGTACTATCGCGAACTCAGACAGTTCAGGAAATCTGGATTTTAGATTGCTTGTCATCTGTTCGTCCGCCCTGAGGCTATTGAGCACGATTTGCTCGTGTTGGCATTCAGATGTTTTACAACGAACTCTCGACAAAACATTGAAGCCTGCTTCGCTCAGCGCTTCGGCAAAATCTTTGGCGGTCTGCTCCTGTCCCATTGGATAGCGAATCACGACACGGACCGGACGATCATCAGCACATGAGGCTGCCCAGGCTGCTTGCAATGAGTCGTTGGACGGAGTCGAAACGACATCGCTCTCGGCATATTCCGAATCGCTCGAACTCTCAGTACTTGGCGAATCACCTTCGGCAGAGGTGTTAGAAGCAATGATTGAGACCGAAGGCGAAATGCCGGTCATCCGGTGAAGCACCATCGCTACTCCTTCGGCATCAGGAACGTAATAGCTACCACCTTTGATCATGCGGGCTTCGCCTGGAAGCATTGCCGTCTGAATTTGATTTTCTTTGATGTCTTTGGCAAAACCGACGAGCGTAGCCATGTCGCCGATCGACAGATCCGTGCAGATGTAGTCGTTAGCAAACTTGATAATCTCAGGTAGTTTGAGCACAACCTGTGGCTCTTTGAATTTTTTCGCGGCTTGCCTGAGGAACCATTGTTGTCTTTCGATCCGACCGAGGTCACCCTTGTTGTCGTGTCGGAAACGGACATATTCTTCAACTTGTGTTGCTGTCAATTCCTTGAGACCGGGCTCTAAATCGATGTTGAGTCCGGATGCCCGATCTCGGTAGCGCATACGCTTTTCGACAAGGACTTGAATTGGACCTACGATGTCGCAAACGCTCTTCAAACCTTGCGTGTCTATAACGATGTAGTGATCTATGGGCACGCCGAAATCTTCTTGCACAGTCTTCACTGCGAGTTCTGGACCGCCTAGAGCGTGGGCGGAATTGATCTTGTCAAGTCCTCGACGATCGGCAATTCGCACTCGGCTGTCCCGAGGTATGGAGATCAACGAAACTTTCTTGGTCTCGGGATCGAGACTGGCGAGAATCATGCTGTCCGATCGGGTGTTCAAAAATCGCTTGCAATGTTTGCCATTGGAGTCGACGCCCATTAAGAGGATGTTGGTCCTTCGTTCCAGCTTAGGAAATGGGCTCACCTCGGCAACTGCGGCCTTGATGCTGGCAGGGCTGAGCTTTTTCAGTTGAGCTTTGACGACAGGCGTGATCTGTGTAGTCAAGCCCTTGCGGTCCATGTAGTAGCTGGCTCCCAGGCCGATGCCGATACCTAGTACGGCGGCGGTCAGAACCTGCCATGAACTCAGATTTTTTCGGACAGTGGACACGATATTGCTATCCTTCTGCTTACAACCCGGCAATTCATTCTTACCCATCGCATTTAGCTATACTGATGGATCTTTGAGATTTCAACTAGTTTTTACTTGCCCTTTGCAAAGGAAGAGATTATCGTGCAACTATTTTTAGATACTGCCAACCTGGATGAAATTACCGAAATCGCGGCCTGGGGGGTGCTTGACGGAATTACGACTAACCCGTCACTTGTCAGTAAGGAAAAACGCGATTTTAAGAAACTTGTCAAAGACATCTGCAAGATCGTAAGTGGACCAGTAAGTGCCGAAGTCGTTTCGGAAGATGTCGAAGGCATGCTTCGTGAGGGGCGCGATATCGCCACTTGGGCTGAAAACGTGGTCGTCAAGTGTCCGTTGACTCCGAATGGATTGGCTGCGACAAGCAAGCTGTCCAAGGACGGTATCAAGGTCAACGTCACCCTCTGCTTCTCGGTCAATCAGGCCTTGCTTGCTGCTCGTGCCGGTGCTTACTTCATTAGTCCATTCGTAGGTCGATTGGACGACATCAATGAAGACGGCTGTGCCCTTGTAGAGCAGATCGCGGAGATGTACCACATTCAGTCGATCGAAACACGTGTTCTGGCAGCCAGTGTTCGGACGCCTCCACACGTTCATCGCGTCGCTCTGGCAGGTGCTGATTGCGCAACGATGCCGTACAAAGTATTCAAGCAGTTGGTTCACCATCCGCTCACCGATCAGGGAATGGAGAAATTCCTCGCCGATTGGAAGCAAGCTCAGGCTGCAGTAGCGCCGTAAACACGCCGTTTCGCTCGCCATAGCTAGCAGGGGACGGTTTCGAACGTGCTGTTGCGTAGTTCGCGTCGGAAACTCTGTATAGAGCTGTCGACGGTCATGCTCGATGCCGGCGAAATGCTTGCGCTCGGCTAGACACGCCCGTCTTCGCCATGCTTTGACTGGGACCGCCGGCTGGAAGCCGGCTCCTGTTCCAGTCCTGACACGGTTTCAGTTGGACCACCGGTCGTTGTTGCCAGCTACTGGGTGCGCCGGCGTCTCGGCGAGTCCTCACACGGTTTCACTGGGGAGACCGGTCTCTACTGCCTGCCGGAAAACCTGAATCTGTTGCCTTTTGACTGGGACCGCCTGCGAGAATCTCGCCGGCACGGAGCGCGTTCAACTAGCTCCGAGTCCGAGATACAGACACGGCCTGGGCAGAACGCCTTCTAATACTGTCTATCGCAGTAAATCTTCAAAAACGCAAACCCGGTCGGGGAAAGATACAAAAACTGAACAGATTTTGTTCTAGAATGGAATGAAATTCTGTCCGTAAAACACAGTAGAGGTTCAGGTTCTGTCAAAGACAAGTCCCGCAAAAACTTCCGTCGAAAAGGGCAAGGTCCGCGGACCAAGCGGATTCCTTGAGATCGATGGGAAAATGCTCGTAGTTGATTTTGGTCGTGCTTATGACGAAGATGGCTCGCCTATTGGGGTGCTCTACGACGACGGATATATGCAGAATACATCTGGACCGTTAGGTACTCATTCCGGTTTGCGACCGATCGAGAATGTCGAAGGATGCGTCTTTCGCGGTATTGATTCTTCGGGAATGGAGCTGGTCTTGCCTACCGGACAGCCCGGACCTTCGGGTTCTCTGAAATTCAATGGCGTACTCTATCATGTCATCAACGGGCGAATCGCGGCTCCTGATCACGGTCTTGTCGGCGAGATCGACGATAGTGGTTCCATTTACCTGCGGGACCAGAAAAGCAAGGTGCCGCGACGAAAGCTTGACGAGCACTCTCAGCTTTCAACAATCTTCGAGGGTAAAAAATCAAACAAAGAGCCGTTTCAATACGAGTGGAACAGACCTTTGCTCCGCAAGGACAAGTCCTATTCCGATGCTGAAATGATCCGGTACTTCATGGATTACGACAAGCTCAATGGGACACAAAAGAAGTATCTGTTTGAAAACTTGCGATTGTGGGCAGCTTGCGGCCTGTTGCAGATCGTCCGCAAGAGCGAAGGCGACTGCGCTCTCGGCAATGTAAAACACGGAGCCGCCGGACAGACCGGCGTCAGGACCGGCAACGTTACTCTCGATAAGGAAGAGTTCGACAGAGACATTGACTATTACTACAAGCATGGGGCCTTCGCCGCTGTTTACTCCCGAGTTAAAGAACTACTCGAGGTCCGCGTTAACCTGGTGGTGGCTCACGAGTATGGGCATCAATTGGAATTCGTACTTTCGCAAGCGACGCAGGACCAAATTAAGGAGCTTTACTACGCTCAAAAAGCTCGTTCGGACAAACTGCATCCGCTTCCTTCGGATTATCCCGGCGCCGCTGAGCTGGTGCCGCAAAGCATGATCGAAAAGCGCATTTTTATCTCGGGCTATGCCAAGTCCAGCCACCATGAATATTGGGCTGAATGCGCAGCGGCTTTTTCCGTGAAGTCGAGCAGAAATTACCTAAAAGTGCTTGATCTGCAGATCTACGAGATCCTCAAGAAGATCGTGTTCGAGCCCGAGCAGGTTCTTCGCCCAAATTTGATCGAACAGGCTCTGGCTCTGCAAGCCAGTCTCCGTGTTGGGGGTGAATTGCACGACAATCTGCTTGATGAGTAAACTTGCGATGCTTGCTCCAGATAAGAGTTTTGACCCAATGCAATCGAGACGGCTAGTCGCGGTTTTGAGTTCTGTGGTTGCTCTTTCATTGACGTTAGGACCTGCGCTAGCCGCTTCGACATCAGCGCCGGTGCAGAGTTCGACAAAACCATCATCCTCATCGACGGCGAAAAACAAACCGGTACTCAAGGCGATCGATCCGGCTCAGGCCAAGATGGACAGTGTGCCTGGCTCTGTCCCCTCGCCGAGTCCGAATCCATTAGGTGGGATAACCGGTGCCCCGGTATCCGGCGACAATGCCAGAAGTGTATTACCGCAGCAGCCGCCATCGTGGCCCACATATCCGCCTGGGCAGGGTTACCCAGCTCCGACTTATGTTCAACAGCCGCAGCGTCCAGCATACCAACCGCAATACCAGCAGCAGCCTTACCAGCAGCAACCTTACCAGCAGCAGCCTTACCAGCAGCCCTACCAAGCGCAAAACTATCAACCGCCAGTTTACCAGCCGCCAGCTTATCCACCGCCTCAGCAGACCTATCAGCAACCTTACCAACAGCCACAGTATCAGTATGCCCAACCTCCAGCCCCTGCGCAGTATGCGCAGCCTCAACCGGGTTATGGTGCCTATGGTCAACCGAGTCCATACCAGGGACAACCAGGATACGGAGGGCAGCAGCCACAGCAGGTAGTCAGCCCGCCAGGCTATCCATCGATGCCTGCCCAGCAGCCACAGCAGATTGTCAGCCCGCCTGGTTACCCGTCGATGCCCGCACAGCAACCACAGCAGATTGTCAGCCCACCCGGTTATCCATCGATGCCGCCGCAGGGTTTTAATAACGCAGGCCCGAAGCAACCTTATGTTCAACAGTCGCAAGGACAAGACTATCCTGCCGGTCGTGCCCGGTTGGGTGGTGGTCATCCCAATCTGGTGCCGCAAGGACCGCCACCAGGATATCCCAGTTATCCGAATGCGTATCCCGCCCAGAATCAATATCCGCAACAGCAACAGTATCCCCAGAACTCTTACAATCCTGGCTACAACCAAGCTGCGCCGCAACAAGGATTCCGGTCGCAACAAGGATTTCAGGGGGCTACCCAGAGCAACGCCGGCAACTTCCCTCCTGCCAGTCTGATCCCGGAGTTTGGAAAACCATTGCCCATAGATGCTTCTACGCGAGGTCCCGCTCAGGGTTGGTCAACTAATCAACCCGTAGGTGGTACCGCCATTAGTGCCCCGAATACCAGTCAAGATCCAAATGAGATGCGTGTGACTCGTCTCGAAAAGGTTGCATTTGGCTCTACTTATCCAGAGCATGAGGTAGCCGATCGAGTCGATCACCTGGAAAAAGAAATCTTCGGAAAAACTTCCGAAGGTGATTTGAATTCGCGTATAGCAAGATTGGAAGCCAAGCTCGGAGGTGGTGGGAACTTCTCGAGTTCTATGCGGAATCAAAGCACCACACCGCAGAAAAATGACAATCCTGCATCAGAAGGTACCAGCTCTAATCAGATGGCCTCAATGTCTTCATCGGCACCCGGAAACAGTAAAGTCACTACTGATGGTGCCATGTCCAGCGCTTTTCGGACAGGCACATCGAAGCCGTCAATTCCGTACAGTAAGGGCGACGGGGACTATTTCGAGCAGGTCACTCATTTCGTTAACAACACTGCGGCAAGATGGACGCATTTCCCTGTGCGTGTTCGACTTCCCGACGATGCGACCGATGGCTGGAAAAAGCTGATGGAGCCAGGAATAGAGCGTTGGGGCCGATTTATTCCGATGAAAACTGCCGGTGCGGAAGAAAGTGCTGATATCGAAGTCTCCTTCGTCAACCATCTGGTGCCGCGAGTCCTTGGTGTGACAAGGCTTACAGTCACTGGTGGAAAAATGAAAGTGTTCGTATACATGCTCAGACCGAGCTACTATCAAAACGCTCTCAACGAAAAAAATCTGACCGTTGCCTTCACTCACGAACTGGGTCATGCAATCGGGATCTTCGGTCATAGCGACCAACAAACCGACGCGATGTACCGTTGTGAAGTAGCGCCCGGCGGAAAAGGTAAGTTGACATTGGAGAGGCTTGGAACCATTTCTACCCGAGATGTAAACACTTTGAAGCTTATCTATGACAGTGAACCTCTACCTCAAGACTTCACCCTGTCAGCGCCACAGGAGTGGAGCTTGCTGGAAGGCGCCAGTTGATTTTGGTCTGCTTTCGTCCTTGCTGATTAGTTTTTCTTCGAGATCAATTGCTTCTTTGCATGGACAATTCTTGCTATAAGCGAGGATTATTCAAATGGCAGTCAAACTCAAAGAGATTACGATCGCTCACAGTCCGGATTCCGACGACGCGTTCATGTTCTACGCTCTTGCCAAAGAGAAGCTAGACACGGGTGGACTCGCGATCAATCAAGTTCTCAAAGACATTCAGACTTTGAATCATGATGCTATAGCTGGTACCTATGAGGTTTCTGCAATATCATTCGCGGCTTACCCATACGTCAAGGACCGCTACATGCTCATGCCGTGCGGGGCTAGTATGGGGGATAACTACGGTCCGATTGTGGTCGCCCGTAAAGAGTTGTCCAGAGAAGAGTTGCAGAATTGTCGGGTTGCCATTCCCGGTAAGCTCACCACAGCTTACTTGGCGCTGAGACTCTATCAGGAAGGTCTCACTGTGTTCGAAGTACCGTTTGACAAAATCATCGATGAAGTGGCAAATGGCAATTACGATGCCGGTCTACTGATTCACGAAGGACAATTGACGTATCAAAATCTGGGTCTCAAAAAGATAGTCGACCTGGGCGAGTGGTGGCACGAGCTTACTGGCGGGCTTCCTCTGCCATTGGGCGGCAACGTAGTACGCAAAGACTTGGGACCGGATATGGTCAAGTCGGTTACAAAACTGCTCAAGACTGCCATTGAATATTCTCTGGCGCACCGGAAAGACGCGCTGGAATACGCGCTGACCTTCGCACGTGATATGCCGGAGAATCTTGCCGATAAGTTTGTCGGAATGTATGTCAACGAACTCACTGTTGATTATGGTGAGGCCGGTCGCAAAGCAGTCAACAAGCTGTTTGCGATGGCTAATGAGAAGGGATTGTACGAAGAGACAATCGTTCCTGAGTTCGTGAATATCTAACCAACTGTGATTTGTCAGGCTAAGTCGGTAAGTCGTTAGTTCGCATCGTCACGCATAGAAATTGCTTCTTCTCGACCCATGCAGACGGCAGTCTGTGTGCGAATTGGAGACAGTTTAGTGCGTAGCAGAAGTATCAAAATCCTCGCTAGTGGGCGCGATGCCACCCGTCATACTCATTTGAGGAGCTTCAATATGCCGTTGCTATCGGCTTTCGCAGAGGCAATTTCGGGTGCAGAGGCGTGACCCTCGCGACTGGCTCGTTGGTCGACGTGGGGAGAAATCCTGCTTCAGCATGCATATCAGGGCGCCGAGGTCGCACTCTCTGTCGCGTCGGTATCGACCTGAGTAAGGATAGTTTGTTTTGCTGAAACCCAGCATATCCCCGCGGCAATCAAGATCAATGCGGCGGTGATGAAAACGAAAAAGGTCCAGTCATGCTTTACACGAGGCTCGGTGTCAGATGTTGTATTTTCCGAGTCGCCCATGACTGCCTCCTTTGACAAGCATATCATGGTGGGCCGCACGAACATTGGCAACTACCCAAATCTTAATTGTTGATACTTTATTTGGTGCACGCTGTCACTTTCACTTCATCGCAGATGATGTCTTGTGCGTCGAATTTGTTATGAGCCACTGTCTGCGATATCAACAAGCTCGATAGAAACTGCTTGAGTGTTTCTTTGCTCAGCTCAGTATCCTTGTAATGAACATCGTTGTGAGCGCATTCTGGAAGTATGACAAGCTGCTTTGGCTCTATAGCAGTTGCGAAAATTTGTTTTGAGTATCGCGCTGGAAGAATCCAGTCTTTCTCTCCATGCAACAGAAGTAACGGCGGATGCTTGGATTTGTATGCTGTGACATTGTCGAGAAAGCGCTGTGGAAATGCTGCTTCAGGATACAGACGCATCCACGGCAATCTGTCGCCGGCGGCCTCGACTATCGTGCTGAATCCTGATTGCAAAACAATGCCGGCGACAGGTCTGTGTTGACCGATCAGTGTGGAAACAGCACATCCCAACGATTCGCCGTAAAGCACAATGTGATCCGGGCTGACATTTTTTGTTGAAACCAAATAGTCATAGGCGCTCAATCCATCGTCGGCTATGCCTTCCGGAGTTGGGCTTCCATTGCTCGAACCAAAGCCTCTGTAGTCGTATGCAAAAACGTTGGCACCACAGTCCAGCAATGTCGAGATCAAATGCATTCTGTAACCGAGATTGCCGCTGTTACCGTGCGAAATCAAAAACGTTTTCCTGGCATCTTTTCTTTGGATCCACCAGCCATGGAGTTTTGTCCCATCTTTGGCCTCGAAAAATTCGTCCGTCCAAGTCGTCGTGAACTTCTGATTGATCTCTTCGATCGTTGCTTTGGTCACCGCGATGTCTTTTTCGGGGTGAAACAGCATGAGATTAGTTAGGAGTGGATTGGCTGGACCCAAAAGAGCCGCCAATCCAGAAAGTTTGGCCGCTTTCCATATTATGCTGACCAAGTTTGATCTCTTCGTACCTTTCATTCAGCCGTCCTCAACCTGTTACCACCTTCTCAAGTTTAGGTCCGGTTCGGGTGTCAGGCGGCTTCCTTTCATCAGTTAAGCAACTGTTTGAGGAGAGGTTGGTTTATGCTGTTATTAGGGAATTAGATTGATCATGAAATGGTTGCGGCATGCGGAAGCCGCGCCACTGTAAGAGGCCAAGAGTGTAGACTCCTATTTATGGATCCGGCTACAGACAGCATTACCTGGAAAAACTATCTCGAAGCGGGCAACCGAGCGTTTGAGCTCGGTCGCTACGAAGATGCCGAGAAGCTTTATCAGAAGGCTCTTATAGAGGCGCGGAAGGAGTTTGCCGAAGGCACGCTGTTAGGTTTGGACGAAACCGCTCCACTCGATGCGAATACTGCGAGTCAAGAATCGGCCATGATGCCGATGCAAGATTCCACGATAATTGATCTTTCTGAACACCCGAGCTTTGGGGAAATCTATGTCAGGTTGGGCGATTTGTATTGGGTGCAGGCGGCTTATCGCAAGGCAGAAGAGGCCTATAAGCTGGCTCTGTCAGTGAAGGAGACCTGTTATGGATCGGACAATGTTTCACTTGGTCCTGTCCTAGATAAGCTTGGAAAGGTGTTTCGCTCGCAAGGAAAATTTTCGGAGGTGGAACCGTATTTCCGGAGAGCGCTGAGCATCTATGAGAAGCACGAGGATAGCGATCAGCTTTGTTTTGCAACAACGCTTGAAAATCTTGCTGATTTCTATAGAGCGCATGGAAAGTTCGACCAGGCCGAGCCGCTCTTCAGAAAGTCCATCGCTGTCAGAGAGGCAGTGGTTGGACCCGATGATCCGAGCATAGGCCCATTGCTTCAGAATCTAGCCCTCTTGCATCATGCCAATGGCGATCACGATAACGCCGAGCCGCTTTATATTCGAGCCCTTAAGCTTTGCGAGGAAGAGTGGGGACCAAGCCATCCGAGTGTCGCGACGCTACTTAATTATCAGGCGGAGCTTTATCGCATGATGGGTGATTTCCCGAAAGCGGAAAAAATTCACTGGCGTGCCCTGAAAATCCGCCAAACTGTCCTTGGCCTGGAGCACCCAAGCACTGCTCAGACGTTGGGAAATTTGGCTCTTCTTTTTCATATTCAGTGTCGCTATGACCAGGCAGAACCTTTGTATAGGACTCTGCTCGAGATTAGAACCGCGGATTGGGGACCTAAACACATGCATGTGGCAGAGGTTTTAAATTCTCTGGCTGATGTTTACAAGGACCAGGGCAAATTCAATGATGCCGAACAACACTATTGGCGCGCGCTCACGATAGTGCAGGAAACACTCGGACCAGAACATCCGAGCGTGGCAAAATCGCTGCAGAGTCTGGCAGAGCTATACGAACAGCAGGAAAATTTCGACGAAGCGGATCGTCTCTACCGCTGGGGTCTGGGGCTTAGCGAAAAGGCGCTTGGTTCTGAACATCCAGAGGTCGCATCACTTATGGCACGCTATGCATCGTTGCAAAAGAAAATGGCGCTGGACGATGAGGACGATACAGACCTTTTGTGGCAAGATTGACTGTTCATCGTAAAAAACCGTAGCTATGTCCGATCAACTTGAGCGCGTCGTCAAATACAAACCGCCATTGCTCAAGATGGTCTTTATGGGATGGGCGTCGATTGTTCCTGTCCTTACCGTGCCGCTCCTGATAATTTCTGCCGGCCTGGTCTGTCTGGTTATTCCGGTCGTCATCTTCGGCTTCATTGAGTCCGCCGAGCTGGGGTTCTTTTCGAAAGTTATGTATCAACTGCCATTAGCTTTGCTCGTGTCAGTAGGCTCTTTGGCAGCTGTATTATTAATCACTGCAGTCATGGCGGACGATCAAATTCACTTCACCAATGATGGAGTTGTGTTTCCGTTATTCATGAGTCCATTCATGCGTTTTCGCAGGAAGCGGTTGTGGTCCGAAATCGTGCAGGTTGACATCGATAACTTCGGTGGTGCTGATACTACATATGGTGACATCGTGTTGATGTTTCGCTCTGGAGAGCGGCTCAAGTTGGATATGGCCGGCTTTGTCGATATTGGAATGAAGGGCTTTCAGAGAGGAGATCTCGAGAAGTTTCTCCTTGCCACTGAGCTTTTGTGTCAGGGTGCGGAGATCTCTTCCGAGATTAAACAGCTGCGAGATCATCTGGGCAACGAAAGTCGAGAGACTGGTCAACTCAGTTACACGGAAGTGTGGGAAAGGGAGCTGTCCAATCGTTTTCACGCCACGGTCTTTGTCCCGCTGGAGCCCGGTGCCGTCCTTCAGGATGGTCGGCTCAAAGTAATTCGACAACTTGCATTCGGGGGATTGGCGGCGGTCTACCTTGTCCAGAGGAATGGTAGGGAGCTCATTATTCTCAAGGAAGCGTTGATTCCGGCATCCCAGGATGAGTCATTGAAGGCCAAGGCGCTCGAGCTGTTTGCTCGTGAGGCTCGTTATCTGACGAGACTTGAACATCCCAGAATCGCTAAGGTATACGACCACTTCGTGGAGGGCGGTCGTAACTATCTTTTGTTGGAAAGGGTGTCCGGCTGCAATTTGCGACAGGTCGTCAACCAAAGAGGACCGCAGCAGGAATTGAAGGTGTTAATGTGGGCGAGGGAAGTTGCCGAAATACTTGTTTATTTGCATGAGCAGCAGCCGGCAATCATTCATCGAGATCTAACTCCGGAGAATCTGATTTTGTCAGATTCGGAGCAGGTGCACTTGATCGATTTCGGCGCCGCCAACGAATTTTTGGGCACCGTTACCGGTACCGTAGTTGGAAAACACGCTTTCATCTCGCCTGAACAATTTCGCGGTAAGGCTGACCCTTCCAGCGATATCTATGCTTTTGGATGCACTATGCATTACCTTCTTACTGGAAAAGATCCTGTTGCGATGAGTGTTCAAAGTCCGAAAGCATTTCGAGGCGATATATCGGAGGAGACCGATCGCCTGGTGCAAAGTTGCACCGCTCAAGACAGTAAGCAACGCCCCGAGTCCGCTAAAATTCTGCTGTCTTTGATTGAGAAAAATACTAACGACTCACGCCTCCTAACAGGTTGAAGGTCAGGAAAATGTCTGAGTTGTCGACAACCAACGAATTTGCAGAACCGTTACTCTTGCCTTACAGCGCTCGGCGGCGAGTTCTGCGTTGGGTCAGCAGTCGCTTTCAGCTTCGAAATAGACGAATCTTCTGGATCTCTTTTGGAGCGATCGCAATGTCTGTTTTTCTTTCATCCGGCATCATGATGCAATTGATTTTCTTTCCGCTCAAGTTAATGGCGCTCGTTCCATATCTCGGGGTCCCTATCAAAGTGTCGCTCGATTGGATTGCCACCTCCGGCATCTCGCGCTACATCGAACATATGTCTCGAGTGTCGCCTGTGGATAACGCTTTTCGCGAAATTTGGATTTCAATCTCAAAAACCAGTTCAATTCCTGGTGCGGAGCAGACCTATTTTTTTCTTGGAATTGGCTCGGCCTTTATCTGGCTGCTTCTCTTTCTCAGGATTTTTCGAAGTCCTTCGAATATGGCGGTCGACAATAACGGTATCTGGCTTGAATGGCAATTCTTCGGACTGCGACCTCATGGACCGGTAGTTCCGTGGACTGATGTTCTCGCCATCACGTTAAAAAAGCAAGGCGGAGACAACTCTCCGGATGGTACGGTAAGCTTTATCTACAATACTACGAACTGGGTCTACCGGCTCTTCGAGCCTGCCACCATTGCTGGTAACAAATTTTCGCTCTCGCTGTCCAATCTCGATAGTCTCGATCAACGCCATGCGCTGCAGCGAGTGCTGGAGAACTGTGCGCAACCTAATGCAGTTCAACCGGATGTGCTCGAGGTTCTATCGATTACTCACGTGCAAGCTTATACCGAGCTCTGGTTGCAGGCGTTGTCGTCTCCCTTCAAGAGGCAGTCGCTACAACCTCTCGCGCCCGGAAAGCTGCTCCACGATGGCGCATACACAATATCTGGTCAGCTTGGTGTGGGAGGCCAGGGGACGGCATATCTTGCCATCACCGACAAAACTCTGACAACGGGCAAGTCATTGCATGAGTTATCGGATTCGGATGTCGTCGTTAAGGAGTTCGTCCTGCCGCTTCATGTTGATACCACTTCACGGAAAGATGCGCTGACGAAATTCCTTTGCGAGGCCGATTTGCTCAAGGGGCTCAGTGACGATAGGGTTGTAAAACTGCTCGATTGTTTCGTCGAAGATCATCGAGGATATGTAGTTTTGGAACGAATTAGAGGGCGTACGCTACGGGATATCGTACTTGCTGAGGGGCCGTTTAGCGAAGGGCGCACGTTAGACCTTTTAGAACAGATGATCGCGGTACTCGCCTATCTCCATGGTCAGCAACCGCCAGTGGTGCATCGTGATTTCGCTCCTGATAATATGATTCTCTCCGATAACGGTATGCTTAAACTTGTCGACTTCAATGTCGCTCAGCAAACGGATAGTGTCATGACCGGTACCATCGTTGGTAAGCAATCGTATGTTCCGCCGGAACAGCTTAGAGGACTGGCTTCGACTCGTAGCGACATCTATGCGCTTGGCGCGAGTCTGTTTTTCTTGTTGACTGGCCAAGATCCTCAACCTCTTTCGGAATCGCATCCTCGGACAATTTGCACTCATCTATCCGAGGAAATTGATAGCATAGTTGCTAGAGCCACCAGTTTGGATGAATCCAAAAGGTTTTCCACTGTCGAAGAGATTACCGCTGCGGTAACTCGGTGTGCGAGGTAGACCGGCTTTTCCTCCTGCCACCATTCTCAGTGCAGGCTGGCTGCTTGGAATCGAAGTGTTGCTTCCACCTGGTGTGAAACATCGATGCCAACTACATTCAGTCGAAATTGAGTTTCGCACACCTGTCCCGGTATCGGGTCATTGCAGCAGTCTAACGCTCATCGTGTTTGGCGTCATAGTTTCATTCTCACCGTCTGGATTATAGCTCCTAATGCCATTAGTGAGCGGGATACGATAATCGCACATGATAGACCGACCATTCCAAATGTGAAGACGTTCATCAAGCAAAAACCAATCGACAGCTTGATCGCATTGCCTGCTATTGACAGTCTCATTGGCCATTTCGTCTGTCCTGCCCCTTCCATGAACGCGAAGAGAATAAGTCTGATTGTTAGTAGAGGAAAGAATAGTGGTGCCAGGATCACTAGAATTTTCGTCTGTTGGAAAATTGATCCATTGAGAGGCGTGAGAAACTCAAGCGCCTGTGGTGTCATCATGATTGTCCATCCTGAAAGCGTGAATATTGCAGCGCTCGCAATCACTAATATTCGAAGACATCTACGGGCTTCTTGTTCCTGTCCCTTTCCGATTAACTGTCCGACTGTTGCCGCAAATGCGAGTGAAATCGCTGAGATCGGCATGATTGCGAATGTTTCTTCCACCTTCAAAAAGATGGTCCAGGCGGCCTGCATGTCGGTTGCTGCATCGAGTTGGGAAAGCAGTCGATAAACAATAAAATCCGTCGCCAGGGTGGATGAATCAGCAAGCACCACCGCGGAGCCGATCACAGCTAAAAGCTTGATCAATCGGGTTAGTTGCCGTGTATCGCTTTTGAACTCGAGGTTGAGTCTTTTGAGACGCACCCAAAGTACCAGAATTCCGACGACCAATCCTATGTATGCTCCGCTGATCCAGGCATAGCAAAGTGCATCCAGACTGCCTTTCCACGGTGTCGAGCCGTAGAAGAAAAAATAACTCAGGGCGATTGCGATTGTCGCTGTCGTGAGCGACAAATACAGTGATTCCGCTGTCCTGCCAAGCGCTCTGAATATGGAAGAGAGGACAATGGAGACCACATATGGCAGAGAGCCAATGGCACAAAGTTGAATGTAATTCTTAGCGCAGTTAATAACTTCCTGGTCGTTGGTGAGAAGCTTCACAAAATCCTCTGCTGCGAACCAGCCTGCCAGCATTGCTGCGATACCGGATATGGTGGCGACTGCGAGGCTGGCCTTAATTGTCGTTGCGAGGCGCTCCAATTTGCCTGCTCCAAAGTAGCGGGCTGCAATTGCACAGGTTGCAACCGAGAGACCGGCAGCCGCAGTGCTCGTCAGATATAGCAGTTGATCGCCCAGTCCTACGGCCGCCTGGGCAGCGGTGCCAACTCGGCCGGCCAGCTCCAGATCAACCATTCCAATCAAAGCGATTGATTCGAGGGTCAGAAAGATTGGCAAGGCGTTCTTCAGGACCTCGACGATGATTCTCTGATTCGCCCATGCATATGTTTTGCTCGTTTTGGTTGGAGCGGTTTGATTGAGACTAATTGAAAGCATAAGTGTGTTCTCGAGTTTTTATTGATCGGGGTGCGAATAGCCACTTTCTCTCCGGTCCGGTTGAGAAAGTGAGTATCACGCATGAACGTGGTAACGTTACCACGCATATGCGTGGTTGTCAAATCATTCTTTTAAAGCGATAATCATTTACCTATGAGTGACAAACACAACGAAGCCGAATCTGCTCCTGGGACCCAGCGACCGCTGGATTGGGCGGAATTGCTTAATGAAGAAGCCCAATGGCATGACTACGCCGACTTTCTGGGCTGGTTTTCCAACGTCGCGCCTCTGTTTTCAGTCCCAGGACCTGACCAGTTCCAAAGTTTTCGCGACGACCTCAATTTCATTCGCCGCCAGGCTGCAAAAATCTACTTCAATGGAGCTGTTGATATCCCCGCAATCAACGACCGCCTTGCTACCCTCTCATTTCGCATCGAGCCGTCCTGGGAGGGCTCCAGATTGCCGTTGTTTGTTGCCCATACCTCATCCGAAGTGAACGTGCTGGATGGGGTTGCCGGTGCCATGCTGGTGGATTTTGCCAAATTTGTCGCCGACTTTATTGCCGGCGGCCCCGGACTTTGTAGGTGCGAAGGAGTATTCAGGGACCAGCGTGCCGAAGAGCTGCAGCTGACTGAGTTCGAGACTCAGTATCGCGACGAAATTGACCTGCTCAGCGACGGGCCAAGTCCTGAGGATCAAAGCCTACAAAGGTGCGCGGATTTCTTCGTCGGCAGGAGAAAAGCACGATTTTGCTCAGACGCCTGCCGATTCATGACATTTCGCATATCGAAACAGTTGAAGGAGCCGGGCTATCTCGCGGATAAGCAGCGGAGATACCGCAACAGGAAAAAATAGATGTTTTCGTGGTTCTCCACCAGCACCTTGGTTTCCGGTTTAAAATTAAAAAGCTGATCAAAAAGGCTCAAAGGTGGAGCCAACTGAACGTACAATAGGAATGCACTTCCGGAATGTTCGGAAGACGATGAGGAATAGATGAGTCGACTGGAAACACTGGCTTCAAATGCGCTGATAGAGCGTCTTGTTGAAGAAGGCTTGCCGGCGAAATTAACTGACGGTGCCGTGGAGACCGGTCTAGATGGACTCACAATAAACTGCCTGGTCGAGCATATCGACAATTCTATTCGGGGAAGCTTCGTTTCGAAGGTACTGTTTCGGGCTAATAATGAGCCGAGTCTTACTGTGACCGTCTCATCCAGTGGCGCCGGAGAAAGTGAAGACGAGTCTGTCCTCGAGGCGGTCGACGAGTATTCTCAGCATATTTGGCCGGTTTTTCGTGCCGCTCTCAGTGACGATGAGACGGTCCGCAAGAACAAAGATGAAGATGTGCCGACTCTTGTCGATACTGCGCGCCTAACATCATTGTGTGATGGAAAGTTTATCGCCTGGGATGTGTTTCTCGGACCGTATCGAGTGGAGGGTTCTTCGAAAGACACCTTGCTGTCCTATATCAAAAAAGAGCTCCCAATAACGTTATGCATGGATTCGATCGCCAGCTATTTGAATGAGCGTCGCGTTCACTGGGTCGAGCTCACGCTGGCTCGCTCCGAGTTAGCAGTCTCGGGTTATGTCAGCATAGACAATCAGAAGGATGCCGAAGCGCTCAAATCGCTTGTCGACTTTGAATGGCCGACCGAAGCGAATGGTCATGAGAGTTTCAGCCAGTTCGTCATGTTGTTCCCTTCGGATCGAGCGGTCGATGAGTCTGTCCAAGCCGATCTCGAACAGATTCGGGCGAGTGTGGTCAACGTCGAAGAGATCCTCGCATGCGAAGACTTTACGAAGTATGGTCAGAAAGAGCTGAAGCGCGATCTCGAGATTCTAACTGGACTGCTCGATAAGATCGCCGGTACGACCGACATCCTGAAAGCGCGAGCGGCTCTTTATGGAGCGCTTAACGAGCTCGACAACGCGCTCGACGATCTGACTCGGGCAATCGGTATAGATGGCGAAGATCTCGACGCATTCTATCGACGGGCACTCGTGTATATAGACCGTGGTAGTTTCGAACTTGCCGAGCAGGATCTGGAATCTGCCTCGAAACTCGATTCGCATGACCTTCGTGTGCGTTGGGGTTCTGCTGTTCTCCACATTGCGAAACAGGACTATGTCAAGGCGAGAGAAGAGCTGGATGATTTGATCGAAGAGCACAGCGACAGCGATTATCTCTACTATTACAGAGCCGTCTGTAAGCACCACGCCGGTGATTTCGAAAATGCGATGATCGATCTGAGTCGGGCTATCGCATTGAATCCAAATTATCTGGATGCTTACTACGAGCGTGGACACATACTCAGTCATATGGGCGAACACGAGCGCGCTCTAAGTGACTACAGTCGACTGGTGCTCATGGCGCCTGATAAGGCGGAGTATTTCGAAGCACGGGCCTGGGAATACGACAAGCTTGATGACAACGAATCGGCTCTAGAGGAGCTAAGTCTCGTAGAAGCGTTGTCGCCGGACCGACCAACACTTCATGAATTGCGCGCACGGATTTTGTTCAAGTTAGGAAAATTTGAAGAGGTGGTCGAGTCCGCCTCCAAAGCGTTGGAGCTCTTGCCAGCGTTTGCAGCGGCTTATGATCTCAGGAGTGAAGCTTATGAAAAGCTTCAACGTTTCGAAGAAGCCGCAGCCGATCGCAACAAGGCAGAAGAGGCTTGGCTCAAAGGAGAACAACCGATCCGCTGTCCAGATGTAGATTGGAAGGAACCGGAATCAATCAAGCAGGTAAATCTCAGTCAGATAAGTCTGGTGGATCCAACTGAGAGTTTTGCCCGAAGAGGCGCTCTGTATCAGGACTTGGGCTTGCACGAGAAAGCGGTCAATCAGTTCGACAAAGGTCTCAAGCGCGAACCCCTCAACTCTGTGTTGCTGCAGGCGAGAGCCGCTTCCTATGAGTCGCTTGGCGAGTGGGACAAGGCGCTGGCAGATGCCACCACCGTTATTAGCTTGGAACCGGAAGAAGAAGGTCACTTCTATAATAGAGGCGCGATATTTACGCAGAAGGGCGATTTGAATAAGGCGCTCGATGATTTTTCGCATGCCCTGGAGTTGAACCCTGCGCATGCGCAGTCCTATGCCGGCGCTGCATATGCGCACATGGCCGCCGAAGACTACGCCAATGCCGTACGGCAATACGATCGCGCGATCGAGATAATACCGCAGGAAGCAGATTGGTATCTGAGCAGAGCCTGGTGTCTGCAGGCTCTTGAACGATTGACCGAGGCTGTCGAAAATCTAGATGAAGCTATTGCGCTTAACGATGCCTTCTCTGATGCCTACTACTGTCGCGGATTCGTGAAGAGCCGCTTGAAAGAACGACAGGAAGCGCTCAAGGATTTCAACACGGCAATTGAATTGACCTCTGACTGCTCGGAATACTATGTCTCGCGCGGCTGGGAGTATTACAAACTTGGCGACTTCGAGCAGGCCGAGAAAGATTGTCAGACGGCAATCGGTTTGGACTCTGAGGACCCTGCTCCATTCGACACTTTATGTCGAATTCGGCTGGATTCGGGGCGCTTTGAAGAGGCTCTTCAGATGGCGCTTCAGGGGCTGGAAGTCTCGCCTGAATATCCCGATATTCACGATGCACTTGCTCGCTGCTATGAAAAGCTAGGCAAGAAATCGAAGTCGCAGAAATCTCGTGAAACGGCTAAAAGACTCGGTTTTGTCGAAGAAGACGAAGATAAGTAAATGCCGTTTTGCGGCGGAGTAGCTTTCACGAGCTTCAACTCGGAGAGTGCGATGCGTGAGAAGCCGGCGTTCCGACATTTAGCAGTCCATTCCAGTTCGTCGTTAACAGTCGAATTGGCGAGAAGTCTTTGAACCGAGTTCGGTTTCGCGATGTCCGCAAACAAGAGCGCCGACGTCACGCCGGCAGCGTGTACGGTCATGTTGGGATTGCGGGCTTCCGAGAGTTAGGAAACGGCTTGTGCCACCGGAAGTGGTGCTACGCGTTCCTTCAATTTCTTCTTGATGCCTTCGCCGGCAAGAATCCCGCTTGTCGTGGCTTGTCCAACTCCGCGAGTCCAGCTGCTGCTGTCGCCGATGATGAATAGATTGTCGATGTTTGTTTCCATATTCTTGCTGACTGCAATCGAGTCTGGATAGCTCTTGCATTCGGGCGCGAAAAGTAAGGTGGAATCATGTGCTACGCCCGGGCAAATCTTATCAAGTGCGTCGAGGTATTCCATAATGCTGGCGAGAATGCGATGTGGGTACGCCAGCGAAATGTCGCCGCACTCAGCTTCCAGCGTGGGTTTTATCATGTTGTTGGTGAGAGACTTTGTCCGGCGTCCTGCTTTCAGGTCGCCCAGTCGTTGTACGAGAGGACCGCCGCCGGCAAGCATGTTAACAACCTTGGCGATGGTCTGAGAATACATTTGCGGGTCTTTGAACGGTCGGGTGAAGGTCTTCGAAACTAGTACAGCAAAGTTGTTGTTCTCGGACTTTTCATACATCTTCGAGTGACCGTTTACGAGAACATAGTCGCGATGGTTTTCAGGCGTGACGTAGCCCCTTGGATTCGAGCAGAAGTTTCGGACAACATCTCCCGTGTGGCGGCTGATGTAGTACAGTTTCGGCTCGTAAAAGCGCTTGTCGACTTCTTCTGTGAAGTAGCAACTTGTCTCGACTCGGACACCGATATCGACTTGTCCGGGATAAATGTCGAGCGCTTTGTAGAATTCTTGCTGTGTGAGCCAGTGTGCGCCGCCTCGACCGACAGACATTACGCAATAGTCGAAGACATCCTCGCGCTCATCAGTCGGGTTGCGATAAGCATCGAAACGCAGAGCGAACTGTTCTCCGCGACGGGCGACGGATACGACTTTGGAGTCCCAGTGAAAATGAATATTCGAGCCCGCTGCCTTGATTTCATTGAGGATGCTGGTGTTAATGGCCGGAGCATTGTCCGAGCCGCAGTGAAGCAGCTCTTGATAGTGATAAGTCATGCCGGCGAGTGTGGCTCGCTTGTGTATCCACTCCAGATCATCTTGATTCGGTTTGACCACCGGAATCTCGACTGGCGCATGTTCGAGAATAGTCTTCCGAACGATATCCAGTCGTTTTTGAAGCTCTTGCTCGCCTATGAGCTCATACAGGCGACCTCCGATGACCGGCGAGGCTGACAGGATTACCTTGAAGTCGTTCCAACTTCCGGCCGACTGACCGGGAGCGCAATAGCTGCATGCTTTTGGGGGGCATACCTTGAGCTTGCCCTGATCGATGGGGCAGGCATAGCGCTTCTCGTACTTGGGACCGACGTCGAAGACGTGCACCTCGACGGGAGCGCCCGCGAGTTCCTTTAACGCGAAGAGACCGGATGCACCTAGACCTACGAGGGCAAGTTTTTGCATTTTGATTAAACTAAAATGAGACTGAGATAACTGCCCGAACGCGCTCCAGATAAAGGCTTCAGACCTTCGGGCAGACCGGAGCTATTTGATAATACCACTATTTAATCAGGTTCCTAAGAGATCTTTGCGAAATGAGAGCTTTGTTAATTTAATCGGAATCGCACCGGCTCAGGCTAAGTAAATCGGTTTGCGATGGTCTTCCATATTCAACAACATAGATGAGATCTGACTAAAAATGTCATCGGTCACCCGAGCAACGGCTTCTTTTTTCTTCGTTTTGTAGCTTTCGGCATAGTCATCGAGGTTGATCGGCTCGCCTACATCGATAAGAACCCGCCGTGCGCCACGTGGTCCCGGGGCCTTTCCGAATACCTCCCACTCCAACCTGTCGAGGACATGGGAATACCGTTCTTGCGTCATATGTTCGGTGACATAGCCGTCGTATATGGCAATGAAGTTAACGGCTCGGTCCAGGTCTTTGTAGCAGGCTTTGATATTTGCGGCGTTGGCTTCGTGAATCGCTTTTTCGTACTCGCTCTTGCCGTTGTCGGCATAGATGTAGTCGTCGAGGGTGTTTCGAAGTACCCTTACGTGCTCTAATTCACGCGCTCCTGCTGCCAGTTGAACGTCCAACTGTTTCGCCACCTTCTGCAGAATGGCGCGCCTCAACTTTTCGACGCGGTCATTCATGGTGGCACCTTCGGCCGGTTGTTGACGATACTCCTTTTCCAAAACCTGAAGGAGCTTTTCGGCAACACGTCTCAGTCTGTCTCTGACTGAATCAGAACCTTCGTCGATCTGTTTTGCCATTGTGTCTTTCTGGTCGATCTCGAATGTATTGAGACCGAGCTTTTGTTCAAGCTGACCCAGCGAGTTGCGAATTCCGCTGCCGATGTCGTATGGATAGGTATACTTCAACGCCATCGGCACGATGTATATTGTATCGTGGGGAGAAGCCTTCTTGATGTCTTGAAGTGCCCAGAAAGAAAGCTGCGCCGCGCCGGACTCGAGCGGAAGTAGCGTGTCGTTTTGCCTGGAGATTTCGCCTTCTGGAAAAAGCACCAACTTCTTTTTGCCGGTTGCTAACAGCTCTCTCGTTGTCTTGAAGGACTCCCTATCGACAGCGCCGCGAACGACGGAATAACAACCCATGTGCTGCAACCACCATCCATTCAGACCGTGCTCCCAGTCGAATACCTCGCGGGCGGCAATAAAGTTGAAATCCTCACCAGCCAGTTTCGAGAACGAGAACATCACCTGTGGATCGTGTCTATAGCTGTGGTTGGGGCAGATCAACGCACGTTTGCCCTTCAACTTTTGAAAGCGTGCCAGCGCCTCTGGTGACACACTGACAGCGGTATCATTCAACCCTAGTTTCATATATAGTGGCATGAAGAATTTGACCATTGCGATAAGCCATGGCGTATCCAGTGGTGGTCTGAAGTCGAGCACTTATCAACCCCTCCGCCTCTCAATCTCGGTGTCGTAACACGAGCGCGAGAGTCCCAATACTAAGTTCTAGTAACCAACTAGTTACTTTACCACGGCCTTTGGGATTCGTTCGAAGCGCAGTCCCCGAGAGCGTGACCATTTGACAATTTCAAGTGCAGATTTTATGCACTGGCGGGATCTGATTCGGCTTTCGTGTAAGACAATCAGGCTGCCGGCCTTGGTTTGCCGAATCACGCGGCGAACAATCTCGGGGACAGGGACCTCATTCCAGTCTTCTGCTGTGATTCCCCAATAGACGCATTGCAAGTTTCTCTCTGCAAGCACACTGGCTTTGTCGTGATCGATCAATCCGTATGGTGGCCTGAATACTTCCGGAGCTTTCCCCGTCGCGTTTTGGATAAGCAGGCTGGTGGCGTCCACTTCCTTCTCGAATAACCCTTTTGGGATAAACAGAGGCGGCAGGTGTCGATATGTGTGATTGCCTATCTGATGTCCGGCGTTAGCAGCTTGCTTTACCAGATCCGGATAGCGTTCGATGTTGGATCCGGTGAAAAAAAAGGTCGCCTTGGCGTCATGTTCTTCGAGCAGCTCCAGCAATCGGGGCGTGGTCTCTGGATATGGTCCGTCATCGAATGTAAGGTGACAGGGCGCATCAAAGCGTGACTCCGGAAACTGCCAGTAGCCCTGAGGCAGGACCGTTCTGCAAGCGCCGGTCAGAAAATCCATTTTTAAGTCGGATAGTTTTTTCAGCACATGCCCACCCTTCCAGTAATAACAATAGCAAGAATACATATGATCTGGAGAGTGCCGGAGGTCGGCAAAACAGTTTTGATTCTGTTGCCGTGCGCATGGAAAGATTAAATTCGCCATTTTCGCACTTCGCAATATCAAAAAAGCGATTGCTCTGTTTTTAACTTGGCGCCCATTTTTCAAAAACCTGTAGCATTTCGCCTGTTATGAGTTTGAGACAATTCGCTGATATTCTTGCACTAAGGTTGTGAGTCGTTGCGGCGGCAATATCAACACTGTATGGCAGAGGCTTTTACTGGCTTGCTCGCATGGTTTTTACTGATTGCCGAGCAAAGTTCAATGTCGAGTGAGAGACAGAACAGCCGAGCCTATTAGCATGTTCAGTTCCAGGAACCTCCAGACCTAGCGACACAATCAGGAGTGACTTAAGAAATGCGGATAGAACTCATCTATAGCCCCGGATGCACTAGATACAAGAAATTGCTAAATCGGCTCGAACTGGTGATTGCCGAAGAGCGGCTTCCTCTTCCAATCGAAGTTGTCGAAGAGAATTCGGCGGAAGAGACGCCATTCATCAGGATCGACGGGGAGGACGTCGAATCGTCAGAAGTACTTTCGTGTCTTGAAAAAATGCGCGCCGTCGTGACGGATAAGTGGACGAGCATCACTGCTGGTGGTGTTACATCTGATACCACCATTTAGCCGGTGATATCGATTTTGAATAACAAATATTGGCGTATCTGATCGAATCCCTGGTACGACTGGCGTTTGCATTGCCGTAACCTTTGGTACTATATACGGTGATGATTGGTGGGACTTAAATCTTGGCTGCGTTCAACGGTCTTGTTGCTTCTTCAACAAGGTCTTGAATGGCCTGGCGAGCCTTGTCGCCTGTAGTGGTGCCCCTGCGCTGAGCTATCGATTCAATGGCGGTGGCGAAGGCGTAGAAGCGCTCTATGGGCAGATGCGTGGCTCTCTGGTGTGGGAGTAAACTGCGAAGATAACCTCTCAGGTTGTTCTCCTCTTTTTCGTTGAGAGGTTCGAGCATGTTGATAAGAGGACGGACAGTTTTTAGCGACACAAGCGGCGCCTGATAGCTGATCACGCCCTGGCGAAGAGCCCTGGTCAATAGAACGCACTGAGTTAACGGCGCTTGCTTGTCCTTGCTACTGGCAGGCAAAGTGCTCAACTCGCTTTCCCAGGATTCGAAGTCATGGAGCACACGCAACAAAGAGTCCGACTCTTTAGCGTTGCGACCCTTCATAGGTAACATGCCGTAGATCAAAGAGCGCGCTTCACACATATCGACGTCCTTCGACGCATTCAAGACAATACCGGACAAACTGCTGGCTTTCTTGACCCGCGCCGCTTCATTGATGCGCGGGAGCTTACCGGGGTTAAAACTCACCTCTGTGATGGCAAATTCCTGGCATAACAAAATGTCGATGACGTTATCTTGTGTGATGCTGCCGAATTCCGCAGTCGTCAGATTGCCGTCGACAAAGTAAATAGAGGCTTCCGGTACGATTTTTCCGAAGCGGATCGAAAGAGATCCGGTTACCTTCTCAAGCGCCAGAAACTGCATCACATTGAATATAGTGCCCTCGCGGACCGAGGTTATATTGAAGCTAATTCCCAAGAGCGGATTCTCATGGCTTCTGGACAGCCTTCGTAAGAATTATAACCGTCTTTCTTCTGTCAAGCGTTCACCGATTTAAGTCGCTTTTCCAGTGCGTGCTTGACCTCGATCCGATCATCGAAATCGAAAGTTTGTCCTTTGATTATCTGGTAAGTCTCATGACCTTTACCGGCGACAACGACGACATCACTGGGGGAGGCATCGACTATCGAAAGTTGGATCGCTTTGGCTCTATCGGGTTCTACCATTACCGACCTCATTCGTTTGATGCCGGCCAATATGTCGACGATTATCTGTTGCGGATCTTCGGATCGTGGATTGTCCGAAGTGACGACGACTAAATCTGCCAGATTCTCGGCAATCGCTCCCATCTGAGGTCGTTTGGAAGAATCGCGGTCGCCACCGCAGCCGAAGACAGCTATAAGTTTGCCGTCCTTGGGTACGAGCTCTCTTGCGACCTTCAGAACATTCTCCAGACCATCCGGCGAGTGAGCATAATCGACGATGCAGAGAGGCTGCTCATGCTTCTTTACGCTGTCGGTTGAAACCACCTGAAATCTTCCGGGTACTGCGTTGAACGATTCCAATCCGCGCTTCAAGGCTTCTGCATCAATACCTTCGGCCGCGCAAACGGCTAGCGCTGCAAGTGCGTTGTACACGTTGAATTGCCCGACCAGCTTCAACTTCAGGTCGAGAATTCCTCCTGGGGTCTTTACTTTCAAAGACGTTCCTGTCTGATCGAAATGGCAATCGAGAGCCTGGAAGTCAGCCTGTTGAGAGAACCCGTAGGTATATATTTCAATTTCCGGACCCAGTACATTGAGAAATTCCGGCGCCAACTCCTGGTCTATGTTGACTATGGCTCGTTTGGACTGCATCGGACTGGTGTTCAATCCGGAAAACAAAAGCTGTTTTGATTTCCAGTAATGCTCCATCGTCTTGTGAAAGTCCAGGTGATCTTGGGTGATGTTGGTCAAGCAGGCGAGCGAGAACTCGCAGCTATCAACTCTTTTTAGCGACAGGGCATGGCTCGAGACTTCCATGGCCACATGGGTTACGCCAGCCGTCACCATCTGATAGAAGAGTTTTTGCAGGTCTGCGGCCTGTGGTGTGGTGTGTTTCGCGTCGACATAATCGCCGCCTTGCCAGCGCGCTCCCATCGTTCCGACCAGACCAGCTCGCTTTCCAGCGCCATTGATGATGTGTTCGATAATGTGAGTCGTCGAAGTTTTTCCATTGGTCCCCGTGACGCCAATCACTCTGAGCTTCTGGCTCGGGTGATCGTAAAGATAGTCGGCCGCTTCCGACATCGCCTCGCGGACATCTTTGACTTTGACATATGGCGCTTTGAGATCGGATGGCTTGGGCATCTCGCTGACAATCAACACCGCGCCCTTGTCGACTGCGTCTTTTATGAAATTGTTGCCGTCAAGCTTCTCGCCATGAATGCAGAAAAATATATGTCCGGGTTCGACCATGCGCGAGTCGTATGAAACGCCTGAAAAACTGCTTTTGGACTCGTCTGGCGAGTCAATGGTCAAACCCCACTTCGATAGAAGCGGGGCCAAAGTCTTTGGTGGAACTTGTATTGGAGTCAAACTGAGGACTCTCGCGAATAACTATAAAACACCGTCGCGGTCTCCTCGACGAAGACCGCATCTGAAGCCGATATTGAATACGATCAGCTCGGGTAAACGCTTACGCGCTTTCTGCCACGAGACATTTCGTAAGTGACGACGCCTTCAATAACAGAGTAGAGAGTGTCATCTCTACCGCGCTTGACGTTAAATCCTGGGTGGATTTTGGTCCCTCTCTGGCGAACCAAAATGTTGCCTGGAATAACTGCTTCGCCGCCGAATACCTTTACGCCAAGGCGCTTAGGTTGGCTATCTCGGCCGTTCCTTGTAGAACCTGCACCTTTTTTATGTGCCATAACAATCAACTCCTTGTATCGATGCCGAAGCATCGTGCGTCATCGATAGACGCATTAGCTCTTGCTTTCAGCTTTTTCTTTTTTCTCGGCTTTGGCCAATACTTTGCTGTTCAATTCAATCGTGTCGATGAGAACTCGCGTATATTGCTGTCTGTGACCTTGCTTTTTGCGAGTGCCTTTTTTCGGGCGCATATGGTAGACGATGACCTTGGGCGATTTGATCGAGGAATCGAATTCGCCAGTGACTTCATTCTCTACCATCTTCGAGATGACTTTGCCTGTCACCTTGGCGCCATCGATGAATGGCTGACCGACGGTGGCTTCGTCGCCATCTACAATCAGCATCACTTTATCGAAAAGGTGCGCCTCGCCTTCACCCTGACCGGTGAGGTCGATGTCGACAAATTTCCCCGGCTCTAACTTGTATTGCCTTCCGCAGGCTTCCACTATGGCGAACATTTCTGTCTCCGGATTGTTCTATCTGAACTACATGACGTAAGTTGCCGTCTTGCTACAGCAGTCCGCGCTTTCGACGGACCAAACAAGCACCACTCGTCCCTCTATTAGTTGCTAAGAGCGGCAGAGCGAATCCGAATAGTACCAAATATATAATCGCAGGGTCAATCAAACCCAGTACTGGCTGCGAAACATTTGATAGCAAATAAAATTTGTTTGAACCAAATTGCTGATGAAGTGACAAGGGGGCGGCTAATTCTTTCCCGACTCATGGCTATACTTATATTGATACTGAGGGACGCTTCGACGAGGAGGAGGTATTCATGAGCGACGCTGTCAATGATGCTGAACTCGGGCGCAGCAAGCAAAATGCCAGCCCACGCGATCATCTGATTCATCTGTTGACAATTGGCTGGGATCCGAAGAGTCCATTAATTCGGAAATATGTCGCACTCAACAGTCTAGATCGCGTTCTGTCCGACTGGGTCGAGAAAAGCAAGGCTCAGGCTTGACAATCTTTATCCGGAGCGCCCCTCTAGAATTGAGAGGCTGACTTGCGGAATTCAGTTATATTTCGCTTACTATGCAGGTCGCCGCTGCTTTGCAATGCGTATGCCTGCGGTGATGCGCTCGGCACCTTCTAATAGGAAGTTGCTTGTGTCGCCCGACTTAACGAATTCGTCTTCTGAGTACCAGCGACCGACGCCACTGCATTTTACTGGTCGTTCATTGATTTTCATCGCAATGCTCGTTGGTCGGACATGCCTCTAATTAAGATCAAATCTACAATTTCCATTAAACATAATAAGGAATAGGCGATAGCTGGTACCATTTGCGTATCTTGTGTTCACTCTCCCTTTAACCAATGGAGTTATCGCCGTATGTTGCAAGTTGGAAAAAAAGCTCCTCCGTTTGATATGCCTTCCACGAAGGACCTCAAATCGCTCAAGGAAAACGTAAGCCTGAACGACTACAAAGGCAAGTGGTTGATCCTGTTCTTCTATCCACTAGACTTCACCTTTGTTTGCCCGACAGAACTCAAAGCATTCCACGATCATCTCGACAAATTCAAAAAAGCTGGCGCAGAAGTGCTTGCCGTGTCGACCGATAGCGTATATAGCCACCGCGCTTGGATCAACACCCCTGAAGACAAGGGTGGACTGGGCAAACTGGATTACGTCTTGGGCTCCGACATCACCAAAGATGTATGCCGCGATTACGGCGTATTGCTCGAAGACAAAGGTATCTCGCTCCGTGGTCTTTTCATCATCGATCCGGATGGCTACCTCCAATATCAAGTTGTTCATAGCCTCAACGTTGGCCGCAGCGTAGACGAAACCCTCCGCGTTCTTGAAGCTCTCAAGACCGGTGGTCTTTGTGGCGCAGACTGGAAACCAGGTCAAAAGCCTCTTTCCGTCTAATCAGAACGCCTAGATTTCGCAAGAGTCGTCGGCTCCGTGCTGGCGACTCTTTTGAATCAATGCACAATCGATGTGTACGGCGATACAATATGCTAAGTCCTTATGTCGGTATCAAGGAGGTCGTATGCCGCTTCGAATGGATACTCCGCTGCCTTCGCTCGAAGGGGGAACGGATTGGTTCAATTCAAAACCAATCACTAACGAGGATCTGAAAGGAAAACCCGTACTGATTCACTTCTGGTCGATCAGTTGCGGCATATGCAAAGAGAGCTTGCCTGAGATCAATACGTGGTCCGAGACTTTCAAGAAAGACGGTTTGCAAATCATCTCGGTGCACATGCCCAGACAGGAAAGTGATACCAAGGTCGAATCCGTCAAAGAAGCGATTGATGAATGGGAAGTTGTGCAGCCTTGTGTGGTCGACAACTGGCATGAAATTACCAATCGATTCGAAAATAAATTCGTGCCTGCCTACTATGTTTTCGATCAAGAGCATAAGCTCAGACATTTTCAGGCTGGTGAGAAGGCTATCAAAATGGTCGAGCCGGTTATCGAGCGTGTTTTGAAAGCACAGACGGAGACGGTCGCTGACTAGAATCGCTTTCGTCCCTTCGCCGTAGGGATTGTTCCGTGCCGCATCACGGTAGAACGGTGTGTTCGTTTTTGGTTTTTTGAATTCAGGTGATAGACAAAGTTATGACAGAAACAGCAACAGAATCACGGTCCAAAGAGAAGCAAGTCGCTGCTTCAGAGACCTCAACCGCTGAAACTCGCTCGCAAAAATTGTTCGAGCGCGCTAAAAAACTAATACCCGGCGGTGTAAATTCACCCGCGCGCGCTTGTAAGTCTGTTGAGGCTGAGCCTGTTTTCATCGATCGGGCCGATGGTCCTTATCTGTACGATGTCGACGACATTGAATATCTCGATTATGTGCTCTCCTGGGGACCGATGATTTTGGGTCACCGCCATCCGCGCTTGCTCGAAGCTGTTGAATCGGCTCTCGCGCATGGCACCAGCTTTGGTGCGCCCTGCGCGCTGGAGGTGGAGCTAGCCGAATTGATTCATGAGTTGGTCCCTTCTATCGAAATGGTCAGAATGGTCAACTCTGGGACTGAGGCTTGCATGTCTGCAATCCGTCTGGCTCGGGCATATACCAAGCGTGACATGATTATCAAATTCGACGGCTGTTATCACGGGCATGCCGATAGCTTTCTCGTGAAGGCTGGATCTGGTCTTGCAACCCTCGGAATTTCAAGCAGCCCAGGCGTCCCGGAAGAACTCTCGAAGTTGACCATCTCTTTGACGTATAACGATCTCGATTCTGTCAGTAAAGCGTTTCAAGAGCATAAAGACAAAATCGCGGCTGTAATAGTCGAGCCGATCGTTGGTAACTCCGGATTAATCCTTCCAACGGACGGTTTCCTCGAAGGGCTTGCGGAACTTTGTCAGAAGAACAAATCATTATTGATCTTTGATGAAGTGATGACGGGTTTTCGCGTCGCTCGTGGTGGCGCGCAGCAATTGTATAAGGTAAAACCTGATCTGACCTGCCTTGGCAAAATCATAGGCGGTGGAATGCCGGTCGGCGCATATGGTGGCAAGAAAGAAATTATGGAGATGGTGGCACCGGTCGGTAGCGTATACCAGGCGGGCACTCTCTCCGGAAATCCGCTGGCAATGGCAGCCGGCGTTGCGCAGCTAAAAGTTCTTCGTAATGAGAAGCTCTATAACGACCTCAAAGAGTCGACCGACAAGCTTGCTCAAGGGCTGAAAGACGTCGTGAAAGAGCACGGAGTTCACGCCACGGTGGCGCACACCTGCGGGATGTTGACTTTGTTCTTCACCAATAAAGAGGTTTGTAACTTCGATGCGGCCGCGAAGTGCGACACAGCGAAATTCGCGAAACTCTGGAAGGAGCTCTTGAAGCATGGGGTGTACTGGCCACCGTCGCAATATGAGGCTGCCTTCTTGTCGATGATGCACACGAAGCGAATAATCGATCAGACAGTCGAAGCCTTTGATAAGTCGTTCAAGGAAATGAAGTAGTCGGTTCTCACTCCGATGACCTGTTAATTACTGGTCGAGAGTGGTTGTCCGTCATTGCTTTGCAGTCGTATCATCGCGCCATCTGGTCGTTCGATGCCGGGTTGCTTGCGCGCAATAAAATCTCTCGTGGTTTCATTCCTTTAGGGATTTATAATTGGAATCGGCAAAATGATCAAATAGTTTTCCACAATCGGTTGACTGAGATGAGCTACGGCAAAGGCGACAATGATAAAAAGAAACACCCAGCCAATGCATTGTTTGCATTGAGTCGAAATTCGCGCTGTCATGGCTGCGATACTAAGCTTCTGGTCGATGTGATTGTCAAACTGAATCACAAGGACAATGATGAAGTCGAAGCATTTTGTCTTAAGTGTTCAAGACTTGATGAGCTGGTCGTCTTGAAGAGTGGCAACGCGCAGGTGACACGTCTGGCTAAAAAGTACTCGAAGCAGCATTTCGTGATCATGAAATGGTCCGAGCTCTGGAAAACATATGAAAGACAAGGATTGCTTGTCGAAAGCGAAGCGCTGGAGCGTGCTACGAAGGAGACTTCGAAGTAGGGACTTCAATATGAACACCATGATTCGCTCCAAGGGCGACGCCAGAAAGTGCGCTGATCGATTTTTTGGTCGCGATAATTCCATGCTAGCATTGCGCTAATTCGTCACTCTCGCTCCGACGGAGAGCATTCTCGAAGCCCATTCTTACAGGGAATATTCATCAATCGTAGAAAAAAGCGAACCGTGATGGCGGTTCGCTTTTCTCTCTTTGGCGTTTTCTCTCTAATCAAAAAAAACTGGAAGGAATTGTGTCAACTATTCAAGATTTAGCCTACTGGTAAATATCTGATCATTGCTTCTGCCAGCGATAGATACAGCGGAATTCCGATGGTGACGTTGTAGGTGAATGTGACACCAAGTGATGCAGCAAGCGGTATCGTCGGACTGGCCTCCGGTATCGCAAGGCGCTGTCAGTGAGTCTACCTGACCCGCCGTATTCATTCTGTACTCGATACGATCGTCTTTATGGAGTTTGTTGATTTCCGCAGGCGAACCTTTGAGCGTGATGTCGACATGGTCTGCCAGAGCGAGCTGGATTTTTTCATCGTTGTCCGGATCCACAGTCCATATTTTAGGAGCGCCGGATTTCGTATTCAAAAGTTTCGAATACTTGCAGGGCTCTTTCTCTGCTTGTGATGAGTTCTTCGTGCTGTTGACTATGCCCACAGCTTCCGCAGCGTTGAATTGAGAGTAGAGCAACGCAGCCATTGAGAGAAGGCTGACAATCGTTAATACAATGATTGAAGGCTTTTTCATAACGCAGTTGGATTCCGCTTGAGGACTGATTGTCATAAGACTACGGCAAAAAAATTGCGTCGCAATGACCGTCACAAGTCGGGCACAACAGTGATCAACCAGTGAGCGTCACCTTAAGAGCCATGCCGTTTGCGAAAGGGTTATTGTGAAGCGCTTGTTTTTATTTCGGTCTGTAAAGCTCCGGGCACCAGTGGCGATATCTTGATCATGTTTTGATCATAAGACCTTCAAACATTGAACTGTTTTGCAATACAAAAAGACCCTCGCCGATTTGTTCTCGGCTTGGGTCTTTCAACAGTTTTGCTGTTACTTGCTCTTTGATTTCGAGATGATCTGAGCAAGCGTCTCTTCTGTAAGAGGATCTTCGGGTGATTGAGGGAATCCCTGCCATCGAACCACGTTATCCGGTGTGATAATCAACACGTGTGGTATCCCGCTCACCTTTAGTTGCTTCTTCATGCGCTTATCCGGATCAGTGGCGATGTGATATTCAACTTTGTTGCTGGCAACAAACTCCTTTAGCTTCGATTCTGATTCGTCACTCAGTCCTATCACAACGAGATCTTTGCTGAACTTTTTGCTGAACTGATTGAGCTCCGGAATCAATCGGCGGCATGGACCGCACCATGTGGCCCAAAAATCGATTAAAACGACTTTCCCCTTGGTTTCCGGCGCTGCGCCGGTAATCCATTGAGCAACTTCGAGTTTTGGTGCTGCCTTGCCGCGCACATCTTCTTCCGCAAACATGTTTTTGCTTACGTAAGGAGGATATTTGTCCGCTGCATGCGACTGCAAACCAATTGAGGTTGAGGCAAGAAGAGCGGCAATGAGGATTGATCTGGTCTTCATTTTAATTCTCCGCAAGTCGTGCAAAGGTCAGATGCGACAGTCTAGGGCTTCTTTCCGCCGCCCGAGCGACCACCACCGCCACCGCCGGAACGACCACCGCCGCCGCCGGAACGACCAGCGCCGCCACCAGTGCGAGCGCCACCGCCGCCGCCGCCAGCGCGGCCATATCCGCCACCACCGGAACGACCAGCGCCGCCCCCAGTGCGAGCGCCACCGCCGCCGCCGCCAGCGCGACCATATCCGCCACCACCGGAACGACCAGCGCCGCCCCCAGTGCGAGCGCCACCGCCGCCGCCGCCAGCGCGACCGCCACCGCCACCGGCGCGACCATAACCGCCACCACCGGCGCGACCACCGCCACCACCGGCACGACCACCGCCGCCACCGCCACCGGCGCGGCCATATCCGCCACCACCGGCGCGACCACCGCCGCCGCCAGCGCGACCATAACCGCCGCCACCAGCGCGACCATAGCCACCAGTGCGAGCTCCTTCGCCGCCCGTGCGTGCGCCTTCTCCGCCACTTTCGCCGCCAGTGCGAGCACCCTCGCCGCCAGCGCCTCCACCTTCGCCGCTAGCACGACCACCGCCGCCGCCATAACTGCCGCTGCGACCACCGCCGCCATAACCGCCGGAGCGACCGCCGCCACCATAACCGCCGGAGCGACCGCCGCCGCCGTAACCGCCGGAGCGACCGCCTTCGCCGCCAGCGCGACCACCACCGCCATAACCGCCGCTGCGACCGCCTTCGCCGCCAGCGCGACCACCGCCGCCATAACCGCCACTGCGACCGCCTTCACCGCCAGCGCGAGCACCATATCCGCCACCGCTAGGACGACCACCGGCACCAGCGCGACCGCCGCCTGCATAACCGCCACCGCCGCCGGTGCGACCTCCGGCTCGTCCGCCGCCTGCATAACCGCCACCGCCGCCAGAGCGGCCTCTGCCGGCTCCTTCACGTCCTCGATCGTCTCCGCGACCGCCTTCGTCACGGTAGCCGCCTGTGCGGGGTCTACCGCGATCTCCGCCACCACGTCCGTAGGAACGTCCCGCTCCGGAGTCATCGGTACGTTTGTAGTGCCCACGTCCGCCCGCATCTCCGCGATCGCGATCAAACCCTTCTCGATTTTGCCGCTCTTCCCTACGAAACTCCTGGTTGTCCGATTCGTCTTCCTCTGAGCGAGAGACCTGGCGTCTGATACTGGTGTGCTCCTCGGAAGTGCCTTCCGATGCATTAACTTCGTCTGATTCGAGACCTTCTTCCGATTTGAGAGTTACTGTCTCATCGACATTGGGAGATTCTGTTTCGTCTCGTTCTTCTGTTTCTTCGCGCTCTTCTGTTTCTTCTCGTCCTTCTTTGTCGCGTTGTCGCTCTGACTCTGCTCTCCAGGTGCCGGTTCGAACGCGCGCTTCCGATTTGAATTCGGCTCTATATCGGTTACGTTGGTCGATCGGACCAGCCTGCTTAAGAATTACGTACTTAATGGCTTCCGTTAGATAAAGCTTAAGTGGCATGTTCGCCTGATCCGCTAGTTCCGTAGCCAGGTTCAGCAGCCGAGGACTGAGATACAGCTGGACATTGTCGGAACGCTCTTGCCTGTCCCTGCCACGTTCATGTCCGCGTTCGCCGCCTTCTTCCTGCCCACCTTCAGAACGCCGTCTGCGAGTTTCTTTGTACGAAGAGGTTTCTTCGTCGCTCATTCGCCGGACGCGGCGATTGGGCGGTCCACCCTTTGATTTATCGTGTTTCATGGGTCCTGCCTGTATACATATAGTTGCAAGATCATACAACTTAGTGGCATATGTCATATAGCTAAAGTAGGTTCTGGCTTTGGAAAACATTACAGGCGAACGGCAAAAGCCAAACCGAGGTTCGGTTTGGACTTCTGCAGATCACGGCCTCATCATTGCAATAGTAAACGAGCCGCGCTGATCGCACCGCCGATTTTCATCGGCGCTTCTGGCTTCTAGTTTGCCTCTACAGGTGATACCGCGGGCTGGAGGTCCATATGCGTGGTTTGGTTGAAGGCTAGCCTCAGTCATGCGCGCTGGATACGGTTTATCGAGCTTTTGTTACAAGATGGTATCTCGATCGTGCTGTGCAATATTTCTTTCCGACTATATCGATTTGTTCTAATCCCTAGACATCAAAAGAGAGCGCATTTAATCAATTCGGTCGGTAGTGTACTCATTCTTTGACGATCGAGTTTTTTGTTTTGATACTTTGTGAGACCTAAGTTTTTTCAAGTCTTGATGCCATTTTCGTGGGGCTTTCCGTATGGAGATTTTTCTTAACCAATGTTAGATTTCTTTCTTCGCACCTACGTGTAGATCTTGATGTACCGCGCTGATTACCACATTCACGTAAATCACTTCGCCGACGCTCCGCCGGATTGCCTTTCGGTATTATCGACGCAGGGGTTCAAAGTCACACCGGCATCGCTGGTCCAACCATTTGAAAAGAGTGGACTATGGCTTATTGCGAAAAAGGTGTGCAGCGCGGCTGAAAGAGATTCTGTCTACAGCAGTGCGCTAGCGATAGTAAGGGCGGATCCGACCTTTCGCGGATACGTAGAATCGGAATCTGCCGCTTTCGATTATGTATGTCAGTTTAAATCCGATGCAGCATTTAGACCTCTCGAGCCATTTCCGATCGAAAAGATTGTGCATGCATCGAAAGAGAAAGTGGCTGACATACACGTGTATCGCTGTCGAGCCGAGCGTGATCGGCTTGATGAGTTGTTCGAGGCGAGCGGCTTTTACCTCGTAGAAACAGACAGAAAGAAAATCTGGACGTTGCTTATCGCCGAAATAAAGCATGCCGGCCAACTGTACAAGCGCTTAGCGAGCTATTTCGCGACGACCGGTGGCGTACAAGAACTGGAGCTGGAGATCATCAATGCGATGGAGCTGGTACCTAAAACATATAACCTTCCGGCGCTTATCACTCCTGTTAGATTCTCTATGCAAGCTGATTTCAAAGATTTCACATTGCTTCAACCGCAACTTGTTTTACATTAAAGCGTTGCGTTGCTGTTAAACTGATCATGCGACTTGCAAGATCAGTACCGTCGCTCGACTCTCCCGTTATGCCGTCTCGGAGGAATGAGAAAGCGATCCTCATGCTTTCACGTTGTCTCACTATTACTGCTTCATTGTTCGTTCTCCTGCTTTGCCTGACCTTGCCGGCATCGTCGGGCGCCTCCGATTGGGTCATTTCTATCTCGACCAAACATATTCGGAGCGCGTTCGATTATCCTGATGCGCGATTGCAGCCGTTAATCCGAGCGACAGTGAAGTTCGAGCAAGGCCTGGAGCGACAAAGCGAAGATGAGCGAAAGCTGGCCGAAGCCGGCTACATAACGGAAGAAGCGATTCCCTCGACTTTGTACGAGGATATTTACTACAGCCGTTCCATCCCGGTAGGACTGCGAAGATTCAACACCCTGGCAATTAGACCGGGCACTCCAGGAACCGTTAAAGTGTTGATTGGCGATAGCCAGTTCCGACAAGAAGAAGCTCATGCTGCAGCTAATGCAGCCGTAAGAATCTTTCTTGATGCCTACCTGAAAAAATCTGCTCTCAGGATGATCGTCGTAACGAAAGACGATTTCGATCTCTTCGTCGACGGGATGCAACGCTATGGCTTCAGGCGGGTGCAACTCAGCACGCAGAGTCTGATTAGCGCGCCGATTGTAGTGAGCGTCCGGTCCGAACCGGTTGGTCGCGCGGAGTATCTCTCCTATGGTTTTTAAACCTCGACAAGCTAGATTCCGAAGTGGAAGCACTCTGTTTCTGGTCGTTTGCGTGGCATTCATGGTCATTGCGGTGGCACTGATCTTCGTCTGTCTATATATGGTTATGAATCAGCATCGCCGCAATGAAAGCAAAGCAGAGGAATTGGCTTTGTCCATGGCTACCGGGATTAATCGCAACGACCGGATCGGAGACATCAATTCCATGACCGGGTACTCGAGAGAGATGGTGTACAGCTCCAGGCAGGCACTGAATACGGTGATGAAGAACTACCCGCAGTTAAGACCACTTGCTAATCAGCTTTTGGAAGAGTCCAGAGCCTCCGCGCAAATTGTCGAAAATGATAAAAGGATCTTGATGACTCAAATTGTCAAAGCAGTTGTAATCGATATCAATTCAGCCAATGCTGCTGTCGTTAAACAGAGGGGACTTACTCTACCGTGGGTTTCGACAGGCGTGTCGAAGGTACGCAGTGTTGACGTTGGATTTCTCAGTGGAGTTTCGAGCAATGTTCGCGCACCACTGGCAATGCCAGATCTGAAAGACAATGACATCAATCAGAAGTGGCTCGATGAAAAAAGTCTTCTCTACAATGCCAATATTAACGCGCGCCTACCAGCTCCTGATGACGATCTCGATTTTACGATCTGCTCTCTTCCAGCGGAAGTCAAAGAGACTGTAAGTCCGGCGAGGCTCGCGAGTAACGAGGAGTTCAAACCAATCGGTACAATCGAGCCGGATAAGCGAGTGGACCTATCGAAGTGGACGCAGCTACCATCGGCGGTGCTGGTCAGATGTATCATGGGTATGACATCGAGCGCTGCCAACAAGAAAGTCGAGGGCGAGGTAATGGTGTCGGCTACAGCAGCATCGCCCGGCGCTACGCAGAAGCTCGAAACTCGGTAATCGCTCCTCGGCAGGACGCAGATTTGAATGTAGCGCGGAAGACTCTAGCGGCGGGGCTCGCGCGCTAACCTTGTGGTGAAACGATGTCGAAATGCGGCTTAAGCCCACGAACTTCCCGTCCCTCAGAACGGAGAAGACGTCAGCTTTTTCCGTTGATTGATGGCACGGAGATGTTAGATGCATGTTGTCGACGCGCATTTGTATCCTTGTCGAAAGGCGCTCGCGCAGCGGCAATAGCCACAACCCGTAAGGCGCCGGCGGCTCTCAGCAGTGACGCACAAGTGAGAAGCGTCGCACCTGAAGTAAACACGTCGTCTATCAAAATGATGTTGCGCCCCCTGGCGCTGACTTTGCCGAGTGCGAACGCATCCTTCATATTGTCCAGGCGCTCGCCTTTCTTCAGTCCGTATTGAGGCTTTGTCTCTTTCACCCGCCTTAGCATCTTGGTCTCAACCGGCAAATCGGCAAGGTGCGCAAATTCTCCGGCAATCAGTCGAGCCTGATTGTAGCCCCTACTTAACTGGCGCTTCTGGTGCAGTGGAATCGGTACGATGGTGAGTATGTCTTTCTCGAATTGTTGTGAGTGACGATCCGTCATGTACTTGTATGCCAGATAGAGCCGCGGTCCAATGTCTTTGGCAACGAGGGTATCATCATCGTATTTGATTCGACGGATAAGCTTTTTAATCGGTCCTGCATAGGTCGAGGCCGTGAACACGGGCAAACCGAAGGGATCCGCATTTTTTCTCCCGACACCTTCGGCGATACCATCTAGAGCGAGCCACCACTCGGTCGGCTTATCGGCAGTGAACACTTGATTGCAGGCGGCGCACAGACAAATCCCCGGAGCCGAATCCAAACTCTCCTCAGCCTGCACGGGGCGACCGCACTGTCGACACAGTTCTTCTATGATGTAGTCGGCCAACCGAATTTTCCTGAATAACGATCCAATGGAGTGCAATATTTTGTGCATGTCCACACCTCCTCGGCATTCAAAATCACACATCGTCATATATTTATTGACGTATGTTTGTTCGAGTTAGTTCAATAACACAGGACGAATTAAGCGACGGTTCGCTCTAATCTTCATCTCAATAAATACAGGAGCGCTGGTTTCATGACCACCACTATCAAAGCAAGAGACTTAATGACGAATGCAGAAGCGAGCCTGCTAGATGTCTTTAGGACTATTGATGATACTTGCCTCTCGAATCAACATAAGGTATTGACGGCATTTCGAGAAGCCCGCGTCACGGAGGAGTTCTTCGCAGAGAAGACCGGTTACGCCATTGATGACGCCGGGCGTGAGGCGCTTGATTCTATCGTCGCAAATGTCTTCAATAGCGAATCGGCGTGCTTGCGGATGCAGTTCGTCAGCGGTACCCATGCATTGGCATGTGCGATCCTTGGTAACATCGGCTATTCCGAAAAATTGTTGTGTTTGACCGGACCGCCATACGACTCGCTCGAAGAGGTGCTCGGCATCGTCGGCGACGAGCCTGGAAGTCTAAAGAGGCTCGGAGCGGTATATGAGGAGATCGATCTCGGTCCGTACATCGATTCTAATGACGAAGCTCGAGTTGCGACTGGGCATGCCCCTTGCACGGAGGACCTCGTAAAGTTGATCAAGCCTCACGCACCGGCGAAGATCTACTACATTCAAAAGTCGCGTGGCTACAGCATGTCGAGGGCAACATATTCCAATCAGCAGATTCGACTGATGGTCGACGCAGTCAGAGAAGTTCAACCTGATGCGATTGTGATGGTCGACAACTGCTACGGCGAGTTCGTCGAATGTGAGGAGCCGACCGCGGCAGGTGCGGATCTGATCGCCGGTAGCATGATCAAGAATCCGGGCGGGGGGCTTTGTGTTGCGGGCGGGTACGTGGCGGGCAAGAAGCTGTACGTCGACAACGCGCTCAACCGTTTAACTGCTCCGGGATTGGGTGGGCATATGGGACACAGTTTTGGTCAAAGCCGACAAATTTTTCAAGGACTCTTTCTTGCACCTTCCGTGGTTGCTTCTTCCCTTAAGGGCGCAGCGCTCACAGCGGCGGTTTTTGCCGAATTAGGATTCAAGGTGAGTCCGGGTCCGTTCGAGAAAAGGTTCGATATCATTCAATCTATCGAGTTTGGTGCGCGCGAGAAGCTGATCAACTTTTGCAAGGCTATCCAACGTTTTTCCCCAGTTAATGCCCATGTTGATCCAGAGCCAGCACACATGCCGGGCTATCAGGATCAGATAATCATGGCAGGTGGAACCTTCGTCGAGGGGTCTACTATCGAGTTCTCCGCAGACGGACCTTTGCGCTTGCCTTTTGCGGCATATGTGCAAGGGGGGCTCTCATATATGCATGTTAAGTGCGCAATTGAAGGTGCTGTAAGCCTCTCCCTGTCTGGCGAATTGCCATTCGCATAGAAGATTTTTTGAGCATAAACATCGATCAATGGTTTATATAAATCTATATCTAATCTACAATGAGCCTGGATTCGCGAGGAGGACAAGCTCTTGGTTGCACAAATGCCCGCTCGTCAGCGCTTGTTAGCAGGTGGAAAGACTGAACTCCGGATTTTGGCAGGCACTGCCAATCCCGAGCTAGCAAAAGAAGTCGCTGAATACATGGGACTTCATGTATCACCGATAAAAATCTCGCCTTTTTCGGATGGAGAGATTTATGTGCAAGTCCAGGAAAGTGTCAGAGGTTTGGATTGCTTCGTAATTCAGCCGACCTGC
>CAYQKX010000011.1:0-172867 GCA_964418155.1 uncultured Candidatus Obscuribacterales bacterium | reverse complement strand
GTAGCTCCAGGCGGCGTTGTCGCCCCACTTCACAGTGCCTGCGTCCGGCTCCAAATCACCGATGAGACATCTGAGTAGCGTGGTCTTCCCGACGCCGTTGGCGCCGATTATGGCGATTCTGTCACCACGATTGATATCAAGCTTCAGGTTTTTGAACAGAGTCTTGCCGGCAAACTCTTTGGTCAATCCTTCCACTTTCAGAATCTCGCGCCCAAGCGCCTTCTCTTGTTCAAATCGAATATAAGGTCTCTGGATATTGGACCTTTTAAGCTCCTGCGGCGCAAGACGCGCCATCTCTTTCTTTCGAGATTGAACTTGGCTAGAACGCTGACCGGCAGCGAATCTGGCGACGAATTCCTGGAGTTGGGCTATCTTCTTTGCTTTGTCTTTGTTCTCATTTTCAACAGTCTGCCGAGCCTGCATCTTTTGCTCGATCATGTCATCGTAATTGCCGGTATAGACAATGATAGTGTCATAGTCGATGTCGGCTATATGGGTGCAAACCGAATTCAAGAAATGGCGATCGTGAGAGATCACGATGAGGACGCCCTCGTACTGTCTAAGGAAGTCTTCCAGCCAGTGAATCGATTCGAGATCAAGGTGGTTGGTAGGTTCGTCCAGCATCAGAGCTTGCGGTCCACCGAACAGGGCTTGAGCTAGAAGGACACGGAATTTGTAATCCGTCGCCAACGTGGTCATTTTATTTTCATGCTGATCGTCCGGAATGCCGATACCGCGAAGAATTTCACCGGCTTCGAATTCGGCTACATAACCATTCTCATCGGCGATTATGGATTCCAATTCGCCGAGTCGATGCATCTGTTCTTCAGTCAGGTCAGGCAGTTCGCAAAGATGGTCACGCTCTTTAAAAGCACTCCAGAGCGTGTCATTTCCCATAACGACCGTATCTATGATGCGTTCGTTATCATAGGCGAACTGATCTTGCTTCAATACCCCTACCTGTCGGGGGCGATGGACTGTGCCCCGGTTGGACGGCTCCAGCTCGCCGGTGAGGATTTTCATGAACGTTGATTTCCCGGCTCCATTGGGGCCGGTGAGACCATATCGATGTCCAGGACTGAATTTGACAGAGACGCTGTCGAACAGCGTTCTTGACCCGTAACCCTTTGAAACTTCGTTGACGACAATCATGACCAGGTTTCCTATCAGTAAAAAAGACGCGCTAAGCGCGTCTATGGGGGATTATAGCGTTTTCCAGGATGACTGAAATGCCCTGAGATTGACATCTTTACAATGAATAAGGGCTTAGGATTCTTTTGCGCCCAGGTTCAAGGAACCTGAACCCAAGGCAATCGTCAAGAGTCCTTGACATACGCGACTCCTCCGAGTTGTTCGAAATGGAGCCGCGACCATTGAGCTGTCTTGGTTCTAGCCATTCTTTGTGACTATTTTTGTAAGGGTTCTCTTGAAATCATGCTTGCATCTCGGCAAGCCAAATTTGCTCTGGAGTCGCAAACTCCGCGGTTCAACGATCAATTAGCTGATAAACTTTTATCCTTCGTGAGGGAGTATCTGAAGATTATGCTACGGTCTACAAAGTTTTTCGTACTGTCGAGCAGCCTGGCGTCTATAGCGATTTTGGCGGGTACGCTCTGTCTGAGTCAACCTCAGTCGGCAGCCGCTTCGTCTGTTGGTGGTTCTGCGGGGCTCACCGGAATTGACGTAACCAGCATGGACAAGTCGACTACGCCTGCAGGAGACTTCTTCCAGTACGCCAACGGCACCTGGTTGAAGAATACGGCGATCCCCAACGCGTATGACAAATGGGGCGTTCTCAATATCATTCACGATAAAAATCTAGAGCTGGTCAAGAGTATTCTCGAAAAAGCAGCTAATGATAAAACCGCTGCAGCTGGCAGCAATCAGAAAAAAATTGGCGATTTTTTCTTCATCGGAATGGATGAGGAGAAGGCTAATAAAGCTGATATGGCGCCGATTGCCGATGAGCTCAAGCGAATAGATGACATCAAGAGCCTGGATGAACTTCGTGTCGAAGTCGCCCGTCTGCATGAACAAGGTGTAAATGCATTGTTCGGTTTTAGCTCCGGTCAAGATTTCAAAGATAGTACTCAGGTAATAGGACAAGCTGGACAAGCCGGTCTCGGGCTTCCCGACCGAGACTATTACACTAATGATGATGAACACTCAAAAAAACTTCGCGAACAATACGTAGAACACGTCGGTAAAATGCTGACTTTGCTCGGATTGGAACAGGCGGATGCTTCCAGCAAAGCCAGGATAATCATGGAGATCGAAACGGCACTTGCGCAAGACTCAATGAAGAATACAGACATGCGCGACCCGGACAAGGTGTACCATAAGATGACGCTCACTCAAGTCGATGAGTTAATGCCGAACTTTTCCATGTCGAAATATTTGAAGGATCTGAACACTGATTGCAAGGACGTAAACGTTGGCCAACCTGATTTCTTCAAGGCGATGGATAAGCAGTTATCCAAGGTTTCCCTTGATGACTGGAAAACTTATCTCAAGTGGCATCTCATTGACAAGGCCTCACCGTATCTTTCCAGTCGTTTTGTCGATCAGGACTTTTCCTTCGTAAAAATCCTGACCGGCAAGAAGGAGAATTTGCCGCGTTGGAAGAGAGTCGTTGCCGCTTCCGATCGAGCGATGGGCGAGGCTGTCGGCCAGGCCTATGTCGACGTGACATTTACTCCGGATGCAAAAGCAAAGGCACTGAATCTGGTGAAACAGATCAAGTCTGTTCTCCGCGACGACCTTTCACAACTTGATTGGATGAGCAAAGAAACTAGAGCAAACGCGATCGCAAAGCTCGATGCCTTAGGCATGAAGATTGGCTATCCTGACAAATGGAGAGACTATGGAAGTCTCGAAATCGATCGTCAATCGTATTGGAAAAACGTAGCTAATGCCGAGAAGTTCGACCTGCACAGGCAGTTGGACAAAATTGGTAAGCCGGTGGACAAGGATGAGTGGCTCATGACCCCTCAGACCGTCAATGCGTATTACTGGGCAGAACAGAACGAAATCGTTTTTCCTGCCGGGATCCTACAGCCTCCGATATTCGATCCGAAAGCTGACGATGCCACTAATCTTGGTGCCATGGGCATGATCATCGGTCACGAATTGACTCATGGCTTCGATGACCAGGGCAGCAAGTTCGATGGTAATGGCAACTTGAAAAACTGGTGGTCGGCCGAAGACGAAAAGCGCTTCAAAGAGCGCGTCGCTTTAATTGAAAAACAGTATGAGGCCTACACCGTCAATGGTGACATTCATTTGAAAGGCAAGCTGGTCGCAGGGGAGGCCGCTGCTGACCTCGGTGGTTTGACCATCGCATATAAGACGCTTCAAAAGATTCTCGGTGATAAGCCTCGTGATAAGGATAAGAATGGCTTTACTCCGGAGCAGCGCTTCTTCATCTCCTTTGCACAAGCGTGGGCGACGAACGTGCGACCGGAAAAAGAACGGCTGATGGCAGCGACGGACCCTCACCCTACGCCTCGCCTCAGGGTTAATGGAACGCTCGCCAATATGGATGCGTTCGAACAGACCTTCCCGACGACCGGATCACAGTCCGTGATGATGCTACCGACTACGGATCGCTGCAGACTCTGGTAAGTTGGACTTTCGTCACGCCTTGGACCATCGGCTCACAAGCCCTGAAGATGCGGCCGACCACCGATCACTTGAGACTCCGTAAATGAGTTCTGGTAAATTGGTCGTCATGCGTTAAGTATTGCAAGGGCTATGCCACGCATCGTCCGTTCGCCAACTGTTGGCATTTTCGTCACCGACGTCGTTGAGAATTTCTCCCGAACGGTACAACCACCTTTCGTCTTGCTTCACGAACGTGCTTTTCTCGCGGAACGAAGCATCTTGTCCGGCTTGACGCAGTGAGGCTTTAAACAAAACGGTAGCCGTCTCTGCTCCGTCAACGAACTCTTCGATTTGAAGACTGTCGAACTGCGTTGTTGATGAGAAGTTCTGCAGATCGGCCGTCCACTCTTCGTGATCGGCTTTGCAATTGGGATTGTCCTTATGTGTGGTTGAGATGATGTATTCCGGCAGATTCAGCGCGTAGGCGGAGTAGCGAGACTTCATCAGGTCGACGGCTTTCGTTGGTAACTGACCGTCGTGAAAAGCTTTGCAGCATTTGTGATAGAGAGTTTTACTGCTGCAAGGACAGGGAAAATATTTGCTTGGCATGTTTGCGAGCTCTTGATTTTGTACTGACGTTAAACCGGTCACTGAGGCGGCAACCAGGTCTAGTATCGCAAATGATTGTATTATGATCAGGCTTTTCTTGATTTAGCAGAGGTTTATATGAGTCTATCTCGATTTGAACTTTGGGTATCAGTTGGAGTTTTGATGTTTTTGAGCGGTGGTACCGTTGGTGGTGCCCTGGCACAGGATGGCGATAGTATCACTCAAAGCAGAACCGTTATTGAGAGCACTACGCAAGCTCCGGATGGAGAGGGCAGTTCGTCCACGAGTTCTACGCAAGAGACTCGTGGTATCGGCTTCAAGGGGGCCAACGTCTATAATCCGAAGTATAAAGAGCGAATCGGTACTTACGGTGAGCAGATTGAAATGGGGTTAAACAAAGGTTGGCTCACAGCAAACGAAGGCGCTGAGTTCAAGCGTCGACTCGAAGTGATGAAAACACTGGAAGCTCAAGGTGCGGCAAATGGTTGGCCGAAGGCTGAGGTCGACAAGGTTGAAAAGGTCTTCACTACATTCAATATCGACTTGTCTAACGCGTCCAACAAAAAGCCGGCCTCAGCGAGCACCAGCTCAAGCTCTTCCACGGACAAACCGGTTGACACCGTAGCTGGTGGCGAAGCGCCTACTGCTACCAAGTCGACCACAACGAAAACAACGACAAAGAAGAAGCCGGCCGCCAAGTCAAAGGCCAAACCTAAGTCGAAGGCAAAGTAATAAGCGCGCCTCAGAATCGCACGCAAAAACATCGTTAACTGCTACCATCGCCTCTGGTAATAAAGAACTGACTCCAATCCGCTCGGATTGGAAAGTATCATAACGCTCGTCTGCATGGGACCTAGCTTTAATGTCTCTCTGCGTTGTAAAAAATCGTACTTTGCCATTGCCGACACTACGTCGCGGAACATCTCTTTGGGAACATAGGCTCCCGTCAGGCAAACGTCTTTCAAGGACAACTCTACTGTCAGTTTCACAATTGCGTTAGCCAGGGCGTATGGCTCGCGAAGAGCCTCTTCAGATGGTCTCACGAGGATCGAGCCCTGTTTCATTTTTGCAATTTCCAGTTGCGCATACCTGCGACTGCCGACTGGACGTCCGTCGTGATACCAGAGGTCTTCATATTTTAACGACTTCACGTCGACCTCACTACCAATGTTATAACGAGGCGACTTTCTGTAGGTGACCTTTAAATTAGTAATGGAACTGAGCTGAGAACCTTTGTAGGTCAAGAATTGCTTCTTCTTACTAACATCGATGAACACTACATAGTCGTTGAATTTGTCGAGATAACTATCGCTGAATTCCTCTTCAGGTTCCGCATATGCCATGCCATGAAAAAACGCAAGAATGCAAAAGCTGATCGTCAGTGCATTCTTGCGTTTCACGGAAGTTTGTCTAATCTACTTAAGCGGAGTACCTGCGACGAATCGATCAAATTGAATTTGAACAATGCCGCCGGATTGAGTCGCTACACGCTGCACATTGCAAACTGCCTGGGAGTTCACGTTCCATCCTGACCATGCGTCGCCGCAACCAGGATTAACACTGGATGTGCAGTTATCACATCCGATCGAGAAAACACCAACTTTGTTGATATTTGGGCTGTTTGGCTTGATGCCGATTGCATAGTTCTGGAAAGCTGTGACATTAGGCTTGCCTGCGGTCTGCCAGTTGCCGCCGGGCGATGCTTTTAAGTCGAATTCCATAATGCAATTGACGCCATTGACGCAGCTGATGTCGATGGCTTCTTGCGGAGTTGGAGCCTCTGGTGGGTGCACATATGCTGGCGTGTTATTGTTGAGCGTGAACTCTGCAAGATTTTGCCCGTTGGGATTCTGAGTGGTCGGGCAGTTAAGAGGCGGTCCGCCAAAACAGAAGTTGCCGCTAATAGCCGTGCCGGACGGCATCGAGAGGACAGTGGCGGCTCCCTTGGCGAGAGTAAATGAACCCTGAAGTCCAGAGCCACTAATCGATTGAGGAGGGTTGAACATACTTCCCATGGTCGCCACATTCTGGATGTAGCCCGGATTTGTGCCATAAAAAGCTGGAAACGCGCCGAGCGTTATAAAGATTAAAACAGGAGCTTGACTAGAATTGACAAGCTTAATCTGGGTTTGATTTGCTGCAAGAGCTGGCGTAGGCGCTGCCAGAAGCGCAGCTGCAAAAAGCGCCATCACGAATTTTTTGAATTTCATTAAAACTCCCCCGAAACACTACACGCCAAGGGGCTTTGAACTCCCTCAGGAAAGAGATTCAAAACTATATCAGATCTGCCCTTCATTCATTGAGGAAAAACTTCCTGGTCACCGGATTGCGGCCAAGATTTTCCCAGGTGCGCGAAGCTCGAATCGTTATAGGTACAGGTATGGTGAGACCGGGGATAGAAACTCCCCGATTTGGCATCATGATCGCCGGAGAAATTAATGTTCGGACCTCCAACTCGAGCGAATACATACAAGGAGACTTTTTCCCATCCGGCAACCACTCTGGGGGAATTCCACCGGGTTTTCCTATGCTGATGGACTCTTCCGGATGTGGACTATTAAAAATCCGCGAAATGCGCATCCTCAAGTTGATCGATTCATAGGAGACGCCCCCGAGCCTGACCAGTTTTGTTGCAAGGGATGGATCCTGCTCTACTGTGCGGAATGATTCGCTAAAGGTTTCGCATAACGCCAATTTCCGCATGTAACCATCGACTATCTCCTGCGCTAACTTCCATCTGACTGGCAAAATAGTTAGATCGAGAAAAGGCACGAACACAACTAATACCAATATCGTCAAAGCCGCTGCGAATTCAACGATCTGACTGCCGACAGACCGTCTGCGACGGCGCTTCACGTTAAGGTTGAGTCGCGATGGCATTATTCGTGCGATACTGAGTTGCGATGTGTTTGCTGCTCAATGATAAGTTACCATGAATAGGCACAGACGAGCGACCGGCAAAATGACGGTGCTGGTGGCACTTGTATTGGTGCTCATCTCGGCGATTTTTATTGTCGGGCTTCTCTTCGTAACACTTTTGTCGCAACATTCGCGATCTCAATACCTGCTCGACGGAATGGCCCTATCGATGGCGAAGTCGATTAACTCAGGCGATCGCGTTGCTCAAATGAATCAACTGGTCGCGCGTAATCGTGAGTTAGTGTACATGTATCGGGAAAACTACAAAGAATGCGAGAGGCAGGGATTGAGCCATCTGGCACCATTGTGCGATCAGCTCATGGATGAAGCATACAGTGCCAATGCCCTAGTCGAGCACGAACGTAAGAATCAAATCGGAATCATATCCAACGAAGTCAGGCAAATGGCGCATGAGTACGAGAAGCACAGAAGCAGTGAAAACAATTCATGGCTGCCATATATGGGGACGTTCGAACCAAAGGTGATGCGAATTGACGTCGGCTGTATTCGAGATGTTGAATCGAACGTACAGAGTTTGACCACATTCCCAGAACTAGCCGAGTTCGAGCGCGGGCAGGGATTTGTCCAGGCTCGAAGCAACTTGTTCAAATCGAATATCAACGTTCGTTTGCCGGCTCCCGACGAGCGGTTACGATTCACGTTTGCATCTCTCCCCGCTTATATCGATGCTACCTGTTCGCCACCAAGAGTAGCCAATCCAGAAGTGTTTAAACCGTTTACTTCGATCATGCTTGGCGGCAAGAACATCAATAATGTTCAAGAGTTCATACCACCGGCGGTGCACATATCGGCGGATATGGAAGTGGCACTCGATCCAGAACACCTCAATAGGCACTCGGTGAGGCTCGGTTCTGTCGGTGTTACCGGCGGAGCCTTGTCGTCGCCTGAGTAGGGCTAGCGCTTAGGCAGAATCCGTCACTCGGAGCACCGGCGTCTCCCTGGCACATAGCATACTAGGATACCTTCAACTTTCAGTTATGCAATATTTAGTCATAGCATGGAGCAGGTCAGCCGAAGCCGATCTCCGACCAATAGTCCGTATTGTTTTGCAATGTTGGAACCGAAGAGGTATTCCGTCGTCTCGTTGCACGACTCCAATAAATTAAGACCCAGGAGTCAGGAAGAGGTGAGATAAAATGACATCGACGACATATAGAATGAAGGAAACAGAGACTGGACGATTAGAGCCTGTATCGGCATGGCAGCAATCCGACTTTCAGAAGTTTGCGGCGATTGTACTGAGCACTGCGCTGGTAGCGTCATTGATAGGTGCGTTCAAGCTCACTTCCGACGTCAACATCGCGACAAAACATAATGCACCAAACATTCAAGAAAAGGTCTCTGATCTCGAGGCTACCGGAGCGTTGTATTAGTGAAACGTATCCGAACACGATAGGTGCCGGCGCTCCGCAACGCGGATGTCAAAATCCGAACTTGAGCTCGATACGTTTCCGAGTCGATTCCATTTGAGAGTCTACTCGGGGAGCCCACCCAATCGGACACGTCATCGGAACAAGCGGTGCGAGACCATCAGATCGGACATGTTTACCGGAATTGCCGAGTCCATCGGATGAAAAATGTGTCCACTGGAATAGCCGGTGGAGCCTACTGATTTGGACACGGTTACCGTTTTTCCTGGGTTCGAGAGGAAGTCAAAACATAGTCCTCTGATGCGCCGAAAAAAAACAGAGCAATAGCCAGACATCCTGACCATCTCCGCGTTCACACGCAAAGCTGTCGTTGCGAACTTGGAGTTTCAAGTAATCATCTGTAATGACAAGCAGCGGTCACGTCGAATTTTGACGCAGCCTGGAAAGTGAGTCTGTGACATCCTTTGCTTCTATTCTCACCCGCAACTCGTTGTCAAAAAGCGGTATGAGAATTGTCGATATAGACCAGGTGATGACACCCGTAAAGACTTCGAGAACAAGCCTGGGAAGAAAGGCAAGGAATGCCGTCAGCGCTTTATTTGTCTGAGCGGTTGATACCAGACTGCCCTCTAACATTAGCCCAAGCCAATTAGGTGTCTCGATCAGATTTTCCACAACCACGAAGAAATTGAATGCCCAGAATATAAGCCAGCCCTCTCGCCTGAGTAGCTGCAATGTCTGCTTCAACCCGGCTTTTAGCGTCTTTTCGGAAACCAGCATGTGATATGCGAAGAATAGATTGACCAGTTGAAAAATGCGAATCGGCAAAATGCTGATGAGCAAAAGTGCAAAGTACGATACGAAGATAGCGACCGCTTTGTAGGTTTTATCCGTTCCGGAAGAAACGTTCGATACCTCATCCAGCCAGACTATGAGCACAGTTATCCAGGAAGTCATAATCAGCTCGAGGATTAGATTCGGGAGAAAAACAAGGAGAGTGGTGAGACGATTTGCCTTCTTCGTCGCTCTGCTGAAGTCGTCTTCATTGCCCGCGACCAAGAGCCAGAACGCCACAGATATAACCCGCATCCAATAGAACATGGCCAGAATGACGAAAAAACACAACACCACTGCTACTGCGCGAACCACCAAACTGTCTGTCATCTCCATGAGCCAGTAGAGCATCTGCCAGCCAATGCAATACAGTGTCAATGGAATAAGGAAAATTTTCCCGAAGATCCGATAGTGCGTCCTCGTGAATCTCGCTGCGCGTCCGATGATATCGGCGACTGTCAGAGAGTCGTGCGGCAGTTCTAATTGAATCGGATGGTTCAGCTTTTGCATTGCTGAATCATACACGACGGGATCTAGGTTTGTTTTTTCGAACCGATTTTCGCTTTTTCTCGTGTCGACTCGAGCTCCTCGTAGAGCTCCTTGAATGCCTGGGAGTCTCGATCCACAGATTCGCCAGTCGAATTTTGGATGCAACTTGCCAGGCTTTCGGTGGCCTTAACCATGTCGCCTGACATAGCGTGAAACTCCGCTTCAATCCAGTAGAGTTCTGACAAGAGCTCCTTATCTCGGCGAGCATGTAACTTGGCCATTCCTATCGCCTTTTGTGCGGTCAACACTCCCAGTTCGTGCTCGAAATTTTCTCCGGATAGATCGATGACCTGCCGAGCGACAATCAATTCCTCAGGGAAATTTTTCAGTTTGCATCCCTCGTGCTTCAGCCAGTCTCGAAAACCATCGTCCTTGAGCAAGATCATCGGATCGTTGCTGTGCTGCGCAGCGGCAGTCATCTCTTTGATGTGCCGAATATTTTTCTGAGGCTCTTTCTGAGCAGGGTGTGCCTGGGTGCTTGGCTTAGGTGCAGCAAAGCCGCTCGCACCACCCATCTGTCCGATCGTTCCTATCAGATTTCCGATCATAGATACGACCTGATCCTTGTCCACCTCGGTTTTACTCATGAGCTGGCTCAAAAGTTCATCATTGTCGGATCCGATCGATTTTTGCTTCTTATCGTCTGAACTCACGGCAACTCTCCATCTGGTTCAAAATCCACTTTGAGCTTTATTCCACGAACAAAGTCGGATAAAATGCCCAGAAGATGAAATGTGATCGTTTGCCTCTTACCAGTCTGGTTCTGTATTTGCGACCATCAACCCGATTCAAGACCAGCAAAACGATGGCTCAGTTTGATTTGCCAGGCTAGAATGGCATATTAATCGATGAGAACTGCAACGCCAGGAGATCGTGTAAATCAATGGTCAGACGTCCCGAACAAGCAAGAAAAGGTCATCCGGTCGTAAGTCGCAGCAGATTAGTCGCGAGTCTCGCGTGGTGTCTGTCTATACCACTTCTCACTTCTTGCGGCGGCGGCGGACCGAACTCGACGCCATTCACGAAGTCAGCGTTCACGGCGACGTACGAGCAAATCCGGACGCCTGGCAAGGGCGCCACGAAGAATTCATTCCGGATGTCATCGGATGGCGTGGGTAGAAAATGCTACGTCGACGACACGCGATTTCTACCGGCCGGGAATTACAGACGAATAGACGATCACAACCTTGGCAAGGAATACTGGTTGGATGCGAAGGAGAAGCAAGCGACATACACCTTATTGAAGAATACCAACAACTGGAATCTCGACGAAGCCTGGTTGAAAGCTGATGGGTGGCTTGGCAAGCTCACACCTACTGGAGAGAAAAACATCAATGGCAGAAATTGCCGTGGATATAACTTCCAACTGCGATCGAGTCAACCAACTGTTATTGAGTATTGGTTCGACCAGGCCTCAGGTTGTGTGGTCTCCGCCAACTGCAAGGTCAAGGGTGTGAGTAGCTGGTCCGTGAAAATGACGAGCTTCAGTCCGCAGGCTTTGCCTCATAGTAATTTCGAGATACCTGATGACTGGGATATCTTCGAGGATACAATTGGATCCGACAAAGAAGATGCCAGCAATCCATTTGACGATGATCGCAGCGAACCGCCGCTATAGCCGATGGTACCACTGGTAGTGGTGCATAACTTTTGCGATAAACGAGCGTTAACGTTCTCAAAATCGTAAACGGTCACTGCAGAACGTGGCTGCTCGCCCTCTGGAGCCGTTGTTCAGAACATGTAATGCCGTTTGTCCTTATCGAAAGCTGCTCAAAACGTCCACAAGTAAACGTTTACCAAAAATGCAGCATGAGAAGGGCGTTCGGTCTGTAACTAGGGACTGGCCGGAGTTATAGAATGTAGCTGAGATGAAGGTAGCCGTCTAACTGACGGTCAAAAAAACTAATTCCGAGATTGCACCAGCTCGCCGGTTAGCGCTTGGTTATAGCGACTACGCGATCCTTCTGGGACTTCCTGTGCTTGGCTGCGGCTTCTTCTGAAGTTGCCTTGAGTGGAAGTGTTTGGTCTTCAAAAGCTGGTTGTTCATCGAGAAGCTCCGCGGAATAGCGGTCTGCAAGCGTCTCATCCGAGACTTCCGTAGAGGTGCGTGCCAGAACAACGGGGTCTACCGTGTTGGCAACGGCTACCTCATTACCTTGCAGAGCTGTCTCGCGCGGAAGTCTAATGTTCTGGACCAGACCAAAAAGCTTCAGCAAACTTAGAACCGACCAGGAAAAATCGTACTCAATCGGTCTCAAGCCATGCCTGGCCGATTGTGGGAACTTATGGTGGTTGTTGTGCCAACCTTCACCGAACGAAGCTATCGCCACGAACCAGACATTCTGACTGAGGTCGTTGGTTTTGTAGTTCTGGTAGCCGTATCTCGGCATATGGCAAATCGAATTCACCAGCAGCGGTGCTATGAAGGCACCAACAGAGCCGAGTACGTTACCCAAAAGTGCCCAGGGTCCGAAAGCCGCCAGAATCGCCAATCGGAGAGCCACGTTGATTGCGAGGCACAGGTAACCATCGTTGTTGCCACCGCCTGCATGAAGAAAGCGGTAGAAGGGATCCCTGTAGAGATCGGGCACGATAAGCCGGTATTGATCTTCGGAAATTTTCACGACGGGCTTAGACATCCATCCGAGGAAAGAGTGCCAAGCACCATCTAATGGGGTGTGCGGGTCTTTGCCCGGCTCGTCAGAATATCGGTGATGAAGCCGGTGGGAAGCGACCCAGAAAATTGGTCCGCCTTCGAAGACGAGGTAGCCACCCATGACGAAGAAGTACTCGAGCAGTCGAGGCAGTTTGAACGAGCGATGTGACAGCCCGCGGTGATAACCTATCGATATGCCCAAAACGCCGTATGTGTACGAGAGCACAAAGGCGATTAAAAAGATTTCCATTAGTGACTCCAAGTACCTTCGCTTGAAATCATAACAGGTAATACGTTGCGAATGCTGCCAAGGGGCTGAATTGTGTCTATTTTGAATTGAATGAACGTTTGGTAAACAAACAGCAAATCGCGGTCGGGCGCTGAAATAATGGCTGCGGGAGAGCGTTCTTCTATATATTCTTCCAATGTTTGAAACCCTTTAGAGGGCTCTGAAGCTTCTTCAAATCCATGCAACCAAACATTAAGGATATTACGAATCCGATGTCGGCTCGCCCCTCCTCGCAGGCCTTTGTTGTCCTGCTGGGCGCTCAACTTGCCATAGGTGCGGCGGCGATCTTTGCGCGTTATGCCTTGCACGGAGCCGGTCCTGTAGCCGCGTCCGCTTTGCGATTGAGCATCGCTGCGGTACCAATCGTGCTCATTGCCCGTTGGAAGAATAAAGGAGTTGTAGTAGAGCGCAAGCATGAGATTATGTTTGGCTGCTGCGGAGTGGCACTGGCAGTGCATTTCGCCACGTGGGTTGCGTCTTTGTTATATACCTCGGTGGCGGTGTCGACTTTGTTGGTATGCACAGTTCCTGTATGGACCGCACTTTTCGACTGGCTGGTCAAAAAGAAGAAAATGGGCGCTGCCTTCTGGTGGGCTCTTCTCGTTGCTGGTATAGGGATCGCGCTCATCGTTACGTCAAGCGGTGGGGTTGCTCCAGTTGCCGGAATGGAGCTTCTGGGCGACACGCTTGCAGTGATCGGAAGCCTCTCATTCGCTGGATATCTGATCGCAATCCGTTCTGTCAGTCAATCTTATCCAACGATTGTTTTAGTGAGTAGGACATATTCCTGGGCTGCGGTTGTGTTGTGTGTTGTGTCTTTGTTGTTCAATCAAATGCCGCCTGGTGGCGATCTCATCTCCTGGGGCGGAATCTTTGCGATGGCCCTGGTTTCACAGATGTTAGGCCACACCGGCCTTAATGCGTCGCTAAAGTGGTTCTCACCAAGCACGGTGGCATTCACTACGCTTCTAGAGCCGGTCTTCGCCGCTGTTCTTGCCGCGCTCATTTTTGCTGAAGCGCTATCGATGCAGACGTTAATAGGATCTCTATTGGTCTTGGGCGCGCTCGCGCGAATACTGGCGTCCGCCTCCTCCTCCAGCGATCTACTAGAGGATCAAATATAGAGGAACTAACGGACCTATAGATATTCCTCTTCGAGCCGGTCATATTCGGAAGAACCTATAATCCAGAGGAATGTCTGCAGATCGTGGTAATTCTCCGGCTTAAGATCCTTTATGGCTTCGCCAACCAGATCGGCAAGCTCGACCAGTCTTTCGTAAGTACGGTAGTTAGGCTTTGAGGAATACTCTAGATCGAAGCCTAACTCTGCGGCGGCGTGCATCATCGCTGTGGGCTTCATAATCATGAATTTCTTGGGCTGCGCGATATAAGGAAAGAACGTAAGAATCGGCCAAGAAAGTACCCGAGATTTTTTTCTTGGTAATTCCGAAACAGCAACGATCCAGGCAATGAAATTCTCTTTTCGCGACCCAGTCTCGTAGAGGACACTGTGCAATCCTTCCGCGAATATGGCCGCACCGTCATTGGTGCGCAGCGCATCCCTGAGAGCCATCTTCTCGAAGGAAAAAAGAAAGGTAGTTTTCGACTCGACTTGTAGGGCACGAGTGGCAATATCCAGATACTCCCGCTTTCGAAGAAGTCTTTCGAATTCAGCTTTGTTGAGCAGAGTATCGAATAATTTGTGTGCTTCCCATTTGTATGCCTTCTCCCAATCGATGTAGAGAGGATCTTTGAAAGCCTTCGGAAAAAAACGGAGAAATCGCTTCTTGTGCTTGGCAAGAGCTCTGGAACTGAGTCGTTGTGCTTTCTGAATGGGTGTCACCATTGAGAGATGCGTAACCTGATGACTTGAAGTAAGGCATAATTGTTTCTTTATTGTACATCCTCGAATGACAGGTGAGATCAACTTGCGTCTAATCGTCTTATGCGCTTTTTCGATTGCAATGATTTTTTGCTATGCTCAGCCGCTCAGAAGTGCAGCAACAGTGAAGTTTGCTGCTGAGGTAGCCTTCGCTCTCGGCAGCATGCCTGCGAATGTTCAAACAATAGCAGTTACGTCTTTAGTAGAGGAAGACCTTAACGATCGTGACGTAGCGTTGTTGCGACCCGAGTTCGGTGAATGGCAGATTCACTTACTTCGGCTTCTATTGCTACTTGCGGATACTCGTAAAGAGGACGCGATTCCGAAGGTGTGCATAAATTGCGTTACATCGGGCACCATTGATAGTAGCACTCATTCTAACCTGAGCTGTCAATTCTTGTTTGTCGATGAATCCCCGTCTTTTCCTGATTGTTTCGCGAAACAGACCAGCAGCGCCGTCAGTTACTACACAGACTGTGGGTATTCAGTTGTTCAGCTGACGTACAGAAAATCAAAAGATCTAACCTCGATTCCACCGTTCTACTATTTGAGTCGCGTTAAATCTGGTGTTGTTATTGGTACCACTGACAGAGGCTTGTTGCATAAAGTCTTGAGTCGAATTCAAGGGGGCTGCTCCGATTCGAATCGAGCTTTGCCTTTGTCATTGAGCGAATGGTCTTGTGTGGATACCGGTGCACCTTTCTGGGCAATCCGTCATTTCCCGAAATCCGATCCGACCTCTCCCATCTTCAAAAAGGATGGTAATCGAGCATTTGATGACAAGGCTATTGGAATGACATTTTCATATCGCCCTCAAGAGCACCGCCTCACCATGAACTATCTGTCCGGCAACTCCAATCTGGACAAAACTGCTCGCACCGTTTTCGGTATCAATTCAAAAAATAATTCTCTGTTTGGTTTCATCCAAACAAATTGCAAACCACGTATCAGCACAATCGAAGTGAAGACTGTTGATGGAGAATTTCCGCATTTTTTCTTTCACCGGCTCGCCTATTGGCTGGGCGATTAGACTACCGCGGAGGTTACTTTGCGAACAATCAAACTCCCATGTGCATTGGAGATCCGCTGCAACGTTCATATCAGTGCTCCGCAATCCAACCAGCAGCTGATCTACATCGCCTGCTCCGAGTATGTGATTGCATTGTCGACGCTATAGTCGCAAATGAATCTACCGTTGACGCAGGACCAATTTGGCATCCTTGATTCCTTCCCCTCTTCATCCACCCAGACTGAGTAATTCTGGAATCCGGTATTATTCTGAATCATGCAGGCTGGGATGAAATAGCACTTGTCTCCCTGGAAGGAATCAACTTCCACCCAACCGATTGATGGGAAGTAGACCTGAGCCCACATGTGGTTATTTGAATAGTCGAGACGGATCCGGTCTTCATTGAGACCGCCGTTGCGATCGACGAGATTCAATCCAAAAACCGGCTTGTAAGGAATTCGGGCTTGTCCGAGAAGCTGCTTCAAAATGTTTTGAGCGTGCCCACAATGTCCTCTTCGGTTTGTCATGATTTGATCGATGTCTTCGTTGCCATATGCGACACTCGCGTCGTATTTTATATTTTCACGCACCCATTCCGAGGCCTTCATGACGAACATAATCGGCTGATTGTCCCGCTTGAGTTCGTTCGCTACTGCTGCTAATGTCGGATGAATTTCGTCTATCTCTTCACCCAACTCTAAATCCTTCTTAGAGTACTGATTCCAGAAGATGGTTCGGCTGTGCGGATTGAAGGTTCTATTGGCGGAGATCACCTGGAAGTCTGATTCGTAGACTAGTTGCGTCCCTGGTCTTATATTGTCGGAACTGAAGACGATGTGTCCGCCTTCCTCGACGTCACCAACTTCGATCTTTCCTGTCTTCGGGACATAGCTGAGCGCCGTAATACCGATATTGGTTGTAACACGGCTCCATGGTCTTGTATTCGGCAGTGCGTGCCACACTCGAATCTTGTTGCAGGCAGGACCGCTTCGCGGGGCCATTACCTTAGTCCGCTGCCGCACTCTGTACATCATGGGATGATCTGTTGTCACTCCAGGTGGAAGTGCTGGGGTTGAACCGGAGACCAGCGGCGCCTGCACAAGCGTGAGCAACAGCGCTGCTAAAATTGAAAAGGGTTGAACCACCAATGAGCTTCTCTTCATACAATTTTGGACTCGCCATTTTGGGTTGCGGACTTTCTGATTCGCTCTATCCGATCGATCATTGAGTAGCATTCCTTGCAAAATGGTGCGAGCAAACGAATCCCAATCGGAGGGTTATTGCTGCTCCCATCTGCACTGAACGGATGCTTCTGCTGTTGTACCATGCATTTTGGAATTAGCCAATCGAGTGCAAAGCCTGCCCATTCACCACCGGGCATACAGAAAAGATTGGCAACGCAGACTGGTGTCACCTCGAAAAGCGCGATGTGCCGAATCTCTTCGATAGAGAACCGAGTCGAAGACAAAAATTCTCCCATGCGTTGCAACTCTTCTTCAGTATGGTATGTGTCGAGGTAAAACTCCGACAGAGAGTCCCAGACTTGCACTCTTTCGAGGTCTGCTCCAAATTTTTCAGATTGGGCTTCACAGTACATCGTTCTAAGTTTAACAAATGCACAGAAAGCATCTACTTTCAGGTCGTGGATGCGAGATGGACTGCGTTAGGACGGCAGCGGAGTTGCAGTTGTATGAATCGCTTTGCCTGGAGGTGGTGGTGTCGCCGCAGGACGCTGCGAAATTAATTTGTCGGCCGCTGAGCTGAATATTAAATGTTGCAGTTAAATTGAACTTTTTGTCGGCCAATTTCGTTGTACAGAATAGAAGGGGTTCGCCGCCCCAAATATCCCAGTAAAATTTCTTGAGGGAGTTGTCGATGAGATTAGCCGGTTGTTTGATTATGGTGACGGTGATAAGCGGACTATTTTGTGATCAGGCAGAGGCCCGTTGGTTCAGATCCTATCGCTACGATGCTCAAGAAATCGGTCGTCAGCAAAGGGCCAATATGGCAGAGCGCACCCATCAGAAGAAGGAGTTGCTCGAGTCGGCCCGTCTTGAAAAAGGACGGGAGCATCGAGATGGGCAGGGCACTGTTCAGAATTATCAGTGGAATTCGACGACGCAGAGACCACTCGGTAAGGGCGCGCTTGTTCACAAGGTCCGCCAGTCTCAGAGACGTTTTTATTGACATACAGAAAGTACATGTAATCGATTGCGTTATCAACACTAACTGCAGATTTGTACTTTTGATACTGCGGAATAACAGTGGAAGATAGGCACAGTCTCACGTTGTGGCTGTTCATCCAAAGAGTAACAATAGTCGTGTTGTGCCACTGCTATTGGTGACTCCATGGACGGACTTGATCACTGTACGCCAAGTTCTGGTAGACGACCGGATCCAGAGTATGCAACTGTAGCGGATGCTGTAGATCGACTGTACCAGGCTGGTCGAGATACCGCAGCCTCGATTTGGAGTGGTGCGACCGTAGTCGGGGAGTCTCTCGGAAGAACGGCTAGAGAGAGTGGTGACGCGCTCGTCGCGCTCGGATTTTTGCCCAGTTTGATTTTGACGGACGGGAGCGAGCGAGTTTCAACACCTGGCGTCGATACTCAAGAAGCCCGCAACAGATTGGTAGAGGCGGCGCGTGAGCGTATTGCCGATCCCGAAGCAAGGCGCAGATTTCTTGCCGACGTCGATAGATTCTCTGCTCGTCGAGATTTACCGGAGTCGGAGATTCGCGCTACGCTAGACACGGTACGTGAGCTCCTGCAGGCTGGAGATCAGGCGGGCGGACAAAACAGAGATATTCGGATCTTAGCCGCTAGAGGCATCATGTACAACGCAGCCAATCCGACCACCCTCTGTCAGATCGGAGGAACATGTGGTGCTGCGAGTATCGAGCGAGTTTTGTACCAGAATCAGCCGTCTGTCGCTGCTTCGATGGTCAGCGCTGCGGTTAGAACAGGTAGTTTTGTGGGTAGGGACGGTGTGACTATTTCTGTTCCTGCCTGCAATCTTACTCCTGGAGGGGCGCAGCTGACGATTCCTCCCGAAAATCCACCAGGATCACTGGGCTCCGCGCCAGCTAGCTACGCGTCTCAAGTCTTCCTTGCCAGCATGTTCAACGAGATTGGGCAGCATTTGAACCCGCCGCTCAGGTATGAGCGGAACGGCGATAACGAGCATTGGGTACGTCCGGATGGAAGAAGACTCGACCTCGCCGCGACGGGCTCCACTGGGGAGAATGGAGAACTTTCCATGACTGGTGGATTGCCGGCCGCGATGGTAGTGACTGGATTGCGACGAATAACTGGTCGACCATATCACCTGATTAATAACTCGAATTTTGACGTTGACAGAGTCCCTACTCCGGAGCATCCAATCACCGGTGTATCAGCAGCTGGACTGGAGAGCGTAGCCAGCGCGCGGGAGCTCGAAGCGACCCTTGCTCGATTGCAAGGACAGGGTCGACTTCCCATTGTGATCAGTATTTCCAACCAGTTCCTCCGGGATTCAGTGTTTGAAGCGATGCTCCGTCCAGGGCAGGCGAACCCACTGGCAGGGGCGCCACAAAACTATGTGCCTGATCACTTCGTCACTGTTCACGCGTTTCATCCTGGACCGCCAGCGCGAGTTGATATCCGTAATTCGTGGGGAGATGACCCGATGTTTAATCGTTCATTCACAGTTGCGCAGCTTTTCGGCGCTCTAGGTAATCAACGTCCGAGAGCCCGTTGATATGAGACTGTCGCTAACCATGTCACCATCTTCCGATGGTCTGCGGCGTGGAATTGTCTCTTTCCCGCGCATGAGCTGGTCGACATTCTAAATTCTAGGACGACACTAATTGCAGTCACGCATAGAAACTCCACTGTCGTCGAAGCACTCATGGAAGTTCGGAAGTCCAAGGATCTGGGTTCGATCATCGGTATCATCATGTTTAATAAATTATTCCGGATGTCCCAAGATGATTGATCCATGCACCTTCAGCCGTGACTACTTCAAGTTTCGAGGTCGTTCGTTTACCACACCTTAATCAGGCTTTGAGATGATGGTGGCATGAAAGAACAAGAATATGAGCGAAATGCTAATGACAAAACACAATTGAACAGCAGAGTCCAGCTGTTCATAGACAAGCCAATGGGCTGGTCCTTCGCGCAAGTTATTGCGATCGTGGGAATGGTGATGATTGCCTTTCCTATCTTCAACAACGCTAATAAGCAATTTGATCCGAACATATTGCTTTTCGACATTCCGGCTGTAGCGTTGTTGTATCTGGCGTTTGTTATCTTGAAGAAGAGTCGTGCGATCGGCGTATCCTTCGACGTCTTTGGTGACATGTTGATCGTGGAAAGGTCGACGTTTTTTCGTGATACAAAAACGGAACGATACAACACTCGCAGTATCAGGCAAATCATTGTAGACGAAAAGACGGATTCTGATTTCGACAAAATGTATCAGTTGCAGCTGGAGCTCGAAGACCGCAGCTGTGTTGCTCTTACGACAGCATACGTCTACGGCACCGAATCCGTGTCCCAAAAGACGGAGATCCTGCGCGAAGTCATTTACGGGAGCGGCAAGAATTTAGAGCGGCTTCTGATGCAGAAGAAAAAGGCAGAGGCGACACCGCTTACCGTATTATTAGTCGTATTCATTGTGATTGCCACTCCATTCGGTGCCCACGCGTATTCACGCTTGGGAAATCTTCCCAGAATTACTGTGGCAACAGGTGTGCCGACTTCTGACGTCGAGACTCTGGTGAGGGAAAAGTCCTCTGGTATCCTCAAATCGGATGAAAAAGTGCTCTGGGTGGGCCAACCGCAACTTGGTCGAGAAGAAGAAGTGAAGGGCGGGTGGACTATGGGGTTCGCGTATGTCTGGACATTGTTCAGTATCTTTTGGTGCTTCGCGGCCATTGGGTTCAAGTGGAAGAACATTGTGCATCCATTTCATGGACTAATGCTCTTGTTCGGACTTCCCTTCGTGGGTATTGGATTCACATTGCTCCTCCTTCCGTATTTTACGTACAAGGACGAGTTGGAAACGATATACGTAGTGACTGACCGAGCCGCAATTCAAATTATAGGCAGTCGGGCATTTAATTTAGCCCGTTTCGATTCGAAAAGCTTCGGTCCGCTAAGAGTAACAGAGTACAGGAGTCCAGGCTCGTCCACGACCGATCGAGCTGACCTCATGTTCATGAGCTCCGTTGATGAGGATGGAAGAAGAACAAGTTGCGATGGCTTCTGGGGCGTGTCCGATTATAAGAACGTGATCTCTCTGCTCCAAACAAATGGGGTTGATCGAGATCGCTAGGGTGTTAGGCGCGAGTCTCGATTTAAGTTCTGAGACTGGCGACGGCGGAGGTATGATTCTGTGCAGTCGACCGGGGTGTATCGTTGAGTGGACATGAAGAAGATTAGGTGAGCTGTCCAATGCGGGTCTGTCCATCGCGTGTTCACCGCGGTGTATCGTTGAAGCTCTGTGGGTGTAGTTAGTCGTGGACCTGAAGAAGGTTAGCTGTCCAGTTCGGGTAGCTGCTCGACGGTCACGCGAAGTGGCTCCGCTCCGAAGACTCTCCTTCGAGGGTCCGGTCCGTATGCCCTGACCGCTAACGCATGTTGCTCCGCCTCTTCTTTGGGACCGCACCAGACAACGCTCTGTCCAGTGAAATGAGCTTCCCACATGCATTTATATGACTTGATCAAGCCGTATTTAAACACGCGCATCAGTACGAATACGACAAACTCAATAGCATTGATGTTGTCGTTGTGAAGCATTACTGCGTGCGGTGCCTCGGACTTCGGATCGTCCTGGGGATCGTCTCGCGTATTAACAACAGGAAAGCTCACACCAGGGATAGTGGCAATTTGTCCCCGATCTAACAGTCTAATTATGGTGAAGGCCCCTAACATAATTAACAGCAGGTATGGTGGAAATGTGCGAATGTGCTCTTTTAAGCGATTATACACAATGCCCAAAAGTTGGGTCAATGTTGATACGCCACAAATGGGGCCCAGTCTAGCTTGAGAGAGGGTGACCCAGTCGGGACTGTGCACACCCGACCGATTTTTCCAATCGGCAAGGCGCGCGTCGCGCGGACATATTACGATGGTTCAAGCCATACGTCACGGAAATCGGCGAAGTGAATCAAATCAGCTTCGCAAATTAGAAAGGATGTTTGGTGTAAACATCCGCCATTCGATCCAATTGTCTGATTCCATCATATCATCGCCTCCAAATACTGGGGTCCTGCTAAAATTCTCAAATCGAAAGCGCTGGAGAAATTCTATGACTATGAGAAAGGGCAAAGTGGACGCGAAACTTCAGAAGGTCTCTGAAGAAGTTAGAAAATTGGCGATGGCTTTCCCTGAGACTCAAGAGGACCACCCCTGGGAACACTCTGCTTTTAAGGTCAAGAAAAAAACGTTTGTCTTTATGGCTCTGGACGCTGATGGCTTGCGCCTCAGTTTCAAGCTTGATCAGTCTTTGTTCAACACCCTGGCACTGCCTATGTGCGAGCCTACAGGCTACGGCTTGGGCAAAAGCGGTTGGGTCACGGCTAGTTTTGAATCAGGCGATAATGTGCCTATGTCGCATGTGGAGCGATGGATTAACGAGAGCTTTCGTCTAATCGCACCGAAGACAATGGTGAAGCAACTGGATGCCTCCCCATCTGGCAAAAAGTCTAATGATAAGACATCGCCAAGCAAAGCTGGTGGCGCTAAAGATGAGGCAAAAGAAACGGTGAAGACCATTGCAAAAAAGTCGTCCGCAAAGAAATCGAGCGCGAAGACGACAAGCAGCAATAAAACGAGTGCGAACTCATTGACGACCAAGGCGGCAAGCACCGAAAAGACAAGCGTGAAAACGTCGACGACCAGGACGGTAAGCACCAAAAAGCCGAGCGTAGAAACGTCGACGACTAAGACGGCAAGCGCCAAAAAGCCAAGAGTGAAAACGTCGACGACTAAGACGGCAAGCGCCAAAAAGCCAAGCGTGAAAACGTCGACGACCAAGACGGCAAGCGCCACTAGCTTGAAGACATTGACGGTGAAGAAGACACAGAGCAAAAAGCCGAGCGTCAAGATTCGAAGCGGCAAATAGAATACGCGTTGAATCTGTCTTCCGGTGAGCCCTGCATTTGAGAGGTTATAGGTGTGTTTGTTCCAGTACCACATTTATAAGCCGAGCTCGCGCAGGACCGGGACGGTCCCGTATTAGCGGGTATAACGGAATCATGACTGTCGAAGCGGAAATTTGTACTGATTGCAAACAACCCAAGCCAGGTGCGAAGGGCGGTTCTCTGACGCAGTGGATTTTCGTATGTAACTGTGCTGCGCTCAAGTCAGCCGCAGTGACCACATCTGACGAGGGTTATCGCTTCCAGATGTGCCGCACATGTCGAAAGAGAGTTGGGTCAGGTCGGGACGGATCGCTGACGCAGTTTGTTTTTCGCTCCGATATGTGTCGTTGTGAGGAGCCGGATGTTCAAGATGTTGCCATCGCTCGAATCTCCGAGACCGTGCACAAGGTGGTCGACTTCGACGCGACGATCAACCAAGAGCTGGGTACTGATGAAATTCCGCTCGGAGCGGGTTCGTTTCCGACTAATCGATTCAAGCCAATTCAGGAGCTTGGCAGGGGGGCGTCTGGTGCAGTTTATCTCTGTATCGATCGATTCCTTGGTACGCGAGTTGCTGTAAAAACGCTGCATTATTTAGGGTCAGAACAACTTTTGTCGTTTCAGCAGGAAGCGCGAGCGATTTCTCGACTAGCTCATCCGAACATCGTAAGAATTCTCGATTTCGGAGCGACTGACTCTGGGATACCGTATATGGTGCTTGAGTTCATCGACGGAGTGAATCTCGAGAATCTAATCGCTCATCGCAGACTCAGGCTGTCCGAAATAGTAGCGATCGTCTGCGCAATCTGCAGAGCGCTGTCATATGCCCACAGCAAGGATGTTTTCCATAGAGATTTGAAACCAAGCAATATTTTGGTGACGGAAGAAAATGGGTTCTCGGCAAAGCTGGTCGATTTTGGCGTTGCGAGAATGCGATACGAGACGGAGCCTACCACGATTTTCGAAGGTACTGCGATTGTCGGCACTCCAGCCTACATGAGTCCAGATCAAATGCGCGGTAAGACATACGATCAACGTTCTGAGATTTATTCCGTCGGTTGCATTCTGTTCGAACTATTTACCGGGAGTCAGGTCTACGAGTCCGACACAGTTATGGAAGTACTGTCGAAGCATGTCCATGCTCGGATTCCCCTGGTGACTAAAGTCGCGCCGACTGATGGCTTTCCTGCAGCAGTCGACGACGTTATAGCTCGCTGTTTAGCTAAGGATCCGAATCATCGATATCAGTCTCCTGAAGAGCTCATTGGGGCGCTCGAAGCGCTGACACCAATGACCTCTCGCATCGCGTCTGACGATTCGCAAACGGACGACTCCGAGCAATCTTCTCTTTCAGGCAGCGATCCCCTAAGCGACGCATTCTATCGTGCGTACCGAGAGCCAGGCTTTGCAAATCAAGAAGAGGCGGATTCAACTCGGAAGAATGACTCGAAGACGTTGCTGATGGCCGCTGTCGCGTTTTTCGTGATAGGTGTCACAGTCCTATGTTTCTATTTCGCCAAGAGTCCGCTCTATCAGGCGACGCATTCAGCACCGGGCACCGGCAGCAGTGCCGACAAGCCGGGCGAATTAGAAAATGCGCTTTTAGAGACGAAGTATCAACTCAATATGTTCAATGGTTCTTACTGGTATTTCAATTTGGCTCCTGTCACCGCCGATAGTTTCGATGAGCTGCTTCGTTCCAAGAAATCCAAACGTGTATGGCTGGATTCAGGCGAAGTTTCGCCTGACGGATGGCTGAAATTGAAACCTATGAAGCTAGACGCACTGGCAATCATCAACATACAGATTGGGAAAGAGGATTTTGAGAGATTACTTTTGCTGAACACATTGAAGGCATTGCGATTATTCGAGATCGCGACAATGGACGATGACTGTCTAGCGGAGGTCTCGAAAATGAATGGATTGGAAGAACTATTTCTTCGGCTTGACCATATCACCGATAAAGGCATCATGCAACTTTCGTCTCTCAAAAATCTGAAATACTTGTCACTTGATCGTTGCCTCAAGGTGACTGATCGTTGTCTTGATACACTCGAATCGATGAAAACATTGGAAAGACTAAGCTTGGCCAAAACAGCGATCAGCGAAGCCGGAGTCCGCCGCGTCAGCAAATGGAAAAATCTGAAAGTCCTGAGTTTGAGCTACTGTGACTCGGGAATCGTCAGTAATCTGATCGCCAATAAAATTGAAAAGTTGTCACTTCGAGGAACACAACTGTCGAAAGAAGATTTTTTCAGATTAGCAATTCTGGAATCTCTGAAGCAACTTGATGTGCGAGATGCCAAAGCAATTACCGGCAAGGACGTGAAGCGCTGGCGAGCGATCCGGGCAAGCAATCATTTGCCGCCGTGCCGTTTGATCAACGAGCGTCATACGCAGCTCAATTACATCGGCGAGATGGTGTCCAATACCTATGACGACGAACATCTTTGGACGGATGAGTGACCGTTTGGTTCGTCGAGTGGATGGTCTCCATGATCGCCGGTCTAATTGGCTGCGGCCGCAGCACGGCGGAAGAGATCTTTGGCTTTCAATCGAGTGCAGGTCTTTTCAAAGTCGGCACTAGGACCGCGCCATAGTAGCTGGTCTAAGTTTTCGAAAACGGGCGCATCGATACGTAGTGTTGCCAGTTCTCGGTACAGCAAAGCATCTTCCCATGATTCGAACAGAACGGATGCGAGCTTTTTTGCACCACGAATCGTGGACGGCCACTGATTTACATCCTTCGGGATGTCTTCTAAGTGTGGGTACTGGATCAGTACCGATGCAGCCGCTTTCGCTCCCCAACCTGACAATCCCGGATAACCGTCTGCGGTATCGCCTACGACCGCCAGATAGTCTGGAATCGATCTCGGCATTACTCCGAATTTCTCCATCACACCGGCTTCGTCGCGGATGATGTCACGTCGCCTGTCCATCTGTACTATGCGATCGCCGCGCACGCATTGACTAAGATCCTTGTCCGGAGTGCAGATGATCACTTGTCGGACGCTCTGGTCTTGAGCGGCTTTAACGGCGGCTGCGGCCAAGGCGTCATCAGCTTCGAATTCAACCATCGGCCAAACTAAAACACCCATCGAGGTCAAGGCGTCTTCCAAAATGACAAACTGTGACATCAATGGCTCAGGAACGCCTTCTCCTGTCTTGTAATCTGGGTAAAGATCGTTCCTGAAGGATTCTACGACGTGATCGGTTGCTACGCCAATATACTTTGTGCCACGCGTGAGCATTGAGAGAATCGAGTTCAACACTCCACGCACTGCTCCGATCTCCTGACCAGAATCATCTGTGCTGGAGGGCACTGCGAAAAAATGTCGGAACAATTCGTATGTTCCATCAATTAGATAAACATCTCGGGAGGCTGCGTCTGTCATTATCCACCGGCCCGTTTCGCTTTATATCCGCGCTTCTGAAGTTCGCTCAAAATGCGTTCTCGTTGATCTCCCTGAATTTCAATCACGCCGTCTTTGACGGTGCCACCACTGCCACAAAGATGCTTCAAGTCGGTGGCTAGTTTCTCGAGTTGTGCCTCGTCCAATGCGAGTGCCGACACTGTTGTTACCTTCTTACCTTTCCGTCCTTTGGCATCGAGACTCACTTTTGCAGTGCCTGCTTGGGCCGGTGTGGCACTGCGTGCAGTGACAGGTGGTGTCGGTGGCGCCAGTGGTGCTCGCTTGCCGCCTTTGAGTATTAGCGTAATGACTAACTTCGACACTCTTGATCCGACATCCTGTACAGGGTCAGAACCGGAAATGTTCCAGTGTTCTACTTGGCCCTTCCAGTTAGCGAAGCGCTTCCCGAAGTCTGAGCATGCGGCATTCGGGGTCTCCAATAAAACAAGGAGATCGCATTGGTTCAGGTATTCAATCGTGATTGGTCTACCCTGCGTATCGCTGGTAGAGTTTTCGCCAATGGCTTGTTGAATCTCCTGCGCGAATGGGCTCTCGACTTCATGAGACTCTGAAAGTGTTGCAAAAGTTGATTCCCAGTTGAGCTCCATTTTGTTTGCTTCGGTGTTGAAGATATGTTCGCCCAGGCGGCCGAGTTGTCGGTCGTGAGACGTGACGAATAAAAGACGCTTCAGCTTTTGAGAAACTTGATTCACAGATTTTGACCGCGGACATTGAATGTAGATTCACAGTGTCTGCAAGTTTACCAGATGCACCAGAATGCCTTTTCGTTCAGGTGCAGTATGCAATGTGCGACTAAGCAAGCCATCCATCTGGAAGTAATTGCGATTGATGGCCCTGATTGATGATAGAGATTGGAACGCCAACGCTGAATGCTGAGAAGTGACTCTTGTGACAACTCGAAATCTTCTCTCGATGTCAAGTTTTGACAAGCTTTCCAAATGCCACCGCAAAGCCTGGTTGTGTTAGCGGAGAGCTCGTCAAGCTTCTATGCAATTCATGAACTCACGCTGCTGGTGCAGCTAAAATCGTCACAATCCATTCATGTTTCTAACATAGAGTTCGTCGACGAGGAGAACAACTTCATGGCAATCAAAGTGTGTGTAGCCGGCGTGACTGGGTGGACTGGGCAAGCCGTTGCTCGCTCGATAATCGACTCGGATGATTTGGAGCTGTGTTCGGGTATCGCGCGTCGACGTGCTGGGGAAGATATTGGAGAGGTGCTCGGCGCAGCCAAAGTCGGAACGACAATTTCACCTACGGTAACCGATGGACTCCGTGTCCCGTGTGATGTGTTCGTCGACTATACGAGTGCAGCTTCCGTGAAAGACAACGTGATGACGGCACTTTCCAAAGGTGTAAACGTTGTAATTGGATCGTCCGGATTGAAAGCCGGCGACTTTCAGGAAATCGAAAAAGCGGCTAATGAACGCGGTCTTGGAGTGATCAGTTGCGGTAACTTTTCGATTACTGCAGCGCTTGCCAAACATTTTTCGCTATTAGCAGCAAAGTATCTACCGCAGTGGGAGATTATCGATTACGCTTCGGCGGGAAAAATGGACGTGCCGAGTGGTACTACTCAAGAGCTGGCCGAGGAATTGGCGCAAGTGAAAAGAAACAAGCTCGGACGCCCGCTGGAAGAATTGCACGGACCGAAAGAAGCTCGTGGAGCGCAAATCGCATCAACGCCAGTGCATTCGATTAGACTACCAAGCTATGTTATCTCGTTCGAAACCATTTTTGGTTTGACTAACGAGCGATTGACTATCAGGCACGACTCAGGCTCCGGTGCAGAGCCGTATGTCGATGGTACATTGCTCGCAATAAGAAAAGTTCAGTCGGTTAAAGGTCTGATTAGAGGGTTGGATAGACTGCTCTTCCCTTCTGAATCTTGATTATCTGATCAACGAATAGAAGTCAGTTGAGTTCTTACTCTTCGTCGTCGTCGTCGTCGTCGTCTTCTTCTTCTTCTTCTTCTTCTTCTTCTTCTTCTTCTTGATCGTGATGACCATTGCCGTTCTCGTAATCAACGAAATCTTCTTCGGCCCATTTACCTTTCTCGATGAATGCTTCTTTCGAACTGCCAGAGTCCATGATCAGTCCGCCGCGTAAAAATGCGATTATCTGAATTGTCTGAAACTGCAATTGCATCATTTGTCGCCAAGTGTCTGAATCTGCGCTCTTCAACATCCCGCTGGTTTCATACTGAACCTTCCCATCTCGGATGTGTGTGGCGTGATCGACTCCACGATCGGATTCGAGCTGTTTAAGCTCGTCATCGCTGTACTCTGCTAACGTGTCTTGTCCAAAAACGTTGAGAACACAACACGTAAGCTTGCCTTCGTTGCCAAGCTCTGTCAGCTCATCATAATTATCTTCGTTGATAGCTTTTAGCACTCGCTCTGAGAGATCCTTGTCCTGCCAAGAATAGATCAAATCCTCGTCGGCGACGTTGCCGTCCGACTCTTGCTTGTTGATGCACGTCAATCTACCCTTTTCCTCAAAGTGTTTAATAATCTCCGACCTCAAAATCGGTGATTCATCAGAGGTCAACAGACATACATCACGAGCCATGCTATTTTGTCCTCCCGTATCCATCGGCGACAGTCCACATCCAAGTTCTTATGCCCAGGTTTGAACAAACTAACTGCGTGTGTCCGGTAGCCGTGTCCTCCACAGATAGAAGTTTCAGCGTTCTTTGGTGGCTCGGTTGAAGCTTTGGAGTCGAGTGTTGGGCGCCGGCCTACTTTTACAAAGTTTCTATGGACCAGAACTCAAAAATTGACTCTGAACTCACAAATGCAGATTGAAAACCACTTGCAAGGTACTGGACCTCCTCATCAGTTACCACCTGATGGAAATCGAAGTTATTTTTGCGAGTTTAGAATTCTGGCTAATCGAAATTCCGAAAATAGGTCGAAAAACATGAGTCAGGCTACTTTTGAATGTCACTGAGTAGTTAGACTCTCAAACTTGGCTGAAAACGGAGATGAAAGAGAAGTGAGGCTTTTCAGCGCTTTCAGCACTCGAGATTGTGCGATTGATGACAGTACTAACCCTGATCCAGGATGGACTGCTCGAAAGTCAGAGCCTGGTAGCGTTTTTGCGTTGTAAAGAGTTTGGGATAATTCAATGCTATATTCTTAGACGAAAGAAAGGCAAACGTTGATGCAAACTATCGCGCAAGTCGCGAAGCTGACCGGGAAATAAGTACAAGCGAGATAGTGGGGGCGAATGCACCACTATCTTCTTGTTGAATGGCACAATCTGTGAAACTGGATCCGGGAGTTTGACAACCGAATGCCACCGCAAAATAACTGAGACTTGGCGGTCAGTGACGGAGTGCGGACTGCCGGCAGGGATCATGTCAGAACTTGCTCAGCTGCGACGAGCCCTTGGCGCCACGCCTGACGGTTCGCGGTTTGTCGAAAAAACAGGGAAGGACGCCTTTATCGGGTCCAAATGACGGTGTTCATCGAGCGGGTTGCCTCTCCTTGGTATTGAGTGAATTGAGGTTCGCCACCTTCATAGTAGACTTCTCTAATGGTTCGATAGTCAGTCGCACCACCCTCTCGTCCCCACTCCGGGAAATAGTGACCGACAAATTTCTTGCTACTGGTTATCCACTCGCCGGTAACTCGAAGAACAGGTTTGCCTGTAACATCTATGGTATCGGCCGAGTGGATTTGAAATGCGGAGCCATCACCGACGGTGCCAAGAATCTGATAACCGAGCTCATCAATCTCGTCCAGCGATAATTCGTGATGTGGCTGCTCTAGAAGTTGTTTGAACGTATCACCAGCGCTGTCTGCAACTGGCATCCCCCGATCATAAATTACGAGACACGCACCATTGGAAGCTGGTGGATAAAAGGAGATGCTTTTCGCCAGATCTCCGAAGGCGGGCTCACTGTGCTCCTTTCGCCATTCCTTCGGAACGAATACGAATTCGATCGGAGCCATGTCTTCTATTCGATCTCTAACTCGTTCTGACTCCATCGATTTATTATCCTCATTCTAAAATTCCGGTGCTAATTATTGCGATCTTCGCGTGATAATCAATCATTATATCGTTGCGCCAGTTTTAATTCTCGTCATGAAACAGGTCGCCATTAGGAAGAACCGCGTTTGTTCGAAGATGGCGCCCGGATCGTATTGTGGAGCGAGTCAAGCGACATTTTAATGTCATTGCGTTCACCCAAGAGTTCTGCACAGCAGCTTGTTTTGGTCATTCGATCGTATTCTATGACAGTCCAAACATGTTCGCCGCCAGCGGGCAGATCTGGCGCCATCAGCAATTATTCAATGATCCACTGTCAGCTTGATTTGTTCGAGGTTTTAAAACTCATTCTGGGTTTATGCAACGTCGTGACTGATGAAACGTGCTCACAGACTTCCCGGACGTTATGGAAAATTTTGCATCCTTCCTGGCGAAGCGCCACCCACTTACAAACGAAGTGGCAAAACGGACAAGTTGCAATCACTAATTTGCCTGCTCCTTCCACAATTGTCGCGTCCAGTTCTTCTTTGTCCAAGGCGACGCCTCCCCCATCGCGTGCGTGCGATGGAAACTGATAACCAAAACTCAAACAGAGATTGCCGAATCATACTGGAAGACGGCGTGCCTGGCAGAATGTTTCCACTCAAACCGGAGTGGGGATATCTATAATGGATCGGCGCGGCGCGAAACCCAGAGCGTGGAAGAATCGGAACACACGATTAAGACAACAGTTAATGATGAATCGGACAATCAGCTGCCCGAGTCATTGAGACGCAGGTACTCCAACATATCTGTTATTGGAAAGGGTGCAGCAGGTATTGTATTTCGAGCCGAAGACAAGCTCCTCAACAAAGTAGTTGCAATCAAGAAGCTACACAACAGTTCAAGCGCGGCTCAGGCGACCAGATTTCACCGTGAGGCAAGAATGCTCGCGCATGTAAATCATCCGAACATCATGTCCGCAATCGACTTCGGGATGACCAGTAACAATGAGCCGTATCTAGTACTCAACTACGTCGAAGGGAAAACTCTGGCTCAGTATCTCAAAAAAGAAGGCCCAATGCCGGTCTCACTCGCAATTTCCGTGCTGATTGAAATTGCAAAAGGGCTAGATCACGCCCATAGCAAAGACATCGTGCACAGGGATATAAAACCAAGCAACATTATGTTAGTTGCTCAAAGTGATACGTCAACCACTCTTGCGCAAATAGTCGACTTTGGTCTGGCACGACAATCTGATACCACTCAAGAGTTAACAGCGAAGGGTGTCGGAGTTGGTACGCCATACTACATGTCTCCAGAACAGATTCGAGGACAAGATATTGATGCACGTACCGACATTTATTCTTTTGGCTGCGTTATGTTCGAGATTTTGACAGGACGCCCGCCCTTTAGAGGAGAGTCAGTTATCGAGACGATGCAGATGCATCTGGAAGACAGTCCTGTCTCTTTTGAGGAGATGATATATAAGGTCGCGCCTAATATGGAGGCGGCTTCCGTAGCCGGTCTGGGGCACATTATCGAGACATGTCTGCGTAAGAATGTGGAGCAGCGATACACAGATTGTAGCGAATTACTTACAGATTTGAATGCCGAGCGCGACAGGCTGCCTCAACCGAGCACCATATCCGGTACTGCTGCTCCGGTTGACTCCTTTTCCGATGATAAATCGAGAAATTCGTCGCTGTTGACCATCGCACTGATTATGCTGGTACCGCTGGTCTTTCTGGTGCCCGTGGTCGCATTGTTGACCGCGCATGTAGATTCCAGGTTGCAGGGCAATCCGGCACTTGAAGCGCCTGCTAGAAATTCGTTCACCGAGAGTACCAATCCCGGATCTCTGATGCCGGAAGTTCAGGTGAGTAAGAAGGGCGAGCACCGCTTCATGGACGCGGACGATGCGTTTCTGACCGACTACTTGCGACGTAACAAATCGATTACTAGTGTGACCATTCAAGTCGCGGATGGAGTGACGGTGCAAGGACTTCGAGTGCTGAGGCAACGACCCGATATAAAAATCATCCACCTCGTCTGTGACAAGCCGGTGGAGTGTATTGATGAATTATCTCATTTAACATGGCTGCGAAAAATTGGGATTATCTGTCGTGAGAAAACAAAGATTACATCACTCGACAAATTAGCTGATTTGAAAGAACTTGCCGTTATCAAACTGCAAAATTTCGAGCTGACCGATAATGCCTTCCGAGGACTGGGAGCTGTAAGTAAACTAAAGGAATTGAATCTGACTTACTGCAAAGGTGTATCTGAAGCCGGGTTAGCAGAGCTAAAGCGGTGTAAAGGCCGTCTCTCGTTGGAGTTCAACGACACTTTTCTTCCGATGCGGTCATATTCTGAAATTGCTCAGAACCCGAACCTGAGAAATTTGAATATAAAGAATACAGACCTGGATTATGGAGCATACGAAGCTCGCCTGCGAACTGAACGGAAGAGGTTGGCGCTACCACCTGTTAAGATTTCCGTTTCCAAGAAAAATGGGAATAGTCCTTTCGGATCGGAGTAAATAAAATTGATTACTGCATTTAAACTAGCCGGAGTGTTCGCAGCCCATGCGGTGTGGAGTCTTTCCGATGATGCAGGAGGCTTCGCACCTATGTTGGCGTACACTACAGAGTCCGGTGAACAGCGCATGGAGCGACTTATCAGCGAGGACTTTGCGGAGGCTGTAGAACGAGGTCTGGAGCGTCTGGCTTGTAATCAGATGGACGCTGACGATGCGGTGCTGGTTTTCGATGGGCGCATAACTGTTGATGATGAAAAACTTGATGCAATTCTGCTCCAGATACGATGCTATTTCTCTCCTGATTCCGAAGCTATCCTCGCCATTCCGTATACGCCGAAAGACAGTCCCGGGGGGAAGTTCCTCGTTCATAAACCGAAGCTTCTCGAGTGGAACAACTGCGATGACTTCGATCTTGATGCTGTTTTTCAATCATTTTTCGAAGGCGTAGACAGTCACAAAGAAGGTTCCAAAATTTGGAACGACTGTCTTGATGAATCAATTTGAGATTTCTCAGAAGTTAGATGGAAAGCGATTAGGTGTTGAGATCGGTGTCTTCCCAATCGCATCCTGGTGTCAGGCTCCAGGTCAGGGCATGGCGTCTCTCCTGAATCACGCCGCCATTCATCACGGCATGAAATCCATCGGGCGCGGTCTTTCCTCCTAGTCGAGCGCTCACTGCCGCGTTGTGCGCACAGTAGAAAAGATCTTCCAATTCAACCACTTCGTCGACAGACCGAGGTTTTGTCTCGGAAAATCTAGCCATAAAATCGCCGAGCATAGCGTCGATAACTTCGTCTGGAATTATCGTCCCATCGAAGTCTGGCTGCATGTTAAAGCCCAGTACCCATGCGAGAGGCCACATATTTTCCAATTTCCAGCCTATGTTATAGCTGAACTCCTCGATGGCATGCTTTTGCTCGAGGTGAAGGATCGCGCGTTCGTCCTCAGTGAACCACCGTTCTAGCTGCTCAATCATTCCGGTGTCGGGTCGATCGCGCCCAGACGCCCAGTTGAAAACAGCTTCCATTGCGAGGAATCTCGACAGAATTTCATCCGTCGACCGGAGCAAAGGCGGTGTATCGTTGACGGGAAGGGACGATGCGACTGTAAAGCCTTTTTCCGAAAGTAGAGAAAGGTTTTTCGCTCTGATTTCGGTGAGTATCATAGCAACTCCTCTAATCGAACTCGATTGAGAACTATACCGCAACAAATCGGAAAATGCATCATCGAAATGCCAAACATCTCTGTTTTTCGTAGGTTCGGTCCGCGCCCAAGACACTTCCGACTCAGGTGTTCCAGTCCGTTTCGAATCTGTGAGCGACTGCCAAGCACCACTGTTCTACTGCGATTCAATCGAATTTTGTTGTGCGCCGCTCCCGATATTCGTCACTAACGGACCGGTGGAATTGCGAGGTCTACTTTAGTAGTAGATCAACGTGCCGCCTCTGATACAACCCCTTCCGGTCTGGCTTCTTGATCCTGTTCGGCTGCTGGAGGTTGGTATCGGCGGAAGGAGATATCGAATCTAGTACCTTTGCCTTCTGTGCTTGTCACTGCAATGACTCCGCCAATTTTGTCCAGCAATGATTGGGCGATTGACAGACCCAGTCCTTCGCCTTCTTGCTTAACTCCACCTGCTCGGAATCCAACCTGAAAAATCTTTTCGATATCTTCCTGCGCGATACCTTTGCCGTTGTCCTTAATCGTTATCTGAACTATGTCATTCTGCCAGTCTCCCGGTACAAGCGTGAGTTCGACGCGTGTACCAGCGGAGTTGTGAGTCAATGCGTTGCCAACGATATTGGCGACGATTCTCGCGACCTCTAGCTCGGTGCCTTGAACCCAAATAGACTCCTCGCCGGGTGGCACGGTCAAGATAACCTCCGATCTTCTGATGTCGGCGAGAGCTTTTTCCAACTCGCATTGCTCTTTCAGCACAGCAATCAAGTCGCAATTTTGCGTGCAATCTTTGACCGAGAGTTCTGCATCTTCTCCCAGCGACAGAACAATTTCGCTAAGCAACCTGGACAGATGCTCAGAACTTTTTTTCAATCGCTCGAAGATTGGAATCATCGGATCGTTGGGTTCGCGATCTTTTAGAAGTTTTGCCAGGGTCCAGTTAAAGACGGAAATCGGTGCTTTGAGATCGTGGTTCAATCGTCTTACGACATCGACTCTCCGACGCCGGTCTTCTTCAAGAGCCTTGCGCTCTGCGATGCTTGCCTGATAAGTCAATTCGGCTTCGTGCTTCTCCTGCGCGAACACAAGAGTTTCTTGCGAAGTCTTGAGTTGTTCTGCCATGGAGCCTAGCTTGGTTCGATCTCTTTCCCAGAGGATTGTAGCCGCAGTCGCTATACTAATTGCCGCACTCGGTACTACCAGCGGTACTATCAAATTAACACAGGAAAAAACGAAATTAGCTACCAAGTAAATGCTTAAGACCGAGAATGCTACGAAGCCGCTGTAGGCAGCACAACTTCTTATAGCGCGCTTGTCTAATGGGAGCAGGGCGAGACTTTGACTAGCGAGGTGACGCCAGATCAAGAAGTTGATACTTGCGGTGAGCACCATGACGATGACGGTAATCGCCTCCGCCACATTTGACATACGGTGGATAAGCCGACCTCGTGCAATCGTATTGATAGACTGTGCCAAAATCTCGGCGTGGCTCCTCTTCCAAGAGCCAGACAATGGTGTCGGGTAGGCATCGTTGATACCATCTCCGAGAATCACGATCGCGTCTCTGAGAGCTTCATCTTCTCCGTGCACTCCTAATCGTTCGCGCCGAGCGGGGTCCAGCAAATCAGACAGAGGCCTTATCGGAAAGGTGGAAGATCCCGGATAGGTAATGTAATCTATGTCAATAATATCCGGCACTCCAATGTTGATCTTGTCGTCACCTGAATGAAGCAATTTCGGGCTGAGGGATTCCAGCTCTGTGCCCAACACACGAGTCTTCATCATCGTTCGCCGAACTGCACCGTCTTCGTCCCTCATGATACCGTCGGTAGCGGCATATGATTTGCCTGCGTTTGGGTCTGAAAGAAGTTTGTTCAACTGAGATACAACGCCACTGTTAGGTATTGATTGATTAGAAGTAATGCTGTCGCCATTGGGGGCCACTTCAATCGAGTCCCGGATGAAAACAGGCACTTTCTTCCCGTACGACAATCGTCCGGCTGCAGCATCCAGGATTGCTTTTGCCAATTCGTCGTCGCCTGGTGCATATTGAGGGAACGTGTAATCCAAGCAAATCGCTTGCGCACCCGATGCAGCGAGGAACGACACCAGTTGGGAAAGTGTGCGGCGGGGCACAGGATAGCTCATCAGCGGTGTGAGCCATTCCTGATTGGCGGCCTTGTCCGCTGAGGGAAAATCTACAGGTAGACGATTGAAAATCGCCACTTTTACCGCCGCCGGCGGATGGTTGTCTTCAGTGGCCCACCTCAACGTATCCTGCCAGGTCCACTCTGGAGAATCTTTCGCATGACTGTCGTGGAAGTTTTTGAAATTACTGGGATTGAGACGCTCTAGCGTTGTCGAATTCCAACGAAACCAGGTCCGCATATCGAATCGATGGTCGATGCTCGCCAACTCCAATCTGCGCAATCCACCGGAACAATGGAGGATCAAGGCTGCGAACAGCGCCGATGAGATAAAAACGACTAGGATCTCATCAAACGCGGGGCGACCGCCTGGTTTGTCTTTGAATAATCGCAGTGCCACCAGGAAACATCCTCCCTATGGTGACTACTCTAGCAAACCTCAGGCACTAATGGATGTCTAATAAAAGTGGTTGAGTGAAGCTCAAAACGTCCGCCACGGCAAGAGACGTCGCTCAATATGTTCGACCATGGACGTCAGGAGCAAAGCAAGAACTACCAGGGTGAATACGCCGGCGATGACAGTAGCCATATCGTAGAGTCCGGACGCTCTGACTATCATGTAACCCAGACCTTGTTCTGCCGAGATGAACTCGCCGATAAATGCGCCGAGTAATGCCAATCCGATATTGAGCTTCATGGCATTCACGACCCAAATAAGAGCGGATGGTAGGATAACAGTCCGGAATGTCTGAAGTCTGCTGGCGCCGAAGACTTGCATCAAACGCAAAAAACGCGGTTCTGCTGACATGGCTCCTTGATACGACTGAACAATTGCGACCACTACTGTCGAAAGAAATGCCAGGGCGATCTTGGAAACAATACCGATGCCGAACCAGGCAATAATCATGGGGGCTAGAGCAAAGATTGGAATGGAACCTAGTGCTGTAATGTACGGCTTTGCGACAGTCGACACCAACCTCGAATACCATAAAGAAAGGCCAATCACCGCACCGAAAGTAGTGCCAAGTGCAAATCCAGTGAGTGCTTCCATCAGCGTGACGGACGAGTGACGCACCAAATCGCCGGTGACAATCAAGGTCGTAAAAGCGCTGTAAACCTTCTCGGGACTCGAGAATATAAATTGGCGTTGCGAGTCGGTAATCGTATACAACTGCCAGGCAACCAGGAATACGATTAGTGGCACCGGATATAGCATCATAGTTACTGCACGCTGGCTTTGCACTGCAGCGACGGTTGTGGGACTATTTAAATTTTTCATTGCGAGATCACCGCCTTCAGCTTCGCCCATATCAGGCGGTAATGCTCACCAAACTCAGCTACACCCCTTATGCTCTCCGGATCGCGTTGGCAACAATCGAAGGTCACCGAGATGTCGGCTTCGATGGTGCCGTTATTATTTAGTATTATCACTCGATCAGACAAAGCAATTGCTTCTTCGATATCGTGCGTCACTAGCACAGCGGCTTTATAAGTGTCTTTTATAAAACGATAGAATTCTCCTTCCAAACGAAGTTTGGTACAGAAGTCCAGCGCTGAAAATGGTTCGTCCAGAAGGAGTAGTTGCGGATTGAAGAGAAGCGATTGAATGATACTGACCCGCTGCCTCATGCCCCCAGAAAGTTGAGTCGGATACATCTCTAGAATTTTTTCGCTGAGGTGAAATCGACTCAGTAAGTCCATCAAACTAACTTGCCAGAGTTGATGCGGAACTTTGCCTATCTCCTGTGCGAGCGCCAGGTTAGCCTTCACTGTTCTCCAGGGCATCAATGCGTCTTCTTGAAAAATATAACCAATATTGCATCGACTTTTATCGTGATCGATGCTGATCTCACCTGCGATCGGCTTCATTAGTCCGGCAATCAGGTTCAATAGAGTGCTCTTCCCGCAACCGCTTTTCCCGAGAACGGAGATGATCTCTCCTGCTCTCACCGATAGGGAGATATCGTTAAGGACTGGTAGGGAAGCATCTTTCTGGTAACTAAACTTCAAACCAGAGATGGTCAGTGCTTGTTTTGGTGCTCTGAAATATAAATTGCTTGTGACCATATTTGGTTCCTGATTTGTGAGAAAGCTGTTCTAGTATTTGACCAATAGTTCTAGGGTTGGTCCCCGCTTGCTTCCGTGTGCGACTTCTTGTCGGCTGCGGGCAATGTATTGGCGGTGATGGCGGCATCAACGAAAGTCATATCGACGTTGTCCCCGTACTTGCCATCGGACTTAAGATCACCAAGATCCTTTCTCAGTGCAATGGCGTTGTCCCAAGCCTGCTCTGGCAAGGTCGGGCTGTTGGGTATTGTCCCTGACTCCCGTAGCCTGCCTAATGCATCTTTTACGACTTCCGGTTTGACGTCAGGGAACTCCTCTTTGGCTACCTCGACTGCTCCATCGAAGTCCTCGTGTATGTACGTCATCGCCTCTTGTAGAGCCGTTACACAAGATTTGATTTGCTCCGGGTGCTCTTGTGCATACTTTTCCGAGACCTCTAACCCCGTGAAAGCGAAATCACCGAGCAGGTCTTTCGGACTATAAACAACATGTCCGCCTTCGCCCACCACGATTGATACCGTCGGCTCTATCTCGAGCGCCATATCGGCTTGTTTGGATTTCATCAGCGCAGGCAATGTGCCGAACGCTCCCTGCACGATGCTGGCTTTTTCAGCCTTCCCATCGGCAAGAATCTTTTTCATGACGGCATAACAGGTCGAAGGTGCCGAATATGCTGCACAACGGTAGTTATTGAACTCGTCCGGCTTTGTAATTTGGCCGATGTCCTTATTAAATGTCACCACCCAGAACGGTACGCCTCGGACCACTGCCGCAACCACCTTGCCTTTCTGTCCGTGCTCCCTGGCTATAGCAACGAAGGTCGGGTCTGATACTCCGAACTGTGCGTTGCCGGTCGCAACGGCCGTGAATGTTTTTTCGTCGCCGCCGGTACTGACCAGGGTGACGTCCAGACCGTTCTTTTTGAAAAACCCTTTTCGCATAGCCACATAGAGCGGCATGTAGAGGAAGACGTGACCATACTGAGCAATCGTCACCGGCACGGATGCTGTCGAGGTCGACGTCGGCGTCGGCGTCCCGGACGATTCGGTGTCGGTGCTATCCGATTGCGTAGCACAGCCAGACAATATGAGCATTCCGGCTAGCAGAACGCAGACTTGCTTATTCATTCTCTCTTTCCAATGGCTTGAGTACCAGGCTAATGTATGGAGCGGTACCTGACAATGGGAAAAACCGTCAAAGCGCAAGGTGGCACAGATAGACCTGATTCCATCCGAAACCGCGAAAACATGACTCTCACTCGTGATTTGAAAGTAAGTATGGAGAACCGTGTGTGCAAAAATCGCCAGTGCTTTTAACCTGAGGGCACCCACTATCACTTGATATCAAGCAGCTTCTGTTTTTGCGGGGCTTATCGTCCGCTTGCCGTTGTATCCCCTGAGGTCTGAAGCATGTTGGAGGACTACTTTGTTGATGGATGTCTGGCAGAGACGAGATACGACCTTATTGTAGAATCAATCTCCTTAACTGGCACGGGAGGCGGAGATTCCATTGATATGGGTCCGGCAGGAGTTCGACGATGATCTTCATGATGCGTTCCTTATCATGCGAAAGCATAAAATCATAATCACGATCAACGGTACGCTCGGCGCACGTCTGCTGCCAATCACACCAGAGGTGGTGTCAGCTCGGTGGCAGGCGAATTCATCGGTATCTCAAGCCAAAAGGTACTGCCTTGTCCTTCCACGCTCTCGACCCCCACGATTCCTGCATGTGCTTCCGCGAGAATTTTGCAGATCGCGAGTCCCAGCCCGGTGCCGATCTTGGAATCCTTATCGTAGACCTGTTTGAATCTATCGAAGACGTGATCGATGCTAGTCAACGGAATTCCTCTGCCCTGATCGATAACGCTGAATCGGCATCGCTCGTTGGCGATTTCAGTTACAACTCTAATCTGCGATTGCGAATCAGAATACTTGATTGCATTGGATAGGAAGTTTACCAGTATCTGACTGATTTTGTCAGGATCGCAGTTGATATCGCGATCTTGGGATGATTCGATGATCTCGATCTCCCTCTTCTCGGCGAGGTGAATTACAGCACCGATAGATTGCTCTACAATCGCTTCCGTAGAGGTGAATTGCTTGTGCAGAACAACTTGCCCTGTGTCTGCTTTAGCGAGATCAAGTATGTCTCTTGTCAGTCGAATCAATCTCGCTGATTCTCCTTGCGCGATATGAAGGTATTTCTGAGCTGTCTCCGAAACATCCTCTGGAATCTGCAGACGCAACATCTCCAGACAGACTCCGATGGATGTAAGAGGAGTCTGCAAATCATGACTGACCATCGAAAGAAATTCTTGTTTCATGCGCTCAATTTCTTCTCGCGCGCTTACATCTACGAGGGCGATCAAAAATTTCTTTTCACCCTTGAGAATGAATTTACTGCTCGTTAGCTCCACTGGCAGCATTCCTGAATCGGAGCGTATAAGGTGATAGCCGCCATTCTTCGGAATGGTATCAGTCCGCACCGTATCTTGAGCTCCAGAGTCTTTAGCCACGAGAAGATCTGAAATATTTGGAACGAGACTTTGTGGGTTTTCACAACCAATCATTACCAGCGCAGTTGGATTAATCGATTCAATTCGGCCATTTTCGCCACATGCAATCAGTCCGCTCGGCATGTAGGCGAACATAGCGCGGTCCTTCGCTGTGCTATCTTCCAGGTCTTGTACCAGTGTTCTAAATGATTCATCGAGGGTTGTGATTTCGTCTTTTCCTGTTTCTGGTGGATTGAGCGGCTCATGTTTTCCGAAACGTAAGAAATTGTCGATCAGGATCTCGATTCGTCGCGATACTGTTCTGTTGAATCCAAGAACGGCAATCGTCAGACCGGTGAAGTTTAGAAAGAACATCCCTCCTATGAGGTAAAGGAATTTTACCTCTCTGTCGCGATCGAGCTCCTTGAGCTTGTCCGATTTCAATGAATGATGTTCCGTAACGTGAAACAAGTACTCCAGGGTGTCATGTAGATGTCCGCGCAGTCCTTTCGTGGATTCGTTCTTAAACAAATACAGCACTGATAAATCGTAATTCCCATCGTTAATAGATTTGCCCATGGTCTCGACCTGGTTGCGCACGTAGTCAAAACCTTTTCGAGATATCTCGATGTTCTTGTAGTCTTCGCTGTTTTTCTTTACTTCGCCGGCGATGCTGTCGAATTCGTCAATCAGTGTCTTCGTTTTTTTCAAATACTCTTCGTCCACCGGTGATTTACCGGTCCCAATCGAAAGGACGAAATTGGACATCCAGTCCTGAATCCCTCTCTGCAGCGCAACGACCTTTTGTGCGATGACGACAGAGTGTCGAGCTTCATCGACTTTCGCCTGAGATTCGCTGAATTCCTTCAAGACTACGACGAAGATAGCCGATTGAAACACAAACACCGCTACCAGGAAGGCAATGCATCGATGCAGAAGTTTCATTTAACAGCTACCATCATTGACTGAATTTCTTATTCCACGGACTCAGACTTTCGCTTCTTAGTAAAGACGTTCAGGCAATCTTGGCTAGCCGCCCCGGCCCGATTTCGTTATGGACTTGAAGCTCCGATATTGGGTATATGTGAAGATTGGAGGATCCGAAGTGTCGAAAGTGCTCATTATCGAAGATGACAAAATTCTCTCGGCCCTTGTGAAGCAGGCGCTGATGTCCCAGCGATACACTGTAGACATCAGCTATGACGGTGAGGAAGGGCTCGAGATGCTACTTTCGATCCAATATGCTTGCGCGATAGTCGATTGGGAGGTGCCCAATCTAATCGGTCCCGAGATTTGCCGCACGTACCGGCAACGTGGTGGCAATACGCCGATAATAATGCTTACGCGCCGGACTCGAACAGCGGAAAAGGTAGTTAGTTTTGACTCTGGGGCTGATGATTATCTGTCGAAACCGTTCGACATGGAAGAGCTATATGCGCGTCTCAGAGGACTAATGCGTCGTCCGGCGGAGATTAAAACACAGACTGTAAGAGTGGGTGAATTGATCGTTGATCGAGACAAACGAAGTGCTAGTGTAGCTGGAAAAGAGCTTGAGCTAACCAAGAAAGAGTTCCTCATGCTTGAGCTTCTGGTAAGCAATCCGGGTCGGCTGTTCAGCCCAGAATCCATTATCGATGGCGTCTGGTCGCTAGATGATGAGATAACTGTTTGGGCAGTCAGGTCTAACATTGCACGTATTCGCTCCAAGATTGCTGCTATGGACGAAAATTGTGCTGCGATGATAAAGACGATTTATGGTCAGGGCTACAAAATCGAAGCTCCTCCTGGTTGATTCATCGTCGGGTTATGCGATTAACGGGTGGAGCGGTCCGAGCTCGAACCATTCTTAGTATCATCAGTAGTGCTAGATTCGCGTGCCAGTCGCCTCTCGTTCTTTGCCTCGTCGTTGCGATTGAGAGCCAGGAGTGCCCAGGACTTCACCTCATGTGCACGGCTGTTGTTTGGCTCAACCTTTAACACTTGATCAAGAAGTTTCAATGCAAACTCGTAGTCTTGACTGCAAACAGCAAGACCGGCAGCTGTGACCTTTGGATCTACTTGTTTGGTTGTTTTGGCTTTTTCAAGGTAATATTCGATATCCCTTTTTAGATACTCGGGCGTGTCGCCGGATTGACTTGACCGTAATTTCCTGAACAAGATATCAGCAGCAAGCTTGGTCTCGAACATTCTTCGTCCATCTCTGAGATCATCCATTGAGTAGACGATTCCGAATTCCTTTTCGATCTGTTTGGCTGCAGCCGCCGCCTCCGTTGTTCTGCCCATCCGCAGCAGCAACACTGCCTGCAATTTTCGACATCGCTCGTAAGTCGGAAATCTGGTTCTACACATTGCCGCGACTCTGGTGGCGTTATCGAGATCGTCACAGCGAGCATATAGCAGACTCAGAGTTTCCAGGTAAAACGCTGGAAGAGGACCGTTCTGCAAAGCTTCTTCAATTGGATCGATAAAAAGTTCTTGAAGCCTTGGAGATGGCAATAGTCTATGCGTTCCGTATAGCATGGTGGAGATGGCATCCCTTAATTTGTCCTGACCTATTCTTGCCGCAGATTCATTTTTGCGATCGCTCGATGCTAGCGCTTCCATTCGACTAGCGATTGAGAGAGCGACAGGGAAGGCGCCAGCGCCGACGAACAAAGTTCTTCGGTCCTGGTCCAGCGCGAAAATATTGAGAGCTTCTGAAAGGCGATCTAGATCTGCTGTTTTTATCTTCAAGAGCTCTTCAGCCCGAGCTAGTTCATTTAGTGCAATGTATTTTCGAATGAGCGGGATCTGCTGGCTGAGCTTCTCTTTGGTATGAAATCTACCAAAAGCTTGGAGTCTATCGAAAAACTCGAACTTCCATGCGAGATCAGTCAAAGTGGACATCGACTTCGGACTGTTGCAGATGTATTCCTTAGTGCACTCCATGAGCCGGATTGCGGCTTCCTTCTCGCGGTGTGAAAGTCGATTATGAATTCGACTGACGGCGAAATCGGCGACATTTTCTGAGGTGAATGCCGGGTCGAGCTTGAGACCTAGTGCGATTTCGGAGTTGGCCCGTGAGCATGCTCCTTCATCAGCAAGGCATAAACCGTACATCCCATGCAGAATACCGATTGATGGTCGCAGATTTATCCCCGTCGTAGCCAAGAGTCTGCAGTCGCCAATGCGATTGTGCCGCCATGCCCAATTGCAGATGTTAATGCACGATGAAGCAAATGCTTCGGCTAAAGGAGAATCTTTGGTGATTTTTTTCGCGCGCAATAATGCCATATCGAGGCACATCGCTTGTTCTCTGTCTGTTGGGAAACAGAATATATGGTTGATCCTAGCGATATCGTCGGGGACGGCTTTCCTCAATGCTTTCAATTCCAGGGACTTCATCCCTAAAACGTGACAGGTGCCGATGTATACTCCGAGCATTGCTTCGGTATCAGGACCTACTGTGGGAAGCATAGCTCGAATCAGTCGGGAAGACTTCTCGCTTTGTCCCATTTCCAAGTGCGTAAAAACCTCCTCCAGAAGTACTTGGGGATCTGTAGGATTGACGCGCTTTGCTGCTTCTAGGCATTCCAGCGCCTTCGTAAATTGTTTGCGCTGCCTGTACACCACGCATTCGATGATGTAGGCTCCGATTTCGCGACCGGGAAACTTTTCATGCAATTGCCTGCAGGCGCGAAGCGCCTTGTCATAGTCCTTTGTGCGGAGTCCGTCGTCGGCGTTAGATCCAATACTGCTGTATGTTTGGGCTGGATCTACATTGTCTGGATGTAAAGCCGCGTGGGCATACGACACAAGCAAGGTTCTCAAAATCTTCACCGCTTGATCTTTTCTTCCTACTTCGAGCAACGGTCGAACCTTGACTAACGGTTTAGCGAAGAAGCCGGTTGGTAGATCGGGTGCGTCTCTCAGTCCCCTTGCGACTTCATTGGCACCTCGAGTCGTGTTGCCCTTTTCGATCAGGCAAATACCGAAAAACACACGAAGTTTTCCCCGATTCGGTCTCAGTTGAATCGCGCGAGTAACAAGTGTCTCGCATTCAGAAATATGATCGTGAAGCAGGGCCCAATTGCAGACGTTGTCGCACGAGTCGCATAGAGCATCGATCTCCCAGTCCGGAGTCGAAGGGGATACCTTTTCCATGAGTGCTATAGCGGATCTCATGGCGCTCAAGCGGTCTTTCTCAGGCATGCAAAAAATATGTCTGATTCGATTCACGTCGTTTTTTCTCGGCACGGCCAGTGCCTTTAGTTCCAACTCCTTCAAGTCCTCTTTGTGGCACTCGGTGACAAACATGTTGTAAAACAAGGGCTCCGAATTCGGAGTTAGCGTCTTTAGTACATTCTGCAGGGATTCAAGATATTTTTTTCTGTCCTTCATTGCTGCGTAATTCCAAGCAGCGTGAATGGCGACCTGGGTGTTGGTGGGACACAAACGTTGCGCAATCTGAATACATTCGACCGCCTTGGAATATTGCTTCAGGCTTCTGTACGCATGGCACTCGAGAACGTACGCACCAAGGTCTGAACCTGGAAACTGCTTGTGTAGTTGCTCGCAAATTTGAATAGTTTTCTTATAATCGCCCCTGGACAGAGCCTCATCCGCAGCACGTCCAGCGTCGCTATATGCACGCGCTCTATCCTCGGATTCTGAAGCGCACGCTGACTTGGACCAGCAAAGAATTGATGTGCTGAACACGACAATCAGGGTAAGTGCGATTCGACAGAAAAATTCCAACACGATTCGACAGAAAAATTACAACAAAAATCAAGTCCGGTCTGATGTTATGGTTATCGCATACCCGGAAAGACGTGATCCGACACATAAATTGATTCTAGAAGTATCTTGGGAGACGGTTGAACCAGTGGTGCTTCGCGGCGAAAGCTTAAACTCTCAAAGCCTCTTCGGAGTGGTCAAGTGATGACAGAGGTATCATCTCTGGGTACATAATGAACTGTCTCGGAGTGTTTGATGGAAGAACCCTGGTACTACGCAATCGACGGCCAGACCCGTGGGCCATTCGCGGAGGTTCAGCTCCGCCAGATGTTGCGCAGTAATTTTCTGTCAAAAGACACCCTGGTCTGGAGGCGTGACCTCGGATCATGGATGCCTGCTAGCGCCGTCGCTCGGCTTTGGGAAGAGTCGATGCCGGCTCCTCGCAGAACGGAATCTCAAGAAATAGCTTCCTTGCCGCAGGCTCAGTCTACGACTTCTGGCAGTGCACCGCCTGCGATGCCCGAAAGGGGTGCACCACAGGTGATGGCTGGTCAACAGTACTCGGGACTCTCACCATCTTCGGCGCAACCACAGCACGCGGTTCCGCGAACGACTGACAGCTACGGACCGTTGCAACAGCAGCAGTCCGCGCCGATTCCGACAGCGGCCGGTGAGCGTCCGCAGGAAATCAGACCGGTTGTGAGAGCGGGGCCTCCGCCGGGACCGGTGGCTGGAGGGCAGCGACCGCCGGGGGTTGGGCAAGCCCAATCCGGAGGACCTCCGCAGGGGCAAGTGGGGGCGCGGGTCGCAGGGGGACCTCCGCCGGGACCGATGGCTGGGGGGCAGCGTCCGCCGGGGGTTGGGCAAGCTCAGTTCGGAGGTCCGCCGCAAGGGCAAGTGGGGGCGCCTGACATCAAACCTGTTCGGTCGGGGACACCGCTGGGCCAACCGGCTGGAGTGCCGGCCGGAACCGGAATTGGGCAGATCCAGCCGGGCTCGCCATGGCAATTGAGGAGTGATAACCCGCCAACCCAGGCGCAGCAGCAGGCGACACCTGCCGCATTGAACACTCGATCAAATTCGGACGCCCTCTGGCAAGTACCTTCAGGCAGTCTGACATCATTCGCGCGACAGTCGTCGTCGCCTTGGGGTGAAGAGCCTCCGACAGCAAGATATGACCATCTGAAAGAAGAATCAATTCCTGATAATGTGCGGCTTGCAGCCACGAGATGGCAATTGCCGGCCGAGATGAAAGGTTTTCTGCAACAACCTCAAACATCGGTCGAGGCTTCGACAACTAGAACCGATGTTGCCAGGTCACCACAGGGATTCAATGGATCCAATCAATTGCAGGGATCCAATCAATTGCAGGAATTCAATCAGCTGCAAGGATCCAATCGACTGCAGGGATCCAATCAATTGCAGGAATTCAATCAACTGCAAGGATCCAATCAATTGCAAGGATCCAATCAAATGCAAGGATCCAATCAACTGCAGGGATCCAATCAAATGCAGGAATTCAATCAATTGCAAGGATCCAATCGACAGCAGGGATCAAATCAATTGCAGGAATTCAATCAACTGCAGGGATCCAATCAGCTGCAAGGATCCAATCAACTGCAGGGATCCAATCAACCGCATGAACCCTATCAATCGCAATTATCCAATCAGCCGCAGGGATCAAATCAACAGCAGGATCTCAGTCACCTGCAGGGTTCAAGCCAACCTCATGGATCGAGCCAAGCCCAAGTTCCCAAGCAAGCGGATGTTGCTGTGCAGCAAGCTTCACCGTGGGACAATTTTGGCAGTGTTTCACCAAAGATACCGCGACAGCCTGATTCTAACCAACCCGCATTTCGCGAGCCACCACCTGCGATGCACCTCAGCCCTTCGCAAGAAAGTCCGGCTGCTAATCAGCTTCCTGTCGAGCCGTCTGGATTTGGCCAGGCGGGGGCGAATCTCTTACCATCTGGTGGAGTCGAACAGCCAAATCCGTTTCAGGCGAAAGCTGCACAGTCCGATCTATCAAGTCCTTCGAATTCTCCGCCCGTAGCTGATACTCCGTCGGCTCAGAAGCCTAGCTGGGAGGGGCTATACGATATCGCCGTGCCTGGAGCCAAGAGTTTAGTAGTCGAGGAAACAGTATCCGATGTATCCGAGCCGATCCAATCGGTGCCGCGAGAAGAGTTGGTAGAAGAGCCAATATTAGCTGCCGAGCCACCAGAAGAGAAAAAAGTCCGATTTGTCACTGATTCTTCCGATCGATTTAGTGGCGTCAGGCGCATAACCCAAATTGAGTTAGAGCAGCCATCACCGGTGATGGCGCCCAAGAAAAAAGCACCCACGCCCGCATGGCAGAAAAAGGCTCTGAAGGTATGGGACAAAAGCAAGCACGCCGTGGTGGCAGTGGTCATTTTTGGTTTCGTCGTCCTAGCTACGCAGTGGCCGTCACTAACAACTCAAGTCCCCACAGGCGAACCACCGCCTGCTCAATCTGGTACTGCAAGTAGTACTAGCGCACAATCCGGCAATCCACCTGACTCACCGGGAAGTTCAAATGGCACGACGAGTAGCGCCGGTGACATGTCTTCGAAGAAGTTGAGTAGTAAGCTCGAAAAAATCGATCTCGACAAAGTTCAAGTGGAAAATAGCGATAAGCCCTTCTTCAGCACAACAAGCGGCTTCAATGATTTATTCAAGAAGAAAAACGCCACTGTTATTGGTGCGGATACTAAAGGTGCTTGGGCTCAAGTGTACTCAACGTCTTTTCTGTGCACTACTAAGATGCCTCAACCTTTCGAGATGGAGCGATCGTCTGAGGGTGTACCAGTAACCACATCTTCGCAGAATGAAAGCGTAAAGACCTGGGTAACATTGTTGTCGCACAGGAATGAGTCTACTCGGAGTGAAATGACGCTCGGTTACGCGAATATGAACGAATTCATTCAGAAGCTCGTGGCAAGTAAGAATGCGAATAAACCAATCACGGACTACATGAGCGGGATGAAGACCACGTATGTATTCGACCCGGAGCTAGCCGTCGAATCTCTTGCTGATTGGATCATCGAGGCTCGATTTGGTGGTTCCAAGTCTGGAGTAGCTGCGAAGAAAAACATCAAGCTCGATGGAAAAGTTACCGGACGCGACATCGTTGGCAACACAGATGGGCAGACCTACAGGCTGCAGTTGTATGTGTCGTCTGCGGGTACACTGTACATGGCTTGGGTAGTTGGCGGCTCCGACTACGTTGGGTCAGACGACGCTAAAATCTTTTTCAAATCGCTTCATTTGAAAGAGCCGGGAGAAGTACTCGAGGGCGACCAGGATGACCAACCAGACACAGCGTCCATAAAAGAGTTCTTTGACGCACTTACGCCGCGAATTAGGCAACATCTGCGTGTAACTGGTATTCAGCCATTCACGCAAGGCGGTGAGCCGCGCCGAGTGACTGCCCTTGTAACGATTGATCGGTCGGGAGCGATTGCAAATGTTGAGGTCCGCAAGAAAATTTCTGATTCCGACTCGGAAAAGTTAGCAAAAGCGCTTGAAGAAGCTATTTACGGTGCGAAGCCGTTTCCCACACCACCGAAGTTTTTAGCATCCGCATTCTCATTTAAAGTAAGACTAGTAGGCGATAAGATTCAGCTTGCTCCTAAGAGTAGTAGGAAGTAGCGATAGATGTCGAGTTTTGCTCGTGTCTTGATTTGAAAGATTCGACCTGGCAAATATAGCGGCAGTGGATTGCTGATCGTCTGTTGTCCAAATTTTCCACGAACTGATGTAATTACAATTCAACGGCGGGAGATCCTGTCCACGTTAGCTCAACATGTTTTCTCTAATAGGACGGGTGATCCAAAATAGGCTGATTCCGATTAGTACCACGGATGATGCCACGATCATGTAAAAGTGCTCGTTCAAGCCTGGCTTTACCACGGAATTGGTCGGGTCTGAAGGATCGAAGTATGCGTCGATTCTGGAGCCAAGCGGGTATTCTTCCAGTACCTCTTCCGTGCTAGGACCAAGTGGATCAATTGAAAAACTGTAATTTGTTGATCTATAAGTGATGGCATCATGGTCGAAAGCGAAACCGATCCTTGGCAGACTGAACATCGCTGGTAGCATGACGTCTCTCAGCGCATCATCTACTTTGTCGAACTTTGCACCGCGCTTTTCAGCTTCCTCGACGCTGACCACCCTCGCCTCTACTCGGGTCCAACTTCGACTCTTAACCGCTTTGTCAATGTACAAGAGTTGTGTGGTGAGGAGCAGAATAGATGCCATTAGCAGTATGCCAGCAAAAAGAGGGAAGTAGAATCGCATTGAGAATAAAGACTTATTGAGGTGCAACGTGACGTCATGATGAGTTTAACAAAAAGTTCTCGTGCGGTGAAGATCAGAATCAGTATTCGAAAAGGCTGAAATGAGTTGCTGCTCTGAGAAAATCAATAGTGGTCAGGTTGCGTTGAGCCACACCCTCAGGAACGGTACCGGCTATAATCAGTGCTTCGTCGAGAGCAGCGCCTCTTTTTTTGATGATGTTCAACGCCTTGGCACCACAGTGCAGTGTCAACGGAACCGTTCGTCAACTTTCAATTCTCCATAGAGAGTAAAGGTTATGGCCACGGAGCTGTATTGCCTGATATGAGAGGAGGCGGTCCTATCTCGATCAGCAACAATCTTAATTCAGGATTGCCAATCAGCTTCTTGCTGGCGCAGCCAGCAACCCTATCCATCTCTGGCTCCTGTGTTTTGATAAGAGGTGAGTTTCGGTTGGCGACAATCAAAAATCTCAACAGTTCATTGATAATCTTCATTTTCTCTCTCCCACTGACTTGATGATGATAAGCAACCTCACCTTACTGGGACCTTACTATGGCGCACCGGCGGGCTATAAGCAGACTAATGCTGTATTATTGCTACGGATAATTGTTTGAGGCTCAATGGCTAAAATTCTGTTGGTCGAGGATGACATGTCTGTCGCCACCACCGTGGAGACATGGCTTTCAACTGAACATCATTTGACGGACATTGCGTATGACGGTCTAGAAGCCAGAGAGCGACTGATGTCGTTTGAATATGACCTGTATATCCTGGATTGGGAAGTTCCGGAGATGACTGGTATTGATCTTTGCCACCTCATCAGAGCTCGCGGCGTCTCATCGCCAATCCTCATGCTGACAGGAAAAGGCGAAATTCAGGATAAAACAGCTGGATTCGAGGCTGGTGCCGATGATTATCTTACGAAGCCTTTCCACCCTCAGGAGTTAATGGCGCGGGTAAAGGCGTTATTGCGCCGACAACCCATCTTGCTCGCGCCAAAGCTAAGCGCTGGCGACCTAGAGATCGACACTAAGACTCGCGAGGTATTTCAGTCTGGTAAGCAGATTTCGTTGCAACCAATGGAGTATACCCTTCTCGAATTTTTGATGCAGCGACCCAACGAAGTGTTCTCCGCGGATGCACTCCTCCGGCGGCTCTGGGATTCCGATTCGAATGTAAGCAGCGAATCTCTCTATGTCTGCCTTTCACGCTTACGTAAGAAGTTAGAACAAAACGGTAATTGCCCTATCGCTACGGTTCGTGGAGCGGGCTACATGCTGAAAGTGAATCCAAAGTAGATAATTTCAGTGACCTTGAATAGCGTCTTTCGCTCCCTGTCGTGAGCACGTTCCTGTGACCGGTAAGCTGATTCATTGAACGAAAATCAATAATACGCCGGAAGGATCCCAGACATGAGTAATGATTGTGTTATCGATAACCTCAGGCTCCGATACTCTAACGTTGTTGTAGCGACCACTATCAGCGATGGGTTTCACGAGGTGATACCAGATGCGCGCATCCTCGACAGCGAATTGAAGCATGAAGTTGTCGGCCCATTCCCTGACATAGTAGTTCTGAAGACGAAATTTCGCGTTGCCGAGCTCGCAATCAATATTGCCGCCCCATGCTTCTTTCAGGTCGAATCCGATCTCTCGATAAAAGCGTTTCGATTCTTCGAAGTCTTTTGCCGGAACGTAGGTTATTAGGCTGATCACTCCAGGACTAACCAAAGTGCTAGTCACTCCGCCGCGGTACGACCAACTTGGAAATTAGTATCTGCACAACTTCGTCATGCTGGTTGTATGTGACACTGCGTACGGTGACGATCCCTCGATCGGGCCGAGATTGCGATGGCTTGATTTCAGTTACTTCCGTCTCTACCCATAGTGTGTCGCCCGGACGCGTCGGCTTAGGCCACGACACTTCAGCTGCGGCTCCGATGATACCGCCGGCGATATTCGTACTGGTCACTATCAGCTTCATCGTGATTGAAGCCGTGTGCCAACCGCTGGCAGCCAACCCATTAAAGAGCGTATTCATCGCGGCAGCATCATCTAAATGAAACGGTTGCGGATCAAAGTCTTTGGCAAATGCTTTGATCTGCATTTCGTCCAGCAGATGCGAACCGCTTTTGAATTTTTGTCCAACGGTAAGATCGTCAAGAGTCAACTTGACCGGGTTCGGCGATTGCGTCTCCAAAATAGACACCTCATACTGGATATGCAAGTTTGCGGCTAGAGCTGACTGTATGCAGCAATAGCAGCTTCAGCATTGGAAGCTTGACCAGCCTTAGTATATAGGTCCGCCAGGTCTTTATAAACCATTTTGAAAAGAGGATGTAACCTTGCGGTACTCTCAAATGCTGATAGTGCTTCCGTCAAATGCTCCTGCTCGCGCAGGCAAAGACCCAGGTTGTAGTATGCTTCGAAACATTCGGGAAGTTGTTTGAGTACTGCTTTATAGCGTGTTGTCGCGTCGGGAAGTCTGCCTTCTATCTGCGAGGCATAAGCGGCGGCAAACTCGGTAGTCGCGATCAAATTGTCGGTAGGGAACACCAATGACGTGAAGGGACTGCAGGTAGCTCGATTCGACGATTCATTCATCTTGTTGTGCCTCCGCTCATCAGTTGTTCTAGCCGACTTTTTTGAAGTCACTGTATTTGGTATTACATGAATTTGATTTGTCGAGTCGTTGGACGGCAATGACTGACTAGTGTTATCAGGACTTGCCTGTGCCGGAAGTTGCGAAAAGCTGACAGCTACAGCGGCAATGATGATTGCTGTGATGCTGAAGCAATAGTCTTCAGGCTCAGGGGCATTCGCGGTATCTTTCTTGATGACACGCATAACTACTTACTTCCCTTTTACCTCTGGAAACAGCACGAGATAATCAAATTGATTCAGTTGCGTATGACCACAAAAACCACCTTTTTGCTTTCCAATTGTTGAAGCCTTTTCAGTAGACACCGCTACTGGTGCCTTCAGCGATTTGAGTGTTTTACCAGCATGATTGTCCGAGTTCGAGGTGTCATTGATTATTGCGGTCTTGACTGCAACGCCGGCGTCCTTAAGCCGCTGTATCGTCGTCGGTCTGTCCTCTCGGTCTTTGCCCGTCGCGATATGGTTGTCGTCTCCAATCATCACCACTTTTGCGTCCTTGTCGGCGAGGATTTTTTGAACCGCTTCGGCACGCTCCTGAGATTTGCCGTTGTCGATTGGTGACTCTCTACCTGCCGCGACTATCTTGAGTCCGCTATTGAGAGCGGCCTGCATGTAGGCTGCTTTGTAGTCCATGTCGGCGCCGGGTTCGAGTAAACTTCGATCGACTACTCCGGTCTTGCTGAATTTATCAAGCAGTCCCTGGGTCTCAGGCGGCATATCGAAAACCGCATGCGTAGCACCATTCTTTTTGAGCTCGGCCAAGGTCGAGTTGACGAAGTCCAGGTTGGTCTTCCAGTCGATCTGACCGAAGCCAATTCCGAGCACTCTCGAGTCTTTCATGGCTTCGCCCAGAGCCTTCTCCGGAGTGGTGCCATGTGCGTTGTACTCTTCTTTGATTTTCTTCCAGTCTTCCGGACTCATTTTTCCCGGAGGAATGTCCTTGTTGTCTGGGGCAACGTACTGATCGGTCGCCTTAATAGGCTCGCTCTTTTTCCCCTTCATATCGGCGATGTCCTTGGCGCGCTCCTTTATGACTTCGGCACGCTGGACGGCAAGGTCATCTCCGCTGCGCTCCGAGACCCTTGGTGCACGATTCGGTCCTTCGCCGGGAGCGCCTCTCTCTAGATCCCGAAAGAATGATTTCGATGGAGGATAGACAATAACATTGTCGAAAGAGTCCAGATTGTGACCAAAATGCGCGTTGACTCGCGGAGAGCCGAAGATTGGTACCTTGCCAACGTCATTCGGCTTGCCGTCCTGCTTTGTACCAACTGTGCGAGGCTTATCCATCGCCAAAGTTGCTGGGAATAACGCGCCGCCAATACCATGTCCCTCTGCTATCTGGGCATAAAAAGATTGAATCTTTCCACCCAGTTTTTTGAAATCGGCATCCTCAGAGAGTAGTGTCGCTGCTGACTTGAAGGCGTCTTTATCATTCGAGCTACGGGTCCCATGAAGATTGCCCAGCTCGGCGATTACTTTAGACATTGGATCGTCTTTTACCATCTTAAGAAGATGGTCTTTCATATTTTGATCTCGACGAGCCGTCTCGGCAGCTTTGTTCGGATCCGAGTCAGGCATCACGGACGACGCATTGTCGATTGGTACCACTTTGATACCATTGTCGCGTGCCGCCTTCCACATATCGATGATGTCCGGGCTCTTCTCTTTCACCTTGCGAAGCAATTCCAATGCTTCCTGCGCATAAGGTCCGTCGAGTTTGTCTGGAATCTCGAAATCGCTGCCTTTCTTACTGGCGTTGAACTTATCGAAGACCGGCTTTAGAACATCAGGAAGTTCGGTTGCAAAACGTGATCCAGCTGGCATCTCCTTCAGGGCGTCACGCACCATCTCTCTGTGCGGATTCTCTGTGCCGACGGTATGGATTTCGCCGAGGAAAGTAACATGGTTGTTCTTCACCGACTCGAGAATTGCTGCTTTTGGATCTTTGCCCTTGTCTTTGATGTACTTGGTTGCTTTTTCAACCTGTTCTTCAGTTTCTTTTCTGACCTTAAGTTCGAGTTCGTCTAGTCTTTTCAGTAAGGCGTCCCGGTCAAGGCGATGACCAGGTCGATCTCCTCCGGGTCCGTCTCCACCAGGTCGCGGACCGTCGCTACCCGGATCTTTCTTTGGAGGATCTAGCTTCTTGCTATCACCAGTTTTATCGGGCGGCGCTGGTGGTTCCGTTTTCTTCCCGCTGGAAGGATCATCGAGATCATCTTTTTTCTTGTCGTCTTTAGGAGGCGCCGTCGGATCATCAGATTTTGTCTTATCATCCTTTTTCGGAGCATCCGGATCCTCTTTCTTCTTGTCGTCCTTATCTTTGGAAGGCTCATCACCAAACAGCGCCTGAAGCTGATCTTTATCAAAGGAAAAACCGAAGTCGCCGAGCATCATCGCGACTGCTGGCGATTCTTGCCCATCAGTATTATTAGTGTTAGTCGGTTGTTCCAGAGTCGATGGCTTATCGACGGTCGTTTTGGTCGAGCCAAATATATCCTGTCGAAAGGAGTTCAGATCGACATCGTCTATAGGGGGTACCCGCTTTGCGGGTTGTGCGTCGATATCGGGAGCCGCGTCTGACACCTGGCTCTTCCTCAGTTGGGGGGGGGTGACTAAATCTACACCCAACTGGTGATTATATCGATGTGGATTTGCGCAGTGCCGCTAAGTGAAATCGACCCTTTGAGTTTGTACATGCTGTCCAAGCCGATAGAGAACGGGTTTTCAGCAACTCATCGGAAACACGAATCACCACATTTTGATGACTAGCGCAACTGCGCATACTGGTAGTCTCATTGCTTCCGCACCAATGTATACTTGTACTTGGTCGATGTCCGTCCGAGAAAAAATAGTGATAGTCATTATCGTTATTCTGATGTTCATTCTTCTCCCGACGCCAGTGGCAAAGGCGCAGATTGGTTTTTCGGCGGAAGAGTTGCAGCGCGATATGCAGAATACGGCATCGCTGGTGAAGGCATACTACAAGTCAAAAAAGGTGCTTCCGACCGACTCATCCTCGTGTGACGACCTTCTATACGTTCTCTATAAACGTTCACGCGAATATGATCCCAACCAGCCGTTGCCGTACCCGACTAGTGAGGGGATGTATAGGGAGTTGGGCCGATTTCGTGTCGCTTACGATCAATCGATCAATCAGGTCAGCAATACTCTCATTTTGTGGCGGCGCAATCCGCCTGAAAGTTGGAGTGGCAAGGGCGGAACAGTCGGAGTCGTATCGAACGGTGATAAAAAGTTCTTGCTTTACGGAATTGGGGAAAATGGCAAACCGATCTCGTCTTCTAACGGACTGACAGTCTACGATCTGTATGACTGCTCCACAGGCGCTGAAGACGAGAGAATTCTCTAACTACTCGTCGGCAAAAAGAACAGAACTGTCGGTTTGACCAAATATTGCTATCAGACTAGCGATGTATTGACCCAATTCATGGGCTATATCGAGATTCGGACTTTTCGGACCTTAGCGCAGAATCCGCACATTTTTAAGATAGCAACTAGAATCCCAGTCATAGAAGCGAGATTTGATCTCCCGGAGTTTAACTGATTCTGCACGATTCGGACAACGCGAAATGCTTGATTCATTAGGCGTGGAATCTGCTTGCGGAAGGTCTCAATCGGTTGTTTGCCCAGTCGACTCAGATTGAATCGTGGAACAGCAGAGTTGTTAACTAATCCCATCATAGACTTCAATTGTGTCAAAGTAATGTCTTGCTTTGCGAAATTTGCTCGGATAAACGTTCAGAATCGCGACATCAGACCCTAATTCGAGCCGAAAATTATAAGGAAATCGACTTCTCGAGAAGACTTGTCTTTGTTTTACTGACGTCTTTTCGATTGTCTGCCACTCGACCTGTAATCTCTAACCGTCACTTCGTCGCCTCGCTGCATCACTTTGGTATTGTCATATGCGACTACCTGGGACTTTCCTCCGGCCCTTATGGTAGCGTTGTCGAAAGCTTGGATGGAAGAGTCTGTCGCGTCCACGGTCGAGCTGCCGGAGGCGCTTACTTTGCAGTCTCTAGTCTGGGCTTGTGCGCTTCCTGAGACTTTGACATCGCATCCAGTGACGCTTGGGTTAGCATCAAAGTCCTGTACTTCTACAGAAGTTTTATCGGTACCTCTGGTGGTCGAATTGCCCTTTGCCTGCACCCTGATTGTAGGTGCGTCGCCACTGAACCTTCGTCCCAGAGCATCGGTTTTGCTTCGACCCGTAGCGTCTACGGTAGACTGACCGCCAGCGACTACTTCCGCGGGCTTACTTCCGTCGAAAACAATCAATTGGGCTCGTTCGTGAAGTTTGACATTACCACCGACTGAGGACACTTTCGTGTCACCGAATGCCTCCATGTCGGAAGAACTGTTGCGTAAATGGACCTTCGTTTTGTCATGAGCCTGGATCTTGCCACCGAATGAATCCACTGTTGATTCGCCTGATGCCGTGACTTTATTGTCTCGTGAGTAGCTAATCAGACTGGCTTTGCCCGACACAGTAGCTGCTGCCTGGTCAATGATTTCTATTGAAGTGGTATCTCCAGCAGTGACAGAGGCATTGCCGGTTGCGTAGACTTTTGATGAGTCTCTAGCCGTAACTTTTGAGTTGCCGCGTATAGTCCCATTGGCTGTGTCGTGCAACTCCACGTGCGATTCGCCATCCGAGATAACTCTCGAGTTACCTCTACCGACGACCCTGACTTTGTCCTGCGAACTAACCGTCCCGGCAAAGGCTTCAACCTTCGCTGACCCTGATGCTTCAACATAGCATCCATGTCCCGGTTTTATATCAGTGCCTGCCGCTTCGCGACCTGCTGTTACTTTGGTATTGTCTGAGGCAAAAACTTCACTCTGGTCATCAGCACTAACTGAAGCTCTGCCTGATGCTTTTACGCGAGTCTTTTCGGAAGCAAATACCTTAGTGTCATCGCGAGCATCAACATCACAATCCAATTTCGCCTCCGCCATAGAATTCCCTTTAAGCGAAATCTTGACGTGCCCGTTAGCAAAGACTCGCGCATTTTGATTCGCGCTGACTTGAGTGTGGTCTTGTACTTCGGCTTCTGCACTGCCAGTGAGTGTTAACTTTGCTTTGCCAGTCATGGCCCATAGACGGGTATTATCCGCAGCGTGCACAGTAGTATTGTCGCCAACAAAGGCCTGGGCATTGCCCCTCAATCTGACGTTGGAATTACCCATGGCATCGACAAAACAATCGTCGTGCGCGCACACATAAGCATGGTCGTCGGCTTTGACCTGAACTTTGCCAGATGCTTTGACATTGGCCCTGTCTGTGGCAACGACTGAGCCACTATCAAATGCTTCTACTCGACTGTTCTCGCGGGCGGAGACCGTAGGTCCATTGAACGAGTCTCCTTGATAGGCGTACGCGCTCGCTCTTCCTTTCAGATCTACGACAACACGTGCCCCGGTCGCGTGCACGGTGGAATCGCCGGATGCGTTGACTCGAGCCCTGTCTTGTGCAGTCACTCGACTCGAGTCCGTGGCCGTGACGTTAGATGAGTTTCTGGCGATCGCTGTGGATCTGCCCCGCAGTGTGCAGCTCGCATTGCCCTCAAGAATCACAGAAGCATTGTCGTGCGCCTCCACTCGCGTAGATGCCCTTGCGGCGACCTTCGCATTGTCGTGGGCAAAAACTGTATTGCGCCCTCTTGTATCGATAAAACTGTCACCACTGGCAGTGACCTTTGCCTGGTCATGCAAAATGACACTGGACTTTCCGCTAGCTTCTACTAAGGCTCGACCATCTGCTTCGCACAATACATCATCAGACACTTTGACTCTGGCATTATCCTTGCATTTAACTCTGCACTTGCCGGATGCCTCGGCTCTCGCATTGCCACGAACTGTCACGGCTGCTGATTCCGAGGCGAATACTTTAGCCGATTCGGATGCGTCGATCTCCGCGTTCCCAGTCGCTTTCACTGCGGCGTTCTCACGAGCAAGGACTTTGGCTCCTTTGGACGCAATTACAATGGCGTCGCCGCCGGCAACGACATCTGTGCCTTCGCCGGCAATAACGATGCCTTCCAGGACTGTGTGGCTGCCTTTCTCCAATATGGTAGCGCGCTTAATTGCATTTTTATCTAATCCTAATTTGGCATAAGGGTTATTAGCGTCAGACGAACTGAATAGACTCGAAAGCTGGTCCAAAATCTTTCCAAACCGGGAAGGTCCCTTCTCTCCTCGCTCTCCGGGAGTCGACTTGTCACTGCTCTTGCCGGACTTCGAAGCATCGGCAGCCTTGTGAGAGTCAGCAGGCTTGTTCGATTTTGCGCTCGTGCCCTGACTTTCTGCGCATACAGTCTGCTCTGGTCCGACGATCTTCCCATCACCCTTAGTCAGTGGCTCCGATATAGACGACTCCGGACCGGATTTTTGAGGTTTGGCGCCATTGCCGGGCTGCGTGGCCGGTTTTACCTCAGAGTCATTAACACTTGTGGTGCCTTGAGGATTTGCTTTAGTCTTCGAGTCACTCTCGCCGGATGCAGCTGATCTAACTGGAATTCGTCCGATAAGAGCTCCTGCTTTCATCGCCAATGGCACTGTGCCGGCTGTAATTGCGGCTAGTGACGCTGACTCCAGAGTGCTCGCGGCAACATTCTTGAGGTCGACATTGCGCCAGAAGATCGGACTATTTATCGATATCAGCTCAGGTCTTACTCCAACCTCGTCAGCAATCCTCTGGGCTTCTGATTTCAAACCACCATGAAATCCTTCCAGACCAGAGTACAAGGCACCATTCGTTTTTCCCGCAAGTGTGTTCGAAAAGACCTCGCTAACTTTATTGCCAAGAGTGCTTTTCAAACCCGACTGTAATGTTTTGCCGCCTGCGTGCCCCAAACCCATGAAGGCGGAACCCAAAAGGATGTTTTCGGCTGACAGTTTGGAGCTGTCACCCTCACGAATTGCATGTCCCGAAGATAGTCCAATGGTTGTTCCAATCGTCTTCGCTCCTTCTCCAATTGCTCTGGTAGCCAATGCGGCGGAGTCACCGTATTTAGTTGCGACCTTGCCAACGATACTGTTCAAGGTCATGGCCGTTTCAGCAGCAATCGGAGCTTCTTTTCGTGCCAGTGCGGCCGCGTCCTTGATTTGTTTCAAAGACTTCCCGCCGGTCAGTATATTGTCGAACAATCCGGTTGCTGCATTGACGCCACCTTCCACAAATCCGCCGGCAAAGTTTAGGGCATCTGAGCTTTTATCCGACGCATGTGCCACCGTACCGATCGTTCCACCTCTAACGCCGGCAGATCCCAGAATAGCTGCGGTGCCTTGAACTCGCTGCAAGGCAGTGGCACCGACCTTGGTGGCGGCCATATAAGCTGCACTACCCATTCCGGCGGTTGCCACGGTTATGACACCTGATTTAATACTACTGGCGGTTTTTTCTTGCAATTCCTTGCCTTTGGCTGCAATTGACTTTGAGTCCGAAGTGCTGCTGTGCTGCTCGGATCCTACAATTTCTAGAGTAGCGAGCTTGTTGTCGAGAGATGGATTATCCAGCTTCTTTGGGTCAAAACCAGCCTGAAATATCTCGGTCAGCTTCTTGTCCATCACTTCGCCCTGCCGTTCGACGAACCGGGCGGCCGAGCTGACTGTGTCTTCGACGTCTCCTCCGGCATCCGGTTTGCCATCGGTGAACAGGCGCCTCGTACCTAGAGTGCCTATGTCTTTAAGAATAGTCGAGGTGTTATTCCTGCCGAGGTAGGCACCAACATGTCCAGTGAGATAGGGCTTGTTAGCAAAGTAATCGTCTCTTGCGTTAGCAGCTTTATCGGCATTCAGAGCCGCTGTACGACGAATTTCCTCGACTGGTACCAGACCACCACCCTTGACACCATGATTGCCCGTGACCTTTTGGTCGCCAAATCCAATAACTTGATGGGTTTCTTTATGTTGTTGAAACTCCATCAGGACACGCTCTGCTCGGTTGAGGTCTATTCGACGGCCGTCAATTTCCACCTGGTAGCCAGGAATTAGTTTTCCACTTGGTTTTGCTGTTTGGTCTCTGGGAGACCCATCACTTGGCACACGATGGAGACTACCTGACTTTCCGATCTCGAATACATCACTCCCTACTCTTAGCTTGCCACCACTAATTGCATCTACATCAGACCTGGTTTTCATCGAAGGTAGGTTGATTTTTTGAGACTCTTCTCGTCTTCGCTCCGCGCGTTCTTTCGGATCCGAAAGGTCTGCCGCGACGTACTTTCCGATACCGTTTGCAAGATAGTTGAGATCGGCTTGACTCTGTACTCCGTGCCGGGCGATTCCGTCTACAATTCGTGAGTACAGTCTTGCTTTGTTTTGAGTGTCGCGATAGAGGTCACCTGAAGCAGAGCTGTTGCCCTCGTCGTGGACCTTCTTCGCGAGTCTCACTTCCTGATTGGCCTGAAATTTTAGAGAGTCGACACTGGCGATACCGCGATCTCCCATTGATATCCAGTTGAGTTGACCAGAGCCAGGAATATCAAGCTGCCAATGAGCGCCTTTAAGATCGGCCATGCGTTGGTCCGTTTTTCGTTGTTGATCTGCGGATGTATTACGCAGTTCGATGCGACCGCTTGAATCTTTGATTCTGCCAATCACATCGGATCCGTCCTTGATTTCACCTTTCTCGATTGAATACTGCTTATTGCCTACGACCTGACCGTTGTTCCAAGTAGGGATTTTGACTTTCCCGCTAATCTCTTTAGGGTCGTCTGGAAGTTGCTCGAGTGCCCGCTTGTTATCATTGAGATGATTTCTGAATTCCGATATAGAATGTACTTCTCGAAGACCTTCTGATGTCCCGACGGCACCACTTAAGCCATCAAGTTCGGTATCGCTCAACCTACCCGTGCTAAGAGCTCGATCGCGAATATTCCTTCGAGCAGAGCTATTCTCTTGGAAATTGTCACGGGCTCTCGTGGCCGTATCAACATGGTCCTGGTATTGAAACAAGAAGCGGCGGCCCCAATGTGACTTTTCTTCCTCGACACGTTGGTCGAGTATTTCGCTCCGCATCTTATCGGCACGACGCCCCTGCTCCATGCTGTACAGTCCGCCGATATCCGGAACCGCACTACCGTCTGCACCAATTTTCTCCGCACCCAGCGCCACTCCCTTGAGAGGCAGACTGGCTTCACCGCTCCTGCCTTTCAGCTGAAGATCGAAGACCAGCCCTCGATGATCGGCGAGCGGCTTTGGTGTTCCGGTAGAAGCCTCGGAGAACCATTGGATTGCACCACCCTTGATACTAAAATCCTTTTGCATCTCGGGTGGATAGACAAGTCCCTCTTGCTTTCCAGTCTGTTTGTTGATGAGCATGCCACTTTTTACTTCGTACTCATTCGACTTCCCAGATTTGTCCGGGACGAATATTTTTCCCCAGGCGGCATCAGGCGTCGCGACGAGCGATCGATCGTTGCCAGACTCGCGACCGATAAATGACCAGTTGGCGTACTCTTTATTGAGAACATCAGCATGGACTGCTTCTCGACCTGCCTTCAAGAATTGTCCTTCGTTATCAATATCTCCGCGGAATTGTCCGCCTTCATCAAAAACCTTTCCTGAAATTACAAAGTGACGTTCCTTACCATATGGATTGGACAGAATTCCGGTGAGTTTGCCCGCATCATCTTTCGCTGTCAGCGTTAGACGAGATCCATCGCTTCCTAGACCATGAAAGGCCATACCAGTGCTGTCGGCAATCTTCGAGGTCTTGGTTCCGAGCTTTACTTCGCCGGCATCATTGATGGTACCGACTTCTTTGCCACCGTCCAGTATTTTGCCTGCCTTGACCTGATGCGTAGTTGAACCGCCCATGCCATCAGGGATTACTAAAGTGCCATCAGGATTAGTACCACTTCTTTCAGGAGTTGACTTTACATCGCTTGGAAGATCAAATCCTTTGATTTTGAATTCTTCACGGATTCCGGTGACAGTCTCGTTGATTGTATTGAGAACTCTATTCTCTGTGCCTCTCGGGAGAGTCGTGCTGGGCTTGCCATCGACAATGACATCGTGGATCCTGCCGCCTGCAACGTCGGCGCTAATTTTTTGCCCATCGATTTGAGCATCCACCTTTTTCAGCGAGCCAAACTTATCAAATTTAATTTGATGGTCGATGGTGCCTCTGGCCCCTGCCATTTTTGAGTCTACGACCGTTTCACCAGTATTTATATCTCTGGTGCTCGTAATTCGTCCGACCTCTTTCGAGGACGCGCCGCTAGTCAAAATTCGCTGTTCTGTAGATTTAGAACCTTTATTCTGATAGGAGACTGATTCTGTTAGTGACGGTTTGCCTGCCTTCAGATCTTCGGGAGAATCAAAGTGTCGCTTGCTGATAAGTCGGCCTTGAGTGTCAAAGTCAGACGCGGTAGCTGCCTTCGATTTCGACTCTGGTGCACCCGCATATTCGTATTTAGTCGTGCCTGTGTCTCGCAATCGACCGCCTTCGAGCTGCTGTCTGATTGTCATCGTTTTCTGATTGTTGCGGTCGAATTGATTTTGTATAACAGAGCCGTCAAACCCATACTTAGTGACAGTAGTGATACCGCCTTTACTACTATCCTCTAGTACAGTAATCTCTCCTTTTCGCTCATCCACAGAGATTCGACCAGTGTGGGAAGCGACAGTTTTACCAGCTGAATCTGTGATTTTGAATGTGTTGTATTCTCCGTCTTTTACTCCAAGACGATAGGAGGCATTGTCGGTGTGAAGTTCGACAAGTTTTCCGCCCTCTCGTTTTGAAAGCCCGAAAGATTCTGATGCATCCACATAGGATTCGGACTCATCGAAGTTTAAGAATTCACTGTCGCTGCCAGATTGATCGGGATTGCCCGTTGCTTCTCCCACTTGTCCGGCTGAATCGAACGGCTCACTCTCATTTTGATCCGTTCTAGAAATACCGTCTTCGTTGGTACCCGGCTCCGAGTTGCTGTCCTCCTTGGAGTCGTCATCGATTTCTAGCGACGGCAACGAGGAATTGCGGTTTTTGTCTTTGTCCCGCTCCCTGTCCCTGTCGTAGAGGAATGATGGGAACCCTATCGTGCTGGAATCAAGTTGAGATGCTGGCGGTAATCGCCTTTGATCTTCGCTATCGTCGGAAGCTGCAAGCTTACCGTCGGAAACCATGTCCGGTCGTCCCCAATCCAATTGTGTATAGACGATTAGCTTCGGGACCCTAACTTGATAGTGCCAATAGTGTCGATCAGCACATCCTCCCCCAGCCTATTTGTTGAGTTGAAATGCTATAGCGAGATTGTTGCAAGATTGCTGAGTCTCGCGGGCGAGGCCGTCCCGAAGTCTCGTCGTGAGTTAGATCAGATTCGATGCGCTCTCATCGCACAACACGATCTTCGAGAACAGACGCGCCAATGCAATAGTTTAAAGACTAGCAGACAAGTACGATATAGATAGCCATCCCGCGTTTCAAGACTTTATTCAGGACTATGTTGTCTGCTTGGGGCGAACCGATCGCAGCACGGAAGCACAACGAATGAAAAGACGTCTTCATCAGACTCGGGAATAATCGAACTACTGAGAGCCATCCTCAGTTCTCGCCGGAATTGTTGTCTGTCCCTGGGGTGGCTTGAGTTTTGTTTTGGTCATTCCTTGTGACGCATAGGCGCTCTCGTCGTCATTCGGCGCGACTGTAGTTGGGTTATTGCCGATTGGATTGTGACTGCTCACAATGTCAGCGTCGGTCGTCAGAGAACATGTCTCTGGATTCATTGTGAAGCTGGTTCTGGTCCTCTGGTATCGTGCATCTGAATCTGCCGTTTTATTCACAAGCTGATAGTAGAGATGTCCCGTGCTGTCTATCCAGTTTTCAGTCAGTTGTTGTTCTATCGGATCATTGAATTCATAGCCATCGCATTCGGTGCCGCTAATTGACTTCTTTCCGAGATACTTGGCGCCAAGACTTTTTACGAAATCGACACCGGTAGGATCAAGTGACGATTCTACAAAGTATCCGAGCGAGTCGCCCATAACACTTTTGGTCTTGCTGTAATAGGTCTTTCCGTCATAGTAGGTATGGACCTTCGCGGGAAATACAGGTGATTTCCCCGACTCAGTCGTCGCAGAGTACCAGGCTTCGTATCCGGTGGCATGAGCCGCTGATGCCGAAGATAAGACGGCTCCGAGTGCGGCTGCTAAGATCCATGAGTTTCGATCCATTTGTTTCTCCAGCGAGGACATCCACTATCATAGCAACCAATCCTTACTTCCGTCTTTGACTGACAGCCAATCCAATCAAGATCGAGATCGATAAAAGGAATAATCCAATTCCGATTTTTAAGCTCATTGGGGAGTAGTTGAATTCAACCGTATGATTGCCCTGGGGGACAAATACACCACGGTTGATCTGATTGACTCTCAGCAATTCAACTGGGGTGCCGTCGATTTTTGCATACCAGCCGGGATAAAAGCTATCTGATACCACGAGCAAACGCCGCTTCGAAGTCTTAACGGTCAGTTTGGTGTATTCAGGCTCATCAATCGACCAAACGATTGACTCGACAGCACCAACTTGTGAGTTATCTGTCTCGGTGGCGGACCTGCTTAATGCATCATCTGACGCTACAGGTGATGCCATGGCAATATAGGTATGTTTCTCTGGATCTATATCTGGATGCTCTACATCCAAAATCTTTATCTTGATTTCGTCGGCAGTTTCAAACGACCATTTTTCCGGGAAATACGCTCGAGCCAGAGGGTTGTGCACGCGGTATAGTTTGACGTTCAGTTTTAAATCATCGCTTACAAGATCGAAGAACTTGTCGCTGAGTGTCGGAAAATCAGCTAACTTGTTGCCGAAATCGTCTGAGGTATACGACCTGGACATCACGCTTCCGGCCGCTGTTAGTCGGCATATTCGGTAAATCGGCAAGTCGGGATAGAGGGAAGGATGTTTTGATTGCCTTGCTTTTGTGTCTTCTAGAATTGCCGAATGAACTAGATCTTGAATGGCTGCTGTGGATGATCCTTCGTACCCAAATGTTTGCCTGAGATTGGCATCTATATGTGTATTCGGATGGCAGATCTGACGGTCGTATTGAAGGTTTTGCTCCGTGAGGGTCGAATTGTCGGATTCGATAAACAATTTTGATGGGTGCCACTCACCAAGGTCGATTGTGAATAGTCGCGGAGACTTTTCAGTATTTAGGCGATGTTGTTGTATCTTAACCGCTAAGCTCTGAGTTCTGTAGAAATCAGGGTTGCCGCCGGTTCGCTGTATTGAAAACGCGGCATAAAACAGAGGTAGAAAAACGAGAATCATTACACTCTTTTCAAACGCTGACCTGGTGATCTTTGCGACGGCGAACATACGGCGAAGCTGCACAAGCATCAAGCCAATTGCAATTGCAACGGCCGACTGGCTGCAGATGTTGCTGGTTGCGATTTGAATGGTTTCAACTGTTGTTCTTCCATTTATCTTGAAGAATAAATCGGGGAACAACCAAATCAGGAAAACAATGACCGCAATTAGAATCCAGAATAGGGCTGCAGTAATTTGCGCTATCGGTTGTTTTGGTTGCTTCAGCGCGAAATGCATTCCTCTGGCGGCCAGAATACATAGAGCGATGTCAACGAAAATACCAAGTTTTACTGGATAACGAAGAACCCGTAGAAAGGATACGTGATCGACGACAAAACTCGCGCCAGGTATGTTGCCACCGCTAGCCACCAGGATGCCTACAAGCATTAATGCCGGTAGTACAAAGGCCGTCCTTTTTGTGCTCGCGACCAGACCCCAGAGTGCGAGTGTGATTATTGCCGGACCAACGAAAAGCGAATAAATGTACTGAATGGCACCCGGTTTTCCGGCGATTAACGGCAAGAATGCGCTACCGCTAGTGCCCATGTCACCTAGCGGCTCGCACAGAAGCATACCGAGCCAGTCGTACCAGCCCGCGCTCCACTGCAAGACATTTGTAGCATCCAGACCGAGCGAGCGAGGAGAGTACATTAGCCACTCAGTCGTCGGCAAGAATGCGGGCATCGCGATCATGATTCCGATTACCATTGCAAAAAAGCCACGAGCGAAGATCAGTTTTGCTAAATTTAGTCGGCGGTTTGCTCCTGAAGTACCGCCATCATTGCACTCAGAACGGTCGTCTTTTCGCGAAGCCTCATGGTCCAACCGCTGCCGTCGCAATTGCGAAGCAAAAATGCAAAACACAATCAGTGCACTACCGGGCATCCATATTTCCGGTCGTCCGGCAAGGAGAATCATTCCATACAACGCTGCGGCGCATATAAATTGTTGACGCCACTTTTGCTTCGTGGCAAGTTCAAGTTTAAAAAACGAATTCAAGGCCAATGGTAGCCACGCTACGGTGTCAATCAGTGTGCAATTAAAGGCGGTGGCAAAGTTATAGCCACTCATTCCCATGGCAAAGCCTGCCAGCAAAGATGCTCGCCGACCAGAACCAAGAGTTCTGCTCAATGCGAATACTCCGAAACCGAATAAAACATGATGGGCAATTTGCAACCAGGCAAGTGCTTTGCTGAAAGGCAAAGCGACATAGAGCAAATTCGGCGGGTAGAACATGCACGGGCAAGTAATCGCAAGTTGGGGCATTCCGCAGTAGGAATAAGGATTCCACATTGGAAGCCGTCCCGTGCGAAATGCGGAGGCTACAAAGTTGCAGAAAGGTTCATAAAAAAGACTGGAGTCGCTTCGGTAGAATACACATGCACCGGAAATGAAGGGTAGATAAACAATTATCAGGACGACTGCAAGAAGGCACCAAACAGCGGGCTGATATCTTCTAACAAAGTTGGATCTAGCACAGTCGCGTGCAGTCATCTCGCGGCACTGCCGTCACGGTGAAACGTCATTTCAATCCTTTGGCTACTAGCGTCAACGCAGACTATTTTAGCGATTCCCAGTCCGATCCGCCAGGCATGATTGTCAGTGCATTAGATACATCGCCATTTTGGCAACTCGTTAAACAAAAGAGTTAATCAAAAGAGTTAATCAAACGAGTGGTTCGAATTTCAAACCTACTTAAAAATTGATATTAGAGGCATCATACTTGATACCATCAGTCTGTAGTTCTCCGGCGTAATAGTTAGAAACAGTGACGCACACTTCCGTGAAGAAATGACCCAGATCCAGATGCGATTAGATCAATCGAATCATTGGTCGAGTATTCAGTCTAATCGGCACCGTATATAGTGGTGTACATCTTTGATGTAACCGCCGATGCGAATGACTGGACGATAGGATCTGAGAGGTGTTACACCGAATGTTCCTTGTCAATTGCATGTCGATCGGACACCGCAAGCTCGACCCAAAAGGTCCTCATCCTCTCGAAAAAAGGCAAGGTCGCCAGTCGTTTCAATGAAGGAAGTTTGCAGAGCAAACACCCATGGGCGGTTAGACCCAATTAAATCTACTCTGGAGCTAACAATCACTATTGGCTATCATGGTATTGTGTGTCTGGGAGCCCGCGCGATACCCCTGCCTCAGCAAATGCTCAGAGCTATGACCACAAAGAAAACAGACAACAATCCACAACCAGATGAGTCTCGGAAGGACCAGTCTCAGAGCGCTCAGCCACAGGACGAACTGAATAATTTCCCGTGGTTGAAGAGCTTGGTTCCAACGCAAGATTCGGCTGATTCGCCTGATGAGACGGCGATAAGCAACAGCGGAGCGCCGGAAGCCGAAGCGCCGCGACATCCGACAGGGGTCCAACCATTCCCGAAGCACAGTCGAGAGATTGCAAGAACATTGATAGAAACAGATATATCGAAGTTTTCCGATATGTTGACGCCAGCGCCGCCGGAAGCGCCGCAGTCGGCACAACCGTCTCCTCCGCCCGAGGCGGCAGCCCCACCTTCAGATCGACCTGTATCCAGGACACTGCTGGAAACCGACATATCGCAATTTTCAGAGCGCCTTCGACCGGCAACAACTGATACGACTGTGCCGGTAGCGCCCGCTTCGAGCGACTCTCCGCCTGCGGTAGCACCACCGAGAGATCGCGATGTGGCCAGAACACTAATGGAAACTGACATTAGCATGTTCAGTGATGGTCGCTTGAGTGAGTCTGCGCCAGTGCCAACTGAGCCACCTCAAAGACCGACACAAGAACGCAATGTATCGCGGACGCTCCTCGAGCACGAGTTACCTCAGTTCTCAGATTCGCTCACAGCGTCTAACGAGCCTCAAGCCGCGCCGCCGCGTGGGCACACCCAAGAAAGAGAAGTGTCCAGAACCCTCTTAGAGCACGAGTTGCCGCAATTCGCTGATTCACTGGCGGCGCAGCCAGATCCGAATGTCGCGCCGCATACGGATCCTGTGCAACGCCCCATGAGCCAGGACCGCAACGTATCTCGGACGCTTCTGGAGACCGACATTTCTGGCTTCGCCGACGCTCTCCAGTCGTCACAGAGCGGCGTCCAGTCCCAACTTAACTTCAATGATAGTCAAAGTTTTAGCGATCTTCAGAGCACCAGATCCGCTGCACCATTTCCCGATCACAGCATTCCCCCCAACTCCGGCTTTGGTGTCTCAGATCAAGGTCAACAGCTCTATTCGGATGACCCTTATCAGTCCGCTAATATGACTGGCCGCAATCCGCTGCCTGACCGCAATGCACCAAAGACTTTGCTGGACAAAGAGATGTTATTGAATCATTTAGCCAAGCCGATAGAACGATTGGAAGCGGCTGAGAAGCAGCGAATCGAAACCCAGGCGCTGAAAGTTCTTCAACCCATCGAAAACTACAAAATGACCTCTCCGGGATGTCCGTGGCGATGGGAAGAGGCGCGGTCCTCCGACAAAGTTGCTTTCTGCACGAAGTGCAAAGCGCAAGCCTATAACTTTGACGGCATGCAGCTTCCGGAAGCTCTCAAGCTGATTTTTCAGCGCGAGAACATTGAGAAACCGCGCCTGTACAAACGCGAAGACGGAAAGTTCATGACGCGAGACTGCCCCATATCAGCGAAAAAACGCGCGTTGCCTCTTATGATCGTTGGAGGAGTCTTAATTCTCATCGCGCTGATCGCACTCGGGTTCGTGTTGATACCAGGTGGTTCAATGCCCTCTGTTTCACTTCCTTCAGTCCAAGAAGCGACAACACCGGATTCTTCCTCGTCTGCAGGCGAGTCCTCCAGCTCGACTCCATCGAGAGCGTCCGATTCGTCGACCTCATCGTCGGATTCCACTACGTCTTCGTCGACCTCGAGCTCAGAAGGCGTGACGTCGAAACGCCCGGCCGGCGGCTGGCAGACGATTCACAAAGATGTTCCGATGAACTCGGACCTACCGTCGAGTGGAAATCAGCAAGGCTCCGGCAATGACAGTTCGACGAACTCGAGCACACAGTCGAGCGGAAGTCAGCCCAGTCAACCGTATTCGGGCGAAGGCTTTAGTCGGGAAGTTCCGATGAATTCGGATTCACGCTGAATTCGGTCTCATTTTGAAGTAAAGCAGTACGCCACGGCGCTCTAGTTTGCATCTTGGATACAGGGAAATTGTTCGCACGCGCAGCCACTGGGACGCCGGCACATCGTGGCAGTACCCTCAAAACTCAAGCGTGTTGAAGTACCCTCTAGTTCGAGCGTGTTGAGCTTTTAGTAAAGCTAGCGACTCATGGAAACAGATTACTCACCCGGCGACTGACAACCGTCAGAGGACCAGGCTTTGTTAGAGTATCTCTTGAAAAGTTACTCGATTCGAAATTCGGTTCTGCCAACCCTGACAACATCATATGGGCTGAGAGGATGCGGAGTCGTTATGAGAACCTCGTTAACTTTCGTACCGTTGCTGCTTTGCAGGTCCTCGACCAGCCATTGCCCCTGGTCCCAGTAGATGCGAGCGTGATTTGAAGACGCATAGCCGTCATCCGGCAAGACAATCTGATTGTCAGGATGTCGTCCCAGCGATATGGTCGGACTGTTTAACACATACCGCTCTCCGGTGGTCATATTGACTAATACCGGAAGCCTTGGTTCCGAATTGCTCATAGATTCCTCAGACCGGGGTTTTAACTCATACCTATTTTAGGACAGTGTGGCTGTGAGAAACCAAAATTGTCAATCGAATTCGAATCATTTGCAATGAATTTCTATCGATTAGGTAAGACCGGTGGCATCGGGTCAGGATTGAATTCAGTTGAGAGAACGGATGGCGACTCAATCTTGTGGAATTCTGTTCCAGTTACTCTCGCATTTTTCTTCTTGGTCATTACAACCACCGCGCGAGAGGTGCTATTTTTTTCAAGACTAAACAACTTGCGCACCGGATATAGTGCGCAAGTTGCAGTTTGGTCGATGAGTTGTTACGCCGACTATTCAGTCTTTGTTTTCGACTCATGTTCGACTTTGGTGGTAGAACCATCCGAGTCTACTTTCGTGGCGGCTTCCGACTTGGTGTGTTGGGAACCTGTAGCATCAACTTGATGTGATTCACTAGATTTTCGTGCGCTCACGCTACCATCAGCATGCTGTTTTACTTTGCGGTTCGATGCGGACACTTTGCTGCCACCGATTCCTTCCTGAGCTTGAAAACTGGAGGAAGAGCTTTCATTCGGTGTTTCTTTAGTCTTTTCGACAGATGTAGAACTACCGGTGATATCGGAACGCTCTTTGACTTTGGTAGTGCTTTTCTCGATCGGGGTTGACGTCTCAACGGTGGTTGACGACTGCAATTCATCAGCCATGCAAGCTGATTGACTGAATACAAAAGCCGCACAGAGAAAGGCACCTGTAAGGTATTTAGACATGGGTTACTCCTTCTTTTTTCCCAAGTATATGATCTGTTGATCATGCGTCGCGCTCGGCTGTTACTAACAAAGGCTCGTATGGCGTGAGTCAACCAATCAGCGACATGCTGACCGTATAGCAGGTTCAAGAAGGATTGATGACGGTTATGTAAACAACTATAGAGAACCGCTCTCAGGGCAGAGAGGATAAGGCTTCAGAACGCAGGTGTAAGTCGGTGTCAGTTCTTTCGTGGGCTTTCGACTCCGTTGCCAAGTCGCTAGTTGGAATTTCGGAGACGGGAATCATGTCTTGAACACGACCACCGCCCGACCTTTCAAGATATCCTTGATTTATGCTGGACTTACTGGCAGCAATTCACAGTGAGATTGCCATTGCGGTTTCGACCACACTGATGCCATCGCATGTAGTGTCATTGTAACAGACTGCATTAGACGCGCTTTTCGTGCACTTAGAACATAGCGGGTAGGTGAAGACTAACAAATTTGGATCATCTTTATTTATGGGAAAAAAAACTGATACGCTGATTCTTACGATCCGAAAAGGATGAGACTTTGATGACGCCGAGTTTCTGGCCAACACCACAAGACTACAACGAATCAATTCAAAGTCCTCACATCTTTATTGGTGATGCCGAATTAGCGAGCGGCATCGTAGAGACAAATGCTCTTGGGCTACCGAAATCGATGACCGGAGCCTTCGCCTCTGTTTACAAAATCACGGTTGGCAAAAGCGCCTGGGCGGTTCGTTGTTTTCTTGTCAATCGAGTCGAGCAGCGCGAGCGATATCAGAAAGTTAGCGAATTCGTTTTGATCGACGATCTTGAGTGTACGATTGACTTTCACTATCTAGAAAACGGCATCAAAATCAAAGGTGAATGGTTTCCTCTAGTCAAAATGCCGTGGGTGGAAGGCGATACACTCGATCAATATGTGCTGAGGAATTACCAGAATACAGAAACTATGAGGAGTTTGCTCGTCCAATTCCACGGCATGATGGATGATCTTAAGCGTGCCGGTATCAGTCATGGAGATCTTCAACACGGCAACATTCTCGTGACCACAGATGGTCTCAGGCTTGTGGATTACGATGCCCTTTTTGTCCCGGCGCTTGCCGGCAAACAGAGCCTCGAGCTTGGGCACCCTAATTATCAACACCCGAGTCGAAATTCAAAACATTACGATAAGGATGTAGACAATTTCTCCGCCTGGTTGCTTCACACGGCGATTTTATCCATTGCGATCGATCCGGTTCTCTATGAGGAATACTGCGACGGCGATGATAGCTTGCTTTTCAGACGCAGTGATCTTGCCAATCCAGAAGAATCAAAGTTATTCACAGCACTGTTGAATCACTCCTCTTCTCATATTACTGAAGCTGCAATGCTAATTCAGAAAATGCTCTGGGCAGATCCGGGAAAGATACCAGCACTGAATGCACCAGAGTCTATCTTGGCGTCATTACCTCATTCGCGAGAAGAACGAGTATTAATCGAAGTCATACTGACCGAAGAGGATTGCTCGATCACCAACTCGCCTGATTTTAGCTTTATTGAAGATGACGCAGCTTTGATCCGAGCGGCTCGACCCACCGTCCAATCAAAGTCCGCAGTTATGATTGTGCAAGAGCATTTACAAGCGCGATGGGATGGGTTTCAATTGTGGTTCGCGCCGACCAGTTTTATCGAGAAAAAGCTGATCGAAGCTCAAAGGATTTTTGATCGAGGCGATTACGATGAAGCTCTGGTGAGTTTTCAGATGCTCTATAAGGTGATTGAGACAACGAAACAGACAGAGCCGGAGAGCTATTTCTTGTGCTTGTTTCGACTCGGTTGCTGTTACAAGGCATCTGCCACGCCAGCTCTGGCATCGAACTATTTTCTGCTTTCTCTGCAGAATGCCAAGAATTACCTCGCGGCAAGACCGGCTATCTATCTTGCGCTTCAGCGATATCAGACGGAAGACAAGGCAGGCGCATTCAAATTGCTGAAGGAGCACCAAAAGAAGGGCGAGCTACCAAAGTTGATCAAGACCGAAATTCGTCACCACCTTTTGGAATACCTCCCCCTCTTTGAGTTGCTTGTGGAATTCTGCGAACAGCTGCTGGATGGAAAGGAGCGCGGGATGGCGGCCGACGTCGTGAGCAGCGCATGGTCAGTACTGCGAGAAGCTGATCGAACAAAATCGCTGGCATTGACCGATGCTATGCTAGACCGCATTATCGGACTTCTGGCGCGAGTCGATAAGAACGAATCAGTGGTCGGAACCTACGAAGACATGGCTCAGTACTTGAAGAGCATTGGAAAGCCGAATAAAAGTACTATCGCATTAATTAACGCATGTGTGCTGGATCTGCGCAAGCTCAATGTCAGAGAGTCGGAAAACCTGGTAGATGCAATTTTTTCGATGGCACAATTAGGGCCCGGCGAAGAAGAGCTGACGCTTTTGAGCACGAGCATAATGGCATCCGGTCCGCCTGAGCATGTGCGCGATGTTTTTGTGATTTTGGCGGAGAGACTTCAACAACTCCAGGCTTCAGAAGTTAGAGCTGTACAAGCAATGCGTATTGCGTGCGAAGTTACGGCTAAAAGCGAACTCACGATCCCCTACGAGCTCATAGCCGTCCTTCAGGGACTGAATAATCTTTCGAATTGCGTCACACCCTCGATGGAGAATCCCAAATTCGCTAATCCACTAATTTCGAACCTGGCGCATCTAAACGATCTGTCAACCCTCGTGAAACTGGCAAACGCAGCATTGAAAGAAGGGCATTTTAGCCAGCTCTCACGCATTCTAATTATTGTCAGATATACCTGCCCTGAGGAATTGTTCTTCGAGCTTTGCGACAGGCTGAAACTACCTCTAGAAGAAACCAATGCGGCAATTACTTCGAACCTTGACGCTCTATCTTCTCATTTGAGGCGAAATAAGCCGAAAAAGAGGTGGTTTTTGTAGTATCCGGGTTTTCTTGTGAATACCGCTTGCTTCGGCGGATGGATCGGCATTAATCGGGGCGACTCGCGGTTTAACTAAACATTCATCTGGGCGACACTGAGTGATTCGATCGCTCAAGCTGTAGAATCCTCAGCGAGGAACATCACGCTATACTTCATCAATAATGAGGATCGAGCCAATATTGCGAAGCGGACAGTCCTGATTTTTTCAACGACAAAGTGAGAAAACGTTGAACGTTCGGTCGTACCCCAGCGATAATGGTACTATTTGTGGGAAAGTAAGATTGGAGTTCAAGGCTTTCCTGACTCGTTTTCTAACCGAACGAACTGGCACCAAAGACGGCATCCCGAATCCAGACAAACAAAGAACTCGAGCGCCTGATGACCGGATGTAGCGTGTGCGGAAAACAAAAGTTAGCCGACATTCAAAATTTGTTTTCCAATCCGCAGGTAGACCGATGCATCTGCGATTTCCTTCAGGCTGATAGCACCAACGCAGCGAATACAAGTGCGACCATCACGATCTGTGCTCGCTGCACCAAAAAGATTGAGTCCGGCAGACACGGCAGCTTGACACAGTGGATTTTTCGGCACGACCTATGTAGCTGTGAAACACCTGAGCCGCGAATAACAACTTCGGAGCTCCTCGCCCCCACAGCTGTTCAACGGAATTCATTACAACAGGTGAGAGCCGACGAGCCGGAAATCGAGGTCGATCCAAAAACATTTCCACTGGAGAATTACAAACCCATTCAACTGATCGGTCACGGTGCTTCTGGACGAATTTGGAAGTGTCGTAATCGGTATCTCGGTCATATTGTCGCCATAAAGACATTGCGCCGAGTGACCCCACGATTGATGCTACAACTACAACACGAAGCTAAGACGGTCAGCAAGCTCGTTCATCCCAATATAGTTCAGGTCAAAGACTTTGGCTTGACCGCTGACGGGAATCCTTTCATGGTGACTGAGTTTGTTGAGGGAATAAGCCTCTCGAAGCTTCTAAGCGATCGAGATAATTTGGGCTGGAGAAAATCCATCAACATCATTATCCAGATATGCGACGGTTTGATCTTTGCACATGGCAACGACATTTACCATCGCGATCTCAATTGCGATAATATTTTATTGGAAGATGCCGAAAGCATTAACCCATCTGCGAAGCTAATTGATTTTGGTTTGGCACTCAGCATTAGCTTTGACCGCCAAACTATCACAGACCAGGGGCTGACCATAGTAGGTACACCACCTTACATGAGCCCCGATCAAACCACCGGCGAATCTTATGATGCGAGATCCGAGGTGTACTCAATCGGTTGCGTTTTGTTCCACTGTATTGCTGGACGGCCACCTTTTATCGGTGATTCGGCTCTCGAAATTCTACTTCAACATGCTGAGTCACCGGTGCCTGTGCTGCAGGAATTTACAAGGGAAGCGATTCCTGCTGAATTGGAGAGAATTGTCCAGAGATCTTTAGAAAAAGATCGAGACGATCGATTCTCCTCGGTTGACCAACTGAAGCAAGCACTACTGACAGTGCTTGCTGATAACCCTGTCTTCATCAAGCAACCTGGTCACCGAAAGCGATACGTCGTGGAACAAAAGGACGATGATCTTCCCAGAAAAAGAACACTCAAGACTGCTGTCATATTTGCGAGTGGGATAGTTGTATGTTCAACCATGTTAGCTACCCTGATCATGTATCCATGGCTACAAAGTAAGAATGCCGCGGATGCTGCAGAAAAGCTGGGACCGGTCGCGGTGATTGCTCTGGCTCAAACAGGCAACGGCGACGCGCAAGTGTACCTCGGTAAGCGCTATCTCAAGGGCGACGGGACAAGCACGGACCCCGATAGGGCATTGAGTCTATTTCGCTCGGCTCAAGCAAAAGGGTACACCAGCGCAACTGGACTCATCGGATATTGCTATCTGATGGGACTTGGCACTCCCAGAGAGGAAACCAAAGCTAGAGAATTGTTTCTAGAAGCCAGTAAAAAGGGAGACGGATTGTCTGAGCGTATGTTAGCGATCAACGCTTTCCATCGCTTCAAGATAGCAGAGGCTGTAGACCTTTTGAGGAGGGCTTCCAAGCACGGCGATGCAATCGCCGGTAACATGCTCGCCGCCTTTATCATAAATAGTCAAAGAGTTGATGAGTATCAGCTGGCCGAAAAACTGCTAACTGAAGCCGCAGAGCAGAATATCCGCGACGCAGAATTCAACCTGGCATACCTGAATGAGCGCGGAATGAAAACTATCAACCGCAATGAGGCAAAAGCCGTTGCTCTTTTTAGAAAGGCTGCGCAGGAGGGTGATGCAGAAGCGTGCTACAGACTGGGCCTGATGCTAGAAACTGGACGAGGCGTTTCCGCGGACAAGGCAGAAGCATTTCGATGTTATACGAATGCCGCTAATCAGAAAAATAGTAATGGAGAACTTGCAGTTAGTAGATGCTACAAGTACGGAATAGGAACTAAAAGCAACTTGCCACAGGCAGATATTTGGTTGCAGAGTTTTCTCAAGAACCGTAACAGCGAACTTGATGAGGTCAGTCGGCTTTTGCTAAGTCAGACACTGAACATCCAGGGGCTGCGAAACTATCGACAGCGCGCGCTGATGCAACAAATCAGTCGAATTCAAACACCCAATTGTATTGTTTCCGATCATGAGGGGCGCGTTCGAGGTATTGCAGCGTACCCGCACGACTGCGATCTAATACAACTTCAAGGCTTCCCTCGCATTGATCATCTGACCGCATCGCGCGGGAAAATCTCTCTCTCCGGAATCAAACAACTTGCAGACTTGTCCCTTTCATCGATTGATTTGGATTATTCTGTCCTCGATGATAACGTACTGTTTTGGATCGCAAAACAGCCGCAAATCAATGCGGTCAAGCTCAACTATTCTAGCGGCTTTTCCGAAGTGGGGTTGAAGGCGCTCAGTAAATTAGAGAAATTGACCGAGCTCGAAGTAGTACCGGATGGCAAACCAATCAGCCAAAGTTGGCTTTCCAAATTCACAGGACTGAAGACTTTAACGATCGGAGATAACGTAAATAACCACGATTTAGGCGCGCTTAATCAGCTTTCCAGCCTGACAATCGAATCCAATGGTGGTAAAGCAAACCTCGTTCCACTGAAAGAGACGAGGATAAGCACCCTGAGTTTAACACTCCAGGATATAGATGATTCAATCGTTCGTGACTTGTCGCAGGTATCATCCCTCTATCGGCTGTATTTATATCTGGAAGGCAAGCAGATTGGTGACGATAGCATCAGAATTTTGAGCAAGTTACCGCCACAGATTGCACGACTATCGCTATGCTTGAAGTCTACAGCGGTGACTGACGAAGGACTGAGTCAAATTAGAGACTTCAAGCAGCCAAAGATATCTCTGTCTATCTCGCATCACAAATTCAGTCATCAGGCAATAAAGAAGCTAAAAGCTGATTCTCCGAAGTTGAAAGTTTATGACCACGATGCGGATACGAGACTTTGGAGGGCGCAACTCGGTGATGTCGATATAGCGGAAACACTAGAGGATCCGGCTTCAGCGCTGATGCGCGATGCGCCGGAGACGCCGGATTAGTTGCCAGGCTCTCAAAGATAAAATCCACTTGCGTTACCTTGACAACATGGTATCCTTGGGCTGTGACAATATTAGTACCGTTCTGGAAAGTAAGTCGATAGCCGTCGACTCCTCATAATTGCATGAATTCTGAGCGCGCGTCTAAATCGGACGCCGAAGGACTGCTCACGGAAAGCTAGATTCAGGTCCTAAGATTCTATTCCAGGTTAAACGCCATGAAAACAATACTTACCACATTGGTCGTGCTTTGCTTTTTCGCCAGTCCTGCACTCGCGAAACGGTACGAGTACAATTTCAATTCGTGTACGTACAACACTTACGATAGTGTTAATCCAATGAACAAGACTCCAATATACGCGCCGACAGGTAGTCTCAATCAAGGAATCGGCAACACTGGAGCCTCAGCAGAAAAATTGAGAACGGCAATTCCCATGTCGTTGTATGAGCAAACTCCGCAGCGGACAATCACCCTGACCAATCCAAAGCGACAGAAAACACGTTTGGTGCAGGTCAATAACTATCAACAGCAACAGCGGCAAGCCTACTATTATGTGCCTGGGCAAAACGGACAGGCGACACAAAACAGCAACCAGAGCGGCGTTAGCTACCAATACAATAGCAGTGGTGCAGCCACATATTCTTCCGCCGACAACAACACTAACAAGTAACTGATCGTCCCACGTTGTGAGTTGACCGACAGAGAGATCAGTATTAACGCTAGTGCTTCCCTCACAGACCAGTGTTACGATCAAGGCTGGAGGGCATTGCCATGACCAAACTTGGAATTGTACTTATTCTAATTTGTGCTCTCAGCGGTGCAATTTTTCACGTCTGGACCGAGAGCGAGACGCCAGCGTCACCGGCTGTCATTACTGAGAAGGCGAAACCAGAATCTCACGACAAAGTTAACTTTGGACCCTACATGGACGACCTGCAGCGGCGTATAAAGCGTTCTTGGTTCCCCCCGAAGTCCAACGAATCGAAACACATTCAGGTTGTCTTCAAGGTAAAAACAGACGGGACAATTTCTGATGTACGCTTGCATAAGAGTTCAAAGTCGGGATCAGCGAATGCTGCAGCACTGAAGGCTGTAAATAGTGCCAGTCCTGTTCGACCGCTCCCAGCTGGTGCCCCGAGCGAGGTGCATATTCAGTTCACCTTTGACTACAATGTAATACGTGATACCGACAAGAGTACCGCTTCCAAGTGATACTGCATTCAGTGGTCTTGTTTCTGGAAGATTCGGACGAGATCACTGGTATCAATCAAATTGACTTTTGGCGCTAGCTGGTAAAGACGTCTCCAATGCAGCCATTCGCCGCCGCCGCGCCAGCAATTGCTTCTTGCGTACATTGACTTGTCTCCAATACACGGCAACTGGCGCAATAGCAAGGAATGCTACTAGTGGGCAAAAAACAAACATCATACTTGGCGTTGCGAGATAGACGATGACCAGGTCGGCGACGAGAATCCAAATGATGCTTCGAAAAAATCCCGTGTGAATCGAATGCAACTGCGCGATTGTTAGATTGTTAATGCGAGTCGAATAGGTATCGATACCGAACGCATGAGTTTGCTGCTTTTTATCGACCACCAATGTTTTCGACCACTCGTCCCATGGAGGACGAGAAAGGACATCTACAATACAATTCCAGCGAGACCGAATCGAGATTTTCGAGTCCACTAGTAAGATTCTCGCTGCAGCAAATACACTTGAAAGAGCGAAAAATTTATAGAAGTGCCGACGAAGCGAGGTTCCTAAAGTCAGCCTCCTGCCCTCGCGGGCAATAACAGCAAGTCGGCACATAAGTTTGCCAGGAGTAGCCTTCAGTGGAGAGATTTCAAAAAAAGTGTAATAGACGAGTGCAACCAGTAGAAGCACAGGAATCGACGTTGGCAACAAGATAAAATCGATGTCGTATAACAGATACAAAATGATGCCTTGAACTAAAAACACTGGACAAAACAGTGCGATGAAAAAAAATCCAAAAGCCTCCCACATAACGAAATCCAACCCAGAGATCTGAAGCCTTCCGAGAGTGATTAGTGATCGCACCCATGCCCCATGAGGGAACAACTGCTCCAGCGAAAATGCAATCGCAATCAAAACAAACACTGATAAGATACCGAGTATCGCGCCATCAAATATCATGGCTGTTAACCGTCTCAATGGACTCGGTCGCAATACTATATTCGGTGCCTCCAAATCTTCCGACAATCCGAAGACGACTTCGTCAACATTGCTATACCGTTTCGATAGATCCTTTTCCAGGCATCGCATGACGCAAGACTGGAGAGACTGCGGTACGAGTGATTCCTCCCCGAATGGCTCCGGAGTCATTCGCACGTGCGACAGACCAACTTTTACAAAGTTGTCGCTCGAGGCGGCGAAGGGCAACCTTCCAGTGAGCATCCGGTACATCACGCAGCCAAGAGAATAAACATCAGATTGAGGAGTGAGCTCATCTCCGAGTATCTGCTCCGGACTCATGTAGAACGGACTGCCAAGTATCGCTCCAGCTTTCGTGATTCTTGAATCGCTCTCGTTCGTCGACAGCGAGATACCGAAATCCAGTAGTTTAACTACTCCAATTCCTTCGTTTGTTTTCGATATAAAAATGTTGCTGGGCTTAAGGTCTCGATGAACGACACCTTTCATGTGAACATGATTGAGAGCGTCGCAAATCTGCCGTATTAGTAAAAGAGCTCTTTCAGGATCGATTACCCCCTCGCGTTCAAGAATCTGGTCAAGCGACTCCCCATCGAGATACTCCATCAGCAAGAATTTTGAACCATCCTTCGCTTCTTTCTCCCCATAGACAGTCGCGATATTGCCATGGGTCATTTGCGTTGCCGCGTGAGCTTCGCGCCTCAGCCTATCCTGCGCTTTGTAATCGTTGCATTTGTCGGGATGAACGACTTTGGCAGCGAAGACCTGGTTCAATTGTCGATCCAGAATTTTATACACTAGTGACATTCCACCGCTGCCGATTTCGGACAGCAAGGAGTATCGCTCGCCAAAGTCAATCAATTCTTCAGAGGACGCTGTGGCGGCACTCTTCGAGTATGGAGTTTCATTCGACACTTTCCGCTGATGAGTCGAATCTGGCTCAGCCTCAGCAGCTGATTCAGCTTCAACAGCGGACTTAGCCTCGGCTACTTCCTCGACTTCTATCCGTTTTCTCGAACCGATTACTTCTTTGCTCACCGCCTTCACCTCATCCCCAGCATCGAATTAAATCAGGATAGAGTTGAGAGAAAGTTGAGTCCTTCTCCGGGCTCTGTAGATACCGAGCGAGACAGCTGCGATTGAGGTTCCGAAGATCGGCGAAGACGTAGTCCAGGGCAGCCTTGAGTCCGCTTCTTCCAGGGTTAGTCGTAAACGAAATATGATATGGCCCATGTGTGGGAATCCAAACGAAACTTCCAGAAACTGTGCGCAGTTTCAATATTCCACATCTGTTGTCGCCTTAATATCGAACCTTCTCATGCCGCAGAAGAAAGGAGCCCCTTTGATAAGAGGCTCCCACAGGACAGATGACGCGATATCCTATTGAACCAATGTCGGCATGATTGGTTGATCAACGATATGAATGACACCATTTGTACATTCGATGTCAGCTTGCTTCACTTTGGCATGGTCGACATACAATTCTTGCTCTCCGTTTTTGGCATCTTCTTTATCTTTGAGCGAGATCTTGATTTCCTGACCATGCGAAGACTTAACTGACGCCAATTTCTTCAGTCCATCAGAATTGAGTCTGGCGTTGTCGATGATTTGGTATGCGAAGACATCCTTAAGCTTGTTCTTGTTTCCGAACAGCGTGTCTTGATCGGCTTGATTGATTTTAGCCCAAGCCTTATCGTCGGCTGCAAAAACAGTAAACGGTCCCTTTCCCTTGAGTTTGTTGTCCATGTCAAAGGAGATTTGCAGTCCGTCTAGCATTTTATGAAACTTGCCTTCCTTTCTCAGCGTGTTGATGATGTCCTGCTGATCGGCGGTAGACATTTTACCTGTGACAGTTTGATCTGATGCAAGCGTGGCACCAGGTACAACATTGACAAGCGCAGCGGCAGCCACAAGAACCAGCGCGACCTTTCTATTTCTATCCATACATCCTCCAGAGTTTGACCTCCACGACATAGCAAAGTCAGCGAAAGCCGTTGCCGCCAACCTTTTGCGAAGCTTTCTGTCGAAACGCAGGTGAAACTTTTTTCTACTGCAGCAACCGCATCAACGCGAGAGTGTATCAATTACCCTTCAGCAAATTGATACTGACCGTCGCTAATTCCGAAGGAGGAAACTTGCAAAAATGTGCTGGGTCTGGATAGAGTCCAGCTTCGGCAGCGATCTGGTTAAACACATCCACTTCCACGATGTACTGGTCCGAATAGCCGTGCGTCGCATCGTATGCGGTGGCGGATGTCAAACCAATGTTTTTGGCGGCAAGTCCGGGTGGCACTGTGTGCAGCTCAATCACCAGCAAACCGAATCGACGCACGAATGGCTGCCACCGCTGGAAGTGCTCCAATAGACCAGCTTCGACATCATTATTATTCAATCGCTTGCCGCGGAAGCAGTATCCACCGGAGGAATTGCTTACGCGACCCGCCAGGGTATGAGACGGTGGCTCCCATGGACGGTTGTGGTCCAGGAAAGTGCGTACGTTAAGCAGGTCTTCCAGCTCGATGCCGTAGTTGTCGCTCAGATCAGTGGCCAATAAATCAGGTCGCCCGATATCACCCCAGGTGACTTTTGCCCAGATGTCAGCTTTCGTGAGATTGGCTCGAGTCACACGCAGCGACACTTCGTTAAAATCGGCGCCTACTAAGAACAACGGATAATCGTCGAGCACTTCGCCACGAAGTGTACGTTGCGAAATGACCTCGAAGATATGCTGCAGGAACGCACCGTTACCGCAGCCCATGTCTACAACGCCTTTTGGCTGCTCATCCAGTGGTCTATTAAACAATTCGATGATTACTTCATCGATCTTCTTGAAATAGCTCGTATGCGCACCGCCACTGCCCCAGACATTCATCTCACGATCCACGTGGAGCTCCGGCATCTCAGGTTTGACGTTGGTCAATATTTCAGGATTCCCGAAAATCAGCTCTTCTAGATTGCGAAAAGTCGGAATATAGGACACGGTAACACCGTAAGCACTGGCTCGCCGTGCGAAGAATAAGCCCTTTTCGGTGAATCTATATGTCTGCGCTTTCTTTTCAAACCAACCGAGAAAAGCGAAAAAATCCAGAATTTTTCCGAAGCTTTCGGAGTCTTCGTGGAACTCTTCCGCTTTGAAGGAGGCCTCCATGAAGTACTTATGAAACATCCCGCCCATGCCAAGTGAGACGATGGTGGGGCCAATAGCGACGCCTTCGATGTGTTTCAACACTTGTTGTTGAATAAACAAAGTATCGGGATCGCTGGAAAATTCGATACCAAAATTTTCGCGGTATTTTTTGAAAATACTTTCGAGCACCGTAAATGGTGCCCGCTCGAATTTTCTTCTGTGGAATTGACCAGAAAACCGAAGCAGTGTGACCACGTCTTTATACAATCGGCAAAGATCGAAGGCAGTGGCACTCTTGGCATTGACACGGTACGTGACACGGTCATTGGCATTGTCTAGTTCAGTATCGAGCCAACCTTGAGAACACAGGATGCGCAAAGCGACATTGAGGTAACCTTCATTGGCTTTGAAGCGAGACGCCAATTCTGTGACGTCAGCCTCCTTGCGTTCCAACAAGTCATCTAAGATGCCCTTCTCAAGAAGCGTATAGGCGGTCGGGGCTGTTGCAATTCCGTCCAGGTGGCGGAAGATTGTAGCGCGGAGCGCTGCTTTGTCTTGCTTGGTTAATGACATCAACTGGTACTATGGGATCTGAAACACGTGACGGTTTCAAATGATAGCAAAATCAAAGCTTGTCGGTCATCGACGGCTGCGAATTTCTATAAATTCCTAGAGCCTCGACCTGTAATATGGAAGCCGTCCTGCTCGGTCAAACATAGCTCGATCTACTGATGTCCCGTGATTCATTGCGGATAGGGCGACGCATGCGTCGCCCTGCCTCGTCCAAAGGATCTAGCCTATATCACAATCATCAGTCCAGATTGGTTTTCGGCTGTGCCGCGCGCAGGTTGTATCTCTTCAACTCCTTAACTCTTTCTACCAGATCCGATTCTCCGTTTCTGTTCTTGTCGGCGTAGAAATTGTACTTGCCTTTCGGATCAACGCTTGCCCACTGGCGTCCGAATAGAGAAATGTCGGAACTTTTCCCGCTCGCGCTGAATGCATCAGATTCGTATTTAAGGAAATCTGCGCTGTATTGCTTAGACTGATCCTGGACCTTCTCAGCAGCTGCGGGATCGAACACAGGACTTTTTGTGTCGAAAACTGGAGTGCCTTTGGTGTCAGTCTTGGTGCAACCCAAATACAATTGCGCCAGGGCAAGTCTCGAGTACACAGGTTGCGGTAGTAGTTCATCTTGAATCGCCTGGGCGTTATCCGTAATATAATCACGCGGGCTCGGACTACGGTTCTTTAGTTCTGATCGGATAACAGGTGCATCGTCGAGTATCTGCTTTGATTGTCTGTACAGGAGATCTGCGTAACGCACATCCTTACCGTCAATCGAGAATTTTGCGGAAAGCCTGTCCGCTTTCTGAATTGCGCTCTTAGTTGCTTCGACAGCTTCGGCTTGTCGACCGAGTCCACTTAAGACACCCGCCTTTAGCAATCGCATTTGAACCTGCTCGTTGGTTGAGCCAGCAACTTTCATCATGTAATCGTGGTAGTTTAGTCGATCAAACTCGCGCAGTTTTTCTTTGTCGGAAAGGCGAAATTTGTCATCGGGTCCCAATTCTACTCGCTGACCGGTCTTATCTAATGAAGTAAGTAATAGCGGTATTAACGACATGGCCTCTTCAAAGTCAGAATCTTTGAATCCAAAATCTAATCGCTTTATTTTCTCATCGAGAACTAGTAAATCGTCTTCAGGTGATAGGTGCGATTTGCCTCTCATTATATTTTCTACCGCAACATCAAGTTGCGTCTTTTTCATTTTTTCGTGACTAGTCATATCCTCAGTTATCCAGGCGCCATTGCTCGTCAGATCTGGATTGAGTTGAGACCAGTCGTTAATTCCGTCCTGGTGCACGATGTTTCGCTTGTCGTCCCGAGGCATATTTTCGAGCAGGTCCAAAAAAAGTTTTGACGCAAACTTCCCAGGCGCTGATAGTGTCGCGCCCTCGAGACCTGCCTTTAACTCAGAGGCAGATAGTACGTGATCCTTATTTGAATCAACTCGCTTGAATTCGTCCTTGGTCATCCGAGTGATCGCGAATTCTGGATTAATCCAATCATCGATTGCCGACGGCACGGTGGTACCCATATAACCTTTCCTGGTTGGGTTCTCTTTCAGGTAGTTGATAAATCCGTTGATTGACTCCAGCGCCTCGCCCTTGAATTCGCCGCTTTCGCGCGCCTTCGTCAACTCTTCTGCACTCAATTGATAATTCCCGTTGCCTTTAATCTCGTCGATCTTATTGAAGTCAGTTCGAGATATTCCAATTCGAAATACATCGAGAGGGTCAGATTGTGGTGTTGAGTTAGCTGAGCCTTCCGAGCCAGCTTGGCTGTTAGCCTCTAGTCCGTTTGCCATAGTGTCCCCGCCTGGTTAGTATGGTCATGTTCGAAACCGCAATATCGTAAGATTTTTTGGTGACAATTCCGTACCAGCTAACGTGGACGTGGGCCCCGTTTCCGCGTATTGGTATTCGAGCCTCATGCAATCGGTCTGAACTGCGGCGAAACGCCGGTGGTCCTAGTGGCTCTGCCGTTCGGGGCGATTGCACTTCGAGGACTTAGCCATTCGGAAATATATTGCAACTCGCTCAATGCCGGCGAGACGCAGGTCCCGTGGGTCTGCGCAGAGCGAGTTAAAATCGCTACCACTTGCGTTAGCAAGTCAGGGGAACTGCAGCGGCGGACTCAGAAATCCTTGCGCTGCTCAGCGGTGAGGGGCTTATCGCTAGCCCAGCGGATCCGTTCAAAGCTTTTTCTGAAGTCGGCGAGTGGCATCTGGAACTTGCCATCGTTGGCACCATCCTTAGCCTTGCCATCAGCTCCAGCGGGCTCGACAAGTCTGCCTCCCGGTGATTTGGTGTTCGGATTCATCAATTCGACCATTCCGGTCTTTGGATCGAAACCTGTGAGAGCATAGGCGTGGTCTGCGACGATACCGGTACCCCTCGGCATATCTCTGCCTCTTTTCGAATCAGCAACCATGACATTGTCTTTCGAATTCGCAAGTTTCATATAGTCAGGTAAGTTAGACGCTCTGGTTTCAAACGTAAAAGCTTGTTTGCCGGTCAGATATTCCAATGCTTCCCTGGAGGAGCCACCTCTTTGAAGCACTTCCTGTGGTGGTACTTTGTTTTTACCGCCGCTGTCATCGAACTTTGCTCCTGTGCGCTCAATGTCAATTCGCTTCTCTGCGAATGCCTTTTCAATAATTGCCATGTCCTTCCCGTTGGAGTAAACAGACAGCTCGGCCTTGGTGGGATTCGTGACAGTAACTGGTTGTTCAGCAGCCGGGAAGGTGACCGTCGAGGTGCCGTCTTTGTTGTCTTTGATCATAGATTTGAGAGCATTCGGATCTTTTGCTAGCAACGATTGGGCCGATGCAAGAAGAAAACACGACCCCGTATGTCCTTGACCATCCCTTTCATTCGATCGCTCTTGCCGATGTTTTAAATTATCACTCAACCCCTTCGTGAGCTGGTCTCCGGTCCTCGTGAAATCACTCAGGTCCTTACTGCTTACGTACTCTTTTTCACGAGTATCTGTTTTCCCGTCCTTCGTCTTAGGAACGAGCGTTCGTTGTTTGCCACCTTCACCAGGGACTTTATCATCAGACGCCTTCGCTACTTCCGAAAACCGCTTCTGCAGCAATTGCAAGCTGTTTCGCTGATCAGGGCTGAGATCAGTGCGCTTAAGAGACGCCGACAGCTCTGATCTTGTGATTGTTCCATCTTGATTGGAATCTACTTTTTCTCTGAAACCATTGATAGAAGTAATCGCCATTCTTTCCTTGAAGTCCTTCGTATTTACTCTGTCGAGGTTATTTCCAATTGTCTTCAGGTCCGCGCGTGTGAAGCCTTTGTCCTCACCAGATTTAGAGTCAGACTTTTTGCCAGAAAGATCCGCTGCCGCTTTACTGATGTCCTTTGCTCCAATGTATGCCGTTGCGATGTAAGCGGCTCCTTCACCATTGCCGAGCTTCGGATCTAATACAGCGTGGCCGAGTTCTGCTTGTGTTAATCTTCCATCCTTGCTGCGATCTAGTTTATCGAAGTTTTTTCCTAGCCAATCGAGCATTTCTCGTGTTGGATTTCCCTCTTTCTTTTCTCTACCTTCGGTTGGTTTATCGGCTTCAGCTTTGACGAAGACGCCTTCCTTGAAATCCAAATAGCCCGCTCTGGAACTGTCATCATTGAGACTAGTCGTCGACTTCTTTTCGTTGTCCTTTGATCCAGTAGATGTGTTGTATCTAGATTCCGAGCCAAAGGTTTCGTATCTGACAGAATTTAGATTATCATCGACACTGAATTGATTGCGTTCATTCGGTTTGTCTTGAGGAAACTGGTTTCCATCGCCCATGGTGTTTGGTCTCTCCCGTGCATATCAGTAGCGAATGATATCCAAGCAAAGTTGTGAGAATGCTGACTTTTTTGAGGTCGGTATTTGAAAACATCACAATCTAATCGAAGCGTATCTCGTTGGGTCGAGTATTGTGCGAAAGCTCTTGTAGCAAGGTCCCGAGGGACAATCGAGTGCGGATGATGCCAGAGCGCAGAAGTATGGAGACTGGTATCATAGGTAGAAAAACTGCTGGACAACCACGCAGTTCAATCAAGTAATTTATTGAAAACCGATACCAATGCTGAGTAGATATTTCATCTTTAGATTAATGTGGATCTTAGGAACTCTCGCGGCGTCAATTGCCTTCGTCGATCCGCTCAAGTCATTTTTGCCTGTACAAGCCGTCGTCGGAATTGTTATTGCGCCGCTAGTGATAGCACTTGTCGGAGAAGCTCTCGATGATGAAAGCCACAGCGAGCGTTCGCAGCGCATAGGAATGTGGATGCAGATCTCAGGCGCATTGAGTCTGCTTGGCATTAGCTTCACCTCATTGATACTAATGCAGAACCAGAGTTTCAATGATAAGTGGATGTTTTATGTAATGGTGCTGGCAGGGTTGATACCACTTTCGGTGCTTACACTCGACTGTTATCTGGGGTTGTTTAAGAAGCAACGCTTGAGGCTTCCTGATTCGGCAGCAACGGATAATTGGACGGCAATTGGCATCTCGATATTTTTTGTTGTTTGCGTGGTTGCAATCGTCATCTTCAAGAATTCCGCGATAAATCCGGCTTTGTATGGAGTGGGATTGTTCTTTTCGATGTGTGCAGCGATTTGTCTCAACACCTGGTGGATAAATCATGAGCTTTCCGGCAAGCCTAAGACTCCTTGCAGACGGACGATTTTTAGCTTCGATCTGACGATGTTGATAGGTGGCGCGGCTGGAGCCGCTCTTGTGATCAAATCACTGATTGACAATGGTAGATTCGTCTCCTCCTATGATGTCGTGGTGGGTGCCCTATTTTCCTTTCTAGGTCTGATCTTCGCAATTCTAAAGGTTGGAAAAGCGCTCAGGCGATGGAGCTCCTTTGTCGCAACGCGTGACGGACTGCTCGAATTGCATTCATGCGGCACTATTCTTTACAGGTGGGAAAACATTGATGAGGCATTCCTCGTAAACATAGCAGCAAGTTCGATGGCAATTGCGATAACGCTAAACGTCGATCTGCCGGCGGTGGAGCCGCAGATGCAACCAGGACTGGACAATACTGCACGTGAGAAATGGCAACGCAAATACCGGGAGCGATGGGTGACCAACAAACATCAGTATCAGGCAGACCTGCTGATTATCGACGGTAGGTGTTTGTACGGCATAGTGAATCTTTGGGACGCCATTCGCCTGGTGCTCGCAGATGATACTCAACGTATGAACCTTCCACCGACAAGCTCTTACACAAGCGTGTGACCTGGCGGAACGTTAAACGCCATGACGAACTGCGCCGCTCAACCAGAGTAATCTATCGAATTCTGCTGTGCAAATTGGAGCTGAGACAGCTGCTCCCAAGTCTTTTAAGTCCGCGCTGGTAATCAATGAAGGCGGCCAGCTTCAGTTTAACTCAAGACTCAGAACCCCAGCGCCAGATCTGCGTCGCGGTTTTTCACCAGAGACATGTAGCTATCCCTCATCATCTCTTCGAAAGATTGGAATCTTTGTGCGCCAGGCATCCAGCTGGTCAAGTGCCAGGCTTCCCACTCACCGTCGCGCCCCCTGACCTCCGGGTTGAGCAAGTAAATTCCAGCATCGCCGTCTCGGCTAATCGCCAATAGGCTTGGTAGATACTCTGCGCGAAGATTGACCGACTCTTGCTTGTCGCCGTATACGAAATAGTCGTCGTCGCTAACTTCTCCGTTGTCCTGCCAGGCATCTATCCAGCTTTTGTCTAAATGTGGCAACCAATCAATTTCTTCTGCCGACAAGAAGTCACCACCGGTAGTGGACATCCGGGCTACTGGTTGAAGCAAGCCGTTGGTAGCTTTCAAGAACTCGCGATAAGAGAATGGTAGTTTTTTAGCCAATCGCGACTCCGCTGCATTAATCTGCGCGTCAGTGGCGCCTGGACATCCGTAGCCGAAGCGAGAGTGGCAACTCCTCACGAATTTCGGATCTTCATCAAAATTCTGCTCAGCCATGCGTTGACTCCAATCGAAGACAAACTTCCTCCACTCATCTGCGAACATCTCGATCTCCTATTTCGCGTAATTGAATCATAAGCGACGGCAAATGACCAACTATTCTTGCTCCCGGCGAGTCTGATAACGAACTTGTAGGGATTCAAATAGGTGCAAGCATGATCGATCTCCGACGCACGAGTATGAGCACCGACTGCCTGAAGTTGTTGGCACATCTCCGGGAATATTGAATTGTGGAGTTGCCCTGATTTGAACATGTACGGCCGTGTCCTCCAACATTTGCATAAAGTGCCTAAGGCCAAGGGAAAAAAAGACCGGATCCATCACGCAATGGATCGGCATTTGTAACTGCGGAGCGATGGCGGACACCGCGCCAAGAGCGGCGGCCACAGACTGTAGGAACTGCGGCAAAGTAATTAATCAGGCTCGCTCCGGAACCATAACCCAGTGGATCTTCAAGGAGAACTACTGTGCGTGTTTGAATCCCCAACCTAGACTCGAAAGCGAGACAAAGACTAGCGATCAAGCTACAAAGTCGGTTCAACGCATAGATGAAGAAGAGATACATTTCGAACACGGCAAGTTTCCATCTGAGCGGTACAAACCACTTGCGCTCTTGGGCTCGGGGGCGATGGGCACTGTGTATCTGAGCCGTGATCGGGTGCTTGGCAAAGCGGTCGCCGTCAAGGTTTTGAACAGACTAGAGAGAGAACCACTCCTGTCCTTTCAAAATGAGGCGAGAGCAACGAGTAAACTGAGTCATCCAAATATTGTCAAAGTTTTGGATTTCGGCAGCACTGATGGTGGCGTTCCATTTATGGTGATGGAATACATCTCTGGGCGAAGTCTCGAATCAATTATCAAAGAAGAGGGTGCAATCAATCTCGATGCGAGTCTAGAAATCTTCTGGCTTTTCGAATGTGATCTCGAGCCTGGTGCATCGAAGATTATTGCCCGCTCTCCGGATATATCTTATTTAGGCGTTGCCGACATCATCGACACCGAAGTCGATGATTTGGTATCGGTCAGTCCTCAGCATTTAGCGATCGGCGTCAGTCCAATTCTCACGGCGAAGGGATTTCTGCGGCTCTCGAACATTCCCAATCTGCGAAATCTGTATATCGAAGATTGTCCTCAGATTTCCGAATCAGTGCTCGCATCATTCCGGAAAGCAAAAAAGGACTGTCGCATTAACGGAGAATAGAATCTGGACCGCTTCGGTAAGTCCCGAAGCGGTCCACCAGCAAGGTGCCTGAAATCAGGCGTGAGTTGCTGCATTAAGTCGTTGTTTCAATACTGCGGAAAGCTTGTCGACGACGTCGAGCTGCTCCCAAGGTAGAGTCACATCGGTTCGTCCGAAGTGACCGTAAGCTGCCAGATTTCTGTAGAATCGTCCGCCGTTAAGACGAGGTAGTGATCTGAGTTGAAAGCGATCTACAATGGCCGCGGGCCGCAGATCGAAGTGCTTTTCAACTATTTCGGTCAATTCCTCGTCACTCAAGCGACTGGTACCAAAGCTGGTGACATAGATAGACACGGGTCTTGCGACGCCGATTGCGTAACTGATTTGTACTTCGCAACGTTGAGCGAGACCTGCTCCTACGATGTTTTTCGCAACGTGACGTGCTGCATATGCAGCGCTCCTGTCGACCTTCGTCGGATCTTTTCCGGAGAAAGCTCCCCCACCATGCCTGCCCGCGCCACCATACGTATCCACTACAATTTTTCTTCCGGTCAGACCAGCGTCTCCGACCGGTCCGCCGATAACGAATCGTCCCGATGGATTGATGAAGTATTTGGTTCGATCATCGGGCTTAACTGCAGAGTTTTCAAAAACGGGTTCTACGACGAAACGTTTTACATCGGCTTCAATCCTTGTTTGAAGGGCGGTATTGTCCTCAAGTCCATCTATTCGAGGATTATGTTGGGCGGACACGACAATGGATTCGATTCGTACAGGTCGGCCATCCTGATACTCAACGGTCACTTGAGTTTTTCCATCTGGACGAAGATAGGGCACGATGCCAAGCTTACGAACAGCCGCGAGTCGCTGCGCGAGGCGATGTGCAGTCCATATCGGGAGTGGCAGCAATTCGGGCGTTTCGTCACACGCAAAACCGAAGATGATTCCCTGGTCACCAGCACCAGTGGCATCAAAACGATCAGTCGATCGGGCCTCTCGATGTTCGAGTGCTATGGTCACGCCTGCTGAAATGTCTGCGGATTGTTCGTCAACCGAACTCTGAATTACAACAGTGGAAGCATCGAATCCTTCTGTTTGTTCTCCGACGTAGCCGATATCCGCAATGACGTCTTTCGCAATTTTCTCGTAATCTACGTTACTGCTGGTCGTCACTTCGCCGACTATTAATACGAGCTTTGTCGAAGCCACACTCTCAACTGCGACCCTCCCGTTGATATCCTGGGTGAGAATAGCGTCCAGAATCGCATCCGAGATCTGGTCGCAAATTTTGTCCGGATGCCCCTCGGTGACGGATTCCGAAGAATAGAAGTATTTGGTCATTTGTATCTCCTAGAATTGTAGGCGTAGAATCGCAAGGTGCTTTCACGCACGCCACATTTGTCACGTTGAAGGGAGTTAGCGACGGGACGATCGGGGACCCGCAGGGCCACTAGTAGCAGCTTCAGAAGCCGTTACGACAAGATAGAACTGGTGCATGGCGATGCGCCAGGCGCCTGGTAACTCCAAAACCAAAGCTAGCAATCTTTTTGCGTGCCAGGATTGTGACTACAGCACCGCAGTGCTGTATGCGGTGACGTCAGTAATTGCAAATGGTCATCTAACACCTCGCTTTAGCTGAATCTTTTAAGCGCCCGCAAGCTGAGCTAACTCAAATCGGCGCTACACACAGTTCATCACGGTTGGGCGGCATCGTCAAATTAATAGGGCTTAAACAAAGTTGCAAATTCTCACGGTTTTATCATGTGGTGTTATATATGGTGCACAGCAAATTGAAGTAAATCCCGAAACATTAAATCCTGCGATTCGGCTTTCTGCTCCCTTTCGCTGGCGCGTACCAGCAAAAACTGTCAAAATAGACTTTGAGTTAGAGGATTAAACTCCCATGAGAGCATTCGCCAGAGTTCTATTGCCGCTTGCGTTATTGTTAGGTGCTCAGTCCGACACATTTGCACGCAATTCCGAGTCTGATATTCCGGCATCTTTCAAAGGACTTACCCGCGAACAGCAGACTGCATGCATAGAGCTGGACGCTCTCAACAGAACTCATAACGTAGAGTCTCTTGTGGAGCGCTTATGGCGCCTGGAGCAGAAGGCGTTAAGAACTCCAAATACGACGAGCAAGCCCGTAAAAGATCGAATCAGCGCACTAGCCGTGGAGCTTCCGCCATCTGAAGAGATTATCGAGGAGGTGCGCACCAGAATGTCAAAGCCCGGGCATGGAAAGTTGCCTCCAGATTTGTTCCGGGACAAATCTGGTATCCATGAAGTTGATGCCGCCGCGAGTGCTACCAACAGTGGCACCAGTGCACGACGAGCATCGCCGAGCACACTAGGTGGCTATGGCGCGCTAGCAGACGATTTGGGCAAGCTAGAGGCGACGTTGGCAAAGCTCAAGAAGATGGCACAGGGTGATTCGTCAGACGGCGGGGCAGTCGAAAGTACGCAGCCCTCCAATCCACCTGGATCTAGCGCAGCGTATACAGAGAATGAGGGCCACGGCGCCACTGAAGATGGTACTGGTGCGTCCGAGTCCACTCGTGACTCAATGTCTGAGGGTGCCAGCGATGAGTCAATGTCGTCAGCTCCTAATGACACCGCGGGCGGTTGGCCCGCGGAATACAGTCGGCCTGGGGAAAATGAAGCGAGAAGTGCAGACAAGCTACCAGATGCAGCATTCGCAGATCTTAAGCCTTATCAGCAACTTGTGGCTCTCGAAATCGAGCATCATGACAAAGTTGGCGCAGGAAAGCCGGAAACGCGCTTGCGCCAGCTCGAAGTTGAAATTATGGGCGCCGACTATGCCGCAGGAGGCAAGTCGGAAAAGGAGAGACTGAAAGCACTTAACGCTAGCAGTCCAGCCTCCAACCTCTCAATAAAACGAGCAATTATGGCTCTTAAAGTTCGCTGAAGCGAGCGTTTTTCGGACTGTTTTCGTTTGCCTAGAACTCTGATGACGACTTTACCTGGACCACCAGGGTCTCGTTCGGCATAGTTCGTGTTCGAATATGTAATTGTCTAGTGAAGGAACAGCCGGTCTCCGTTTTACCAATATCTAGCTGTCGCTGTAGTCCTTGCACAATACCTCGGCGCGCTTTCGATGGCATCCATGTCACCTAAATGTCCAATTACAAAGTGATCCGCTTCGTCGGCGCCGCAGCAGGCGTTTCGGCTTATGAACAGAACACGCTTACTGAAGAATGCCTGTCGCCATCGGACAGGACCGCTGATTCCCTTGTAATTTATATGTAACGATGCCGGGTTAGCGTCTAAATGGCAACGACGGTGATGCGGCAATGTCAACGAGATTTACTTTTGATACTGATGATAGGAATGATCCTGGCAGCGGGTACACACCGCTGCCAGGGCCCTTTGATGCGCTTTCGCTCTTAGGCGATTTTCGGAGCATGCTGTCTCAGAGTAAGACGAATGATAGCGGATCAGCTTATCTTACTGATCTTACTGATCTTACTGCGCTTTTTGATTTAGCCGATCCGATTCCACCTTCTGATGGTGCTCCAAAAGACGGAGACAACGATTCAAAGGACCTTACTTTCTTCATCTCGGCGAATGCAGATCCGATTCGGGCGCTGATGGACAAGCACAACATCCCGGCGGATCTGGCAACTGAAGTTAAGGAATTACTTGACGTTCAAGCAGCAAATGGAAAACCTAAATTCAATGAACAGCAGGCTCTAGAGCTTGCTAGAAGAACTTTATCGATGACCCGCCAGGAGCCCTCGCTTGGTTTAGCTGATCGAATCCGCCTGGTTGAACTTGCGAGAACATTTGGCGGTAACAAGAATCCGCCTGAAATAACGGTTGCGACTAAAACGGTTCACGACGTTGCCTTGGCATTTTGGACTATAGCCGAGAACGAAAATTCGAAACTCAATGCTGCGAATGACTGGCAAAAGGCATCGGACATTTTGAGTCGAGACTTTAATAAGGATGCCGAAACTCGAGCGCTACTTCGACTGCTTTTGGCCAATCCAGAAGTGAGCACTTCGGTCATAAAGGCGCTACCAGTGGATACGCTCTTAGAGCTGCGCGGCAGCGCAGGCGTTCTCGAACATTTATTCAATTCAAGAGCTGCGTGCACGGAGGTTCGGCCTAAGCTAGAGGAGTTTATCGATCGCTGTATTCCGGACCTATCCAAACTGACGAGTGAAGAGCGAAAGGCGATCGCCGATGTATATGCGAGAGCTACTAAGGGGACGGCGACGGCGCCGGTGTCACCGACGACCGCGTTGAGCAAGTCAGCTGACCAGGTATGCCGTTTGATCGCACTGGATCCGCGGCAGATCATTGACTGCGCGAAGGTCTCAAATTTTGTAACGGGAAGCAGCGAGCTTTATGTCATTCGACATGCTGCCACTCTGCTTGCACGAAGAGGAAGTCTTCCTCATGTAGTCGAAGCGCTCAAATTACTCGAGACTTCGCTCGCTGATGAAAAAGATAAAACTGGCCAACCCTACAGAAGGAGGAAGCAAGCCTTCGAGAACTTTGCCAACTGCTTCTCCGCGGAATTTATCGACATTCCTAATCAACCTAACAAGCCAGCCCTCATCAGCAGGTTAGCGCAGGTTGGTAACAACGACCTATTGTATCTGCTCAAAAATCACAAGTCTCTTTCTATAACCTCTGTTGGAGTTGTAGAAGCCGCGTTAGATGAACGCTTTCGAAGCGGTAATCATTCTGCGAAAGAATGGCTTGAGGTTATGCATGCGGGAGCCAACCGTTCAAATTTAAGAGATACGTTTTTGCGAATTGCAGCGAATCTTCCGTTGCACGAGAAGCAAAAACTTACCAACGCGGAGATTAGCGATTTTCATAAGTTATGGGAACGGCTGCTCGGCAACAAGACCAATAACTTCGAGGCGCTGCGGCTGCTGAAGAGCCAGCTCGATTTTCCCGAAGCCGGATTGACCTTCCCCACGAACCTGAGGGAATCCCTATACAAAGAAGGTCTCAAAGATTTTCTCAAAAACTTGCCACCAGCGCAGCAAGCAAAAATGGTGACGAAACTGCTCGAGATCGCTGGAGGACCAACTGATAAAGAACTAGTCCTGAGATGTGCCAGCCCTGAGGCATTCGTACACCTTGACGCTAAGACACTGGATCTGGTCAAAACCCAGTTAGAAACCATTGTTAGTGGCAAGGAAAATGCGAACGGAGCAGAGTTTTTGCGCAGGGTCAATGCGGTTTCCGAAAGACGGACAGGACAACAACTGGACCCAGAGTTTGCCAGGGCAATTCTCGAGCATTTCGCGCCGGAAGACCGTCAAAAAATCATCGAATATCTTCAAGTCCGGGCGTCGCATTGTTCGATCGCAGGCATGGACGAGATTTTTCGGGATCTGGCCAAAGAGCTCTCCCCAGGCGGTTCTCGTCTGGATTTTGTTAGACCGGTCGGCAGGGCCAGGGGCAGGATGGCTCCGGAAATTGATGTGCTGGTTACTAGAGATGGGTCCGGTGCCGGACGATGTTATAACAACCTCAAGGAAACCGGCTTCAATCATCAAATCTACTACATGGACATTGAAGGCAGGAAGCCGGTTGTGACCGATCCGACTGGTAACCGTTTCGAACTAGTCGAACAGGGTGGTAAGGTTTTTGGCAAAAAGATCGTCGATGGTGCTACTGGTGAACGTGTATCAACAGCAGAACTTACTGAATTGCCTAAATTTGTTCTGTTTGATAAACCTGGCACCAACCAAGGTGGCTGGTCCGACTACTTGAAGACGATGGAAAAGAGCGACCGTCTCTTCGTACCAGAGAGGTTGACAGGATCACTCGACGGCAGGGTGAAGGGATTCGCTGAAGGCATCAACTATCTTGATGTCGCAGTGGCACATGGTGATCCTCGCAGAATTGAAGACTTCGCAGCAAAGCTTCGCGCTCATGCTCTTGGCGCTGATGCAAAGCCACCTTCCGGTCCTCAGCCAGTCGGTGCTGAAGAGCTTGCGTCTTTTAGGGACGTCATCAAAACGAAGGCTTCGGTTGAGGGTGTTGTTCTCGCGCTGCAGTTATGTCTGCGCCTTGATACCCCAGTACCTAGAGACGAGATATTGAGGATGGTGGAGAGTGCCAACTTCCGTACACTTCAAGAGTTTGCCCAAATATCGCGCGAAGTTTGTTCCAAAATTGAAGCACGCCTCAATGAGCTTAACATCCGGCTCTCCGACGCAGTGTTCGTGATTCCAAAATGTGCTGGAAGCGAACACCTGATTCACGAGCTATTCAGAAGGGCCAATCCGCATATCACAGCCGAACAATTCGTCACCATGTCGGAGCTTCCGCAGAAGAATCTAGAAGGCAAAACAGTGATACTGCTGGATGACGGATTTGATTTCGGCAAGGAATGTTTGAAGGAAAAGCTTGGTAAAACGCTGGACATCATCAGAGCTTCTCCAACAGGTGGCGAAACCAGGACCATCATTGCCAGTCTTTTTGCTTTCGAGACCGCGGACAAACGTGCTACCGCTATCAACGAGTTTCTAGAATATGGACGAATTCCCGAGGGTGACGAGAAAAAAGTAGACACGCGTAAGACCTCGGTAGGGAAGGTTGAGTGCGTCGTAGGCCGCGAGGTGACCACCTCATTTGCCGACACCGTCAAAGACATCAGACCTGGACTGGCACAGATCGAAGGAGTTAGAATACCAACCTACATCGGAACAACGACCCAATCTGGTGTCGCGGAGATTTGGCCATACCTCGTACCGAACAATACTTCGAAATGGCTACGCGACTTCGTAAAGGAAATGGGACACTACAGCACCAGAGTTCATGAGCCGTTTAGTCTATATGAACCGCTCGTGGTTATCGCACCTGACTACTTGAAGGAGGTGGCTGGGAAAGGACTCACATCGGCTGAGTGTGCCGATGTCCTTCTAAAGCACATCGATCACCACCTTCGGAAATACGAGAGTGGCCGCCGAGATAGCGGGAGTCAACCGAAGCCAGCCGAGCTCGCATTGATTGCGTTTCGCGAATTCTTGGTCTTCAGTCAAAGTCAATCAAACGTCGATTCAGCATTGAGTGTGGTCGTAAAATCCTTTAACGGCATGTCTACCGAGAGTGCTATTGCGCTGGCCGACCTCAGACGCGATCTCATTGAAGGACGATCTGTATGGTCCCACGCCGGCAGCCAAGCGGCGAACCATGAATCCACCTACGTTTTCAAACCATTCGAAATTGACTTCGAAGGGAAGCGAATTATTATTTCGCGTGTCGAATGCAAGGGTGGAGAGATCAAACTCACATATATGGAGAACGGTGCAGAAGCAGTCGAAATCGTAGACAGAGAAGGTAAATCAAAGACCGCAAACAGCTGGCTCTCGGAATCATTGGCAAAGGCGCTGGCCGGCGAATCGTACCCGAACAACAACTTCGATCGAGCCCACGTTTGGGCTATTTTGCTTGACCGGCTGACTGGAGACTCACCTAACCCGGCGCGCGACATAAAAGACGAAGCCCGTGCCGGCGTCATCAGTTTGACTTTCCCGACCGACAATTGTGCACGGAGCTATTCATTCAAATTTGATAAACCAGTTGAAATTGAATATGGTGGCAAGAAGTATCAAATAACAGGAATCGAAAGCATCAAGGGACCAGGTGGAGTTGAGCTTAAAGCGAGCCTTGATGGAAGTCCAGTTGATAGAGCTACCACCGATAAGATCCGAGATTTTCTCTTGAAAGAGATTTCAGACCAAAGCTTAAGTCGTGTCACCGAGAATAACGAGATTAAAGCAAAAGCGCTGACGGCATATCTAGAGCGAATAGCTGGAATAAGGGAAGATCTGCCGAAGCAAATCGCAATGCACAAGTTTGGAGCGATCACGGATGTAGAAACCGCTTTTTTGAAAGAGGTCTTAGCTGAGATGCGTAAGCTAGGTGGCTCTAACACATTTGATCGGAATTTCTTTGATGCCGCATTGGATGAAGTTATGCGGCGTCGTAGCGGAGGTTCACCGTCGGTCGACGAAGCTGCAAAACTCGCAAGAGTGATGGAGATTGTCGAGAGTTACAAGCGCAGCGAGATTGCGGGTTTGGGCAGAGTAGATCGCTTCCTGATGGAGCACAATGTCATTCCACGCACAGCTTCGTTTGTTACTACAAATCCTGAAGCCGCCCTGGGCTACGACCCAGTTGGCAGTGTTTACACAGCAGGACGCACCGAAATTAGAATGACTGACCGCGGACCTGTATTTGTTATAGAAGGCAGAGAAGTCGAATATGACAAATTGACTAAGAAAAACATCGAAGACTTGCTCGATGAGGAGATCCGGCTGAAACGACGCGATATCGACAGGAAAGGAATTCAAGTAACTAAAGAGGAGATTTCGGAGTTGAATAAGTTGGAACAGCTCAGGCAGGAGCTCAGCAGGGAGGCTGAGGTACCGCGAGCGATTCGAGACGGTATAAAGGCTCGTCTTGGACGTGGTGCCGGGCACTTGTTAGTTCTTGGCGTCGTGATTAATTCCTGTCTGGATTGGTACGAAAAGCTCAATGCTTCGAGGTAAGTTCAAGCTTCTGAATCAAAACAAAACTCGGCGATGCTGATGGCAAGCCGACATTGTGTCCATGGCTGCGGGGCACACACGTTTTACGCATGCAAAGCGAATAAGCGATAGGTGTTCGGTTGAGTTGTTGCGGAGTCAGATCAGCCGAAGTGACCACCAATCGACATTCGAAACCGCTGTGTAATTATCCCGTAACGTTGCCAGAGTCCAATGAGATGGGGGATCGATTTGGGGGAGCGCAATGGCATTTTCCAATCTGGAGTCTACAGACAAGCAAGATAACAGAGCAAGGAATGAGGTGCCTTTCTGGGAGTTCTGCGGAACAGATCCTGATTTGTTTAAAACCCTGAAAGACAAAGAGAAAGGCAATGAGAGCCCCGATCAGTTTCCCTCTGCCGACTCTCTCCTGCCTGTCTCAACAGAGCTCCAACAATCACCTGCCAATCAACCGGACGATAAAGCGCAACCGAAACCACCTGCCCTGGGAGCGGCCGAAGCAGTGGCGCCGACATTGCCGTCCGACCGCTCCAAAGTCGATTATTCTCTGCCAGTTCTTCCTTCCACCAAACTACCTGATGGATTCACACCAAAAGCGGGAGAGACCATAGATCTAACAGGGACAAGAATCACATACGCCACTATTGCGGACAATAAAGTCAAGCCAGCATGCGTCGAATTCCCTAACCAGCTCAGGAGTAACTACAAATTTCTGGCTTCCGGCCGAGTCGGTGACGTAACCACCAGTGGTGCCGACGGCAAGGCGCTCTGCACCATTCGGTCACGCGACGGTGTTCGATATACCATCAAAGTGGGCGACCGGACCATTGCTGCGGACGCGTTTGCCAGCGTCTCGGTACAGGACGACGGAAGTTGGACCTGTCAGCTAGTAGGTCAACCTCGCACAAAAATTGATATGCGCAGTGATGGCACAATCATCATTGAGCATCCGAATAACGGCAAGACGCTGCGTGAGATAATCGAGCCTGGCAATCGCAGTTTTAAAATGGAACTTGCGAAGGATGGCAAGTTCCATGTTGTCGCAGCCGAACTAAAAGACGGTACGCAACTCACCTATAGTTATGATGACAACAATCGCCTGCGCCTTGTCACTGAAAAGCCCAAATTCCAACCAGCAGTTCTATATAAAACCACAGATGGTGGCAACACATGGGAGAAATTTGCTGGCGGCACCAAAGTCGCTCAGGGAAAACTGGCGATCGATGGTGAGTACCGAGCGAGTTTTACCGAATCTGGCGGCAGAAAAATCGAAGCTGAGCCAAACGGCGACGCACCAAAGAAGCCCCGTGAAGTCGCAATCGCAAGCATTGCCGTTGCTCAGAAGCTGGCAGTTGATGCACTAAAACTGATGTACGACGAAAAATTATCGGATGCAGGAAAGCAAGTACAAACTGAGTGGCATGCCGAAATTCAGAAAAGATTCGGTAAGCCTATACAACTGCTTCCGAAAGAAGAGCAAGAGAGGTTGATAGCCGATCTTAATACGCGCGTAGAAGCCGTCCAGAAGCCCATTCAGGCAGAGAGGTCCGAGAAGCAAAGGCAGCTTCTGTTAGAGATGGCCTCCTTGCGCGATGATCGAAATAAAACTCTGTCTCCAGAAGCGCTCTGGTCTGGACCGGAGTTGAAATTGACACGCGAGCTCTACAAAGAGTATATCTCCAGGCTGGAGAAGAAGGTGCTACCTGAAGCCTTACGAGACGTCTGCGGGAGAAAAGATGCTGTTATGCCGGCCAACTCGCCAGTAGATGTTCCTGTTGACTTGCGAACCGGAGAGTTCTTGCACTCCGGATCCTACCGCACCAAAGCCGGTGCAGGCGAGTTTGCCGGAAGCGTAACGCTGAAGATCAATCCCGATTTGCCGCCGACATCGGATGACCTGGACAAAATCGGTAGAGCCCACCGCTGGTTGAACGATGTTCGGCGACGCGACAGTTCCGATCGGCTGGACTTCGACCTCTCAGTCTTACTCAGAGACGCAATTCAGGACAACGGCTTACCTGCAAGATGGCTGGAGGAAGGCAGCGACAAAAACAAAGAAGGAAAACGCGCTGCACTACAGGCGATGATTCCCTTCATTCTAAAGGTCAAGGGTTATGCAGATGCTGCCTTCCTGCTGCAAGATCAGTTAAAAATTCCCCTTCCGCCGGGGTGCCAAGCAGTAACCGGACAAGATGGCAGGAAAGTTTTAAGGTACAACTGGCCGCCCGACGCGACTCTCGACATTCCTACAATCAAGCAAATAGAAGCTTACGAAGAATGGCTCAGAACCTACGGAGCTAAAATCGAACAGGCTCTGGAAGCATGGGGGACCGATCGCAAGAACCTATTGTTCTACGGCGACATCGAGGGAAAGGCTTACGCTGTACTAAATGAAAAGGGCGAACTGGTCGAGATCTTCGATCCGCCCAGCCCGAAAGACGATCCTAGAGTGCGAGCCGATAAAGAAAAGAAGATCGCAGCCGGTGCAAATAAAGTCAATCTCTTTAAATCCGATTTCGAAGTTGAAGAAAGGAACGGTCGCTTCTTCGTCAAGGCAACAATGCAAGCTTGCGATGCCAACTTCGGCGACTATCTCAATATTGGAGCCAAGAAGGTCGGCAAAGTTCATAGTGAAATGTTGGGACCGAGAGACGCGAATAACAAGCCCTTAGGATTTGAGCGTGGTGCCGTCGTGGCCATCAGGGATGCAACTGGAAAAATCACTTTAAAACCAGTCGAAGAACTTGCCAGTCTAAAGTCAAAGCAATGGTTTTTGCACAACGGGCACAAAGTGGTGACCACAGTTATGGACGTGACGGCTGTCGGCGCCGCAGTGCTTTCCGGCGGAACAGCAGCCTTGGCCTGGGGTGTAAGTAGACGCGCTGCGCTAGGCCTGTTCGCTTCGGCGACGGGGAAATTGGCGCTATTTGGCAGCTCCTTTCTTCTTACCAACGCCCGAGCAAATTCGGACACGAATTGGCGAATGGTAAATGAAGCCCGCGGCGTAATCATGGTGGCTCACATGGCGAGCGGTCCAGCAAAAGGCCTTCTTGGTTTTGGAGGGAAAAGCCGATCAGCTCTTGAACTCGAGCAAAAGGTTGCCACCGCAGCGGAAAAATCAAACTGGTTATTTCGAACCGCCCATGGTATCAGCAGCAGTCCCGATAGTTTTCTGCACAAGAATAAACTGCTTAAGGCCGCCAATATCGGTTTTGGGTTCTTCGTCGCACGCGACATCTCCCTACATGTGGAAAAACTTCGTCAGACTCCTGAGAGAAACAACCCGTTCGATGCGGCACGACGCGCAGTGAGAGGCGGTCGCGACTATCCGGAGTTAGACAATCCAGACGTTTTTTTTGCCAAGCAAGATCAGGAGCGACGGGAAAACCTTTTCGCATCTTACATGGCTGTGATTGTCGATCGCAAAGCACTAGATCCCAAAGCCCGAGAGCGTATCGAAGAGATATCTAGAAGAACTCGTGAGTTGATAAACCCCGAATTTCCTCCCGAACTGACCGGTCCAGGCGTCACTCAAAAGGCGAAAGATGAGTGGCTCGCCCAGAAGAAAAAAGACCTGGTTGCCGAGTTGATGGATGAGATCTATGGTCCCCGCGACAAACTCGTGCAAGACGTGGCCGCAACAGGGGATCCAGGCGCCAGCGGAAAGACGAAGACCGCTTCCGGCTTCGTGAGTGATCGAGATGTAAAATTGGCCGCCAGTGCTGCGCTGTTGATGCTATCGTTGAAGCCGGATGGCTCGTTGCCAGATAACGGCGTGATCGGCTCACGCGATATAGTCGTGCCAGGCCGAGTAACTGCGCCGTTTGGTGTTCCAATCGTGGGCGAAAGACCCCCTGTGCGTTTTACACAAGAAGTAAGCCTCAACGACATGGTGGCATTTTGGAAAAGCAATGAGGTTTCAGAATCAGCATCCACCCGTATGCTCGTAGGCGATCTTCTCGTCAAGACCGGCGAGCGAACACCTCTTGGCTATGCCACGGTACTGAAGGACGTTCTCAATTCGAGGACGGCAAGCGACTCTGAAAAGCTTGTTGCCACTTCACAGTTGGCGGAATACATTTTTGCCATGAGAGCCTTTGAATCGGAAAACTTGCCGAGAATGACACCGGAAGACCGAATCGCTTTCCTGACTGAGTCCTACGGAGCGACAGCAGCTGACCTTGCCAAACTGTTGGCGGACACAGCCGCTAGTCCATCTCAAAGCAAAAACATTAGAGGATTTGCGACGGCGATTTTGGCCGAATTAGATTGTGCGACTGATGTTGAATCGCTTCAAGAGGCAGTCACAGAGAGGGCTAAAGAATGCAGCGCTTTTGTTGCTGGAATGAAACCGGGCTCGTACGATCAGGTCTTGAGAAAAGAGATGGAAGATGGACCTCTCAAGAAAGATGATGAGATCGGAGAACGGCTCAACGCAGCCCTAGCGCTTCGCCGCCTGGGCGACCTTGGTCCTTACTCAGGAACAGATGGCCAGCAAAAGTTCAACAAAGAACTGCTCGAAATCGCCAAGCTGGCCTCTTCTGATCCGAAGTGGAATCGTCAGCTAAAGCTTGTTATTGAAACGATCGATCCTAAGGCGCTAGATGCCAAAGCTCGCGAAGAGCTAGTCAGACTCTGCCAGGGGCTTTTAAGCACAGAAACCAAAGCCGAGAACAGCGAACTCAAAACAGCAATCGTAAAAAGAGCTGGTGAGTTTGCCGATACTCAACCTCAAAAAGAAAAGCTTGCACAGGCTTTGATTTCACTTTGTCATCCACCTACAGGGCCGACGTTCGCCAAGAACTTTCCACTTTTGAGAGCTGACGCCATTGCTGCCCTGGCTACCGTCGATACTACGGGTAAGCACGCTGAAGCGATAGCCAAATGTGCAACGCCACCAGGTGTGGGTAAGCCTCACGAAGACTACGAGCCGGATGCAGCCGTCCGACTGGCCGCGATAGGAATCTTATCGCGGTGGAGAAGCCCTGAGCTCGACAAGATAATGGACACTCTGCTTGCAGTCGAAAAAGACTTTGCTGTACGCGCGAAACTAATGGAGTGCAAGGTCGGCACATACAGACCGGTGCGCGACTTCGCCTACACAGAAAACATTTCGAGTAAGTCCAAAATTATGAGCGACAACTTCGCCGCGACTCGAGCCGGAGCAGACGACTTTCTTGCCAATTTACGAAGTGGTGCACCTTCTCCTACCAAAGATCAACAACAAACAAAGTATCGAGTGGAGCGCAGGCTGCTCTACAGAGGTAAGCAAGAGGACGTTTACGAAAACGTTCAGATTCCGAACGGAACTACTACTGTAAGAGTAGAAGACAGCGCCTACATGGATCACATTCGTAGGAATCTATTTGACAAAGCGAAAGATGTGGAGGGCGGCAGGCTTGCCCGAGTCGCGCTCATTGACCTTGTTTTAAATCAAGGCAAAGATTTTCCTGAAGAGTGGGGCATCCGACAAAAGATCGTCGACCAGGCCGTTGCTGTTCTCGTCGACCTCTGCAAACCAGGCTCTCAGGTTCGAAAAGACATATTGCCTGGAATTAGAGAGATTCTTTTGAACTGCCACGATCAGAAGTTCATCCCTATAAAGTCAAAATTAATTGATGGAATAATTAGCCAAACACATGGACTGACACCTGAATACAAGTACGCTGAGGAGCGCGACGCAGAACTCGGTGCAGATTTCAGGACCGATGTGGGCAACTTGATGTCACAAGTTATGGAAAGCGAGTTTCTCAACCACACAAATCAGCCTCGCGTGGGAACGCCAGAATTTGAGCAACGAGAGAAGTATCGAATGAAGCTGCTGGAGCTTGTGTTAAGTGTAAATTCGTTCCGTGCGTTTCCTATCTTGGATACACTTGCGCGGGCCAGCCAGAAAGACATAGATGGTTTCCTCGGACCGAAAGTCCATTCGGCTGCATGTTTTGTACTTGCGCAGCTGCGTGACAGTGTGATCAAGATGTGGGACAGTCCAATAACACAAGCAGATTTGCCCATGGACAAACGTGTGGAACTGCTGAAGAAAGCAGTCTCGTCTTCCCCAAACGAAAACGGACGCGATTTCACAGACATTAGAATTCGCGACATGTTCAGCGCTGTCCATGGCATGCCAATCAAATCTCAAGATGATCCTAGAATCTCATACGTAAGATTAGCGTTGTCGGCTGAGAGCAAAAATCAAACATGGAACGTTGGTGGTAGTAAAAAAAACGCATTAGAAACAACCTCGGAAACACGCAATGGCTCGCAGCAGATCAGTCTGGCCGCAGCGCTCGTTATGCTAAAAGTTGATGATAAAGGCGATTTCCTCAATCCTGGCTTTACTGACGAGGACAGAAACAAAGCCAGAGAGCTATGTGCGCGACTCTGTTTTATGGGGTGCGAAGTTGGATATCGAAACGATGCGTTCGAGATGCTCCAATACAGTGCGAAATCACGAGAAGAGTCAGTAGTAAATTCATACATATTTGCCTGGTCAAAAATGTTCCTGGAGGGTAACAAGGTCAAGAACAATCTTTGGAATCGCTTCGAACCAGGTGAAGTCATCGAGCAAAAACAGCAGGACGGAACGCTTCTCCGCGTTAGAGTAGCAGACCATAAAGATCAGAAAGTATTGATAATCGAAGAATTCAAAGATGGAAAGTTGACCCGAGCATGCACTGGCGGGCTCGATGACAGTCCTGGACTCTACAATGAGGTACTAAGTGGACACATGGCAGAAGAAACAGATCCGACAAAACAACGAGAGCTGTGTCTACAAGTGTTGACTAAAGATCCTCGCATCCAGCCGCCCATGAGTGAGACGCAACGGACGCAGGCGCTTAGCGCTCTGGCTGCTCTTGCAAAAACGGGAAGCGACGAGTTCCGGCTGGACTGCGCCACTAAGCTGTGCGAACTCGCCAATCTCGCCAGCTCTGGTGAAAAGGCGCTCGCGCATGGTGCACTACAGGTAGTGATTGACTTAGCAGCAAGCGGCAATGGAATAGCTACCGAAAAACTCAAGTCATTGCCGTTGGCATTGCGTCCGGATTCCCTGTTAATGATGGGTCGCGCCACGAGCAAAGTTGCCGAAAGTGCAACAGACAATAAATCAAGACTAGTCGACTGGCTCGAGCTTCTCAACGAGCTCACAAAGGACTGTGTCCCGGGGAAAGAAGTGGATGCCGCCATACTGCAAGGTTATCTCGAAGGCGCTCAAGCACTTGGTCTCGACCATCCTACTGTCGCAAAATTCGATTTGGCTGGAGTGACCGCGCGTTTTAAAAGCAATCCCTTTGTGGACGAAAAGGATCCGCGATTACAAGTATTAGATGCGCGGGGAAACTTAGACAAATCGCTCCTGGCGGATCGGCTGGTGTTGGCAAGCGCACCGCTAGTCAAAGCGAAGTATCTTCAGATCGTCGCTGAGATGTTCGAATCAGTCGACTTAACTAGGACCTCTGTTGTCGACGCTTTCACCAGGGTGATGCTGGCATGCCCGAACTCTCCTGCATTGGTTGCGGCAGTTAACAGGCGTGAGAGAACCGTTCTGGAAAGTCTCTCCACCAATCCGCTAACGCAACCTCGTGACAAACGGACTGAAGAGCTAGTGATGTATCTGACCAGCACGCCAGGACGCTGCAACCTGAATCTCGTAAATCGATTGCTTTTCGAATCGCCCAATCTTCCCCACAATGTAAAACGCGCTGCGTGGGAGGCGCTCTCCAATGCGTGTTTCGATGTCGATAACAACATTCAGAAGAGTGCAAGAGATATGATGGCGCGAGTCAGCGCAGAAGACATTGTCCTCGTCGTCTCGATGATTGCCACCAACGGAAGGAGATACAACCGGGCAGCCGAGGGATTTGACTTTGCAATTGCCATGTTGGAGAAATGCAACACGCCAGCTGCGAAAAAATTGCTCGGCACTTACAAGCAGTGCAGAGCCGCGACCAAGTGACGCCTTGCCATACTCAGGATGTCCGGTCACTACGTGTCGGAAAGCTGAACTCGGTCGGTTACGGTTCTGGTGACCTTAAGAGTCCGACAATGTTTTTACTGATACAAGCGGTCTAAAACAAATGGAGCTACACTACCGGAACAGAATTTGATAGTTTAGTCTCACTGCTATGCGATCAACGAGCGCTCGTCAGGCTAAGCAATTTTTCAACAATTACCATTCATCGTACCTGAAGTTTTTAAGAAGGAGGATGGAATGGGAGATCAAAGGCTAGAAGGCTCTTCGACTGGTTATGCACCAGACAACAACGAATCGAGCAGGGATCGTTTCGTCCAGGATTTATTCCTAACTCGCGACAGTTTGGCATCTTCTTCGACGAAAGATTCAAAGAGCATAAGGGATTCGTCGAAAGAGTCGGGAACCGGCAGTGCAGTTTTGGAAGGGTTGCCGCCCCTGGAGTTCTTCGGTTCAAATATAAGAAAACCCGGAAATGAATCGGCCGAAGAGACTGCGGCTGATATCGTGGCTGGTATCCCGGATGGTGATGCACAACAATTGGCGGATGATAAAGATCCTTCTAAGCCGCCAAGCGACCGCACAGGAGGTGTCTCCGAGCAACCAGGTGCTATGCCACCGCGACAATCAGATAACACCGAAAAGCCTAAGGACGGCCAATCAAAATCGGTAGCTGAAAAGATGGGCGGAAATCCGCTAGAAAAACTTGGTGGTGGCAAGGATGATAAAGCTCTTCCAAGAGGCGATGGAAAAGACGGACCGAAACAGCAGCAGTTCAAAGAAGTAGGCACCACCAGAGAGTACGCTCCCGTGTCAGATTCAATAACAGGGACTGACACGACGAAAACAATGACGGATAGGATGAAGTCTGAAGCCAAAGTGGCTCTAGGTTTAAAACCAAATGCGTCTGATTCTGACCTGACAAAGGCTCTTGATGACGAGGTTCAGGCCCTGGGTGCGGATACTTTTTTGAGAAGGCAACAAGCTATCGATACTCTCCGCAAAGTTGGACCCGCAGCGACGGAAGCCCTGGCACGAGCAGCAATCAACTCACCTGATGCAGAGATAAGACAATCGAGCAACAGATTGCTTGTCCCCTTAACTGCGAGTCCAATGAAAGTCCAAGATCAAGCGATGAAACTAAGGGCGATATCAAAAGCGGCCAACGAACAGGCCGACAATGGCAAAGAAGCCCCTAGGTTACGCAAGGAATTCTTCGAGAAGAATAAAGATGTTGCAACTCTGACTCCTTCACAGAAAGAGGACCTCACGCACGTTGCAACGGTGCTCAATAAAGTCAGCAAAGAATATGCAGGAAAACCAGAAGGCCGGGTGCTGGATAGTCATGTGGATCTTTTTCGATCACAGGAGAAAGAGAGAAACCTGCTACCCATCAACTTTGGATCCTCTTTAACAGGAAAAGCGTACCAAGATTTTCGAATCAACCTCCCAAATCGATGTCCGGCCTCAGATGCCAATGTGCGCGATTCGCTTGACAGAGCAATGAGCGCGTATCCAGGATTGACCGGTAATCATGTTTTCAATGATCTTGCCCAAAAGCTCGATCTCGGAAAGGATCCGAAATTCGTGAGAGATTATATGCGGAATGGCGGCGATCCAAAGGTCTTGCAAAAACGGAAATAATAACCGGTGCCCTTAGACAAACCTTGATAAGATCTATTGATCGTCTTTCCGCTGCTGTAGTGCAAGACTCATGAGCTCTTCATCGAAGAGCTGTTCACCTAGTTTTAACGCGGCTCGCTCTAAGCCATAAGTTTCAAATCCCAGAGAAGAATAAAGTTGGCGAGCTGATGTTTTCGTAGTGACGACGGTGAGAGTTAGATACTCTAAGTCGAATATTGTGATAGCGCGTTCGATGGACGCCTGCATAAGTGCTCGACCTATCCCTTGTCCCCGAGCTTCGGGCACTACGTACATGCCCCAGATCGTTCCTTTGTGACGGGCTTTCAGACCTTTATGGCGGAAGAAACCAATCATGCCCGAGAGTTCAGGTGTGAACGCACCAAACACAAAAGACTCGTCGGTGTTTTGCAGCCGGGCGACAATGTCGGACTGCGGAAGATTTACGGACTCCTCGTACGAGGCACCAAATGATTCCGGCTCTTCTTTCAAGGCGCGCAGACGCAAACGCCAGAATGCATCGACGTCCGCTTCGCTAAGTAATCGAATTTCAACTGCCACTTGTTTCACCTTGCCTGACGGTGAAATGAATTTCTACGCCGTAACGGCAGGCTTGCGGCTCTCGATCGGCACGTAGGGACGCTCTGCGGGACCGGTGTAGATCTGCCTCGGGCGAGAAATTTTCTGATTCTCGTCAAGGACCATTTCTTCCCACTGTGCTAACCAGCCTGGCATACGACCAAGAGCAAACAGCACGGTGAAGTAATCGGTTGGATAACCCATTGCCTGGTAGATCAATCCCGAATAGAAATCGACGTTGGGGTACAACTTACGCGAGATAAAATAATCTTCTTCCAGCGCAATTCGCTCTAATTCAAGAGCAATTTCGAGCTTTGGATTAAGCCCAGTTTGATCGAAGACTTCATACGCGATTTTTTTGATCAACTTTGCGCGCGGATCGTACGATTTGTAGACACGATGACCGAAGCCCATGAGCCGCTTCTTTCCTTCTTTGACATCCTTGAGGAAGTCTGGGATGTTTTTCAGCGAGCCGATTTCATCGAGCATTTTGATGACCGCTTCATTGGCGCCGCCGTGCAGAGGGCCGTAGAGTGCGGCGATACCAGCGGAAACAGATGAGAACAGATCCACGTGCGACGAACCGACATTGCGCACCGCACTGGTGGAACAATTCTGTTCGTGATCGGCGTGCAGTATGAGCAGAATTTCGAGAGCTCGTTGCAACACCTTATTCGGCTTGTGCTGTCCGCCAATGCTGAAAGTCATGTTGACGAAGTTGCCGACATAGTCTAGATCGTTGTCGGGAAAAACGAATGGTAGTCCGCGAGAATGGCGAAACGCAAAGGCTGCAATCGTAGGAGCTTTCGCCAGGAGGCGAACCCGTTGCAAATAGCGGTTTTCAGGATCCTGAATGTTCTTAGCTTCTGGATAGAAAGTGGAAAGAGCGCTTACAGCTCCTAGCAACATGCCCATGGGATGCGCGTCGTAGCGGAAGCCTTCGAGGAACTTGGTGATGTTGGTGTGAACATAAGTGTGGTACTTAATCACATCGGCCCATTGATCGAGCTGCTTTTGGTCCGGTAGCTCCCCTTTGTTGAGCAGATAAGCAACCTCGAGAAAAGTAGATTTCTCAGCCAGCTGCTCGATTGGATAACCGCGATAGCGCAAGATGCCGCGATCGCCGTCGATATATGTAATAGCGCTGCGGCAGGCGGCAGTACTCATGAAGGAAGGATCGTAAGTCATTAGACCGAAGTCGTCGCTACCGACTTTGATTTGTCTGAGATCATTCGCCCGAATAGTGTTGTCAGTAATCGGTATCTCGTATTTTTGTCCCGTACGATTGTCAGTAATCGTCAGTGTTTCATTAGACAAAATCGGTCCCTCCAAATGACGCCGAATAATCTAGGGCATCGTTACGTCGTGAAAAGTATAGCTGTAAGTTGAACATTTAGTTTTAAAAGGAAACCGTTGTCGCTGTTTATCTATCAACAGAAGATCCCGCGATCTATTTATTTTATAGCCGAACATTTATCGCTCGGTATATAACCGTGTCACTACCGGTGGTGTCAGTACCAGTCGCATGCTGCGAGTCGGCGCCGGAGGTGAAGCCGGCGCCGACCAACATTCAACTAAGATTGGTCGCTCATGTCTCGGACAAGGCTCAAGTTGAGCATCTCTCGAATCAGCATCAGCTCTCGTGGCATTCGATCTTTCAGACGATGGAACAATTCGTCGTGAGACTCCAACTCGCGATGCCACAATTCCTTGTCGATGTGCATCAGCACGTCAAATTGTTCTGCGCTGAAATTCTGAATTCCAGTCCAGTCGATATCTTTATGACGCGGCATAAATCCAAGAAATGTTTGTGCCGCCCCCGCTTTGCCGTGTACGCGATCTGATATCCATTTAAGAACACGCATGTTTTCACCAAAGCCTGGCCAAATAATCTTGCCATTGTGATCCGTGCGGAACCAGTTGACGCAAAAGACGCGCGGCGGGTTTTGAACCATATGTCCCATCCGCAGCCAATGATCGAAGTAATCGCCCATGTGATAGCCACAGAAAGGCAGCATGGCCATTGGATCGCGGCGCACCTCGCCAACTTTGCCAACGGCTGCGGCGGTGGTTTCGGAACCCATTGTGGCTGCCATGTAGACACCGAAGTCCCAGTTGATCGACTGGAAGGCTAGTGGAATGACAGACGGACGCCGTCCACCGAAGACAAAGGCACTGATTGGAACACCTTCGAGGTTATCCCATTGATCGTCAAGTGAAGGACACTGTTTGATAGAGACAGTGAACCGACTGTTGGGGTGGGCGGCTTTGCGACCGCAGTCCTTAGTCCAATTCCGTCCTTGCCAGTCGATTAGTTCGGGTGGTGCCTCATCGGTGAGACCCTCCCACCAGACGTCTCCGTCCGGTGTCAGTGCGACGTTTGTAAAGATGCAATCCTTGTTTAGAGTAGCAATCGCGTTGGGATTGGTCTTCGCGGAAGTACCTGGAGCCACTCCAAAAAATCCTGCTTCCGGATTGATGGCATAAAACTTGCCGTCTTTGCCCGGTCTGATCCAAGCGATATCGTCACCGACCGTAGTCACTTCCCACCCTTTGAAACTGTTCGGGGGGATGAGCATGGCGAAGTTGGTCTTACCACATGCACTCGGGAAGGCCGCGGCTACGTAACACTTCTCGCCGGCTGGCGATTTGACGCCCAATATAAGCATGTGCTCCGCCAGCCATCCATCTTTTCTGCCGATGGATGAGGCGATTCTCAGAGCCAGGCACTTTTTGCCGAGCAAGGCGTTACCACCATAGCCGGATCCGTAGGACCAGATTTCTTTGGTTTCAGGGAAATGGCAGATGTATTTGTGCTCCGGATTACATGGCCAGGCGTCGTCTTTCTCGCCCGGGTCTAGTGGGTGACCGACGCTGTGCATGCAAGGCACAAAGGAACCATCAGTCCCCAAGAGCTCAACGACAGCTTTGCCCATGCGCGTCATATGCTTCATGTTGACAACGACATAGGGCGAGTCAGTAATTTCTACGCCGATTTGAGCAAGAGGCGATCCAAGAGGTCCCATGCTGAACGGCACGACGTACATAGTACGCCCACGCATCGAATTCTTGAAGAAATCTCTCAAGATAATCTTGGCAGTTTCGGGCTCCATCCAGTTATTGTTGGGTCCCGAGTCTTCCTTGCGGGTGGTACAGACGAAAGTGCGATCTTCAACACGCGCTACATCGGAGGGCGCGGAGCGGGCTAGATAGCTGTTCGGGCGTTTTTCTTGATTCAGGCGGATGAAAGTACCGGCGTCCACCATCTCCTGGCAGAGGCGGTTGTATTCCTCTTCGCTGCCATCACACCAATAAATGCGATCAGGTTGACACAAAGCCCCTGCCTCGGTCACCCACTCCAGCAATTTGAGATTATCGATGGGGTAACTGGATTCCACCGTGGCGAATTTCTTGCTAACCGAGTCGATAGCTGTCATGCTTCTGCTCCTAAAGTGAAGGACAAGATTTTACTATGCCTTGCGGGTTTAACCCGAATTAGCAAGACTTTCTTCAAAAACTGAATGAGCGTTACCTAAGCTGGGAAAGACTATGCTCGCAGCGTTGAAGTGCGATTTGAACCACCGGTGGAGTCACTCAAGAGTAGGCACCATCTCTGGTGGCTCAGAAAACTGCAACACGAGAAAAGTCGGCAGGCAACAAGGTCAATCAATTCAGAATCATTCAATTGAGTTCATAGCCATTCAGAATCATGCAATTGAGTCTATAACCTTCAACTGTATTTGGTTGGCTCGATGCTACCGAATTTAGTGCCGCGGGTTAAAGGTCTTGTTTCTGTCGAGCGATATGTGATTTTTCTGTAGGAGAGCAAAGCCTAGAAGTGTTCTCAAAAGGATCGATAACGCCAAGAATACTTGACATCGACAGGCGATTCTTCCTACATATGTATAAGGATGCGGAGCCTGTCAAATAGATTAAATTCGGTTGCAAAGCTTTTATTTTCTGAGTCGCTTCACATAAACTCAAATTGAAAACCGTTCTCAATAATCTCCGGTCCAAATTGAATACAGGTGTCATGTGAACAGAAATATGGACAAGCTCGGTTTTGGTATCGAAACAGAACATTGTTTGATCGACTCCAAAACTTTCACCCCTCTGTTTGCTGACGAACTGGAGTTCGACCAACTGCTAACCCTCATAGATGGTATTCCAGTTTCAGATTTTGGAGATGACGAGTTGAACATCAAACCGCTTCATCGAAAAGCCTCGCCTTATCTAATTGAGGGCTATTACCTCGTGGACGAAGCAATGAAGGCGGTCAAATTATTGCCCAAAGGAATTGAGGTACGCACTCCGATTTGCTCGACAATCGAGCAGTCGGTTTCGTCAGTGAAAATCTTGACTGAACGGCTACAACAAGAAGTAGCGAAGCGAGGCTGGAACCTCTGCTCAATTTCGCACCACCCACTTGAAAGCAATTTCATTGCGCCGCCCAACTACAAGCGCCACGACCACTGGCAATGGGCGCTTGCGGCCATGACCACATATGGACCGGATATCAACATCAGCCTACCAGAGGAGATCTTGAAAGGAGTCGATCGAGAATCGTTGAATTTCAGGCTTAATTACTACCTACCACCGGTAGTGGCGCTGACATTCGCGTCTCCATTATTAAATGGTGGACTTTGGCGTCGTGATGGGACGATCGGCAAATCCGTGAGGACGTTTAATCGCTCTCTCTGGGCGCCACTATACTACGTGCACACTGAGCCGACATTGCGGTTCGAATTCAAAGGCTTCGAAATGCCGACAGATATCAATGATTACAAGGCGATGTTCCTCATTGGGTTAAGCATGTTACTTGATAATTCACTGGCTGGACGCGCCTCAGATGATGAGCGTGTGCGGTCACTCAGAAGCCTCGCCTTAACCGGTCTGCAGTCTGCGAAGGAGAAAATGCGTGCTCGCGAGGTTTTGGAAAGTGCAGAGAGAATTGGGGAAGTCTTCCGTATTGACTCATCGCCGCTGCGTTCTTTTTGGAAGAGATTAGAAACAGGCTTAGTGCCTTCCGATCATATCATTGAGCTCTTCCATTCGACAGGAACGATAGCGGATACAATGAAACATCTTTCAGTGACTTCGTCGCTCAACCATATTTCGCTACCAGCCTACGCGGCAGTCAATGTATAAGGATAGACTGAGTGGCGCAGCGCTTTGACCTTCCCAATTCGAAAAATCTCTGGATTCTATGTCTTGCCAAGGCTATTAGAACACTAGCCTTTGGCGCAATTTCGGTAATTCTTGCACTCTTTCTTTTGGAGCGAGGATTCACTACTGCGGAGGTAGGGGCACTTTTCTCAGCGACTCTTCTGGAAGATGCTCTAATCACGGTCATGGCCGCCAGACTTTGCTCGAGATTCGGAATGCGAGTCATTCTGTTCCTCTCCTGTGCACTCATCGTGTGCGGTGGAATTGTTTTAGCCATCTCTGAAGCAAAGTGGATTTTAGCAATAGCCGTAGTATGCGGAATTGTCAGCCCTGCCGGATATGAGGGCGGACCATTCGCAGCGCTCGAGCAGACCATTATTTCTCAGGCGTCAGACAAGCTTCGCATGACCCGCGCTTTCTCGTTGTATAACCTGGTAGGCTTTGCCGGTGCTGCTGTAGGCGCACTGATAGCTGGTTTACTCGTCACAATGATGAAACCAGCGCCCACCATCCAAGCTTACCAGGGAATATTTTTGCTTTATTCCTGTGGGGGCGTTGTGCTGGCATTGCTCTACGCGTTGGTTCAGGTACAACAATTTGACCGAGCATCTGACGCCCAGCGATTGCCATCGCTAAGTAATCGTATTTCGGACAAGAGTGACGTCGAGTCGCGCAGGCTGATTAACAGGCTTGCCGCGTTATTGAGTATTGATGCACTTGGTGGTGGGTTTATCGTTCAATCATTTCTCACATTGTGGTTCTTTCAACGCTATCATGTTGATGCTACTTTCCTCGGACCGGTTTATTTCTGGTGCAATGTTATTGCAGCCCTTTCCTTTTTATTTGCACCGTATGTGGTGAGAAAGCTAGGTCTTTTAAACACGATGGTCGTGACACATCTGCCATGCAGTCTTGCCCTATGCTTGATGCCCTTTCTTCCTTCAGCCGGAATGGCCGCTGGTTTGCTTTTGCTCCGAAGCGCATTCTCGTCGATGGACATCCCCGTTCGCCAGACATTTACTATGCTGATCGTACCGGAACAACAACGCGCTTTTGCAGCAGGAATGACTACATCGGCGCGAGCCATCGCACAAGGCATTGCTCCGTCTATCACGGGCGTCTTGATGCAAAGTGTTGCATCCGGCACGCCGTTGATTCTTGCAGGAGTACTCAAAAGTATTTACGATCTCAGTCTTTATTACTCCTTCAAGAACGTGCCACTTGCCGATGACCGCAGCCCGTCAACTACTTTGAACATCTCGCACGACGCTGATGTCGCTGGACAACGGCGATCATCGCAAGAAGTTGAGACGAGGAGCGTTTCACATGGACGTTAAGCAAAAGGTATTAGACGCAGGAAGTAAGTCGCCAACATCTGGTTTCGTTCAAGCGATTAAGGATCCTCGACGATCGCAGGTACGCAAGTATATGTTCCTAATCCACCGCTGGGTTGGGGCGGTCGTGGCAGTCTATATTCTTGTAATGAGTGTTACTGGTGTTTCGCTAGTTTTCCATGACGAACTTTCAGATGCTCTTTGTACTCAACCGAAAATCAAAACAGGTTCGGAGCGCTTACCGCTCAGTCGAGTTGTTGATGGTTTTCAAAAGAAATACTCAGACTATAAAGTGACAGGACTAATTGTCTCGCGTAAGGAGGGTTGTCCCGTCGATGTTTTCGCCGTGGATAGTCGCGACCAGAGGATTGACTGCCTTGTCGATCCTTTTACTGCGCAGGTATTGGGTCCGAGAACAAGCAACCCGCAATTAGAGTTTCTTCGCGACGTCCATCACAATCTGTTGAGCGGAAAGACAGGGAGAACAGTCAATGGCGTTGGTGCAATATGCCTGTTTATCCTCGCACTGACTGGTGTTGTGATCTGGTGGCGAGGAGTTAAGAACTGGTTAGCCGGATTTCGAATTAGCATCACTGGTAGTGCCAGGCGCATCAACTGGAGTCTGCATACAGTGCTGGGTGCCTGGTCATTACCATTCTTGCTTATCATGAGTATCAGCGGATTCTACTTTGGATTTACTGCATTTTTCGAAAAGTCTCTCAACTACGTCTTTGCAGTTTCATCCCAAAGACCACTCGATGAGCCAACCGTTGCGCCAACTACTGACTCTATGCCGGGCAGCAAGAATCGCACCAGCATCGACCAGTTAATTGCTAACGCGAAGTTAAGAGCTCCAAACACTGCGGTAGTGGAAAGAATTGCGTGGCCCGACAATCGCCGACCGGCAATGCGCATCTGGTTAAGCGATTCTTCGACTGCTGACGACAATGCTTCGAAAACCCAGGTTTTTCTGGATCCAGTCACCGGCAGTGTTCTTGCGGTATCCACTTCTGGACGACCTCCCGCTGGCGACCTGGTTCTTCAGTGGTTGATCCGGCTCCACTTCGGAACATTTTTCGGAGCAGTCTCGAAAACATTATGGCTTTTTCTCGGATTGATACCGGCGATTCTCTCCATTTCTGGATTAGTGCTTTTCTGGACTGGTATCAAAAGGAGAAGACCGTGAAGCACGGTCTGTGCTGACACCTCACTCGCCTCAAGAACAACTTAAGTTTTCGACCAGCGGCAAGAAAGACTTTTGCAAACCGCCTATCCGTGCCATGGTTGTAGAAGTCAAATCCCGTCGATTGAGGTGAGTTCGCACATTTCGTATTCGTGACGCCGGAGCTTCAGAGCGCCAGTACAAAGTGACTTATTAGCTAACTACCAAGCGCTGTCAACTGCTTCCACGGCAGGAGCTTTCCGTCATAGTAGACGCCAGTCTGCAAGGCGTTAAGCTTGTCGTTCTTAACTATGATTGTGGTGCAGTCCTCGAATTCACCATCGTCTCCCATTAAAAAGTCGTGGAGCGAAAAATAGTCGAAATTCGAAGTAAAGTGATCGAAAATTGCTTGGGCGCTGTCGCTTCGATCTGATGTGTCGGTGGTAGCACCAGATACGGAAACGAGTTCGTCCCATGACCTATTCTCGTGTTCGACAAAGTCCTCGAAAAATGTGATCGCGTCTACAGTCTGTCCGTTGTCGAATTTGGAGTAATGTGTAAAACCAACCTGGTTGTTCTCATGCGCGGTTACAACAGTGGTGTGCAGTTTTGCTGACAGGTTGAGAAAAACACCTGGAAGATATCCGTGACGCCATGCGGTCACAAGGCACTTCTCGTCGAGTTCGTTAAGCCAAAAAACGATAAAGTCACGGTTGAATGGTGGGGGCGGTTGTCCGGGTTGAATGACCTCAACGCCAATATCTCTATCGGTGCCGAACGCTTTGAATGCTCCTATCACGTCTGACAGTCGAGCATCTATTTCACTCACCCAAAGATTATCACTCATATAAGACTCCGTCGAGGCGACACAATAGCGCGTTGCGAGTATATTACGGAATCGAAAGTGATGGCAATGCTGGGAATGCATCAGTTAACATTTGCAGTGGAAAAAGAACGAGAAGAATGTCAATCAACGAAATCTGAAGAGATTTTTGGCAGACGCTCCGGTACCTGACACTGCCATTCTTGCTCTGGCATTTTCTTTGCCACTGAATGAGATACCATAAATGTGGGAGTTAAAAGAATCATGGCTTGAATTAGTTCTGCGTTCGAGCCTATTCTCTGGAATGGTACTGGTACTGGTACTGGTACTGCTTCGGCTGCGGAATCGAGGAGGCGGACAGATTTTACCCATATATGGTCGAATTTCAGTAGATGAACCATCTCGCGGTCGTTTGTGTTCTAGTGCTGCAGTAGCGCGCGGTCTTCGTTTTGTTGCACCAGTATTGGTGCGAGTTGTTCGTAATACTCGCGAAACCTGCCGTCGAGGATAGCTTGACGCGCGGTCCTGGACTCTCGGATCAAGTAGCGACTGTTATGAATGCCAGCCAAAGTGGTGCCCGAAAACTCTTTTGCACGAATGAGGTGATGCAGATATGCTCGACTATGGACCTTGCAGGTATAGCAGTCGCACGTCTCATCGATTGGACCGAGGTCCTCTCTGGCAGGTGCTGTTCTAACTGAGTCGCGACCTTTGGATGTAAAAACGGTACCGTGACTAGCCAACTTCATTGGCGCAACGCAGTCGAACATATCGATACCGCATTTGATGGCATACAAGATGTCCCAAGGAGTTCCTACTCCCATTAAGTATCGAGGTTTATGCGCAGGCAGCAAAGGGGTTGTAAAACCGACAATTCGCTCGATTTCGCTTCGTTCTTCTCCGACTGCAACACCGCCTATAGCATAGCCAGGGAGATCAAATGAAGTAACCACTTTGGCCGAGTGGAGGCGCAAATCTTCGTACATGCTACCCTGAATGATTCCGAAAAGGGCTTGTGTGTCCTTGCGGGCATGAGTCGCTTCACAGATTTCAAGCCATCGGTGTGTTCGGTGCATCGCCGCTTGCGCCGCTTCATAGGTGGCAGGATTCTCGACACATTCATCGAAAGCCATGATGATATCAGCACCTATGGAGTTCTGAATCTCCATTGAATAGGATGGGCTTATGAAGTGAGGGCTGCCATTCTTATGGTCGGTGAAGTGCACACCGTCATCGGCGACGCGACGATACTGGTCGAGGCTGAATACTTGAAACCCGCCCGAGTCCGTTAAAATTGGCATATCCCACGACATGAACCGATGCAATCCGCCGGCACGCTCAATCAGCTTATGTCCTGGGCGCAGATAGAGATGATAAGCGTTGGAGAGAATTATCTCCGCGCCGCACGCTTTTATATCGGGGAATGTCATAGATCGCAGCGCCGCATTGGTCGCGACCGGCATGAATACGGGTGTTTCGATTACGCCGTGCGGCGTCGTCAATCGACCGGCTCTCGCACCTGACCACGGACAAACCGCTTCTGTTTCGAAAGTAATTGAACTTGACATCAAGCGACCTTGGGTTCCTCTGACCATAGTAGTCGTCCACGCAGACGAGAAGCCCGCCGGCGACCGGGGTCGATTATGTCAGAATCCTGAATGATTAGCGAATGGAAGCCAATGTAGCTAGACTGTCAAGCGGATAAAGTTTCCAACGCTTATTATGTAATTGGATAGTCGAAACCAGGTAGAGTTCGATGAGAAGACTGGCCCCAAAGGTGCACTTCTAATTGTCGCTGGACCCGAGAGCTGCTGGTTCGTGCAATACAGAGTCAAGAAGACATGCCAGATTTGCAGAAGCTCTCATTCCAAGATAGATTCGCATTGCTCGTCGATGCTGAATTCTCGGAGCGCGAGAGTGAAAAACCAAGAAAGCTGCTGAAAGGAGCAAGGCTTAAACAGAATGCTGTAATGGAAGACTTCGACTTCAATCATCCGCGCGGTCTCGAACGAGGTGTAATCAGTCAACTCGGCACAGGACAATGGCTCCCTGAGGGACTCAACGTATTAGTTACCGGGCCGACAGGAGTCGGCAAAAGCAGTCAGAGCCGCGATAGCAAGTAAGGTATCAGATAACCACAGCTGAAATTGCCACTTGTTTGACCAAGCAATCCGCAGTTCGCTGTCAATCAAAAGCTATTGTATTTATGATTCTCCGGATGGTAACAACAGACGCCATGGTGGCAACCAACTCAAACATTACGGCAAGAACAATCTGAGTAAGCACTGAAACTATTTTGCATTAATCGCGCTCAACGAAGCATGTGCTGCTCTTATCAATTCTGGATTCTTTGATGTTGCAAGAAAATCATTTAGAGCCGCGCTTGCCGGACAGGCGAGCTGTCCCATCTCTTTGAGAATACCGATTGCAGAACTTTGTACATCTTCGGATGAATCGCGAAGCATCGAGATCAGCTTAGGGAGTCCGTTCACTAAAGCCAGATCTGCATCCGGAATGACACCGACGCAAGAACATGTAAGCTCCCACAACGCGTGTGCAACTTCGTCTCTGACGAAATCATCTGGGTCACTGCATGCATCCAGTAGTGCTGGAATCGCCGTAAAGCCATCACCGCCGCTGGCACCAATTGCACCGGCCGCGTTGATTCTTACATCAACAGACTCATCATTGAGTGCTTCAATAAGTTGTTTAAGCTCCGCGTCGAAAGGTTCCATTTTGACTCCTCGCATCAGATTAATTGAACAAACGTGTGAGACGGTCAAGGCAAAAAACGTTACCCAAAACGGGATTATACGTCATCTCGTCAACCGGCTTACCAATCGTGATTCGGATCAACGGTTCGGATGGTTACAGTTGCGTCAATTGCTATTGCGCGGTATATTTCGCCTCGTTATGACCGAATTGATTGGCGATGGCACTACCGATATTCTCATCAGCACTCGCAATGACGGCCGTTCAACTTGGGATGGTCCTTGGTCCCGTAAGCTATCTGCCAAACGATTGTGGATCGCCATGGGGTAAAATTTGGGTTGAGTCAGAACCAGGAATAGGTTCAACCTTGAACTGACGGATGTTTTGACGCGGATTTCATACTGCCGGCAAGGTAATACTAAATATGGTGCCTATTCCTTCGGTACTAGAGCAGGTTAGTTCACCGTGATGTGCGTCCATGATTTGCTTACACAGGAAGAGACCGAGTCCAGTACCAGGTGTATATTTTTTTCCAGCTCTTCCCTGAGAGAACCGCTGGAACAATCTTGTTTGCTCCTCGGGTGAAATGCCAGGACCCGTGTCTGCAATTTGTAGAGCGACAGTTCCATTTGTCGGACGAACGACAAGACTTATTTCACCACCACTGGGAGTAAACTTTAAAGCGTTGTCTAAAAGATTTTGCACGACACGTCGGATAGCATTGGCGTCAGCCAAAACTTCTTTAACGTAATCGGGAAATTCGGTCTTCAATCGGATACCACGATTCTTTGCTATAGGCATTACATCATTGATGCATGATGTAATTATCCGAAGAAGATTCGTATTTTCCAAACTTACAGCATTTACATCTTTCTCGAATTTATAAACCTCAATGAGATTTTGAATCATTGATAGGAGCAGCTTGTTGTTGTCTCTAAGCTGCAGAAGCATGTTTGACTGTTCAACGGAAAGCATCCCCAGAGCCTGTTCTGCCATCAACTCCAAGATCCGGTTTGCTCCAATGAGCGGATTCTTTAGATCGTGAGTTAAAGTGGCCATGAACTCCTCGTGTTGCTCGAGGATCGCCAGTCGTTTCGAACTCTCCTCGGCCTGTTTTCGTTCAATGGCATAACGTATTGCACGAGAGAGAATATACTCACTAATCTCATTTTTCAGGATGTAATCTTGTGCTCCAAGTTTCACGGCTCCAACAGAGACTTCTTCATCGTCCAGTCCAGTTAAAATTATGATTGGTATCGTCGGAGCCCACCTGCTCATCGACTCAAACGTCTCTAGTCCACTTCCGTCCGGTAGGGATAAATCAAGCAAAACGATATCGAAATCATTTCCTATAGTCTGACGACGTGCCTGATCAAGGCTTGTCGCGCGTGTCACCGTATACGATGCCCTCGGCAACATCTCCTGAACGTAACGTGCATCAGGTATGCTATCCTCAACCAGCAATACAGAGATGTTTCTTTCCGTCATTTGTTAGGTGGATACCTCACCGCTGAAAACCAGAACTCGTCGAGTGATTTAATTATTTTGGTATATTGGCTCAGATCGATCGGCTTCGTGACATAACAGCTAGCCTGCAAGGTGTAGCTTTTTAAGATATCTTCTTCTGATTGAGATGTGGTCAAAATTACAACGGGGATGGTTCGCAAGTTAGGGTCTGCCTTGATTTCGGACAAGACCTCTCTACCGTCTTTCTTTGGCATATTCAAATCAAGCAGAATGAGGTCAGGTTGTTGTGCATTCGCGTACTCGCCGGTCCGATGCAAGTAAGACATAGCCGCTTCACCGTCTCTCACGACATCAACAGCTATAGCTATATTTTCTTCTTTGAATACTTCAAGAATCAGCCTGGCATCAGCACGGCTGTCTTCCACAAGGAGGAGTCTTATCGTTGTGGTGCTCATCGCTGTTCTCCTTGCGTTGTTGACTTTGGGAGCGTGAAATTAAATTCTGTGCCCTTTCCTAGGAGCGACTCGACCCAGATACGTCCACCATGTCGCTCGACAATTTTTTTGCATATAGCCAAGCCGATTCCGCTGCCTGGATACATTTCCTTTGTGTGTAATCTCTGGAATATAATGAAAATTCTGCTGGCATATTTCATGTCAAATCCTTGACCATTGTCCCGGATAGTGATTGTCCATGAGATATCATTGTCTTTCGCCGAAATTCGGATTTCTGGAGATTCGTTAGATCGAAATTTTATAGCGTTGCTTATCAGGTTCTGAAAGAGCTGTAATAGCTGCGAACTATCTCCTTTGATCGTCGGCAGGGGTCCGCAGGATACCTTAGCACCGCTTTCCCTTATCGCTATTTCTAAATTCGCCAACGCCATATCTACGATGCTAGAACAATCTGTATCCTTGAACTCTTGGGCCTTGGTATGAACGCGACTATAGAGCAACAGATCATTTATTAACTCCTGCATTCTCTTAGTCGCGTCGACAACAAATTCTATAAACTCATTCGCACTTTCATCGAGCATGCGCCCGGTGTAACGCTTGGCCAGCAGTTGTGTGTAGTTGGAAATTACGCGGAGCGGTTCCTGAAGATCGTGCGAACAGACGTAAGCAAATTGCTGTAAATCTTCGTTCGATCGTTGCAGTTCGAGCATTTTGTCCTGTAACAATGCTTCAGCTCGTTTGCGCTCGGTGATATCAACGATAGATGCAAGCACAAAACGCTCGCCTTCTGTCATCAATGGGTTGAGGCCGATTTCTACCGGGATCTGCGTGCCATCCTTGCGCTGTCCATATAGGTCGCGACCAATGCCCATTGCTCGAGCCTTGGGGTCAGCAAAAAACATACTGCGATGTTCAGGGTGCTTTCGTCTGACCGCTGCCGGCACTAGCAATTCGATGGACTGACCGACGAGCTCTTCACGACTGTAGCCGAATAGGCGTTCGACTTGGGAATTGACCAAAACAATTTTGCCGTTTTCGTCGACCATAATCATACCGCTAGGAGCGGCTTCCACAACCAGGCGAAGGCGTTGTTCTGAGCGCTTGCGCTCGGTTATATCCACAATTGAAGCAAGTACGAATCGCTCGCCGTCTGTGATTAATGGATTAAGTCCAATCTCTACAGGAATCTGAGTCCCGTCTCTTCGCTGTCCGTAAAGATCGCGGCCAACGCCCATCGCTCTAGTCTTTGGATCTGCAAAAAAACTGGCGCGATGTTCTGGATGGTGAGCGCGAACGGCTGATGGCACAAGCATGTCGATAGATTTACCGAGCAGCTCTTGTCGATTGTAATTGAACAACCTCTCGACTTGCGAGTTAACCAGAACGATCATGCCCGTCTCGTTGACCATGATCATGCCATTAGGAGCCGCATCAATAATTTGACGCAGACGTTGTTCGCCTAGGGCCGGATTCGGGTGTCCGGTATCATCGATGCTTGGCAAAAGACTAGAATTTCCAGATGGAAACGGCTCTTATTTAGATTCCGAGTGCTACCAAGAGATTCCTATTGCTACCAAAGGATTCCATGACACCAAATGCATAGTGGTTATCATTAATGACGAACTATTTTAGATTAATCGTGGCAGAAAAGTCTACCTCTTAAGTACTTGTTGTTCCCGGACGCAGGGCTCCGACTATTAAGCGCTCTGCAAGCCTAGTAGATTCCGCGTTGCACATCGTGAGTGTTTAGACAGAGGGAGAGACGATTTAACTGATTCCCGAAACCTGTTTGAACAATAAACTTTCAAATCAACATCGCCAATATAATATTACAGATGAACATCCGACGAACAATAGCCAAGCCTGTGATACTGTTTATTCCGGAAGCAGGCTCGCGTAGAAGGCATCGCGCCTGCTGCAAATGTGGGATTGGCGAGAAATGCATGGACCGGCGTCTGTCCAGTGAAAGCGGATCCTGACTATGGCGAGCTTGATCGCTGTGCGACAGTCCAAGCAACACAGCACAAAGTATCGTCAAAAGATAATGTCGAAGGTTATTGGACCCAGTACATGAGACCGAGTCCTTTGCGGCTAGTTCACAATCATTTGGTACTGTGAATCTAGTTCGACAAAACATCTTTCGAGCCCTCAAGAATCGAGGAGAATTTGACATGGTTACAGATAACAATCCATTGGAAGACTCGGGTTCATCCATCTCCACCCACGCAGCTATGCGAAGCTAACGTTCTTGTTCCGAATAGAAATGCGTTGTTAACCAACCAAAAGCAATCACAGCATGCTGCGTCTCTGCGCGTTCATAGTCGTGTGGATAGTGCGCACAGCGTCACAAGAAAAATATCGTCCAGTTACCGAGAGGTTCGCGAAATGGATAGAATTACACGAATTCTTCGAGCGTACGTACGCTCCAACAAAATAACTCCATACAAAACATTGGCTATCTTAGCGGGATTGTGTCTATTTCTCGTGTTTGGTCTAAAAGTTCGCCAGTCGCCAGTCGAAGTGCGAAAGCCAGGATCGTCCGCTGTCGACATTCTGAGCAAGGCCGACTGGTGTAAAAGACAGGAGCTGATATTTGGGCCAAACTGTCCTGTTCCTGATCATTTGCCGGATTGTCCTGGAGCAATTGCCGATTTAGACCGACCATGGAAAGAGCCGGATCGCAAACTCTTGTTAGATCCATTCAACGGCATGTGTTCTAATGGAGAATGCGAAGAAGAGCAGATTAGCGCCATTCTCAATGGTTTATCTAGTGAATTCGTATTTGAAGATCACAGGTGGTGGGAAGGACGGACCGACACAGTAATTGGCAAAATTGGAGAGAAAGGTGTGCTCACGACTTCATCGACGATTGTGTCGAACGCTTCCTTTGCTGCAGGCGTGCACGTGCCTGATCGAAAATGCTGGTATCTCGTTGGCCGTGATGGATTGCAACTATACAGCGAACCCGACCATACCAGGAATCTGATCCCGTTGCCTAGACAGATCGATTTGTCTGAGTGGATACATGGTATTACATATGACACCAAGCGAGATCGGTTGATATTACTTGCGCCTTTCAACGCTGACAACAAGACTCGACTTTACGCGTACTATCCTCGTACTAAGACCTGGACTGTTTTATGTGCGATCCCGAATTGCAATGCTCACGTAAAGGGATTGGTATATGATGCCGAAGAAGATACCTATTACGCACTCGCGCGACTGTACGACAGCAAAGATGATGGACGTCACACATTTGTTTATGCAATTTCGCCCGATGGATTTCTGACGAAGGCACGAGAGATATCTTGCAATTTGTGCGGATCCGAACAGTGGTTCGATGCCAAAATCACGCTGACTCTGCATAATGAGTACCTCGTCGTGACGATGCTCGGTGCTGCACACGATCCGATGCCGCCGAGAGTGTGTGTCCTTCAACGAGACAACGGACGGTTCAAACATATGTTTGCACTGGATTACTGACCGAGATTCAAGGCAAGTAACCGAGTTGTCTCGCTTGCGCCAAATCTTGCGAGGCACGTCGCAGATTATTCAGATGGAAATAAGCCTGACTTCTTAGATACAACGAGCGACCGCAGTTCGGTTGGTCTTCCAGAAATGCGTCGCAATCTCGCACGACATCAACAAATCGTCCCATTTTTAGGTACGTGTAAGCACGCTCTCTCAGCAGATGAGGCATGTAAGGCTCAGATGCTAGCAGCTCGGTAAGGTCCTTTTCCGCGAGGTCATACCGCCTCATCTGTAAGAGACAATCTTTTCGAAAATTGACAGCCTCGCGACGACTTTCGGAGGGCGCAAGCGCACATACGTGGTTGTAGTCTTTTGCTGCCTCGTCGAGCCGACCTAAGCTCATGAGAGATTGCGCACGAATTGTGATAGCATCCAAAAGGCTGTATTTACAGCAAAGTTTTCGTTCGTTAGAAGATGGCTGAAGTTCAATACCAGTGGCGCTGTTTGCTAATTGTGACGAACTTTCTTTTGTCTGTTTTTCATAATCAGGAAAAGATTCAAACACTTCGAATTTACATTTTTTGTCGCCAACCCTAGGTAAGCCGTATCGTTGCTCGTGAATTCCAATGGCTTTAGTCAAGTCGCTTACAGCTGATTCATTGTCTCCGAGCGCCGCATGCAACTGTCCTCTTGCGATAAGGATGGAGACAAACTCAGGGCATAACTGCAAGCACTTGTTGAAATTTTCAATCGCTCTAAACCTTTCACGCTGTATTCGAGCGGCTCTGATACTGGATTCCACAGGTTTGTATCCAAGCTCAATCGATCTGGCGAAATCAGTGATGGCTTCGGCTTCTTTGCCTGCCTCAACAAACTTTTTGGCCCTCTCGAAAACTGCGGCACCACAGGAAGGGTCGGCTTCGATCGCTCGAGAAAAAGCTGCGATTTCGTCGGCAGGGCTTGAAGGACTGGGCGGCCCAGCTCGTAGTCCAAGTTTATACGCCTTTCTGGCAGATTCGTTCGAGCTAATTTTGTGAAGGTCTGCGACCGCTACGACAGCTAGCCCTTCGCTGAAATTTTCCGCTTTGTCATAGGTCGGGGCTATGCCAATTTTAAGGTTAGTTCGGTAAAACCCATACAGACCGTCATCAGATCCAAATGCGGTCAGACCCGACGAAAAGCGCACGCAAAAAAAATGTCCGGGAGAGAAATGCCTGACTTTTCCTTGGCCGTCGATCACGGAAGACTGAACGTCGGAGGAAGGATTTAATTCGAAGGCCGAGGAGGGCATTACTACTGCCAGACCTTCACTAAACGGCTGTCCATGACCACTCCGCATTTGGATACGAAATTTACCAGTCGTATCTATGTAACCGTAGTTTCGCATTGGAAAGTCTTCCACAAGCGCCAATCCATCGGAGAAACTCTGCGCATGTCCGTAGACCATAGGGATCACACACTTACCGTGCTTGTCTATAAAGCCATATTTTGCGTCATCAGGAGCGGAAGAACTCCATGCAGCGTAAGTGTCATCTTCCCGGTGCGGAGCTGTTACACACTCAGTGAAATCAACCCAGTCGTCCGTGTGGTGCGGACACCAAGCCTGTGAGATACCCCTGGCGTCGAGGTATAAGAAATGATGTTCTTTGGATGAGGCTACTAATGCCCTCGAGTGCGAGAAGGATTCAGCGAAATCGAATTTTGGCTGAATTACGATCTTTCCGTCAGTATCAATATAACCAAACTTTTCGCCAATCTTGATTGCCGCCAAGCCCTCAGAGAAAGGCACCACATAATCGTAATTCGGCGCGATTACCATTCGTCCTTTGCGATCGATGAAACCACACTTGTGACCAACGAGAACGGCAGCTCGCCCACAGCTAAAATGCAAGGCGCAATCGAACTGTGGCTTCACGACTATGTTACCGCGCATATCAATAAACCCGAATTGTTGTTTTACTCTTACCGCAGCAAGTCCCTCCCTAAAGAAATCGACAGAATCGAATTTCGGCTCGATTACGATTCGCCCTTTCTTGTCCAGAAACCCCCACTTCGAGCCAACTCTGACGGCAGCCAGTCCTTCACTAAAGGACTTTGCCTCGTCATATCGAAAGGGCACCACAACTTCCCCGTTGGGGTTGATAAAGCCATACTTAAGTAAACTTCTCAGCTGACGACAGCTGTCATCATCGACATCGACAAACGATTTTCTCTGACCCACTTCGAAAAATTTGTTGTCCTTTTCAAGGACATATATTCCCTGAGCCCATGCTGGCAACATGAGATTCGCAAACAGAATAGAGAGCACCACGTATTTGAGATTGTCCATTACTCTGAAGTTGTGAAATGGCATTTGATTTGATCACCTGACCGCGCTAGTTAGTGATTATGATTCTTCTGCAAAACTGAGTACACGTGAAAAACCCTAAATTCTCCTGGGTTTTGCGAAAAGCAGTTTGGTATCCGAGCAGTCGACGGTCAGGTTGGTACAAAACTTTGATGCAGTAATCAACGGTCTTATTGCGGGCACTGGATTTATTGCTTCGGGCATATTATATACTGAGAGTTGCGCCTCAAGGAAACCGATCTATACCTCTTCCGAAGCACCTGGGCGCGCCGTTTCGGATCGCGATTAGTCTTGAAGGTCACCGTGAACAGCGCAGCTGAAACGAATTTTCTTGATCTAGGTCGCACCGGCAAGAGTGCATGGTGGCGATATTTGCTCGGTGGGAGCTTCGTGCTCTTAGGCTATTCTGTCTGCGGGATCGTCTCGTACGTCGTGATCGTTGTAATCGCTGGCGTTGTCACCATGGGCGGTTTGCCGAGCTTTGATAAGACCACCGGCATGGCACAAGGGATTGATCCGATAATCAGTTTCGTCGGGTTGAACGTCAGTTTTTTGTACTTGATTCTGTTTACCTTTGCGGTCGTTAGACTGGCCCTCAAGCGCCCCTTACTGTCATTGATAACGCCCCACACGAAGCTCGACTGGAAACGAATGGGTGTTGGTTTTGCAACCTGGTTCTGCTTGAACGCGCTTCTCTCACTGATTACTTATCTCGTTTATCCGCAAAACTTCAAGCTTTCATTTCAAATGCCTGAGTACTTTTTCTTGGCGCCTGTCGTTCTCTTCTTTACACCGCTGCAGTGTTTTGCCGAGGAGCTTTTCTTCCGTGGATATTTGCTTCAATTCCTTGGAAAGTTCAACAAATCGATTTTGATCCTTTCAATTCTCAACGGATTCCTGTTTACTTTACCGCACTTATCTAACCCTGAGATGTCTCAAGGACCAGTTCCAATTGGACTTGGGTATTTCGCTATCGGATTTTTCTTATCAGTGCTAACACTTCGAACGAACAGTATCGAGATCGCAATCGGCGCGCACACCGCTAACAATATTTTTGCAGCGCTTGTAGTCAACTATGCTAACTCGCCTTTGCAGACGAGGTCAGTTTTCGTCTTGTCTAAGCTTGAACCGTGGTTCGACCTTGGTGTATTGGTACTTTTAGAAATTGCCTTTTACATCATTGTGATGAAGTACATCAGGTCCACAAAGAGGTAACTAGAGATGCCGCTATAGAAAGCGTTTCTCGCTGAAGCAATCGATAAACTTGGTTTGTCGTCAGTTAAAGACAAGCGTTTGCTTGCTTTGAGCCGAGTGTCTACAATAACGTCTTCGGCGGGTCCGTCAAAGATGCCTTTATTCTTGCCGTTGATTTTTACGAATTTTACTTTCCGAGTTGTACTGACTCGTTGATACTGTTGCGGGATATCGTTTTTCATAATGCGTGACTATGTCCGGTGCGGCTGAGTTGCACCTACCTCCTACCCTTTACCATTTTAAATGGAGCGGCAAGGATAGGGTAGTTAGTCTGCCGGTTCGAGCGCTGACACTCAATCTTACGTCCGCATCACTTCGCGCTCACGCCCAATAGCTATTTTGGATAGCACAAACTGTGAGGTTCCGCCATGGAAGATTTTTATCGTGAGGCGGTTACGTCCACCGAAGCGGGTGTGAGAAATCGAGCTACTTGGATGGACGATGTTCTGCAAACCTCTCTAGCGACTTCCAATCTGCTGTTCACGGACTCATACGATCTATCAACTTCAACAACAACCGACAATCAGACTTCTCGTGTCGACTCAAACCCACTCGGAACGCTCGATGCAAGCACCTTTACTAATACAGAAAACAGCATGCTCGGCTCCTTCCTGGAGACTGACTCGGGATCGGGACGATCTGTAGACGGTCTGGTGCTGCAACAAAACAGTCTTGCCCTATCAAATGAACGGCTCAGCGAGATTGGCTTTCCGACATTGGAGTTATCGACGGGAGACGATGTAGAGACGGCCTTGACCGACCGACTACCTGTACCGCAAACAACCACCGGTACTGAAGATCACGACTACGACGGTTCCGACGAAGCCGAGGCTGAAAGTGAAGAATTCGAATTCGAAGCCTTCACTGATGATGCACAATCAACTCGACTCAAGGGCCCAGAGCTCGCAAATTTCTATCGCAGCGTGCCTGGGCGTTTCGGTTCCAATGGCAGCGTGACGATGGAACAGCTCACAAATGCACTCCTCGATCCCAACTTGAGTGTTCAGGAGACAGGTGCTATTGCCGCGCTCCGCTCTTTCATACGAAATCAACCAGGTCAGGAGATTTCATCAACCCGCATGAACGAATTGAACCAGGCGATCGAAGCAAGAGCGGCTGACAGGGCACAGCCAAATAATCTACGCTCTGACGCTGCAGAGCTGGAGAACGGGACGTGGATCTTCACTGATAGAGCAGCGGCCTTCAATATGAATCTGTTTGCCAATCCCACTAATACTCTGGCTAGTATCGTGCCTGAGGCAGCCGTCCAACCGAAAGGCGTCGGAAACTGTCACTTCATATCAGCCATGTCGGCAATGGCTTCAGTCAATCCCGAGCAGTTGCAGAACATGATCGCGGACAACCGCAATGGAACTTACAAGGTCACATTCCCTGGCATGGACCCGATAACTGTAAACGCGCCGACCCGCGGCGAACTGCTCATGTATTACGACAAAATGGAGCACGGGACGTGGCCGGCCGTTCTGACCGCGGCCTACGGTAAATACTGGACGCCTGGCGGCACGAGAAATACCGAGGGCGCCAATGGTTCCATCCGCAGTGACGGCTTGCGTACACTCACTGGTGGTGGTATCGATATGGATGACAACGCGCTAACCAGATTCTCTGTGATGAACTCCAGTCTTGAAAAGGCTTTTAGAGAACGCCGTCCTGTCACAGCCTTCATATCTGCCGAGTTGCCTTTTACGGACCAACGTGAAGACAGAACCGGACTACGAACCGGACACGAGTATGCGGTAATCGGTTACACGCCCAACGCCGATTCTAACCTGGCGCAGATCACAATCAGAGACCCGCACGGCGATGTGAGCTGGTTTCAGAACGGTCGTCCGCAGACGGGTGCTGCCAACACTCCGCCTTCAGGAATAACAGATCTGGGCAAGGGACGCTTTAGAATGAGCCTCACCGAATTCAACAATACTTTCACGAGCCTGCAGTATTCCGAAGCCGCTCCGAGAACTCAAGGTAGATGATTTACTCGCGAGTTTCTTTCGGAGGCACTACCCGCAGTGCGTTGGAAACTTCAGAACCTCAGTAAACTATAAGCTGACAAGCGCAAAGAATTGATGGACAGACTTAGTGAATGTCTTCAGTGAGAGAGGCTCTTGAACAAGAAATGGCCGATCTTGGGACCGGGCATTTCTTATTGAGAAGCTAACTACTCGCAGGCGGTGAGGAGCTGTTCGATTTATTGCACGAGCTGCGCAACCAGTGCAACGAATCAGAGCACCATTTGCTTGGCTATTCGATTCACGGTCGCACAACCGAACCATCTCCCGGCGCGGACTGGCTTCATTTGCTATGCCTGTCGTCCGACGACAACCATAATTGGAGCTGGTGCGACGGCGAGCACCTCGCCATATTCGTTCATCAAGCCAACGTTGCGGATCACTCATTTGCTCATGTGTTTGGCTCTGCATCGTAAGGCAAAGTGCCAGTAATTCATCCGAGATATCACCGAAAGTAACCGGTTAAGCATCACATCAAGTGCTACGGTCATCTGGTGATTGCGTCCACTAACGAACCTGATTCGAATCTCTGAGCCAGCTCAAGTATCGTTATTCTCTCGCACAATGAGGAGGCGAGAGCGGTCTTTGGCTTGCAGTGAGGGGGACATCCGGTGCTGCATCAGTTTCGACAGCGGCATGCTTTCTTTCGGCAGTATTTTTCTTCAATTTCTTTTTCTTGTTCTCCTCAAATAATTGGGCCCCTTTTTTCGTTATTGTTGATGGTGCTATACGTTGCCATCTAACGAGAGAATTCGAAAGTTAGCTTTGATCGTCCAAGAGAGCACGGAATGAGGATGAAGCTCTCGAGAGAAAACCGCCTATAATGAAGACTTACACCGCTTAACCTGCTGGATTGGTTTCTTTGAAACACCATACGCTGCTTCTCAGCCTAATTTTGTATTTAACTTTTGATTCACTTTGTTGCGCATCTGCGGACTCAGGTTCAGACGCGTCATTGTCTCAGTCGAAATTCGACGTAATTAACCAGAAATCAAACCTATCGATCAGACAACGACTTGATTTTGCTAAATTAAGTCTTTGGGAAAGAAAAGACTATGCAGCTGCCGCCGACCAATACATTTTCCTTTTAAAATCACCGCCCTCGAAAACAGCATTTGAAACTATCATCTCAGAAGTAGAACCGAATGTCAGGCTGTTGTGCACATTAGATTCAAGCAGCCGAGCTAAGTTTCGTTGCCTTCGCGATACTTCTTCAAAATCAAACATCAGGCTCTGGTTGTATCTAAATTACTGGCTCCACGAAGATAGAAATACAATAAGGTGGTTTGACGATGCAATCAAGGACCAAGCCGAAGTTCCGGCGCTGAAAGAGAACGAAGAAATCCTGCAGCGCTCAATTGTAAGAAGTGGTAGCCTTCGTTCAGTATCGAGACTTCATCCAGATCCACTCAAGTCGTTAAGCGAACTATATGCATCTCAATCGCAATCCGCAGTTGCCGATGGCACTGAACGCTATCGCAGAAAGAGGCAGACCTCCTTCGCGATCATAATTTACGGCGCACTTTTGGCGGATAATCGACTTACAGAGGCCGATCTGGTTGAGAAGGAAGTCCTTAAGCGAGACTCAAGTGATTTTACAGAAAACAGTCTCGCCTGGTACGCGAAGAAATTTGGACACGTTCAATACCATCACCTACAGCCGTTACTGTCGAATGCGTTCAAGGACAATAACAGAAATTTGAAACTGTTCTTAGTCGCCCTCATCTTTGCTTGTTTCACATCGATATCAGCGGCAGATCTTTTATATCGTCATGTAGAAACAAGTGTTCTTAAGTTACCAAACGGGACATTGCGATGGCTGCTGTTTTACGCTAGCACCATACCCGGTGCTCTTTGTTTTGGAGGCGCAGTGACCTTTTTCTCAGCGGCAATTTTCGAGAACTCTGCAGTTTTCATTGTTTCCGCAATGTTTATCCCGCTCGTATTTCAAGCTGTCGATAGGCTTGTTTCGGCGATTCGGTATTTTCATGCCTCGCAATTATTGAAAACAAAAAAGTACTTGGAGTGCATTGCATACACGAATAGGTCGATAACATTTTTCCCGCGCGAGCCTCATCCATACGTATCAGCAGCGATGGCCGAATGGGGACTAACTAAAAACTACGAAAAAGCGCTTTCATATTTGGAAAAGGGCTTATCTCTTTCGCCGGAAGCGCCAATGACTCTCATACAACTTAGCAATTTGACGATAGAGAATCGAGATGTGAAGCGCGCCTTGGAGTACTCCGAACGATTAGTACAGAGCTGTTCGAAATCTCTATTGTACAAAACGATCAGAGCAAGATCCGTACGATCCGCCGCCCTTCGAATAGCATTCAAGATGGAAGACGCGGCAGAGGAAGTATTGAAGGAAGCGCCGTCCTCCAGTGGGCAAATTCAGAGAGCGCTAGCGTTGGCTGGATTGCGTCGATTTGATGAGGCATTCGCGGAGTGCGATAAGGCGTCACAACAGTGCACCCCCTCCTGTTTACCTAGTATTCAATTCAGCCGAGCCGCAGTTTTAATTGAGTCTGGTAAATACGTCGAAGCGAAGGGACTGCTGAGTAATGACTTCCCAGAAGAATTTGTTCAATATGTTCGATTGCTTCGGTGCATTTGCTGCATCGGACTCGGACAATTTGACGACGCCGCATCTGAGCTAGAAAATATGAATTCAATGCCTAAGAGCAATTGTGTACAGGCAGCCAAACTTACTTGTACCGCGCATCTCCATATTGTCAAAAATGAATATCATGAAGCACTCGACTATTGTGAGCGCGCCAACAAGTTGATTCCAGACGATCCGTCCACTTTAGTCGCCTCTGGCATAGCCCTTATGAACCTGCGTCAATTCGACGAATCATTGTCAGCCTTCGATAAAGCAATCGCTATCTATCCGCAAGACGCCTCTGCATTCTGGTACAGACACAAACTTTTTCTCCATCTCGGTGAAACAGATAAGGCAACCGAAGACAGAGCAGTTGCAGAGAGATTGAAATTCAAGCTCCTACTGCCGGAATAGTTTAGGGAATGGAGATGAGTGACTTGGGCGAATTAGGAGCTGATTCAACTTATCGGCAGAGAGTTATCGCGCTCGCGTGGCATCAATCGGAGAGAACACGGAAACTCTGGTATCATTCGCGGTGGAGGGCGAGAGCAAAGAAATTCATTCTCAAATCGATGGCCCGACAGTCGCTTGCGGTGGTAATTTTTTTCGAAATTTTCCGAGAGGTTGCAAATGCGTAACCAAAAATCCGACTTTCGGGCTCATTGAAAGGGTCAAAACTAGTTGTCCCCGGAGCTCAATTCAATTGTCCGTCATCAGTGCCTGCTTGTCGATCACAAGTTTCAAATCTTTAGCATAAGCAAATAGCAGTTCTAAACTCCCGAAAGAGAGTATTTTATCCTCGGTTTTGTTAAGCAGTAAAGCGTCGAAGTCATTGTTTGAATACCAGAGGGTGAAGTAATCAATATCGTGAAACCTTATTTTTACCGGAAAGTAGTTTGCATCGTTTTTTTTACGTAAATTGGGACTTGATAGACTTCTATTGTTTCCTTTCAATTCGAGAATAGATTCCTCAACGCTCTAGTCCCACATCATTTAGAAACAAAATTTGCCCCTCTGCAATTTCTGAACGGACCCTCCTGCTAACGGCGCTATAGGGGCTCACAAGCGAATGTGGAGGAACTTTTGAGAACAACACCTTCTTGATTCGAATGTCTTGATACTTAATAGTGCTACCCTTTAAGATTTTCCTTGCAGCAATGACGACAGGCAAAGGGATATCAGCCTTACCTGTGTAGATAGTCCGCGCCGGAGATTTTGGGAGCATTTTTATTCCAAGGTCCCCGAGTCGTATCAACTCTCCTTTTCGAATCCTCTTTATCGGGGTTCGACCTTCAGCAACAGAAGTGTCATCAATCGCGTCCTTTGGACATTGTGAAGCTGGAATTTGCGCTGATTCGAAATCTTCAGCAACAAGAACAGATCCCCGTACTACGGCTCGGGAGCTTACAATTGCACGCACTGTACCTACTCGTTCTAAATTCGTTCTTGTTGATTTCGTAAAACGGTCGGATCGGTGCACTGACTCTCCAGCCCATGCTTGATTTGTCCATATCGAGCAGCTGAGCATAATACCTACCGACAGTCTCGTTAATTTCATGAGTACCAATCGTTGAAAACAGCGAATGATTCCACTGAGGGCACATTTTCATAATAGCCTAGAACATGCTCGCTCAGATCCAACGTGGTGCATTCAGGTTAGAGTCTCTTCGTTGCTATGACTAACGCTCTTCAGAGTAAGTCAATAAATGAATCTAGTTGATAGTTGACAGCCGCCAAAAATCCATCAGCACGCCACTCTATCGCTGTGAGATAATCAAAGCAGATTTAGTTTCGGAACTGACGTGAATTCAATTATCAAGGCGAATCTCGAAACACAAGTCGATGAAAACCTGGTTCAAGAAAGTATTCCAGGTTTTGACCAAATAGAGCCATTAATTACGGGTGCACGCCCAGGTCAGTCCTGCGGCAGGTTGGTTTGTCTCGCACTGGAACATCGAAAGATACGGCCGACACTGAACCATTGGAGCTCCAAATCTTGAGCTCTGATATCTCATAGAACACACAGAGGATCGTCCATACTAATGAGTAGACTCGACAGAATTGCTGATGCTTGGATTAACGCGCAAGAGAAGTTCGATGAGGCTACCAATGATAAAAACGATTGGTCAATTGAGTTGGTACATCGTTGGCACCATAAAAGAGACTACGAAATATTGTGGCGATTTATTCTTATAGTGCATAATCGTTCGGTGAGTGACAATGTGGCTGGTATGCTAGCTGCTGGTCCACTCGAAGATCTGTTATGCGACTGCGGACCGGAATTCATAGATCGGATCGAGGCGCTCGCGAGAACGGATAAAAGATTCAGATACCTGCTGAAAGGTATCTGGGGATGGACAAGAATGCCTGAAGATGTATTGAAGAGACTTGAGAAAATCAGAGATAGTGGTTAGTGCCTAACGGAGGCGTAGCCCTCTGTGTCTATGATAAGTGAGACAGTCTAAGTCGATTTTTTTTGTACGCGTAACTTGAAAACCCCTAGTCCGTGTTTTTGTCTTTAGCACCTTTTGCAGTATGCTAGTGCCGGTGTCGTATCTGGTGCTCTTGATTTGCAAGAACGAGGAACAAATGAAACGAACACCTGGCAAAACGCCCGCCGCAAAAGAAAAGTACTGGACAAAAATCATCAACGAGGCCAGGGCCCATCCTGCAGGTGTTACTGATTATTGCCGGGTCATGAACTTCTCAAAGAACAATTACTATTTCTGGTTCAAGAGGCTCAGAGTAAAGCACCCGGAATGGCACGATCTCACAAACCGTCCGGAGAGTTCAGGTCAAAAGAACGAAAAGATGGCGAACAAAAATGGAGTTGGATCTCACCCCGAAACAGAAGTAACAGAAAAGGCTAGGCGTCGGAAATGGTCAGCCGCAGAGAAAGAACGCTTTCTGACTGAGACGGACAAGCTATCAGGGGCGGATTTAGCTGCGGCCTTGAGGCGTGAGGGCTTGTATGCGCATATCTTAAACAAATGGCGAACTGAGCGTGATCTGGCAATGATGGCCGCGTCAAAACAGAACGGCAGTGGTTCCGGCCGACTAACCACTGAGAACAAAAAACTAAAAGAAGAAAATGCGCGCTTACAGAAAAAGTTGACGCAAGCAAACGAGATTATCCAACTGCAAAAAAAAAATTCGCAAATGATGCTAGATTCGATCGGAGAACAATAGCACTGCAGATTAGACTTCTTGCCGATCAGATAGGAAACGCGGCCTCTATTTGTGCCGCGATGGGACTGCCCAGGGCGACTTACTATCGACTGCTGAAGCCCCCTTCGACTGGCGGCGTCATGTCGACACGCACAACTAGATCTCATCGAGCTCTATCGAAACAGGAAAAGGAAAAGATTGTAGATGTCTTGCACGAACTGCGATTCTTGGACAAATCTCCGCAGCAAATTCATTCGATTTTGCTCGACGAAGGTGTGGTCTATTGTTCCGCTAGTTCTATGTACAGGATCCTGCGCTCCTTAGGCGAATCCCGCGAACGCCGTAATGTTCTGCGACATCCAAAGTATCAGAAACCAGAATTGCTTGCCACAGGACCGAATCAGGTATGGTCTTGGGACATCACAAAGTTGAGAGGTCCAGTTAAGTGGTCAAACTTCTATTTGTACGTGATTCTCGATATCTACAGCAGATACGCAGTCGGCTGGTTATTGGCGACAAGAGAGACGGCTGAACTAGCGAAGCATTTAATATCCGAGACATGGTATTTAAGACGATTTATGACGCTGCCACTGCTATTGCTGATCGCAATAATGTTGCCAATTCGGTCCTGGTGCAAATAGGTCGTCACGCCAGTTGCAGAGACTTGAATTAGTGGTTCATCTAGCCTAGTACCATACACGTAGCGGTTTTGAAGTGTGCCTGATGTGCCGTCATAATCTGCGATCCGCTGTAACCCTTGATAAAGAAAGCGAGTCTTAACTGATCCCACTGTTTTTTGTACTTGACGGTGGTGAGGATCGTAGAGATAAGAAGCACTGACACCAGTTTTGGTGGCTAGCGTCAAATGACTTTCTGTATCATAACCGAAAGTCCAGATTCCATCGCACTCGAGCTCTGGAAACCTTTTCACACACCGCCAGACCGCCAGCGTTTGTGGGTTTTTCAATCCGAGAAGTTTGGCGGTCTCTGAGCTGGTTAAGAGCTTGTCAGACAAAGGTGTTTCATTAGTCATGAGCTTATCCTCCATAGTCGTCTATTTGATCAAACGATCATGGAACAGGAAAAGTTCAATCTTTGTGCAGACTTAATCTCAAGAAATAAGTCTCGTGACTACTTACTCTTGTAAACTAATATTCTCCATCCCCGACACAAACAAAGGGAGCGGGAGGGGAGCGGAAAAAAATATCGATCCTGAAAACGTATGGGCGGTGAGAGACTCGAACTCCCAACCCCTTCGGTGTAAACGAAGTGCTCCACCATTGAGCTAACCGCCCGTAACAGCCTTGAGTTTAGCACGGACTGGTTGATTGGCGCATTTGCCGACTAACTTTCGTAAAGTCCAGTCGTGAGTGGGCTTTCGGAGACCTTTTCACCGCTTGTCAATTGTCCGTGCTGACCCACGGGCTCCACCCAACCTGAAATCGCGTAAGCCTGTAGAATAGGTACAGGCGGGCAATTGGACAAAATGAGACGAAACTCTCTTCTTCTGGCTACCCTAACAGCTTGTATCGCGATGGGATGCTCGCGGTCCCTCGATTCTAGTCGCGCGGAGTGGCAGAAGCTCGAATCAAGCGCCATGGGAAAGGTCCAGCGTGCCGAGTATCCAGAAGCAGAGAAAGAATACGAATTAGCAATAGCTAAGGCTGAGCTTCTCACCGATCAGCAACCCCTTGTCAAGACGCTGCTAGATCTAAGTAACTTGCACAGCAGGTCGGGACAGTCCGAAAAAAGTCGTGTCTACCTCATTCGTGCACACGACATCGGGCAAAAGCAACTGAAATCCCCGAGCTTGGCGAACTCAGAATTTTGGCAAGTAAGCACTGCCCGCAGTGCCTACCAGTTAGCAAATTCGTATCGAGACCAGGGTGATTTTCCTCAGGCGGAAGCATTCTATAGGCTTGCTTCACAACACATCAAGGACTGCAACACAACAGAGGCTAACGATCTAGCCTCCGTGATCGCGGATGACTACCGGAGGATGGACACCAACCGACGTAGCGCGGACGCTCAAATTGATGACATGCTGAGTAAAGGCAGACAAGCCGGTGATGATGCACGCACGAAATCAAATGCCGCGTTCAATAGACTCTGGAAGAAAAGCGAACGCCTGGAGAATAACAACTCCCCCGAAGCAGAGAAGTTGTTACTCAAGGTTCTTGCGAAGGCAAAAGCCACGTACGGTATCAGAGAGAGAAAGTATCGATGGACACTTGAAAGACTGTTCAAACATTACTGTCGCACTCATGAGTTTGAAAAAGCAAACGAGCTATTTGAAGCAGATCTAAGAGAATTAGCGCCGGCGGAACATATCACGAAAGAACAACTCGAAAAAGATCCAGAATGTCTGGCCGACCTCCACCACCTCACTGTCACATTGAGTCGATTGGCAGATCTGGCTGCCTCCTTGAACCGTCCCGACAAAGCTCTCGAATACACGATTAGAGCAACCCGCTTGCGAGAGAAGTGGGGCCCTCGCGACTTGGTATATGCCAACATGTTGCGCACAGCTGGCAATGAGCTTGTTGCACTCGACCGCCCAGAAGAGGCAATGAAATATCTAGACAAATCACTTCGTGCTCTTGATCACATCGAGTCTCGATCATCGACTCTGGAATCTCAATCTGTTCGCTTTCATTCAAAACTGCTTGCAGCGCAAATCGAGGCCAGGCAAGGCAGTGTCAAGGAAGCAGAAAAACACTTTCGTGAAATTCGAAATTCGTTTTCGAACTTGTTTAGGGCCGAACCAAATTTTTTAGCGATTGCACTATTCGATTCCACCGAGCTCGCTTATAAGCAGTCGAAATTTCCAGACCAAAAAAAATGTATCGCAGAGCTAATGAAATTGCTGGACCGGCAGCCCTCTCTTGGACCCGAATATTCGTTCAGAGCGTATCGTTGGTCTGGTCTCTACCACCTGGCCAACTTGGAGTATATTGCTTCGCTGGCTGATTTTAAGCAGGCGCTTCTCGAGGCTAACAAAACCAAACTAGACAGCTATATTATCGATGCTCTGCGCTGGTGCGCCGAAGTAGAAAAACGTATGCAAAACTTCGATGAGTCAGAAAAGAACCTCCTTCTTGCGTTACAACGAGCAGAGTCCAGCAAGAATTGGTTAGCTGCGATCGATGCTGCCCTATGTATGGGTGTATACAAAAGCGGCAGAGGTCAGATCGAAGGCGCTGAGCGTTACTACCGAAAGGCGCTCGACTGGAGTGAGCGATATTACCCCGACAAGCCAAATCCTCGCTGGACCGCACTCGCGAATTACGCGGATTTCCATCGACGACTCGGTGACACCGACATCGCATTTGATACCATGAACAGCGCTATGACCTTAGCCGAGAAGAACAAATCAACCAGACCTGACCTCGTGGTTCAGGCCTACATCAGCCTTGGCGGACTCTGGAGCGACCGCGGCGATCAGACGGAAGCTCGGAAGTATCTAGCGAAAGCAAAACTCGCCTATAGAGATGAGTCCATGGTCGATCACCCATTATTGTTCCGGCTATACGAGGTCTGGGCTCACTCGTACTGGCTCGAACGCAATGATGCAAAAGCAGTTCCGTTGTATTCACAAGCGATTGCACAGTTTCGATTAACCGATAGCCGCCCATCTTACCTAATCCTTCTCGTTGATGAGGAAATAGCAAACCGCAATAATCTAAGGCGGATCCTTGGCTACGACGGACTAACGCATCAACGTCTACTCAAGATTGCAAAGCTACATCCCAACAACTTTTCGAATAGAAATCATGCTGCGAGCAGCATTAAACATTTATCCTTTCTGTGCACACTGGACAACCGTCCAGCCGACGCCGCCAACATAGACAAGATTGCATGCGAGATACGCGATAACCGGAAAAAATAGTAACGCAATTGCGATCAACGAAGGACGGATAATTTTTAAAAGTAATTGCGAGCACGCTCGGTGTCATCGGGACGTTGACCAGCCGTGGAGCGAATACTCTCTTTGCATATTGGTTTTATTGAATAGGTTCCAGCCGTTCATTCTGACCGTTTCGCGTGTCGGGCGACACCTTCACAAAGGAGTTCCTCATTCAAACAAGCGATTGGATCTTTCGATGCTCAAAGTCAATAACCGCGCAGTTTCAGCATTTATCAGTTCCTTCTGCCACGTAGACCGCTCGATTCTGACCCCGATTGCCTGCTGAAAACGATTGTCCTGCGGTCGTTTAATCCGAAATCGGGGAATAAGTAAATTACCCATCAAGCTAGCGATTGGCACAACAGGGCTCTATGCCGGACAATCACTCTGATAACCCAACCGATCGGGTTGATTCTGCTGCTTCGAAGGACAACCCCGAGAATTTTCCCGATATCGACTCGGGACGATATGTGTTCGAGAAAATCGTCGGGGCAGGTGGCTGCGGGACAGTCTATAGAGCATACGATAACAAGCTCGACAAAACCGTCGCCATCAAGAAGCTGCATGACAGTGCCAACGAGATGCAAGCGATTCGATTTCAGAGAGAAGCAAGGCTGGTCGGGTTGCTCAACCATCTGAATGTTCTCAGTGCCCTGGACTACGGGATGACGTCGAGCAACGAACCCTATCTGATTCTCGATTTTGTAAGCGGCGAAAGTCTAGCCGCCGTATTGAAGCGGACAGGGCCGCTACCGATTGATAGCGCCCTCGACTTGCTGATTCAGCTCTGTTCTGGATTTGCACATGCCCACAGGAAGAATGTCATTCACCGCGACATCAAGCCAAGTAACGTAATGCTGGTCCGCGACTCCATAGACCGGAAGAAAGTGATTGCAAAAGTCGTCGATTTTGGTTTGGCGAAAAACATTGAAGACGATCGTCAACATCTTACGATGACTGGTCTGGGTTTAGGTACGCCGAAATACATGTCACCAGAGCAGGTTGTCGGTATTGAGGCTGACAAAAGAAGCGACATTTATTCTTTTGGCTGCTTGATATTCGAGGTTCTGTCCGGTCAAGTCCCTTTTCTGGGTGAAACCGCTATTGATACCGTAGAGATGCACCGTCAATTGCCGCCACCAACGCTGGCAAGTATGGGAGTCAGGTGCTCCGAGAACATCGAGAGAATTGTTGCTGTTTGTTTGAAGAAAGATCCGACAGAACGATATCAGTCATTCGAGACGTTAAAACAACAACTAGAGGCAGAGCAAGAACTAAGGAAAGCCGAGAAGTCTAACACGACAACGACTATTGCAGACTATGCCTACCCGATCGATCAATCCACTTCTAAAAAACCACCACAAAATTCCAGGTCATTAACAATTCCTTTTTCAGTCGGCGGGTTGATGATCGTTGCAATTTTTGTCACCATGATTTGGGTTTGGTCGAAGCCTTCCCAGCCATTGAAAAAACCAGCAGCGATAGACCCTCTGATAGTAAACCCTATCAATCTGGAAAGTGGAGATTCAATATTCCCGGCCGGAACTGTGGGAATTTGTAGAGACGACGTCAGGCAGACTGCAAGTTACGTTTGCGATGGCGTCACCGATAAGGAGCTTAAATCGTTTCTCAAAAAGTACGGGGAGATCGATCAGGTGATCCTCATGCGGAATTCACTAACGCGAAAGGGTTTTGCGCTTCTCCGTCGCGCAGGCGTCAAGGCGATAGTCTTCGTCGATCCTGTAATAAGTGATGAACTGTTTGCGCGCATATCTCCGATAAAAACATTGAAGGCGCTATCACTGGAAGCTCCACCGAAAGTAGATGCGAATGCTTTGACCATGCTAGGAAGTATTTCTTCTCTTGAGCAACTAGAGTTGAGCCGTCTCAAATTGGACGATGCAGCGATCAATTCGATTTCTGATTTGATGGGATTGAGACATCTCAATTTGCGTGCATGTACCGGATTGACCAAAGACAGAGTGGCGAAACTGCTGTCGCTTCCGAAACTCACGACACTAAAACTAGAACAGTCAGACATCACAGATGAGGCGCTAGAGCCAGTTATTGATAGCAAGTTGGAATGCCTCGAATTATGCAATACAGGTATTACCGATAGTATCATTCGAAGAGTGCACATGATGCCGCGATTGGGAATACTCGACGTGAGAGGTACTAAAGTCACGGCACAGGCAATAGCCGCTCTGCAGTCGAAGAGAGACCCGAAAAGAGGACGACTATATGCTTTTTCAGGTCCGATTCCGAAACCTGAGATGTCCGCAGAAGATTTGCCTTTCGGTGTTATATCCGATGGTCCCGACCTCAAAAGAGAAAAAGAAGATCAACGAGATAAACTCAACATGATTAGAAGCGAACCGAAGTAACTGGCAACAGGAATTCCTCAACGAAAATGACTGATTTGCGACAAGACGAGTTTCCTAAAATCCAATCCGACAGATACAAGATTATTTCGGTGCTTGGTTCTGGCGGCGCAGGCATCGTGTATAAGGCCCTGGACACCCTTCTAGACAAAACAGTGGCGATCAAGAAGCTTCACAGAACTGCATCCAGAGCCGAATCTCTTCGCTTTCAACGCGAAGCCAAAATGGCGGCGACCCTAAATCATCCAAACGTTTCGACCATATTAGATTTTGGGCTGACGGAAAAGCATGAACCATATATGGTACTGGATTACATAGACGGTCAGAGTCTTTCATCTTATCTGAACGATGTCGAGACACTTCGAATTGACGAAGCCTTGCCCATCTTCATCCAGATTGCTGAAGGTTTGTCGCACGCGCACGGGAAGCGAGTCATTCACAGGGATGTGACTCCAAACAATATTATGCTCGTCGACTGCGATGGAAAAAAAACGGTGGAAATCGTCGATTTTGGATTAGCTAAGTCAACAGAAGAAGAACAAGATCTCACGAAGTCCGGAGTAGGAATTGGAACGCCCCTGTACATGTCTCCCGAGCAAATTCGAGGAAAAAATGTAGACCAGAGGAGTGACATCTACTCTTTCGGATGCTTGATGTACCAGGCACTCCGGGGAATGCCTCCTTTCGAGAGTGACAACATTCTCGGTCTTATCGATATGCACTTGAATTCGGCTCCGCCTCCATTGAGAGTTATTTCACTCGATAAGGCACAGGGGTTTCAAATTGAAGAAATGATTATGAGGTGCCTCCAAAAGAAACCGTCTGACCGATATCAGTCGATTGATGAAGTGCTTGCAGTGTTGAAGCAAGCTGCCAGTCCCCAGGAGAAAATTGCGGAGGCTGCGTCTAAACCACAACAACGTAAGGAGTACTACGGTTACGTGACCGCAATCGGGTTGCTTGTCTTGAGTGCCGGTTTTCTGATTCTCAACATCTTTAAAGAGCGAACTCTTTCAGAACCATTAAGGTGGGCTCCTAACCTCATTTTTGGAAAAATCGAGAACGCCGAGAAGTATAAGGACGGAACTCTTAGCGACGTAGTCTTGAACACTGGTAGCCTCAAAGAAAAGCCAAAGCCAGGCTCCTACCTCTCTTCTGATGAAATTCTCAGTAGCGATGAAACATTAGTAGATTTCGCACGGAAACATCCCGATGCAACCGACCTCGACCTTGCTACTGGACATCGCGTTACATCAGAGGGATTGGCTGCCTTGAGAGATTTACCTCTGAAATCTCTTGTCCTCAAACGTTGTAAATTGCTGTCTATGACTGCATTTGAACACATCGTGGCACTTAAGCGACTCAAGTTACTCAAACTCATAGACATTGGAGACATCGATTGGCACGGATTCGAGGAACTCAAGAAGATTAAGACACTGAGGGAATTTGCGATCATTGATTGCTACCTCGACTCCAACAGCTTTGATGCGCTCTCCAAACTGGATCAACTAACAAGGCTTGAGTTGAAAAACTGTCGCGGACTTAGGTTGTTCGAATTGGGAAAACTCTCGGGACTAAAACGCTTGAATACGCTTACAATTGTCGATACTGGAGAATCGATTCGGGGGTTCGAAAAGATAGCTCATCTACCAATCGAGACCATAGATCTGAGCGGTTCACCTATTGCGCCAGAGGAGTTGAAAAAGATAGCCGCAATTAAGACGCTGCGTGAGTTTACAATTTGTTTTTATCCGGTGCAGATTACTCCAGCAATGTTCGCTGAGTTCAGGCGACTAAGACCTGACGTAACGTTAAAAGAGGACTGGAGACCATAATTGCCTATATAATGTCTGCTCAGTCCCATGAATAACTCATCCGACGACTCCCCCACCATCAAACTCATCGCTACCTGCCCAAAGTGCGATGAGCCATTGTCTGTCGATGACGACTTTGAAACTTCGTCGGACCTGTCATCGCTCTGTCCTAAATGCTCGGGGAAACCAACGCCTGAGAAGACTGCTGAGAAGATTATCGACTCTGATGTTCCTTCGATATACGAAATTTTGCAAAAAATCGATGAATGCCAAAACGGAAAAGCATTCCTTGTGCATGATACCAATCTCGATACCAATCTCGTTATCCGATTCGTAACGACCGGAGTAGCGCGGTTGACCGGTGGACTACCAATTGAGAGGGTCGCGCAGCTTCTGGTGCAAGAAACACATCCGCATCTTTCTACTGTCTATGATTGGCGAACGGATACGAAAAGCAAATTTCTGATTGTGGATGCACCGACGGAAAAGACGTTGGAATCACTTATCAAAAATGAAGGATTTCTAGACCTTCCCAGAGCAATCGAGATATTCATACAGGTCTGTGAGGGGCTCGAGGAGCTCCATAAGATGGGAGTTATCCATGGTCACCTGCGTCCAAGGACAGTTGGTATCGTTGAACAGGTCAACAACATAGATATCGTTAAACTCACCGATTTTAGTATCACCAACACGCTGTCCAACAACATCGAACAGCCGTTGAAAATATCTCGCAACTATACTTGCAACGATGCATTCTACATGAGCCCAGAAGAACTCCGCGGAGAATGCCCGACAATAGCCGGTGACATCTACAATCTCGGATGTGTCTTCTTTCACTCTATTACCGGCAAGCCTGTGTATCGCGCTAGAACCGTCCAGGAAGTAAAAGATCAACATCTCGATCCGACACCGGCGAAATTCCGACGACGGTATGAGATTCCCAACAATGTAGAGTTGGTAATTCTCCGAATGCTCGAATTCGACCCGCGCAAACGATACAAGTCAGTTAAATCTATTCGCAAAGATTTTGAACGACTTCGCACCAACAAAGAGCCTTTGCTCGAAGATCGTTGGAAAACAATCTTGTCCTATTTAGGTCAATAGAGACAAAAAGCGAGCACCGACACCGAACTGCCAACCGCCGCCGCTTTTCAGAGCGACCACGTATCGCTGAGACTAGCTAACGGGTCTGCTTGCTGGAAGATAGTTCGAAACCGTCAAGACTGGTTGGCGGATGTGGCATCTGGGGAGGTGGAATTGCTCCAAGCCTGCCTCTTGGGACATCGAAGACCTTCTCGTCAGGCGGTGCAATTTTTGTCTTTGAATAAGACTTGAACTTCCCTGAGCTCGCTGTCGAAGTCAGACTACTTGTGACGTCGTCCGAGAGATCAAATGAGGCATTGTGCTTAATCTCAGCTTTTGATTCGGCTGCGCTGGACGGGAGAGTAACGTTCGTACTAGGCTTAGCGGAGTTCTTCACCTCGCTTTTCAAAGCTGCCGGAGTCTGCGTCTCATTTCGTTGATTCTCGACATTACGATATTCGGAAGGAGTACTGTAGCTTCGACGTTCTCCTATCGTAGCGTCCCGTGTTGTATGCCCAGATGCAGGAGCCTTCATCGCATCAGAACGAGCGAAGTTGTGCCATTTTGAGGCATTGTCCGTGGTGCGCGACTTTTGAGACTTAGCCACAGCACTATGGGTAGGGGCACGGTTCTCTAATCTCTCGGAATAACTGCTGGCATCCGCCGCTCCATATGCCTTGCGACGTTTCGAGCCTTGAGAGTTACCGCTGGAATAGCTATTCCCCGTGCTATAAGCTCTGCGCCTTTTGGGAGGAGCCTCCTGCACAGACGCTCCCGCGTGGGTTCTCAAATATGTATCGACAGTAGAGTATGCTCGGCGTGGTCTCGGCGGTGGTGGCGTTATGTTACCGTACTCTTGGGCTGTCGAGGGGATAGCCTCGCCTAGAAAGAGACCCAGGAATGACAGTATGACTAACTTGATAACGAGGGGCGATTTGCCAGATTGATTTCTCATTTAGTCTGTCCCTCAGCCCCCATCCAATCTAAGGCTTTCTCCGCGAGCAAATACTCCGAATTGAGCATCAATCCATCTGACTTTACCCAGCGCAGTTTTTCCTTGGCTTCGCTCTTCTTGCCTGCGAAGTAGTCCTTCATGCCGCCGTAATAAAACGCAACGGTAAGTTCGCCGAGATTCTTCGACTCGTTCTTGAGTTGCTCGAAGTTGATCTCACCGAGTAGAAACCTGACCACAGGTGTCGGCCAAGGAAAATTTTCGGCATTGTTCTTGCAATTGAGCAAGACTTCGCGCGCGAGTTTAGTCTTGCCCTGGTAACTTAGTGCTACCCACTCAAGTAAGACCGCGGCATAACTATTCGAATCTTCCCAACCTTTTGATTTGACAATCTTGTCTGCCGACATCACAGCACCATTCCAGTCTTTCTGCAGAATCGAGGACAGAGCTTGCCTGGTCAGTGCCGGTGCGCTGTTACGATTCAGCGTCAGCGCTTTTCGAACATCTTGGTCGGCCTTATCCAGTTCGCCTTGCCTCAGGTAGCTAGCGGCGCGATCGGAGTAACCTTCATCGTCTTCTTTGAGCTTTAACGCAGAGTCGAAGTCTTTCTGAGCTTCAACGAAATTTCCCGCCAGTGAATAGGCGGTTCCTCGTAAGCGGAAGTTACCCGCATTGTAAGGGTTGGCTGTCAGAAGCGTGGAGCAGTCGCTAATTGCATTGTCCAGCTGTCTGATGGCCTCGAAGTAAAAGATCCGTGTCGGGTATGTTTCTTGACCGGGTTTGATCGTCACCGCTTTGTTGAGCAGGTTGAGCGCCTCATCATGGTTACCCAGGTCGAGCATCAAACTACCAAGACAAATAAAGCCATGCCAATGGTTTGGATTGAGCGCAATCGATTTACGCAAGTCTAACTCCGCTTCTTTGACTCGCTTGCCTTCTATGTATGTAAGCGCCCTGTTACTGTAATTGGAGGCATTCATCGGTTGTAACGTGACAAGCCTATTATTGTCTGCCAGCGCCGTTTCATAGTCACCGCGACTCAATAGCACAACACTTCGGACCGTATAGGGCGTAGTGAGTGTGTTATCGATTTGAATCGCCTTTTCTGCGTCTGACAAAGCCTCGGGATAGTGATCGCTGCGATAATTGGCATAGGCTCGGTCCCCGTACGCCTCACCACTAGTGGTACTGACACTAATGGCGACACTAAGCGGAGCAATCGCATCTTCATACAAACCAAGCTCTTTGTAGCATGTGCCAAGCACCTCATATGAGCCAGCATTGCGGGGGTTGAGAGCTATGGCCTCATTCGCATAATACAGCGCGTCTTTAAAACGATCGAGCTTCGACAAGCCAAATGCAACGAGAGCATATCCCACGTGCGACTTGGGTTGATCCTTCATCTTCTGACGTCCGCTCTGGATCAGCTCGTTGCAGGCAAAATTCAAATTGTCCTGAGCAGAGGACAAATCCGGCTCGCGCCTCAGCGCGCTCTTGAAATCGTTGATTGCACCAATCGGCTCTTTCTGATACCAGCGCAATATTCCTCTTTCGTTGAACAGGTTAGCGTCACCAGGGCTGATATCAATCGCGTCGCCATAATACTTCCTAGCTTCATTGTAATAACTCGGTCCCTTTTCAAAAGCCAGAATCGCAAGGTTGCGCAGCGCGAGGCCGGACGAGTCTTTCATCGGTCCCTGAGCGGACAGATATTGATTGACCGCGGCAATCTCATTCTTTTGTCCCTTGTAAATCGTTGTACCAAGAGCGATTACAACTTCAGGGTTGCCTGGTGAGCCTTCCAGGATTTTTCGCAATCCACTCTCCGCTTCGGAATATTCACCTGAATAGTACTTTGCTAGAGCCAACCCAAATCTGACCTTACTGGTATCTTTGCCGCTCTTGATCAATCGATCGTAATCATCGATCGCTTGCCGATACTGACCAAGCGCAATATGGGCGGCAGCTCGATCTAGATAGGCTTCGGAGAGATCCGACTTCTTGGTGATTGCTGCATCAAAATCTGCCAGTGCGAGTTGCCCGGATTGCGGCTCGTGTATTTGCAGCCGAGCTAAGCCTCGCTTGTGATAAAGAGATGCGAGGTTCGGATTTTCGCTTATCGCTTTAGTTAGATAGTCGATCGCTTCAGACCAGCTTTTATTGCTGATGGCTACGTCAGCTTGCTGTGAGAGTTGCTTCCAGTCGAAAGTGCTGGATTTGGATAACCAGTTAACGCCGGACGTCGCGATCATCCATCCAGTAACTGTGGTGCCAACCAATACAACAACGACCGCAACAGCAACAAACGCAATCAACTTCACCGGCGGAGCCTTTGGTTCTTGATCTCTAGTTGTTGTTTCGGCTATGTTGTCCGTCGTGGTCCCGTCAGCCCGACTACTAGCAATTTGCTTGTCGATGTAAGAGGACAATTTACGCACCTTCTTTGGTGCTTCGTTGTCATCATTGGAAGAGGCGGAAGCCGAGTGCTGCTCCCATACCGGTGAGCTAACAGCACCGACTGGACCAGACAAAAGCCGAGCTGGTGGCATTGACGAAGGAGTCGGAGCAACGTTGATCCCGTGCACCGTCGCCGGAAAGTCATCCAACAGAGGAATGTCGTCACTCGACTCTTTTGGCAGCGAATGCTCGGGTAGCGGTTGCACTGGCGATAGCGCTCTCATCAAAGGTCGCTCCGGGCGAGTGTTCGAAGTTTGATCGTGAGGAGTTTGCTTTCCAATTTCTCCGTCCTGAATCCAGGGCTTGTCTTGAGACGGAGTGCCGAGGGGCAGGTCCAGGATCGCAGTCGAATGTCCTTCCTCTGAGCCTGGCTCCGGCGCGTGCTCTTTCACAAGCTCCTTAATATTATTCGCTTCGAGCCCTTTCTCCGGCTCTCCTGTCACTTTCTCATTGCGAGGGGCCAACAACTCCGGGTCCGGTCTCTTATGACCGACCACCGGCGTTTTCTTCAACCCAGGCGGAGTCCACTTGGGAGACGAGCTGGCCTCCATCGCTGCGTGCAAACGCTCTTCCGCCTCATCCGAGACCGCCGATTCTTCTGGTGTTGTGGCATTCGTCCGTGCAGACACCGAAGCCTGTGAGACTTCGACGGTCGGCGCGAACAGAGGCTCATCTTCGTCGACTTGAAGAGCCCGATCGGGAATCGAGTAGCTGATGGAGTCTTCTTGTGAGGAGCCGGAGGTTAAGGATCTATTCTCCTCGTCCGACTCATTTGTACGGGAGCTGATGTCCTGAGGAGACAATGCGTCCCGCTTTACCGGATTGATTTCTTCTCGGATTGACACAGTGATCTTCCGCAATACTTCGATACTCGGTTGCGACTTGAATGAGGACGAATCATCTTGAGGAATCGTGGACGGCGTCGTCCTCAAGTGCACAGCCAGAGGCTTTTTCTTTCCACCATGACTGCCAAGCAACCAGGGGTGGTGCGGCGCATGCCAGCCGCCGGGCGGATGTGTCGTGGCATCAGCCACGGCTGTTTGAGCAACTGCCGATGGACCAGGGTTGCGCCAAGCGTTAGATGATGGTGTTTTAGCTACCTGGATCTTCTCCAGATTCGTATGAGTTGTCCTAAAAGTCATTTGAAACGACGAGTCCAGCTTCAACTTTTCTTCATTGTCGAAATTGTCCTTATCCTGTTTCATTCGTGACCGCTCATCTTCTTTAGTAGCAAGCCGGGTGAACTGGGGATACCTTATCGATTCCTAGATTCTAATATAGTTACGGCTTGCCCATCATCCATCCGTCAAATAACACTCCGTCGATCCACAATTCACGGTTTCGCCGCAGGATGCTTCTGCCAAGCGTCATATTCTCAAAAAATCAGACAGCCCAAATGAAATCCGGAGCTGTTCGGTCTAAAATGCTATATGCATCGGCTTCCTTGTTAGAATGTCGACAAAGAATTCATCGGATCAAGCTGCGTAAGCTCAATTTCAGCGGTACTCAGCATCATTCGGAGTAAATTGATGAGGCTCACCAAAGGCTGCAAGAAGGTTCTCGAGGTACTCGAGCACGCACACGATCTTTCAAGCGCCCAGGACATCCACGGACGCATGCGTGTAGAGGACGACAAGGCTCCTGGACTGACGACCGTTTATCGCTCACTCGAGTCATTGGTCAGCATGGGTCTTGTCCAGGCGGTGGACCTAGGCGATGGCGAGCGTCGGTACGAATTGGTCAAGCCGGGTGAGCATCATCACCATCTGGTGTGCGAAAGCTGCCGGTCCAGCGTCCACCTGGACCAGTGTTTGATTGAGGAACTTGAAGAAGGTATACGTCACAAATACGGATTTCAGATTAAGGGCCACATTCTCGAAATCTTCGGAACCTGCAAAGGGTGCCTCACGAAGTAGCTTTTGATTAACTACGGCATAATCTTTTATAGAATCTCAATTTTATTAACCTTGGCAAATGTCGTTTCCTGCCGCACAATAGAAATGGATTTCATTTCTAATTGGTGAATGATGACTATCAACAACAATGCCGCCCATGACAGTTGCTGTTCTGAGGACCACCAATCAGAAGCTCAGACGCAAGCAGGCGCACATCAAGACGAAGTCATCAATGTCGCGATAACGTCGATGGACAATCTCGGAATCTTTGCCTCTGCTCTCTGCCTGGTCCACTGCTTGGCAATGCCGTTCATTATTGCCTTTCTTCCGGTGCTGGGTTTGCAATTTCTGGAGACCCACGAGTCGCACCTGATCATCGCTTCTTTCATCTGGCTTTTCGCGCTTTTCGCAATTGTCCCTGGATATTTGAAGCACAAGAAAAAAGAGATTTTGATTGGAATGATTCTCGGTCTAGGACTTGTCACATTTGCAGTAGCAGCCGGTCATCAGGTCTTTGGTGAAAAGGGCGAGCTCATCTGCTTGACGATTGGCAACCTCACACTGGTCGCCGTTCACTGGAAGAATCGTGGACTCTGTAAGTGCGGGACCGACCACTAAAGCCTTAACACAAATATTTTCTGATGTAACACAAGGCATGGCCTTAACCGCTCGTTAACCGTGGTGATGAGATCCTACTGACTACGCAGTAGTTAACTCGGCTCTCTGAGCGGAATCAGGTATCCAGGTCATGAGCATTCTTCCTTGCATACTCTTCTACAGCTCGTTATTAGCATTCGTGCTATCGATGCTAATCACCTTCATGCCGGACGAAATGTCCGCTGTCTTCTATTTTATGTTGGATTCTGTCCACAGAATAGAGCGTTTATTATTGGGCCAAACAAATTGGAATCGTCGTAGAGGTTAATGCTTGCCTGGGTTAGGGCAAGTCATTCAAATCTCGTTGGGCCGAAAGCAAATTACATACGCATCTAATCGTTTGGAATGATCATGCCGAATCAAGCGAAAACAGTGCTATTGCGCCGAAAACGGCGTCACCGTATAGAGTGGCACCGCATTTCTATACTTACTTCTTGAAGCGTACGGCGCTGTTGGTTACTTCATACGGATCCGGCACCAGAACTCGGGCCGGATTGAACTTATTAAATCCAGTGAGCGCATATCTGGAGAGATCGATCATGACGTGGCGCCAGATCAAAAACTTCTCTTTATGCCTCAAACGCGAAACCATCTTCAAGCGATTGGGCTGACTGTCGCGGTCTTCATTATTGAACTGACGCGCGGCCTCTCGACCGGCGAGAGTCTTGTTCTTGCTCAACTCTCGATAGCCTCTGGAGAGCTGAGTGCTGTCTTCTGGTCGTGGAATATTGTCGAGGCTTTCTGTGCGACGCTTCGACACCATGTCTCGTTTCGGTGAGCTGGTAACGGTTTTGTAGAACAGCAAAAGGCCCATGGGGCACCTCAATTTCTAGGTATATCAACCGGACTTCTACTCTATAGATGACGGAGATAGCCGGAGAACGACGACTTCCCAAGCCATTATGCATACTTTGTCAGTGAGGAACAAGCAGAAATCTGCCGAACCCGAAGTCAAGAAGTGTCAAAAAAAACTCGAGATACCGAGCTATAGATATTTTTAGCGCTGACGAAAAAATATTAGGGTTTATCCGCTACTACTGACAACCGGCTTTATCGACAATAGCCCGAAGTCGGGGAGTTCTTGATAAGCAGGATGGATCCAATCTATGTCTTATGATACCAACAAAGATGCCGCAATCAAGTGTCTACCTTATATTGCCCAGATAGGCTCTCAGCGAGCAGTTCGACCGGCACCAAAGACGGTAGCAGACGAGCAGAGCGAAACGCTCACGACAGATTCAAGCGCGTTAACACACATGCCGCTCCGCACCGAATGGAGCCTTGCCGGTTTGGGTCGCCAGGCTCTTCGCAGTGCCGACCAAGCGCACGCCACATGTCTTTTTCAAAAGCAGTTCGAGCGTGCCATGGTCTCCAAGCAACCTGAGGACATCGCTGAAGCAGCTACCGACCTCGCCTTCTTATGCATTAGTGAAGGCAAGCTCGAGCGCGCCGGTCGACTCTACCTGGTCGCGCTTCGCAATTGGATGCTCGTGAAGCCGCATCTAGCAATCAAGTCAGCTCGGGTTATATCCGCTTATGCATTGTTTTTGCATGACTACAGTAATTTCCTGATTGTACGAGACGACCTCAATCTGTCCGCGAGAGTCAGAAGACGGTTGACTCGACTGGCTGATAGGTTTTCCGCATTCACCGTATATAGTGCCCTGTCCAAGAAGCTCAGCGAGCGCGGTCAGCAAAGGCAATCAGAAGTAGTGCTGCAACAAGCGCGAACCGCGATCTTTGATCCTTCAAGGACTAAACCCTCTGTGGTGATCGCCCAACAACAGCCAGCCGTGCGCAAGGCGCTAATGCTCAGTACTCGTCATATATTGACGGAGTTCGAATCCTAACGTCTCAAAGCAGACTGATCCAGCAACTAAAACTCTCTCTGGTTGAATCAAAGCAATGAGAGTAGAATGCTATTGGGGCTGGTGAGTAAGTCATGTCTATGTTATTGAGACCTTCTTTGTTGAAGCTACGATTGGCAATCGTGGCGGCAAGCGCTCTGGGCATATTCAATCTTAGCCAGGGTCTGTCCGCTCGCGCGGAAGATCCGGATATCACCAAAGGCAGTGTCACGAAGAGTGCAGCCGAAGAGCAAAAGAGCAATCTCACTTCGACAGGCAATCGAAAGGTGCGAGTCGCGCTTGTCCTCGGCGGTGGTGGCACGCGCGGAGCCGCCCACGTCGGTGTTCTGAAGGTTCTGAAGGAAGAAAAAATCCCTATAGACCTGGTTGTCGGTACCAGTATGGGGGCTATCGTAGGTGGCTTTTATTGCGCTGGACTTCCTCTTGAAAGAATTGAAAAAATGTTCGTCGATCGTTCGCTGATGCGCGCCTATATGACGGTGCCTCTGCTTGTACGATTGATCACAGTGCCGATAATGACGATGCCGAGACTGGTCTATCACCCTTACGATGGGCTGTATTGGGGAATCAGATTTCGCAGATTCCTCAATTCGAAGCTTCCGGATAATGAAAAACATATTCAAGATTTGATTATCCCGTATGCTGCTGTGGCTGTAGATCTCACCGACGGACAGCCGCACGTCATCACGAGCGGACGGCTCAGCTATGCGATGCAGGCTAGCTCTGCCGTACCTGGACTGCGCAAGCCGGTGCAAATATACGATCAATTGTTCGTGGATGGTGGCGTGCTGGAGAACGTGCCTGTTGAGCAGGCGACGGAATTAGGCGCTGATATTATCATCGCCGTCAATGTCGACGAGCGTATGGAGCGAGTTCCACTGAAGACTTTTCGCCGGATGGGCAGCGTCAGCTCACGTGTCGTGACTATGCAACTCGAACTGCTCGATCGCGAGCACCTCAATAAAGCGTGTGCGATTATTCATCCAGACGTTAATGGCATCGGTCTACTTTCTACGAAAAAGAGAGATGCCGTGACTGCCATCGAGAGAGGCGAACAAGCGGCCAGAGAGGCGTTGCCCCAGATTCGGCGCTGCCTCACTGATGCAGGTGTCGAGTTTTAAGATCGTGAAGCAGTATCGATCTTTTGACGAAGCGTAACAAGCAGGCGAAAGATTCACCTCGACTGAGCTAGACTGTACTCAACTTTTGAGGCACCTGTCACTGACATTGACTCAAACAGCAGGAGGAACGACATGGCTACGAAGAAAACGGAATCCAGCGCCAAACAAAACAAAGCTGGCAACTCGACAAAGACTACGACCACAAAAGCTGTACTCAAAAAGCCAGAGGCGTCGGTCGAAGTGGAAGCAACTGTGACCTCCCCCAAGGCTACCGTATTGGAAGCACCTGCGGTGAAAATCGACATCACACTTGATTCTGCTCCTGCGGTCCAAGAGCCGAAAAAGCAAATCACTCTCGATCACATCGCCGCTCGGGCTTACCTTCTGTGGCTGGAGCGCGGATGCGAACACGGCTACGACGTGATCGACTGGTTGCGCGCTGAAGCTGAACTGAAAGAGCGGAACTAGAATCTGAAACACAACACGATATCCGCTCGGAATGCGCAACTGAATCAGAATCAGGCGCCATTCGAGCGGATTTTGCACGCCACGACAACCAAGCGTAGATACCAGCGAATGCGGGTATACAAAGAGATGGCATGATCTGATTATGTGATCAAAGCAGGCAGTGGGCTGTCAGGATGGTCAATCTGTAGCTAATGCAGAAAATTCCCTATGAATTGTATAAACTTCCAAGTAGGAGTGGCAAACCGGTGAGAGACGTGTGAGTTTAGACACGTCGTCAACTCCGTCCACTGTTGTCTTCAGAGTTTGTACTCCGCCGCCGTTAGCACAACGAATCAGTAGTGACAAAAAACGTCGTGAAGTCTACATTGGGAAACATGCATTTTCTACGCCGAAGGAACCTAAAGAGGCTATGAACAATTCTGAGGTGGCCGTTATGAAAACCCGGGAGTTGATCGATAACATTGCTGAGATATTCAATGATTGGAGAGGTTCAGCCAGAGACAAATGACCGATCCGCATAGTCAACCGAGCAACCACGATGAGGAGCGGCAATCAGCGCCACCGACACCCGACTTTGGTTCGCCGCCGACGTCCAATGCCACCCAAATCGGAGTTCCTCCAGAGGAATTTTTTCAAGTCTCAATCGACGTCCCGCGTCCACAAGAAATATCCGATCTGGTGGAGACCGGAGGACAACAGCGAGAGCATCATTCACCACAACACGCAGGAGCGAATGAGCAGGTTCCACCAGTCAACGGCTCCTCAGTGCCGCCCTCCGGTGAGGGCATGGGAACCTCGCTGCCCTCCGCTTCTCGCGGACTAAACGACTTTTTCGATCAATCCGGCAGAATCGCTCAGCCGGGTAATCACACCAGTCAGGCTCAGGCTTTGCCCCCCGAGGAGCGGCAAGAGCCGAAAGGTTACAGCTTTAGCACGTTCCTCGACGGCTCCCAGCCTCAACCCAAGCAATCAAGAACTAACGACCCGTATGCATTCTTTGACAGCGCTTCCGAAAGCACCGCATCTGGTGCCCCTCCCGGACATGCGGGTGCAGGCGCATCTCAGTCCCGTCCGAATGTACACGGTGGTGGTCTCACAGCCGAACAAGCATTTTTCTTCGGTGGCGACAATCCGATCGAGCAGCCCAACAGAGCTTTTCAAAAGGATTCTACATTCCAGTCTTTCTACCAAACGAATTCGCCACAAGGACCGGGTCCAGAGGCACAACTACCTGCTCGTGAAGTGCAAACACAGCAGCCCGACGGGTGGGGACCGGCTCATTTGCCTTCAACGCATCCGTTTGACCAATCCAACCAACAAATCAATCCGAACATTCAGCCGGCAGTCGAACCGCCGCCGCCACCACCGCCTCTTACTAACAGACTCAATTTGATTGAGGATCGTCCGAAGATCGAAGGCAATGCGCCGCCATCCAACAAGACCACGCCCGAGGAAGCTTCGCCCAAGCACAAAAGGCGACGATTTTCAGACCCCGATCGAGGAGACGATTTCACGAAGGCTTCAGAGCCGCAACAATTTCCCAGTCTCGACAAGTTGATAACGCCCGAGACCAAAGGGACACTCATGTTCGCGATGCACCAGATCCGTGAGATCCTCCAATCCCCCAATGAGTTCTTTAGCGCTATGCCGCTGCGGGGCAATATAGCGGAGCCCGCTATTTTCCTGCTCATCTGCGCCGTCGGCAGCGGATTGCTTGCCGGCTTTATCAATTTCAACCTGCTTATCACCCTTCAATTCGCAATCGGTGCGGTTATCTCGGCAGTCATGCTCAGCTTTTCAGCCTGGAAGTGTTACGGAATGATGGGATCACAGGAGCCGTTCGAGGCGAACTTCAGGGTGATTGCCTATAGTCAGGCGGCGCTCATTATTGCCGGAATCCAGCTCAATTTTCTCGGCACGCCAATTCCCGGCTATTTGACTTTGTTCATTTCAATTGTTCTGTCCATGCGCTTGCAGTTGATTGGAATGACAGCTGTTCATCAAGATCTTCAGACCAGCAAACTATTTCCGGTGCTGATCCTGACCACGGTTTTCATCATGGTAATAAGAATCAGATTGGGCTTGATTTAGGCGACGACTCTGATAATCTCGCGCCTATTCTCTCATTCTCTCGGCAAGTTAATCTTGCGCGTAGTAGGCTCAAGCCTCTTGAATCCATCCGGATCGGTCATAATGAGAAGCTTGTCTCCAACCGCAAGCGTGTTGGCCGGAGCTGGATTCCAGTCGAGAGCGCCGCCAGCTTTTTCTTGAAGCAATACGGTTACTTCGTGGCGCTCCCTCAATTCATCTATGGTCTGCCCGACCAAAGCTGTGTTTGGCTCGACGACGAGCTGAACAACATTGATGATGGTGCCTGCGAATTCGAAGGAATCTAAGATATGTCCGCTAATGGCGGCCTGCGCGAACAGTGGACCCGCCTTCGCAGACGAGCTGTAGGCTCCCTCGAAATTGAGAACCTTGGCCATTTTCTTGGCAAGCTTTTGGTCGAACATTCGAAGAACGACTCGGATTTCCGGATTCAACTCTCGAGCAGTCAGGCAGGCTTCCAGGTTAACCAGATCATTATCCGTCACCGCAATAATCGCCTTGGCACTTCGGCATGAGGCTGTCTCCAAAATTGTTTGGTCCCGTGCGTCACCGCTCAGCACCGGCATATTGAATCCAGAAGCCTCATACGCGAAGCGATTGTCCTTATTGCATTCGATTACAACGACCTCTTCGCCGATGTTACGCAAGTGCTCAACAACGCGAACTCCGACATTGCCTAATCCGCATACAATGATGTGATCGTCCATAGTCTCTGCTATCATCTGCTGCCATTCTTTTGAGAATCTTTTTCTCTGAAACAATAAATGGCTTAAGTGAACCACGCCTTCGGCAATAGTAACCAGACCAGCCACCGGAAGCAAGAAGAAAATCGGCGCCAGTCTCCAATCTTCAACATACGCAAGCGGTGTCTCGAAGAAGGTCATTAATACTGTGTAGTAAGCCGTCTGTAGCACCGAGAGCTTGCCGCCGGGCACGAGGTCTCGCGGATAGAACGAATACAAGCACATTACGGATGTGGTGAAGCCGAGACAGGCACAAATTAAAAAACCCCGGAATTCTCGCAACAGAACTTTCATTAAACGCAACGCCTGTCGGCTACGTCTCTTGTATTTCTGATTCGCTGAATCCCGGGGGTGCGTGACCAATCAAACCCACCTATATGATGACTACATCCGTAAGAAGGTGCCAATCCAATCAAACAGGCGTATTCTAGCAGGCTAGTTGAGATATGATCTCAGTCCACTGGTCACTTTGCTATTTCGCAATTTTCGAATTGCTTTGGCTTCAATCTGGCGAGCGCGCTCTCGGCTAATGCCAAGCACCTGTCCGGCTTGCGACAGCGTTCTTGCGGTGCCGTCCTTTAGTCCGAATCGCATGTCGATAACCGATTTCTCCTGATCGTTCAAGCAGGTCAAAAGACCGTCCACATCTTCTTTCAGAAGATTCATTGTGGCGGTATCAACTGGTGCAGGCAAAACATCGTCCTCGAGGAGATCGCCCAGAGTGCTGTCGAATCCCGTACCGATTGCGCTGTCTAGAGACAGCAGATCGCGCGAGGTCTCCATCACCTGGAGGAGCTTATCCTTCCGTACACCAGTCGCCAGACTGAGCTCCTCGATTGTTGGTGGACGACCCAATTCAGAGCTCAAACGACGCACTTCCTTTCGGAGTTTGGCGAGGAGCTCGTTGACATGAACAGGAAGCCGAATCATGCGCGATTTATCAGCGATCGCACGCGTTATTGCTTGCTTAATCCACCAGGTCGCGTAAGTAGAGAAGCGAAAACCTCTATCCGGATCGAATTTGTCGACGGCACGCAGGAGTCCCACGTTACCTTCTTGAATCAGATCCTGCAGCGCCATTCCTCGCTTGAGATAACGCTTCGCGACGCTGACGACCAGGCGCAAATTGCTCTCTACCAGTAGGGCTCGTGCTTTAGTGTCGCCGGCCTTGGCGCGTTTAGCCAGATCCTTCTCATCCTTGGCATTGAGTAGGTCGCGCTTAGCGATCTCGGAGAAGTACTTCTTAATTGAATCAGGGACGCCGGATGCGCTTGCTTTGTACAGCAGGGCTCCTTCAGCCTCCGACTCCTCTTCACTTTCGTAATCAAGCTCCACATCGCCAAGAATCTCGTCAGACGGATCCACCAGCGGCTCATCACCGATGAATCCACCGTCGTCATCGGAATAATCCGAGCCAACGGCCCTTAGTCGTCGATCTTTCTTGCCGCCCTTCGAACGCTTGCTTGAACCTGATCTGCCGCCGGCATAGGCTTGTATTGCAGTCAGTCCTTTGTCCATGATTTCCAGTTTCTTAGGGTGTCCCATAGAGCCTCCTGAAGGCCAAATTCTTTCCTTCTTTTGCGATTCTCACCTTGCCTGGTGCAACCTTTTTTTTTCAGGTTTGCCCAACACAGTGCATTAGATATCTAGACAACTAGAGAGCTGAAATGTTCCGCTCTATTAACGATATTTAGGATTTCTTCACTATTGCCCATATTGGGGTTTTCAGGCATTTTATCATTACCGTTTATATACCCCATAATTCGCTTCGAATACCGCGTCAGATCCATCTATGTTACTGCTTACTAATTCTTGCTCCGGCTACAACGGTAATTTGACAATGCAAAATCACTCTCCTCTCCTCAGTCTGAATTTTGATGGTAGACGCAGATTGGTCTAGTAAGTTTCCACTCTAAATTGCATTGTGAAACTCTGTACCAAGCAGTTGGAGCAAGAGGTGATCTCACCAGCGGCATCTGTACTTTATAAATAGAAGTTTTTTCTGGTCCAAGAGATGGGCACTGCCTGTAGTATCACGACTGCAACCTGCATGGACTTTCTGATACCAGATCCGTAAGTTATTCTTCAAACCTGGCACATGCGCGCGGAACTCGTTGTATCAAAGCTCGATTGCTTGGTTAGCCGCATTTAAGAAAACGGGACATATGCAATACATATATGGTTCCAAAGTGGGACGCTTGGTGATACCATCGACAAGCTCCCTAAAATAGACACGCAATCCCCTCTTGACGACCAGCGGTGAGCGCACTCCTTCCGTTGAATCCTCTCTAATATTTAAGATTGGCGGGACCACTTGATAACAATAAAAAGGTTTAACCATCTTTTCTTTTCGACTATCGCGCTGGTGATCACCTCGACAGTGGCACCATTGGCGGTACTGAGTCAGTCGCTGGTCGAGCCGCCTCTATCTGTTTTAGATAAAAGCACTCTTTCCGGAAATTCGATTTCGAATTTCGATCTGGTCAATGACGGTATTCTTCGTGGTGGCTTACCATCAGAAAAGGATTTGATCATACTTGCAAATTCCGGTGTAAAAACGGTGCTGGATCTTCGCATGGATGGCGCTGGGCAAAGAAAGGAAGAACAGGTCGCTAAGAGATTGGGATTGAAGTATGTCCATGTTCCGATGGGCTTTTCCGATCCGGACAGAGGAGAGTTGAGCAAAGTATTGTCGGTTATGGTCGACAAGAAGATGCAACCCGTCTTCGTCCACTGCCGTCAGGGTGCTGATAGGACAGGCGTAGCGATAGGCATCTATCGTCAATTGGTCGACCACTGGAAGTTCGAGAAAACGTATGCTGAGATGCGCCGCCACCACTTCAAGCCGGTTTTACTCGCAATGAAGGCTGCGGTGCGAAGCTCGAAAGATGAGCCTAAGCTGACATCAGTCCTGGGTGCCACAACAGCCACAGCGTTGCCTCAACAAGAACGCGCAGCATTCTAGCAATTAAATTTTGGGAATGGTCATTCTTCATCGTCTACACTGGCGCTCGACTGCGTGCGCCGATTTTCTACCAACTGGCGCATTCCAGGATCAAGCTCATAGAGTCGATATAGCGGATCCAGAGAATGCTTGATCGTCGAAAGAATGCCATTCACTTCTGACCCGATAATGTTGAAGGCCGCTTTCGCCTGCGGCGAAGTAGCATTGGTGTCGATGTCATCAGCCAGACGTACGAGCCTATCAGTCTCCTTCACCAGTTTGGTAAGGAGTTGAAGAACATGAATATCTTTTGTTTCGCGGCTTGGATCGGACATCGATGAATATACCCTTCTCTACCATTTAACCAGGTTAGACCAGAATTGTGACCGTCTACTTTCAATCCAAACCGACCGCAAAAATCATACGTGCGGTGAAGGCTCATGTACACTGACATTCCAGGCTAAATGCCCAAGATTAATTGACCGCCACCTGCGAATTTGACATGATAACCGCACCTGTCATTTTGCCTCTTCAAAACTTTGTTGAAAGAGTACTGTTGTGGAATCGATTCTTCGCGTAGAACAATTATCAACTGTTTTTCACACCGAAGCGGGGCTTGTCAAGGCAGTCGATAATGTCAGTTTTTCGATCGATAGGGGCTCGGTGCTTGGCGTAGTTGGCGAATCCGGTTGCGGGAAGTCAATCACATCGCTATCCATGCTTCGGCTGGTGCCACCACCCGGAGAGATTGTAGGTGGTCGCATCATCCTCGAGGGACAAGATCTTTTGAGCCTGACCGAGGCACAAATGCGTTCGGTGCGCGGTAACAAGATCGCTTTCATACCACAAGATCCCATGACCTCACTAAATCCGGTGTATACGGTAGGTGCTCAGATTGTCGAAGCCGTAGAACTGCACCAGAGAGTCGGACGCGCCGAAGCACGAAAACGAGCCGTACAGGCACTGGACCAAGTGCGCATTCCGCAAGCGAGTCAACGTGTCGACGACTATCCACACCAATTCTCGGGAGGCATGCGTCAGCGCGTGATGATAGCGATGGCGCTGTCATGCAATCCAATTGTACTCATCGCCGACGAGCCTACGACCGCCCTGGACGTCACTGTTCAGGCGCAGATTCTCGATCTCTTGCGTGAGCTACAAAGAGATCGCGGCATGTCTATCCTGCTTATCACCCATGATCTGGGTGTAGTGGCGGAAATGTGCGAACACGTGGCAGTGATGTACGCAGGATCGGTTGTTGAATACGCTGAAGTGAAGGATCTGTATCGCAATCCAAAACACCCATACACCGTCGGTCTCCTCAACTCTGTTCCGAGACCGGACACGGTCAAGTTACAGCCCATTGAAGGACAGCCGCCCAGCCTGGTCGCTCTTCCGCCCGGTTGTCGATTTGCCAACCGCTGTCCACTGGTGGAAGATCGCTGCCTTCCCGCGGTACCACCGCTGGAAGAGAAAGTGAGCGAGCACTTTGCGCGTTGCGTCGTCGTCGCGGCACGCTCCGGATAACAGATATAAATAATGCAACACAGGTTGAAGATCGGACTCGATCAACGGGACAATAACAAGCTTCAATTAAATTGGAACCTCTTGTCGAGTTGATTTTGAGATGCGCATTGCAACCACCGCCCAAATAAGAGATCTGGAGAGCAATTGGATCAATCAGTGCGATGAGCATTGGGGTCAGGTGCTCATGGAGATAGCCGGCCGTGGTGCCGCCATCAAATCGTTGCGAATGTGGCAGGAGAATCCCGGCGAAGTCGTCGTTGTGTGCGGCAAAGGCAACAACGGAGGCGATGGATTGGTTGTTGCGCGATATTTGACACTATGGGGAGTGCCGGTCAAAGTTTGGCTTGTTGCTCAGGAGAGAAAATACACAGAAGACGTAACATCAAAAGAGCATGTTGGCACAAGCGCGGCAACGCCCAAGTCAAACACAGCGCAGGCAACAGCCGCATCGGTAGATACCAAGCCGACTTCCAAAACCGATACGCGAAAGTCCTTGCCCTCGTCCCAGATGCGCACTCGCGAAAGCTCGGTCAATAAAACAATTCTAGAATCGCTTCACGTACCTGTCAGAGTAATCCATGAACAACTGGTCGACGAGCATCTCGACACTGATGACACCGGGTCCGGATCAGATCCGGACGTGGACGAAATTTTCGATGGAGCGGCTTTGATCGTCGACGCATTGTTCGGTACCGGCTTGACGCAGCCTCTTTATGGATTGAACAAGCGTGTCGTCGACGCCATTAACCGGAGCGCCAAGCGTGTCTTATCCATTGATATTCCCAGTGGTATCAATTCCGATACCGGTCAAATTATGGGTGCAGCGGTCAGAGCGGACAAGACGATTTCGTTCGGTTACCTCAAGCCCGGCTTGTTGACTCATCCGGGAGCGACGCTTGCCGGTCATCTCGGAATCTGCGACATCGGATTGCCGGAATTGCCGGAAGGCTCGCCGGATATTAATCTCCTCACCGTTGAAATCGTCCGCGAAATACTTCCACTCAGACCCAGCGATTCCCACAAGGGCACATTCGGTCATGTACTCCTGATCGCCGGTAGTCCGGGCATGGCAGGGGCCGCTATGCTCGCTTCACACAGTGCGCTAAGAGTGGGCGCGGGCTTGGCTTATCTTGCGGCTCCCAGGTCGCTGGTCAACTATCTGCCTCCAGAAGAGATCATCTACAGGCCGATGCCGGAAAATCAAAGCGGCACGCTGAGCCATGACGCATACGATGCTATAAAAGGTCATATCTCGAATGCCAGCGCTGTAGTACTGGGTCCGGGACTTGGTCTGAACGATGACACCATCGCGCTGGTAGAAACACTAGTTGGCAACATCGATTGTCCTTGCGTCATTGACGCCGATGGTCTAAATGCAATTTCGAAAAAGCCTTCCATTTTGCAGAACAATGAAGGCGCCTTCGTACTGACTCCGCATCCGAAAGAGCTCGCCCGTCTTATGAATTGCGATGTGGCTACGGTCCAATCCGATCGTATAAATCAGTCGATCGATGCCGCGAAAAAATTCAACTGCGTGGTTGTTTTGAAAGGATCGATGTCCGTGATTGCAAATCCACAGGGTGAAGTCTTCATTAATCCGACAGGTAATCCAGCTATGGCAACTGCTGGAGCAGGCGACGTTTTGTCCGGAATAATCGGCGGACTGCTTGCTCAAAAGGTAGATCCCTTTCAGGCAGCCGCATGTGGAGTCTATATTCATGGTCGAGCTGGAGACATTCTGTCGCAAGAGCTGGGGCAATCCGGTATCGTCGCCGGTGACCTGAAAAGGCTCATCCCATTCGCAGTGGAGAGCATCAGATCAGGCGATCGAAGCAATCTCGAGACAATGCTTCTGACGGATGGTTCCGACTAGGAAGCTACCGGAGTCCTACAGAGAGAGGAAGCTATGGTTTCAAAAAATAACAAAGAAAAATTCACCAAGATTCACGACTTCGTGGCACCGTATAAGGTGACTAACGGCAAATCGTTCAAGCTCTCCGATTTCGATCCAAGCAACACCGGTCCCTTTTCCAACGAGAAAAAACAGGAAGCAAAAGATCTACTAGTCGAGGGTATAGAGCTGCTTAAGATCCAGCAAGACATGCTTTATGCGCAGGATCGCTATGCCATGCTCCTTGTCTTTCAAGCGATGGATGCTGCCGGCAAGGACGGCACGATCAAACATGTAATGTCGGGAATCAACCCACAAGGTTGCCAGGTTTATTCTTTTAAACAGCCTTCGCCTGAAGAGCTCGATCACGATTACATGTGGCGCTACTTGCGGTGCCTCCCTGAGCGCGGACGAATAGGGATTTACAACCGGTCCTATTATGAAGAGGTTCTGGTTGTGCGAGTGCACAAAGAGATCCTCGCTCATCAACGTATTCCAGACGAACTGGTTACTAAAGATATCTGGCGGGACAGATTGCAAGATATCGCCAATTTCGAGAGCTACCTGACGCGCAATGCCGTGATGGTCGTGAAATTCTTCCTCAACGTGTCGAAGACCGAGCAGAAGAAGCGATTCATGGCTCGACTAGACACAAGCGAGAAAAACTGGAAATTTTCATCTTCGGATCTTTCGGAGCGTCGGTTCTGGGACGATTACATGAAAGCGTATCAGGAAGCCATCAGAGCAACCGCCACCAAATCCGCACCATGGTACATCGTGCCGGCCGACAATAAATGGTATACACGATTAGTAGTTGCTGGTGCCATAGCAGACACCATGAGTCGGATGAACTTGGCCTATCCGGTTGTCGATAAGGTCAAAATGAAAGAGATCGAAGAAGCCCGCCAACTTCTGGCAGAAGGCAACGTTTAACGCTGGCTAACAGCGAGAAAATTCTGCACGCACTCTCTAAACGAGTTCTCGATCATAGTCAGTTAGACCAAGACCTAGCGCGCGTTGCACGCGAGTGGCAGCAAAAACAACGGCGGTGCGGCTGCCGGCGTCATGCATTTATCTTATGTCCGCCGACGGACCTGACCGGCGCACTTCGTGTTTGTTCAACGAGGCGGCTGAATTCGCCTGAAGTCAGCGCGAGAGGGCGGATTCGAGGAACTCGAGTTGCCCCCTACCAGTCTGAGCAATGGTTTTCAGGCCTAGCGGTACGACGCGGCATGACTGTGTTTGTCCAAACGCCATCGAAAAGCACGACGGAATTTTTAGAGCCTGCACCTTCTTGTCAAAAAGCTCTTCGACTGAAAGCATACTGTAAGCACCTCGGATGCCACAGTTCTCGAACTGTCCGAAGAGTAGTGCTCCGACTTTTCTGAGCTCACCGGAGAGATCGAGGCTGACGAGCAAGCGATCCAATACATCCGGACGCTCGTTCTTCTCTTCCAAAAGTAGGATGCGATTCTTAAATACAGGTTGATACTTGGTTCCCATCAACGAAAACAGGGCCGAGAGATTGCCGCCAAGGGTCAGACCCTCTACCGTCGCATTGATCGGTGCATAAATGAAGCCGGTCGGAAAAGAGGCAACCGTCTCTACCGGCGGTATCTTTTTGGTGGTTGTCACGGTCCGCGCGATATCGTCGAACACTGGTTGGGTGTTGACGTTATCGAGGTTGTGACCATGAAAACAGACAAGCCCGGTCATTTTGTGAATGGCAAGCAGAAGCGAGGTGTTTTCATCGCTGCCAAAAACAACTTTCGGATCTGCCTTGAGTCCGTCGTAATCAATCAGATCGAGAATGCGCAGGGATCCGTATCCACCTGAAATGCAAAAAATACCTCTCACCGAACGATCATTGATGAAGTCGTTCAGATCCGAGGCGCGAGACTGATCGTTGCCAGCGAGATAGCCGTGAATACCGAGCACGTTTTTTCCCGCGACCGGCGTAAGACCCATGTCGGACAGTATCGATGAAGCACGAGCGACCGCAAGCGATCCATCCGGTCTACTTGCCGGAGCGACTATTCCGACGCGGTCACCTCTTTTCAGTACAGTTGCCTTGATCGGCGTCGCACCATATTCGGTGGTGCGTTTTTTCTTTGATTTCTGATTAGAATTAGTCATTTGTGCGAGCGTCTTTTGTTTTCACTACCGACAAACTTACAGATTGCCACCCACCTGTTTTTTTATATTGTTGCGGGTTCTTCGATTTTCAATGTCACCGAACCTTTTGCGGTCGCCTTAAGCTCTGCCATCACCCCAAGTGGCAATGTGAATTTTTCGCGACTATGTCCTAATCGCATCCCATAAACAACCGGTTTGCCGAAACCAGCAAATTTCTCTCTGAGCATTCGTTCCACGCTGAAGTTCAAATTGATTCGACCGCGGCGGCTATCTCCGGGGCGAGAGCTCACGCATTCGCCGACAATCACTCCGGCACACTCATCGAACTTTCCGGCAAGCTCTAATTGAGTCAGCATTCGGTCGATATTGTGAGGTTCTTCGCCGACATCTTCGAGAAAAAATATTTTCCCTTTAGTGTCGATCTCCCAGGGTGTCCCCATCAACTGCCGGATAAGTGAAAGGCATCCACCGGTCAAATGACCTCTGGCTTTGCCGGTAGAGATGACTAGCCTGTGTGGGGGATACTCTGGATTCCACGAGTCCTTGGAGGAAGGGTCGACTATCGTACCCAGTGGTTTTGGCTGCATGAGAGCCTTTTCGAAGTTTCGATACGTGTACGGTGACTCGAAAAAGGAGAGCGCCGTCGGTCCGTGGAAGGTAACGATCTTCGATGCCTGATTGATCGGAATCAAGAGTCCTGTGATGTCGGAATATCCGATTAGAATCTTGGGGTGTCTGGCGAAAAGATCAAAATCCAGGTTTTCTAACAACCTGACACTGCCATTGCCGCCTCTAACCGCGATTAGCGCATCGACCGCAGGATTTCGCCACATCTCGTGAAAGTCCTCGAGTCGATCTCGATCGCTACCTGCCAGGTCGCCGAACTGTTCTGTGACGTGCTTTCCAACGATCCACCGTAAGCCGAGTTTGCTCAGCCATTGAAATGTAAACTCAAGATCACCCTCTTCGAATGGCGGCGACGATGGAGCCACGATTGCAATCGTGGAGCCTTTTTTGAGACTAAGTGGACGCTTCATCGAACAGGAACCATGCATTTTTCGTACTGGATTGAATGGGCAAGTTACCCCGTTGCCAGTCTTCGGATCCTGATTTAAAGTCTCACGACTTTACAAAATCAGGCTGGACGACAACCAAGAATTCCGCCCGAGAATGCCGACTGCTAGCGTATATACGCTATCCGCACGTCGACAATTCTAGCGCAATCACCTCATTGCTTAACAAGCGTGGATGAGCGATTCTCAATGTCTCTACAAATAAGCACTCCAGTTGATATAGTTATTGCTACCTCATGAGCGCTCATTTTTATGTTGGAAACCAGGAACGTCCCCACCCACAACTCCGATCAGTCCTTGCGATATTCCCAAGAACAGATAGCCTGGCTCAAGAAAGCGAAATCCTTTGCAGACCGGATTTCGATAGAGGATGTCATAAAGGCGGATGTCGAAAACAGCTTCAGAAGAGATCTTTTCGAGCAAGCTTGCCAAGAAGGTCTTGGATCCCTACCGTTTCCGACAACCTACGGTGGGTCTGGCGGTGACTATGTCAGCTTTTGCCTGGTCAACGAGGAGTTCGCCAGGCGTTGCGTGCCGATAATGAGCTCGCTCGGCGTTCATGTCCTCTGCCAGGAGCCGGTGATGCGCTTCGGATCGGAGGAGCAGAAACAACGTTATCTTCTGCCTTCTGCTTCGGGTAAATTCCTCGCTGCGTTCGGACTGACCGAGCCCAACGCGGGGTCTGACACGGCAGCCCTCGAGACAACGGCGAAACTCGAGCAAGACGCGTATATACTCAACGGAACGAAAACCTTCATCACTAGTGGTGCCTCGGCCGATTTCTACATCGTCATGGCCAAGGTGGTGGGCGAGGCACACAAGCCGATTCAACCTCGCGCCGACAAAGGTACGATCGACACCATCACAGCATTCATAGTGGAAAGAGACTATCCGGGATTCAACATCGGGCAGAAATTCGACATGCTCGGAATGCGCGGATATTCTACCTGCGAGCTAGTCTTCTCGGATTGTCGCGTACCGATATCCAACACCCTAGGCGAGCCGGGAGCAGGGCGAAAGGTGGCGCTGTCCAGTCTCGCGAAAGGGCGTGTGACGATAGCGGCCCAGGCCACAGGGTGGGCACAGGGTGCGCTCGATGCATTGACTACAGTGCTCAAAGAAGAGATCAGCAAAGGTGAGATCGACAACAATCTCAACGGCATGGCATCGATTCTCGGCGATATGATTATGCAGGTGGAGAGCGCTAGAGTTCTAACGTATCAGGCTGCCGCTGCCATCGACAGTGGTGACTCGGATGTCACTCTGGCATCGATGGCGAAAGCCACCGCCACCGATGCCGCCATGAAAGTATCGACCGATGCCATTTCACTGATTTCCAGCCAGGGTCTTCAACCCGAGCTCCTCATCGAGAGGATTTTCAGAGATTCTAAAGCCGGACAAATCTACGAGGGAACTAACCAGATTCAACGCATGTTGATCGCCAGAACGCTTTTGAAGTGACGACTATGACGCATCGGTTTTTGACTCACCACCATTCAGCTCCAGTACTTAAAAATGCATGCAGATACGCAGAATAAAGAGAAAGTGATAGAGACCAGCATAAAACCGGCATATCCTCTCATCTCCAATCAACCGGAGAGGTTCGGCGCACTCTCGGAAGCGTTTCTTTATATCGAAGAGAAGAGATACGAAGAGGTTATCAACAAAATCAAGGGAATTTCTATCCTTGTGGGAATTCTGTTGTTGATTCCGATTATCGGCAGAGTGACCTGGAGAGTGATGAACAACACGGTTTTTCCAGGCACCGTAGTTGATATCGTCAAAATTCTTCTCGTGTACGCTGTCGTTGCGATTATTGGCACACTGATTGCGTATTGGAAGTATCGCGACAAGATAATGGAAATTCTCTTGCAACTTGAAGATCTGGCCTGGTTCGGCGACGATCTTGCCCGCTTCTATATGCCTTATGTGAGAGGCGAATTGAAGGATTTCAACGAGCGCTTGACGAAGGCCAAGCAGGATCCGGATCTGCCTACCGGTATGGATCTGGCAAAGGATCTCTGGCCCGTTGTTTCGCTCATAATAAAAAGAGATCCGAATCTATTGAAGTGGGGACAGGTAGGATTGAAGGCATTCAAGACTCTATCCGTTTTCTTCAAAGACAAAGACAAGAGCAAAAGCGAACCTACTTAAATGGCGTCAACCACAACATCGCAATCGGCATTCGACTTTAAAAGCTACATGGCAGATCGCCGCGAGCTGGTCGATCGCGACCTGGAAAAAAGACTGTCGTGCGAAGAGCCCTCCGTACTGTGGGAAAGCATGCGCTACTCAGCGCTGTCGTCAGGCAAAAGAATTCGCGCTCTGCTCGCCATAGCCGCTTACGAAACGGTCAGTCGCCTGAATAACAGATTGGATATCTCGCATTCCGCTCAGGAGCTCTCGCGCTCTCTCAAGCCAGTCATGCCTCTTTCATGCGCTATTGAAATGGTGCATGCCATGAGTCTGATCCACGATGATCTTCCATGTCTTGACAACGATGACATGCGAAGAGGGAAGCCGACGAATCATAAAGTCTATGGTGAAGCGATGGCACTTCTGGCAGGTGATGCGCTTCTAATGAGAGCCTTCGAGGTGCTGCTCGGCGGTGATGATATGGATGGTCATATCGAAAACAGCGCAACACTTCTTGACATCGCCTCTGGTTTAGCAACTGCTACAGGGGCTAATGGCATGGTTGGCGGTCAGGTTTTCGATCTTATTTATACCGGACTCGGAGCCGAAAAGGGCAACATAGATGAGACCGTTATCAGAAAGATTCACAAAGGAAAAACGGGCGCGTTGTTGCGATTTTCTTTGTGGTCAGGCGCGAGATTGGCACGGGCTGAGACTTCTCAGCTAGAAGCGTTAGAACGCTTCGGCGACATTATAGGATTAGGATTTCAAATCGCCGATGACTTGCTCGACGTAACCGGCAATATAGAAACGTTGGGGAAAACTCCCGGGAAAGACCAGGCGGCCAATAAAGCAACGTGGGTCTCTGTTTTCGGGATCGACACCGCACGCGAGAATCTGTTGAAATTGGAGTCAGAAGGAAAGTTGTTACTGGAAACCACCGGTTTGTCGCAACCAGGCCAGCCTGCTCTCGAGTCCTTGCTTGAGATGGCGATCCACAGACATAAGTAAGGAAGGCACCGATGGATTTTTTGCCAGTCAGCCAACAATGCCTCATTTGGGCTGACACTATCATTGATACTGGTACCAATCTTTCTCCCGGCGCCAATCGCGGCTGGCAAGTCATTGCGGTCACGCTGTTGAGCAGCTTTCTAGCTCAAGCTCTGAAGATTGTTTGGAAACTGATCAAGACCGGTCATTTAGATCTAAGAATGATGGCGAAGACTGGTGGAATGCCGTCCAGCCATAGCTGCTGCACCATGGGAATGGCAGTCTCGGTCGGACTGATCGAGGGATTTAACTCGGTCTCATTTGCGATTGCTTTATGTCTCGCCATGATCGTTATGTACGATGCCGCTGGCGTCAGACGCACCGTAGGACTGCAGGCCAAGGTGCTCAACGAGATGATGAGCGAACTTTTTTCGGAGCATCCGCATCTGTCTGGAGAGCGCATTAAAGAATTCCTAGGTCACACTCCAGTGGAGGTTTTGGTGGGTGCGGCGCTGGGCACCTTAATCGCCTGGGTATTCAATATCCTCACTGTGCAGCACTTTCTTCATGGCTAGCCCCTGTTGTCATGAGCCGGAAAGCCTCACAGTATTACGATCACTTAATACATGACTACCGCTAAAATCTGTTGCTTTTGCTCTATAATCAAGGTCTTGGAAAGGGTTGCCAGGCATCATCCCGAGACTGACGAAATCAATTTGATGTCAAGGGAACGATATCGAGAGTAATACTACTTGTATATCGATGGCAGTAATAGTCAGGAAAGTACTAGCACCCTTCCCCTTGGGCAATTGCTGCTCGCAATGTCAAAGGCTGTGCGTTGGAAGTGGTGGCATTAGCCACCAGGTTTCACATTTATGCTGTACCAGTCGGAATCCGTGTTTTCTTGAAAAGGAGGAAAGGCAGAGGAAAAACAATAAGCTCCCAAGAGTCTAAAGTAATAACGCTGCCGAAAACTAAATGAACACAACGGTCCAAACAAACACCACACCAAAAACAACTTCGCCCCGGCGGTCACGCTTCCCAGGGAAAGAGTCGGGTTCCGTCTCTTTCAACCTGACCGCACTTGGTCGTCAGCTGCTCAAAGAACAAGCATCAGCTGCTGGTGTTTCAAACGGGGACTATGTCGAAATGCTCATCCGTGAGCGCGCCGGTATGCCACCTTTGAGACTGCCCGCCTCTTTGAAGCAGACTGGACCCAAGGGTGGTGCCAAATCTTACTTCTTCGGTAAGAA
>CAYQKX010000010.1:154793-177748 GCA_964418155.1 uncultured Candidatus Obscuribacterales bacterium | reverse complement strand
GGATTGAAGCTCTCAAGCGTTCTGGCAAGGCGTCTTGCGCGAACCTTTTGCTCCGGTTTTGACGTCGACTCATCCTTGTCGGTGCTCATAAAACCCCTTAAAACTTAACGCTATCCCCTATTATACTTTTATGCGATACTATCAAACAGCCCTAGTTCGTTATTGCCATGGGCAAATGACCAGGAGGGAGCGTTTAGTGAGCGCTCAGCCGATAGAATCGCAGAAGATACATCGAAGTCGACGTCGCGACTGCGGTGCAACATCGATTGCTGAGTTTGGTCCAGCGCTGCTATTGTTGCTCATCTGTCTGTTCTTTCCCTTACTTGATTTGTTGAGTCTTTGTTTTGACTACGGCATGGTTATGGTGCTCAATTACAATCAAGCCCACGAAGCGGCACTATTGCCCTCTGATCAGGTGATGGACCCCAACGGGGCTGTGCGGAAGGGGATCGTCGACCAGTGGCTTAACGGTCCAATGGGGCGATTCTTAAAGGTCAACGGTCCGGTAAAAACAGAGATCGAATACAAAGACGGCGCGCAAATCGACGACAAGAACACTGAAAAAATAATCACTGTCAAGACTTCAGTGTCATGTCTTCCGTTTCTTTCGATACCATTTCCAGGAGTGAAAATTGCCGGATTGAATGATGCCATGCTATTTTTCGCCAGCTCTGAGTGCCAGATGGAAGATCCAGATAATGCTGGACCGACGAAGTAACTCGATGAGATCCCCGATGCATACCAAATACTTTTGATGAGGAAACGGCGCGATAATCAAGGTTCTGGTTTGGTCGAGTCGATTTGCATGGGCATAGTAATCGTTCTTGTCGTGATGGCTTTGGTCGATATGATTTTCCTTGTTCTGGCTAATAGCCTTAATGATACTGCCGTTAAGAATGCTGCCCGAGCGGCTGCCAATCAGAAGAGCTCCGATAAAGCAAAAGACGCAGCGAAAAAAGCGTTGAGCACACTGAGGTGTCCGCCGTATGTCAGCCGGCTGGTTCTAGAAAAAGTGAACTACGTGGACCACGATGTTGTGACATGCAACACTCGCATGGTTGTGAAGTTGCCGGTACCGGTATTTGGGATAGCGAGCGAGTACGAATTCGTGGGACAGGACACAGAGCCGATCGTAGCGTCAGCGGATTGAGGATTATGAAGGTAACTCTCCTAAGGTATCACCGGCAGTGCGGTCGTCAGAACAGCGGCTCCACCATTGCAATTGGTTTGTGGCTGCTGTTCATCATCATCATTGTTGGACTTCTATTCGTAGGTCTTTCCATGTTGATGGGTGCCCAGAAGGAGACCAAGGACCGCGTGGATAGCGGCATGTTGAATGTCGGCAAAAAGGTGCTCGAGTCTGCCAGTGTGCCGTTGCTGCCAACTGAAAATGAGTTGATTTTTCTTGATGTAGCGTCGGATGATAACGAAAGCAGTCCTTTCATCATCAGTCCGAAAAATCTGACATCGCTTCCATCTATCAATCTTAGCCGCATCAACCGCGTCTGGGCGAAGTCAATGCTTATCGGCATAAATGCAGACGCTGCGGAGAAGGACCAAATCGGCGGGACTGGTCCGAAAAATGCAGAACAAGCTTACAAAGGCGCGAAAGGAGTCAGCGATCGTCTCGCCAAGAAACTCACTGATGTTGATGATTTACACAAGTACTTCAACGATTTGACGACTCGAAATTCTGTTCGGATGCTGTCGGCTAGTGCGAATGTAACCGCGATGGCAGGAAAGAATTGGCAGACCTCGTTGATGCAGCGAGGGCGCGAGAGTAACATCACTGTCGCACCACCTCCTTATGGACTGCCACCAGAGTACGACTCTCCAGGTTTGTTGATCAAATCTACCCGAACTCAAGTCCCTGAATCAGGAAAGGACCTGTGGTTCTTACCGGGATTTACTCCGATTGAGCTTACAGGACATACGTTCTGGCAAGTTCCGTTCGTCTACGGTGAGAAGACACATATGGTGTCAGGCAATGAGTTTAATGCCTTCACTAATGGTGCAAAGCCGATAGGCGAATGGGAAAAACCTATTCCAAATGCCTGGTCCGGTGAAGGGGTCGTCAGTGGCTCGAAATCAAACGACAAAACGTTGAAGGCCACATCATGGGTGCTCGCTAATCCTGGTAAGACCTACAAAATGTCGATGCCGCACTCCTTTGTGCGGATTAAAATCGATAAGATGGAGACACACTGGTTTTTCTTCCCGACCGTTCCGCCGATACCTCCTGAGCCGGTGGAGTATGGTGATCCTCAGGAATACAAAATCAAAGACGTGCCGAAATCGCAAACCGGTCCAGCAATGCCACTGGGTGGCATGTTTTGCGCCATGGTGAAGGCTGGAGATGACGTAGAAGTTGGATTCGATGTTCTCGGGAAAACTTTGGATGACATTATTTTTGCTGCACCTGGCGAAGGTAATCTGACTTCCGAAACATACTTGCTCAATCGTGCCAACGAGATGATTTCAGTTCCCGGAAGGGTCATCACTCCTGCCGATTTGCATGCGTGTTTGGATGATTTCATGACCATAATTTACCTCTATGGAGATCAGAACGAATACATTTTGTTCAGTCCTGATGGCAAGAAGTTGGAAGTGATGCCGAAGGACCTCGCAATGCTGAAGGCACCATGGCTGTTGCTTTATCAGGACAATAAGCCCGATGGACTGGAAAAACAGCTCGTAGATTCTAGCTGTATGGCACCACTTCTCAATATTGTCGATGCAGAACCGTTGCCGGGATTCTTTCTCGTGCCGCCGGTCGGCTGGGGTAAGTGGACCAAGAATATATTTTGGACTCCTGGGTCTGGTTACAACTCATGCCTTGGAGAGCTCAGGGTAAAACGTGGCACTGCAGTTTATTCGTTCGCTTGTGCGCTGCCGGATGTTTTGAAAATCATATTCATTTTTTGAGGTCCGAACTTATGCGACTGCCAATGGTGGTATTGAGTAGCTCAATCTGGTTGGTTCTTTGTACGCCCGCGATTGGACAGAACACGAAAGCCGACCCTGCTACCATCGAAGCGATGAAAGCTGCCTTCAGCACTCCGGAGAAGCGGGCCAATTTTTTTAAACAATCTTTTGGTGTATCGTTTGATCAGACCTGGCCGTCAAATTTCCCCGTGCCTAAATATCCTAGCAATGTTCTTCAGTCCACATTCGAACATTCAACGAAAGGCCCACCAACCGCAGTTGCCATGATTATTACGAAGGACACTTCGAAGACTGTTTTCGATTTCTACAATTCCGCCCTTACGCGCGCCGGTTGGACGGTGACGCAGCCTGCGGAGAAGGCGCTGGCTCAGATCAACAAGGGTGGGACCCAATTTTTCCTGAATGCCACTCAGGGAAGGCAAGAAATGTCTATCACCTGCTCCCCGCATCGAAAGTCGAATGGTACCGTAGTTAGTATTAGCTGGCGGATGCGACCGAAATAGCTGTCGGCAGAGGAATTGAAAATCAGCGTCCGAAGCAGTGTAAATCGCAGTCTGATCAAATTGACATTCCAGGTCGCTGGATTTATTTTTGTTGTGTCGTGCGCGAGCAGTGCGACTGCGGCCCCATCGAGTAGTCTCCCAGGCGTTGAGCTTCATATAATAGGCAGAGTGACCGGATGTCTGACAGTGTTAAGTAGGTCGGAAAAATCAGCGTTTATATCATTGCGAAAGCCGATTAAGTTGGTTGCATCAGTTATTGCCATGGGTTTGCTTTCGAGTTGCACCTACCTTCAAGACTGGTCACTTTTGCACCATCAGCGCCTCTATGACCTCTACCGACTGATCGCTAATCACGAGTTGGCAGACGGAAATCTGCTGAACGCGCAAGCGGATCTCAAGAAGGCGCTTCAGGAGCTGGCTCTGGCAAAGCCTGAGGATACTGATTCGAAGGAGCAATCGACCCTTGATCTCGGCGGCATGTATCTGGCTTGCGGTGAGCCAAAATCTGCAATTGAATGTTACAACCGAATTGCGGACAAAGGGTTACTTGCGGAGTGCATTGCCGGGAAGGGCTTTTGCTTGCTTGCGCTAAACCAAAAGGAAGAGGCGGCGTCAGAGTTTCACAAAGCTTTGAAGGAGTATGAAACGAACCCCAGGACGACGAAGACAAATCCTTTTCCCATAGACTATTGCCCAAACTGTTGCGTGTGGGGTTTGACCCAAAGCGCTCACAAGTCCAACACTCCAATCAAGGTATCATTGGTGCGAGGTCAACCTATTCCAAGCGAGTGTTTGACCAGTCGCCTCATTTTGTCTCGGATGCTGCAACGGATTAGTCGGTCTGATGCCACTATCGCTGGCACCAAGAAAGACCAGCACATTCTCGCCAGCGGCGAGCAACCGAATGGGTTGCAGGACTCGTGGACTACTCTGTATCGGGCTGGAAAGCGTTGTGCAAAGCGCGAAGACAACGACCGTGCGGAAAGATATTTCAAGAGTGCGCTTAGCCTTTTGCGTAAAAGTAAGGAGAATGACATTCGACTTACCGAAACACTCGAGACATTATCGTCGTTCTACCTCGGTCTGGATCGAAGACAAGATGCGATTCCTTATCTAGAGGAAGAGGTCGCACTGAAAAAAGCGCGTTTTGGAGACGGCGATATAGCGCTTATAGACCCAATTAGGCGCTACGGTTTTGCCCAGATGAGAGAAGGAAATTTCTCTGTTGCTGACAAAGCATTGACTGAGGCGTTGGCGATTTGTGTCCGTAGCAACATGGGGGAGAACGAACTCACCGCACGGATTTGGAGCAACCTCTGCGAATTACGTATCGGTCAGGGACGCTTCAAAGACGCTGAAGCACTGGGGCGAAAGTCACTTGCGACGTTTAATAAATTATATCCATCGGGTGACTACCGGTTGGCTGTTCCTCACTTCCTATTGGCGAAAGCTCTAATTGGGCAAAATCGATTTGCCGATGCAGAGCCGATACTTCTTATGAGCTCTGATGCGCTTGACCATTCAGCTGTTGCTGGTTCTATCAAACTGGACATTCTGTTGACTAATGCAGAACTTGCTTTGAAGAGGGGCGATCTAGCTTCTGCGAAAAACGCGATTCGTACTGCTCGGGAGATAGTCCGAAAAATTGGGACACTTCCGGCAAACCAGGGTCACACCGCATTCGATCGAATAAAAAAGAGAATGGAGCTACTGGAGAAAATGACCCGAAAGGCGGTGGACTAGTTGGACCAAAGCAAGAAGCGCCGGTGGCAACCAACGAACCTGACGCACAAAGGGTGGATTCTTGTGTTGATACCACTTGTTTTCGAAGTGGTTTTCGTCACAGTCTTGAGTTATTTCCTGTTCCAAGTTGAACAAGAAGCGCGCACCATCGAACGCTCTAGAGATTTGATTCTGGAGACCGAAACTTTGCAGCGTCAATGCTTAGAGATGGGCGCTACGGTTGCCGGCTACAGTTTTACTGAAAATCCAATTATTGCCAATCAATTCGGCGAATCGAAGACAAAGGTACTTATCCAGCTCGGAATCTTGCGTGATCTCGTCAACGGAGATCCTGAATTGACGGCTAGCGTCATGAAGATTAGCGACGTAGTCCAGAATGAAGTTGCGCATCTACAGAACATGTTGGATCAGATCGATCGCGAGATCAGTAACAGCTCTCGTCAATTTGAAAAGATAAATGTCAATCTCGTTCGGTTATCGATCCTCTTCGACGATCTGGTCAAACGCCAGCGCCAACTTCTCAGAGATGCGCCCCAAGCGGAAAGTCGTTTGCGGTCCATAGTCGAGCAGTTGGTGGTCGTCGGAGTTGCTCTAAACATTGCCATTGCGTTAGGTCTGGTGGCATATTTCAATGCTGGCACCACGAGACGGCTCAACATTCTCATGGAGAACACAACCAGGCTTGGTAGTCAGAAAGAATTATTGCCGCCTACGGGAGGGGATGATGAAATCGCAAGGTTGGATCAGGTCTTTCGAGGGATGGCATACGCTCTTTCAGAGGCGACGCGAAAGGAAAAAGCGATCGTCGACAACGCAAGCGACGTAATCTGTACTTTGGACGAAGATCTCAAGTTCTCCGCCGTCAGTAGGGCTTGCGAGGCTCGGTGGGGATATCTTGACGAGGATCTCTTGGGAAGGAGGCTCGTCGATATTATTTTTGAAAGAACCGACGAGGTTTCGGACACGTTCAGGAAAATAATTCAGAATCCCAGAACCGATGCCGTGGAGATCCGCATACGGTCTAAGAGTAACCGTCCAGTCGACACCTTATGGAGTGTTCAGTGGTCTGATGTTGAGAGCCAATTCTTCTGCTTGGCTTACGACATCACTGAACAAAAACGAATCGACCAGATTCGTAGAGATCTGGTAGCGATGGTGTCTCATGATTTGCGTTCTCCTCTTACCGCAATCATGGTCGGACTGGAACATCTCAGGTCCGGGCGCAAAGGCACAACAGATGAGTCTTTAAACAACTATCTCGAGCGCATGGAGGTTAGTGCATCGCGGATGGTGCGGTTGATCAATGACTTTCTCGATTTGGAAAAACTGCAGAGCGGAAAGCTCGAACTCAAGATCGCCAGAATTAATCTCGATGTATTGGTCGGCAATTCGGTCCAGGCTATTCGTCCGCTCACCGAAGTGAATCGCATCACCATACAAGAACAAAATACAGACATAGACCTGTCTGTCGATGGTGACCGACTAATTCAGGTATTGGTTAATCTGCTGAGCAATGCCATTAAGTTCTCTCCACCAGGTGGAGTGATAGTTGTTACGGCGAGAGTGGATGGGGCTGATGTTGAGATTTCGGTCTCCGATCAAGGACCGGGTCTAAAAGAAGATCAACAATCTGTGATCTTCGAAAACTTTTCGCAATTGGAAAAGGATGTACGACCTGGTAGTAGCGGATTAGGTCTGTCAATTTGTAAAAATCTGGTGGAACTCCATGGCGGCACCATCGGTGTTAGATCTGTTCTTGGTCAAGGTTCGACCTTCTGGTTTCGTTTGCCGCAAGCTCAGTTAACCGATTCCGAGGCCTTGTAGCCAAGTCCGTAGACAGTTTGAATAATGGAAGAACCATTGCTTTCTTCGATTCGATTCGATTCTGTCGGTCTGCAGGATAGTGCTTTCTTCAATCTTAGATTCCATGGTCAGACCGGAGAAGTTATCATGCCAGTACGGGACGTTTTTGGATGGCGACCACAAAACGAGATTTGTATTGGTTAGAGTATCAGGTCAGTCTTTGTTGACTGGCTAGACGATAGTAGACGCCTCTTCTTTGGAGAAGGTCATCGTGTGTGCCGCGCTCGACGATGGTGCCATTCTCCATGACCAGGATGAGATCAGCGTTGCGGATTGTGGACAGTCGGTGTGCGATAACCAGCATGGTTCGCCCTTGCCTGAGCTTCTCAAGACTAGCCTGAATGACTTTTTCGGACTCGCTATCCAGCGCGCTTGTCGCTTCATCAAGTAGCATGATTGTTGGCTTGTTGGCGATCGATCTGGCAATTGCTAAGCGTTGACGCTGTCCGCCGGACAGGTTCAGACCACCTTCACTTAATTTGGTTTCGTAACCATAAGGTAGTGATGCAATAAAATCGTGAATTCCTGCTAGTTTAGCGGCTTCCACTATGACTTCCGGGCGCGCGTCATTACTGAGCAACGAGAGATTCTCTCTTATCGTGCCTTTGAACAGATACTCATTTTGCGATACAGTTCCAACTTTTTTTCGATAGCTAGATAGCGAAATAACGGAGAGATCATGGTCGTCTATCTGGATATTTCCACTGTTTGGCTTGTGGAGGCCCAGGGCAAGCTTGAGCAGCGTTGTCTTGCCGCAACCGCTTTCGCCGACAATGGCGACTAGCTGACCAGGCGATGCTTCGAACGACACATTTGATACTGCATTGTTTTGCAATACACTTGCATATTTAAAACTGACCGAGTCAAACTTGATATGACCGTGAAGCTTCTTCACAGCAATCTTCTTGTCGAGATCAGGCTCTTCGACGATGGTCTCGAACACGTCGCCCAGGCGTTCCAGCGCAATACTCACTTCTTGAAATTGGTCCCAAACATCTACGATGCGTAGAATCGGCTGCGATGCCATGCCGACCATCATGTTGAGCGCTACGAATTGTCCGATGGTTAATTGTCCATTAATGACGCAGTTAGCCCCTAGCCACAGCAGAACCGTTTGTCCAAGCATGTTGATCAGTCTGGAAACTGATTGTGCAATGTTTCGTGCTGTAATTTCTTTGAATTTTGCATTCTGATTTTCTGAAAAGAGCTCTTCCCACTTCCAGCGCGTCGGCTGCTCTGCGCCCGATGATTTTACTCGCTCGATGGCTCGAATCGACTCGACTACGAAAGAATCGGTGGCGACTTGTTTATCAAACACTTTGCGGCTGAGTGACTTAAGAATTGGCGTATAGCAGGCAACTACGCCTACCAGCAGCAGGAGATAGATACAGACGTAGACACCGAACAATAGATTATACGAAAAGATTATGGAGACTAAGACAAATGCCATCAGGAGGTCAAGAACGATTGTAATTGCCGGTCCACAAAGTAAATTGCGGATTTTGTCATTTTCTTTGAAGCGTGTCATGACCTCGCCGATAGTTCTATCTTCGAAAAAGCGAATTGGCAAACTTAGCAGGTGTCGATAGAAGCAGGTCAGGAGAGTCTGATCGATTTTCAAACTCACAAACGCGAGCACGAACGATCGGAGATATGAGAGCGCCGCTTGGAATAAACTCAAGATAAGCATTCCGACAAGGAGCATATTCAGCATCGAGACGCTCTGGTGGACAACGACTTTATCCAACACAACCTGAGTAAACATAGGTAAAGAAAGACTTAGCAGTTGAACGACCGCAGTAACAATCAGGATATCGTTCACAGCTTTTTTGTGCGTTGCGATGATCGGCAAAAGAATTGCAAACGGTGATTTGGCTAGAAAAGATTTTCCATGTTCCGGTGTTACAGTGAGTTCGAGCGCAAATCCCGAAAAGCCTTGGACGAAGTCCTCTCTCGATAACGTTAGAATGCCTCTTTCGGGATCAGCAATGATTGCTCTCGTGTCTGAGATTTCATAGAGCACCACGAAGTGATTGTTACCCCAATGACAAATCGCAGGTATGTTTAACTTCATCAAACCTGCATAGTTAATGCGTAATCCGCGAGCGGTCATGCCGATCTTCTCGGCCGTTTCTGCCAGTAACAGCAAGCTGGTACCATATTGTCCGACGTCACACAGCTGTCTTATCTGATTTATGTTGATGCGTTTTCCATGATATAGAGACAGCATGGCAAGACAAGTCGGACCACAGTCCATCCTACTATCCTGGCGTATGAATGGATATTTTCGCTGTCGCTTGACACCCGCGGAAATTGAACCCAATGAGTGCTGAACGGGGTTGCCAACGAAATTGAGAATCTGTCTGATTGCTACTTCCATGATGTTTGTGCCGCCTTTTTCATTGGGCTGAGGACAATATCCAGTACGCTTTCTTGCCGAAGCACTACTTCTGCTGTCAATGAGGCGCCGCTTGTAAAGTCGATCCTCTTACCTTGAGCCATCAGCCAATTTTGTTTCGGTTGTATTTTCAATTTGTAGAATGGTTCTGAATTCTTGTCATCACCTGCAGTGGTATGTGCTTCGATTTCGATGACCTTCCCGTCGATTGCACCGAAGTCTTGGAAGGGGAAAGAGTCGAGCTTTAACTTTGCCGGCTGACCTTTTCGTACGAAACCAATATCCCTGGGAGATAATCTCGCCTGACAAATTAGTTTTGCGTTCTCTGGAACCAGAGTCAGAAGCGTCTCTCCTCGTTTAACAACCTGTCTCTCACCACGAAGGCCTATCTTTGTGACAATCCCTGCGATAGAAGCGCGCAACTCATTTTGATTGAGATTGTATTTAGCTTTCTTCGTACTTCCGTGGAGTTGCACAAGCTTGATTCGATTCTTCTTGATCTCGACTAACTCTTTGGCGAGGACTGCACGTGCCTTTAAAAGAGCGGCATTAAATGCGGTCTTCGCCGCACTGTCCTTTCTTGAGCAGTCGCGTACTAGCATCCCGACTGATTCGATCGTTTGTCGTGAATCTGCTATTTGCGCGTCTATCTGACAGCTATCACTAATCGCTTGCGAATGCATTTGAATCTGTTTTGATTTCAAAACTTTGAGCTCACTTTCTAGTTTGCATAGCTGCGCCCTGGTCTTGATTATGGCTCGCTCTTCCTCGGCCTGCCGCTTTTGACTTTGCAGATAATCGACAGCGGAGATAACACCTGCTTGATAGGCTTTGGTGTAGTCATCTGCTTGTTTCTTCGATTTGAGGATCATTGAGTTAAAGCTTTCCAACTCCTCTTTGACGTAGAGCAGCTCTTGCTGCTTGGATTTGAGCTCGAGCGCTATTTCCGCGTTTCGTTCTGCTGATTGCTTTTTGCTTTCGCTAAGGAGTTGTCTCCTCGATTTGAGTTGAGAACCTAAGCTGCTCAATCGCCGCTTCAAGCAGCTCATGTCACCCAGTGGATAAGACCCTTCGATCAACTGATCGTGTGTGGATTCTGCTAGATTGTTGTATGTGGTGTAGACCGCCAATGCCACGTCCGATGCACCTTCTACATCAACCGCCTGCTCCGGCAGAACCGATGGGTCGGCGATGACGCTTTTGAGCATTGATGCTGCAGACTGTCGTTGTTTGAGATCGGCGAAGCACGATTCGTATTCCTTTGATCGGTCTTGGTATTCGATCGAGCTATGTGTGCCATCGATTACGGCCAGTAGATCCCCTCGCTTTACCTTCTGACCTTCACTAACCAGGCACCTTTCGATGATGCCGTCATCGAAAGGTTGTACGAGCTTAATCTTGCTCGAAGGTAGAAGTTCTCCTTTCGCTTCAGCAACAACATCAATCTTCGTGAGTGCTGCCCATAGCACCAATATTAGTACCATCGCGGAAAGCGAAACCATCAACTGGCTCGATAGTTGTGCCGGTAGCTCGTACCGTTCAAGCGTTCCGAACTTGGAGAAGACATCGCCTGTATCTAGGGTCTCAGCAGAATCTGTAACCCCAAAATAAGAGGGCTGAGACAGATCTACGTCTGCCCTGGTGGTGTTTCTAAACATTCATTTTGCCACATCACACGGATAGTAAGTCGAACGCTATTTCAAAGGTTAAAAGGCGTGAGCGCAGCTTCGCTGGCATGGTCACGTAAATATCGCTTGCTGGTTTCAAATTGAGTGTATTAATGTGCCTGACTACCACCGAACCAGACGCTAGCGTCAAGACTTCCGCAAGAGTGACACTGGGGTTCGGTGGTAGTAATTCAGGCACTACCACTGCTCATCGCGGGGGCTCCTAAGAAGTGGACCCGCTCCCTTCGATGAGCCGATGGTTTAAGGTTTTGGTCCGAATGTGTTATATGCGTAATCTACTAAGCCCTGACCAGTCTCTGTTGCGCCGACAGTTTTGAGGGTTTCTCCAATGATGCCTACCGTAAGGAACCCAGCTCCATTGACGGTATCGGAAAACCAGCCGCCACCTGTGATAGATGCGAGATCTTCTTTTGATAGAATTGTTGTAGATTCGGACTCTGGTAATTGGTTTGTCATAGAACATACTCCCACAGAAACATGCAAGCCCGACCGCCATTGTCTATTTTTGAAAATAGCATTTGACTATCTTCTTGCTTGCAGCTTCCAAGGTAGGCAAAGATTGTTGCGTAAATGTTGACTCGATGCACCGCCGTGATACTAACTAATGCGGATGTGGCCGACACCGATAACCCAGCTGGAGCAGGGACGACGCACGGTGTGGTCGGGCTTCTATCGATGAATTTGCCGCAACATGGCTTCGCCTCTCAATTGTGCTGGATTGCATTCAGCTCGCTCTTTTGAGCTTAAACGAGGTATGTCAGCAGCAGCTGCTTCTCATTGTCAATAATATGAATTTGCGAACAGAGGCAGAGTTTTGAACATTATCTTTTGATAGGAAAGACTATCTGCAATGTTGATAAATTGATAGTGGTCAGAGTGATGACATGAGCCTTTGAGGAGAATGAGTCAACTATGAGAACGATTGCTTTTTTGCTTGTGCCAGTGCTTTTGCTGGGCTTGGCTGCACCTGCATGTGCTGATGCCGGTTTCGAGGCATTTTGGACCAAGTTCAAGACGGCGGTTGCCAAAAAAGACAAGGATGCTGTTGCTTCGATGACCAAGTTGCCGTATCTTTTTGATTCCAAACAGCTCGACAAAGCCCAGTTCATTGCAAAATACGATGCGCTGTTTCCAAAGAGCGTCGGGAAATGCTTTGCCAGAGCCAAGCCCTTGGCGGATCGAAGCAGCTATCTCGTCTTTTGTGGTGAATCAATTTACTATTTCAACAAAGAAAAAGACAAATGGCTGTTCACGGAAATTGGTGTTAACGACTAGTCGCACTCGATTTTTCACGCTGGCACTGAGCGTGCTTGAAAATTTCCAAGCCTGAGTAAACACACTCGTCGGTCTGCGAGTCCTCACAGGGACCGCAAGCGTCTGGCTGGCACTGAGCTGCTCAACTATGTTCAGACCAGAGCAATATACTTTCCGACTAGAGAATCAAGCCGAGCTCGATGCCGATTAGACTCTCAGTGATCCGCGAAAGCCTCTGGCGGCATAGTACGATTGCACGCCATTGTGATATACGAAAACATGGTTGTATCGACGGTCGCAAAAGAGCGCACCACCAAGCTTCCGAATGTCGTCTGGTGTTTTCACCCAGCTTGATGTCTTTAAATCGAAATTTCCAATTTGCTGCAATTCTCGATACTCTTCTTCCGACAACAGCTCGATGCCCATGGCTGCTGCCATCTCAGCAGCGCTACCTTCTGGCTTGTTTTCTTTTCTTGAATCAAGCGCTTCTTTGTCAAAGCAGAGACTTCTTCGTCCTTGAGGACTTTCAGCGGCACAATCGTAGAAAATGTAATCGCCGGTCGCCTTATCATGGCCGATTACGTCTGGTTCTCCCCCAGTCCGTTCCATCTCGTGGAGAGACCACAGCTTTTCGTTATCTGCTTCTAGTTTTGCTTTCACTTTTGCCCAGTCAAGGCCTTTGTGACGGACCAGATTTTTATCAAAACGATTTTGCAAAGCATCGAGAAATTCTTCTCTTTGCTTTGGTGAAAGTTGAGCCTTCTTGCTGTTAGTTTTTTTCATGCCTATATTGTATCTCGGTTTGGATCGCGTAACCACACTTGTAAAGTGTGTCTCTGGGTTTGTTGCTGGAATGATCCTTGTCGATTGTGCACACGAGGAATGGTTGTTGCAACATTGCTTTTATTGTTGATCAGATCCGCACTAGGTGTTGATTATGGAAAAGCCGACGTTTGTTTATAACATCAAAAATCTATTGCGGCTAGTTTATCCGAAGGCACCAAATACAGTTGCGCGCAGTTCTGTTGATTATGTCAGTAGAAACTGACTGATGTTGACTTGAGTCGATAGTTGTCAATTGGGGTATTGAGAGATAATAGAGTCGGGTTCGAGGACCTTTGGAGCTAGTACTATGTTGAAGTCAGATACTAATTGCAATAAAATTCGATCCAGGCTCCTGCCTGCGCTCTCGATTGTACTGTTCGTCAATGCGGCTGATTCTGGGCTCTGGACAAGTGTTGATGACGCGATGCTGTCCTCGCGGGGCAATGGCGCAGCGCAAGCGATGGAGACAGCGCCTTCATCCGATCCGCTCGCAACAGTACTGAAAGACATGGAAGAGTGCGTGCACGATTTCTACTCGCGTGCGAAGGTCTCGAAGACGGACACGAAATTCCACTTTGAGTTCAAAGTAAAAACAGAAATTGATACCTACACTTCGCGCCCATCGCTGAAGCCGTTGACCGGTGGAATATTGGGAGATTTGACAGTTGTACCAGGTGAGTACACGGGCAAAGACAAGGACCGGCTCCCCAGTACAGAGATTAGCGGTTACTGCACCACACTGACTTTGGCCCCTTTCTTGAAGGAGTCGAACTCGCATTTGCTTGCGAAGTTGTACTTTCCACCAGACACGCCCGCTGAGTTCATCGACCGATTCAAGACGATAGTCAGTCTATACAATGGCGGAGATGTAAAATCGCAGGTTGGTAAATCGAGCGAAAAACCTGCTCTGCATCAGTCTCGAGAGTTGCACTCGAGCGGTGAGACGACTTCCTCGACACAACAAGCGACATCGCCTGCAGGCGGCAACGACGCAACTAACAGTTCTGGCGACCAAGCGGCCAAGCCCGTCCAAGTTGCTGCCGCTCAACCAATTACGCCAATCGACGCTAGTCGGCAATTGGGACCAGGCAGGATTGTCCAAACTGGAATTATGTTTCACGAAGTGGTAGTACCTTCGGTGACTGGCACTATGAAGGTTTGGGTCTACTTACCGATACAGGCGAGAGCTCCGCTTCCGTGCGTTTTGATCGCACCGGCCGGTACACCACTCGTCCATGGAATGAAGCTTGGTGCAGACGACGTTAGCGCTTTTGTTCCATGGGCCGAAGGTGGTTTTGCCGTTGTGGCATACGAGTTGGATGGACCAGTTAAGAACAAGAAAAACGATGCTGAAGTAACGAAAGCAATGCGTGAATTCAAGAAAGCTGAAGCGGGAGTGGGAAATGCTCACAAAGCGATGAATTTGTGTTTGCAAAAACTACCGGATATTATTGACGCAAATCGGTTTTACACTGCTGGGCACAGTTCGGCTGGTACACTGGCGCTATTGTTAGCATCAAAGGATCCGCGCATCAAAGGATGTGTCGCATTCGCTCCGTGTACCGATGTGGTCAAAGCATATTCCAGCGCATTCAAGCTATTTGACAGTGTCATACCAGGTGAATCCGCATTCTTGCGCGACAGCTCGCCACTTGTTCATACCGCGCAACTCAAGTGCCCAACACTTGTATATCATGCGCAAGATGATTCAAATGTACCTATCACCGAATCAGTAGCTTACGTAACCAAATTAAAAAAGACGAATCCTCGAGTGGGGTTCTACCGCGCGAGGAGTGGCGATCATTCATTGTCCATGGGAGAGCTTCGATACGGGGTCGACTGGTTAAAGCTACTGGCGAAGAAGAGTTCTCCGAACTAGTCGAAAATTTCCGCTCACTCCAAAGGTTCAAAGGTTCAATGGTACATAAGTCACTATTCTTCAGTCTGTTGGTGCCGGCCCTAGTGTTTTTGGATGAGGCGAAACCAGCATTTAGTCAATCAGTAAGCAATACTTCGAAGAAGCATTTGACAGCGAAGCCGTCGAAGAAATTGAAATCAGCTAAGCGAAAAAGCGGTCCAGTAAAATCCCAATCGGATGCCGTAGCTATCGTAAATGCTGAACCCGAAGTCAAGAAATTTGTTGCGCGAATTAAGAAGTCCGGAATGAAGGGTTCGAGTTCATTTGTTGAATTCGATAGGATGGAAGATGGTGATTATATTATTCATGTCTACCAATATGTTCCGGATGGAGACGATTCCGGTCACACGGCTACTTTCAATTGGTTTCACGTTAATGCGAAGACCGGTAAGTTGAGCAAGGAGTTTTGAGCTTTGAGGACACTTACTTTTCGATCGACTAAACAAACAATCAGACGCGATCAATCTCAAGTTGTAAGGCTAGCAATGTCATTCGGGTATAAGATTTGCTTTCCCGTTCGCCGTCAAATACTCAGCAAATAGCTGCTTTAAATTATCGCCATCCTTCTCGTTGATTGCTTCAAATGGCTTGGAACGCGCGCCCATCATATTCGAGATTTTTAGTAGCTTGGTATTGCCTCTAGTGTCAAAGACTTTGGTTGAACCGTCGATTCGAACCGCGTCCGAAGCCATAGGTGTATATCTGCTTATGCATTCCTTTTGCAGCGTTATCAAAATTAGTTGGGACTTTGGTTCTACTATTGAATCATCTCCTACGACTTTGCGAATGTATTCATCTGGAGTATTCGTCACGATATCGACGGTCATACAGCGGTTGTACGCCAGGCAATCGTTGTCGACTTTGCAGGTGTACGCATATGGTGCTTTGACATAGTCCCAGATTTGACCCGATTTGTCGATTTGATATCCTAGTGTTTTTTCAAACTCATTGCGAAGAACAAAGGGAACTGGCGGATACTTAGTACTGTCTTTGATGACATTCATATGGGTTACCGTCTCTGACTTGAACTGCCAGGTACCCGCCAGCCACTTGGGAATGGGAACCCAATTGTTCTTCGGCGATAACTTCGGAAGAGCTTGTTCATCAAATTTGCCGCCCTGCATTAGACCCTCAGGAACAGGGGACATTTTATCGCTGTGTTCTATCCGTCCCTCAAGGGGTGACGATTGCGCCAGTCCAGGACTGGCAAAGAGCACCAGATATAGAGGCACAAGAAGTATTGTTCGAGTAACTGAATTCATAGATCGAAACGCCTCGTGCTGACTGGTTAGATTGGTTGCCCTTGATTATACAGGTGAGATGATACTAAGCTGTGACATAAACCTCACCGCAGTGTTGGCTGTGCTGGAGCTAAGACATGCTCACCATGTATAAACTTCGATGTCTTCACGAACGTGCAGATCCGGTCCTTCATCGAATTCGATGTCTGCGTATACGTCTTCCACTGCGATCGAGATCGGTCTGCCTGGACAAAAATCTAGTATGAGCGAATCACCGCTACCAAGCTCTTGGATCGTCCATTCATCAGCTAGTTTTCTATAAACTTCCAATCTTTGTCTCGTCTGGTGCACAATCACGTATTGATTTACTGAAGCCAAATGTCGATATGCAACGAGCTTTTCGCGTCGATCTGTGGATGCAGTGGAGCGAGACAGCACTTCGAAGATTGCCACTGGTGTCTCTGTATAGACGCTCTTCTTGTCGTAGGCGCTGCAATCGACAAACACATCTGGATAGTAAAAACAATTCAAGTTTTCGATCCTAATCTTCATATCCGCTATGAAGATAGTGCAACCCGTCCCCTTCAATTGTGTCTTCAGGGAAGTGGCGATATTCAAAGAAATTACATTGTGGGCAACCGAGCCGCCGGTCATCGCGAAAAGTTGTCCATCGACAAATTCATGCCGCTGCTTAGCGGACTCCTCAAAAGCTAGAAACTCATGTGGGGTAAGCATTTTGAGACGGTGTGCGTTTGTCATTGCAATACCTTTGATCGGTTCTGTAGCCATTATACGGTAAACAGCCCACTGCGGAGCGCGACCTTGTGTGTTTATGCGGATTCGTGTATGACTGCGTGCCACCAAACCCGATTTGCAAAATCTACCATTTGCCTGCGTGTGCGCCACCATCAATCCTGAGATTCTCACCGGTGATGAACGACGCAGAGTTGAGAAAAAGAACTGCATCCACAATCTCGGACGGCTCGGCGATGCGGTTGAGTGGCGATAGGTTTTTTCGGGCTGCATGATCACTATCTGCGTGCATCGGTGTGTTAACAACACCAGGCGATATGGTATTGAATCTGATTCCATCAGTCGCGTATTCAATCGCAAGTTCTCGACTCACAGCCGACAAAGTCGACTTCGTCAACACCGGGAGGCTTGCGGGAATGCCTGCAATTGGCTGATCTACGAGTGTGGTCGAAATGCTTATGACGTGCCCCGCCTTTTGTTTTTGCATGTGAGGAACAACTTGCTGCGTCATGTAGAAAAAACTCGCTACATTTGTGTTGATCATCAGTTCGAAGTCTTCTTCTGTGTAATCCGTGAAGGGTTTTGGCATGAAGATGCCGGCGTTGTTAATAAGAAGGTCGACGCGACCAAACGCTTTGATTGCGGCTTCGGCTACCTTCACAGCTGTTTCTCGTTTTGAAATATCTCCATCTACGAGAACAAGATTGTCCGACGGTTTGAGATCCTTCGACTTTGTTATGGAGCGCGAAGTGCCGACAAGATTGAACCCTTTTTCGATTAAGACGGTGACTAGTGACAAGCCAATACCGCCTGAAGCACCAGTCACGATAGCCGTTTGTATTTGCTTAGCACTCATAGTCTTTCTCTCTTCCTTCGTCCCGCGATGCCTTTAACTCGGCATGAGCTTGCCGAGTTAACGCCACAAAGTATATCTCACATGGTACCTTTGAATGGTTGAAAACAAAAGTTATACTCCAGATTAGACAGTGTCGTCGTTTCGGTACCTAATTGACAGGAGCGCAACGAGTCGAAAATGTTAGAACTTCGAAAATGGAGAAAACGGTCATCATGAGCGCGAGTTATCGGCCAATATTAGGGACGCTCGGATACGTAATGTCGCCGGATGGAAAGGAAGTTCTTCTTCTAAATCGCAGCAAACGCCTTGATGATATCCACTATGGAAAGTTTAATGGACTTGGTGGAAAACTTCATTCTGATGAAGACGTGGTATCTGGAATGGTGCGCGAGATTCGAGAAGAGGCTGGGATTGAGCCGATTGATATCCATTTGAGGGGAACGATCAATTGGCCTGGATTCGGCGGTGTCGGCGAAGATTGGTTCGGATTTATCTTTCGTATAGACTCATGGACAGGCACCGTACTCTCCGAGAATCCAGAGGGTTATCTGCAGTGGGTTGCGCGGAGTACCTTCGATCAAGTCAAGTTCTGGGAGAGCGACCGTTACTGGCTCGATATGGTCTTCGATGATGATCCTCGAGTATTTCATGGTCATGCTCCATTTCTCGACGGAGAGATGATATCGTGGAAGTTTCACCGGATTTAGGTTCGCCCTCCGCTTATAACATTCAAAGAGCGGAGACAATACGAAAACAGCACACACTGGAGACCATACCTAAATGTCGAGAGAGCGAAATTTGATTCAAAAGCTTGCGTCCGATTCAGGAGTTCGTCTGTCGATCGATCCGCGCAGCCGGCGTCAGATAGTGCAGGACCTCGGGCTAATTCCGCTTGAAGTGGGATACCGCACAGCAGATGACCGAAAAATTGAGAATCTCAGATTTCTCCTGTACTCGAATGGAGATGGCAGCGTCTGTGAGACATATTGGTGGGACGGTTTTATCGCCACGCACACGACCATGGCGGGCTCGCTTGGGCTCTCCTACGATGAAGCCGACCTCGGAATTCTGGACTTGTCTTGTGGAATTTGGGAACTCGCAGACACAGATAACAAGGGATTCCTCTATCCAGGTTACGTCCGTGACTGGGTGAAACAGATAATTGGTGGTACTAAGTGAAGAACCTTTAGTGCCAGGGTCAAGCTTGTTTATTGCTTTCTTCACTATACAGAGAGGCGATGTTTAACTGTCTCAACCTTGGTGCTTTGACTATTGCAATCAATACCACTATTAGTGTCATACATCCGCCAAATATTACTGATCTGCTAAGTCCGAGCAGCTTGCACGCGACCCCCGATTCGAACTCGCCGATTTCGTTGGAAGAGCCAATGAAGATGCTGTTAACGGCGGCGACTCGTCCTTTCATATCGTTGGGTGTCAGCAATTGGTAGATAGTTGATCTCAAATAAACGCTGATACCATCTAAGACACCACTCACAAATAGCAAGAAAAGCGACAAGTAGAAGCTAGTGGATAGACCGAATCCAATCATACATAGTCCAAAACCAGCTACGGCCGAAAGAAAAATCCATCCCGCATGTTTTGTGATTGGATTATGCACAAGAAATGCAGCCGTCAGAAAAGCTCCGATAGGCGTTGCTGCTCGAAGAAAACCCAATGTTTCTGGACCCATCTTGAAGACTTCTTGTGCAAAAATTGGCAGGAGCGCAATTGCGCCACCGAAGAGAACCGCGAATAAATCAAGCGCCATCGCGGCTAGCACTATCTGATTGGAAAAAACGAACCGCAAACCTTCGCGAATATTTTCGCTCACGGATGTGTGCTTCGGTGGTTCGATAACGCTGTTTGTTTTGATTAGTTTGAAACAAATGAATGAGATTACGCAGAGACCGGTCGCAAGGAGATAGGTGCGTCCCGCGCCGAATCCGACATAGACAAATCCACCTGTGATCGGACCTATCATAGAGCAAGATTGCCACGCTGCACTGTTCCATGCGGCAGCGTTGGCGAAGTGTTCGCGCGGGATGATATCGGACAGCAAACCAAAGCTGGCAGCGTTATAGAATCCGCGCGCGAAACCCGATATGAAGATAGCGAAGAAGATTGCGGCCACGAGTGTAGTTCCGCTCGCAATCGATATACTGACTCCTGCCATCCCGGCTATAGTCAGGAAAATGACAAATGCCGCTGTCGTCACGATCGTTCTGCGATTGCTTATGTCCGCCACATGCCCGGCGTAGAGCGCTATACCAATCGACGGAATCGCCTCAGTCAGTCCAATCATTCCAAGCGCTAATGGATTCTTGGTCAGCTCGTAGACCTGCCAGCCTACAGCCATTGCCTGTATCTGAACGGCAAGTGTGAGGAAAGCTTTTGCCGCGAAGAACAATCGAAAGTCGCGAATTTTCATCGCGGCATACGGACTAATTTTCGTGGCTTGGGATTCCGGTTTCATCTGCTAATCAGTTTACCAAATGCGCTGTAAAACCTCGTCTTTGGGCCAAGAAGAGGTCAAGCGACAAAATCGTGTTTTGATTCACTGAAAAGGTTCGACACTCGGAAAAACGACACGCATTTCGCGGCGGGTGCAGCGCGCAGGTTCTGACGAGATTTCCGGCGCAGCCGCTGAAGCTATCGTGTTTTATCGGATTGCGAAATTCCAACACAAAACCAGTTGTTGTCGAAATTATCGATCACTCTTTAACGCAAGGGAAAACATCGATCAAGTTTTCATCTATATGATCTGATGTATAAATTGGTGCCGGTCGGATTTAGCTTCACCCCTTTTCCGGACATCTGAGTTTGAAGGTTGCTTGCTGATTCATCGATCAAGCGAGCCCTCTCTTGTGCGGACTCTTTCAAGCGCTCAGCTTTGTCTGCTGCGTCTTCTTTCACGGTTTTCTCGAGCTGTTGAGCGCGATTATTTACGCCGTCGATGCGAGCCTGGGTGGCGACTGGGTCAATTGTTGAAACCACCGCGGCCGGTGCGTATCTTCGAAATCCGAACGGAGTGCGGTAGAGACCGTAGCCGTAAGTCGGCACGACTGAATATTGAATGCTCGGGTTTGCAATCACATCATTAACTGCAGCAGTTTTTTCCGATTCGATTCGATCTATCTGTGATTTTGCAGTTCGCTCGGTGTTCTTAATCTGATCGTTGGTATGTTGGAATGCTTGTAATTTTGCTTCGTTCGACTGTCGTTGAATCTCGCTAGACGCTTGAGAGTTCGCCGCTGCATCGGGATTGACGCCGTAGGCGGCAAGAGCCTTTCTGGAGTAAAGTCCAATCTGGCCGTTTGGTGAGAGCCCATATGCTGCTTGATATTCAGCAATCGCCTGCTCGTGTTTCCCAGAATGCACCAGACGATTTGCCAGTTGCAGGTGGGCAAGCGCTTCTTCTGTTACAGCCGAGGCAGCCGCTTTTCCTGGGACCGCAAGAGCCGCTATCACGGCGAGTGCCAGGTAGATTTGCTTTCGGTTCGACTTAAACATGTGCTTCGCGTCCTCAGGTTGATATCCTCTCTACGCCTACATGTATGGAATTAGGAGGAGCCTGAACCATTCCATTGATGGCATTCTCTGACACCTCCATGTACTCCTTCCGAAGACCTGTTCCTTCGACAGCATTCCGTTGGCCCTGACCAAAGAATGTCGCCTGCTGAACCCAGAGTTCCGTCCTTGTATAAGCGCCTTGAGTAGACTCTGATGCGTTTCAGCCCCTCTTTGAGATTGGGGCCGGCGCCGCTCTCTGAATATTTTGAAACAGATTCAGCACGATTCGGTGGCGAAAAAGTTCCTTTAGACCATCCGTCGTTTTGTATTCCGAATTGTTTTGTCGTTTACAAATTCTTTGCAACTGCTTTGTAGATTGGAATTAATTGGTCGGGGGGTTGTCCTTTGCGAGGTGTCAGGGATGAGGTCAAACAATTCGTTGGCTGGGATTGATGATACGAGTAATTCAGATTCATCTAGTCAGACAAAAGATGCAAGCCAGTACTTCTTTGCGGAAGTATACGGTGAAAGAAGTCCAATAAAATTACCAGAAAAGAAAGAGCAAGAAGAAGAGATTGATTTTGGTAATCCCTGGAAGATGGATCTGCGGCAAGAGGCTCCGAAGGCTGGACAAGAGAAGGGTGAAGGGGAAAAACCGAAGCAAGAGAAAGTCGATCAGAAGAAAGAGGGTGAGCCACCCAAGGCTGGTCCAATCAAGCTAGAAGCTAAGGATTTTGAAAAACTGGGCCCTGAAGTGAGTCAGATCCTCAAGTCGTTTTCTGGCATTAGTGTGCAAAACATACAGGATGGAAAGCACTTCGAACTTACTAGAAGCGAGCCTCTGAAGCAGGACATGGGGAATGGTGTCAAGCTCAAAATGGGCACTACCTTTGCTGCCGATGTCAAAAATCTGGGATCGAACAAATTGCTCGTCGATAACATCGCAGGTCTTTCGATTGAGGTGCCTACTCCGGACAACAAGGCTTTTGGTCAGCGTGAAGTCCAGGTCAAGAAGATTTCCGTTGAAAAGGACAAGAGTGGAAATGACGTAATCACTCTGACGACTTCAGGGCAGGGACAGACGCAGGACATCAAAATACCTATTCCTCCAGGCAACGCTGGTTTGGCTCGCACATTGGACACACTCCGGCGCGTGGCTTCGACTGATGGTACTACAGGCGGTGACCCACAGAAGGAAAGGGATCTTTTGAAAGATCTCACACTCGGTTTGATTGGACTCGGAGTCTCGGGAATCGTAGGTGGCGCCGCGATCAAGATGGCGAGAGCGTGGCGGAACGTCGACGAGTCAAAATCTGCGCCGTCTGGTGACAAAGCGTCTGACAGCGACAGAGCCGATGTAAAACCCGCTGCTGATGGCGCTAAGCCCGCACCCGATGTGAAACCCGCTGCTGATGGCGCTAAGCCCGCACCCGATGTGAAACCCGCTGCTGATG
>CAYQKX010000010.1:0-154693 GCA_964418155.1 uncultured Candidatus Obscuribacterales bacterium | reverse complement strand
GCGCTAAACCCGTGCCCGAAGTAAAACCCGCTGCTGACGGAGTAAAGCCCGCACCAGATGGAGTCAAAGCTGCTGATGCATCGGGTCGACCAAAAGTCGTGATAAAACCGGGTCTCGGTAGTAGGCAGCCAGGGGGAGACAATGGCCCGAAAGCAGCGGTGCAGCCAGAGCCTGTGTCCATGGCTGATGCACGCGATGCGCAGGTCCCTAATGAAGTTAAAGATGTCGTCACCCTGTTCCGACAACGCGGTGGTGGCAGGGTAGATCTGCCAGGTGGCGAGCAGTCCAAGCCGGTTAAGTTCGAAGTTCAAAACACCGGGGTCAACGATCGTGCCTTGATAGTCGACAAATCCTCGTGTTATTTGAGTCCAACTGCCGATGCGGGCTGGTTCCGTCCCGACGGTATGCCTGCCGACAAGCATAATGGTGCCACCACGGTCAATGTTGGAGTTACGGATGTCCGCGATCTGGCGCGCGTTCAGGCTACACTGCTACCTAAAATTGCAGAAGCGATGAAACCTGGTGGTGCCTTGCACGGGAAGTTGGCGGATGTAGCTACGCAGGATCCTATGCAGACATTGAAAGCAGAATCACACGACAAGGCGCCGGAAAATGGAAATGTCGGGGTGAAGCTCTACCCGGTCGATGCAGCCGCCGCTAAGGATGTACAGCAGTTTTTAGACAAAGCCCTGGTTGAAGCCGGGTTGAGAAGCACTGATGTGAAATTACCCGCCGGTGATGTCGTCCGTAACGGATCTGGTCGCGTATCCGCGGCAGTACATGACTATGAACCAGCGAGGTACTCGGAGAGAGACCCTCACGATCCTGGTGCGAAAACGGTCGAGCTTAGGGGATCCCAGATCCCTGCAGACATGGAGAATGGCATTATTAAGTTCATGCATAAACAAGTCGAATCCAAGGCCCCCGGTTGGGAAAAGTTTGCAACTGTCGGTGACCTGTACAAAGTGGGAGAGGGTACGAGCGAGTTCACAACTGACGCGATTAAAGCTCTAGAAGCTGCCGTCGGAGTCGATGGAAAGCAGACGATGATTCGACAGTCGGATCCTGTGGGATCCGAGGTCGGAAAACTTATGTTAGTGACATCTGGTGCCAGAGAGGCGAAAGGTCATGTGACGTTGTCTGAGGTCAAAGAATCGGTCGTTGATGGGCCCCACGGAAAGCAGTATCACGGTCTAGCCGCTATGCATAACATAGGAAGAGTAGTTTCGACGGCTCTCAACTCCGATGCTGCCACTCCCCTCTCATCCAACGCCAAAGCAGATGCGGAGAAGAAGCAACCGGTTGCGGCAGAGGATTTACCTGTAAGCAAGAACCTCCTGAGTCGGGATGTAAGTGCCAGATTTGTTGACCGTGTCAAGGCGGAGGGACCCTTTAACAATGGCTCCGCTACTACGGTGGAAAAATTGACCGACTCGCTTAATCAATTCCTCGAAGAGCGCGTCGCTGAATCGGAAGTTGTGCGTCAGGTGAAATTCGTCGTAGAGTTTGCCAAAGAAGGCTCCCCTCAGTCGGACAAAACGACCGTGCGTTTCGATGCCATACCCGCAAAAGGGAGGGGCACATACGAATATGCGGGACAGCCTGTAACCAAGAGTGACAAAGGATTCTTTTCGGAAGAAAGCAATCGACCTGTGAAACCGAATCAAGTGCAGGCAACGATTCGCCTGCCGGAGAGCTTGCTGAAAGATCCCGAAAAGTTGGCCAAAGAGATGTACAGAGTCGTCCTGGAAAATTCTGCTTCGGCGACACTTACAACCGGACAAAATGCAGGTATAGATGCGTGGATGGAAACTTCATTCGGAGTAGGGAAAACTGCCGAGGAGATCGCTGCTGTGGCGAATAAGGGAACCGAGCCAGATATAAATCTTCCAAGAGTATTGCCGGAGTTGGCGGATCCGCTAGCAAAACTGACTCCTGAGGGCGTTCTTGTTGGAAACGGGAGAACAGAACTAAAGTTTACCGACGTTTGGGAAAAAGCGGTGGAGCACTTAGAAAATGAGATCTTGGAGTTGAAGAGGGATGCGAAGAATAATGCCGAAGAAATTCGCACGCTCGAACAAAAGCTCGATTCAGAGCGCAAATTCCAACAGAGATTGAAAACCGCCGGATTTAGAAACGATACAGAGGTGCTGAAAGAAGCACATGAGCGTATTGGGAAAGCCGTGGAGAGAGTAGCCAAACAAACGGTTAGACCTGGTGCTGAGGGACTGCGCAGCCGCGCCGTTGCGTTTTCTCAGATTGTCAGATACTTGCGGGATTGAAGCGATTTCGAGGGTGGTAGTTCGGGGGCGAGGGTCACTCCTCGCCTCGTTTTTGCCCCATCTTCAGAGTCGTTACATATTTTTTGCAATTGCACCTCACCATATAGATATGGGCCTGGGGGGGCATTTCCATGAATGCAGGATTATCTTCGTTCGACTTTAATTTGGATTCGTCTTCGGGGTCCGATCAAAGAAACGACACGAAATCGACTAGAGAAATTTTTGTTAGTCTGTATCTGGAACAGTTGCAGAGAGATGATACCAAAAGCGGTAGCAGTTCTCTCCCGGCAGCGTTCAGCCTGAGCGCAGATGCTCCACCGGAATCGAAGGTCGACAACAATGCCGGCAAAGATGCTCCTGCAGCACCTGGAATAGTTGCACTCGCCAAAGTTCCACACGGCGATCTGGTCATTCGCATTCTTGGCCGCTCCATCGGCGTAGCCAACGAAGTCGTAAAGGCAGAGAATGGCAAGCTCGCCCCAGGGAAGAATCCTGAAGAAGCCTTCAACGAGGAGAAGCTCAAAGAAGAGTGGAAACGCGAAGAATTCGGTCCTGAGAGCAAGAGACTCTACGCTAAGGTTCATCAACTTATCGAGCGCGATGTTTTGGGTCTTGCCGTAGAACTAGATTCGCGTGGGATTGCCTTTCCACCTGGCTGCCCGATACAGCCTGAGAAGAGCGTTAGCGGTAGTGGCTTACCAGAAACAGATGAGAGTTTTCGCGCAAGAGTTCGCAATGGGGAGATCAAGTTTTCTTTCCCACCTAAAGCTTTCAATGGTGACGGCGTACCGGAGGCCGGCGATGTAACCACCTTCGCCAATCACTTCACCTGGACACAATATGCAAAACTTAAGTGTGTGCAAGGTGCGATAGATAGTCAGGCGGCATCAGTCGAGTTTCATCTGAAGGGTGTTGAAAAGTTTGCCAAATCCGGTGATCTTTCCGGATGGAAACGACCTTCAGATCTAGCTCCCGATCAATCAGAGCGATGGGCTAATGCCACCATGGCATGGGTTAACACAATACAGCGTGTTCATACATATGCCGATACTATCGCCGCTTTCAATGCGGCCACTTCCGACAAAGGCTTTCAGTTCCCGGGTTTGACCGACTTGTTCAAGAAAATAAAGTTACCTGATAATGCAACCGTATTTCCTGATGAGGCGCTGAAGGAGGCAAATTTCCCAGGCACCATCAAGCGGGGACCTGATGGTCTAATTACTGAAATGAAGTTGGATCTGCCAGCTACATCGGAACGCACGCCTGAAAATCTTCGAAAAATGCAAAAAGTGGAAGAGTGGCTGCGTAAATATGGACCGTCCGTAGACAAAATCTGGGGACAAATGTTGGATACCGACTCCAGTCCCGAGCGCACGCTCATGTGGGTAGCCGATGGTGATTTTCAGCGCGAGAAAGCATCGACCTTCGCAGACCTCCAAGAGTTAAACGGTCACCTGAGTGGCAACCAAAAAGATGTAAATCAGAAAGTTAAGCTTCCCGGTGACGAACTCGATTGGTTCGTCAAATCGGTCAGCGCAAATGGTCAGTACGTGCTGGAGAAACGCGCTCCAAACGGGGAGCCGTTCAATATGAAGAGGAGCGGTTTTACTACAGAAACTTGCGATAAGGATGGAAAACCTGATCCAAAAGGTGATTATGTTTCGGTTACCAGCTACAGAAAGTATGAATGGGCGCGCTTCCACGCATACAATGGCTGGAATTATCTCGGTTCGATTAAGCCGATCGAGCAGATAAATGCAAAACCCCAGGTCTTCCACAAGAATGACTTCGTGCCGATTATTGAAGATAACCGTATGCGAATCCTTCAAGCGAAACACTTGAAAGGATGGTCTGAAGCGATGGACAATGCCAGACAAACCGGCAACCTCGTTGGTACCGCCGTTGATGTCGGAATGTGCGTAACAGGCACCATAGAGTTTCGAGCAGCATGGGTGGCGGCGAAGAAATTGGGAGAAGTCTCTGCGAAACAGGTTGCTAAAGAAGGTTTGAAAGGCGCGTGGCATGTGGGGCTTGGTGCGACTGGTTTTGCGAAACAAGCGATTGAAAATAACTTTAGCTGGGGTCACGATTTCATGCAGGTCCGCCACAAAGCTATCATGGCTGATATGGCATTGCAGATCGGTCCCAACAAGTTTCAAAAAGGTTTCTGGGAACAGCTTCCCGTATTAGGAAAAGCCGAAGGTAAAACCGCGATGGAAGCATACGGTGAGTGGGCTTTGACGAAGGAAGCCAGATTCATTGACTCGTTGCTAGGTAAGGCGCACAAGACATTCACTGGTTTCGAAGTCGCGCCCCCGAAATTTCTTCCTCATGTCGGTGTTTTCTTTCTCGCTGATACGTACTATTTGGCCGAAGCTACCAACATGGCTGCCGATTTCCTCAAAAACGATCATAGGGGTGCACTGGTCGACGGAGCGCTACGACATCGTAGTATGAACGATGGACGCAAACCCTTGCTGTACGGACCAGAATCAGAGGCCAGACTCAAGTCCGCCACCGCCGGTCTGCTGAATGAATATGGTACTAAGCTCGGTGGCAAATCCGCGGAGCTGCTTGGAGATGCCGCCAACAAATTGTTCTTGCCGCCAGACTCGCAAGAACGAGTTAAACTGCGTGACGATGCAGAAAAAATGTTTCTGAAAGCGAAAACCAATGATAAAGAACGATTGGCTGCGGCAGTGATTTTGCTCGCTTTGAATGAAAACCACAACGGTGAAGCCCCACTCCTGGAAAAACCGGGGCACTATAAATACACGGTCGATGATGTTCTCAAGTATGTGCACAAGCAGAGTGAGCAGTCTTCGGACCTGGACGTTCGATTGATCGCCGGCGATACATTGTTTCGACTGGATCGATGCAATTCGGTGAAGATCAATGCGCTGGACGAAGCGCTGAAGAGAGTGCAAGGGGAGCTCAAAACTAAGCCTCAAGATGCAGAGCTGAAGCAACGTGCCCAAGTAACGAAAGACGCTCTCAAAAACCTGGAGCAGTTTCGTAAGTCGATCAATTACAATTCCGCGGACTTCACCACTCTCCTCATGGAAGTGCTCAAAAGCGACAAAGCCACCAGCGAACAGAAGATCAGTGCGATCGCCTCCCCCAGTGGTGTCCGCCTGGCTATGCTCCTCGAGCATCGTCGATACGATGCCAACACACAGCTCGATGGTAGGTCGAAATTCGAGACCGATGCACTTTTGTATGGTAGAGATGCAGAGTACATTCAGAATGCTCTTTTCGAGGCCGTTCGGAATAGCGGCAATCCCAAAGATGTTCGCGCGGTCGCCGCATATGCATTGCGAGCTACAGTCGGAAGCGACCGACATGAGTCGATGCTTAAGTTGAACGCTTTTGCCGCTTCTAAAGATGGCGACGTGCACAAGACCATTACTGATGAGTTGTTACGCGAGCTTCAAGTCAATCCGAAAGCCAGTGAAGGAACGCAGGAGCAAAGAGACAAATTGCTACTAAACAGCTTTCTTGCGGGCAAGACAATCAAGGACTGTGGTGCCGAAAACCTGTTTGCCGATGCACCGAAAGTTCAGCATCTTGTTGCTGAGGTGTTCGCAAAGCAGATGACCTCAAGCACGCATTCCATCGCGCGTCTGGCCGCAGTCGAGCTTACACCGGCAATGCTCAAGTCGTTGCCACTCGATAAGCAACATGCGCTGCGCGAATATGTACTGAATCCTATGCGCGCACCACGATCGAATTCAGATCGGGACGGTTTGAGACTTTGTCTGATTGAAAAATCCCCTGAGTTGTTCGCGGATGGAACACCTCAACAAAAGAGTATGGTTGCACTGTATTTGGAGGCAATGTTGATTCCTGGCGCCGGTAAAGAGTTCGAACAACAAAATCCCCGTGCCGGCTTTCCTTCCTTCGAACCCGGCTTCACCGAAGCACGTATCCGCGCACTACAAGCTCTGTCTAAGATTGATCCATCCAGGGCTCTAGAACTCGCCCAACTCGCTATTCATGGTGGTGCCTATGGTCAGCAAGATATTCCTAAAGACAACGCTCACGTGAGACTAGCTGCCGTCAACGTCATCGAACAGTTGAAGCCGTTCGATTGGCAAAAAATTGCGATTGACACGCTGCGAGTCGAAACTGACCCTGCAGTTTTACAGAAGCTCTGGAACCTGGAATTCGCAGCCAGAACGAACATAGATCCAGTTCGTTTGGAGCGAGAAATGAATGGCCTGCGAGAGCGGGTAGACAAGCGCAGCGGAGATGGCTGGACGACGAGCGCCTCTAAGCCAGGGACTTTCAAGGAAGATAGAATTGGCAAGAATTGCGATCAACCCGGTTGCGATGTCTGCACGTCTTACAATCGCGGAGCAAGCCTCGGGCTGCTGATGACTGCAACGCAAGAGGCAAAGAATGGTGACTTCAAACAGCAACTGAAGGCTGTCGAAGGGCTCTTCAAAGTTGCCGATAGAATCCCTAGCGAAATCGCTCAACTCACCGGTCCTATCGAGAACGCACTTTTGTCGAGCCCGAATATGCATCCGGCAGTTAGAGAACAACTTTTAAACTTGTACGTGAAGGTTGCTCGACCTGGAGATAATGGAGTCGTTAGTAAAGATGAAGGCGCCCTTGTTATGTCGCGTATGCTCGGAAATTCAATCAGAGATCTGCAATCAGAAAAGGGTGCTGATAGCAGTTTTGTAAGAGCAAATGCGCAACTGACAAAAACAATTCTCGACAAATTGAACGGTTTGAAGTCCACTGCTTCAGTTCCTACTTTGTTGGCGTTGACGTCTACTTCGTCACTGCCTACATTAGTGGCGTTAACGACCGTCGTAAAGCCCGCCGCTCACACTTTTCCATCCGATGCAAAAACGCCGGCTCAAACCTTTCAATCCGAAGCGCTCGAGAATGCAAGAGCCGCTGCTCTCGAGCAGCTACGCGAACTTGTAGGGACGACGCACCTTGCAGACGCTGCGGCCGCCGATGAAGTCAATTACACCAAAAAAGGTGGCACACGCGGAGCGATTCTTGGCGCTGCAAAGTCATCTGAGGCTCTCTCAGAGCTGATCGCTAATGCCTTAGGTGATTCTTCACTTGATGCTTTTCAGGTTGTGGCAACGATGGGAGCCGCTATCAATGCGAAGCCGATCGAAGGACTGCAGGATCCGCGAATGAAGACTCTGCAAATCGCTTTGCGTGACAAAAACGATGTTGTGCGATTGGCAGCAGCAAAACTTTGTTTGGAATCAAAGGTAGAGGGAGTAAGAGAGAGCGCAATTTTCGCACTTGCGGATGTTTCTAAGAACGGTGCTATGCAGCAGAGCAAGACTCAGGCACTGGAATTGCTGAATGGGTCCGCCGCAGCACACCCGGCGCTCGTCCACAGAGCCCTGGCGGAGACTGTAGTTCGACCGATTTCGACGTCAGAACGTGCTCCAGTATCACTAGATATTCGTATGCAGAGGCATTTTGAAAACCTTCGTCGAACATTCTCGGGAAAGGAACTCGGTGTCGGATGGCTTCATAAAGACTTCGATTCCTTCGTCAGAACTCATCGGCTAAACATGCTCTCTCCTGAGTTACGAGAAGAGGCTATTGATAAAGACATTCAGAAAGTTTGGGAAGCCCATACTGGAATCTTCAAAAGTGATAAAGTCAGAACAGAAGCAGTGAAGACTGCACTCAATGCACATGTTAAGAAGGTCTCGACTGAATTTCAGACCATGGTCGATTTTGCTGTTAATCCGGATGTCGATGCCAAGCAACGTCAACAGGCAATCCAGGCGCTTGTCTATGTCATCAACGATGACGGCAAATCACTTGACCTGAGTCCAAACAATAAGTGGGCGCTAAATACACGTCATAGACCAAGTTGTGCCAATGAATGCGTCGATAGAGCAGTTGATGCATTCGTCGCCGTAAGCTCTGGAAAGGGCTTGGCTGCCGGCGAGATGGAGCCTGTTCTTAAGCATCTCCTCACCGAAAATACTACTCTGACTCGCACGAACAAAAATAAACTGGTCGGCGCCCTGGACGCACTCACCACCAATGGTGGCATCTCCAGGGAAAATACTGCTTCCATCCTTACTCTGGCGTTTGAAACAGAGATGCGATTCATGCCTCGTGCGAATCAGTTTGACCACCATGGCAGTGTCCAATTCCAAAAAGCGCTACTTGCTCAGATGGCTAAGTATGGTAATGCAGAACTCATTCCGTCTCTGGACTATTTCTCAACCAGGCACAATAACGAAGAAATCCGCAAAGCTGCGGCAGAGGTTCGCGATAAATTCAAGTCAGGAGCAAGCGACATTGTCAAACGTGATTTCGATAAAATCTTGGCTGATACTCGGGGTGAAAATGATTTTGCGAGAATCACTTCGTCCGGGGACGAGCGCATTCCACTGCTGAAAGCCGCCATCAAAGACGATAATCTGTCTGTGGAAAAACGATTTCGCGCGGCTGAGGTTTTATTGAGCGCCAGTAATCGAGCACTCAGTGAGCCTGAGCGCAAGGATGCTGCAAGGGCATTTTCAAAAATGGGTCTGCGTCACCCTCATCTTGACGAGTCGGTCCGTTTGAAGGCCGTTATGGTAGTCCTCGATCGTAACAATCGTTTGTTCTCCGAAGAAGATCGAAACGCCGCCGCTAGCTCCCTCGGACTGCTGTCGATAGGCGGCGGAGAACAAGTGAGAGATCTCGCCATGTTCCACCTGACGAAGCTAGAAGGAGTGCCGGCGAAGGTTGCTGTCGAACAAGCTCTCAGAAGCGCTCTTGCTCGCGCTGACCGTTCAGATTGTAAGTCGATAATAGATTCGGCAATTGATAGAGTTGCTGCGATGCATCTACAAGCATTGGAAAAAGGAGCGCCTGGACCGATTGGGAAAGATCAGCTCAAGGCGATTTCTCAGTTGGCGCTGAGCGGCAACAACACAGCTTCAAAGGTTTTAACAACTTTGTCCACTCAAATGGGCGCGGAGGTGATTGGCATCGTCGGCGATGCAGCGCAGGACTATCTGGCCAAAATCACCTCTGAAAATGCAGAAAGGGCAAAACAAGTAGCGGCAATAAAGGAACTCGGGAGAAGGCACAAATTGTCGGAGAAAGCCGAGAACGAGTTTATTGCGAAGAGTGCACCGATTAATCCCGATCCTCTTGTGCTCAAGCGCTATGCCGAATTGGTCGTATCTTTAGAGAAGAATCTTGGACAGTCGAAGGAAACCGATGCCGCACTTTTCAGAGCATACGGTCTGGTTAGTCACGTTAATGGAGCCGAAATCAGTGCGCTGAGAGCGCGAGTGGATAAAGCCGTCGATCGCCTGAATGTCGACCCCGCCACTGATAAATCTGATCCGAGAAAACCCTGGAGTGATCGGTTCGAAAAGGAGACACGTAAAGAGCTGACGACGGAAAACGCAATTGTAAGCAAGCACAAAAAGACTCTCACTGAATCAACTGACGAAAAATTGCGTTTGGACAGCGTGACCGAACTCCTTGTCGTCGCTGCCTCCACATCAAATGCAGTGGTACGACAAGATGCCTTGGCGAGTTTGAAAACATTGAAAGGTCAAGAACGCGCGATGCTCGAGCTGATGGTCAAACACATAGCCAAAGAAGCAAACGGTCCCGGTCGACGCTTTACCGGAGCAGAACGCGATGCAATCAAGGAGATTCAGAATTCCCTGGACATCAAATCGAAGTAGAGGCCGACGCCGTTGGGCTGGAAAAATCCTATCGCATAGACTGCAAACAAATTGTACAACCACGGGGTGGTATTGTTTAACAGCTTGAATAGCTATTTTTTCGTAGTTAAAATTGAGTGCAAGTTTTGCCACTCGTGCATTTGAGGCAGCAGTTTGATTAATCCAAATACTGAGTTTGTTGTTGTGAATGCATTTGCGGAGCGTCCGTTTGGTGGCAATCCGGCAGCAGTGTTCACCAATGCAAGCGGAATCGATAGTGATACCATGCAGGCTATTGCGCGACAGATGAATCTCGTAGAGACAGTGTTTGTCCTGCCAGGTAATGATGACTTCGACTTCCAGTTTCGGTATTTCACACCTTCTGCCGAAATTCCGGTTGCTGGACATCCCAGCATTGCCGCCTGGTTAGGTTTATCATATAAGCGAGTTATAGATGTGGGGCAGCGTGTCAGCTATCGTCAGGGCAACCTGGCCGGGACGCAGGAGATTGAATTCGATTGCACAGAACCTGAACGTCCAGTCGTGAAGATGAAGCAGCCACAACCGCGGTTCCTGGATAGCGAGATAGACGTTGAGCAGGTTGCAGATGTTTTTGCTTTGGGCGTGGACGATATTCGGACCGAGTTTCCAATTCGCGCTATCGACACAGGGCTGGGTCACATCATTGTTCCGCTTAGATCTATTGATTCTCTTTTTCGGGTTAAACGGCAGATAGAGCCATTGCGTCAATTATGCCAATCTGCAGGAGTGAGAGAGGCTCAGCTATTTTGCTTCGATGCACAAGATAAGTCTCTCGATTTGCACACCCGCAATCTTTGCCCGAGAGAAGGAATTGAAGACCCTGCCTGCGGTGTCGGTAATGGTGCTCTTGCGGCTTACATAAGTCGCTACTGCTGGCCGAGTAAGCCCGAGATAGACCTCAAAATCGAACAAGGTATAGTCGCCGAAATGCCATCTGTTATTCACACACGAACTATCAAAAAAGCTGATGTTCTGGACGTTTACATTGGTGGGCACGGCGCAGTCATGATTGAAGGCAATTTCTTGTTTTAGTCTTGCCTGGTTGAGCGATAAATGTCCAGATACTTCTACGCGATAAGCGGGCAAGACATGATGATGCGAAGGCCAAGTAACAGCGCTGTGTCTTCGGATTGGTGTTGCCTACCTGGCGAGCCTTATGGTGTTGCCGTGATATAGTGGACTTTTCAGACCGTTTGCGCAAAGGCATTGAAATGCACCAAACCAATAGCAATTTGACAGGCGACTTTTCTAGGATTCGTTGGTATTTAGTTTGGTGCATGTTTGGAGTTGCATTTGTTGTAGCATTATCCGAACAATGCTTCGCCAACGACCTCGCCGTGGGGCGTTCTGCAAAAGCTGAGTATGTTGATGTAGCCATAGCGCCCGCTCGCGATTTCAATTTTAAATCAAGAGCAGAACTTTTTGCCCTGCGAATGGATGCCATACAGCAGCATCCCGAGCTGCTCAACGGTGCATATCACCTGGATCAGGCAACGTTCGGACAGATTGTGGATAAGAGGCCCTGGTGGGGTGACTTGGGACAAGCGTACTATGGACCAGGGCAGAACAGCATAAAGGGAAAGTCTCTCGAATCAAGATTTTTTCTCAATCCGTATTTGCTGGTCGGAGATCGTGTGAGCTACACTCTTCCAAAGGACAAGGTGACCGAGGTAGACCTCGCGCGACGAGCTTATGACACCTACCTTCAGCCATCGAATTTGAGATGGTGGCCTAAAGGTGGAAAAGCAGAAGTCACCTATGATATCTCGGCTCTCAAAAGTCGATTCTGTTCAATGTTTAATTATACCAGCCTTGAATTGTCCGGTGTGCGCGGGTTCTCGCTCTCGAATGCGAGAGACCTCGGTTTGAAGTACGTCTTCATTCCGCCGAGCTGGGCGTATAACTGCTCGGTCGGCGTTCCGATGAAATCTCCGATGCCCATTCCGCACTACATCCATTGCGGCAATAGCTGCGGATATCCAGGCGGATGCAACAATCTAAGTCCGGCGACATCATGGCTGGATTCTTTCACTATCAATAAACTTCCAGCTCGGATCAGTTGCATGTTCTGGAAAAATCCGCCAAAGACCGGCCGCGAGCCGCCGGATATGACCTACACGCTCAATTATCGCTAGTTTTTCGGAATCGCTGGCCGTCGGAACCGAACACTAGGTTGAAGAACCTTGTTAGCGTTTCAATACCACTGCACTTATCCACGGGAATCGGACAGCAGAATCGAATGTAACAGTCACCAGTAAGTCTGTTGGTAGTCCGGGCGGCAGGTCAAGGGGCGATGATCGTTTCAAGGCAGTCATCGCACAATCGTCGACTGTCTTAATTCCACTAGATTGAACGAGTTGCTGGTCAATCAATGAACCTTCAGGACGCATGCGACACATAGCAACAACGGTACCGGACGTCGGCTTTGTCCATGTATATCGTAGCTTGTTATTCAGTGTATACAGATATGGTGCGATTGCGAAGAGTTCCGGATTTTGTGTTTCTCTAGCTTGTTGTGAGAGTTTGGAAAAATTGATCTCTATATCAATAAACTTTGGCCAACCGTCAGGAAGCCTGTAGAAGGGAACAGCTGATTTGACAGCGTTCAATGCGACCGAATTCTCCTTTTGGGATCTAGTCTTGAATAGACGTAAGTTGCTTATTGTGCCGTTCTTGTGAATTCGGAAGCGTACTTTTAAGGAGTCTTTTGGCCAGTTCTGCTGTGGCGAGTAGTGCCTTATTCGATTTAATACGCTATTGACGTAAAATCCGCCTCCGCAGATATCCGGCTCGACTTGGCAAGAACAGCAATCCTTTTCTAGATAGCTAAATACAATTTGTGTTGCATTGGTGGAACTTGTTAACTTGTCAGTCTCTTGAGCCACTGCACGCGGTGGCAGTGCAGCAACTATGTAAATCGATGAAAAAATTAGCAATCTCCAGCAGGTTCGTCTTCCTAATCGCATAAAGAACTCTTAGCCAAACACCCTAGTACAGTGTGAGCATAGCTCGCAAGAGAGAGAGCGTTGAATAGGGTTAATACTGCTATTTAGACAACTTGCAGGCTGTTGGACCAGTCATTTGTACTTGAAATCATTGGCTGGATCTACTCACCAGGGCTATTGGCTGGACCTAGTAGTTTAGACCTCACTCACCAGGGCAATCCACAGAGATGGATTGTCTTCCACGAGACGGTATTGGCTGGGTCGTAGAGCATTGCGTTGGATGGCCAGAGCTTGTCACCGGAAGGCTGGGAGATAGTGACTTTTCCTTGGTAATTTCGCCAGCCAAGCCTTGTGTAGAACGGCATGAGGTCGTCGGCACAGAATAGGAAGCCATATGCATTCGGATCTTTTTCAGCCATAAACTCTATGGCTGACTGGTTGAGTTGCTTTGAATAGCCTTTACGGCGATGTTGTGAATCGGTGATGACGTTATTGAGCCCGAAGAGTCGCACCGGAGCATCGTCGGCACGCGCATTGCGGTCGACGATATTCAGGAAGGTAACTAGATGATTGTCAACCAATCCCAGAAATGCCCAGGTCGGTTCAGCCCATACATGCTCCCTGACAATCGGTACGTCGCCAAATTCTGCAGCGACGCGATCGCTTAGTTCTTGTTTGATATCGGCAGACAAGTCCGTGACCAGATGAGTTTCGATTCGCATGGGGTGCTGAGATAAACGCCGAAATTCCTGAGTAACTTAGCAGATAAAGAGATTTTCGCCAACTATTTGCTCTAACCTTTTCAAATTGCTCACGACAGGCGACTAATGATTTCCCTGATCTGATGTTTATGGATCGCAGTGTGAGGTGCTGCAAATGCAAGCCACTGTGTTGCGGAAAACGGTCCGAACCAAGGGTGGGGGTGCTTGTTGTGGGGATGGGCTTTGAAATCAAGTTTTTCAACTGTAGCCACTAAATTAGTAACCATCTCTTCGAACTGCGAGATAATTTCGGCAGCATTCACTTCAGGGGATGGCTTCACGTCCGCCGTACCGCGTCTGGGCAAGTTTGTTTTCCCTTCGGATAGCGCCTTAATTATTGCTGTCATCCCGTTTCCGACGATAACCAAGTGTTGAAGCGTCATTGCAACCGACCAGTAGCGAGAGCTATCCTCTAGACCTCTGAGTCTTGGTATCAAACGCCTTTCGTGCAGTAGCTCTGGTGGCACTGACTTGGCTAGGGCTATGATTTTCGCGCTTTCGCTTTTAAATTGTTCTATCGATGATACTACTGTTGATGTCCTTAGCCTTGCAGGAACAATGAAGAACTTCGCGACAAACCATTCGACGAAAGGCAGACCAGCCCCTGGTTTTTCAAGCTTCGGGTTGTGGGCGACAGTTGTATTTGAGGTTGTGTTAGTCATTGTCCTACTCCGTAATTCTCTTGATAAAACCCCAGACGTGAAAGCCATGTACAGGTTCAAAGTCTATTTGTTCAAACCTCGAATATCCTCGGCGTTGGTACATTGCTTTTGCCACGGTCATCAAACCTGTAGTGTGCAGCGAAATGCATTCGTAGCCTTCGGATCTCGCGCGCCGCTCGCATTCAGTGATGAGCAGATCGCCGCACCCTTTGTTGCGGTGCTGTGGTAGCACTGCAAGCAAGCGCATTTCGGGATACGGATTTTTGATCACCTGATCTCCAATCTGTTTTTCGTATGGTGGGCAATAGATTACCGTTGCCACAATCTCATCGGCAGCCGTCAATACAATCCGATCAATGGCTGGCTCCGTGAGAATTGTCTGTCTGGTGTTAATTGTGTAATTGTGCCAGAACTCTGGTATCGCTTCGCTGGCATACTGATCGTATGCACTTTGTGTAATGTCAGCGACGGTTGTCCACTCGCTTCCAGTTGCAGTTCTTATGACCATCTGTTACCTCTACTTGCATTTTGCAAGTGCTCATACCCTAATGCTAGCAGGACCACTTGCGTTTTGCAAGTGGTTTGTATAATATAGGTATATGACTGACTTTGATGCCCGATCCGAATGCGTGATTTGCAATGTTCTCGAAATTTTCGGCGACAAATGGACGCTCTTAGTGATTCGCGATCTGTTTTTCTTCAACAAGCACGAGTTCAAAGAGTTCCTTGCTTCGCCTGAAGGCATCGCGACCAACGTTCTGACTGACCGTTTAAAGCGCTTGTCGACGCACGCAATTATTCGCGAAGTGCGGCACCCACAAAATCGCTCTCGAAAGCTTTACTATCTCACCGAAAAAGGGAAAGGCTTGTTTCCGATTCTTGCCGAAATGGCGAAGTGGGGCGAAAAGTGGCTTCCAGACCTGCCTGCAATGCAAGGGTTGTACAACAGGTTGAGAACGAATCCTCAGTTGGTTCGAGACGAAATCTTTCAACAGATTTCGCAGTGGGAAAGCGAAAATATTTTGGCTGCGAATTAGATCTCATTCTGGTCTGTGCTCATGCCTCCTAGTTATCTTGCAGAAAAGTGCCGAAACATTGTTTGTTTGGTGTGAGGGTTAAATGTGGTGACCTTGGTGAATTCTTGCCGGAGCTCCTAAAGTCAGCTATGATCAGTGAACTGACATGTCGACTGAGAATTGCCTATGATCTTCTTCTTGAGTACAGGTAGTCAACTTAACCGAATACTGAACGGTCGAAAGCAGAAATTTAAATGTGGAAAATGCCAACAAGAATCGATGTTCTACGAGTGCGAAGTTGATGACAGCTTCAAAGCATTTTTAGTAGTCGAGGTTTGGAAGAGAACGAAACGTGTGATGCAATGCGGCGAATGTCTTGCCATTTGCGATTTTTATTCTCTTTATCCCGAAGAAAAGAAAGCCGCCGAGGAAAAGCTCGCGACAGAAGACCTTGAGCGCAAAGAGCGTGAACAGAAGATTGCCGCAGAAAAGCAGGCGGAAGATGAGAAGGAGCGAGCAAGGCAAGCCGCTTTGGACCAGAAGTCCCGCGCCGCCGAGGCCGCTCGAAAAGACAAAGAACTTGATGATGAGCTGGAGAAACTGAAGCGAAAAATGGGGCTGTGATATGCGTGTCAATGTTGGAGCTCACTGGTCAGGTAGAATTCGTTTAAAGTCTCGATTGTTCGGGAATACGAGTTCGAGTTCTGAATTAGTCGGCATGAGGTCCAAGCGGAAGACAGTCTATGCCCGAAAGTGGTTCAATGACTGAAGAATTGTTTGCCGCACTTGTTAGGCAAATCTTGAAGTCCTTTCATCCGAGCGACTGGCTTGTGGATAACGAAAGTTTTTCGTTGCGCAGCAGTGACGGCAATTCGCAAGTTTCTTTGCCGCTGGCAAGTTTGTTCCAGTCATATGTAAGCACCGACGGCCCAGCCAATCTATTGGAACTTCAGGCGCGGCTGCGAACCTTCATGTTACCAGCAGAAGATTCGAGTTCGAATTCTGCCGTTCTATCATCCCTGTGTCCATCCGTTCGGTCGAATATGGCAGTACACAACGAGAGTGTTCGGGCGCGCAATATCGGCTCTCTGGCGGCGGATGACGATTTTGTCTTTTTCCCATATGCCGATGTTCTCAGCGTGAGTCTTGTTTTTAGTGGTAGTGAAGGAATTCAGCCCGTTCGCTACAGCGACCTCGACAGGTTGAGTCTGAGCCCCGAAGAAGCTGTCGACATAGCAGTCCACAATTTGCACCGCATGAGTATGGATACATTTAGAGTGGTGCAGTCAGGATTTTACACTTCTCCTTGGAAGGATTCGTTCGACGGGTCGAGGCTCCTGTTAACAGATCTGTTCTACGACCTGAGGGTGGAAGGTGAAGTGGTGGCACTCACGCCAACGCCGGACACTTTGCTCATTACAGGCTCGAAGGACCTTGTCGGGATAGAGCTGATGATGTCGATCGCAGCCACATTGATTAAGGAGAAAAATGCTATTAGGGCACTGCCATTGGTGCTTCGCGATGGAATCTGGACCTCCTTTGTTGTGCCGACGACAGACCCTATATTTGGTACCGTTCATTCATATCGAATGAACGTCCTCAATTTGTTGTATTCCGAGCAAGAGAGTTTTCTCATAGCAAAGAAAATGGAAAAGCCCAAAATCTTTGTCTCTCCTTTCGTGCTCGAGACTGACAGGAGCACAGGTCGGGTCTACAGTAGAACCGTGATTACTGACAGCAGCGGATGCATGTTTCCGGAGTGTGATGTTGTCGAATTTTTTCAGCATAATAATGCCGGTAAAAAGTATCTCGCAGCCAGGGCACCATTCAAGAAAGTCTACGAGCAGCTCTATCTGTTTTTGATAGAAGACCCCAATCTGCGACCTAGGCGATTTCGACTCAACAACTTTCCACTAAGATCGGAGCTGACTGTCTTAGGTACGATGCCGATCGGGCAGTGCTTAGAGAGCGCAGCAGGACGCGCGGAACCAGAGAGCGATCTAGAGCGACTAGAAGCTATTGTAAGAATTCCAATTCCCAAAGGTGCGCAATTGACCTTCACTTCTGATGCCAAAAACAAAGAGTCGGTTCTGGAATTTTCGGTTTCCAGTACCATTGACGAACTCAAGGAGTTTTATCTCAAACATCTAAGAGTCGGAAATCTAGTGAAAGTACCTACGGACGCGGGGCAATTCTGGATTGCCGAGGTAATTGGCGCTGCCTGCGCGCGTGAAGCTTGGATTGGTCCTGGCCAATTTGATGGAGTGACTCTACTCCGATTGATAAAACGGGTCAGTTTCAATACGCCTGCCGTCAACAATGCATTCATCAAGCAGAGCGAAGGCTTGCGATTGTTTGAGCAGCTGTTTGGTATCTCGCTTTTGGAAAAGATGAGGCCGAGCGGAGACCTGAACGTATCAAAGGAAAGCATGTTGCAAGAATTCCTGATGCCGGATCTTCCAGAAGCCGCAGTACGCTTCTTTCGGACGCAGCTCAGCGGACCACGCACTACTTATTTCGCCGCGGACAAAGCAAGTCCCCACACGGTAGTTAATATGGAAGCAGGACTAATGGTAACCATTAGTCCTGATACTACGCGCAGTGGCACGCATTGCAGCGTTTCCAAGTCTCTTCAATCGACAAATTAGACGATTGCTACGACGGCACCAATGTTAGTTGGAGCGGCCGTATGCTGTCATCGGTCTGCGGTCGCGCTGTTCCGACATTGCCACGTAAAGAGTCCGTCCATTATGTTCGGTGTTATTGAGTGAACGAATAGCGTCTTCTGCCGACTCGGCCGTGCGCATTTCCACAAAGGCGAACCCACGAGGTCTGCCAGTTTCGCGATCCGTGGCGACTCTAGCGGAGAGCACTGCCCCATGTTGCGCGAACAGGTTATTCAGCTGATCTTCAGTAGTGTTGAACGAGATGTTTCTGACAAACAGTTTGTTATTATTATCCATGAAAAATATCCTATTGAATCATTGATGCCCTTGCAAGCCGCAAGAGTTGAAAAAGCTGGTTGAAACCACAGAGAAGAAATACACGCAGTATGCGCGCTTCGCAGAAATTGTTGTTTTACGTCTTTTGCGAATGAATTCGGCATCCGAAAGTGACTTTGTCACTTGAACCGCTGAAATTGACCTCAGCAGCCGGCTATGATTGCCCGACTAATTCGAAATCCATTATTGCACAGATCGGGCAGTTCGTAACTAGATTCTAACAAGTTGATCTGGAATGGTTACGAAATGCACCGAAATCCTCGTCGTTCAGTTTGGGAATGCAAGGTGCGACAGCCTTACGCAGTCGCAACAATATTCTTGCAGCTGGCGTTCCATTCTAGCCTTCGGGATATTAGATTGACTGCGGCTTCAGCCCGGAAATCTCCGGCCCATGCAGAGCGGAGAGCATGTCAAACTTGCCCATCTTGGGTACCGTACCAAAATGCGACTGCGATGCCCGTGAGAATAGGAATCGTCAATACACCTAGGATTGAAGCCACAACGACCGATCCTATAATCAATATTTCGTCCATGATCTCTTATGAGCTCCCATCAATCGACAACTAATTCTTCAAGTCCCCTGAGCAGCCAATGCCTCAACCAATGCGTCGATGCCGAGACTTCCTATACTTATACGATAGAGCGAGTACGAGCTTACTCGAGGGTTTCGCTCTTTGCTCCTTTCTTGGTTGCGGGTGCAGCTCCAGCTCCGGCTCTACCTGGGGAATTGGCACCAGGAGTAGCTCCAGGTCTGCCTGGTGCATTGGCACCTGGCGAAGCAGCTGCGAACAATGTCCGATCGAGTTCGAGCCGCAGCGACGTGCCGCCCGGTCTGAGCCACTCAGCCAGAACATCTGCCGCGATTTTGGTTGAGCGCTCGACGATTTGATGAGTGAGTTCCACCTCGGCAAACCATTTCATCGAACTGCCGTAGATGTAATTTGTTTCGATGACGACTTGGCTTAAATTGCCTTTCTGCGTCAGCGTAAAGAGTTGGTATTGCCCTCTGGGGCCGTTGAGCGTGAGCGAATAAGGTTGATTCACGTCGCGCTTGACGGACTCGATACATTGATAAAGAGCGAGAACTTCATCAGCACCCGAATGAGCCATTGCGGCACATGGCGGAAGGCTAGTGCGACTGAGAATAGTCGACAATCCACGCCAGGCAAACATGTGCGCGAGGTCCACCATCCGCTTGAGCTTTGGCTCCTTAATCGCCTCGGACCAACCGGGTGCGTTGACCTGTAGATAAAATTGGGCGTCCTCCAATTTCTCGATTGATACTTCGAGGCAGGAGTCTTGACCGAAATCATAAGTCTTCTTGAAAGGTAAGTCAGTCGACTTTGCCATCTTAGCCAAGTCAGATTGAACTGAGGCTAGCACCATGCACGGTGTCGCTACTGAGCTAGGATCGTTCTTAACCAGAGACAGATGAGTCATTTGTTCTTACCAACATTTTCAAAGGGCACCATCTTTAGTATCGTAAACACAAATTTTAGTTAGACGATATAGAGGAGGGTACCGAGGGACAAATAGTTTCGCAATTATGTGGAGCATAGTTGCAATCACATAATTCAATTCGGAAATCAACCGAAACCAGAGACCGTATCATCCTGACTTAATCCATAGGGACAAATTGCTGTGAAGCATTACCTGCAAGAGAAATTAACCCGAGAGATGCTTTGCCTCACATAGAATTGTCACAAAGAAATTAAAATCTGGACTTTCTGCAGTTGCAGTTGTTTTATACCAGTTGCAACTGTGTTGCTTTACAAGCTAATTTTCTTCGCGCGCTCTTTCGCTACTCCACTCTGCACGGGCGTGGAATAACCTGATACTAGCCCGCTTTTATTATAGCACAGATCACTGGTAAAGCCTGCAAAGGGTCTGCTGACCTGAGGTTTCGAGATCGCCACCAATTGTGGAGCAAGGGCGAGATCATTACTTTGTTGTCAAGAGTCCTGGTAAGAACAGTACAAAGTCACGGCAATTATGAATTGACGGCTGCGTTTTGAACCATCTGAACTGCCGACAGCAACTAAGATTTTTTCTCCTCTACCGCGGTTCGCGTTTCAGCTTTTATCGGTTGCCCTTCGCGAAGATCGGTCGTTGGTTGGGTCAACACCTGATCGCCGGCCTTCAAACCGCTTATCACCTCGCTTTGTTTCCCAAAGTCTCGGCCTGTCTTTATCCTCTGATAGTGGGCGGTTCCGCCTTTTAGCATAACGACGTACTGACCGTCGGGCTTGACGACTACGGATGAGTCGGGGGCGAGCGCTGGTGGATCCTGGCGTTGGGCGATCATACTGACCTGTGCGAACATCCCTGGTAAAAGTTTGCCGGATTGATTGGGAATCTGGATCTCGGCTAGCAGAGTCCGTGACGTTGGATCAAGCCCGCCAGAGATGTGTGAGATCTTTGCGTTAAAGGTTTGCTTCGGCAGCTCTGCCACTGTGATTTTGGCAGGCATTCCCACTACGGCACCCTGGTAATCGGACTGAGGAATGTAGACGAATACCCGCAGCACGTCGGTCCGTGCCATCTTCATAAGCTCCTGATTGTTGGTGCTGCTGCCTCTTGATACTAGTGCACCGGCGTCGACATTCCTGGATGTGATTACACCATCACAAGGGGCAAGCACCTTTTGAAATGATGCAGTTGTCTCGATCTCCTCAACACTCGCAATGGCCGCATCTACATTTGCCTTTGCGGCGGCAATCTTCTCGCGGTAGGCATTGGCTTGCGCGGTCGCTGCCGCGACTGCGGAGTTGGCTGCTTCGAGCGAGGCCCTATCTGTGCTTACGTCTCGTACTTTTTCGTCGCGCAGCTCAACACTCACGGCACCTTGGGTGGCGAGATCCGAGTATCTATTCACCTGGGCCATCGAGTATCGGATCTGTGCTTCTAAACGCTTAACAGTCGCTTTGTTGGTCTCCACGACAGACAGGGCTTGTGCCAGATCTGCTTCTGCGCTCTTGACTTGCGCGGTCGCCTGCTTCGAGTCGGCAATTTCGCGCTTTAGTTGTTTCCCCAATTCTGGTGCGTCGACTTCAACAAGAAGCTGCCCTTTCCTGACGCGATCTCCTATGTCGACGAGGCGCCTTTTGAGATACCCGTCGCAGCGAGAATAGATGCTGAATTCCTGAATCGCTTGAATGTTCGCCGGAAGCTTGAGCTCGACAGTCTTTTGTCCTTCCTCGACGATCGATACCGCATAAGATGGCACTGCATTTTTTCGAGACTCGTGTATGTCGGTCTCTTTACTTTGCTCAGCACGGGCGAATACACCGTAAGCCAATATGCATCCAAACGTCGCTATAAGTGACATCACGAAGACGACGACGGCAATCGGGGGGCGTTTGCTGCTCGACTTGCTCTGTGCAAGTTGATCAACTTCAGGATGCGCTGTGGCTTTGCGGGAAGAACCATCGCAGACTCGCAAGTGACATTCCCTCGCCTGTTCATTCATGGGAGAAACCTCCAACTAACATTTCTACTTCTTTGTTGACTGTGAAAACTTTGGACTTTTCTCGAACGATTGCGAAGATGCAAGGCACGAAAAGCAGTGTTGCGAGGGTGGCGACAGACAGCCCACCGATCACCGCGCGACCGAGTGGTGCATTCTGGGCCCCGCCTTCGCCGAGACCTAACGCCATTGGTAGCATGCCGATAATCATTGCGGCCGCGGTCATGACCACTGGTCTAAAGCGAGTGAAACCGGCGCTGAGAGCGGCATCCTCAGCAGTGGCTCCTTCGCGAAGTTGATCGTTGGCGAAAGTGACAAGCAAAATACTGTTAGCCGAGGCGACCCCGATTGACACAATCGCTCCCATTAGAGCGGGTACGCTGAACGTAGTCTGTGTCGCGAATAGTGCCCACAAAATCCCTGAAAAGGCGCCAGGAAGAGCCATCAATATTATCCATGGATCCAACCATGATTGAAAGTTTATTACCAAGAGTAGATAAACCAGGACCAATGCAAACACGAGTCCACTAGCCAATCCGACGAAGGCAGAGGTCATACTTTGAGCCTGCCCTCGAATTATGCAAGTGCTTCCGCGTGGTAGTTGCGGCTTGACCTTGGCGACGATTTTCTCAACGTCGGACATCACACCGCCCAGGTCTCTACCCTGGACATTGGCAAAAATGTCGTAGACCGGCTGAATCTTGTAATGATTCACGACTGTACTGGTCATGCCGTGATCCGCGCTGGCAAGATTTTGCATGAGCTGTGGCTTCGGTGCGGCCGGACCTGTCACCGGAGTCTGCATGATATCGTCGATGGTTCCCATTCTGTGCTCTGGGGTTTGAACGGCGACAGGATAATTGACACCATTTTCGGGATTGACCCAGAATCCAGGCGCTGTCTGAAAGCTTGAGCTCAAGCTAATCAAGAGCGAGGAGGCGATATCCCTTTGTGAAAAACCAAGTTGACTTGCCTTTGTTCTATCAACAGTTAGTCGCAATTGCGGAGCATTAGTTATCTGCTGCAAAGTGACATCTGTGGCGCCGCGTACTTTAGCAACCTCTTCGCGAATTTGTTGAGCAATCTTGAAATTCTCCTTCTTATTGCGGCCGGTGACTTGTATGTCGATTGGCGCTGGAAGCCCGGCATTGAGAATTTGGCTCACAATGTCCGCAGGCTGGAAAAAGCACGTAACTTGCGGATACTTCTCTCTCAACAGCTCTCGAATCTTCTTCGCATATACAAATGTCGATTGCTTATGATGCTCGTGGAGTGCGATAAGCACTTCGCCATCAAATTCGGAGGTTGTGATGTTGTCACCGTATGCGAGACTAATACCACTTGCAGGCAATCCGATGTTGTCTAGAATGGAAGCCAGATCACCAGGCTCCAATAGCGTCTTGATGTCATCTTCGATTCGCAAGAATAAACGCTCTGTTTCCTCCAGTCTGGTGCCCGTAGGTGCCCGTAGATGGACTCGAAGCTGACCGGCATCGACCTGTGGAAAGTAGTCCATGCCGATATGAGGCAGGAGCAAGAATGTTGCGGTGAAGAAGCAGAAAAATAGAGTGGCGGCGACGCGTTTGTTAAGCAAAAAGTATTTCAGGACCAGCGCATACTTGTCTCGTACGCCATCGAAGATTGAGATGATGAATAAATGAATTGCTTTAAAAAATCCTACTCTATGCGTCTGTGACTCGTCTTCATGACCCTTGAGCAGATAGAGACACATCACTGGCACGAGAGTTCTAGACAGAAAATAGGAGAACATCATGGCAAATACGACGGACATACCGAGCGGTACAAAGAGCGACCGGGCCGGCTCTGTCAGCAAAATGACCGGGACGAAGACGATACAGATAGCCAGTGTCGATACGAATGCAGGTGCGGCGATTTGCTGCGCGCCATCGAGAATTGCGGTAACAATCGGCTTGCCCAACGAAAGATTGCGGTGAATGTTCTCCACCTCGACGGTGGCATCGTCGACGAGCATTCCCACCGCCAGCGCGAGTCCGCCAAGGGTCATGATGTTGAGCGTCTGATGGGTTGCGTAGAGGCAAAAGATCGAAGCAAGAATTGATAACGGAATTGAGATTGCCACCACGATAGTGCTTCGCCAGCTACCTAAAAGCACAAGAATTAAAAGCGCGGTCAAAACCGCCGCGATACCTGCTTCTCTGACAACGCCGCTGATAGCTGCCTTTACGAAAACCGATTGGTCTGCAAGAAGTTGGACATCAATTTCTTTCGGCACCGTTGTTAAGACCTGCGGTAACGCATTCCGAACACGTTCGACGACACCGACAGTGGAGGCGCTACCATTGCGTAAGACGTTGAGCAGAGTTGAGCGCCGCCCATTCTGATGGACGATATTGGTCTGAACGGCAAATCCGTCTCGTACATGTGCAACATCTTTTAAGTACACCGTCGATCCGTTGATCTGTTTTACTGGCAAACTGTTGAAAGCTTCAATCGTCTCAGGAGTGCTGTTGAGCTGAATGGCAATCTGCTGCGATCCGATCTTTGCTTTTCCGGAAGGCAGGATTACGTTTTGACCAGCAAGTGCCGTCGAAACATCCGTCGCCGACAATCCCTTCGACTGAAGCGCTTGAGGGTCCAGGTCGACCATCACTTGCCTGCTCTTGCCGCCGTAGGGCAACGGGATTGAAGCGCCTTCCACTCCCGATAGTCCGGTGCGAATGAAATTCATACCGTAGTCGAAGAGCTCCTGTTCGGAGAGCGTTTTGCTGCCGACGCCGAGCTGTAGCACCGGCACGTCAGATGCGCTGAATGAAGTAATTAGTGGTGGCGTGGTGCCCTGTGGATAAATGCGCAGCAAGGTCTGACAGAGCGACGCAATGGTGCCCACGCCTCTGCCGACATCGGCGCCTTGTTGCAGATATACCTTTATAACAGCTATGCCATCCAGTGATGCAGACTCGATGTGCTCGATGTCGCTGGTGACTGTGGTGATGGCTCGCTCACATATTGTGGTGATGCGATTCTCCATCTCTTCGGCAGGCAACCCATTGTAGCTCCAGATCACGCTGACAACCGGTATGTTGACAGTCGGAAAGATATCGGTCGGCATACGCATGATGCTGACGACACCCAGTATGGAGATCAGTAATGAAACAACTACAAATGTATATGGTCGGCGTAACGCCAGTTGAACGATCCACATAAGTTGACCAGTACGACGGCTTTTCAGTTATTATAGTTGATACGAACTATTCGTGCCAACCATAATTAATCTTCGGAAGAAAAATCGTCAACAGGTCAGCCTTTTGGGGCACCTGTCCTGCTAAAATGTGACGACAATGTGATCACGAAAATGCGTCAATCCTCCCATCACGAGATCAGGAAAGAATATGCCGAAATGTTTGCTCGCCAAACAATCGGTTTTCTTGTGCGCCGAACTGCGGCGCTAATGTCGAAGAAGTTGAATGAGGAGCTCTCTGAGCACGACATCACACTTTCGCATTGGGTGGTGCTTTCCTGTCTTTGGCAGAAAGATGGATTGCCTGTCATGTATCTGGCGAGCCAGCTTCAGCAAATCGGTGGCACGCTTTCAGACCTTTTGTCCAGGATGGAAAAACGCAAGCTCATCAAACGCCGGCGAGATCGAAAAGATCGGCGTGTCTTGCGGGTCTACCTCACGGAAGAGAGTCTTGCTCTGAGTGAGGTCCTGCCGGAGATTGTGCACCGCGTATGGCATCAGGCGTGGCAGGAATTAACTGACGCCGAGATTAACAGATTCGCGAATATTCTGGAACATATGATCGAGAATCTCGAGCCTGATTATTCTGTGTGCTTGCCGGAAGGCTCGGCTAGTGTGACTCCGAAGTTTCATCTGATTCTGCCGCCACGTTCGCCTGGTTATCGATTGAAGCTGCTTCAACTGTTAATTACAAGGCGATTCAACGAAGCGATCGCGGAATACAATCTGACTGCGAGTCATACGCTTGTTTTGTTTCGCCTCTGGCAAGATGACGGTGTGCCCGTCACTGAGATTGGCACTTATCTGGAGCAAGTCGGCGGTTCGCTCACAGGTGTAATTCAGTGCATGGAAGAAAACGGTATTGTCCGGCGCGAGCAAGATGAAAAGGACAAGCGATGTTTTCGAGTTTGGCTGACTGAAAAGGGAGAGTCTATGATGGAATTCATCCCGCCGATTGCTCGAGAAGTCACCGAATACGCTTGTAGAGACATTGGCGACGATGACACCAAGTTTTTCAAAAAATGTCTGAACTCAATGTTGGAGCAAGCGGGACAGAGCTAATCCCTAGGCCGGATTCAAAGCTCTCCTGAGAAGCTCGGCAGCGGTCTTCTTATACTCGCTCAGCGGCTGATCCTCGAAAATTACGACGCCGATAATGATACTGTGCATGATGCCGAAGATCAGAGAACCTAAAATGTTGGGATTGTACTTTTGGATTTTGCCTTCGTCCATTAGCTTGGAGAGAAGTTTTTCCATCTGACCTTGAAGTTGCGCCCGCTTTTGTCTGGATTCCGCATCACCAGCCATTCTTGGGTCGGACCGAATCTGCTCTAGGATGTCCTTTTCATTAATCGCGAACTGAACAACCGCGTCGATATACTTTTCCAGCCCATTCGGCTCTGCAATTTTTGGGACGTATTTTTCAGTCAAGTTAGCCGCGCGTTGGTAGAACTCCGATGCAAGCGCGTGGGCTATCGCCTCTTTCGAGTCGAAGTAAAGGTAGACGGTTCCCGATGCTACGCCAGCTTCAGTTGCAATATTCGCAATCTTGGCGGCATTGTATCCGTCGCGCAAAATGATTTTTCTGGCGGCTTCAAGGATTGCGGTGCGTTTTTCCGGGTCGACTGGGCGCGCCATTTAGCGAAAAGGCTCCAAAATGCAAAGCAGCTCCCATTATGTACGATTGGACCTGATTAACCCAAACCTTGGCAAGCTTTCAGCGGGAACAAATTTCGGATCTTTATGTCGATAGTCCTTGTATGAATGAATTCATTCATTTAAAATGTATTAAGCGGCAACTGATCCAATAGAACCGAGGCTGCGGAGAAACAGACCATGATGACGTTAGGCAACACCAATTCCAGTAAGAAAGAAACCTGTGTGAGACCTATTAATGGATCACCACTGGTTCGCTTACAGGTCAGTAAGACCGAGCAACCTCCAGAAGAGGCAAATCGCGAGCCTTTCGAGCAAGTCGCGTCTCGTCGCTGGCCTTTCAAGAAGACGTCTATCTTACTTCTGACCGCTGTTTCGACTGTCGCAGTCGTTGCAACTGCGTCCATGGCGGGCTCCATTTCAGGCAAAAGCCATGCAGGCGCTGCGAAACCGGCTAAAGTCGCTCCGGCTGTGACGGTTACCGTCGAATCGGCCAAACTTGCGGCTGTGCCGGACGTGTTGGAGCTGACCGGCTCAATCTCCGCGACCGATCCGCTTTCGATCGGGGCGTCGGCCGGTGGCTTGGTTGTCACGCAGGTAAACGTCGAAGAGGGCGACTACGTTAAGAAGGGGCAGATTCTTGCAATGCTCGACTCATCGGTAATGAGAGCTCAACTCGCAGCAGCCGAGGCCCGACTGCAGGGTGCTGGTGCTGCCATGTCGAAAGCCGCGCAGCCCAATAGACCTGAAGACATTAGTTCGTTCGAAGCTGCTTACAGACAGGCGCAGTCTGACGTCAAAAATCGAAAAGCTTTGCTTGAGCAAGCCAAGGCGTCGCGCACGCTCGCGAAAAGTAACGCTGACCGCTATGCCTCTCTCTTAAGAGAGGGCGCTGTTAGCGAAATGGACGCGCAGACCAAAGCAACGGAGGCTAGCACCACTTTCAGCACCGTGCAAGCGGCGGAGGACACTCTTGCGGCAGCGGAATTCATGGCGCAGCAAGCTGCCAACCGACTCGCCATGGCAAAAGAAGGCGGGAGAAAAGAAGACGTCACCATATCTAGAGCCAATGCAAATGAGACTGCCGCGACGGTTCAACAGATCAAAGCGCAGATTGAGCAAACGATTGTGCGCGCACCGGATGAGGGTTTAATCACAAAACGGTTCGCCCACATTGGTGATGTTTCAATTGGTGGAAAAACGCTTTTCGAGATGATCAGGCGTGGTCAGATTGAACTTAAGGCTCAGGTCTCGCAGGATGATATTTCGCGTCTTAGCAATGGACAGGCGGCCGTGATTACGGATGGGATACGGAAGGCCGAAGGCACCGTGTTTCAAATTTCGCCCACTGTCGATCCCACGACTAGACTTGGGACAGTTCGTATCTCGATTCCAAATGGATTGTCGTTCAAGACCGGAATGTTCGTGAAGGGCAAAATCGCCAGAGGCAATCGCTCCGCTCTCGTGGTGCCCAATAGTGCGGTCCTGGCAGACAATGATGTCTACTATGTTTTTGTAAATGAAAATGGAATCGCGAAGAAAAAGCAGGTCACCGTAGGCGCACGCGTCAAGGCGTTGGCTGAAATCAACTCCGGTCTTACCGAAGGTGATGAAGTCATCGTTGCCGGCGCAGGATTTTTAAACGACCGCGATTCAATAGCGATAGGCAAGTAGGTGATCAACATGAACTGGAACATCTCAGCCTGGTCGATTCGGCAACCAATTCCATCAATACTGCTCTTCCTGATTCTTTCTGTTTCAGGACTGATCTGCTATTTCAATCTGGGCATCGACGAGAATCCGAACATCGATATGCCGACTGTCGTCGTCACTGTCACCGAAAATGGTGCGGCACCTACAGAATTGGAGACACAGGTTGCTCGTCGCATTGAAGACTCTGTCTCAGGAATCGGCAACATCAAACATATTTCCAGCACAATCAATGAGGGCGTGTCTCAAACCAAGATCGAGTTTGAACTTGGTACCAACACGGACCGCGCCGTCAATGATGTGAGAGACGCGATAACAAGAATCAGAACTCAGTTGCCTGCCGCGATTCAAGAACCGCAGATTCAGCGGGTTGATTTTGTCGGTGGTCCTTTCGCGACATATACAGTATCGTCCAAGACCCTTTCCGTCAAAGAATTGAGTTGGCTTATCGATAATGATATCTCTCGTGCATTACTATCGGTCAAAGGCGTCGGTCAAGTTCAACGCGCCGGTGGCGTCGACAGAGAAATAAACATAGATCTCGATCCTGAAAAGTTGGAAGCGCTCGGCGTGACTGCTGATATCGTCAACACTCAGGTGAAAATAATGAATACCAACATGCCGGGCGGTCGAGGCTCTGTCGGCACGCAAGAGCAGTCCATCAGGACACTCGGAAGTGCCGCGTCGGTCGAAGATTTACGGAATACTCGAATCGCGCTGCAGAATGGCACATGGGCATCGCTCGAATCGCTAGGCCAAGTCAGCGATGGCGTGGCGGAAGCTCGGCAGGTCGCTTTGCTTGATGGACAGCCGGCTGTCGCATTCTCCGTGGTCCGCTCGACAGGAAGCAACATGGCGGAAGTCGGACAAAATGTTGAAAAAGCTCTGGCGGATATGAAGAAAACTCTTCCTGCCGATGTTGAGATCACCCGCATTAGAACCAACTTGAGTTATGTCATGGATTCGTACCATGCCACTATAGACTCATTGCTACTGGGTGCAGTTCTTGCTCTTGCTGTTATATGGTTGTTTCTGCGCGATTGGCGCGCATCTACAATAGCCGCTCTTGCGATGCCATTGTCCATGGTGCCAACCTTCGCGGTCATGAAACTGCTGGGTTTTACCCTGAATAATATGTCACTCCTTGGTCTGGCACTAGTAATCGGTATCTTGGTTGACGATGCTATCGTTGAAATCGAAAATATCGTTCGACATATCCAGATGGGTAAGAAACCGCTCGAAGCTGCTCTGGAAGCTGCAGATGAAATTGGACTTGCAGTAGTTGCCACCACTATGACCATAATTGTTGTATTCCTCCCCGTCGCATTCATGGGGGGCATCCCAGGTCAGTTCTTCAAGCAATTCGGCATTACAGTAGCGGTTGCTGTTTTCTTCTCTCTGCTTGTCGCTCGGCTTTTGACACCCATGATGTCAGCCTTCTGGCTCAAAGGCGCTACGGAAGAGCCGCCGCAGGGTAGGATTCAACAACTATTCACGAAGCTGCTCACCCTGGCGCTTGCGCATCGAGGTAAAACAGTAGCACTTGCTGCCTCCATTTTTGTGGTCAGCATAGGAATGCTTCTATCACTTCCAACTTCGCTGGTTAACTCGGCTGATCGTGGTGAATCTCTGGTTGCCATTGAATTGCCGCCCGGTTCTACACTGAAGGCAACTACTGATGCATCGCTTCGCGTTTCCAAAATCTTGCTCTCGCACGAGGAGGTTAAGCACGTCTTCACCTCTGTAGGTACGCCGTCCAACACGGGAGTAAAGTCTTCGGGAAGCGCAGGTACCGTCAATAAAGCGAACCTCTACGTTATCCTGAAGGAGCGCTCGCATCGCAAGATCTCACAACAACAATTCGAAGATCTGGTGCGCACTGAGATTGCTGGCGTACCCGGCATTCGAGCTAACATCTCGGCGACCATGGGTCTGGGAGGTAAAGTTCAGATTCTTCTTGTCGGTAGGGACGAATCTCAATTGAGAAAAACTTCTGAACAGTTGGCGGTGGAGATGCGCTCGGTCGAGGGTGTCTCTGACGTCACCTCGAGTTCTTCCATCAAGCGTCCTGAAATTCAAGTCATCCCAGACTTCGCGAAAGCTTCTGATCATGGGGTCTCTGTGATGCAAATCGCGCGCACTGCCACCATGGCTACTGTTGGCGATTCCGATTTCAATTTGGCAAAATTCGACCTTGCTGACAGGCAGATTAACATTCGAGTTCAGATCGATCCTAAGCTGCGCGAAAACATCGAGGAAATCGGTAATCTAAAAATAACCAGTTTTCAGGGACAGATGATACCACTTAAGGAAGTCGCCGAAGTGCGCTTTGGAAGCGGTCCCGCGCAGATTGATCGTTACGATCGCGATCGCCAGGTGATGATCAGTGCAACGCTAAAAACAGGAACGACCCTCGGCGAAGCTCTGAAGAAAATCCATAATTTGCCGACGTTTAAAAACATGCCGTCGTCTGTTCGCGAGTCGATAAGTGGTGATGTCGAAATCCAGCGCGATGTGTTTTCTGGCTTCGGCATGGCGATTGCTGCTGCCGTAATTTTGATTTACGCGGTCTTGGTCCTTCTGTTTAACGACTTTCTTCACCCACTCACTATCATGATGTCCTTGCCGATGGCAATCGGTGGCGCTGCTCTGGGTCTGATTATTGCGCGTCAATCGGTTGGACTTTACGCGCTCATCGGTATAGTCATGCTTATGGGCTTGGTTACGAAGAATGCTATCTTGCTCGTTGAATACTGTTTAATGGCCATGCACAAAGGAGTGCCGCGGCACGAGGCAATTATGAATGCTGCCGAAGCCAGAATGCGGCCAATTTTAATGACCACAGTCGCTATGATTGCGGGCATGGTGCCGATCGCCCTTGGATTGGGAGCCGGTTCTGAAGTCCGCGCACCAATGGCGATTGCAGTAGTCGGTGGTTTGATAACTTCGACATTCTTGACTCTCGTCGTTGTACCAGTTGTTTTCACTTATGTGGATGACTGGAAGATTAAGCTGTCTAATATGGGTGGGAAAAACCGCTCAGAGCCGCTACCGACAGCCGAAAAGGAAGTGGAGTTGGCGCTCACAAGGTAGATTGGCACCTTTGGCTACACTCATTCCTTGCGGTTATGGCACAAGCTTGAGATCTTAGATCTCGAATAAGTTAATTGATCGTCGAATGCGTTTCTGCCTAATCGTCAGTTTATTTCGCTCCACTGATTATTTTCGATCGCGGCCTTCTCGATTGGCTCCGTAATAACATTTGGTGACAATTCGCTTCTGCTTTCCTTACCTTTTTTAGATTGCTGCTTTTTACCATTGGGTTGAGGTAACGCACGCGTTAGCACTGCCAAGACCTCACTGGTCTCGCCTGCGAAAAGAGCCTGCACGCGAGTGGCGAGTTGTGCGGGGGCGGAGATAATAAGCTCGGCATCGCCATCGCGGCAAGCTTTGATAATCTGTTTGGCTGCATCATCTGCAGCGGTCGACACTATAGGCAGTGCGTTCAACGTGCTGAACAAGGCATACTCCACTTTGTTGCGCCCCTTGAATTCGGCTTGTAAGTGGCTGCCGGTCCGCATCAATCCTGGGCAGACTGTGGTGACGTAGATTCCATGCTGCAACAGCTCTGAACGCAGACCTTGTGAGAATCCGACCAGTGCGAACTTGCTCGTGCAATAGGGCAGCAGATGCGGAACGCTTATTTTTCCACCGATCGAAGCGATGTTGACAATCCGTCCAGAACGCTTGGCTCGCATCGTCGGTAGAACTGCAAATGTCGTATATAAATTGGCGAAGAAATGCGTGTTCATAGCATTCTCGAAGTCTTCGATTGATTGGTTCTCGAGAGGTCCGACTTGAATGACTCCGGCATTGTTGATGAGAATGTCGATTGTGCCTAGCTTTTCAATGATTGATCCGATTGTTTTATCTACTTGCTCTTTCGATGTTACATCGCAGACGAATCCCTCCACTTGGGTTTTGCCCTGCAATTCCTCGTGAGCGACTTCAAGCTCTTTCTCGTCTCTGGCTATCAAAGCGAGGCGGGCATTCTGGTCTGCGAGTTGTCGTGCGATTGATAGACCAAGTCCACGCGAGCCGCCTGTGATGACGACTACTTTGTTGCGGAAGTTGATCCGCCTGGTCCATTTCACGACCGTGCTCAGGGCAGAGGCTCCGCTGCCAAGTAGTCCCGTAACCTTCCAGATATGTCCGTGTAGCATAAATCACCTTTTCTCGACGACTTTCACTCGACACGGTCTCGGCAGGTTTGTTCCCGATGCTACTATTGCCTGTTTGGTGAAGGGTACGGGAAAGGATTAGGAGAGGCCCATTTCATCCAGTTGCCCTGATTGATGTTTTCTCGTCGGGGAAACTGAAATCGATTGATACCGCATCCGGTGTTTTTCCATACAACAGTTGATCTCTTATGTATGTTGGTGGCACATGATTGAAGTCGTAGATTTCGAAGAAGAGAGATTCATCGGCCGCGTTTTCGTCAGGAAACGGGACCAAATCGGTTGTATGAGTCGTGGAGATCGTCATAGTAAAGCCTTCAGCTGTTCGCCAAAATGGGTGAGTGATTGAAAGTGAAAAAGTAATGTTTTAGTGATTAAAGTCTGTAATTGATAATGGACGCCGACTCTTCTCGCGAGCGAGCTCTGTGTCAATCAGCTCTTTGATTCGCTTTTCGCCTTCCTTCGCGGGCTCCGATACGAGGTGGGCACTCAACAGACCGATGCCCAAGGTGCCGAGCATTCTTCCTCGAGACGACATCTTCGGGAATGACTCTGCCAGCAGCCGACCACCCATCTTGACGCCTGCTTCGAAGCCTAGCCAGTCGATAACAGATTTGCCAATCCTGCCGAAGCCACTTCCGGTGCTCTCGTGAAATGCTCCGCCTACATCATTTGCCAGAGCAAACAAACCGATTGCGCCTAGCGTCTTCCCCCCTCTCGTCATTGCCGATCCTGCTTTTGTCTCAGTAAATCCCGACAGTGAAGCTAGACTTGTTCGTCGCTCGAACATAGCGTTTTTTCGAAGTTGCTCGACTGTGCCGGGCTTCGCTAGATACTCCTGCATGTTGGCGTCCTGAGCCAGTTCCGCAGGAACTGCGTTAAGACCGGCTTTAATATTGAATGGACTGACTTTGCCCGACATTCTGTCGACAACCGGTCCGAATTTCCAATCTGTATATTCGTTGGCGAGCAGATTTGCGAACTGTTTACTGGCTCCCAGAGCTTTCTTTGTTTCTGGCATTTCGGCTAGGATTTGACTGCCAATGCTTCCTCTTTGTAGCGCTGTCCTTCTGTCTGCTGTGAGTGAATCGCTGATGTTCAGTTGCTCACTGATGTGCACATCCACCAAACGCGGTTTGATTCCATTGATAAATTCGCGAGTTGCCATGATTCGACCGTCGCCACTGGTAGTCCGTGGATCGACCCACCAGGGACAATATGTCAAAAGGTTCTTGTGGTGGTATGCCAAATTCTCCGCCAGTGGTACCACAGTTTGTTTGATTGGCGATGGTCCTATACCAATCATATAAGCTGCCATCGAGCCTTTCGGCGCGTACCAGATTTTCTTGGACGCTGCGTCGTACTGACCTCTATCTGGTAAAGCTTTTGCTTGTTTCCATACTTGCCAGCCCTCTTGCTGCATGGTCTCGAGGGTCTCTGTAAGCTGTTTTGCGACTGGGCTCTTTAGTTTTGCCAGCTCTTTTCCGACGGTGAATTGATCTACATGCAGGCGGTCCGTTAGACCAAGGACAGCAATTCGCGTAGTGACAGCTCCAACCATAGCCTCAGCAGCTGGGACTTTGTCAATTAGCGCTCTTGTTTTATCAAGCCTGCTGCTTTGCCGCATTGGTAGTGAGGTTTCTTTCGAGTTGACTTCACTTCCATTGTTGCTGTTTTTTAGCGGCTCTATTCGCGTCGACTTAGACAGCTCCAGAGTCGGCAAAATTGAACTTGCGCTCGATTGGTGCCGACTCTCGGGTTGCTTGCCCATATGCTCTCGTGAGAGTCCGGGAGCCGTTGCATTATTAGCAGTGCCTTCCGATACCTTGTCTCCGCGAGAGGGCGAATCTTGAAACTCTGACATCGATACCTCAACCGTTTTCCAGCAACACGACTTTCTGGATGATAGGATCGCGACATGAAGACGGAATGAGCACGATGTAAATCATGCGAATTTACGCTGATTCACGTCGAGGTAAACGATTCTATTTTTCAGAAGGGTCTGAGGTAATCTTGCCTAGCTTTGTCTGCGGTCGTTGTGGAATGACCTTAACGCCGAGTCGCTCCAACCCGACGATGGCATCGTCCACGCCGCCGGCTGCGGCCAATTTGTAGAAGTGAATTGCCATCGCTTTGTCCGGCGCGACGGAATCGCCAAACTCCAGTAATCGTCCAAGTGTGAACTGACAAAGACTGGATCCTGCATTAGCATTTTTTTTCAGAAGGGGAACGGCTTCTTCCATGCTCATTCTGAATCCTGAGTTGCCGAATTCTACTGCGTCGAACAATTTCAAAAACGCATCACGACTGCCGAGCTTAAAGGCTTTTTCGTAGAAGAGTTCCGCAACGCGCGGCTGAGGATTTGTGTTATTGCGAGATTTTAACGCTTCTGCCATCAAGAAGCATGCATCAGCGTCGTTGTTTTCCACGAGTGGCCACAATCGGTCATAGAGTCCGTTGAAGTCGCCCTTATTGATTCCAAGCCGCACTTGGGAGAGCAGCGCATCTCGCTCCTTTTTCTTTTCGGGAGTCAGTAATGGCAATGCCGCTGGTGGATCTCCATCCATAGGTGGCACTGCTTCTTGCATCAGCATCGTGCCATTCAGTGATTCCTTTTGATTTCTATCTATTGCGGCGGTCAAGTTGACCTTGACCGGAGTTGACCTTCCTTTTGTCGCGGTACCAAATGCGCACCATGTGCCGCTGTTGTTCAATGCATATCTCGACGCAATGCGGGCTTTAAAACAGCTTCTGCTTTTTCCGGCCCGTTTAAACACGTCGCTCTTATCGAATGATTTTAATGTTTCAAGCAGAATTGCTTTGAATTTATTACCACCGTGAAGTTGAGCGATGACCGGATGCGCCACTCCGGATGGATCAATGTTGCAGTAAAGATCTGCTGTTCCCTCGAGTTGAGCTGCCATAGCCTTTTTTCCCCAGGCTTCGCGAAAAGCTGAGAGAAAGTCTCCGGTCCAATCGGCGGTATAAGACGCTGCACTTCCGCCACCAGGCAACGTGTAGTTGCCACCAATGAAGTGCATGTCTACTTTCCACTCCCGAACATTGTCGTTCTTCTTTGTCCACTCGGGAGCCGCATCTACATCAGTAGAGTGGTATTTATGAGTTTTATAGTACTCATCAAACCAATAATCAAGGTTCGACCAAGCATATTTTTTACCCTTTTTTTGCTGCTCCGTCTTCCAACTATCCAGCATCTCCCTGGATTCTTGAGCATACTCAGATTTGGGATCTAGCGACAATGCGATTTCTAGCTCGCGTTGCCCACGCAGATTCGAGCCGTTACGGGTCATATACATCTTACCCATCAGGTAGTGCAATTCGGCGTCCTGCGGATTTTCCTTAAGCGCTTGTCGCAGAGGAAACATTACCTCGTCCAAATCGTAGTTACTGTAGATTCTCTTTGCCAGATGCGCTGCGGTCTCCGCTGCTGCCGGCTGAAATCCAGCGAACGACAAGAAGAGGGACGTGACAACAAATCTGAAAATAAAAGAGGATGAGGGTCGAGTCGCGCGTTTCATCATTAGTCTTTTATCCTTTTCGCCCCAGGGTAATCATTCTAGATCAAAATCATTGGCGTATCAGATTTAGGATAATTCGTCGTGTCCGAATCGATAGATCTGGAACCATCAGGCCACGGGATTCTTATTCTCGATCCGGAATGTCTTTACCGTCGACTTTGGTGTCAGTCCATCGAAATTGCCGATCATTGACGATCTGCAGAAGGACCGACTTTGTCATTTCCACGTCATCCAACGTTATGTATCTCGTCGGCACACTCTTCAGTTGAGCAACCATTTGCGTCGTCAGCTTAGTATCTTCTAGCCCAACGCTCTGGAATGATTTTTTCGATGATTGCAATTGTTTTAGAGCACTCGCTTCTAGTTCGCACTCCTCGAATACGATCGATTGCAATGTGGGGATTTTCAATATCTCTGCAATTTCGGCTTGAGTCACGCGGAATTTGTCGATTCGGAGCCAGATTAGAGAAGGATACTTCTCCAGATATTTGAAACAGTTTTCTGTCAATCCCTTTCCGGAAAAACTCAGTGTTTCGAGACTCTGACAGCGTGCAAGGTGAGCAAGACTCGCATCTTCGATCTCATAACAATCTCTCACACTCAGACTCGTCAGTCCTTTGACTCTACCGATCTCCTTCATTCCATCATCATTTACAGGAGATGAATCCATATTGAGATCAATGATAATAGATTTTCTCAACGCGCTCAGTCCAGTGCCAACACACGAACTGCTACTCAGATCGAGCCGGTCCAGTCGATGTTCTTTTTGAATTTGCTTAAGATCTACATCAGTGTTCTCACCATATGCTTTGCAGGTTATACGTCCATCTTTCTCCTTAACAGCCTTCATCTCACGAAACGATTTTAGATTGTCTTGGAACTCAGATTCCGGCAATCGATCTTCTGTTTTTTCAGTAAATTGTGGAAGCAGTAGGTACACTAGAAAAGCGATGGGCACAAGCACTGCCACAATCACAATTCCGACAGTTGAGATTTTCTTCTTCGACATGGTCGTGAGCGGTGTGGAAAAGTCGGTGACCGAACTTAATGCTCTTTGGATACCGCTCCGGCTGGCAGCAGCTTCATAGGCGGCCTCTCTCTCTAGACGAATCATTTCGGACTCGAGCTTTTCCAAGTCATGCAGGAGTGATGAAAAGGATTGGTATCGATCGCGTGGTAGTTTTTTCAAGCACTTCGCTACGATTTCTTCAAGCTTTGGGGGAATGCTCGCTTCTGTTCTTGCGCTCAGTGGATCTGGTTTTGCTGATTGGTGCATCATTAGCGTCTGCACCGGAGTTTCACCCGTGAAAGGCGTGCTATCAGTCAAAACTTTGTACATCAAGCAGCCCATAGAATAGATATCAGAGCGCTCGTCGCCAGGTTGTCCTTGTGCCTGTTCAGGCGACATGTATAAAGGTGAGCCGATGGCTGTCCCGGTCGTCGTCAAACGGAGGTTTTTGTCTGTCAGCCTAGCTAGACCGAAGTCGACTATTTTTGCAGAAAGCGTATCATCGTCGTTACGCTCCATTATTATGTTGGCTGGTTTCAGATCCCGGTGTACGACGTCCTGGTTATGCGAACTCTTCATCCCGCGACAGATTTGTTGAAAAATCTGCACGGCAAACAAGACTTCAAAAGCACCACCTTCGGTGAGCATATCGGCCAGGCTGGAACCTCTCAGATGTTCCATAATCAGGTAAGGGACATTGGTGTCTGTTATGCCGAAGTCAAGGACAGAGACGATGTTCTCGTGTTTTAGTCGACCTGAGAGCACGGCTTCACGTTGAAATCTGACTGACTCCTCGTTGCTCAGATTCGCATTGAGAATTTTGATAGCGACATTCTTGTCGAGCGTTTTATCTCTAGCGAGAATTACTGTCCCAATGCCGCCCTTGCCGAGCTCTTCGATGTACTCGTACCGTTCAGCAACTTTTGATTTCCAGAATGCATCCATTTTGTCTGTACAGCGTTATTTTCTATGCAAGAAGACCGAATTGCTGGCCGAGCTAAGTTGCGAGTATCGCTCCGTCGTCAGGTATTCTGGTCCGAGGAAAAGTCCTGCGACAGTTAATCACGTTTAGCTGGTTCTGGAATCATGAGCATTTTAGCTGATTTCGCAACTGCATGAAAGTATTACGTCTTCAGGTCGTCATCGTCTTCTGCTTCGTCGTCGTCATCGTCATCGACTTCCAAATCTTCGAGAAAATTGCTGAGACTGGCGTATCGTTCGAAGTCGAAATCATCAGGATACGGCACCATCGCCGCCACTCTCACATCTCCTTCCATCGCTACTTTCGCAAATGCGACAGGGACTGTAATTACGTTGTTTGGCAACAAGCTTCGTTTGATTTGGAGAGAGATGCTATAAGCTTCAAGTCCACCGGTTAGTCGTGCCGGTATTAGGCAAGGCTGGTACATCGGAAAATGGGTCTTGCACATGAAGGCGATTCTACGCTCATCAGGTGTGGCACTATCCCCGTCTTCGCACTCAAAAACCGAATTCTCGATTTCTTTAAGCCGATAAAGGATGTCCGGATCGGTTGTTGGAGAGAAAAGCCCTTGTGCATTCCTATCTGATGTGTCTTCGGGATCACCGAGTCTGTCATTCCACATCGTAAGAAGGCAGGGTACTATTTGTCCTTTTTGTTCGAGTAACTCTGCGCGCATCTTTTCTTTCTCATCACCGTCTTTCCACCAAATTACCAGGCGTATGATACCGATAATAATAATGAGCGCCGCGACTGCTGCGACAATCCAACCCCAAGTCGGCATATCTTCTCACCTCGAGATGTAAAATATTATGTACCTTATCCAATACCATTTGCTCTTTCGGCGTGTTCATTTGATTTGTACAGCCTGAGTTTAGCGATCCATAGTGACTGAATTCGGACCAACCAAACGCTATACTAATTCAGTCAAGATGTTTCAACCAGGACTTCTATCGTGTTTAATGTTTGCCCAGGTTGCGGTGAGTATTCTGCAGAGAAAATCGTGGTGGAGTCGCCGTCACGCGCAATTTGTTCCGTTTGCTCATACGAACACAAATTTTTGGCGTTGCCGTTATTTGTGATCACAGGAGCGAGTGGTACTGGAAAGACTACGGCAGCTCTGCTGCTAGTAGAGTCGACCAAGGATTTTCTTATTCTCGATCAGGATATTCTCTGGTGCGATGCATTCAATGAGCCAGCCGATGACTTTAGGCTGTTTCGCAACACATGGTTGCGGATGATCAAAAATATTCATCAGGCTGGGAAATCTGTGGTTTTGTTTGGTTCCGCAATACCAGAGCAGTTCGAGTCATGCGCGGAGAGGCGATTCATCAGTCGTATAGAGTATCTAACGCTTGTCTGCAAGCCGAATGAATTAGAACGAAGGCTGAAGGAAAGACCGGGTTGGCGAAAGTCGGGAACTCCTGAAAATCTCGAGTCGATGCTTAAGTTCAATCAATGGCTTCTTGAAAATGCATCCAAAACAGAGCCCCGAATGAAGGTTCTCGACACGACGGATGTTAAGGTCGAAGACACCGTCTCTTCAATTCAGGATTGGCTCTCTGCGTCAGTGGATCTGACAGAATCTCGTCAGAACTGATTTTTGTTAATGCAAAGAGCGGTACCATCTCTGATGGCATCTTATGTTGGCTCGGCAGCTTGATGCGAACGCGTATTGCATGTGATTGATAGCGGCCTGTCGGCGACCGGCCGGCTAGAACACGCTCCAGACTGCTTCTTATCGTCGTACCTTGTATCGCTGACCTTAAGGTCAAGGACTCTAGTTGTATTTGGTAAACTGTCGATTTGTATTGTACGGGTTTTTCTCATGACAATTATTCGACCGCCGTTCACTCTAAAGACTGCCATTCAGAAAGTTCGCGGGGCTGAAGATTTATGGAACAGCTGTGATCCAGAGAAGGTCAGCCTTGGTTATTCTGCAGACAGCTATTGGCGGAATCGCTCTGAGTTTATCACTGGGCGTGGTGAGATCGTCGATTTTCTCAGAAGGAAGTGGGTGCGAGAGCTGGAGTACAGGTTGATTAAGGAGTTATGGACTTTCTCTGAAAATAGAATAGCCGTACGATTTGCGTATGAGTGGCATGATGACTCGGGGAATTGGTACCGATCATACGGAAATGAGAATTGGGAGTTTGATCATTCGGGGCTCAACAAGTTGCGATACGCGTCGATAAATGATTTGCCTATTAAGAGCGTCGACAGAAAGTATCATTGGCAACGTTCTGGTGCCCGACCTCTCGATCATCCTGGATTGAGCGATCTCGGACTTTAGGTTTGATGTTCGGAAATATCATAACAAAAGGCTGGTGTTACCTGTGGTGCGGGGCTCCAACGGCAACGCGATTCTGACCATCTGTGACTGCTCCTTTAGAATTCGAAGACACAGTGGCAGAGAGGATTTTTGCAGGTGTCTACTGATTTCGTTTAATGATTTTCGATTGCCAGTTCTCGTAATTTTACCCTTGGTCAGGATGTTTCAAATGAAGATAATTGTTCTTGAGTGTTAGTACGGTTGTTTTTCAAATGGAAACTTTTCGACAATCTGATCAGTATCCTTCTGAAGCTGCGCCATGGCTCGAGACCAACCACGGCGACGGGCGATTGAATCTGCTTGAACAGTTCTTCCAGCATGGAGCGGACTGTCTGACGAAGACTTCCACTGGCGGCGAAAAGAAATTGGATGCTCCGGAAGGTTCGAAGAAGACTCCCGAAGCTCCCAAGTCTGAGTGGACTATCGCCATAAATCTGGCTGTCAATCTGGACAATGCTGGTCCGAATGGGCGTATGGGTGCTGAGGACAAAATCAATCGGCTCAAGACGCTGGAGGAGGCGACTAAAGGAAAACCTGTGACGATCATCGCTCAGGCTGTCGTACCGACCGTCGATGCTGCGGATAAGGCGAAGAAAGGCGTGGTGTTAAAGCGCTATCGCATCCGGGACGGCAAATGCGAGGAGTTGAGCGAAACGCGCTCTAATGGATTTAAGGACGACCTCAAAGACTTGTTGTCTGTCACTTGCCGAGATTATCCTGCTTCCAAGGTGGGTCTTGTGGTCAACGCCCATGGATTGGGCAACAGAGGTCTCCTTGGAGACTCAGGGGAGATCTCGCTTCCTGATTTTGAACGGGCGGTTCGAGACGGAATTTCCGGCAGCGGACATGAGAAGTTGGACTTGGTCAATCTTGATGCTTGTCTGATGGCAGAACATTCTGCACTCGACAAGATGACAGGAATTACTAAACGTCTAGTGGCATCTGCGGAAATTGAGAGCGCTGATGCTGCCGACGATGTTGACGGGCAGGACTTGAATGCATGGCTGAAGGCATTGCTTCAAGACCCCACGATGGACGCTGAGAAGCTCGGGCGTAAGATAATCGCGAAGGCTGCCGACGGAGCCAATGATTCACGCAAGACCGACGGGATTCGCGGAACTCCGACGTTGGCGCTTTTCGATCTCAGTCAAGAGCGCTCGTTTAAAACAGCCCTGGATGAGCTAGGCGAGCGACTGGCTAAGACAATGGAATCTGAAAAGGCGAAAGAGAGCATTCATGAGTTGATAGACGCGCTACCCACATTCGCTACTCTGAGCATATTTCCCGATCCAATGAAGAATCAAGAGCGGGACCTCAAGGCATTTCTCAATGCTGTTGAGAAAGCCGTAAAAAACAAAGAGTTGGATGATCCTGACGGCGCCTTACTAAAGTCCGTTCAATCCTTGCAAGAGAAGTCTGCCAAGATGACAGAAGCCTTCCATGGAGCAGATCGACTGATGTCGAGTGAGTTTTCCTTCGGTGCGCAATCGCGCCTTAAGTATGGCGAGCTCGGAGGACTATCTGTCTTTCTGCCATCACGGGCGGTGCTCGATGTTCATCAAGAAGCGGTGCGTCAGTCTGAGGTCAGATCTCTTTTCTGGCCCTGCAGATCGACTGATTCGTTCACCATTCGAAAAATGAATGCCGCCGAGATTCCAAAAAATTTCGAGGCAATCGAGAAGCAACTTCGCGATCATCCTGACACTCTTAAATACTGGCAAACAACAGCCAGACCTGCTGTCGAGAATCTTCAACGTCAACTGAACCAGTCGGAAGAAAAATTCGTCGGGGCTGCAGGACCAGTCAAAACAGCGGCAGAAAAGCTTGTTACGATGCCACCATTTTCACAGCAAGTTGAGGATTTCAAAAAGAAGTTCAATCCGAAAGAGTTATACGAGAAAGAGGGAGTCAAGGACGACAAGGGCTGGAATAAATTTCTTAAAAAACTCAGTCAGTTTAAGAGCTAGTCACGGCACACCTATCTACAGTCCTGAAGGCTTTTTTCGCCGATTCATTCAACCCGCCGAGAATCGCATCTGTGTGGTACTGGATGCACCGTTGCTGAGGGTTGACTAACTTTTGTCGGGAATGGATTGAAAAGAGCCTTAGCTCTTGTTCCGCTTGCGAAAGAGGGCTTTCCAGGCAAGGTGCGAACCGAGCTTCGGTAACTCGAAAGTCGAGCGCTCCAGTCGGTAAAGTTCGAATTGTTCTTGAGTAGGGTCAATGAGATCGCCGGCTGTCAATTGCGGTGGTCCTTCCACACCAGGTTCTCTGATTTGGTCTGCGTTACCGGCGAGGCACAACCAGTAGCCAGCATCTGACAGCGCTTCTGCGACGCGATCAATGAACATCCTACGGTGCTCTTTCGCCATTACGTGATACACGCCGCGATCGAAGACAAAGTTCACCGAGCCAGCAGGGACAGGTGTCGCCTCCATGATATCCGAGACCAGAAATTCAACCTGCAAGTCGCGTGACTTGCACTTTTCCTTGGCCATCGCAATAGCTGCTGGTGAGATATCCGTTGCAACAACAGAACTCTTATTTCCCGCCATCCAGATTGCATTCGTTCCTGAGCCACAACCGATTTCTAGAACATATGGCGGAGGAGAATCAATTTGTTCGTAGAACTCAATCAGCTCCTGCGCTGGCTCACCAGTGTCCCACGGGAGGGCATCTTTTCCTTTCTGGTAGCGTTGGTCCCATGTATAATCCTGATTCATAAGCTCCCTCGCGCTACGGCCGGAAATGTAGACAGTGTGATATTCTAAGCTATCTTTAGTGCTTATCGCACGGCAGAGGGGATGACGCCGTAATGTCTTATACAGAACCTGATTTTGGGTACATTCTCAAGAAAATTGATACGTCTGGAGCAGTCTATAACGCTGATCTTTTGCGACGGTACCACCTTTCATTGAAAACTCGACGGTTTGTGATCCTGTGCGGAGTGAGTGGTAGCGGTAAAACCCTTTTAACACGGACGTACGCTGACGCTGTTGATGCCAAGTATTGCCTCGTGGCTGTCGCCCCGAACTGGACAACCAACGAAGATTTGCTCGGCTATTACAACCCTTTGAGCAAGCAATACTATGACACTGACTTCAGTTTGTTTTTGCGGCAGGCGTCCAGAGCGTATCAATCGGCGATCAGCGTGAACAGGAGACCCCAGCCCTTTCATCTGGTCCTGGACGAGATGAACTTGGCACGCGTTGAGTACTATTTCGCCAAGTTCTTGTCTGCTATGGAAGTCCTTACTAGCGCCGGAAAAGCGCAAGTGACCATGTCCGGACCTGACGTCGTCGACTTGACGCCGAATCTGTACTTCGTTGGTACTGTCAACATTGACGAGACGACGCAAAATTTTGCTGACAAGATTTATGACCGGGCTCAAGTAATTGAGGTCACACACCTTCGAGAGGAGGTAGCGTCCCGTATTCAACGTCCGGAATTACGAGACTGGCTTATGGCCATATTTGATGCTGTCGCGGAAGTTCAACCATTTTCCATCCGTGTTGTTGATGAGATCAGTCGATACGTCGATGAAGCTGTGCGGATTGGCTTGCCATGGGAAGAAGCGCTCGACGATCAAATCATTCAAAAAATCCTGCCGCGAATAAAGGGGACAGATTTCAGGATTGGCACCATGCTTCAACGTTTGAATGACATAACTGCCAACCGCTTCCCTCGAAGCAATTACAAAATCCAGCAGCTCAATTACAGTTTTCACACAAATGGAATCGCATCCTTCTTCTAGACTCAGCTTCTATGATTACTCTGGTGCAATCATTCCGGAACCAGTGGAAGGATTCAAGTGTGGTATTGCGATTGATGTTCCACAGCAATACCACAACGCCATCTCGTTGCATGTAGGCGGCACGCCGCTGCCCGTGTTGACGAACGGAGCCGTTGCATATTCGGAGTGGCCAGCCGGTGGTCCAGGCACTTACGAACTTTACTTGGATTTCGCCGGCATGCGAGAGTGCAGAACCGTTACTGTGATGCCGCGTTTTTTCACAGGGATCGATCTGTCTTCCGTGCTCAACGATTTGACTGAATCACTTCCTTTTACAATCGCATGGCAACTCAGTGATTGCGGCGCCAGGCTGGGTGGGTTGCCTCCGCGAGATCCTTCATCGTCGCTGGAGACTGAATACCTCAAGTTACATAAGGCGATTAGAGGAACGAGAGAGCAGTTTGGAATGCTCCATATACTCAAGATTCTTGAAAAAAATTCGCACTCCATATTGCTGCCAAAGCTCGAGCTTAGAAGTGTCAATAAGGCCAGAAGACCGGACATCTCTCGCTTGCCGCAGGCCATGACAATTCCTGGCAATCTAGTATCAAGTACCAAGCTGTATCAGATCTTCGACGTAGTAGTTGAGCGCAGTCTCGACGCGTACGAGAATCGACTTGTAAAAACATATGTTGCCGCACTACGAAGTCGGCTCTTGAGGCTGCAGGTAGCACTAAAATCGATGCCCGCACCACCGGTGGCGCCAGCGGACGTCGATGCGTTGTCGAGTGAGTACAATCTTGCATGCACGCGAGCCAATTTCCTTCGGCAAGTGAAGAGCTCAACGATCACGTCTTTGCGCGTGAATATGGTTCTGTTGAAGAATCCTGCTTACCGAGCGGTATTGGAAGGTTATCTCGCGCTCAATGAGCAGTCTGGCGTTACCTATGAAGACGATGCGCTCAACTTACCGCTTAACTATTTCCCGTATTTATATCAGCGATGGGCTTGTATGAAGGTGCTCAACGCCATGCTTCAAGTCTGTGCTGAAACTGGTTACAAGTGCGAGAGTCATCATTGGGTCAAGAGTTTCCAGAAAGGCATCATCATTCAACCAAAGAATGATGGTCTACCAGCGGTGCAGCTTCGGTCGCCGACGACAGGTCGTGCAGTTAGTTTTGTCCCGTGGAGCGCCAACGCAGGAGCTCCAGGCTCGCAAGACGTACCCACGGGTGCAGCGATCTTCATTGCCACTCCGGGTAAACCTGCCACCGTCCTGCTGTTCGATCCGAAGTACTGGATTGATTCCGACAGTCCTGAATTGAAACCTCACAAGAAAGATGTCGATGATATTCTCAGGGTGAAGAAGCAATCGAAGGAGTCAGCGGACCTAAGCAAGATAAGATATGCCGCAATTTTGTTTCCCGGCAGAGGGAAGAAGTTGACTACAGGGGTAGAGGCACTACGTGCTCACCCGAGTGATGGCGCTAGTTTGCATAATTCTTTGTGCGATGTGTTTCGGCGTCTATTCGTGAAATAGAATTTGCCTTATCTCGATTTTCTACACGCCTATGCAGGTTGTGGGGTTTATGGCTTTAAGTTGTTCGAGCAATGACATTGTTCGAAGAAAGGGCATCGTTCGAAACGCGCAGCTCACTGGGACCGCCGGCGTCTCGCCGGCATAGAGTGTGTTCTGATACTTTTTAGTTCGAGATTAACAAATTTTGTGGGGCATCTACTGGGACGCCGGTGGTCCCCAGTGCTGCGCGTTCTAATCTTTTCCCGAATTCGGGCGGAACACGTGATCTCTCACTATTCGCTGCCTGGTTGAAGCAAAATCGACAGTCGTTTTGTGAGCTCGTCGACACCGTCTCCCGTTGTTGAAGAGAAAACCTGTACTGTGACATTGTCGAAACCGGCTTCTTTGAGCTCTTTTCGAATTTTCAGAAGTGTATTCTGACCTGCGCCTCGCGAGAGCTTATCGCCCTTGGTTAGTAGCGCATGGAGTGGCATCTCGCATGCCGCTGCCCAGTTGATCATCATGTTGTCGAACTCCTGCATCGGATGACGAATGTCCATTACAAGAATTAGGCCTTCCAGGCAATCTCGTTGTAGGTACTGCGACAAATGTTCTTTCCATTTGTTTTTCATGGACCGTGGAACTTTTGCATAGCCATAACCGGGAAGGTCCACAAGTCTTAGGCGAGGCGAGTCGTGCAGTGTGAAGAAGTTGATTCCTTGTGTGCTCCCGGGGGTTTTGCTGGTGCGGGCAAGCTTCTTGTTTTGCGTAAGTGTGTTGAGTGCACTGGATTTTCCCGCGTTAGACCGGCCGGCGAATGCTACTTCCGCGCCTTGTTCTGGAGGACATTGCTCCGGGTTGTGTGCGCTCAGTAAGTATTTTGCTGTTCTAAAGTTGATATTTGCCATACTGACTGATTTGTCTATCCGCGGTTTTTTGCACGTTATACCAACCATACTGCCTGGCGGTGATTTTTTTGTTTCTAATGAGAGACCTGCTTGCCCAGCTAGTCGTCGGAAACCTTGATCAGAAGTTTGCCAACATTGCCACCGTCAAAGAGTTGGTTCAATGCAGTTGGCGCATTTTCTAAACCATTGACGATGGTCTCTCTGTGCTTAATCTTGCCCTGCGCAATCCATGTCGCGAGTTTTGTGATTGCCTCGACATTTTTGTCGGCGAAGTCCATGACAATGAAGCCCTGAATTCGCAGACGTTTCATCAGTGCCGATGACAGGGGCAGTCTGGATTTTGAATCGTCTTTATCGTTGTATCCGGAAATCAGTCCGCACAAGACGATCCTGCCGAATAAATTCATTCGTTGGTAGACGGTCTCCATGATCTCGCCGCCCACGTTTTCGAAGTCGATGTCGATACCGTTAGGCGTTGCATTTTTTAGTTGCTCTTTCCATCCGGCTTCTTTGTAGTTGATTGCAGCGTCGAATGAAAGCTCATCGACAAGCCACTTGCACTTGTCTGCACTACCAGCAATACCAACAACGTTGAGACCGCTGATTTTTCCGAGTTGTCCGACAATGCTTCCAACAGCTCCCGCTGCAGCAGAAACGACCAGCGTCTCTCCCGCTTTCGGTTGTCCGATTTCCAGCAGTCCGAAATATGCCGTCAGTCCTGTCATACCAGCGGCACCTGCGAAGGTTTCTAAGGTCACGCCCGGCACTTCAGGAAGTTTTGAGAGTACCTTCAGCTCCTCGGCACCAGCTTTGAAGAAATCTTGCCAACCCAGTAAGCCGGATACAAAGTCGCCTTCTTTGTAATTCGGGTTCTTCGAATCTACTACGCGACCGATTCCCAGACCGCGCATGACCTCGCCAATTCCCACTGGCGGCATGTATTGCTCCATGTCAGTCATCCAGATTCTGTTGGTGGGATCGAGTGAAAGAATCCTGTTGCGGATCAGTACTTCACCATCTTTGAGGTCTGGCACATCTTCTTCGACAAAAGAAAAGTTATCCGGTACAACTCGCTCGACAGGTCTATTCTTCAAACGAAACTGTCTATTTTTCATTTTTGTCTGTGGCATGGCTAACCTTCCCATTGTTCGTCGGCAGTCAGTGGAAGGATACCAGGAATTAGCAGGTAAGCGATCAAGCGATCTGCACTCAGCGAGATCCAGAGTATGGGAAATTCTTTATCTCTTTAGGAAATCCATGGTCTCTCTGATTGTCTTTCTTATCTTGTCCAGATGCTGAGATTGTATCGGTTCTAGTTTTGCATCCGGAACAATGCGTGGCATTTGCTTAAGCGGCTCCACGTTCTCTTCGAGGACTTTTTCCTTCGCTTTGTTGCCTTTGTCTTTTCCGTCGACGAGTTCGGCGCCGCCAGCAGGACCAGCACCGCCGCCACCACGACCGCCACCGCCACCACCACCGGCACCACGTCCGCCGCCACCGCCGCCGCCAGCACCACCGCCGCCAGCACCACCACCGCCACCACCGCCACCACCGCCACCGCCACCGCCACCGGCGCCACGGAGTATGATCTCAGGTCCAGGAATATCTGCTGGAAGGGAGCCTCCTTCTGGTGAATCCGGGATATAAGAAATTGGATGCAAGGCCGCTGCACGAAAACCATTTTCAGGAGACAATGCGGGAAAAGAGTCTGACATCTGACTGAAAAATGAATTGCCGATGGGCGGAGAGTTTCTCAGGGCGCCCTCAAAGTCAGAGCTGTCGGGCTGACTAACTTCGGCGTTGAGTGCATTGATTAGAGATGAGTGATCGAGAGGCACATGCGGCGCGTCTGAATCGACGTTAGTTCGTCGAACTTCGAGATTTTCAAGGTTAACTCCGCTGTCTGCGTTCGATCGGCCTGCATCGTTTAAATTATTCAAAGAGAGTCGAGTATTGGAATCAACTGCACTACCACCTGCACTCATATCGATCTCCAGATCATTGAGGCAGCTAGGCTTGGCAGTAGAACTTCGAAGATTCTGCGCGCGGTCACTATCGTCCCGGGAGCCCAAATCGACGCAGTTTATAGATTGATCGGAAGCGCCACTGGTTGTACCTAAATTGTCTCCTCCAGCATTGTTAGCTGGGTTCTCCACCTGATTTTGCATGTCAATCCACCCCACTCATATTCGAAGAGTAGCAATTTGTTTAGTAAAGACTGCACGGGCTCTGCAATCTTCCGATCTTACTCGCAGAATATTACAAACCTCAGACAGCCGATTTGATAAGCTTTTAGGACGCTGAGGATTGTAAATGGCTCGCATCGTCATAGTGGTATTGGTTGTAGTACTGTTAGGTGCAGGTGGAGGCTTCTGGTATTGGACCACGTCGCCCCAGTACTCACTGGAGCAGATAAAAGACTCTGCGCGAGAACACAATCTATCTAAGTTCCAGATGTACTTCAGCATCGATCAAGTTGCAGACTCGATGGTCAAGGATCTACTCGCATCGCCTCTTCGCAAAACCCTGGGAGGAGAGTACCTGGAGCGGATTTTGTCGGGTGGCCTGGTTAGTGAGAACACTGTTCGTGCGGAGCTAGCCTCCGGTCTCGCAAATGACTTCAAAAGGCTGGTGGAAACTGGCAGTTTCGATACTTCGGAAGAAAAGGATTCAAACAAAGTCTCGATGGGTTCTCTTGATCGAAGGCTCGGCATCTCCACGCTCTCTGTGCGACAAGTGAGAGCAATCAATGTCGAGGGAAACACCGCTACAGTCACGATGGTAATGCACAATGCGAAATTCAACGTTGATTTGGAAATGGTCGGTGAACTGCAAAACAAGGATGGCTACTGGCAAGCAACGCGCCTGGTCAACGTAGTCAAATGCTTTCAGCAGCTCTTTGATTTGGAATCCAAAAACACAAAGAGCGGGTCGTGAGCCATATAATGTGACTGGTAAGCGATTCGCGTTGTCCGCGCTCGGTAAAAAAGATGTATTTCAGGGTGGGCTTGAACGTAGTATCGCAGCGCACCTGTTGTACAGGCGGACGCACCCTGTTATTGCTTGTCCGTCACTTAAATAACGATCCGAATGATGAACGAGTGTTCATTTTTGTCGGCAATTCCTGCTACAAAACTGGCTCTAGTCTCTGTATCCTTATATAGACTTTTGTCTTGGTGTCGACGAGATCTGAATCGGTCTTAAGAATGACAAACCGGTATGGTGTGACGTATACGAGAGCAACAATCGACTAACTGTCCCGAAAGATTTGCGAAATGGAAACGATCACAACACGACCATACAACATTGTTACCTTGGAAGGCTCTGTCTTACAGAAGGAAGAATAGCAATAATGGCGTCCAGATGTTTTTTTAAAGCGAGTTTGGCATTCATTTTAGTGATCGAACTAATGTTTTACCCACTCGGGGCCTGGGCTGCAGCAGCCAGTGCTGGCGAGGCGCCAACGCCCCCAGTTGTTACCAACGAGCAGTCACAACCTAACGCCAATGACACGCCGAGACCGTCTGCAACATCTCCCGCTGAGTCAGGCTCGTCAAATCAAATTTCCGAACAAGCCGATATCAATGACGCAGTTGCTGCATCACCACCGACGAGCAAAACAGCGACGCTCGAATCGAAGGAAAATGAAGCTGAATCGGAATCGAATTTGCCCTCCGATCAGACGACCATTAAGAGCGAAACTCCAATTTTAGATTCTGTCGTAGACGCACAAATGCTCGCCCAGAGCAGTCCGACAGACACGCCCATTCTGCGCGAGGGCGTTAGCTTGAGCGACGAAGAGGTAGAAAAAAAAATCGACGATCTCACTCGGCAGATCATATTGAAAGAGATCGAACTCGAGAGATTTGGAATTCATTACAATCAAGAGGTGGCTAAACAAGGACGTTGGAAAGGCTGGCGTTATGCGTTTTGGCAAGAAGCCAACTCGGGTTTGGGATTGGCCGGTGGAATCATGTCGGTTTACAACCGAGGCAAACATATCAGGCATCCCTTGGGTGTCCATCGAATCTTCCAGGAGAACGCAAACACAATCCCGATGATTGGAAGTATCATCGGCGCAAGCGCTGCTGGATTCGAATTTGGTGTCAACGAGTTTCACATGGTCCAGGCTTACAGAAAAGGTTACTCCGCCGGGAAGTCCCGCAAGCGTGTAATAGCTTTGAGAAATGAGATTGAATCGATGTTGGACCAACGAGCCAAAATGATCTCGACAGAGATTTCTATGTCGAGGCTTTCCGCTCGAGTCGAGATAGACCAGGCGGAAGAACAGGTTTTGAAAGATATGCTTGATCAAAACTTGCAGCAATTTGAGAGGTTTCATATATCAAAGCGAAAACTTTTTGCGTTTCAACAGATGCAGTATGGTTTTGATTTCTTCAAATACAGTACCAACGCTATTGGCTGCCGTTTAGCCTGGCTCTCGCTCAACCGCCGACAGCGCGTTTATAACGGTTGGGCTGGGGTTTTGTTCGCGGTATCCGGTGGTCTGACTATGTTTGGTCCGGTTGTGAGCAGAGTGTACGCGAAGGCAGTCTCTGAACATCATCGTCATCTATTGCGTCCTGCGACACAGACCGCAGAAAACGCAACGCTCGCGAAGCTGAAAGCCGATCATGCGTTGCTTGATAAGGCTGTCCAGAACTCCAAAACTGTGCCAGAAAAGGTTGAGATCGCCGTACAACGCTCTTCGCTATATGCATCCGGCGAGAAGACTTTCGAGGATGCTATTTTGAGCAGTGAGAAGGCTCGCGATAAAGCGAAATTGACTGCTACGCAGAACATCGGTGCTGGTGCCTATGTTGGTCTTTCGAAGTTAGCAAGTGGGATTCTGTTCATTTACCCTGGCTTCAACCATCGCTATAACAGAAATAAGGGATTAACAGCATCTCGTGGAACCAACAACAACCTGTTTGCCGCAGGGGTAGTTGGGCTTCCGGCAAGCACTTTTGCAATCCTGGATACGCTTCGGATCAACATTCGCGGCGAGATCACTCGTCAGCAGCAAATCAAGAAGGGCACGCTTCCCAGTCAGCTAGCACAGGCCAGACTAAAACAGCTCGATGAGTTGGAGAATCGTCTCAAAGTAGATGCGAAGATGTAACCTGCGATTGGTTGGATCATGGTCAGGAGTTCCCGGATAAGCCTGGAACGGTGATCAAGCATTATCACATTTGATCGAATGAGCAGGTGTTGCCACCAGCGGTAATGCCGGGGGCAACTGCCAAGTTTTCAATATTAACGACGCATCTCTGCCCATCGCTCCTGGCAGATCGTGTTGGCGGTACATAACATTGTTATTCTTCCGTCGGCGATGATGAATGTCGATTCCAAATCGACATTCATCATGTCGTTGTAGGACCTGGTGCAGTAATGCTCAAGATTAGAGAAATTGCCCGAGGCTTTTATCCAAGAGCTCTTATCTGTGTAGAGGCTTTTCCTGCAAAATCGAAGTAAGATGGAGTTAGTGTGCTGCGAGTTCCAGGAGCCCCATTACTCTCTTGTACGCGAGGCAATAATCGTGCCAATTCTACAATTCGGAAGAAAGAACTTTCGCCAATTGGTTCAGGCTCACATGGGTCAAAACCCTACGAACTATCCAGTCATTACAGAACACTTCGAAAAGTACAACCATCCAAACATTCACCTCGCCATAGAGGCCTTCGTGAAGGCCCCAGGGAGAACCGTTAAAATCCATGGAATCCAGGGTGGTTTCATGAACTTTACGGGGGTTGGACTCTCAGAGTTGGTATCTCCGAGTTCGATGGCTAGCTTTGTTGGATTCGGTGGCGCGAAGGAAGGTCCGGTCCAATACACGACGATAAAGCTCGACGGAGGTACGCCTCTTTCCTGTGTGCAGAGTGGCTTGTTCCTCATCTCCGGTGAGCACAAACTGGTGGCTTTGCTTCGTCAGCAGCCAATGGATTTCGGCGGAATGGCTGGTATAGACCTCGACGTGATGGCGACCGAGAAAGGAATCGCTGAAGAATTTATGAATACCATCCGTAGAGCGATCACAGATCACAACATCTATCGCGGGAAAATACTCTCGATTACGAAAACCAATGAGGAAAGAACTTCCACGGGCGGCACTGGCATTAAGTTTCACGCACTGACACCAATTACGCGGGACAAGATCATCTTGCCTGAGGGATTGTTGAAGCGAATAGAACGTCAAACTGTAGATGCCGGTGTGTTCAGCACCAAGCTGCTATCCGCCGGTCGAAGTCTCCGCCGCGGTGTTCTTCTGCATGGAAAACCAGGAACCGGCAAAACGCTCACTGCGATGTATCTCGCTTCGGCCATGAAGGAACGCACTGTGTTGATAGTGACTGGGCGAGGACTTGGCTTGATTGAAACATCCTGTGAGATCGCAAGATGGTTGGCACCATCTATGGTGGTCATCGAAGATGTGGATCTGGTAGCGAAGGAACGCTCGATGCAAGAGACGAGTGGTTGTTCTCAGCCCGTTCTTTTCGAGCTTCTCAATCAAATGGACGGTCTAAGTGATGATATGGATATTCTGTTCCTACTAACTACTAACCGTCCAGACATACTCGAACCAGCATTGTCCTCGAGACCGGGGAGAATCGATCAAGCGTATGAAATTCCACTGCCTGATGCTGATTGTCGACGAAAAATCTTCGACTTGTATGCCAGAGGTTTAACCCTCGAAGTCGAGGACCTTGAGTCTTTCATCAAACGGACTGATGGTGCAAGTGGCGCGTTCATCAAAGAGTTGTTTCGAAAGGCTGCATTATTCGCTGCTCCAGAAGCAGGTGAGACAGTCGTGGTCAAAGACAAACATTTGGACGACGCACTCCATGAGCTCGTCTTTGTCGGTGGGGCGCTCACGAAGAACATTCTGGGCTTTGATAGCAATGCGGTGGCTGAGGAGAGTCTGTAGGCAGTTTAACGGCTCCGATTCTTGCTTTGACGACCCTTAAAATAGGGTCGTCAGCGTGTCTCTACTAATTAGTGGAATTCAGGCGTTATTCTCCTTCGACCCGCGATTGGACGCGGATGAATCTTTTCACGACGAACTCGGGGTTGGTGAACGAAGCATTGCCGGCTGGATTCCCGCCAGTTACGTGGAAGTCGGAGAAGCCTGAATTCTGATTGACGTACACCATTCCAGTAAGATTGAACGAAACGGGCGTCCCAGCTTCTGCCATCTGCAGAGCGATCTTCTCCATAACTGCTGGATCTTTTGTATATGCACTGCAGCTGATGGCGCCATGTTCTCGTGCGCTAGCAGCGGCGAGTTCGATACTTTCGGTTGTATTTTTTGTTGGAACAATAAATACAATCGGACCGAACATTTCACCTTTGATAAGATCGCGTTTGTCACTAGCAACTTCGATGATGATAGGACTCTGTGTGCGCGCCTCGGCGAATTCTGGATTGGCAATAGGCTTACTTTCGAGAAGAATTTTGCCACCAAGTCCTGCGGCCGTCTTGATACGTTCCACCGTATCGTTGCTCTGAATTGCTCCTGCTACCGCGAAGCCAGCCTTCGGATGCTCGACAAGACCTTTTGTCGCTTCTACGATTGCAGCTTCTACTTCTGCGAGTGATTTGACACCTTCTTTTGTTTTGACACCGGATTCGGGGACATAGATGTTCTGAGGTGCGGTGCACATTTGCCCACTGTAAAGACTGATACTGAATGCGATGTTCTTCGCTACGGCTTCCAGGTCATCAACACTGTCTATGATTACGCTATTGATGCCGGCTTTCTCTGTGAAAACAATCTTATTGGGCAGGCCTTCTATGTAGGTTCCGAATGAATTGCTTCCCGTGAAATCGATAATGCGAACGGCCGAATGCTCAGCCAATTGCTTCGTGATCGGTTGATTTGCTTTATCTATGGCGAGCAACACCAGGTTTGGATCGAAGCCGTTTTCACTCAAAACCTCTTGAATAATGCCGACTACTAGAGCGATAGGATAGATTGACTTCGGATGTGGCTTGACAATCACCGCATTGCCTGCAATCAAACTGGCATAGAGCCCGGGCATTGTGTTCCACGTTGGAAATGTGCTGCAGCCAATCGCGAGTGCGAGGCCGCGACCAATGTTGGTGCCGTACTTCTCTAGCTTTAAAGTAAACTTGCCGGCGCTTTTCTCCCAGCTGACATGATCGGGAAAGCGTGTCAGTTCTTGGTATCCAAGTGCAATTGCTTCAAGCGCCCTGTCTGCAGCGTGGGGTCCGCTTGCCTGGAAGCTCATCAGATAAGACTGTCCGGTCGTGTGCATGGTGGCGAAAGCGAGTTCGAAAAAACAGCTCTTCAGGCGGTGCAGGCTTTCAATCAGAATTCCAGCTCTAGTCTTTGCATCCGTCCGCTTCCAGTCCTGACTGGCGGCCTCGGCGGCCTTGACGTAGGCATCGGCGCTTGATAACGTTGGATAGCTGAGCGACAGGGCTTTTCCTGTGTACGGACTCTCTTCATCGCTTGTCAGCCAACTGTCTGAGCTCTGTTTAAGACGGTCGAATTTGCCCTGGAGCTGAGATTCGAATTTTTGCTTCTGGTCAGCCTCGGCGGTTTCACCGTACTCCTTCGGCGACGGCATCTCCGGGAAAGGCGAAAAGTGAAGACGCTTGTGCACGGCTTCCATGGCATCTTTCAGCATGGATTCGTATTTTTGAAATAAGCTGTCGTTAGTCTTGACTGGTTTGAAAATTTGCATACTAAACTCCCGCGAGTACCGCACTTATACTCTAAAGTACGTTTCGTACGATTCGCCAAGAAACTAACGATTGATTTATGCTGTGTTAAAGATCGCGCATAATATCTAATGTTGGCCGACCGGGACGCTGCTCTGCAGCCTGTCGAGAGTTTTCTTTCTCTTTTCCAGCCAAAACGCTGATTGGACAGGCCATTCCTCGTACGGATTGCCTTCAGGCGCTTGACGGAGTTGTTGCTCCGCCTGGAAGAACCATTGCGGATTGTTCAGAGCTTCGCGCGCCAGAGCGACGAAGTCGGCGCTGCCCTCTTCAACGATTTTGTTCGCCTGATTGGCGTCTACGATGAAACCCACAGCCATTGTCTTGATGTCGGCGCCGTGTTTGATCTCACGCGCAAATGGGACCTGGTAGCCCAGCGCCGAACGCAAGTTCATTTTTCCAGGTTGACCGCCGGACGAGCAATCGATGACATCGACGCCGAGTTTTTTCAGCTCTTTCGCGTATTCGACAGCCTCTTCGATGGTGAAGCCACCGTCGATTCCATCGACTGATGAGATGCGCACAAACATTGGGTTGTCCTGTGTCCAGAAATCACGCAGAACTTTGGCAACCGAAAGTGGGAATCTCATGCGGTTTTCCAGCGAACCGCCATATTGATCCTTTCTTTGGTTCGCGATAGGGGAGAGAAACGACTGCAATAGATAACCGTGTGCATTGTGCATTTCAATTACATCAAAACCACATTCTTTAGCGCGTTTTGCTGCGGCAAGAAAGTCGTTGCGCACTTTCTCCATGTCCTTTTCATCCATCTCTTTTGGAGTGTGCCAGTTTTCTCCCCATGGGATTGCACTAGCGGAAAATGTTTGCCACGGCTCTTCTCCCGCCTTTTTGTCTGAGTCGAGAATTGGTCCGTCGCCGTCCCATGGTCTGTGACAGCTCGCCTTTCTGCCGGCGTGCGCGAGTTGAATGCCCGGAGTGGCGCCAAGAGATTTCAGAAGTGCGGTGATGCGCTTGAGCGGCTCCATTTGTCCGTCATTCCACAATCCGGAATCACCATGTGTGATTCGACCTTCTTGTGAGACCCCAGTGGCTTCAACGAATATCAGACCGGCGCCACCCATTGCAAAGCGCCCGAGGTGAGCAAGATGAAAGTCTGTCAGCTTGCCATCAATTGCGCTGTACATGCACATCGGCGATACCGCGGTGCGGTTGCGAATTTCGACGTTGCGAATTTTGACTGGCTCGAATAGCTTGCTCATCTGGTGATTCCTTATGCTGTCTGGTGCCAATTGTAGCTGGAAATGTCAACGAAACAATGCTGTGTCACTTCTTGTGATCATCTCGCAAGAGCGGTTAAGCTCGGTTTGAGATGATGAAGGAACGGTTCATTCCCATTGGACAGTGAATTGAGAACAGCGATTGTCTTCAGCATCCTATGTGACAGTTTTCGTCCTTCGGGATGAGAAGAACGGAGCAGTCTGTTGGCTGGAGCAATCGATTCGAGTAGTGATGTCGGTGAGAATTCTGAAGTGAACATGTTCGCGCCGTCGCGAAGTGTTGCCTTGGACACTCTGCGGTGCGAAATTGTTTCGAGCGGATTGACCTGACCGTATTCGCCGGTCTTCATTGTGATAAGCAGGTGCCTTCCGGGGCATAGCGATATTCTTCCGGCAGAACGCTCGATAACCACGGCGTCTTTTCTTCTGTCGTCCAGGTTGTACACTGCGAGCGTTTCATCTGTTATCGATACCAGCACCACGGAGGACGCTGCTATTTGGACCTGTCCCATCGGCGTGCTTATTTGCGTATCCGTGAGCGGGGCGAACAACACGGTGCCATCTGCTGCAGAGAGAGTCATTTCGCTTGTGTGAGCGATATCACGGATGGTGCGTCTGCCATTCTCGTCGACAGTAGAAGTAGTTGTGCTGAACTCCTGATCGAAACCTTCTATGTCCGTACAGATAGAACCGGATGTAGTGCGTTGTGGACTGGTGCGGCTCACCATGTAGGAATCGTCGCGAACCTGTGCAGCAGACGTCAGATTCAAGCCCTGTGTGCCTTGGATTTGATCCAATTCAGAGTTGACTTGAGATGTCAGTCTGCTTTGCTCAACATTTACGAGATTAAGAATACTCTGACCGGGAATTGACGAGAGCAATTCCTGATTGCTAGGAGCATTTAAATTTGTAGATGTCACCGCAGGTAGTGTCGCTGTGAAACCAGTGTTTTCAAAGTTGGCGACGCTCGGTATAGGAACCATTGATTTGTTGCCGGTTGAACGCTGCAGTGCTGGCGGGACAAAGGCTTCAGCCTCCGGGGGATCTGCTGTTATGATAGCGGCGTCGTTGAAGACTATGACCTTTTTGCTTACATTGTTATTGAAAACGAGGTCAGATCCTTTAGCAATAAATGTTGGAACGATGGTCTTTGCTATAGTGATTCCTTTTTTGCCAAAGAACACCTCTCCACCACCAGATTCTTGAGGCACAATGCCTTTTGGAACCTTACCCTTTTCTAGTGGACCAGGTGCGCCAATCGATATGAGAACATTTCCTGCTGCCGCGCCTAGAGCTGTAATCGTATTGTCATTAAAAATGATTTGATCCGTTTTACTACTCGTGCCTTGATTGACGATGTTGAGGTTGCCGTTGTTAGCGACGATCGGCTGTGTACTGTCGGTTAGGAACTCAATAACGCCGCCGCCGGTGGCAAGTGTCAAGTCACCTGACGTGTTGCTTATGCCTCTGTTTACCGACAAGTTGCCATTCGCTAAGACATCGATTGTGCTGAGGGCGGTAGAAACACCAATTGCCGACGCAAATGCGGGTTGACTCGCTCCGATGGTGACATCGTTTGCTTCCTGTATAAAAGCAGTGCCACCATCTGCTTTGAAAGCGAGAAAGTCAGCATCTACCTTGACTCTCAAGCCATTAGTACCGATGCTACCATTCAAAGTGCTCAGAAGCACTTGATTTGAGCGAAAAGCACCGTTGGCACCACTTTGGACAATACCGCCATTTCGACCGAGAACATCAATCAACGATCCAGGTGCGCCGGATGTTGCAACGTCTCCACCATTTGTGACTTGATTACCGGCTTCGAGGGAGATCTGAAATCCATTTATAACAGACCCGGTATTCGTAATTATGTTGGTGTTGGTTCTTACAGTCACTTGGGTGTCCGTAGAAAGCGTTCCATTAATGGTTATATTGGCATTTATGGGTACACCTTCGATAAATTTCGAACTTCCTGGCGCAAGCGATCCGTCAGCAAGGTACACGATATTGGCCGACGTAGACTTTGTAGGTAACGACCTCGAAAGCAGGATGTTACCCCCTCCCAGACCAGTCCCTCCTCGTGTGTTTATCCCTTGAGTCAGAGCGTTAACGCCGGCACCGTTGCCAATGTAGGTGACGTTGCCTCCAGTTCCGAAGCCGCGACCTCCAGTCAGGATCGAAGAACCTGCATTCATGACCAATCGGCCGCTGGTACTGCCGGAGCCCGCAAATGCTACCAGTAAAACTTCGCCTCCATTGCTGCTGCGTGTGACGTCTGGTGATCTGGCGGTTATTGAAGTGCCATTAGCGAAGTTGATCTCGCCACCTGTCGCGGACGCCGTACCATCCAGTGTCACTCCTCCATTATTGTTGTTAGTCGGTGGGATTGGCCCGATTGCGGTCTGATTGGCACCACCGGCGGTAGCGATAATGTTGGCTCCTGCGATGAGAGTGACCGGTTTCGCCAGGTTAGTTCCGAGATCCCCTGCTGTAATGGAAGCGCCTATGGCTAAAGTAATATTGCCACTTGCCACAATTGTCAGTGGTTCGGCGACATCGATGTTTCCGTTCAATGTAATGCTGCCAGCGGTGTTATAGAAAGTTGGATCGCCGGTAAGACAGACCTTTCCGATGTTCAGATTACTTGTCGACGATTTCAGATGAACTGCCAGACCGGTCTGGTTGACGTTGCCAGTGAGCTCATCGACGTTGACCTCGGAAAGGGCTTTTCCGGAGTTGATGTTCAACTCTTGGCTATACAAGTCGCCTCCAAGAGTGTTCGTACTATATGCTTCTTGATAGTCTGCGGCGCGCACATTGATGGCGCCATTCTGTGCGCTGATGGTGCCACCATAATTGAGGACGTTTAGCTCTGCAGGCGACAGACTGTCGATGGTGATGTCCCCGGCAGATGATGAGATAGTGCCTTGATTTTCGATTGACTTCGAGAGTAATGCGATTGCATTTGTTGCGGCAATGACGGGTCGGCTAGCTCCTGTCGTCGATACATTGCGAATAGATTCTCCCGCTGTGAGCGTTAAACTCCCGGAACTTTCGATGGTACCGTAATTGGTGAGCTTGCGTTCTGCATGCAGCTCTAGATCGATATCTTTATTGGTACTACCTAATTGTGATGCAAGTGTGCTGGGTAGATTGGTAGAGATTAACGCGCCTTGTTCATTGGAAATGTTGTCCGCCCGGATAGCGCCTCCTTTGGTATTAGCAGTTGAAGAGTAGGCGTACAGAACTCCGTTATTGATGAGATCACCCTTGAGGCGGAAATCGGAGCGTCTGCCAAAGTCTCCAGATATGGTGACGCCATTGGGATTTACCAGATTCTGCGCACGAAGCTTATCATCTGGAGCGGTGATTGCATTGAAATCGACTGAGCCGGCGACTGCCCGACCGTTTGCATCCATGACCAGCTTCTGCTGGTCATGAGATAGCGCTTGCTTCACGGCTACGTATTCTGCCGCAGTCACCTGCGAACCAGTGGTGTAGGATTTCTCTACGCCACCAACGGTGATACTGATGGCAGCCCTATTTGCAAAGAGTCCTGTTCCAAGAGTGATGTTTCTCTCGGTGCTTCCTAGATCGAGATTTACACCGTTTTCCATCGTAACGCTCTGGACCGAATTCAATTGATCGAATGCTCTCACGCCCACTGGCAGGGTGCCGGCCAACCGGAGCTGATGTCTTTGACCTCTCGAGATATCATTCGTTGGCGCAAATCCCTCAGGACGAAATCGATTTGAGAGTCTGTTCGTATTCGTACCTTGCGCATTCGACTGTTGCCTCAACTGTCGCTGTAATTGGCGGTGCGTTTGTGAGGCATTGTCCGACCTAACGTGCGGCGCATCGTGTCTAGCTGCTTCAGCTGGCAGGGAATTCAGACCGAAGACACTTCCAATTGCACATGAGCTTCCAATGACAAAGGCGAAATGATTTAATGCTCTCGTTTTCATTACAGCTCCTATATCTACAACAAAGCAGAACCGCAATCGGTCCGAAGGACGCAACTGCAAGTCGAATGCCGCTTAATGATATCAAGTATTGTGGAGAAACCTTCACTTGGAAACGTGGATGCTTGTAAGATGGAGCTGGAGGCTTCATCAATCCGTAATCTGGTACCAGCATTGCCCGACCCTTCTAACCTAAATCTGATGACTTCGAATATTCAGGTAGGTAGTGACACAGGAATTTTTCAGAATAAGTAGCCAAAGCGAAAGTCGGCGCTCAAATTCAATCCTGCGACATCATGTATCCCTCAGACCATTTCGGGACCGTTGTGGAACTCGGGTTGAGCAGTGGCAAAGATCTCTAGTGCGAGGACGCTTTACTTGGCGTTGATTCCCCAAATTTCGTATAACCTGAGATAATCCCATATGGTGAAGCTCTTGAAGTGCTGAGAAGAAAATAGTGAAAGTTACTTTGTTGGCTGCTGAGCACCATTAGTAATGGCTAAGTGGATCAAGAAGTCATCTGTCTTCCTAGTTCTGGGCGCAATTGTCGGGTGCCCTGCTTTTGCTGATGATTCGGTTCCTGAATTGTTTTGGTTAATCGATAAACCCACAGAGCCGTACCAAAAGCTTATGATGGCCGGCAGATATGACAGAGCCTTGGCACTGTTGTCGTCTCAATCTGGTGCACGCGACAAGAAACAGTTTTTGGACGGGCTGCTATGCCAGTATTTCCTGAGTAATCAAAACGCGATTCTGACGGAATGCGAAAAATGGCTTGTCAACGAAAAGTCCGCGAGCAAAATGCGAGCAGTCGTATATGAGTTTCTCGGGACTGCTGCGGTCCACTCAAAGCAGTTTGAAAAAGCGCTGTCATCATTTTCCAAGTCTATAGAAGACAGTCCTTCGGGTTCGGCATATGCAGCAAGAGCGGCGATGTATGCGAAAATGAATGACCATGTTCAGGCATCGGAAGATCTTGAGCATTCACAGCAATTGCCATCATTGGCAGAGTCGTTAGGCATTTATCTCCGAACCCATACAGGTGGACCCCTTGAGGAAACACCTGAAGATAAATTCCCTGGCAAGGGATCGCTCGACGCTTGGAACAGAGCATGCAATCTCACTTCTCAGGCACATAAGCTCGAAGGTTCGGGTGACTTTCAACAAGCCTCTGTTCTCTTTGAGGAGGCCGTTAAACAGTACCAACATGACGGGCATATCTGGGAGTCGTTGGGGCTTTGCTCGCTTACCAGAGCTCTGACCGAGCCAGGTAGTCGGCAAGTTCAGTTGAACGTCGCAAAACTCGCATTTGAAAAGGCGTTTGCTACCAACAGCGACGACTGGAGATACGGGTACAACTTAAGTCTTTTGAAGTTTATAAACGAGGATACAACTGGTGCTGAGGAAGGTCTTATGGTCGTTCTGAGCAACCAAGCGACTCCTGAGTCGCGCGCGAAGACCATCGAAATGATTATTTCAGTGTGTCAAGCTATGCGAACACTGCAAGACTACTACCATCCTGAGCCTGAACCAAGCACTCCGATTCCCGACAGGCTCAAGAAGAAGCAACCACCGTCGGCGGGGGCTAGTTAGCAGTTAAGCGTTTTTGTTGGGTATTTCGATAGGTTTTTGAGACGATGCGTTCTATTCGTCCACAATGCGGCGTCACAAGAGCCAGCTATGCATTCTGACAAATTTTTGATATTAATGAACAAATTCGATTCGGTTTCATGAAGCTTTCATAATGTCGTCTTTCCATTGTTTTTTCGTTTGTTGTATTTTGAGAATTCAGCAGCCGTTGGAACTCGCAGTGGTAGCCAAATGAATGCATGTCATGAGGTGTCGGGTTCTTAAAAACGTCGGGCAGGACCAGACCTTGGGCACTTTGAATCTGATCCGCATGACCTGGCACGAAAAAGCTATTCGGGCTAGTATTTCTGCGTTTATCCCACAGGTGACTCGACATGCGGAAGACTCTAACGACTAGTTTGTCCTTGCTGATATCCGGACTTCTTACTGTTTCGGCGGCGTTTGCACAAACCGCAGAGGTTAAGGTAGCAGACGAAACCACATCTTCAACGAGCAAGAACCTGGGGCGACCGCGCATTGGTCTGGCTCTCGGTGGTGGGGGCTCTCGCGGCTCCGCGCATGTCGGTGTCCTGAAAGTGTTGAAGGAAGAAAATATTCCTATCGATTTAGTCGCAGGAACCAGTATTGGTTCCGTCGTAGGCGGCTACTATGCGGCTGGAAAGCCGGTCGATGAAATCGAAGAGCTGTTCTTGAAAGGAACATTCACCAAAGAGTTCACCCCGATGCCCTATCTGCGGATCGCGACGGAACCGCTCGAGCTGTCACTTCGCCTGTTCGGTTACAAGCCCTACGATGGACTTTATCGGGGCTGGAAATTCAGAGGCTACGTGAAAAAACATCTTGGCGATAAAACCATTGAGCAGTTGAAGATCCCTTATGGTGCAGTCGTCACAGATGTTGTCTCAGGAGAGAGTTGCAGATTGACCTCGGGCGACTTAGCTGTGGCGATGCAAGCCAGCACCGCTGTGCCCGGACTGAAAAAGCCGGTTCAGATCGGCGATCGCCTTTATTGCGACGGTGGCTTGATCAACAACGTGCCGGTTAATCATGTTCGGGAAATGGGCGCCGATTTCGTGATTGCAGTAGATATCGATGAAGAATTGAAGGACACACCCCTGAAGACTTTCCGCGGATTAGGATCAATGGCGCGTCAGGCTCTGAAAATTCAGTTGCACACTTTCGACAGTCCTAATGCTACGAAAGCTGACGTCTATATTCATCCCGACACGACCGGTATTCACTTAGTGTCGTTCAACAAGAAAGATGGTCAAGCTGGAATGGAGGCAGGAATTGCAGCCGCTCGTGCAGCTATGCCGGAGCTCAAGAAAAAACTGGCCTCGCTTGGATTGGCTTGTGAGCCTTCAAAACAACCTCTCTAGTGTGCCTGTTTTTTCCACAGTAACTTAGCTATTGTTTTGATTGGAAGAGTGATTGTCTCTCTTTCAGTCTAAACTTTGACAAGCAGCGTCGCCACTGCATTCGGTACCATAATCGGTTAGCAAATGGGCAACGTAACTTTTGGCGATTTGCCTGCCCGTTTATATTAAATTGGAATTTGACACGATTACCCTCAAATTTCTCCCAAAAGGGGGGAAAGTGTATTCTGAAGAGAGATATAGTCCTGGCAGCGATCGGATAATTTAGGATGAATTTCAAATCGGGTAATTGAGTATGACATTGAAGCTCGAGACCTCTGCGGCGTCTGTTCGAAAAGCTATAGACCGTGCCTCTCGCAACCTAGTAGAGCGGCAAGCGTTGATCGAGACGATTGCGCTGGCTGCTGTGGCTCGTGAGCATGTCCTGGTCGTCGGACCGCCCGGCACGGCTAAAAGCCAGGCGGTGAGGCGTATTGCTCAGGCAACTGGAGGGCGATACTTCGAATATCTCATTGGTCGATTTACGGAGCCCAGCGAGATCTTTGGACCAGTGGACCTGCGAAAGTTAAAGGACGGTGTGGTCGAGACTCAGACTTCCGGAATGCTTCCTGAAGCCGAAGTGGCATTCCTCGACGAGATTTTTCTCGGGTCGACGGCGATTTTGAACACTTTGCTTGGTCTGCTTCAGGAGCGTGTATTCCGGCGAGGACATTCAACTATCGCCTGTCCGTTGAGAATCTGTGTCGGTGCCACCAACAAACTGCCTGAGACTGATAGTCTCGCAGCGTTCGCCGATCGCTTCCTCGTGCATGTATTTACCGAGTCGATACCAGATTCCCGACTGGAAGAGCTGCTGGAAGGGGGCTGGTCGGCCGATACCGCATTTCTGACCGCGGATGCCACTATGGATGATATCGATACTCTAGCCGGTCTCGCTACTGGATGCGATATGTCTGGCGTGCGCAGTCGCTTGGCGCACAGCATTAGAAAGTTGCGCGGGGCTGGCGTCTTCTTGAGCGACAGGCGGCTCGTAAAAATGCAACGCCTTGTTGCTGCGGCGGCGGTGCTGGGAGGCAGAAGCGCTCCCTCAGATGCGGACCTCTGGGCGATTATTCCAGCAATCCCATCGAAGGAAGAGCAGGAGGCTGGGCGAGAGTGTCTGGGCTCTATACTGCAACCCTCAGAGAATGCCACTTTGACCTATGCGGTCGAAGATGCGTCACTGGGTCCATTGGCACGCGCGACTAACATTGCAAGGGTAGCTCGGCGATTGCTAAAAGATGGACCCGGTGAGCACCAGGAAGAATGGTTGCTTTCACTAGAAGGCGTCGCCCGCGAGATAGACGCCGGCTTTAGCGCGGCTACGATGCCTGGAGAGCTGAAGGATGTGCGCGCCATGGTGGTCGAGCAACTCGGTGTCATGGATAAACATGAGGAAGAATCGGAATCATCGTGATTAAGGATTCAGAGCAGTGATACCATCAGTGGTTATATTTGAAATGATGCTCATGCAGTCGTCATATGTGTTCCTTCCCTTAGAGCTAACTGCTTCGAACGGAGGCAATTGTCCCTTTCTGATTTGTTCGCTGGAGGTGTCGTGACCATCAGCCAGACTGTCGATTTGTCCTGGGATTTCAGGGACTTGCCTCTGATACCGCAGGCGGTGGTGGCTGTCGACTCCAGGCTTTCGCGTGCATTGGTGAAAAAACTGATGAAGAGAGAGCAGAATGAGTTACAGAAATTGCAATGCGTAGCAGGTAAGGAGTTATTTTTAGTTCTCGGAGATGAGAGTAACCTGCCCTGGTTGGATGGAGTTGTCTATCTTGGGCAGGAGAGAAACAGCACTGTTTATATACCAACCGTTGTTCAGCCGAGTCAGCCGATTGCGTTGCTTGAGCGAGCATTGCTGGCTGCTAATGCTGGATTGAAACCACCATTAGTGGTATTGCCTTCGGTATCGATTGTATTATCTATTTCCAAACCGTTTATTCCGGATCAGGAGACGCTCGCATCGTGCCTGGAGAAGATCTGATGCAATTGCCTCGGTCACTGACGCCATGGAGTAGTTACCTATCTCTACTTGCTGCTCCCTTACCATGGAGTCTTGGTCCGACTATCAAGACTCTCGATCTGGTTTTCGGACCGTCTCGAATCGCTCTTTCCGCAGATTCTGATGATGAGCCCGAAGGCTATGACGGCATCGCCCGAAAAGGAACATATGAACGTCTCGTGCTTTCTGAATGGTTACTGGCTGATGAATTTCCTGAAGAGTTCATCAGGCGAAGCTCTGTTGGTGAGCATGCATTTCTCGAACTTTCCAGGCGGTCTCCGACCGGAAGGAAAAGGACAACGATACTATTTGACTGCGGTCCGAATCAATTGGGTTCGCCGCGCGTCGCACATCTGGCGATTTTAATCGTTCTCGCCCGCCGCGCCGATCAAAACGATATGGACGTTGAATGGGGAATCTTGCAGGATGCCGGAGGAACGCTGGTTCAAGGAGCAAGTAAAGAATCGATAGAGCTTCTCCTCTCTTCTAGGACTGTGCACGAAGTTACGGACAAGGATGTTGACCGATGGTTCGAGACGGTCAGTGACAAGAACGTCGTCATCGTTGGTGGTGCTCGACTTTCGAAGATTACGAGAAAAAGAAAAATGACTCTGCTTACGGTAGAGGATGTTCTCGAACCTGGAGAACAGGCGTTGACTGCCTGTTTTGTAGCCTCCGAAGGCAACCGAAAATCGCAATTCAGATTGCCACTTCCGGCTGAGCAGGACTGCGTCAAAATACTCGAAAATCCATTCGAAGATACCGGTTCTGAGCAGAAGAAAAAACAACAAAAGCAGGAAGCCAACGATTGGAGTCTGATTGCCAGTGGAGAAGTTTTTCTATTGCGTCAATCTGCTAGCAGTTTGCTTTCATTGCGTGTATCGCCGACGGCTCAAAGTCGCGGAATCCAACAGCAAAATTATTCGCTTAGTGGCAATGCAGCTTTGGTAGCCAGCGGAGCTAATGTCACCAGAGCGACTTTGGCTGCGATTACCGCCTCCGGTCGTGAGCAATTTCAAATTGTTTTGATTGGAGGGGCTGGCGTTCCTAGCTACTATACCCACCATCTTTATGGCGACATTGACTTGCCGCATTCGAAGAGACCAGGATGGGACATGACGTCGATTTTTCCGAGCCCGCGAAAAGATCCTGACAACGAGTATGTGTGGGTACGCACCGATAAGAAAATTCTGGAAATACCTTCGCGCGCCGGCAGTGTCAGGTCGAATCTAATTGCTGGTGGTGTACTGTGGCTTACGTCTTCTCGTGCGACGATAAGAGGCATCAATCAGCCTGTCCTTGTCTATGCAAGAGAAAGTCAAAATAGTTACTATGTGGTCATTGTGGGTCTGGAAACAAACGAGCAGGAGGTAATGATAATTCCTGGCAGACCGATGTTTTGTTCTCCGTCCCAGATTCTTATTGCGTACCGAGATGAGCGATTGGCAACATGGAGTTTTGCGACCTATCCGCCAACAATTACAGTGGTCGATTCGATTCACGATCGCCAGTTCTTGCATGGTGAGTTACCGATTGCCACGATAACGGCGGGCCACTTTTCTACAACTATGACTGGACTTCTTACAATCAGCAAGGACAGACGAGATCTTCATATTGTCTCAAGCGGAGCGATGCCGAGACTGCGTCTTCCGCAGTCCACATCAACAATTCACTCGGTCGCTGTAAATCAGGACGGGGTGGTCGCCTACATGACTGATCGAGTATTGACGGTTGTCTGGCCGGACGGCGAATGGCAGCCATTTGTGTTTGATGGTCAACGCTTCAACAGTCAATGGGGAGGCGATTGATGGTATCAAGCAAGCGCCTGCTGTCGGGGGCTCAACGGGTACAAATTAATGAAGTAAAAGACCTTGTCTTTCATGGTGCTGTAAATCCAGCGGCGTTGCTGTTTGACTACGACCTGACCGGTCTGGAGGAAGCTCGTCGCCGAGTTCTTTCGGTATGGTATCCGGGTGTGCGCGTATATGCAATTCCGCGCGCGCTGGTCGTAATATTGCCCCAGCCGATTGAAGTTTATGCTGAGCGTTGTATCGGATTGCCTCTGGTCTCGTCTCGCGCTGGATATGGTGCACCACTTATTGCCATGCCGTTAAGTGACAAACTACTGGATAGAATAAAAGCTCCACCTCGATCAGTAGTTCGACTGAAACAGGGACAGTTGGCAGTGGAGCCTCTGGGCGCTGAAGAGGACCCCGCTACCTGGCTCATCGTAGGCAATTTCAGAGAAGTAGCTTTGATATCGCCGATAGTGCCAATCAGTGAATTGGAGCCGATACTCAAAGAGGAGAAGTTTGACGTCCGCGAGAAGCTTGCCTCTGGTTCTCCGAAAGCAGAGGGAATGGATGAATTTATAGAGAGCTTTAATAAGGAGGTGACAAACGCCAAAGGGAAAGGCTCGTCAAACAATTCCACTGTGCCTGTCGAAGGTGTCGTCGATGATTCCACCCGTGATACTACAACCGAAAGCTGGCTGGAGGCTGTGCTCTCTAAACTTTTTAATCCGAATGAATCTAACATCAAGAAGACATCGCCTGGTCAAAAAGCATCAGCACCTTCGTGGTTGGACAATGTCCTGGGCAGTTTATTCAGAGATGAATCTCAAAGCACCGACAACCAGGACTCGGCGACAAGTCAACCGCCATCCAATTGGGCGGATCACATGAAGGCGGACTTCTTCAAAATGCTGCAGAACACTGGTTTACTCGATTTCATTTTGCAACGTCAACAGGATTACGTGGACAAGATGATTGACCTGTTCGAGGAAGGCAACTGGTCTGAAGCGTTGAGGTATGGAGTTCCTCTGGGTTCGCAGGCTGACGGAGATCCGGCAGAACCATTCTTGGATATTCCTGCGCCCCGCTCTAATTTGCGAATCAATCCAAAAGCTGAATCGGACTCTTCCTCTTTCCTGTACTCTCAGCCCGATCTCTACGAGAAAATGAAGAAGCTTTACAGAGATTCAGTTGACCAGCTAACCAATGAAGGACGATACGACGAGGCGGCATTTGTTCTTGCTGAATTGTTAGGTGAGATCGAAGGTGCGGTCAACTATCTGGAGCGCCATGGACGTCTGGTACTAGCAGCGGAGCTGGCAGAGGCGCGAAAACTTCCTCCCGGGTTGATCGTGCGTCAATGGTTCCTCGCCGGCGACATTGATAAAGCAGTCAATATTGCGCGTCTCAATGGCTGCTTCCAGGAGGCGGTCCGCTTGCTGGAAAAAGATCATAAGGACCAGGCCGATGAACTGCGAAAGACCTGGGCGATTCACTTGGCGGAGATCGGCAACTATTCTGCGGCCGCGATGATTGCTATCGATGTGCCTGAGCTTCACGAGCAGGCACTGGAGTGGACAAGAGTGTCACTCCAACTTCGTGACAAAACGTCCGGCCATTTACTTGCCTGCTGGTTGACATTTTTCAAGGCAAAAGACGAATGGCCTTTAATCAAAGACCGTGTAGTCACGCTGCTCGACAACGAGAGTCGAGAGCTTGCGCCTGCTCGTTATGCCTTTATCAATTCGCTGTATCACCCATACACCAACGAGATTAAAGTGCTGGCAAGGAAGGCGGGACGCGCTGTTCTTCGCGATCATGGAAGGCAGTACATTAGTCTTTCACGAGAATCTATTTTACGTTTTCTAGAGGACCGAAGTCTGTGGGCAGACGCCTCGCGTTGCAATATGACTGTCGAGGCTCAGAATCTCGCCGACGCGAAGATTCCAATCGAGCTGTACGTTTCCCCTGATGATATTGGAACTGACACTATATATGATGCTATACTTCTTCCTGATGGTAGAGTCATACTTGCGCTCGGGGAGGCTGGAGTGTGCGTCCTGGACGGTGAATCGCAAGGGGCGCAGTACTTTACTTTCCCCGCCACCCAATTCGTTGCTTCTTGGAACGGCGATAGACTCCTGGCTTTGGCGAACAGGGGCGATCAAAAGCGAATCACAAAATTAGACCTTGTATCTTATCAGTATGATGACCTTGGAGAGGTTCGCCTTACGGCGTTTGCCACCGAATATGATGGCTCCATATGGTACGTAGCCAATCAATGCGAACTTTATGCAGTGGACGCCACGCAGTCCAATTTCAAAGTGCTCTGGCAGATGCCCAATGTTCTTGAGGAGATATCGTCTATCGTCTGTAACGAAACGCACTGTTCTTTCTCTACCTGTCAACCGCAAAGTGATACTGCGGGGCGACTCGATTCCTTCTCTGATGATCAGGCTAAACGGGGCAAGCGGATCTGGAAGTGTGACCTTCCCGGTCTTCTGTTGCGGGAGCGGACTTTTATGAATGGGTGGATACATCGCAGGACTTACGATCGTCAACAAGCGTTGTCCACGCCATCCGGACTCGAGATCAATGTTGGACCATCAACTAGTTTTAGTCACAGCGGTTCTCTGCTTTTGAGATGCGGAGATGAAAATTTAACTCTTCCCCATAGTTGGACCCGTCTCGACAACGTTTCGACTGCAGCCGACGGTAACTGGATTGCGCTCACCTTCACTCAGATTTTTCCAGAAACATCCTCTGACGAACCTTTCGTCGTGCCCGTGTCATGCTGGTGCTATCTGATCGATGTCGCTAAACTTCAAGTTAGAGCCAAAATCTTATTCGATGGTGCGACACGCCTGGTACCTAGGCTTCAGTACGGAGCTCTTACGGTTTCGGACGACAGAGGTCGAGTAATCGCTGTCGACCTCGCCAGTGGTGCCATGCTGAGGAACATCTGCGTCTGAATACGCGTTCCCCTTCCTTGTGAATGCGGTGGGTGACCACGACAGGGTTATGGTTGTAGTCAGAACAAGGATGGAAAACCCTGTAGATAACTGCGATTGAAGGAACTAAACGCGTACCAGAACTTTTCCGACATGGCGACCGTCGAACAAGCTGCTCAACGCATCCGGTAATTTTTCGAATCCATCGATAATCGTTTCTTCAAAAACGATCTCTTTGTTCTTGACCCAGGGACCCACGATCGCAACCATTTCATCCATTCGAGCAGTATAGTCCCTGGCAAGAATACCCTGGATGGTGGCTCGCTGGTATAGAAGGTGGTGAAGGAATCTTGGACCCTGGTCAGGTCGATCGAGTCCGCCGTGATATTGGCTAATGGCACCACATATGATGATACGAGCGCGTTTTTTAATTTGCGGTATTACGGCATCCGTTATCCAGCCGCCTACGTTGTCGAAGTATATGTCGACGCCTTGAGTCTGTCTCTGAATTTCAGAAGTTAGCTCCGCAGTGGTGCTTAACGCTTTGTAGTCGATTGCCCCATCCAGTCCTAATCGTTTAACAAGAAAGTCACATTTTTCAGGACCGCCGGCAATTCCATATACCCGACAACCAGCGCGTTTTGCGAACTGTGCTACAAGTGAGCCTACGGCTCCTGCTGCACCTGATACTAGCACCACCTCACCTGGTTTGGGGCGACCGGACTCCATAAGTCCGAACCATGCTGTGCGGCCTGGCATTCCCAATACGCCTAGTGCCGTTGTGACTGGTGCGGATTCAGGATCGAGTTTTTGAAGATCAGCGGCATGACACTTGCTGAAAAGCTGCCAACCTGTATATCCCGAAGCCCAATCACCCACTTTCCACTTGTCACTGTGACTAGCAACCACGATACCAACAGAACCAGCACGTTGCACAATGCCCATGGGGTGAGGTTCTTCCCAGGTGTTACTCTCGTGCTGTTGAATCCGCATGTACGGGTCTACACTGATGTACTTTGCTTGGAACAACACTTCGTTATCGGCTATATCGCCTTGCATCGGTGCGTCGCGAAGTTCGTAGTGTTCGTCAGTAACGCGCTCCGTGGGGCGTTTTGCGTAGATCCATTGGCGATTGGCAATCGATGTTGTTTTCATCGCTTTATTGTACCGAAGATCGTGGCTCGGTGGGGACATTATTCTCTTCTATTGAGTGCATCAACTCTTAGCTGCGCAGGTTTTTTTGGGAGTAAAGGAAATCACTCAGAATTGTTCGAAGACCGAAGAAATCTAATTGCGGCTTTTTCCTTATGACAAACAACATGCGAAGAGCCATTCAATTGCATTTAGTTTTTCGGCAGCCAATTCAAGAGTCGAGGCACCAAGTTGTTGATTATTCTGTTGATTATATGGTCGAAACCCACTATTAGTGCAATTTATCACATAATCAATTGCGTCCCTCCGCATGAAAGTTGCGCTTGAGAATATGGATAACTCAATTAGTACCAGCCACAATAGTGTCAGAGAGCAGCTATGGTCGAGATACTGATGACCGACTGCCACCAGCATTTTAGGACATCTGCAAGATTACTATGAGGACATTCAAATGAGCACAGGGTTTTGGACGCCTAGCGATGACGTTTCAGTTTGGGATCAAATGTCAACTGGCTCTCATCACGAACAGTCAAGTCTTTCACCATTTGCAAGTATGGAGTGGCAGGATCTCCACACTGTTTTTGAAAATTTGAATGGACGAGGTAGTACTGTCGATGGTACTGCCTGGATGGCGAGCACCGGGGAGTCGTCGCGGTCGCCACAGCTTCAGCTAGTCCTCAATGGCTCACGGTTCGAGCTCGCTCAAGGTGGAGATGGAGCTCCCCAGAGTCAAAGAACTTATACTGTGGGACCGACTCAGTTGATGCCAAATGAAATCTTCGATTTGCAGGCAAGCTTGGATGCCCAGAGTCAAGTTAACCGTTCGTTGCGATGGTTGCGTGAGAATACGCAGGAAGGGGCAATGGGTATCAGTCCTGATATTATCGATGCTGATACGATTCGAGGAATCGCACAGGGAATCCACGGTGCAAGAGAAAGTCTGGCCGCAAACCTGCCTCCCGGTCGGAATCCTCCACTGCTGCAAATGGGGCTTGGTCAGTCTGTCTTCGAGCATGCACAGCGGATGTTCCCAAATAATCCAGAGCGGAGAAGGACTGAGATTGGAGTGCAGGTAGCGCTTCTAGGTCGAGCGCTCAATCAGGAACTAGAGCGGCTTGGATCACCGTTGCGGCTCGGTCCATTACAGGTGGGTGTCGACCAGCAAGGACATACGTTTCTCGGGCTACCGGTGCGACACGATGGTGTGCAAACCAACATTATTAGATTCCCTCCTTTAGCCAGTCCTCAGGAGATCCAGCAGCAACGCGCCAACGCTCCACGAATAGTCTGACAATCGGTGCAAGATTTGAGAGGGCATCAAAAGCTCTCGTCGGTGCAGGTGACCCGAAACTCTGTCACAAAATAGTCGATTGTATTCAGTAATCTTCGGGGGTAATGTTCGATACTCGAAGTGAATATGAAGAATTGGCTTTCGTTTAACATCCAATTTAAAATACGTAGCACCAGTCATCATTGTCGAAGATGATCGCAGCTCCACTACGCCGGTCTCGCTGGACTTACTCATCGAATAATTATCTAAAGAGTCGTTGTTGAGTGCACTCGCGAACTAAACTTCGTGCGATCTTGGCTCATTGTTTTCTAGAACGTAAAAGAGCAATTTCACTCGCTGGTTTTTTTAGAATTTCTGCTAGCTCGATCTGTCGAGTGATAATTCCATTGAGCATATTTTTGTCGCATAGTTTGGTTTTTAGGCCTAGCTGATAACATCGGTCATAGTACCTAGTCGCTTTGGATAAATCGCGCAACTTGTATAGTGCAATTCCACCGGCATGTTCATATGCATTCGCCTGCACAAAAATTTCGTACGGATCAAGTGGAGGAGTCTTTTCGAAGCCATCTATTGATTTTTGAAAACTGTTAAATGCCTTTTGCCAACGCCCCAAACTGTTTAATCGATCACCCATATAGCAATAGATAGCTGGAAGTTTCGTACTGTTCGGATCTGTGCGTGATAGATATTCAATACTGCGTTCATACCAATAAATCGAATTAAGCAGCTGGGCTTCGCTTGGCGTGTCTGTCGAAAGGCGAGCTGTTTTGGTGTAGTACGCAGAGATTTGTTTCTCGTTAGCTCCCAGATTTCTGGCTACGGAAATGACCTTTTCCAAGGCCGTCTTTACCGATTGCCTCTCTCCGCACAAGGAACCTAGTATGGTGATCTGTTCGAATGCTTCGTCGAGCAGGCTCAGGTCCTGCTTTTCCGTAGCACAATCTAGAATTGCCAGATAGTGCGCAATCGCGCTTTTCGTCATTCCCGGCCTTTCAATCTGTTTTTCGACAAAGGCAATTGCGCTGTGAATCAAAGCCAGTTTTGGAGTAGTCGGTGAATATGATTTCTCCATAGTGGTGAGCATATCTTCAAACTGTGATCGAATTTCGAGCCACTCTTTTTGAGAGTGCGATTTCCCTAATTGTGATCCCAAAATGAAGAAATTCATTTGAAAAGCCGAGTTCTGATTTGTATTTTCAGTATGAGAAGCCGGTTCGCTTGTTTTATTCTCGATTAGAGTGTCTAGCGGGTCTTGATCGGAAGCCTTATTATCCAGGTTGTCGTCACCTAAGTCCGTAGTTTTTCTCGATGGTCTAGGTCTGATTTTTTTCTTTTTGAACGTGATATCGGGAAACTTTTCGTTCAATTTATCAATATCGGCGTTGTTCAAAGAGCGGCCAAAAATGATGGTGCAGCCAATCGGTGCGTATGGTGCAATTTTATTTGCGTCACTTAGTGTGAGCTGATTGTTCTCCAACACCAAAGTACCTATATGAGATCGAAGTAGAATCTGTCGAAGCCCGGCAGCTGTCACGTTTGTTTTTGAAACGTTGAGGTTGGTCAAGGTCTTGATTCTGGAGAGCGTTCTCAATCCTTCATCGCCGATAGAGGTATCGGTCACATCAATGTAGGAGATCGGTAGTGCAACGAGGTGCTCAAGGGACCTATCGGAAATCTTTGTGCCTCTCAGGTCGAGGTATTTGAGATTCTTAAATCTGCCGATGGTGTTTAATTCGGAGATTGGGTTTTCTAGGAGAATTAGGTCGGTGACCTGCTCCGGTGACTTCGCGGATAGAAGCGCACTGTCATTGATATCCCAATGATTGAGATCCAGCGTCCGTCCACTCATGCTCTCAATTGCTGCGAGCTGCTCATCAACTTCCTTTTCGGATTTTTTGTCAACGTCAGGCGGAGTGACATTGTCGATCAATGCGGAATCCAACTTTTGAGTCCTAGAGTCACCGTCCGACTTCTTGAATGCGATGAAACCAATCGCGCCACTAACTAGAGTCGACACGACCAGGGCGACTGCGACAATCAAGGACTGTTTGCGACTGAATCTGTTGTCACTATTCTTGTCTTTACGCTCCTCGATGTCACCACTTTCAGTGGCAAGATCTGCAAGCGTAGAAATAATGTGAGACACACTAGGGCGCATAGAGGGCTGCTTCGCTAGCATAGAGTCGATCAATTCGAATAGTCTTTTCGGGACTTTGAAGTTAATCTTGTTGGTATTCGCCGCGATGGATGGGACCTCAGATTTTGCAATAAGCGTTATTGTTTCGATTGCAGTTCGTCCCACGAGTGGTGCCTTTCTCGCCAGGCAGTAGAACATGATCGCTCCCAGGGAATAAACATCCGACTTTGTTGTTAATGGCAATGACAGAGCTTGTTCTGGGCTCATGTAGAGTGGAGTGCCAACGATCATTCCGGTTCCCGTCAGCTTTCCTTCTGCAGCTTCGTCGTCTGGAGCTCTCTTCGCTAGTCCGAAGTCGAGGAGTTTTACGATAGTACTGCCGTCTTCCCGTTTTTCAACCAGTATATTTGTGGGCTTAAGATCTCGATGAACGACGTCGCGCGTGTGAGCATGAGCTATACCACGAGCGACCTGCGTGAAGAGATCACAAAATGACACCAGGTCAGTTACACTATTATTGAAGTAATCGTCTAGTGGCAGTCCGTCGACAAACTCCATTGCGATGAACGCGATCTGATTCTCGATTCCAAAATCAAAAATGGTGGCAATATTTTCATGACGCAGTGAGGATAAAACTTTGGCTTCATTCTGAAATCGCACCAGTTGTTTTTGGTCGTGTGAAGGGTGCAGCAGTTTGATTGCGACGAGAATTTTGCGAAAAATATCCTCCGTCTTGTACACCTGACCTGACGCACCAGATCCGATTAGCGCGATGACTCGGTACTTCGAGGCAAAAATGTCGCCGACCTGCAAAAGAGCAGGGCGTTCTGTTGGTTGTATTGGCTCATTCTCAGAACTTGTCACGAGAGCTACCAGTAGGTGACGACTTTTCGTATCCTCGAAGCAGGACCGACATCAGCTTGCTGAAGACTACAAAAGTAGGCTGATAATGCGGTTTAATTGAGTTGTTTACCATTGGCTCTACGCCACATGTCGATAAATTTGTCGACGCGCTTTAGTACGTCTTCCTTGATTTGCCCATCTTTATTCGAATCTATAAATCCAACTGATACGTCGTCCCACATCGAGACAGTTACTCTGCGTGACTGGTTTTCGGGAAGGTAGATCATCTGAGTCAAGTCGAGGTTGAGTGAATAAAACGTTTTGCCGCTATGCTTCATTGGAGTAATTCTGACAACCAATGATTTGACATCTGTGTAATTAAGAAATTCCTTGTCGTCGATTGCCTTCATCCCAGCCTTGCTAATTCGTTGTACCACAGCCTGGGCGATGTCGCTCCGTTGTGCATCCATACCCGTGACAGCTGGAACGGAGACATGCACTCCATTCAATCCTTCCAGTACAAATTGCTGCTCCGGTTCGCCTTCTAGCGAAGTGGCAGGCGTGACTGCGAAAAATGAAACTGCAGCGCAGAAGGCAAGGATCAGGCTCGCCGCCCTACTTCGACGCGAGGTTGAGTTAGCCAGTTTAAACACAATCGAGCCTCCCGAGTACCTGACAGGTTAGACCATCATAGAAATCGAAAGTATACTGCCAAAAAATCTCGAAGACAACCTGTCAGTTAGTGCGCTGCACGCGCCGACAACTTCGGGCAGGTGCCATTCCGTCACTACAAAGACGCCACTTTGTGTTGCGTCTGCGTTGCGCTATGGCAGCTGCCCGCTGCCCACTGCGTTGCGTGCGCATCACTACCGAAGCTGCCCTCGTTTCGTGCCCAGCCGTTCTGGGTCCATTTGTGTAACCGGCGTAGTCATGGAAGGTCCATCTCTGGAGCTCCTTTATACTTCGACCGGATAGGGGGTTCGAACACCCTATCCGCCTGCCATACGCCGCTGGCACAGGCGTCCGTGCCGTCGGTGCCAGTGCCCATGCGCTGGATGGTTTCTAAGCGTTTTGGAGCTCTTCAGGACTGAGGGCCCTGAGCGCCGTAGAGACCTTCAAATGAGTTTCATGTTGAGCAGGTAACAGATCGTTATTCAATACAGTGAGCACCGGAGCTGGTACTATCTCCTTCGCCGCTTCATATTGAACGAGTCGCTCGGCTTCAAACATCTCAAGTTGAGCTAGGGCATCATGCGCCGTGCTATTCGAATTCTGCACCAGTTTTTCGAATCCGCCCCAGATTCCTGAGCTTTCCGTCGGCGTGCCGCCGGCGTCGACTACGTGCTGCGACAGCTTGGCCGCGCGATCTGCATGTGAGGCTCTGCATTCACTCAGGCACTCAATCATAGTGCTGCCGAAATCGCGCTTCAATGCAAGCTCATATAACTCCACTGCTGATATCTCACCAGCCAGAAGGGAATTGAATTCGTGCGAAAATTCGGTGCTCATTAGTAGTACTCCTGCAATGACATGACCAATTCATCCATAGCATTGGCAGGCGGTGTCGGTGCTGAAGACTTTTATAATTGAAAAGGGTTGATACCCGACTCCGGTATAATGCCAGTGGAGTATCTGCATGGACCAGTTTTTTTCTTTTTCAATCTGCTTAGACATTCTTGGGCAAATGATCGCCTTTGGATTTCTTGCCTTTGCAGTTGTCGGAATGTCTCTGGACAAGATGTTGAGAAAATTGAATGTCCCTCAGATTGCTCGATGTTCAGTCGTAGCCTTGGTGGCTCTCTCGATTTTCGTTCCTCTCGTCTGGTATATGATTTACAGTCCCTTTTCTGGCGTAAAAGTCGGGGCAGACCATATCGAACTTCAGTATATCTGGCCGCGATTTTCGGAGAACATTTCGTATAGGGAGTTGAGTTCAATCAACGTGGATAGCCAGGTGCAACCAACGAAGATGTCATCATTCTCGACCTCCGCGCTTGTGGTACACACGAAGGATCGGCGTTCATTGCGTTCGTTCGATACGCGCGATCAAGCTGGACCGACTCCAGCCGCGCAGGCCGAGATAGCGATTAACAGGGCACGGGAGAAAGCAATTCGGTGAGCGTGCTTTGCGCTTTAGGAATTGGATTGGTCGCTCATCAGACCTAACTGATCGTGTGTTTCAATATGCTTGGAGATCGCTGATACTCCTTCGTGGTAACATCATTGTTTATCAACTGATTAACGGACTTTGGAGGCAATCCGGAGTCTACGATATCGTCGATGGCAGTTCACTCGGTTGCCATTATTAGCCCTTAGCAGAGGTCGAACAGTTGCACGCAGCAAAATCGCTTGCCAGTCTTGTCGGAAATACACCGCTTGTCGCCTTATCACGTTACGGAAAGGGACTTCGAAACAACATTTTCGGCAAATGCGAATTCCTCAACCCGGGCGGTTCCGTTAAGGACAGAATCGCATTCCATATGATCGACAAAGCAGAGGCAGCCGGCGTACTAGTACCGGGTGGGACCATCGTGGAGGCCACCGCTGGTAATACCGGAATCGGGCTAGCTTTGGCGGCCGCGTTGAAAGGGTATAAGCTCGTGACGTATATGTCGGAAAAGGTAAGCAAGGATAAAGTAAATTTGCTGCAAGCGCTCGGGGCAGAAACAATCATTTTGCCTGGGGGAAAACCAATCTCAGATCCAGAACACTTCATGAATCTGGCTCGCACGCGAGCCAAGGAGAGCGGAGCATGGCTCGCCAACCAGTTTTTCAATGAAAGTAATGTTGAGGCTCATTATCAAACGACCGGGCCGGAAATTTGGAAACAAACCGAAGGGACCGTAGATGTTCTTGTCGCCGGAGTCGGAACGGGCGGAACCTTAACCGGCACAGGTCGGTTTCTGAAAGAAAAAAATCCTGACGTGAAAATCGTTCTTGCGGATCCGGTAGGCAGCATGCTCGCCGGCTTAGTCACGGGCGAGGAGTCGACCAGTTCGTCGTACCTCGTCGAAGGTATTGGGCAGGATTTCGTGCCCGGAAATTTCGACACATCGTTGGTCGATGAAGTGATACAGGTCCGCGACGAAGACTCCGTGCAGGCAGCTAAAGCCCTTCTTAAAACCGAGGCGATGTTCGTCGGTAGTAGCTCCGGATGCATCGCATTCGCGGCTCTGCAATACTGCCGCGAAGTCGGCCGCGACGGAAAGAATATCGTGGCAATTCTTCCCGACGGCGGGCGTGGCTATATCAGCACGATCTATGACCAGTCATGGTTGAAAACTAAACTTCCGACATCCTAGAGATGCATTGTCGTTTAGTCGAATTCTGGTTCGGGGTTGGGTTGTTCGTATGTAATTTCGAATTCTGGCGAAATGACAATTGTATGCTCGAACAGCAATGGAGTTTTGGCGGTACATCCACCCCACGAAAACTGCGACCAAAAATGCACGTTCCAGCCGCCATCCTCGGTCGCATGCACTGATGGTTCTGTGATCGCAGACTGGTACTCAAGATCAAGAGCTGGCTCGACTACAAAATGTCCTCTAAGTGAGTAACCCATTCTTCTTAGTGGTATCAGCGCCCGGCTCAACAAGTCGACTAACCAGACTGGATCAACTTGATCGAAATTGAGCGTCTCGCGGCAAAAGATCTCAGTGAGATGATTCTTCGCACTTGGTCCGTTCAAATGAATCAATTGGGTACCGTCATATGCATAAAGACCTGCATATCTGTCAAAGGCACGCGGTTGCATGTGGATGTATAGCAGAGTGTGGTTTTTCAGAAAGCTCTCCTGACCATTAGATATCACATTTTGCAGGCTGTCAGTTGGAGAGTCTTGAGCGCTACTCCGATCAACGAAATCATTTTGATACTGTCGCTCGATGCTTTCTCTGATGAATTGCTCGCTCGGCATTGGCGGAAGATTCGGTTCGGAGCCTTCGTCCGGAGTGTTATGACAGTTAATGATAGCGACGCACCTGTTGGTAGCTCCCCATGCACCGAGCTTATCCAATGCTTCGGCCGCGCGTCGACGTACATCCAAACTTCTGTCTTGCCAGGCTTGGAGTAAGGCAGTTATTTTCTCAGAGTTGCAATCGTTTTTTTTCATTGCCTACTCAAAATTCTGACTCTAATTCAGAATGTCAATTTTAATAGCCGGACGGGGCAAATGCAAACCGACCTGTTAGCGAGAAATGTGATCTGATTAGATGAACGTGTGAATCGCTTCATGCGCCGTGTTATGCTGATATATGGATCGGAGAAACGTTGTGATGTCTGGGATTGAGAAACTGTTAGTTGTTCTGCTTACACTTGCTGGTGTCACGCATGAAAGTTCTGCGCTTGCCAAGGCGGCTTATGCCGGGAAAAATCAAATGATTGATTGCTGCGAAGTGATCGCCGTAGTCGATGTGAAAAAAGTGGAAAAGACAGAAGAGAAAGGTGCATCCTGGACTTTCAGCGAGAAGGCGACAGTATTGCCTGTGCGAGTTGTCAAAGGAGAGCTCTCGAATCCGAGCCTCATATATGGTGGCGAGAATTTCATCTGCGCGCGATGTGAAATCCCTGTCGGGAAGTCACTTGTTTTTCTGAATCGCGATGATAATCGATTGATCGGCAGCAACTGGCATTTGAGTATACGCCCGGTGAAAGGCGATTACCTTGATTGGTACGACGGTCAGAGCATGAGTCCTCTAAAACCAGCGAAATTGTCTGATGTGGTGGTGCAAATCGAGAAAGAGTTAGGTGATGATCCCAAGCTTTCCAAACTCACCGCTCCACTGAAGGAGCTGAGCCAATCGCCCTCTTTGTGCGCTCGAGAGGTAGGTGACACCAATAAACCTTCTAAGATCTGGCTGGCATACGAAAAAGCAGTTGCTGAAGCGAAGCCGGAGCAGAAGCCATTACTCTGGTCTATGTTTAAGAACAGCACTCCGGCCGGTAGAATTTACGCCGCGATGATTTTGCATCACGTCGACAAAGAGGAAGGTCAAAAGGCGCTCGCTTTGCTGTCATGTTGCAACGGTACCGTTAACTATAAGAGCGGCTGTGCAGTTGCTACGGTGGGAATCTGGCAGGTGGCTTCAGACCTTTATTCGAAGTCGAAGTACATGAATATTGCGATCAAGTAGCCGCTGCGAAATTAAAATTCTCTGCTAATGCTCATATTGCGTGAGCAAGAATCGTAGCGTAATTCGACAGTGCTTCGGGAATAATACCTCAACATTGTGGCAAAAGCGACCGCAAAGTTGATTTCTTGTGGAGAGTGTTGCTATGGCACAGTTGCAGACGGCTAGCAGAGAACTGGGACAATATCTATCGGGTAAAAAGAATTGTCGCATCGACATTAGCACCTACTTCATGCGCGACGACAATTTCACAGAGCTTGTGATCGAATACAGCGACCATCCGCGACGAGGCTTGTCGATTATTGTCTGCTTACGATCGCATTGTGCCACCGTCCATGGTGATGAGCATCGGGCTAGCTCTATTGGCGAGGCGTTCTCCCTCGCGGCGAAGCTGAAGTAGAAAACAAACAGCGGAAAAATCAGTTAACTCCGCTTCATGAATCTACCAATCTACACCAGCGTTGTAACCACACGTAGTCCTGCGATTGAGCCTGTGCTGATGCCTATTAACAGCCTGCCGCTCTCGGGGATGATAGTCAAAAGATGACTTCAATCGACTCAACACGAATATGACAAATCTGATTGCGGTTGATTTCATGAACCATCGAATATGATACCAATGAGAAGCGGAGTTTTTCGTGCGCTCTGCGCAGTTTCGCGCACCATATCTGAGGCGTCATCCAATAGTTTTCTATTGATAGTCAAAATATTGCGCGTTTACGCACGGGAAAAATGCAGCAGGATTCGTATAGTTATCTGTATGCTGTCCCACCGTGGATTCTAGAAATGAACATAGAACGAACTACAAATCACAATGCAAGTATCGAAGGTTCGTCGAATCTAGCGCAGTCGGTTGCCGCCCTGTACAGTCCTGAAAATCGAGTGCTGTGGAATCAAATAATAAAACCGCTCGAGCAGCTTCCGAAGGCGTTCGACTCATTTGTTCAATTTAACGATGACAAATCGAGTCCGAGTTACATTGAGGAATCAGTATCTACCGCCGAAATCAAAGAGCTGGAGAGTCTCAAGAAGACTGAAAAGGAGCTGCTTGAAGTCAAAAAGGAAATCAACAAATTTGGAAAAGATCCAAAAGAATCTGTTGTAGATCTGATGAAAAAAAATCGATTCTTGGGACTCGGCGAATCGCATCTATCGCCTAACCCCATGCGTGACTTCGGGGCTGAGATTATTCCCGAACTGAAGAAGGCCGGAGCCACTCACTTTGCCATCGAGGCTGGTCTTGATACTCAAGCTGCGATTGATGAGTTTGTCAGAACCGGCAAACTTGATCGAACAAAGTTGCCCGCATTGGCAAGGTCTGATGACTACGAAAAGATTTTGAAAGCTGCAAAAGATGCCGGACTTAAGATTGTTTGTGTGGATACCAGAGGTAAGAATCGAGACAAGTCTATGGCCGATAACATCGGTGCGATCCTCGATGCAGACAAAGACAATAAGGTCGTATACTGGGTTGGAGCCGCGCATCTGTCTTCTGTATACAAGGACCATCCGAATGGAAAGTCGTGCGCGGATTATCTGCGTCTGCAAAAGTATTCTGTTGCTACTGTAAACTCGGAATGGAAGGAAAGTTCATTTTCACCAGTCATGACTCTCACGAGTGACTTGAAAAAAACAGTTGCGATAGCTCCCGGTGCTACAAATCAAATAAAGGATCTGAGAACATCATGGATCGGAATAGGTGTCAAAGGGCTGCCCGAGGAGGTTTATGGCAACTTCGATCAAATTATAATTTTCCCGAATCCGAAAAAGAAGTAGTCTAGACATATCGAACAGAGTAGGAAGTGAGCAACATGATGGTACCTTTAAGCCTACCAGCAGAAGTTGATAACGCTGAGGCAAAAGCATTGTTCGAGCAGGGATTGCGTGCGCAGCGGTCGAAGCAGTACTTGCATGCAATTGAACACTATCGCCACAGTTGCGAAGCTAGCGATGACGTCGATATCTCATTCGCTGGGTTGATGAACATTGCGCTCTGCCACGGTCAACTTAGCGATTGGTCCGCAGCCGACGTTAGCGCCCGCGAGGCGCTGAGCATAAATCCACTGTCGCGCACAGCTCTCGAGTATCTTCGCGAAATCTGCAACAATCGAGGTCAGCCTGACGAAGCGCAAGCTTTTTCAGAGTTGATGCTCAAAATTTGATAGCATATCTTCGAGTGGAGAGGTATGTTAGAGATGATAAACGCGTCCAGTGAATTGGTTGGACTTGAGCTCAAAAAGCTGAGTGAGCGGGCGGCGTTGCATTCGTGTGCTGGTATGATGGTTAGCTCAAATCCATGGAACGCGCTTTATTTCACGGAAGAGCAATGTCTCAATGATCTGAACAACCCGGCGCTGGAGATTTGGGGAGCTGTAACCGAAGCCAATGACGTCGTCGGTTTTCTCGCATCAATGGCCAAAGGTATTGGGTTCGAGCCAATGATTGAGTATCTGTGCGTGCGAGACGACTTTCGAGGACGTGGTGTCGGGACGAAATTGATCAGGCACTTTGAAGACGTGCTTTTCCCTAATGCGGATAATCTCTATCTGTTTGTATCAGACATCAATCCAAAAGCAATTGAGTTGTACGTGCGGCTCGGTTATATGCAGGTTGGTGCGTTGCCGAATTTCAATCTTGTTGGACAGACAGAATTTCTGCACCGCAAATCCAGAAGACCCAAGCAGCAGAAAAGCGCCGAGTTGAACGCGTCCGTCTGCTGATTCATGTGGTGGCACAAAATCGAGCGGGAGTGATTTGTAGCGAAAATCGCTCACGCCTGCGAGTGTGATGTGGTGCTATTTGAACAACTTCCCCCAACTCCAGCCCTTTTTCGCTGAAGTATCCTTCTCGATAGTCGGTCGTTCTAAATCTGCACGATCGCGTCGGCCAGCGACTCCATCGTCTGGAATCTATTCTGCGGATTTTTCTCCATTGCTTTGAGCACAATGTCGCCCACCTCCTGCGGCAGGCGGCTCGTATCTGGCTTTTGGCACATGTGCATCTGCATGGTATCAATCATACTATGGCCCTCGAATGGCGGCGCGCCTGTCAGTGCAAAATACATGGAGCAACCCATGGAGTAGATATCGGAGCGTTCGTCCGTTGCATGTGCCATGCAGTGCTCCGGGCTCATATACAGGGGTGTACCGACCACCTCTCCTACCTGCCCTAAGTCTTCATGCTTTTTGCTAAACGATGGCGTGAAGCTCGCAAGACGAAAGTCCACTATCACCGGGATCTCATCTCCGGCATTCAGCGGAAGTGGCTCATTGATTTTGAGCCACTTCTCGTTGGGTTCGTACTTTCGCGTAACGAAGTGAGAAGGTTTCAGATCGTTGTGAATCACTCCACTTTTGTGAGCATGGGACATCGCTTTGCACAAGATGAAGAACAGTTTTCGAAACCGAATTGTGCTAAGTGGCGCACCGTCGATGATACCTTGTAGATTAGGTCCATCGAGAGGGTCCATAACCAGATACGGTGGACCGCTGGGGAGGGAGCCGAAGTCATAAACAGTAATAACACCTGGATGTTCCAGAGAACTGGCAGCCTGCGCTTCGTGCTGAAAACGCCTCAGATTCGTCGCATCGGATGCCAGGTGGGGTGCAACTGCCTTAATAACTACTTGTCTTTCCATGATCGTGTGAAGCGCACGGTAGATTCTACTGTGCCGCCCACGATGAAGAAGTTCGAGGACCTTGTATCGTTCATTGAGCACTTCTCCGACAAGAGGATCGGTTCCCTCGTCATCCTTACGCTCCAAAGCGGATCCGTCCTCCAGGCAGAATGGGAAGTTCGAAGGATACAATTTCATACAGGTCGGGCATTGCATGGACAGTTGATCGTTATTCAAATCCGTATCTCCATTCGCATTCCGGCACAATTCTATTAAGCCACGAACGGCATATCTTCTATCCAGTTAGCCGGCCGCCTCCGGCATTTTGCATTCGAGGCGCGTTACAACGCCAAAGATTTGAATGTTCCCCCAGCGACGGATGGAGATACAACCTCTCGTGGATAGGTGTTATCTTTACGGCGGCGCGTAGAATTTTGTCGGCCCAAGTGGACGTAAAGATTTTCTCGAACTGAGGTCATACAAACCAACACTAAGTCAACTGTCTATTCTGAATACTCTGAAAATTCTGGGCCTTTAAAATGAAATTGCACGTCAAACATAACCTTGCACGAGCTTGTCGTATGAACCGGGTAAACTCAGTTGGATTCTTGCTGACGGGAATTATCCTGTTCTTTTGTTCAAGCTGTTTCGCAGAGACGGTGGGTGAGCGCTTGAACAATCAAAGCGAGAGCGGAGGGTATCCTGAAATCATCCGAGAGGATTTGCATCCATGGCAGTATTACTGTTTGGCGAAATTGTACGCGAGTCAGTACAAGTTAAAACAAGCCAAAATCTGTATTGAAAAGCTCAGGGCCTGCGAGCCTAAGAAAGAATCAGAGGTGCTTGCTGCACGCCTTGAAGATACAACGCTTCCCAAGCATCCAATTCCTGAAGAAGCAGTCGCTCAGCTGCAAAAGGCAACCAGGGATAAATACAAGACGGACTCGAAAAGTTGCCGAGAACTAATAAAACAGTATCCGAATTTCGAGTGGCCTTACTTTGCGCTTGTATCGGAGTTCTCGCTTTTCGACGAACCTGGACTAAAAACTCGCAAAGAGTTAATGGAAAAAGTCCTTTCAATCAATCCGCACAATGTGCGGGCTCACATTGTTTTGTCAGACGTAGCGAAACGTCAACAGAAATTGGAAGAGGCTCACGCCTATTTAAGTAAAGCGCGAGCATTTTATCCGGACATCATATTGCACAAGGAATACTTTGTTCCTCCGACAAAGAAAGAAATCCAGAAGGAAAAGATGGAGCTCGCAGAAGCGAATGAGCGCGAAGCGAAGCGACAAGAAGTAGAGAAGAGAAATCCAGAACCTCAATGGGTTGAGAGAAAGTTTTACTTTATAGACAAGTCAGGTCAGGCGGCCGTCGGATGCGGTCCAAGTGTCTGGCCTGAAGATCGTTATTCTGATGGTCGTCTAATAGTGAAAACTGGAACGACTAGCAATATGACTCCAGCATCAATTCAGGTATGGAACAGAGACGGTAAGGTTGTCTTCGAAATAGAACGTGGTGAAGCGAAACCCTCATCTGAAGGACTTCTCGCTGTTAGAAAGGATTGGGATAACGGACGACGATATAGCTGGGGCTTTGTCGATACCGATGGAAAGGAAGTCGTCAAAGGCGGATACGACGACGCGGAACCTGTGAGTGAGGGGATGGCTCCAGTGCAAGTTGAGGATGGCACCATTGACGGTGTCGTACCGTGGGGCTTTGTTGACATCAAAAGTAAGTTGCAGATCGAACCAATCTACTCAGACATGCTCCCGTTTTCAGAAGGACTTGCGCCTGTTTCATTGAATGGGAAAATTGGTTTTATCAACAAAAACGGTCACTTTGTTATTCCTCCTCAGTTTGACCTGGCCAGACCTTATTCAGAAGGAATCGCCAATGTGGTGGTTTTTGATGAAGCCAAACGCATTTGGGACGATAGATACATAGATAAGAACGGTAAGGTACTATTCAGTTACCAATACGAAATTCCTGGAACTCAATCGTTACATGAATATGCTGGCACGACAAATTCGCTGAATGCATATAAGCAGCGATTTCGTTTACTGAGCTTTGATGACTTTGATTTCCAGGACGACAACGACTTTCGAAATCATTTGGCATTGGTCTGGGATGAAGCCAATTATGGTTTTAAGGACAGAAGTGGCAAGTTTGTAATCAAGCCTGCCTATAAGCGTGCACACGCCTTTTCTGACGGGATGGCTATCGTGAGTGATGGTGACAAGTTCGGGTTTATAGATCGAGAAGGCAAGATGGTCGTTCCCCCTACATTCAAGAAAGTGAAAAAATTCACCGAGGGGCTTGCGGCGGTTTCGACTGACGGAGACCTTTGGGGATATATCGACAAGAAGGGTGTCAAAGTCATCGAGGAAATATTCTTAGAAGCTTTTTCCTTTTCGGAAGGATTGGCTAAAGTAGGAAGTGCTAAAACTATTACCGCCGCCGCTAAGACCGACGAGTCGCTGACAAACCTGCAGGTCCTTCAGGAGATGCCTGAAGCCGCGCAGAAAATAGTTCAAAGGTGGCAATGTCGATACGATCATAAAGTGGATGTGGCATTCGAATTTAAGCTAAACAAATCCGGCAGTGCCTATGATTTCCACCTGATAAAGGGTTATGACAATCCGTTTGCCATTCAGGCTGCACTGCATGCAGTATTATTCGCGATGCCATTTGATGCACATGTTTCCGAAGCTCAAAATTTTGTACCGAGAGTTAGGTGCACCATCAGTGGAGACAGTAAGAAGCCCACCGTACAAGTCTCGTTGCTCGACAATGCACCGACCGACGTGAATGCCGCGAAGGATGCGTTGTCGCGCATACCGCTTCGAAAACCATACGAGCAATCTATGTTCGCAAGCGCTATGGAGCCGAGATTGCAGGAGCTATGTGCTCTTCTCTACGATTATCCGGATTCGACTGATATTCAAAACGAGATTACGAAGCTTTGCACGTTTATTGGATTGGATTGCTCTCGCGCCCATGACTGGCTGTCTATTGCTCGGGCTCGCCGAAATAGAGTACCTATTATGCGCAATTCCGCCCCCGACACTGTCAACGCATGCAAGGCCGCGATTGCTGCATATCAGCGGGCTTTAAAGCTGAGTCCAGATGAGATAACTAGATTCGAGTTAGAAGATGCGTGCAAAAAACTTGTGAGTATTGAGCTAATAGAGAAATCTAATGCCGATCCGCTGCTCCTCGGAAATGCCGCGTTGTTGACGACGGAGGTGAGAGAAGCGAAAAAACAATATGATGCATCAGCCAGCGCAGGCAACGAAACGGCGAAACAGATCTTATCCGAGATGAAAAAAAACATAAATTCCTCAGAAGTCAGTCCTATTGTTTTGACTAAGGAGCGTATTCCCGGACGCGATAGTCATGGCTGGAAACCAGTTCTTTACTGGCTACCTGCGGATACAGAGCTACTCGTCAAGGCGGTACCATCATCGATACCAACAAACAACCGTTCAGGCGATATTTTGTTTGGTCCACTCGTGACAGAGAAGGCTCCGGAAGAGCAAATAGAGGCTGAAGTACTCGCCAATAATAAATTGTTTGAAAAGTGCCAGGTTTCCTTTGCTCTACATGGTGCACGGGTGTTCGAACTCCCTGGCGGACTGGGTCTGGGCGGCAGTCAAAGTGCAGATCTCATCGTCTTTGGAGAGGATAGTAAGGGACTTTCAGGTAAGGTGATAGATTGTCTTCGTACTCGATCGACTTTCAATCAAGTTGTTCAGGGTATTGAAGTATTGAGCTTTGAAACCGCACCATTTAGTTTTGCTCGTTGCGTACCGGGCAACCATGCACAGTATCTCTGTTCACCTTATGAAGGTGTTATTGTCGCGGCCAACGATCTGAGCTATTTGCGAGAGCTACTGTTTCGAATGAGAAATCCTGCCGCAAACCGTGCACTTCCAGATGGACTTCCAGAGTGGAGCTCGCTTGATCAAAATGCTGATTTGATAGTCGTTCGGCACTTTGATCCTAGTTTTGTTCCATTTGATAATGTGGGAATGTGCAGCATTGCCATGATTTTGAGCCATCCTTCGCAGGGAGAAGAGAAGTTGCCGGATTCACTCCGCGTAAATAAAGAAGTCGGTATGGTCGCCTACAAATCAGGAAAGAAATGGACGATCAAACAACTTTCAAATAATCCAGATACACTCAAGGGTCTCTTGCAAATGTGGCAGCATTCGGTTTGCTACAAAGAAGGGAAATTCGAATCCCATAGTTCCTTCAAGGGGTCCATCAAGGGCTCTGTCATGACCATTGAAACAGCTCCAGACCATCTAAGCCTCATGGCCATTCAGTTGTTACTTTCTATGGGTTACTTCGTGGCGATATAGAAAAATAACAACTCAGTAGTCGGAAGCTTCCGCTAAAGCTAAAGACCGGTCGTCACCGATTCATTAAGCGGGGTGTCGAGAGTACGCTACGCGCAGCTGCCGCGTGAGGCATCTCTGGTCTCTAATTTCTGAAGAAGGCGTTTGTGTGTCGACCGAAGTTTGTCTACAGGAACATTGACTCCAGGTTCTTCCGACAACATTATCACGACTTCGACGATTCTATGAATCTCTAAAGCTGCTCCTCGCCGGAAATCCTGCAGCATGGACGGTTCGTGATGCGCCAATTTCACTTTGGCGAAGTCTACCAGACGTTCGATGTTGAAATCTCCGGGCTTTATGACACCAAGCTTGATACCGACTAATTCAGCTTCCCTGGTTATGTCCAGCATCTCTTGTTTCGTATCCTGGTCTGACAGCAGTTCACCGATATTGCATTCCTTTAAAACACTCATTGGGCTCACACAAACATTGCCCAGAAGTTTTAGCCAAATATCTCGGTGAATGTTGTCGCTCATTCGAGCCGTAAGACCGCAGCTGCCCAGCATCTCGCTGAGTCTATGCAAGCGCTCGCTCATATGGTGGTTGGGCTCGCCGATAACATATCCGCTTCCGAATGTCTGCGATACTGCATTCGGTGCCGATCTCGATGCGCTTCGTTCGACTGTGGCTCCGATAATATGCCTGGCCGGGATGTGTTCGAGAAACTTTTCTCGAACCGATGTGTTAGTCAAGTACCGGCCGATTGTGTCGTATTGCTGATAGGAGTACCAGGGGGGAATTCCATTTGTTGCCGACACCACCATGGTGTCATCTGCGAGTAACGGATTGATCTCGTGTGCAATCGTGGTCAGGATGTCAGCCTTCACAGTCAAGAAAATCAGATCGTGCGAATCGCGACAGGTATTCGTCTCGTGGACTGAATAACTGCTCGGAGGAATCTTCGTTAACTCTCCATCTTGAGCTATATGTTCAATCCCATGGTCGTGCAGTAGTTTGAAGGTTTCGCCTTGCGCGATCAGTGTGACTGCATGACCGCCCTTGATTAACTGGACTGCTAAATCCAGACCGATGGCACCGCAGCCGTAAATGCAAACCTTCATATATCAAGTCACTACAGACAAACATCCCCTTGTACCACCTTTTCTCAACTTTGTCGATTGACCGGGAGAGTAATCCGATTTGGATCGAGGTTGTGCAGGTGTTGGGACCTGATGTCTGCGAAAAGACTTGGTTGATTGATAGTTGCCCGCTTATCTCACACGAAGTAGATAACTCCTATGTGAATTTAGGTTGAGCCTTCTGACCAAGCTGGTTAAGCCAATTGTCGGTAAGATAAGCGACCGCTTCTTCCTTTCCTTTTGCTTCTACTTCAATCCAGGGAACGCGCGCATACGATTTCGGCATGACGGTGACAATTTCACTGTGCCGTCTGTCATGAGGGTGTTCTGCACCGTTGGAGATGTGCACCAGCTGCCAGGATTCGTTGGGCGCCCACGTGCTCCGAGCTGCACTCACGTAATGCTCCATCGAGGGACAATCGTAGCTCTCGCTCTTCTCTTTGACTAAATGGTGATGCGCATCAAAAATCATTGGTATTCCGGCAGTCAAACAGACTTGAAGTATGTCTTCCGATGAATAAGATTGTTCGTCATTCTCCAGAACCAAACGTGTTCTGACACCATCCGACAATCGGTCGATGCTATCGAGCAGAACATGAGAATTCCCGCGCCTGCCGCCGTGAAGAGTAATGGCATTCCACGGAGAGCGAGGCTGTTTCATCATGTCGAAAATCATGGAATGCATCTCCAAAACGACAACGCTATTCGCTATGACACTTTGGCTTTCAGAACTGAGTACAACAAATTGGTCCGGATGCGCGACAATTCGAATGCCACGTTCCGTGGCTTGAGAACCGGCTTGCGCAACTTCGGTTTCAAACTCGCTCAGGATTGTGCGACCGATCTCGATGTCCGAGAATGGAAAAATAAATGATGGCATTCGATACAACTTGATTTTCTGTTGAAGACAAAATTCAATTGCGTTTGAAAACGATTTCAAGTTGTCGCGGTAGAGACTGCGGAGCATCTCGGCTTGCTGGTCTTCAGTCAATGAGCCAAAGCGCTTCATCGTAGCCTGTTTGTAGCGAACGGCCGGTGAAGACGTTTGACAGACGAGACCGAGATTCGGTGTGCAAGCGGAAAAATTGTCTTCTCCTGATCTTGCGATGCTAGCTTTAGGCGCTGTTTTCCGGACCACAAAACTACCCTCATGTGATTTCAGTTTACACAGGGCTGGTGAATGGCAGGTGAACTATTCAAGAAACTGTTAGCGCCCGCTTTAGTACCGCCTCCGCGGGGGCGGTCCGATAGCCTGTAGGCTGAAGCAGGACGGTCGAGCGAAAACTGCCCGACCAGTCTCACACAGAACGCTAGCTGCAATACAGGCGATCCAGCTTTCGTGAATACTCAGGGCGCTACCTTTGTTGATTGTGGTAGTTGTCTCGCAGATGCACTCCCAGTTCAATAGTAGAAAAACTTCGCACCAACTTTGACGCATTCGTCTTAGAGCGCGTCATACTCACCAGGCTTCAGACCGCCGAATCTGTTTCTCAACCCTAAGATCGGCGCCAACATTTCATGGTTGGTGCCGAACTTCGCAAGCGAGAATGCGACCGTCTTTCTGTAGGCTGCCGCGGCGCGCTGGTCGTCCGATCCGTCGACGAGACTAAGTGCATCATCGAGATAAACCAGCGCCCACCGTGGATCATCTTTGCCCGCGACTTTGGCCAGCTGCGCGCGAGCGGGCTCGGCAATATCCTTTAAATTTTTGAATGCACGTTGAGCATGACTCAAGTCATATCGTGAGTTTTCGTCTCAACGCTATTTCACTCTCGCGGGCAGTGCGTCTTCAAGTGTGCGAAGGGAATCGAACACGATTTCGATTCGCACACGCGTTAGCAGCAGCGTCAAATCCGGCGGCTACTGCCAGATGATCGATATTGTGCTGGCACATTGGAGTCGGTTAAAAAGTTTACCTTCTGAAGAACAGGTATTTCAGGCTACAATGCGCCTGCAGTTGCGAAGAGCCGTCTATGAGATATGTAATTCCACTAGCTTTGACTTTTACGCTGTCCTTGTTCGCGGCAGCCAGGGCGAGCGCCCATGTGGGCAGCCCTGTGACTGCGCGCGCGGTTGTTGTGAGCGCGGTAGGAGATGGCTCGGACGTCGAGCAGGATTCTTATCCGCGTGTTGCAGCCATGGAGAATGTATTGCTCGGCCAATCGTACTCGAGTGACGAGCTTGATGCGAGATTGGCACGACTCGAGAATAAGGCTTTTGGAAAAACATCTGCGCAGGCCGACTTGAGCGACCGAACAGACGAGCTCCAGCAGTATGTTGAGAGGAAGCTCAAGCACAAGCTGCTGCAAGAAGATCCGGATTTCCGAACAACGTCGGATGATGCGGCCGAACCCGGTCAGCAGCCGGATAATGCATCCAATGGCAGTCAGCAGGGGCAAGATGCATACAGCGCTAGTCAACAGCCGAATGATTATGAAACGCGAGATGCTGCAGGTGGTGGTGGCGAGCGGCCGCAGGGTGGTTCGCCAAATCGAGCACGGTCCGTTGGGACAATGATAGGCACGACACTTTTAAATGTTGCCGGATTGGGTGTGCCAGGCTTTGGTGGTGTGCGTGTTAGAAACCGCGCCGATCTGCCGCAGCAAGAACAAGCGGCAATGCAGGAGAATAAGCATCAGGAGCCACAGGAGGAAGCTGCAGTTTTTGAGAAGGAGGCGCCACCTGCTAGCGCTAAACTGCTTACGAAGGTTGGTTGGTGCGAGATGCAAGTTTGGAATCACACGTTTCCCACTATGCACCTGCCTCAGCGACTTGCTCAATTAAACGAAGAAATAAAGTTCGCGCCCGGCAAAACCGGTGTTGCTCTCATGGACTGCTCGGTGGCGATGATTGAGGCTGCGAGCCGACATCAGGCGTCACGGTAATTTTGTATACTGAATACATGGTTCGTTCGAATATGGTTCGTTTTTTCATCCCTTCAACTCTGGCTGTCCGCGCGAAGTTGACAATTTTGTCACTGATCGCTTTGAGTGTTGGTTCGCCTGCAATTGCTGGGCAATGGACCTGGGAAGAGCTATACAAAAGTGGCAATTATATAGATGCTGCGACTGAGCTCAAGGCGGATCTCACTAAAGGGAAAAACACAGCCGCCAACAATTACTATTATGCGGACTGTCTTTACCGACTCGATAAATTAGACAAAGCTCTTCCTTACTACTTGAAGGTCTATAAAATGGCTCCCCATACCCAGTATGGCAAGTATTCGAAGCAGGTATTGCAGGCGAACAACAGGCTCGCTCCGGAGGGTGGGGCCACGGGGTCGAACTCGGCGAGTTTGAAACAGCGGGGTATTAGCACCCCTGCTGATTTCGACCAACATGCGATGTATATTCGCCCAACCAAAGCGATTACGAGTTCGAGCGCAAGCTCACCGGTAGGTCAAGCCGATGAACTCCTGCAACAGATGCAACGCAAACTTCCCAAGCTGGTTAGAACCGCAGCGCCACGACCGACTCAAGCAGAGATGGGCGGTTGGACCTTATCGTCGCTCGCAGGATACTATCCCACGGCGGCGTCACGAGTGAGCGAAGCGGAAAGCCAACTGGCAACGGCAAAGCAGCTTCTTCATCAAGCCACTGTGACACTCGCAGGAAGTGGCTCACCTTTCCGCAAATTCGGTGAAAGCGATCAAGAAACTAAATCCAGACTCAATGCTGCATCCGATGCTGCTGACAAAGCCTTAGTTCCATTCCATGACAATGTCGCAGAACTCACTTCGCGCGTTAACGAGCAGCATTCAATACTGCAGATGTGCGTAAACGCGCGAAACAGCCTCTACTCCACTCCGATTGGCTTTCCCATTTATCGTTATTGATAGGTCCGCACTAGCCGAGCGCAGCTTTCGATGTTGATGCTTCGAAACTGGTCAGTTCGATCAGAATGATCTTACATCAACTAAAATAGCTATCGCGTCCTTGGACATGGGGCTGAGACCGTCAGTTTTGTCGTCTGGGATGTCAACGTCCACATAGAGGCTCATTCTTTATGGTGAGGAAACCGATCGGATGAAACGGCAAACTATTAGACTACTGGTTTTATTCTCTTGTTTCTTACTTCAATTCTTTTGGAGTGGTGTCCACGCGCAGAACAGTCAGGACCCTGCAGCTAGCGCGGCCGTTGTGGTGAATGGCAAACGCTTGTTTGTGTTTTACTCCGTATCCGAAGGAATGAATCCAACCGAACGGGCAGAGAGAACCTCGCAGGTGTTGCGTCAAATTGCCGACGACGTCAGTGTGTTCGATCCTCACAAGGTGACTACCACCGAAACACCAACCGGCACTGATGTCATGTACGGTGGCGTCAAGGTCGCGACGGTAAGCAGTGAAGACGCTCGAATTGCGCAGAGCAGTTCATATAAATTGGCGCAGGAGTTTTCGTCTAAGATTCGCCTGGCTCTCGCCGAGAGAATCGAGGAAACCACTGCAGCCGGTCTAGCCGCAGGCGCTGGATTTACCATTCTATCCACCATTATTTTGATTTTCACAGTTGCTCTAATTAGCAAGGTGGCAACTGGACTGTGCATAAAATTGGATGACTGGAAAGGCACCAAAATAAAAGCGATCAAAATTCAGCAAGCTGAGCTGATCGGCGAACACTCTCTGACCGACTGCATCTCGACGACCGTGAAGCTATCGCAGATTTCCTTGATTTTTGTCGCCTTCGGCGCATATGTATTGCAAGTATTGAGCTTCTTTCCTCGAACGAGACACCTTTCCACTGCGCTAACCGCAAATGCTCTGTCTCCAGTAAAAACCGCATTTGATACCGCTCTCGAGTACTTGCCATCGCTGTTCACTATGATAGTAATAATCATAGTGACATACGGAGTGATCGGATTTGCCCGCTTCTTTTTTGATGCTTTGCGCGATGAGACCATTCGATTCGCCGACTTCGACCCTGATTGGGCTGAGCCGAGCTATAAATTAGCGAGATTCGTAATTATCACTTTTGCGGCCATTGTGGCGCTGCCGTACTTGCCCGGTTGGGACTCGCCGGCCTTCAAGCAAGTGGGACTAATGCTCGGTGTTCTTGTCAGTTTCGGGTCGACCGGAGTGGTAAGCAACGTGATGGCGGGGGCGGTGCTAACTTATACAAACGCATTCAAAATTGGAGATCGCATCACAATCGGAGAATGCACTGGTGACGTAGTTCAAAAGTCAATGTTCGTCACAAAGATACGCACCGTAAAGAACGAAGTAGTGTCGGTTCCTAACGGGCAGATATTGAATTCTAACGTGATCAATTACTCGACGATGGGGACACAGGGCTTACTTGTGTTGCACACGACAGTGACAATCGGATACGAAGAGCCGTGGGAGAAAGTTGAAAACTTGTTGCTCTCTGCTGCCGATGCCACAGACGGGATTCTGAAAACACCGAAGCCATTCGTTCTTCAGAGTTCTCTAGACGATTATTACGTAAGTTATGAGATCAACGCGTATACCGCTGAAGCCAACAGAATGCAGAACACGTACTCGCAACTGCATCGGTGCATCCAGGACAAATTCAATGAGGCTCAATGCGAGATCATGTCGCCCAACGTACTTGCTGTCCGCGACGGCAATGAGATAGCTATTCCCCGATCGTATCTGGGACCTGACTACACCAGTCCTTCATTCAAGGTTTCAACGAAGTCGTAGCATCGCTGAGCAGGCTGTTCAGTTATGCGATTAGAGACTATTTGCGAGGCGGCGTAAGTTAGGATCGAAGCGCTTAAAGACATCGGCTCTCTGCAGCTCGGCAAACAGATAAATCTGTCACTGGTCGAAGCATGTCTCAATCCGGAAGTCGAGAAAAATGCTCGTCGAATTGAGGATTTATCCGCCCCAAACTTTAACATTCGAAGGTCAGGGCTCGAAAGATTACGACAACCTTATAGAACGGTATCAGGCGCACAGTCGAACCCATAATGGGATCACTTTACAACCGTTTCGCGCTCTGCAATGTTTACCCGAAAACAAAGCCATCTCGACGTCAACATTGACGGCGATCAGACTTGCCAAACTTCTCACGAATCCTCGAAGAAGACTGAAACTATGAGGACGAGTGAGGTAATTGACGACCGTTACGAACTGCTGTGTCTGATCGGCGAAGGTGGAACCGGACTGGTGTACAAGGCGCGAGATCGGCAGTTGGATAAGATTTTTGCGCTCAAGCTCTTGCGTCCAGAACTCTTCTCGAATACTTGGGTGACGAAGAGATTCCAGCACGAGATTGACGCCGCTAGTGCACTTAATCATCCCAATCTTGTCTCCGTATACGGTCATGGCATAACCGAAGCGGGTGTTCCTTACCTGGTGATGGATTACTTGCCAGGGGAAAGTCTTGCCGATGTTTTACAACGCGAGACTTTTCTTGAGCAAGAAGAGGCTCTCGATGTTTTCTTGCAAATCTGCGATGGGCTGCTGCATGCACACCAGAAAGGTCTGGTTCATCTGGATTTGAAACCCAGCAACGTTATTTTGTCGCGCACCGAAGCTGGTGCAATCGATGTAAGAGTCGTCGACTTTGGCATCGTTAAAATCGTCAGCGACCATACAGATCAGAAGTCTGCGCAAGCCGATGAAATTTGCGGAAGTCCGCAATACATGTCGCCCGAGCAATGTCAGGGCGACTCTGTAGATGCTCGATCAGACATATACTCGTTAGGCTGCATGATGTACGAAACCATCACCGGTAGTGCTCCGTTCGTGAGTGACAGTCCGTTAAAGCTATTTGTCCAACACCTTTCTGAAAAGCCGAAACCGATGCGGGACTTATGTCAGGGTAGAAAGGTCGATTCTAAGTTAGCGGGCATAATATTCAGATGTCTAGAGAAGAACAAAAACGATCGTTATCAGTCCACGCAAAAGCTTTACGAAGATTTGCTTTTACTCAAGAATGGAAATGAACCAAAGAAAGATCTGACCTTTATTGGTAGAAAGCTGATTCAAGGCTCTTCTTTGAGCGGCCTTGTGCTGATTTGTGTCTGTATCCCGTGCATTATTGGCATTGCAATCGTCGCCGTGTATCGAAATGATCTTTCTTGGTTTCTCAAGTACCAGGGCGTTACCAATCGATTTGCGTATCCAGGCTCCGACTCCACTTTGGAAAAGCAGCAGTACATGGAGCTATTGAATGAATCAGATTCTGAGACAAAACCCAATGCATTGTTCAAGTTGGGTCAGTGGTATTCGAGATTGGCAGATAAGGAGGAGGCTGGTGCGAAGAGCTATGTCGATGCGAATAGGGCGTATGACGAAGCTATTGCGCTCTTATCGAAGAGTAGCAGAAATCCAGCCCTCGTGGTTCAATGTTTGCAGGCGCGTGCGGCTAACGAGTTAAGTTGTGGAAAAGTTGATGCTGCACGCAAGTTTGCCTTGCAAGCGTCCAACGTCGCTGGAGAGCTAACCCCAGGACGGGAAATCACCGACGTGCGATTTGCGGGAAACATGTACTGGTCGAGTGATTTTGATCCAGCATCGTTAGCAAATACGTTTCTTTCGATCGCAGAGCATTATTACCGCGACAATAAGTTGAAAAACGCTGATGATGCATATCAGAGAGCCGTCGATATGGCATCGAAGTGGCGGAGTCTACAAGCGTTCGATCCACTCGGATTGAAGACTTATAAATATCTGGATATCAACCGAGTTCTCACTGAGTATGCATCCTTCTGTACTGAAACGGGAAACAAGGCAAAGGCACGAGAACTTTCCAAAACAATTCTCTCGAATTTGAGGGCAGCACCATCTTCGTTTTTTGATGATACCAGGGTGGATGAGTTCGAGACTATTGGTCAACTGTGTCTGGACAGAGGCGATCTCGCGGAGGCCGAGAGCCTCTTTAGAGAAGTGCTTTCGGAAAGAGTTCGGTCTAACTCGAGTTCTTTTGAATCCGAACCATTTAAGATATCGATGAGCAGGCAACTGTTAGGCAACGCTCTTTTGGCACAAAAAAAATATTCCGAGGCTGAATCAGAGTACAAAAAAGCGATTGCTCTGGCGAGACAAGGCGGGAGTATGGACTATATAGATGCGGAGACGAGTAAACAGTTAGCGAAAGTTCACTGGGCGCAGAACCGCCGAGAGGAAGCAATTCGCGTTCTTCGACTGGGTCTGGCGAGCAATAAAAATGCGGATAACGTAATTAATCGACGCAAGATTGATGATAGCGATTACTTTGTCCCCGACGAAGAAGCTTACGATCAGCTCTCGAAGTACTTATTGTCCGTCGGCGACTTAAACGGTGCTGTCGGCGCTGCCGATGCCGTCTGGGCGATTAGTGAGGTCAACGGTAGCACATACTCGCATCAGGCTGACGTGTTGGTTAAGTATGCCACGTTGGTGCGGAAGGCGAAGCAGCCCGCTAAGGCTGACAAGCTTTTGAAGCAAGCACAAAAACTGAGAGCGAAGAAAGACCGCGATGTCGAGCGCGAATCACTAATTATGTCATCGCACTGAGACACTAATATGACTGATGTTTCTCTTGATACAGTTGATCTCAACAGAATGCGGGTGACGGTGGGAACCGATCGATCTGTCTTCGAACCCGGTGCTGTTGTACGCGGCGAAACCGCTGAGCCGGATGGTAATGCTAACTGCTCTGCCGATAATCAGAAAGGTAACGCGAATGTCGCTGCTCTGGACGCGAGTTCTACCACTGAACTGCTAGATTCAGAAGTAACTCTGGAGAAGATTCTTAAGCAGGACCGGCCCGTGCACGTTCTCCGAGCGCTCAACATTTTCCTTCAATGCTGTCAGGCGATGTCGGAGGAGCATGCACGTGGAGTCGTCCACGGCGACCTTTCACCTCGATATATTGCGGTATCATTTGTAGAGGCACTGTGTCCATCTTGTGCACGCGGAAAAATACACAGGCGCTTTTTTCGGTGGTGTAAAAACGCTGGCTGCTCAATGTCCGCCGTTGGTAGAACGGAAGGTCATCGCGAAGAGATTCGAGTTTGTGGTTTTGGCGTCGAAAGGGTTTCTTCCCAAAAGCTGGACACGCGTACTTTTACTCGCACGAGCGACTTATTCTACTCTGCGCAATATTTGAGTCCGGAACACTGTATGGGAGCCGCTATTGATGCGCGTTCTGACATATATTCGTTGGGATGCATAATGCACGAGATGTTGTCTGGAAAACCACCGTTTGGGGGTTCCAATCAGGCGAAGACGCTTCTTCGTCATTTAGAGGAGGAACCGACTATGCTTCTCGCGCCAACCCTCTCTCTGAGAAGCAGCATGTATTGTAGGGAAATGGTCCCACTTCAGATGATCGTACGAAAGTGCCTCGAAAAAGACCCCGGTCGCAGGTATCAAACTGCCGACGAGCTACTTCGGGACCTTGAAATGCTGCAGAGCGGTTACTGTATGCAGGCGATGCCAAAATCCTGGCCGCCTGGCGAGTTTGTCTGCTATTGGTACCCTCCTCGCGGAAGGCGATTTCTGTCCACGACACGATTCTATTCCGCCTACAGTTACAAATCCAATACGGCGTTAGCAATGTTTTTCGTTGCTCTCTGTTTTTCTCCACTTCTTTCTTTACCATGGCTCTTTGGTTTCTCAAATAGCATCATAGGTAATCTACTGTGGATGAGCCCTGGATTTCTGTTACTGAGTGTGTTCGTTACGGCAGTTGTCGGACACAGATTATTCAAGCTGAGCACTGCTAAGGATTCTCAAGCCAATCCCGGCTATCATTGGTTGCAGCTTCTTTACGCTTCTATCCTGATTGATCTGGTGCTTTTCTCTATCATCTTGCTGTTCGCGCTGTTAACAACCCCGCCGTTTTATTGCATCAATTTCTTAGCGATACCGTTTGCCAACATTCCCACTTGGGTCGTGATAATGGTATCAATGGTGGTGGCGCTTCCGCTTATACTATTTCCGATCTGGGGGGTTCGCAAAATTGGATCGGACGAGAATCGCTCGGGGTGGTAACTTTATGACTCCTGCATGATTGAGTTGTCCCGATCATTTATTGGTGCCCTGGGTTTCCGGAAGCCAGATAGTGCAGTTGCCGGAATCTGGACGTCTTGTTGCGGATCGCTCGTCAGAGTTGGACGTTCTCGCTATTTTTTTCCAATTATCTATGTGTGGGTTGTTAAGTATTCACCCACTCCCAGCAATTATAGAGTGTTTTGCTAACTATAGATGATCAGTGTCGGCTCAGCGACGCCCATTGTCAGAGCTTCTCGTATAGACATATCGGAGTTCATCTGATACGACCACATCGTCATTGTTGTAGACGGAGCAATGACGCACGTTCGTGTCTGGGCTCATTGAGTAACGAGCCGTGCCTCCGACCAAGCCTTTGTTGTCTGTATACGCACAATTGGCGAATTCTTCGCTGATTGACTTGTATTCCAACATATCTGCGGTGATGATCGTACCTTCCGGGATAAATCGCACGGGGAAGACAACGCGGATCATTTTTGGCGGGTTTAGCGATGCGGATAGACCAATCACGGCTCCAGCGAGCAAGCACAAGGCAATTACCGTGAGACAAATTTTCACCATGGTCGAGTTCTAACCTGTTTGCCGGGTGAGATATCTCCGAAATCTGCATTAAACCGATTAATTGTGACTTTGTTGTACTAATTTAGCGGAGAAATTCAGAACTCCGCGGTAAACTGGAGTGCCAACCTGGGTGGAATTGGGGCTGTTTCACGCCTAGGCGCGTTTTATGCTATCAGGTCGCTTTAGCGCCGGGCAGTCATACTTTCAGCAATATAGAGGCTCATAGTATCGACCCTGGGAACTATCCGTGATGTGCTGCAGTCCAAAGCGTATACAAGATCTGGGTGCTTGAAAGACTCGTGAACCGGATAATCTCACCTACGTGCCCACGGGCTCAGTGATTAAGGAGATTTAGTTGCTAGACCTCCAGAAGCAATCAAGCGAACGCCAAGCCCGTTCGCCCCGCGAGTCATGGGTGCGGATTCTGGGCGTGGTCGCACTGATTCTTGCCGCTATCTATATTTCGTTTCACTTATATGGGCAGCGAATTTTAGGTGAATGGTCGAAATCGAAGCTCGAACGAGTGATGGGGACCCAGATTAACCGCAAGGTCCAACTGGGGCAAGTGAATTTGAGTGCCGGTTTGTCTGGGGTAATTGTGAAGGCCGATCGGCTCAGGCTGACTGATGAAAATGATAAGCCGTTCATGATTGCTGGGCCCACCGAGATCTCCGTTGGTTTAATTCCACTTATCAAAAACCGAGAGCTGGTGGTTACAAATGTCGATATCGACAAACCTGAAATTTGGGCGAACCGCATTTCGGATTCCGAATGGAATTTTTCAGATTTGGCACAAATGCCTGTCCTGAAGGCTTTGTCCCATATTGAAGTACATGGCGGTAAGCTCCACTTGGCTGACAGCAGAAAGGCGAAGGCGAGGCTCGACTTTGAGTCGATCGAGACAAAACTGGATCGACCGTTCCATCGTAATGGGTGGAACCTTGCGCTTGCCAGTGCCGTAAAGCATCCAAAACTAGAGACACACATCAGAATCGATGGAGAAGTCAACGGAAGCCCCGTCGATTGGATGAAGAACGAGCAGAAAGTGGCTGTCAACGTTAAAAATTTGCTGTTAGCCGATTTTGCCGACTTCATAGGACCATTGCCAGTTCCTGCGATTGCCGACCCCATCAATGCCACATTCTCTGGACATGGCGTCCCCGACGAGAAGTTAAGCGGTAAAGCCTCGATTCAGACACGTCAATTCACAATTTCGGCTCAGAACATCGAAAATACCGGTCCTTTGCGATTCGTCCCAGGCAAGAATGGTATCGCCTCGCCATTGGACAAAGCTGAGCTCAAGCTCACCAACGTGCACTGCGCATATCCTCAAGGCAAATTGGCGATCAAATCATTGCATAGCGTCGTGCATGTGACGAAGGAAAAACTGAGTTTTGAAAAAACAAAGGGAGTAGTCGGAAGCAGCGACTTCGAGGCGGACGGCTGGATCGATGCCAATCATAAAGTCGATATTCGCTATCGCGGCAAACATATTTACCTCGACGAAGTAAAACAAACCCTCAAAGCGTTAAACCTGGCGGTACCGCCTGTGGTGCACCAACCGCTATTTGGAACTGTGAAAGAAGCAGTGATTTCCCTTAAAGGCGACCTGAAGGGCCCGCAGATTTTGGCTCACGCCAAACCTGACAGACTTTACTATATGCCTAACCAACCCAATCGGCTCTTTGAATTGAGTGGTGGCGAAGTGATCTTTGACGGAAGCACAGCTACATTTTCGAAATTGGCCGGACGGCTTGGCGGCGGCACATTCACTCTTGATGGAAAGTCAGGAGTAAGTAAAGACGGCAAGATCGATGTTCGATTAAGCAGCAGCGACATAGATCTAGCTGATGTGAAACGGGTGATCAAAGAATTGAAGATCGATAGCCCATTGGTTAAGGAGGAGGTTTTGTATGGCGCGATTAAGAGTGCTCGCGGTGAGATAAAAGGATCTATAAATAATCCGTCGATTTCCTTGAAAGTGATACCAATTAACCTGTATTACCAACCACCTGGCAGCAAACAGCGCGTGGCCGAAGTAAATGGTGGAGTGATCGGAGTGCGCGACCAGATCTTGGATTTCACTCAGACTACGGGTCGTATAGGTGATGGTCAATTCGTGTTGAACGGCTCCGCGGGTCCTTCACCCACATCTCCGTTGAACTTGAAAATCGGTGCGGAGAATATCGATCTTTCCAATGTAAAAATGTCTCTGCAGGCGATGAAGGTGCAATCGCCACTTCTCGCACAGCAATTGCTGTACGGCGTCGTCAAAAAGGTAGATCTGACATTACATGGCACGCCAAAATCTCCTACGATCGCTATGGTGGCATATCCGAAAGATCTCACATACCAGCCCCTCGGTTCAAAACGAACTCTTCATCTGCTCTCCGGCAAAGTCACGTATCAAAACGACAATGCTTCACTGGAAGACGTCAACATCGTCAGCGCCAAAAGCAAATTGCGCACCACTCTAGTGGTCAACAATTTGTCGAAGACGCCCTCACTGTCAACTTTTAAGGTCCACACACCAGGTCTCGATTTGAGCGATCTGCTCTCGTACCTGGCCGCGCCCCAGACACCCAAGCCCTTGCGAGAGCGCTATCTCCAGGAGATGCAGCGCCTGGGAGTTACCCTCACTGACGGAAAGGTACGCGGACAATTCGCCATCACCAATCAGGGCAACAAACTTAACGCGACAGGCGATGTCTCTTTTGATAATGTCGCTGCAACGGCCTCAGGATTTCCTGTGCATAGCGTTGCGGGAAGGGTAGTCGCCAGCGGAAGCAGACTGCAAATTGCAAAAATCAGTGGAAGTCTTGGTAAATCTACATTCTCTGCTTCTGGTGCCATTGAAAATTTTTCTGACCCCGCTACTAGAACCATAAGCCTCAAATCTTCTGCACAAATGGATCCGAATAGTTTCATTTCCATTGTGCATCTGGAGAGCGCCACTCATAAATTGATAACATCAGGGCCCGTGCCAGTCACCGCTGACGTGACCGGGACAGGCAAGCATTTGAACGCGGTGTTCCATGCATCAGCTGCTGCTAACCAAGACTTCAGTCTTCAGGGCCCATTTGGCGTCCTCGCCAAACCTGAAGGTGAACAGGGTAGTATGGACGGCACTTTGCTGGTCGCTGACAACAAGGTGACACTTCAAAACGTACAAATGGTATCTGGTAGCGCGATCATCAAGATCAATGGCACGTATCTGTTACCGACCTCTGAAGGCGCGCCCGAGCTCGACGTTACGCTCGAGTTGCCCAATTCTCTGCAAGCGAAAAACCTGGTTGCCCTACTACCAGCCGATACCATGGATAGTGGCTTGCGGAACTTGAGCGGCAGTATCAGTGGAAGCATCCAACTTAAGGGTCCACCGACAGCGCCAGCCGTAAAAGGTCTTGTCAGAATAAGTGACTTTGGTATTCCTCAGTATAAATTGAGTGATGTGACCGGCACGATCAGTGCCGCTGATTGGGTTACGGGTACCGCGAATGACACGCAGTCCAGTCCGTTCGACGTGGACATTCAATCCATGAAGTTGAACAAGTTATTGGTGAAAAGTATCAAAGGCAAACTTGTTGCGGGCACCTACACCAACAAGGCCGGCGAGAAAACGCGCAACATTTCATTGAGAGACATCACCGCAGACATTGCTAAAGGCAAACTGAAGATGCGTGGGTGGACTGCCCAAGGTAAGCCATTGTTCGGCGGCACGGCTGATCTAACTGGTGTGGATGCTAACGAGCTTTTCACACAATTGTTCGACGCGCCGAATGAGATTACAGGAACTATGGAAGCACATGTGCGCTTTAGAGCCGAACTCGGTGCTGGTAAGAATGTATATGACACGCTTGAGGTTCCGGCACCAGATCCGGCAGACCCCAATGCCAACAGTAGAGTGCCAAGCAGTTTTACCTTAGTGAATGGTCGAGTAAGCAGATTTAGCTTACTTCAACGAAGAATCGATCAAGCCAACTTACTCAAAGGTGGCATCATCGGTTTTAACCTCAACAATTTTTTGCAGAGCGTAGCACCGGTCGAGAATGGCAACTATAAATCAATCAAGGGCAGTTTTGTGCTGAGACCTGGGCTGCAGGTTGCATTCGGCAATGCTGAGCCATCTCTATCCAAATTCGGGGCGGTCGAATTCAACGGTGATGAGCTCAGGATGCGCTCTTCCGGAACGATAGACTTCAAGAAAAATGCAATGAAGATTGATGTGGTCGGCAATATTCCACGTGTTTCGACACGGGGATTTTTAGGAAAAGCAGGATCACTCTTCAGTCTCGGTGGTTTTCTTGGTGTGCTGGATGGTCTGCCGCTGGTGCCTAATGTCTGGCCGGAAAACAAACCACGTACGTTTCGATTCAAAATCGCATCAGTGCTCGATGTGCCTCAACTAATCAACAAATCAATCTATGACACTTTCAAGTGGCTACCTAACCAACGCGACGCCACTGCGCACCCAGCCCTGGCTTCTTCAATCAACTCATCAACACGCGGTGGATGACACGAATTCCGGCTGACTTGCTAATCCGGCGGCCTCGGTTTTGATGGCGGGCTTTCTAAAGGATGAGCGTGAACTGAGATTCCTTCCAGCGTGTGTGCCGCGGAGGAGCTAATTTGTTTTGCCAAGATACCGCGGCTAGTGGTCGCGGGCGTCATCGATTTTGATGGCGGGCTTTCTAAAGGAAGAGCGTGAACTGAGATTCCTTCCAGCATGTGTGCCGCGGAGGAGCTAATTTGTTTTGCCAAGATACCGCGGCTCGGGTTGCGGCAATTTTGATATCGATAGCGGGCTGACTGAGCGTCTCTTAACTCCGAGAAATGATCAATTCGCGGAGGTTCTTGGTAACATTGCAAGGTTCCGAAGGAGGCCTCGCGGTCTCTTTGGGATTTCTTTTGTGTTCAAATGATAACTTCGACCAAACGGGGACCAGATATGAAGACTGAAATTAGACAATCCGGCTCAGGTTGCGCTAACAAAACATCATTGCTCCTCTCGTCTGCCGCGCTGGCAGTGCCCACGGCGCTGAGCATGATGATTCAGTATCAGTGCCCTGCTTATGCTCGCGGCGAAGATCACCAGCAGTTGGTGATGAGAGAAGCTCGACAGGCGCGCCATATCCAGGTTCAAGAACGTCGAGAGAATCGAGTCTCTGCTCGTGAGCTCAGGCAGCAAAGTATCGACCCGTCTCGCCAACTGCGACTGACAAATATGGTCTCCCCGGCCATTCGTGATTTGGGTATCAACAGAAGTGTCCGGTTTGATCTTGATTCGCGCAGAGACGTTTTCACGCTATCGCAGAACGACCTCCAGGGTGCGTCATCTGTCCAGGTGGTGCTTGGTGGTGAGACCACCGAATTTCAAGCTGGCGATCGCGTGTCTGCCGCGGAGTTCGCGGCGATAAGAGGCGGTTCTGCTAGCAGTTTGGTTCTTGATTCAAATGGACGAGCCGAGGGTGGTTCCTTTTCGTTAAATTCGCTCGGTGATTCCTTCACCAATCTCAATGTTTCAAAGGTTGTTATCCCTACGAATGTCACGGCCTTTGGAGATTTCTCTAGTGACAGTAACATCCAGCTCCACGGTGACCTGGTCAACAATGGCACTGTAGTCACGTACTCAACCAACACCAGTAATCAGGCCGGCACGCTCAGTGCTTCCGACATCATTAACCGTCACGGTGCCTCCATCGCCACGGCTGACGCGCAATCGATTGCTGGCGCTAATAACAACTTCGCGCTTACACTTAATTCAGCTAACGGCATTACGAATGAAGGCAACATCAAAGCTTCGGGTTCTCTGAATCTAGTTGCAGGTAGCGGCGTAATTAACAACACTGGCACGATTTCGAGTTCAACGGGTGACATCAATATCTCATCGGCTGTGCCCACGACAGCTATTGTTGTAAATGCTCCCGGTGGCGTATTTGATGCCGCCAATGGTGCTATCAATATTCGCACTGCTCAGGATTTAAACGGCGGCGATGTTTCGATGTTTGGAGGCGATTACCTTTCCAACCAATTAAACATTTACGCTCTTCAAGGCAATGCCTTCGGTAATGTCGGTAAAGTCACAGGAGACCTTCACACTGAAGCCGTCACTCAACACTTCTATGCGGCTACCGATACCCTGACCTTGAGCGGCAATTGCATCACTGGTGATCCGACTTTCGTTAACACCGGGGGCGATATCTTTATAAGCGGCGATAACAGCTTCAACGAGGCAGTCGCGATAATCGCCAGCGGAGACATTGTTGCACAGAATCGTGGCACCATCTCGAGTAATGGCGGCAATATACTCATGATTGCAGGTGCAAAGGTCACGACGACCGGCTCGCAAACTGGTGACATTCCTGGCACTAAAGCAACTGCAGATGTTGTAGTCAATTTCGATCCTGCAGTTCTCGCTGGTGGTGATATCGATTTCACGGATGGCGGTGTCTTCTCTATCGATTCCAGCAGCACCACTAAAGCGGGCAACGTCACCCTAGCGGCTCTGGCCGGTCCTGCAGGTGGAGGAACTGTGAAGATGGGCGGCCATCTCATCAATGCACTGGTTTTGGGGTCTGGAACCGGGACTGGTGGCAATGTCATGGTACTCGCAGGCGCCAACCCGAGTGGTGGCAATGCTAGTACCATAGAGGTCGGCAACATCAGGACGGCTGGTGGTACTGGTGCCAAGGGCGGGTCAGTCACATTACTGACTCAGCAAGCGAGAAGCACTGCACAAAACAACATGCTAACGGTTGGCACAAATGGTGAGATAAAGTCTGGTGGCGTCATTGGTACCGGAGTTCTCCAGCAAAATGCGCAGATCGTCTTGAATGGAGAAATCACCTCCGTTGGGCTAGGCGGTCGGGCTGGTACCAGTCAGTCCGGAACCAGTGGTGGCAATATAGATATAGAGGCAGGATCAGACCTGATTCTCAACGGCAATCTACAAGCTTACGGTACCGGTGGCACTGGCGGTGGGGATGGTGGCGATGGTGCTGACATCACGCTCGCCTCCGTTAACGGCAACATCAAGGTCGGCACAATTGGCGCCGCAGGTGGTGGCGGCGGGGGTGCAATTTCAAGTACCAGACCAGGCGGAGCTGGTGGCGAGGGCGGCGAGGTCGCCATATCTGCCGCGAACGGCACTATCCAAGTGGACGCCATTTTTCTTGGTAATGGCGGCAATGGCGGTGCGTTCAACAATGGTCTCGGTGGCGGAGGCGGCGGAAGCTTCGGCGGCGGCGGCGGCGCTGGTCAGTATGCAGGCGGCGGCGGCGGCTACTTTGGTGGCGGTGGGGGCTCTGTCGGCAATGGAGCTGGTGGCGACTTCTCGGGAGGTACTGGCGGAGCCGGTGGTGGTAACGCACCACAAGCGAGCGGCGGCAACGGTGGAGTTGGTGGCAATGGCGCTACAGGCAATGGATATCGAGGCGGGAATGGAGGATTACTCGGCAAAGGCGGGCTGGGCGCCAGTTCTTCTTCAGGTCTCGCTGGCGCAGATGCTCCGTTCGCTGGCACGGTCTCTATAAAGTCAAAGGGGAATGTCACCATTAATGGTGGCGTACAGGGCTTTAAGAATCTAATGCTCACCACGACAGACGGAAATTTCGCCGGTGGACTGTTGAATGGTAAAAACCTGAACTTCCAGTCTCAGACTGGCTCATTCGGCACGTCTGCAGCTAAGGTGCCTACCAATATCTCGACTCTTACTGTAAAAACCAATCCTGGTGGCACTGCCACCACAGGTTTCTTTGCGTCCAACGGAGCGCAGAGTACCGGGATTTCAAATGTCGCATTGGCTGGTAGAACTTTCGACTTCTCTTCTCAGGGTGCAATCACGACACTTCCCAACGGGTCAATTACTGCTGAGACTACAAGTCTTGCGACTTCGAACCCCAATTCTGGGTTCGATATAAATGTGCAGACAGTCACCAAAAAACTGACTGTATCGGCAGTTGGTGGAAACGCTGCGACTGTCGTCAACACTGGCGACGTGTTTCTGCAAAATTCCACGGGGAACGTAGGTTTTAACCTGACTGCGATAGCTCCTAATGCTTCGAGCAGCGCTGTTATCCATCTGCAGGGTGGCATCTTCAGCTTAGCCGGCGTCACGTTGAAGGTCGATGGTCCGACAGGCAGCACACTGGGAATTGTCGAAGAAAGCACACAATTGATCACTGGTACCGGTTTGAACTTAATCGGAACCGCTAAAGGTGATTTCGGTTCAAATGCCAATCCGCTTTTGACTCAGGTTGGACAGTTCTCTGCGAGTAGCTTCGGCAGTGTTTATGTGAAGAACACAGGAAGTGTTCAGATCAACCCTACGACGGTTGGAGATACTTCAAATGCAAATAGCGAATTTGTGTTCACAACCATTCCAAATCCCAGCCAGATTGGTCGAATCACTCTAGGCAACGGTGCTGGAGGTGGAGTCACTGTCCGTGGTGCCAATAGCAAGTTGACTCTGCAATCTAGCGGAAATCCCGGCACTGCCGGAATCGTTTGGAATGGTACCGCAAACAATTTACTTGTGGCCGCTAACATCAGTCTTTCCGATGGCATTGGCGGAGCAGGCAACGATTTTATTGGAACCGCCACCAAGCCGATTCTCACTCAAGCAAGCAAGAGTCTTGCAGTGAATACCCAACGAGATGCCTACATTTTTAATACGGGCAACGTGACGATCCTGGATTCGAAGTTGTCGGCTCCGAGTATTTTTCTATTGAAAAACACAGGGACGGTTACAGCGTCAGGGAAAATTACTGCTGGAAATTTGATCATCAGTTCAACCGGTGACATTGGCACTGCAGCTAATCCACTTGCCGTTGATGGAGGTAACTTATCGGCGTCGTCGTCTGCTGGTTCGGTTTTCATCACAAATGCCAACACGGGCACAATAAATCTGTTGGAACAAACCTCCAACAATAACGTGTACAAGAACGGTGCTCTCAATACCTACTCGGTAGCCGCTCCCAATGCTGGTTTGCTGACAAACTCTGCTGCGATTGCCGCAAAAGATATAGCCTTCAGCTCAAAAGCCGTCGCGACCTCGGCTGACCTGACCGGTGTAAAAACCGTTAGCTTGACCGCCACCGCAGGTGATGTCAGCGTCGGCCAAGACCTGGTTACTGCTGCCGCAACTATTGCCGTGTCGGGTAACTCTAACATCGTTCAAAGCGGAACTGGAATAATCAATGCGGGCTCACTGCACCTGAGTCTCGGTGGTGGAGTCGCCAATCTGGTCGCTGCCAACAATCAGGTCAAGGCGTTGACTGATACGGTTACCGGCACCGGGCAAGTTCTGATAAAGACACTGGCTAATTGCGAGATCGGGGCCATCTCCGGCGATGCGCAGACTCTGACCGTTAATTATTCTGGCACCCTTTCCACGAAAGCGGGAGCTGACTTCAGTGTAGGACCACTTACTTTCACTCCCAACGTGCCAACTGCCGACAACTCTATATTGATTCAGAACAAAATTACGACCGGCAATACTTTGACTACGCTAACAGCGAGCGGCAAAGGCACCCTGACGATTTCAGCCACGGGAGCGCTTCTGGGAGTCGGACCAAAGAATTTGACAACAGGTACAGGAGCGATGTCGATTGGCGGCGCTCTGCAGAGTAACCAGATACTGCTCACCACCAACGGTGGCAGTATTTCACAGACTGCGGCCGGCGTCATTACGGTGCCTGGCGAGGTCAACCTTGTGATGAACAATGGCGGCACTGCGGCATTGGATACAGCCAACAACGTCTTTACGACCTTCAAAGATAGCATCACCGGCGCTGGCGATGTGCGAGTCAAAGTCGCCGGAGATCTTGTTCTTTTCCAGGTCAACGGTGCAGATCAAAAGCTCACGGTTAACGCCGCGGGCAACATCATTGGACCGTCAGTCGGTAATTCAGTCAACGCAAAAACAATCAACCTGACTTCCGGTGGCGCTGGCGGTATCGCTAGTGGTGGCCAACGCCTCGTCACCACTGCGACCAATGTCACACTCAACGCCACCAATGCAAGCGGCAACGTATTCGTGACGGCTTCCAACACCGGTGTAGTTACGCTCAACAAGTCGACCGCCGGCAATATCTTTGATCTGGATACTGAAGGCAGTATCTCGATAGCCGGCAATATCGGGACTGCAACGACGAATCAGGTGCTGTTGACTGCAAATCACGCAGGCAATATTGCCGAAGTCAGTACAAGAGCCGGGGCTGTGTTCGGTCAGTCGGCTACGCTAGCTAGTTCCGGCGGCTCGATCTCCGGCTCCACTACGTTAGATGGATTGGATACTTCTGTCGGCACCTTGACGGTGACTACAAATGGCAGTGGCATCGTCAACATCAACAATACCGCGAGTACTCCCCTCACGCTTAACAACTCCAGCTCAGGGCGGGCGTTCACTCTGAAAACTGCTGGTTCACTCGTTATGGGTAATGTGTCATCGAATGCGAGTGTAGACAGTACCTTAGGAGATGTAACTATCTCATCTACCTCTGGCAGTATTTCGATTAACAGCAATGCGAACATAACTGCGAAGGGTGGAAATCTCTCTTTTGTCGCTGCGGCTAGCGGTTCTATTACCGTCGGCTCCGGTGTTCAGATGCTATCCTCATCTACTGTGCCGACCATTGGAACTGTCAGGTTCATCACCGGTATTGCACGAACGAACACTAAAGGCACCAAGCCGGCAAACGTAGTCGTGAATGAAACTCTTGGTGGTCAGGTATTCTTCGGCACTAATGGAATCGTTGCTTCCGCTCCCGACAACACGCTCAACGCGAAGGGACGTAATATCATATTTAGTGCCAACCAGGCTGGTGCGATATCTCTCGGCGGCGGAGTAACGATCACCGCAGATCCCCCTGAAGGGTCTGCAGCTGAGGCGGCATTGATTGCAGCCATGGCACAACATTCCTCGACCTCAGTGGAACTGGCATCTGCAGCGCGTTTGATTCCCGCCTCGTACTCACCGAGTGTCGCAACAGCGTCCGCTACTGCAGACGTGGTTGCGTCGTCTATATATAGCTCGATACCAGTGTCGTCGAATCCGATGGCGATTAGCGCGACACCAGTGTCTGTATCGACGCTGTCCTCAACCAGCGCATTCGACACGAATATCGCTCCACTTGCGACGCAGAGTGTAGGGACTTTTCCGATGGCAATTTCGGGTACGACAAACGGACAGAGCAGCGCGACTGGGCTCGACCAGCTTGGCGATGTCCAGATCTTCACCTCAGTCCCCCGAGTAACTCATCGATTCGCCGAACTATCACGAAGTAATGACATTATCGAAGCGGCATCGCTGAGCGACAATGCGTCGACGGGAGATGGCACGGTAAATCTGACAACCGGCAATATTGTTTGCGCACCAGTTGCATCACCAGCGGTTCTTAACACTAAGTTCGGTGCTCTCACCATCGCGCCGAATTCCCTCGTTTTAGCGATGGCAACTGAAGCCGGACTAGCAGTGTTCAATCTGGATGACCGCAGTAAGAATGCTGTCACTTTGAAGCACGATCACCAGACGATCTCAGTGGCACCTGGTCAGCATTTGTTCATAACTGATCAGAGCAATGTGGAATTCGCAGACATTAATGTCCACGACCGAATCCTTTACTCGGATCTTCAAAAGACGAGACTGAACAGTGGACATCATCTGTTCAATGCTCAGTTCTTCATCCCATCGGTGATCGAATCCGTCAAGCCTTTGATGGTGCTTGTTTCCTCGAAAGATTCGGTCTCCACGGCTAGAACCAAGCGCTTGATGAAAACGGCGGCTGTTCTCATGCACTTGAAGGGTGGTGTTTCGTCCTATCAAGCACACTCGAGACGCAGTATTACGGCATTTGCGAGATAGGGCCGGTTGAGAACAACTAAAGCGGTCGAATGAGACTTGCTGATACGCTCGGCTGAATGCCGGGCGTATTTTGCAAAGTTTCCCAAATGCACCGGGATGCCTCGTACTTCAGGTCGGATGCAAGGTGCGACTGCGTAAGTCCGTAGTCGGGGCGGTTGCGATTGTTTGTCTCTCGTGAGATGGACGATCGGCACTATCGGATTATCGGTTGAATGTGATGTGAGTGCCGTCGCAGGTTGCTGCGGAGTAAGCAGATTCGACTTTATCGAAGCCGTTCGGCTCGCCGCTCCGCCGTCAATGCGGACACTTCCTTCATGAGTGCCAGCCGCTGCTCTGAAGGCAAGGTCGATATCATATTTGTAAATGACTTCAACTCGCTCGATGTCATTGCGCCAAGTGTCTTCACCGCCTGTAGTGCCATCATATCACCCGAAACGGTCGCGCCGGCGAGGGTGGGTGATTCCATCGCGAGCTTCAGACCTCTGGCGATGGACGGGTCGCGCTTTAGTGCGTCGCGCATTCCGGGGCGGTCAAGAAATTTTCGGACTGCCTTCAATGTCTGTAGCGAAGTCTCCGATTTGAGCAGGACTTCCACTCTGAGCTGCGAGTCGATTAGTTTTCGCCCATCCTCTCCACCGAGACTGTGCAGTGCGCTGATACTAGCATCGGTGGCATGGTGCGGACCAATGGCCGCCAAAGCCTTGATCGATTCTACTCGCTTTTCCGGGCTGTTTAGTTTATAAGTATCGATAAGTGAGATTAGTAGGGCACCGCGGGCGATGGCTCAAGGCGGTCGATCTTGCCCGTTGATAAATTGAGTGGAATGCCGCGGAACCCCTGCAATCTCGCTTGCTTCAGAGCAGAGAGAGCATCACACTCGCAACTGTGCGAACCGCGAGATCGCCGCCTGTAGATCTTCCATTGTTTGATATCGCTCTTGCGGATCTTTTGCAAGGGTTTTCAGCACAATCCGCCCCAGCTCGGCCGGAACACCTATGAATTCGTTCATCGAGGGTGGGGGTTCAGTGACTTGTTTCAGAAGAATACTCATCGGAGTGTCGCCCGGAAATGCGACCTCACCAGTTAGTGTTTCGAACATCAAGCAACCCAGGCTGTATACGTCTGAGCGATGGTCGACTTTATGTCCCTGGCATTGTTCGGGACTCATGTAGTTCGGACTGCCGACAACCGTGCCCTCTTGCGTCAAACGTTCGTTCAAGTCACCTGCGATGTGACTGTCGTCGAATTGAACAATCCCGAAGTCTACGACTTTTACAAGCTCAATGTTATTCGCTGCTGCGATCAACATGATGTTTGACGGTTTCAAATCGCGATGAATCAACCCGTGCAAATGCGCGTAATGCATTGCACTGCAGACTTGCAAAAATACGCGGCAGGCATGATCCCATTTCAGAGACTTCTCCATTCGTAAGAGCTTGAAGAGGCTCTTACCTTCAAGGAAATCGGTGATGAAAAACAAATGCCCCGATGACGAAATTCCAAAGTCATAGAGTGAAACCAAATTCTCGTGATTCAAACTGCCGATTGCATTTGCCTCGCGTTCAAATCTAAGCCGTTTCTCCTCAAAATTCGGGATGTCTCGAATGAGCATCTTCATTGCAAAAAGCTTATCCGACACCACGTGCCGAACTAGATAAATAGTGGATGTTGCGCCTTGCCCCACCTGCCTTATTATCTGGTACTTTTGATTGATGATGTCACCGGGCTCGACCAGTCGGGCTGCGGCACGCGGCTTCGCTTCGCTGTTCCAACAGGAACAGTGAGGTGCCTCGTTGCCGCAGCGCCGGCATTGTTCGTTTGAGTGATTCCTACTATTCACGACTGTATGGTGTCGGGCATATCGCTTACGGGTCGACAGCCTATTATTCCACGAAATACAAGGATTGCCACCCAGTGAAAACAACCGATCAGGTCTCACTCAAGCCGTCTCCAATCGCTGGCTCCTGTTCGCCGTTAATCATCAACAGTTTTTAGGCTAAATGATTCAGCGCCGAACGGGCGATCGTAGAAGTTATCCAACGCGTTTGCAGTCCCTGTTGTTATGCCCTCCGCTACACCGGCAACGCTTCCAATCAGTAACGATGGCGGAAGTGTGAACAGGCGAGCAGCAACGTTGGTGTCATTCTCGGATCCTGCCATGGTATCCCAGGCGGTTGCCGTTTGTTTTGGAATTGCGCGAATGGTAGAAATTGGTGCTCCAATCGTGATACCACTGGCGAGTGCAGTCAGTCGCAGCGGCAAAAGAAAGGAAAACGTGACAGGGTCTTCTTTGCTTTCCTCACAAGCTTTGGCCGGCGATGCGAATGTCGATGACAGAATCGAAAGACCAATAAGGGCAACTGCAATAGGGCGTTTCATTTGTGATGTCTCCGTAGTTCGGTACGTTATAAACATACAAAACTAGAGAGTCGCGCAGAACATAGCTCAAACAGTTCGCGAATTGTTGAAAGCTGTTTTGATTCAGTAAATCATTTATTGCTCATCAAGCCGCAGATGCCGCAGATAAGAAATACTCCGCAGAGCGTCGTCCCAACCATTTGGCCCAATCCGAAAGAGGAAGTTGAAACTTGGCATCCGGATAGAACCCAGTTTCCAACGCCCAGAATGCCCCAGAGAGCCAATAAAACCGACAGGAACTTTTTCATTTCGTTTCTCCTTGTGACCGTCACTAAGTTGGTGTCACAAAGCATTTTTTGCGCAGTTTCCGCCATCTTGCGAACGTCTATATGCGAGAAGCTGCAATGCTCTGACAGTTTCACAATAGGTGCACAATGGGACAAAAATCGGACTACTCTGAATCCAGGGAACGGCGCCTGATGCGAACGACTTGCCTGCAATGTATTTGCAATCAAGTTTCAGAAGTAAATGAAATTGTTGAAAACCAGAACCGGTTCTTTTGCTTGATCTTCTGCGGATCTTACATCAGCAACGCGTAGCGGTCGCCTTTAGTGCGGACGTTTTTGGGTTGGCCTTGGACTTCCTCGAATTCGACTTCGAGTCCTTCAAGGCTGGCAATGTCGTGAGACTTTACGTCTTCGAGGCGGGCTGACAGTTGGCGATCCGCTATTGGCATGCGAACGACTTTGCCTTTTGCGTTCGTAAATTCAACTTGCAGCGTTTTCTGTTTAATTACAACGAGCTTTCCAGTCGTAGCCATCTTCTTTACCTATTCGACAAGACTTTCCCTGAATGCTACCACCTCTTTGTCCCAGGTAGGGCTATTCTTGAACTTCTCTATACTATTTTCGAGAACCCGCTGGCTTTGTTCTTTAAAATCGCAGGATATTATCAAAGTTAGAGGTATCAGCATTTCTTGCGGCTTCCATTGCAGACTTGTCGCCCTCTGAGTATGAGGCGGATTGATTGACTGTGACCGGTGGCGATTTCTCCACTGGTGGACACCCGAAATACCAGAAACCGTACGCCAAGCCGGAGCAGCAGCTAAATAACAAAATCAAAATTCCAAAGTTCGTCAAGGTATCTGTGCTTTTTCGCATATTAGCACCCCGCAACTAATACCAGCTTGACAGATGTCATGGATTCGGTCGAGACCTGTTCGAGGAGACCTTGATTTTGCTGCTTCTGGTCATGTCGATGTACTAGATACGTAGGGTCACCACTCACATGGCTGCAATCCTGAACCATTTCACGGTCATCTCATTTTTGAACAATACCATCGAGTGATTCAGCTAGGAGGATCAGCGATGGACAATGGGGAAGGCAGCAGGTCTACTATTCAAAAGACCGAGGAGATTCTTGGGATAAAGGTATGGAATCGAACAGATGATGCCACCACTAAGTTGCAAGATGAAGCAATCAGTACTCTAGATTAAACTGGCAGGAAGGAAATCGAGTCCTGCCACCGACCTTTTATCTGAAGCCTGCAACGCCTGACGCGCTGCGTAAGTTCGTGAAGTATGAAGACACCAAGAAAAGTGAGAGGAAAACAGATTGAGTTCGCTGGCGACCAATCGATCAATTCGTGTCACATTTTGATCAGTTCGAATTCTAATTGATGGTTTGCAAAAATGACAAAATCATCGAAATAGTATTCTAGTGGTTGGCCGATTGGCTGGCGTCCATGGGTGCTTTCGTATTCTTCCAGCTTCCACATCGTGTCGGAGACCCAGTTAAACACCTCAGGTTTTCTCGCTTCGGGAATTCCGCCAAGTGTATATGCAAGCCTCCAGCGTTTCTCTCTGGAAGAGGTATTGATACCAGATCTTGGAGGGTGTCGCTTTACGCTTGCTGGCCATGACGCATACAGTTCGCCAGCTGGATTGGGTGCATCAATGCGGTGTGATGCTATAGCGCCGGTATCATCTCTGTAGATCAGTACTTCGTGTCCGCTTCGGTGTCGCAGGCAGTCTCTGAAGGAAGAGGGAAAAAGCGCAGCAAATGTCGGATCAGAGCTTGTACTCGACTCATCATTTTTCAATCGTTTTATCCACTGTGATACCTCACCAAGGTCGGCGAGAGTTAGATGGCTCTGATTATGAATGGGCTGAGAAAGGTCGTTGAACCTCTGATCGTCCGAGATACTCGACAGGAATCTTGGACCAGGGGCGTCATGAATCCACATACTATCTGCATTGAGAGTTGCGTTCAGCCGCGCGAGTCCAATCATCGTGCACTGCATTTCACGGCGATCAATATCTTGAAAAACTTTCGAATCTGTTGCTGCTGTGCAGAAGAATATCTCGTCTCCTGATTGGCTTTGCATCTCGTAAAATCGGTTGCGGCCAGCTATTGCTTCCAGGTGTACGCGCCCTTCAATACAAAGACCTGCGTATTCGAGCACAATCGGAAAATCAAATGTGGTGACGGCGCGCAACCACACGTTCGCATCAGCGTCAGGATTTGATTTCGGATCGATTGATTCTACGTCCAAGGCTCCCCTTGCCTGTAGTTCCACCGTTACAACCTCGAAATGACCATTTCGAGCTATATAGCTTATAACATCTGCGTGTTCAATCGTCGAGACCGAACGCAAAATTGCTCGCGATGAAATTCTCAAAGAGTTGGAAGGTTTCTGTTCTGAAAATTTAAAACGCGAAATGCAACCGACGGAGTGGGTGCTCCGCTCTACATCGGAACCACTTCCAAAAACTAGAGCAGGCAAAGTCGACGTGAAGTTTCTTTAGGCGAGGCAACACGAGAATTTCTCGAACGCTCGATTTCCGATGAAAACACTTCTTATTCGATTGTCTTTCGAGTACGCAAGCACTGGGACGCAGTCTCTTTATCGTACTCATTGTCGAAAGGCTTGTCCTCGATGTAATCGATTGCGTACCGTGCGAGGGTCGATTTGCTTTTATCTGTGCGTTCGATATTCTTGAGCGCCGGTATTCTTTCTTCAGTAGTTCGAGTCCGTCTAAAGTTGGTCAGCCATCTCCTTTGCTCTTTCCTGGATTTTTGCCGAACGTCGCGGTCGCAATCTCAGAAAGTGACTTCGGCGGTTTTCCGTTTTTAGCCATTTGTTTTCCTCCATTACAATGCCGCTTCCAACAGACTCTCGCAATACGCGCGCAAATGCTGCTGAACGCCGGCGGCCTCGCCGGTCATTTCAAGCATTGCTCGGGTTGATTCGTATTTAGATGGCGACAATTCTGGCGCAAAATGTGCTAGTCTTTCCAGTCGATGAAGTGAAGTCGCCCCAGGCGAGGACCTGCCTGTTGATTGCTGGAGATTGATATGTTTGAGAAGAAACTCCGAATTCGTAATTGCAAAACCAGAAAGGACCATCTGGTCAGGTTGATGTTGGCCTCTGTTGTTGGTTTGAGTGCCTCTGCAGGAACGGCTCAGGCCTCTCACGCCGGCGGTTCAGGAGTGGAACGCAGTCACATCTCTCGTGAGGACCGTCTGGAGCGTATCGCTCGACGGCATGATTTCCAGCAACTTCGACAAGAGCAACGCGCCTTGGAGCGCGCAGAACGCTTGACGCAAGACGCAATTCGCGTTCAGAAGCACGACGCCACTAATATTCTCCTGCAAAATCGTTTTGTTACCCAAGTAAACGATTTGGGATTTAACAGGCAGATTGATCGTGGAGCCAACCTCGATCTGACTTCCAATTCTCGCAATATCAGTCTAGGCGAGAAACTCTTAGAAAATGGTCGCAGTGTCACGATCACTGCCGGCGGTGTCGAGAAGACTGTTCGGGCAGGCGACAGAGTTACTGCGGCTGAATACATAGCGGTTAAGCAAGCACTGTCGAGCGGCGCTCAACAACTGATAGTAGGTGCCGACGGCCGCGGAGAGGGGGGCACCTTCGTTCTCGATTCCATAGCCGCGACAAAACGAGTGATGACAGCGGACAGCCTGACGATTTCGAGTAACGTGACTGCGGTAGGTGATTTGGACAAACAGTCTTCGTTCAGATTGAAGGGCGATTTGAATAATTTTGGCTCTTTGTATGTCGTCGACACAAATGGCGGAAGACGAAAAGAGGTGGATATTGCCGCTGCAAATATACTCAACGCTAGCGGTGCGTTAATCTCATCCAATGCCTTGTCCGAACTTGGAAATCAATCTGCTCTCATTGATTTGAACGTTCACGCAGATTCAGGAGTCACCAATTATGGTGTCATTGAAAGTTCCGGCGCACTATCACTATCGGCCGGTACGAAAATAGAAAACCACAGCGCTGGTTCTGTAAGTGCTTCTCATAACATCAAGTTCAATTCACCGCAGATAGAAAATGGAGGTATGGTTTCCTCGACTTCCGGCAGTGTCACGCTGGACTCACCTGCAACCCTTGTCATCAACAATACCGGAGGAACCATTCAAGCGATTGCCGGTGACATCAATTTGCGTTCTCCGGAGTACCAGGGCGTTTACAATACAAATATCAGCGGTGGCGATTTGTTGTCGCAAAAATTGAATATGTACACTGGGCAGGGTCTGACTGAAGTCAACGTCGGTCAGTTGACTGGTGAAGTGACAGGATCTGGCTCTGCCGCGCACGTGAAGGCGGACACGGAGTCGCTGGTGATTGGTAAAGTATGTTTGACAGGCGATCCAACCTTCTTCAATACAGGTAACATACAACTAAACGGAACGATCGCTGTTGGAGAGGCTCTGGCTATACTGGCCTCCGGCAACATCAGCAGCACATCAGCGCTCACTAGTATCACGGCTCGCACTGTGGGTGGTGCGGGGCAGAATATTTTTCTAGCTGCAGGTTTCGCGCTCACCACCGCTGGCGGTCCGACGACGAGCCCGACGATCGGGCCATTTCCCGGCACCGGCACTGCACTGACAGCGGCCCAGACTGTCACGGCTTCGACCGCTGGAGCCGCAGGCGGCAACGTCGACCTGTCCGGCAGCACCCTCTTTCTTGTAATCGACGCATCCGCGTCAGTAAACAATCAGAATGGCGGCAACGTGCAGATCGTCGCCAGAGCAAATGGTGGCGCTGGTGGAAGAGTGATTCTTCCGGACAACTCGATTATTGCAAGCGGTGGACTTGGGACTGGCAGTAATGGAGACATTCAAATTGCCGGAGGATTCACCGGTGCTGGTGATGCAATTCGAGTAAGTAAAATAATTGCGGATACGGGTAGCACTACTGGTGGTGCTGTGACCATTCGGGCTACCAATCCCGGAGATGGCGGTGGCACGACATTTAACGCTAATGGCGTAGTGACTGCAGGCGGTTTTACCTTCAATGGAGCGCTGTCCGCGACGGGCGGGCAGATCTCTTTGATCGATTCGATTGCGGCTGAGGGGGACATAGTCGTTAATGCCGGACCGGGTGCGTTTAACGTCACTACCAGCAGAATCGGATCTGATATTTCGTCCGGCTCGGGGACCGTGACCCTGTCATCCATTGGAAATATGACTTTGGGAAGCGACATCTTCACCAACGGCGGAGCCATATCCCTCGCCTCTAACGGCAACTTAGTTCGAGGCGTGGGTAGCAATCCGACCATCAATTCCAACCTTGATGCGGTGGGTACAGGTGGGTTAGTATCGATGGTCGCCGATGCTGAACTTAATGGAACTGGAACGCTGATTCTGAGCGGCGCTACAATCAGATCATCAGGCACAGCGGGTGGAAACATTACTCTGCAAGGAGCATCGATCAGTGGTCCTGAACAAATTATAAGTAATAACAACGCTGCTGTTTTTTACGGGAATTCTCTAGGCAACTTAATCAACGTCGGAAATGTTTTTTTGGATGAGTCGTGCTCATTATCTGTTGCCAATGCAGTTAACGGAATTAGCATATTCGGAGAGTTCCTCATGGCCGGCACCATGTCGTTCAACGCCGCCAATAATCAGATTGCTTTGGCACTTCCGTCGACAGCATTATTCGGTTTAACAATCAGGACCAACTTACTCAACCTGAACAATGACACATTCAATGCCACCTCTGATCCGCTGCGGATTGCTTCAATCGGTGATGGAGCCAATATCGGTGTGTTCGGTGGAAGCGGTGATCTCCAGCTCTCGTCTGGCTTACTCAGTCAAATTCTCTGCAATGACCTGACAATCGGTGCTGGGTCAACAATTGCCGCAATCGAAGTGGGAAGCGCCGACATATCTTCTGCCAGCATTGCCTCTTACAGGTTCGAGACAGGCGGACCTATCACTTGTGGTGATTTAACTTTTGGAGCGAATAACGTTCAGTTTTCTTCAGTATCGAACACATTGACGATTGGAGAGTTAGTTGGCACTACCGGCAATGTCGCAATCGAACAATCGAACACTGTGAATGTTGGATCCCTTAACAGCAGCGGAGACCTGAGCGTGATTACGTCAGGCACTGTTTCAATCGGGCAAATGAGCCTGTCCGGTACCGGCGCGGATCTTCTCGTTCAGTCCGATGGTGGGAACGTCACAAATCTGGGTAGCTGGGAAGCGGACAATCTTGATTTGAGAATTTCGTCCACAGGTATTTTCAATCTGGCGTCAAATAGCGTGACTGGTCGGAGTTCCATCAAGTTGACAGCGAGCCAGGATATGACCGATGCCGTCGTACCCGCCGCTAACTTGAGCACACCAGTTCTCTTCCTGACCACGAATTTTGCGAAGAACGTCGGCGCTGTAGGCACTCCATTACAAATTGGGAACGGTGCAGGGGAAGTAAGATTGAACAGTGCGGGAGTTGCAGTCGTTCAGAGCAGCGCCACCACAACCGTCAAACTGGGTCCATCGACAAGCGCTGGGCGGCTGAACTTCAGCACCGCTGGTCCATTAACTGTAACTGGCGACATTACCACCACTGACGGTGACATTCAAATCACCGGAGAAAGCGGAACCCTGCTAATCGACGACGGCGTTAAAATCAGTTCTAACAGTCCGACTGCCAACGGAAATATCTTTATCGGCAACGCCATAAATGGTGGAAATAAGAAAACCGACAAACTGATTATCGGTGACAACGTTCAGCTGTTAGCCATTTCCGGCACCAAGCCCGGTGGCACTGTAAACTTGCAACTTGGAGCACTGGCGACAAAGTTTGCTACGCTAACCAAGGCACCCGCCAATGTGGCGCTCAATCCAATCAACCTGGGGATCATTCAAGTTGGCAAAAGCACTAAGCCGTTCACAGCCGGCAAAAATGGCAGTCAGCCTGTCAGCACGATTACTGCAGATAACGCCGTTGTCCGTTTCAGCAACACCCTCACGTCGAAGAATATGGTGCTCGGCGGCGGTGTGATAATCATTGGCGATCCACCTCCTTCACCGCCACCCACACCCACACCCACACCCACACCCGCAGGAAAGTCTGTTCAGAGTAACTCGGCGACGTCATTTGTGACTTCAGCCGTGAGTCCCTCAGAGGCAGGTTCCGAGGTGGCGACCCTATACTCTTCTCCATCAAAATTGGGCTATATCGATCTAGCCGATTTTATGTTTGTCAGAGAACGATTAACTCACTTTGCGCAGATTGACAATCCATCGGTCAAGCCAAAACGACGACCATAGTCAGTGACCGCTTGGAGATTCAAACACGATCGAAAAATTTGCGGTGTGATTCAAGTCGAGTCGCGACTAATCTTCTTTTCGGCGTCGAATACTTATAAGGTAAGTGGTTTTCAACCGAGGTCGTAAAACAACAGGACACGACGCTCTTAACGTTGTAACGATGGTTTGATTCCATCCCTCGGCGTTAATATTAGGCGCCCCACTTCTGGTGCCGCGTGTTTTTGTCTTCGCGTCGAAATATGATTGATTCGTCCGTTATGCGCGAAATTTGTATGCGAAGGCGTCCGATGTCGAGAATGAGATAGCGTCCGGTCATGTCGTTAGAGACGCTATGATTGACGAGGCGTTTGAGCGCATAACAGACGATTTGGAAAACCTTGCTCCTGCATGAAAGTACTGGAATTGAACAGCGGTCTTATTGGACTCACCAGACATTCACGACATTGATCCTCCCATAGTGCCCCGGTTGAATATACTAGACCAAGTGATCACAAGCTTGCATAAAGAGCATCACTGCGGTGGCCTATGGCAAGAGTGTTTTCCACTATTTCGCGAGTTGCCCAGGGTCCAGATTGTAATGGTTATAGAGGCGGTATAATGCCGGTCGATCCACGAGCGGCTTTGTTTTATCTACACCGTCTTCATAAGCATAGAGTGCCTTATTGTAGTGGTGTACTCTGCCGGCTCTGAGCATCAATTGATGGTCGCTATCGTATGTTAGAGTATTGGCTTTCAGACCCAACTTTGTTTCCAGCGCTCGCCGGTCGTCTTGCGTAAGAAATCGTCCTCCGTAGGATTCATGAATTTTCGCATTCAATTCCGCGTCGAGCAAATAGCCTGAAGCACGCCGTCCGCCGGAATCTGCTGTTTGTGGCCAGGTATCGCGCACAAGCCCGACCCGATTGGTGCGACTGTCAACTGAGTCTACATTGCCAGAGTTGATCGGCGTCGGAAGAGAAAGTCCGTTCTTTGCAAGGATTTCGCTCAAGCGTGCTTGGATTTGTCTGGCGTGCTCAGGCGTCCCGCAATAGATAGTAAATCCTTTGGCACCTTGGTCAATTCCGGTTGGTTCAGCACCGTGTGGCTTGGCAGCCGGATCACCATTCTTGGTATAACGAGGATCCATGGTTTTCCACCCACCAACGAGTTGTCTGAGAGTAGGATCTTTCAAGAGCGCCTCTACAACCACAGGCTGAAGCTTCGCTAAATCGGCTGCCGACTGAACGCTGACATGGACTTTTACTGGAGACTCTTTCCCTACGCCCTTCGTATCTGTTGCCTCCAGCCAGTGACCCCTGGCATACAGACTTACCGTTTGCTTGGATCCGTCATTTCCCTCGATCTCGATGTCCCGGTGATAGGGCCCCTGCGACTTGATCGTCAACTTCGGTGGCGGTTCAATTGCAGGTTTGTCTGCGGTTTCGGCGCGAGGCTTTGCGGGCTGATCCACACTCCTACGTGGCTGACCTTTAGTAGCACCAGCGGTATCGCGAGCAGTATCACGAGCAGCCTCGCGCTTGGCCGTAGCTTCGACCAGTTGAATCTTCAACTTGCCGTCTATGAGAAAGTATTTCCCGCCGGCCTCCTCAACGACGTTTTTGCCATTGCTTTTCAGAAACGCTGCTAGATCTTTGTTAGATCCGGTGTGGTTAATCTGTAAGTGGTCCAGCGCTTTTGCTGCACTCCTATGAGCCTTGACACCACCTGCGACGGCAAGAGCATGCGCAGCCCAAACGCCCGCGTCGTTTTCGTTCAACTTAAAGTGATGACCTAGGAATCCAGCAAGAGCTCCGTGTGTCAAGCTGCCTATATTTTGCGACATGAAGTTGCTGAAAAATTTTCCTGCCAGCTTTGCCGATCCTGGCGCTTTATCCAGAGAACTTTGAATCGATTCGAGCTGTTTAAGTGCTTCAGTCATACCAGGACGCATACGATTTAACACACCCGCAGTGCCTTGACTCAAGGCCCCCATTCGCAGGTTCATCGCGTAGCTGTCACGAAGGTGCTTTGCTGTCTCTTTAGTAGCCTCCTCGAAGGTCGGCGCCAGGACGACGTGTCCGTGACCGTCGACCTGATAGCCTCGTCCATACATTGCAGCTCGGGTTGCATCACCCAGCATATGTCCTTTCGGAGAACCGCCCAGACCATGTTTGATTTCTTTGACAGCTGCGTCTGCAACAGCCATGGAAACAGTCAGTCTCCCTGCATGCATCATGGTTTGCGCAATTCGGCCGCCCCAGGTGGCAATTCTCGCGGCTCCAGCAGCCTGACCACCAACTGGTATCATCATGAGACCAGCTGTGATACCAGCTTCTAGTAATAGATAACCAGCATTGTTCTTGAACCAATTGCCCCAGTTATTGGCATCGAAATCCCCTGATTTGACGTGTTCCAGCATGGCGTGGACTTTGCCGTTCTGTTTGCCGCGATCATCTTTTTTGACCCAATCGTCCTGCATCGCTTTGATAGCCATGAGAGAATCCCGCAATCCCTTTGTTTCTGGATGGTCAGAATCTTTGAGTTCTGCAAGCATTGCAGACACACCCTTCATGTTCTCAGGGCTGGTAAGGCGATCCAGATCAGCGGACATCTTCGCACCCAATATGCGCATGTTCGTCGTCAGCCCTTCAGATCGCTTACCTGCTGTTCCTATCGGAAACAAGGCATTGAACTCCTGTTGGGTTCGACTTAGACTCGTCATGGTCTCCATGACCTTTCGAAAACGCGAATCAGTCAGCATCAAGTCTACGGCGCTGTCGCGAGTGGGCTGAGTAAGCACTGCCGAGTCGCCCTTTAGCGAACCAAGCACCGAAAGCCCCTTACCCCAGGCAGTGTCGGTGCCGGTTTTTGTGAAATCGGGAATTGGAAGTCTTGAAGAAGAGTCACCGTCGCGTCTCAATCGACCGATCACTCCGGTATCCGCTGCTGTCCTTAAGGGCACTCCCGGCTCGATCCCATAAATGTCTGCATATACGTCTGGTGCGAAGTTCCTCACCGCGGTTAAACCGTGCTTCTTTACCATGTCTAATGCCGTCGCATCAGCGTCCTTTCTTCTTCCTAACGACACCTTGTCGCCGTAATCGTTGACGCGTGTAGCCAGATCCAATCGATTGAGATGCTGACCTACCTGGGCTAGCTGGAGGGATAAGGTACGAGCCCGTTCTGCAGCTTCCCTTACTTCCCTGGTACTTTTGGTCTGGTCTGTTTCAAACTTGCTTCCATCAAAAAATCCTGGTCCTTCCGAAGCAGTTCTGACCAGGGATCTCATGGATGTATCCATCCCTTTCGCTTCGACTTCGACCTTGCGCTCTAAGAGTTTGCGCGCAGATTCGAAGTAGTCGCCTACATCCTTGAGCTTCCGTGAAAATCCAGGGGATGCAACCAGCGCTGCCACATCCGGGTGACCAGCCCTTGCTTCTTTTTTGCCGGCAAGAGACGCCAAAAGGTCATTTACACTGAGCCCACCTAAAGCGGTACCCTTTGACTCCAGTTCACCCAGAAAATCCTTCTTGGTTACTGCTGGTCGATCCATTCCATAAGCCAGCGCGCCGCGAAGCGTCGGATTAAGAGCATCCCAGGCAGTAAGATTGGTAAGGGCTCGGCGAACCCTGTCCTCGCCAACCTTCTCAACGGCAGCTTCAAGACCCTTCTTGATCTCTGGATTGTCGTGATCGATTCCAAGCTGTCTCATCAGAACAGGCAGTGGTAGCTTGGTCCCAACATCGACTAATCTGGAAGCATCGTGTATGAATTGATGGTCGTTTGGGTGAGCCTTTATGTAGTCCTTTGCATAAGCTTTGACTGAATTCTTTACGAATTCTTTGTCCGGAGACTCGCCACCCCAGCCGAACAGGCGGAAATACTCAAAAGACAGCTCTTTACTTTGCTGATTGGTGGCGTGCGAGAGAACGGTTGCTAACGGTCGATCTGCTGCCGTCGTGATACCGTTGTCAATGCTGTATTTTGCGAGACCTCTAACCTGATCGGGTGTAGCGGCGCGCGCCCCTTCCGGGGTCTCGAGGCGATGGGCCAAACGCACCATATCTAGTGCCTTTTCTCGCGATTGCTTATCCATTTTTGGAAGGGCATCACGCACGCCTCGAGCAAAATCAGAGGGACCGAGAACGCTCAATACTCTATGGTCGATAAACTCTTTGAAAGCAGCTTTGTCTTCTGTGCTGAGCCCTTTGTCGCGCTTAACTGCATCAGCAAGCCCAACCAACCGTGCCAGATCTGCCGGTCCGGAATCGGCATGATGGTTGCCCGATTTTGCCAGACGTTCAAGGAGAGGCGATGCCGCAAACAGCTCGTCTTGAGTCTCTTTCGACATCTTCGAAATCGTGTCGATTAGCTCTTTCGGAAGAACGGTTTCTACTGATCCACTCTTCTTCGAAATCAGGTGATCCATAAGCTCTCGAGAACCGAGAGCCGAGAAGTGATCTGTAAGATCTTGACCGCGAGCTGGATCGCTAGGGCTACGAGAGGCGAACTCAGCACCACGAGCGGTAGCAGTCTCGTCAAACACTTTGCGCAGGTCGGCCTGCATCTCGGCTCGATGCTTCTGGAAGTCAGAAAAGTCGTATATTTTGTCGGCGGTTGCGACCGATGAGAGTGCCCGCGCGCCATGTCCGAACTTGTCACCATGCTCAATGAAGGATTTGCGAACATCGCTGTAGACCGACAGCCGATCCTCTCCCTTGAGCCACATTCTGCCGAGTTTGTCGGCTGCTACTCGCGCAGATTTCTCATCAACAGCCCCTGTAGACAATCGAGCCAACATCGGCGCCAATTCAACATTGATGCCATGGCTATAACCCCGGGGTTTTGTGTCAGACGTTACATCGAGACTGTTAAGCATTTCGTGAAGAGCCGAAAGTGAGGTTTTTCCTGGCTCAGGAGATCTTTCGATCGGCTTGCCCGACGATTGATTGTAACCGCGTATATTTACGATAGCGTTAATCAGGTAATTGGATTCGGGGTTTAATGCCGAGTCCGGAGCATAGCTGCTGTAGATTTTAGCGGCCGCATTGAAAACCTGTTTTTTTCCGAGAGTGGGCGTCAGATCTTGCAAAGCTTGAGCCGCACGCTTTCCGGTTTCCGAAGTGACGCCATCGATGCTGTCTGATTTTGCCGTTGGTTGATGTCGTGCACAGGCTATTCGTGAAAGAGCAAGGAGACTTTCCTTATTGCCGCCTTTGGCTGAATCTTTCAGCGTGTCGACAATCTGAGCGGGTGGCTTGTCGAGTATTGTTCTGTCATTGAGCGCCAGCGCCGCCATGGTTGGCAGCATTGTCATATCAAAGCCGCGGCCTGTAGTGTCGGCTTTCATCGCCTTCATGGTTGAGTCGATTACCCGAGTCCTATCGTCGACAGATCGATCGGCGATCGACAACAGCGCCTTGCGACTGGTCTCGTCTGTAAGAGCCCGTCTTGCGATAAAATCCAGCGCTTCACGACCTGAGTCAGAGTCTGAACCGGCCGCCAAAAGGGCTGCGGTCAACTTTGGGAATGCAGAGGCGTCGCCACCGGTGGCTTTCTGCGTGAGCGCCGCTAAACTGGTTTCGGCGCTTTCCGTTGCAGGCTTGTCGGCGCGGGCTTCTCCACTCGTGACGCCACCGTCAGCGCCGCCTCTGGTCCCGGAGTCCAGAACGCAATCTAATGCGCAATCTAGAATATCCGGCTCGGGATCTGCCACACCTTTTTTTGCATCTACTCCGCCTTTACCTGCGGTTTCGCCTTCACCGCCTTCTTTTCCTTGTTCGCCTCCTTCATCGAGTTCGTAATCTAGTTCGGCGTCTAGGTGCTCGGCGCCATCATCGGCTGCGTCAACATCTGCATCGTCACCAGTCCTGGCCTTCGTCGCTCCAGCTTTAGTGGTTCGATCATAGATGTCGTATGCAGCGTAAAAAAGCGTTCTGCTTGTTTCATACAACGAAGGAGGCTTTCGCCGCTCGAAGTCATCAGCCTGTTCCAACGGTAGTGCGCGTCCGTCGCCCATACTTCCAATCTCCGCACTTTGCACACTATTCAACTTTAGGTTCAAATTGTCGAGAAATTGGTAAGATTCATTTTTCTTGTTTCAGCACCTGCGAAGACTCTCGACAGCACCGCCTTATGCGGCTGAGCCGAAACGTCACAGGGACTGCCCTCAGAAATCATCAACTCGTTCGCTGTGAGCGTATGCGGGTGATGCTATTTCTTGTCCGCTTTTGACAATTTTGCGGAAAGCCTCGTCTCGAGCCACTTCCCACTTGACTGCGATTGGATTTTTTTCAAGCCCGCCGCCTTCCAATGGTTTCGGTGCGAGTCTGGTCCAGAGAGCAACACTGTTCGGCATCGGACAACCAGATGCAATGCCCAACTTGAATGGCTCTGAATCGAAGGAGACGTGGGCTTTCGCGGGAAGACATAGGTACGAGCCAAGCAAAACAGATGCGGTGCTCTTCAGAAAGCCACGTCTAGTGATCATTGTGGATTACCCGCGAGAAGTTGCCTAATTCTACAGAGCATTTGGAAAGGAGCGGTTAAAACTGTCTGCCTTAGCCAGGAATTTCGGCTTCGACAAGTTTCGTCAATTGGGCGAGAGATTCTTGCCAGCCCAGGTAGCACGCTTCCGCTGGAATCACGCTCGGGATGCCTGTTTGTACGATGCTCACATCCGTACCGACAGAGACGGTTTTGAATTCAATAGTAACCGTCATCTCGCCAGGAAGATTGGCATCGTCAAATCTATCCGTGTGCACGATCTTCTCGAACTCTTTGAGTTCGACATACTTGGCACTAAACGAATGTGAATGCCCTGTGCCAAAATTCCTGAAGGACATTTTGTAGCCGCCACCAACTTTCGCGTCGATCTCATGCACCTTGCCGAGAAAGCCGTACGGAGGCAACCATCTTTCCATTGCACTCGCGTCAGTAAATGCGCGAAAAATCCGTTCCGCCGGTGCGCGCATCACACGATGCAATTTGACGGTGTTTCCCTCTGGCATGGCTTGGCTCCTTTGATTTCAATTGGGTTTGAATAATATCAGCTTGGCAATGTGCGTATTGGCTTTTCGTCCGGAAGTCGCATGCTGCTTTGTTTGTATGAGGAGACTTCGATGTTCGTGTCGGCGGAAACTTAATTCCCGTTGATTTGCGCGCGAGATCACCCATAAGTGTTTTGCTGTAAACTTTAGGGCTGATTTGTTTTGTCGGCATTATCCGGTGGCCAAGTGCCTTTTCGGGGGAATCAACGTGAAGAAGTATAAAAGAAGTGCATTTACTCTTGGGCTGCTAGCGGCTCTCGCAATGTCATCGCAGCAAGCTCTGGCAGAGCCAGGTAACGCAGGCTCATTTGAAAATGCGCTTCAGAATGCCACCCGACGAGCAATCAACATGAATCGCGGACCCGACCGTCATGGTCGCGTTATCGAAATGAGAAGCAATTCATCACGTCGCGAAAACAGACTTCTTCGGATAGAAAACCGCATGCAGCTCGATACCGCAAGGTCGATTAATGCGCTGCAAAGCTCGCTATCGGCTGAAGGTGCAATGAGACGAATCACATCTGTCGATCTCAGCCGTTTGCCTTCGGACCTAAATCTCAAATCGAGGCGTGACTCGTACACGATTTCGACACTAAGTGGCAATGTCGCGATCACGAGAGGGGGGCAACAATTTGTTGTTTCTAGTGCGACCAAGTTGACGGCGGCGGAACTATCAGCTGTTTATCAAGTTGTTAATGAAGGCGGGCAGACGCTATCGTTGAACAATACCGGTAGCGCTGATGGTGGTTCCCTCAATATCAGTGTTGGTTCAACACAAGAATTATCCAGTCTCTACGTTCCCAAAAACGTCACCGTCACTGGTGATTTCGCATCAGCACAGTTACTTAACGTAGAGGGTTCGATCCGCAATTCCGGCAACCTCCTGGTTCGCTCTAGTAATCCGGTGGTTTCGTCTGCCACGATTAGCGCAAATCACATTCACAACACATCGTCAGGGAACATTGGCACCATCGGTGCTGGAACCAACATCCTCGACCTCAACCTTAACTCTGATACGGATATCCTCAATAATGGCAACATTAGTGCCAATGGCAACATCAGGCTCACTGCAGGCGGTTCCATTGTTAACTCTACGGACCCAGGTAGTGCTGTAATACCAACCATAACTGCGGGTAGAGATCTCTCGTTGCAGAGTAGCACCATTATCAACAATGGACGGCTCCTTGCCACTACCGGTAATATTGGTATCGCAGACCAACTCCCGACCGCCGGCGTACCACGACTCGTGAGTATCAGCGCGCACGGTGGTTCAATCTCCGCGGACAACGGTGATATAACAATCGGAAATAACAGCTTCGGGGCGACTGATGCGATTGTCCTTGATGGTGGCGACTACTTCTCTAAGAAGTTGATTGTGAATGCCGGTGATGGTAGCGCTGATGGTATCGTAGGAAAACTGACCGGGGAACTGAAGGTCTCAGCCGGAATCGCGCATATTGGCGCATCAACCGACAATCTGATTCTCGGACAGAGTGTAATAACTGGCGATCCGACCTTCTTTAATGATGCCGGCGATATCACTGTCGCGGGTGCGCTGACTTTCGGTGAAGCAGTCGCAATCCTGGCAAGCGGTAACGTCACTGATAATAATACGGCTGCATCGATCACCGCTAGAGCTGGCAACGATGGTCAGCCTGTGACTATCATCGCCGGCGCCAGCTTGACTCCAGTTAATGGTGCACTCCCGACAACGACTGCGTCCAGCGGAGCGATTAGCTCTGGAAGTTTCGTAAATGTCGGGAAGGCCTCAGCCACAGGTGGTAGCGCTCTTTTAGGTTCTACTACAATTGCAACCTCTGGCCAAGTTGCAGACTCATCCGGTGGTAATGTGACGATTATTTCCCTTGCAAGCAAGAAAGGCGACAACGGCCAAGTAGACATTGCGGGCATTGTGGCTGGTGGTTTTGGAACAGGCAGTAACGGTTCCGTTTCAATAATTGCTGGCGCCCAGAACTCGCTTGCAATCAAAGCGCCCAGTATAAACGTGGCTGGTGGCATGGGAACCGGTGGTTCGATTTCGCTTGTTAACACGCAAGCCCAACTCAAGCTCACGTTCGATGCGACCGGTCAGAGCACGGGGTCGATCGGTGGCGGCAGTAAACTGGCACTTGGAGGAATCGATTCAGGCTTCCTAAACTCAACGGGAGGCGATATTCTTATCTCAACCGGCGGCTCAGCTCGCGTGGGAGTGGGCGGAGTAACCACCGTCACTGTCGGAGGAAGTGCCTCCGCTAGTGGTGGCAACGTCAGCATAACCGGCGGCGATGTAACAATCAGCGGTATCCTTGTAACGAATGGGGCGGCAGGTTCCAACGCTTCCTTCCCTCAAACAACTGGCGGGAGCGGAGGCGCCGCGGGCGACATTACCGTCACATCCACCTCGGGCGATGTCACCCTCACCGGTGGCGTCGTCACCGCGGTAGGCGGCAGTGGCGGTGGTGGATTGAATGCTAGTGGCACCACCAGGGATGGAGGTGACGGCGGAGTCGGCGGCGAAGGGGGCGACATAACCGTCGTATCCGCTCGCGACATCGTGTCGTCTACCACGGCGGTGTCGACGGGCGGAGTCGGCGGGGCTGGCGGCGCCGGTAACGATGGTAGTGTAGCGATCGGTTTGTCTGGTGGTGCTGGTGCTCAAGGTGGTACCAGTGGCGAGTCTGGAGATATAAGCCTGACTGCCGGCAGGAACATCCAGGCTGGGCAGCTTATCGCGAGTGGCGCAGCGGGTGGTGTTGGCGGGAATGGCGGCACTGGAGGGTCCGTTACCAATGGGACGGCCGGGTCCGGTGGACAGGGCGGTGCAACTGGAGGGGTCAACGCTGCCGGTCATATTCTGATCCAGGCGTCCAAGACTGGGGACGTGAACGTAGCGCAAGCTCTAGCGGCAGGCGGAAGCACCGGAAATGGCGGAAAAGGTGGCACCGCTGGGCTGAGCGACAGCGGCACGAATGGCACCGGTGGTAATGGCGGCGTCGCGACTAGTGCGTCCATTGCCGGGTCTATTTCGATAACGGGTGGCGCCATCACTGTCGGGACATTGGATGCGAGTGCAGGGTCCTCAGCGCGGGGTGGAGATGGAGGGAGTGTTCCTGACGCGACTGGCACTCCTACTACCGCGGGCAACGGTGGAGCCGGTGGCGGTGGAGCACCGGGCGGCGCCGGAGGACAGATCGCTCTTACTGGAATTTCTGTAGAAGCCGCAACCATCCGAGCTGATGGGCATAATGGCGGAACAGGTGGAGACGGTGGTGATGGCGGTAACATCCTTAACGGCAGCACAGTCGGAGGTTTTGGCGCCAGTGGCGGAAGCAGCGGGAACCAGGGCGGCGGAGGATCCGTATCTATTACAACCAAAGGCAAAGGTAATCCGGACATCAAAATCACCAACCTGATTTCGGTCGAAGGTGGCTCTGGCAGTGCCAGCTCAGGTGCCGGCGGAGATGGTGGAGATTCGAACAGTGGTGTCGGTGGCTTGGGCGGTGCCGCAGGAGCGACCGGGACTTCGGCGCAGGGCGGTACGATCGCACTCGACAGTGCCGGAAGTATCGAGGCCAATTCTCTCTTAGCCTCTGGTGGAAGCGGTAGCAGCACTGGTTCTGGTGGTTCCGGTGGAGTCGGCGGCGCCGGCGGTGGAAAGGGAGGACCCGGCGGATTCGAGTCTGGATCTGATGGTGGCACCGGTGGTATCATAACACTCAGCGCGAAATCCGGAACAATATCGAGCACTGGTACTATAGCCGCAACTGGTGGCATGGGCTCAATCGGCGGTACAGGAGGTTCAGGCGGTTTCAGTGGTAACTCCAAGGGCGGTTCTGCCGGTACTGCGGGGGGCTCTGGCAATGGCGGTGTTGGCGGAGAAATCACGATTTCCAGCAAGAAAGGCGCAACCACTCTCAACAGTGTGTTCGCGACTGGTGGCGATGGTGGAGATGGTGGTGCCGGTGGAGATGGTGGTGCATCCAATAGTGGGGCTGGTGGCGATGGCGATATCGCGACAGTCGGCGGTGTTGGTGGCGCTGGCGGCACCCTGACTTTCGCATCGAGCCAGATAACTGTCGGAACCGCTTCTGTGGATGGCGGTGACGGCGGGAAAGGCGGCAAAGGTGGCGATGGCGGTGCCAGCAACACCCAAGGTGCTGGTCAAGGTACACAAGGCGCGGTCGGAGGAGGTGGTGGGACTGCAGGCACCATTACAGCCACTAAAATCAAAAGTGACATTCAGTTTTCTACCATTACAGCCTCCGGCGGATTTGGTGGTGATGGCGGTGCCGGCGGAGACGGCGGCGATGGTGGAGGCGGCGCTACCGATGGGCAAGCAGCCGGTAACGGTGGGCTTGGCGGTACCGGTGGAATACTCGACCTCAGTTCGAAAACTGCAATCACCGTCATCAACAATCTTTTGGCAACAGGTGGCAATGGTGGTTTCGGTGGTGATGGCGGAGACGGTGGTATCGCGTCTGGACAGAATGCAGGCGGTTCCGGCGGCAACGGCGCTGATGGAGGCACCGGTGGTAGTATTACGATCACCAACGCTTCGGGGGCAGCGCCTGATGTTTCTGGTGGCGCCGGTGGTATCGGCGGGCTCGGTGGCGACGTAGGCGGTTCCGACGGAGACGACGGAGCTCCAGGCGCCGATGGAACCGTCTCTCCCTAGAGACACCCGACCCACTGCTGGTTGCTTTAAAATTATGTTTTCCACGAAAGCAACGATCTTTTGTGGACTGAACATGCATTAGCGCGATTGAACTGCTCGGCGTGGTGTGTACATAAAGTAAGGGGTAGTGAAGTAGTCTTTCGGTGGTGGATAGGGCCTGCACCGTCTTTCGTTAAACCCGGCGCTAAGCTCGCTACCAGCAGGTTCGACGGATACGCCACCGCGACCGAAGTCGCGAAGCCGAAATCCAGCTTGCGGCGGAAATCTGTATTCACGCCCATTGTTTTCATCAACGGTTACAGCGGTGTATCTTTCTGGTTGTCCATTTCGGCGCACCACTGTCAGTGAAGCGTCTGTTCCGTTGAAGACATAAACGGTGCCATCCACGTTGCTCAAGGCAATTGAACCTTCATTGTTCATGTTGAATGAAAAACCATCTTGGGCCTCAAACTGAAGCCTGACACCGCCTTTCTCGCCATCGGACTTGACGAACTTTATCTCTTCTACTTTTTTGCCGTTCTGCTCGCGCACGAAGTCCGCTAAACTGTCCGCTTGCTCGTTGCCGGATCCGTTGAAAAAGGTTGCCTCAAGATTCTGATTAGCCATGCTGTAATTATTTTTGTATACCATGATGCTGTCGAGATCTTTTTGACCATCACGAGTCAGTGAATGCAATGTGACCTCCATGATCTCTTAACACTTACACGATTGGTTGTCATTGTGCGATTCTGCGGGGAATAGCACTGAACAATGACTGCTACAGGCACAAACGGGCAGAACCGTGCATCTTCAAACCGGCCGATCAGGAAGCCAACTAATACGGTACGGTAAACTGGAAAAAAGCGGAGCGTGGAGTTCTGTTTCAATAATGAGTCGACAAAATTCATTTGCCCTGCCTGTAACCGTGCTTACACCTGATCAATTCTTGCCGTTTCTTCGGCAGGTCGAGATGTTATCGATTGAGCAAAAGCTGAGTCCGATCCTCGTCTACTGGTCACGACAGGCTGCAGCCAGATTGCTTCCAGCGGGCTCACGATTCCGGGGACTGATGCGCGAAGCCAAAGTGTCAATTTTCTCTGATGACAGATTAGATCCACCAGATGAATGGTGTTTTTTACTTGAGAGCAGTGGTCTATGCATCACAGTCTACGGGCAGCAGAACGGTGTTGACGGAGAGACTTATCAATGCACAGGCACTATGGATCCTGTTCTGGTAAATGAGGCTTTTTTCCGATTGAAACCAAAGTGGAGCGCACTCGATTCGTTCGAGTACAGTCAGCTGGAGGAGATTCGCTCGCTAACCGGATTTCGAGAGAATTTAAGTACCACCTGTACAAACGCCGAAGTTTTGTTGAGACAGTGGCCTATGTCGTTTTGTCCGCGACTCGATTGAAAGACTTTTTTGAACTATGTTCCTGCTGAGGCAGTTGAATCGCAACACAGAGGCAGTGGCAACGCTCGAAATCGCGCGCTCATTGATTTCTTCCTGTCCCGACATTGAAATTTCAGAATCAGCTAGGAATCAACTCGTGTTTCCCGCTCATTATCTAAACCTTGATGGAGAGTTTGACGTTCTTTTCGAGCCGAAGCGAAGCTAGGAAAGAAAGCCAAGAAAGCCAAGAATTCGGATTCTAAAGCTCAAAAATCATCCGATTCTCACGACTGCAACGACGCTGAAGACGTCAGTCGTTTTAGCGAGTGAACGGATCATGCCGAAGGCGCCGGAGTCGGCTTAACTCCTCTATCTCGTCTTCCGACATCCTCACTGGGCTTGTTTATGCAAATACGCAAGAAAACATCGATCCATCGAGTCCCTATTAGGATGGCTTGCTAGTCAATTTCAATATCGTAGATGTCGCCGGGAAGTTCTGTTTCCCAGTCAATTTCGATGTCGAGATTCAATCGCTGCTGCATGAGATTGAGGGCGAGATCTAGCAAGTTACTCTCCTGAACAGACAGCCAGCCGCGCCGCCGCATCTCTTGAGCCTGCCGACATTCAAATCGGATTGTATTGCCAACCTGCGCCCGGTATCGTCGAAGCACATCGATGGAATTCGCTTTCCGACTGCAACACCCGAACATGACATCAACCGATCAGAAACGATCTCTCCCTGGTTCAATTCATAAATGTGAATAGCCACCGCACCAGTCCTGGCCTCGTACGTCGAGGCTGCCAGCCGTTCTCCCATAGGTGTGATGGCGAAGGCAAGGACAGCGTGCTGTTTTCCATTGACCATGTCGAGCCTTATTCGCTCTATCGAACCAAGATCTGAGACACGATGAACGTCGACTGCTGCGGCTTTGTCATCGAGAACGAATGCGAATTCACCATCAGCGGTGAGGCGAGCCCCTGCTCCATCATTAAGTGGTTTAGCGTGGCTAACTGCGTGATTGGACCTGCCAACTCCTCGAACAACGTTTCCAGCTTCGCCTGGACATCACGTGCCACCGATGATTCTGATTGACTGTGCTGCAAGCTGAGATCATGCAGCGCAGTGTTAAGTCTCGAATTCTTTTCCTCAAGCTCTAAACGAAACGCTTGAACTTCACATTCAAGCAAACGCACGCGCTCCTGGGCCTCGGTCAGCTCAGTCTGCATTGTCTTGGGCGGCTCGTTTTTTCCTGAACCCATTGGAGAGTAAGTCATCTATTGCGTGAATTGGGGCAAACAGCGAAGCAATTGTATTAGGGGTCCCAACTTGAATATTAGCCGGGCTCGATCTGTTCAAACATGGAGAGGATTAATTCTTCTTGGCGTCATGAATCGATTGGTTGACTGAATTTAGAATAGTGAGACCGTCAGGAAGACCAAGAATGCACAAAGGTGTGGCTGGGACGGAGATCTAAGAGGGTAGTGACTGCTGTTTTAAACAGGCACGCGGGCCCGAATCAGTTTCGCTGAATCGTATCGGCTCCGGTTGGACTAGTTGGTTGCTCGACGGTCAATCAGCAAAATTTGCCGACACATTCCGACTGGCAAAGTCTATGCTCACACCCACATGAATCCGAACGCACTGCGCCTGGAGTCGTACAGAAGAAGATGAAAAGTCCGAGGAAAAGCATTACAACGTTCTTGCAACTCTGGACCTATACATTGGACGGATTAGTAATGAGAGGCTAATTCGTGCCAAACGATTCGGTATATGGACCGCCGGTGAGTTCCCCGCAGCGAGGCATTGCATCTAATGGGGAGCATGCGGAAAAAAACGCACCCGAAGTAGGTGAGACGAAACATTCTGGAGACGAAACGCAGGAGAAGAGCAAGACCTCGGGCAACAGCCCATGGAACCCGCTTGGTCTGCTATCTGCGCCGACCGATCTTATCTCGAAAGCTGCCAGGGCTATACCAACCCCGTTTCCGTCGGTCGAAATCGGCGGTGATAAGGTTGCTCCTCAGCCAATGAAACCATCGGGCACTGGTCAAATTGACTTAAGATCCGGCGGCAAGGTCTTGGATAGCCCGATGGTTGAGCAGACAATTCGGAAAATAAAAGACGCGCCCGATCCGGTGCTCGAAGTGGTAAACATGCTCGCTGGTGGTTTGGACAATCTCAGAGGCGCAAAGCTATACCAAACCGTTTATGGTGACTATCAATTGCAAGTGTCGCTTAATCACTCCACGCAAGAAAACATGGTCGATAAATCCATGGGACCGTTCAGCTCGGGTCCAGTGACAATGGACACGGATTTCGGCATGCGCGCTTCCCTTAGAGCCGGCGCTGGTGGAGGTGCGATGTTGCAATTGAGCAATTTTGCTGGCGTCCATCCCACAGTTGAAGGCCCTCGCCAGACGAGAGCTGTACTGCCGGGCGCCGCAGTGCTCTTCAAAGGAAGTGACGGAGACTATCACATGTCAGTCAATGGGAGCGCTGAATGGGGGCGGTTCCGGACGCACTGGACAAAATCGCGAGACATTACCATTGATCCGGAAAACGTGCGCGATCCTTTTTTGCGCGGGATGATGCAAGATGCGACGGACATTGATCGCGCTCTGGCCGATTTGCTGAGGATACAACAGTCGAAAGACATACTAAGCGTCGGAATGCAGCGATCAACTTTGTCTGCCGCAGGCACCGAGCAGTTCGATATGCAGGTAAGGTCGAGAAGCGAAAAACATGTTCCGCTAGGTCAAGACGTGTCAGCAGGTTTACCGGTCAAGATAGATAGTGTGGATCTTGGTACCGACGTGTCCGGTTCACTGTCTTATAGTCGGCAAGCTGGAATCGCTTTACGCAACATCAACGGAGTGAAGATTAACATCGAGCCGTTCGCCGGATTTAAACAAGTGGTATCGCCAACGATGCTTACATTCGATAGCGACAAGTCTGGCAAAGCGGCAGTGGGCATACAATTTGTTCTGCATGACGGACAAGGAAAACCTGGTGAGCCCGTGAGCTTTTCGATTCCGTTTTCGAGGATCCTTGAGGAGCTGGGCAAGAAGTAGCGACTCCTTCGAGGTCTGGACTTTCGTCTACTCAGGCTCCGAGCTGCGTGGCCGGAGAGATCGATTGTCGTTTGAATTCGGTGAACGATTTCGGCAAGAGTTGAACTCTAAAGAGGATTCTCGAAAACCGCCAAGCGCGGATCAATTCAGTATCATCCAGACTCGCTCGAAACTTTCTTTCTCGGTACCTTCACTTCGACCGAGTGTTCTATACGATCGTCAACCAAAGTTATAGCATCGCCATCCAGCAATACACCATCTACGATTATGGAGTGTTCGGTCGACGAGGTACTGTTTAGCGAAACGGTTATGTGGTAAACCGTTTCGCGATATCGGTAATGAACTTTGTATTCATTCCAACTCTCCGGGAGGCAAGGTGAAAAACGCAGCTTATCGATTTGAAGTCTGAGGCCCAGTAGCGATTCCGTAATCAGTCTGTACATCCAACTGGCCGAGCCCGTGTACCAGGTCCAGCCACCACGTCCGGTGTGAGGTTCTGCCGCGTACACGTCGGCTGCCACGACATACGGTTCGACTTTATATGTTTCCACTGCTTTCGGTGTATTGCCGTGATTGATTGGGTTGATCATCTCGAACAATTCCCATGCCCGCTTATTGTCACCCAGAACGGCAAAAGCCATAGTGGCCCAGATTGCAGCATGCGTATACTGTCCACCGTTTTCTCTAACTCCTGGAACATACCCTTTTATATAGCCTGGATTTAGAGCTGATTTGTCGAATGGCGGATCGAGTAATTGGATCAGTGAAGAGTCTCTCCTGACAAGGCGAGCGTCAAGCGAGTTCATTGCGATGCGACAACGCTCATCGTTACCGGCACCGGACAGAACCGACCAGCTTTGAGAGATTGAATCTATCTGGCATTCCGAATTGCTCACGGAACCCAGAGGCGATCCATCATCGAAATAGGCGCGTCGATACCACTCTCCGTCCCAACCGCTCTTCTCAATCGCGAGACTAATTTTATGGCATTCCATCTCACAGGTGACTGCGAACGACTCATCGCCCTTCAAGCGAGCTACCTTCGTGAATCGGCGAAGGACTTCATGGAGGAAGAATGCAAGCCAAACGCTTTCACCTTTTCCTTCTATTCCGACCAGATTCATACCATCATTCCAATCGCCGGTGCCGATTAGCGGTAAGCCGTGATTTCCCTGATTTAGTCCGTTTAGAATCGCTCGCTTGCAGTGCTCATATAAAGTTGCCGTTTCCTCCGAAATCCCCGGCAGGTCGTAATAGGAATCGTCTTGTAGATTGACGGGACGCCCCGTCAAAAAATGGACTTGTTCATCAAGGACGCCCTTGTCACCAGTGGTCATAACAAATCGGCAGGTCGCCAATGGCAACCATAGGTAATCATCGGAACATCGCGTTCTTACACCTCGCCCGGAGGGTGGGTGCCACCAGTGTTGCACGTCGCCCTCGACGAACTGTCGCGACGCACAGATAAGCAGTTGCTTGCGTAAGAGCTGTGGTTCTGCATGGATTAAGGCCATGCAGTCTTGCAGTTGATCTCGAAAACCAAAGGCGCCACCAGACTGGTAGTAGCCGCTCCTGCCCCACAACCGGCATGAGATCGTTTGATACAGAAGCCAACCATTCGTCAACATATTGAGCGATTGGTCGGGTGTGTCCACATTGACACAACCGAGCGTGTGCTTCCAGTAGTGACACAGAGATTCAAAAGCGTCGAGTGCGGCTTGTTTGCCCCGGAAACGTTCGATGAGATTGGTTGTGTCCTTGATATTTTGGCCGATGCCGAGTCTAAAAGTTATCTCCCGTGCTTCGCCATCTTCAAGTTCAAATGGCACCTGGAGGGCACCGCAAGGGTCCAGCCCGGCGCCGACTTTGCCTGAGAGTCGAACTCTGGACATAGCAGCCGGTGCTTCCAAGCTCGCATTGCGCCCGATGAATTCTCTGCGATCTCCAGTCACGCTGCGAGAGTTGTCGTCGACATCGAGAAAGGCGACGCGCTCGCTGAACTCGCTATTGTAGGGATTTCGCGCAAGCAAGGCACCGCTTTTCGGCTCGAGTTCGGTGACGATGTGCATAGCTGTATTTGAACGAACGTCTCCCAGAACCCACTCAACATACGAGGTTGCCGATAGGCGCCGTGCACGACCGGAATGGTTCTGCACTCTCAATGTTGCAAATTTTACGGGCGCATCGTTGGCAACATAAATTTTCAACTCCGACGCGATACCACTGGCGGTGTGCTCGAAAACGGAATATCCATGACCATGCCGAGTGCGGTAGGACGCGTTGCCTCGCACAGGAAGAGGGCAGGGAGACCAGACGTAGCCGGATTCTTCATCTCTTAAATAGAATGCTTCGCCGGCGGCGTCAGTAACCGGATCGTTGTTCCAGGGGGTAAGACGAAATTCGTGAGCATTTTCAAGCCAAGTATATGCCAGACCACTTTCCGATATGACGGTGCCAAAGAACGGGTTGGCAAGGACATTAACCCATGGCGCTGGAGTAACGTGATTCGGCGAGGTTGAGATGACGTACTCCCTGCCGTCAGAGGTAAACCCGCCTGTCCCGTTGAAAAGCACCAGATCGGCGCGCTGCTCAACCCGACCGGACTGCAGATCGGATACTGGAGTGCGCGTGGCAGAAAGCTTGGGCACTTTCACGTCTCGAAAGATGGGGCGGCTGATCTGTTCGGCGAGGCTTCCGAGACTGTCATTGATGATCACGCGAGCGACTGTCTGCAACAGGATTCGATCTTCATCTGAGATCTGCTCGGCTGCGCGCACGAAGATTCCACCGGGCTTGTCGAGAAGATTGGCCTCTGCTCCGGAAGCGATTAAACCCATGATCTGATCGTGAATTAATTGTCTGTAACCGGCTCGATCTTCGTTCCAGATAACAAGATCTACCGCCAGCCCTTTCAATCGCCAGTAGGCATGTGCTTTTACGAGCTGTCGTACTAGTTCGATGTTTTCCAACTCTTTAATTTGAAGCAGAACGATCGGCAGATCTCCAGATATCGCGTATCCCCATAGTCCGTATTGACCTCGGCGATTCTTAACCAGAATGCTGGCATCGGCACGCAATGATTGGTTTGCATAAAGCACCGAGGCTGCCAACTGGGCGTAAAGCTGCCCGTCCGATTCCGTCGCGTTGAGCTGACGCAAGACAACCTGACTATGTGTCCAGGCAAGATCGAAAACGCGATCGGCGAGGTGGCGGTCCTGATACTTATCGACAAGACTCAAGCATGCTTCACGATTCTCGGCGATTCCGGTGAACATATTCACCTTCGCCGATTCTTCAGGATTGAGGGTGATGCGGCAGCGAATAGCCACAATAGGATCGAGCACGGAGCCCTGACTACCGGAAAGTGATTTCCCACCGGTCAATGCTGAAGGACGGCTTAGTGAGTTGCCTCTACCGATGAATTGCATGCGATCGGTTTCATAGGAAACGTCGCTTTGGTCCGCTCCATGAATTGCGATCAGATGGAACATGCAAGGGATGCGTTCCGCGTTCGAGCGTGGTCGTCTTTTGCAAAGAATTGCCTGTTTGTCCTTGAGAATTTCGGTCTCGACGAATAGATTGCTAAAGGCCGGATGCAGCCAATCGTTGACCGGTGGTGCTAGTACCACTTCAGCATAGGTGGTGAGTTCGATCGTGCGGCGATGTTTGGAACGGTTAGTAATTCGAATTCGACGCAGTTCGACATCATCTTCAGAGGAAACTACTATCTCAGTATGCGTGTCAAAATCATAATCGCACCGCCGGAATTCGACGCGAGCTTCGGAGAGAATCGCCTGGTAATTCTCTGGTGGTTTTAGAGTGGAATTATAGGTGTTTGACCAGAACTCGCCTGTGGCTACGTCTCGAAGATAACAAAGTGTTCCCCAGTTGTCTAAGGTGGTGTCTTCACGCCAACGTGTTACAGCAAGCTCCTGCCATCGACTGTAACCGCCGCCGGCATCGGTAATCATGACGTGGTACTTACCGTTAGATAAGAGTTGCACTGCCGGTGCAAAACCGGTTGGGTGGGTGAAACATCTAACCGGCGGAGCATCTTCGCCAGTGGTATTGCGCATTTCTGCTGATTCGATCGTTTGTGAATGAAAAACGCTGGCTTTCGGAATGCGCTCTTGCAGGAGTAACATTGTCGCCTGCAAAGCCGGATCAGCCAGGAAGCGTCTCTGCATCGGCTGATCGAGAAGGACGTAGGCCAGCGCCAAAAATGACATACCCTGGTGGTGCGCCATAAAAGATTGAACAACAGCGTGTGTCTGTCCACGAGGAATCCGATTGGTTGTGTAATCGATAGCTTCAAAGAATCCATATTTCGCGTCGAAGCCTTCTTCGGCTAGCCTCTGTAAGTTGAGGCAGGCCTCTTGCGGAGACACCATCAGTGCCAACGCCGACGCGTAGGGGGCGATGACCAGATCTTGAGCCAGACCGCGTTTAAGCCCTAATCCAGGAACGCCAAAGGCATGGTATTGGTAGTTGAGCTGGACATCAACTGCATAGTAGCCTGATTCGGAAACTCCCCAGGGAACGCCCCGCAGTTTTCCATACTCGATCTGTCGATCAACCGATGCTTTGTAGGTTTGATCCAAGAGTGTATTGGTATAGGTCGGCATCACAAGCAGTGGCATCAGGTATTCGAACATTGACCCGCTCCAGGAAAAGAGCACTTGCTTGCCACCGGCGGTGGTTAGCAATCTACCGAGAGCAAACCAACTCTCTTGCGGCAGCTTGTCCTGGGCTATGCCGACGAAGTTGCATAGTCTGGCTTCCGATGCCAGAAGATCATAGTAACTGGCATCGAGGCGGCGTTCATCGGCATTGAATCCGATTGAAAGTAGATTCGTGCTCTTATCGAAGAGAAATTCATATTCCATCTCGGCGAAGTCGCTGCATTCGTTGATCAGATCTTCTACTTCAGCGATCCTCGCTCGGGCCCGCCGACTGGCCTCCGACATTAGTATTAGAATAGAATCAAGAGACTTTCGTTCCTGCGTTGATTCCACTTTCAGGCAGTGTGTTTTGATTGCCGGAAGCCAGTTGTCGCAGATGCCAGCCACTTCGCGCAGAGTGGGAATCTCAGACTCCATAGAAGGACCGGCTATCCGAGTCGGTAAATCCGGTAAAGTGATCCATGGCGAAAGTAGAACTAATTCATCCAGCGCCTCCACGATCTGGCATTCAAGGGATTTTGCCCAGTCGAGCGATTCGTTGCCGGAGCTTTCCAAACTTTTAGTCAGTCGCCCTGCCGGTGGTGACAGCTGCTCCAGAGCGTGATGTATCGCTGCCACTGAATTGAGGGTGTTTGATTTGATGCTTTTCAAAGAATTTTCGAATTCTTTGAGCTCCTGAGGTGCGTTTTTTCCAATAACATCGCTGAGCACAAAGAAAGCATCTGCTATTCCGTCAAAAATTCGATTATCTAAGATCTTCTGGTCGATTAGGTCGTTCAAACCAGCTTTGAACGTCAGAAGGTGCCCGGCGAGATTGCCACTATCCACGGTGGAAATATAATGAGGAGGCAGCGGTCGCAAGGTCTTAGTGTCGTACCAGTTGTATAGATGGCCGCGGTGCCTGTCGAGGGAGCGCATCGTCCTGAAAGTTCGTTTAGACCGTGCAATCAATTGACCCGCCTGAATGTAGCCGAAGTCGTGAGCAGAGAGGTTGGCCAAGAGCGACAGCCCGATGTTAGTCGGAGATGTTCGGTGTGCCACTCGCTCGACCGGTGATTCCTGCACATTGTCCGGTGGCAACCAATGGTCTTCTTCTGATACGAAGGTCTCGAAAAAGAACCAGGTTTTGCGAGCAATCTTTCGCAAGAATAACTTTTGACTGGCCGAAAGCGGCACCGTATATAGTGGTGTCGTCCGGCTCATCCACCAGGCGAGAGCGGGTGAAGCCAACCAGCTCAGTAAAATCGGCGAGGCAATGAACAAAGCGTCGCGCCTGAACGCAATTAAGACAATCGCCGTCATGACGGCGATTATTGGAGCGCTCAGCATCTCCACATACTGACCTGAAAGGCTGGAGGTATTCGTTATTCGTGCGTCCGTCGATGGATTCCAAGAAAGCAGGTTCCTCCTGGATACGGTCAAGCTGAACAAGGTGCGCACAATAGCGTCAAGGCTGAAGCAAGCCTCATATGGAAGACAGGCCAGAAAGAAGAGGGTCTGGTTCAATTGGCGTGCCGCACCGTCAACGGTAGTAACCAAGTGTTGCTTGAACGTCATATCGACCGGTTTCCGCAGCAATTGCAAAATGACAAATAGGGCAGGTGGGAACAAAATGATTGAGAGTGCTGCCATCGTCCAGAACAAAACTGGTGACAATATCGTCCAGCCGAAAATGAAAAGCAGCATCAGTGACGGTGATACGAGGCTGCGGCGGAGATTGTCCAAGATCTTCCAGCGTGATAGCGCGGATAGAGGATTTTGTTGAGTTTGTGTGGCGCTTACGGGTACTCGAGCAAACAGCCATCCGATTATCTGCCAATCACCACGAATCCAGCGGTGTCTGCGCTTCACGTCGGCGCTGTAACTAGAGGGATATTCCTCAAATAATTGAACGTCGCTGAGCAAGCCCGAGCGGGCGTAGCATCCCTCTAGCAGATCGTGGCTTAGAATGCGGTTTTCCGGCAATCTGTCCTTGAGTGCACTCTCGAAGGCATCCACATCGTAAATCCCTTTTCCGGTAAATGATCCTTCGTAGAAGACGTCTTGATATACGTCCGAGACAGTTCGGGTATATGGATCTATGCCCGCATCGTGACTGTGCAGGGCTGCGTATATTGAACGAGTGGCACCCGTCAGGCTCACGCCGACTCTAGGCTGCAAGATACCGAATCCCTTAGTCACCACTTTTTTATCGGGATCGAAATGGGCTCGATTCAATGGATGCATCATTGCCCCGACGAGCTGCCTGGCTGCGTCACGAGGTAACTGAGTATCGGTATCTAGCGTGATAACGTATTTGATATTCGACAAGCTTGTGGTATCGCCGACAATGGCTGAAAAACTGTCTCTGTTTCCGCCACGCAGTAGCGAATTCAGAGCCGCTAACTTCCCGCGTTTGCGCTCGTACGCCATCCATGTCCGTTGATGCGAATTCCACAGTCGTGGCCGATGGAAGAGGAAGAAGATATCGTTGGCACTAGTTCTGTATTTTTTGTTGAGCTCTTCTATATGCTGACGCGCCGACTGCAAAAGGGCTTGATCAGTTTCCACGGTTTCGCTTGCAGCGTCACCGAAATCGGTAAGCAAACCGAAAAAAATGTGCTGTTCTCGATTGGCTAGGAAGCGAACTTCCAATGCCTCGATCAGATGTTCAACGTTCTCGAGCGTGGTTATCATAGTCGGAACGACAACCAACGTTTTGGCTTCAACCGGAATACCTTTTGAAAAATCCATTTTTGGCAGCGGAGTCGAACGGGCAAGCAAAGTCGCTAGCCAATTGACGATTGCCACTCCCAACTGACCGGTGCTAATAAGCACGATCGCCACCAAGAAGCTTGATAACCAAATGTTCGCAGACATGATCGGCAATCGCACAATCAGATCAGCACCAAAAATGGCGGTGAGCAGCAAAGTCGGGCCGAGGTAAAACAGTAATGGCATGCCGGACACGATTCGGCTAGTGTAGTCAACAAAGGATCCTTTGACTCTCGCGGCATCTTCAAGTCGAGAGAGCCCCTTATCAATTAAATAGAATCCAACGTGGGCAATTCGATCATCTACGCCTTGGGCTAGCGCTCCTTCTTTAGCCAGCTCGATTGCAATTGTGGCCACTTGCCCTTCCGACAGAAGGCTTTTCTTGGCCAGCATTTCGACTTTGTGGCGGTAGTAGTCGCGGGTAGAAAAATCCATGCCACCAAAAGCGGTATCTGCCATGAGGATGCGTTCGACGGCGCTCTGGCTTTCTACGAACTTTCGCCAGTCCATGGCGCCCAGGACTCGTAGGCTCCCTATGCTATTGCTGATAGAAACTTGATCGGTCGCCTGGCGCTCGGTCTCTTCCTGCACCATTTGCTCGATCGTAGAGTTCGATTCGGAGAGTCGCTGCTCGATCCATGTCAAGGCTAGTGCCAAAGCCGAACTCTGCCCAAGCAATCGGCGCGATAGTTCGGAGACGAAGGAACTCACCATGGGCGGATTTGAACGCGCCATATCGGCAACAACCAGGATGAGACTTTTGGGATCGTCGGTGGCGACTTCCATCATTTTGTCGGCCCATGAATTGGCCAAATCTCTTTCGATCATGCCGGCGGCAATACGCACGGCGACTCGTCTTAGATTCTCAATAAGAGCCAGGCGCAGGACAATGGGAATTGCCCACAGCTCGCCGAGTTTGAGCTCGCAGATCGTTTGATAGGAAGCGACAAAACCGGCCAGATTCTCAGCATCGACGCGTCCGTCGCCGTGGGCGATTGCTGCAAGCGCAATATCGTAGACTCGAGGCAACCCCGCTGACGGCCCGCTCTCCAGTCTGGGCAACTCACGGCTGTAGCCTTTTGGTAAATGTCTTTTGGCTGTTCGAATTTGTTCTTCGATCAGGTAAAAGTTGTCCAGCAGCCAGTCGCCCGCTGGTGTGATACGACGCTTGGCATGGACCGCATCAGCGAGTAGATTGTAGACATCAGAAAGCAGCGCCTCATTTTCGGCGAGACGCTCTAACAGTCGGTTTGAATTAGGTTGGTGTCCTGTTTTGTGCAGCCCGGCCAACTTGATTCCGTGCTGAGCCATCTGCTCGGCACTGAACAATTCAGATCGCATTGGCGGATCGTCTCCGGCGTACTGCTCTGAAGGACCATGTCTTTCGAGTCGATCGCCTTCACCAATCAATTTTGCCAGTGCGGTCACTCACAACACTCTAACAACCTAATGAAGGTAGAGCGTTCCTTTCTCAAACCTCGCCTATTGCGAGACTGCACCAGACTGAGCGTTACCAACGCTTGCTCGATCGATCTCTTGGTTGTGACGCGTTGACTGCTATTTGTCGACCATCAATGGTCATTCCATTCAAAGCTTTGACAGCTTGTTCTGCCTGAGCCTGTGTCTCCATTTCTACGAAGGCAAAGCCTCGCTTTCTGCCCGTCTCTCTGTCGAGCGGCATGGACACGGAGCTTACCGCGCCCGATTGTTCAAAAAGCTTCTGGAGATCTTCTTCGGAAGTGCTGAAGGGCAGGTTACCGACGAAGAGTTTTTTTGGTTCATTATTCATTTAATTCAATTAGCACTTGCCTAGTACTCTAACAATTTGTACCGAGCTACCCAGCGCTAGGGTATGGCCATTATGGCAGATAATCGCTTCAATTACGAACAGGCTCGCAACACGCTGCCATATACGCTGTCACGGAGCTCTTTCCTCTGTGCTCTGTGTATCTATCCGGATGGATCTGCGGAAGACAATGTTTCCTTCGACGGCAACGCAAAGTTGTCCAGTAAACGTAATCATGCTGGCGAGTTTGTTCACACTCAAGTGTTTGAATCTTCTGGACCGATTGATCTAAAGGACCTCTAGCACTCCAGAAGAAGCTGGGAATCGGACAGCATGATGAAAGCTCGAAGGATGAGAAGGATCATTTTACGCCCCTCAAGGACTGGCTGACTCCGCGGTCAGCCAGCCCTTCCAGTGCCGATCCCACCAGCTTGAGATGCTTGTGTTCTCTAAGCGGCAGCGTCTTCTCAACAAGCTGTCATCTTCTGGTTTAGATGGACATGTCTGTGCGTAATTTGATAGTCGCAGCTTCACGATTGGCTTTCTGACCTGTTCCTCAACTGGGCAAGCGTCCTGCGATCCAAGAGCACTGCTCAGAACAATAAACAGGCAGCATAAGGACAAGTCGACCTAGCCATCTTCAATCACCACCCGTAAATTTAGGCATATCTGAGTTCTGGTTGATCGACCCCTTTCGCAGCCCAGCGGAAAAACCGATGGCAACCAAATTCTAGCGGCTTGTCTCCTGAGATCTTAATCGCTTTGGTTTCGGTTGCTCTGAAGCTGACGTAAGGGTTTTCATCCTCCATGAGCTGCTCGAGTAGCTCGATTGGACTGTTCAAGTCTTCAGCCAAGCCGAGCCTGACATTCGGATCCACATCAAATGCCAAGGCATAGCTTATATGTGCCGGTGTACTCGGATTGGTTCCAACCGCAACACGCACATCTGAGTTCCTGTCCGTCGATAAGACTTCCAAGACATCGATTGGCGTTTTTGGATTCTCCGCCACCCTGAGTCTAATCCGGTCTACGTCACTATGGGCTAACTGTTCAAGCACACTCGAAGAACAACTCTGGCTGCCCGCCTGCACGTAGTTGCTTAGAATTTCACCATAGAATCTTGCACCTATCATAAGGAAAATACCTCCGTCAGTCTATTTAGCTAAAGCCGGCATGCATGCCGATTGAAGGGAAATAGCCATCGAGAGATACCGTCGAAAAACCGAGGATCTCTGCGGCATTGTTTTTGACTAGGCAGCCTCAGATTCATTGAGGCTGCCGCTTTTTGCTTGGATACCAGCCTGGCGGGCCGGTCTAATCATAATTTGGAACTATTCAAGTTATCAACCGTTTAAATGCGCAAACCCTCCTTATATGGCGGAATTTGGGCTATCACAACGAAGGAAATTGAACCTTCCAATTGGAAAAATAGCAAAAATTTTTCCCACTCGCAAGAGGCTTAAGGATTTCTTTATAATTTCGCCGTCACTGAGTAAGACGGGCTTCCGGGACGCCAAAGAACAACGTTTTCTCCAGATATCTAACAAGAATCGGGAGGATTTATTTGTATCTGTCGAAGACCTTGAGAGCGTCCGACGAATTGAAAGAACACACAGTTCGTCTCCTGAGAAAACTGGCAGTAACGAGCAATAGACGATACGCTCTTCTCACTTAGAAAAACTCATCCCGTGACGAGCCGGCCCTTGGCCGGTACTCCTGAGCTTCTATAGCACCGTATTCACTGCACGGCTGTCGAGTCCACTTCTGTGCTTTTCTCTGCCAGCGGGGCAAGAGGACTATTGAATCTAGCTTGCACCAGTCCCCAGTCTATAGTCAGTGTTCCACCCTGGCTCTTGTATTGCTCTTCCCACTTCATGAGCAGATCGAGCGAGGCGTGGTCGATGTACGTCACGCGTGAAAAGTCGACGTGTAGCTCAGTGTCGGTGGGCACTGCTTCCAGTTCGTCGGAGAGCTTGGGCAGGCTCAAGAATGTTGCTGCGCCGACGAGAGTAAGAGTTATTTTGCCATCGACTATTCCTTTATGAATATCAAGTTTGCAGAAAACGTAGAGTAGCTTTACCGCGCTGATGGTTACACCAATCAAGACACCCGTGAAGAGATCGGTAACAAGAATAGCGATGGCGGTGACAGCGAAAATGAGCAACTCGGATTTGCCGATCTCAGCTATACGTCTTGCTGCCCGAATATCAATCAGTCTGTAACCGGTATAAACAAGAAGCGCAGCCAGTGCCGCTGAAGGTATCTGGCGTAGAACGAATGGAAACACAAGAGTAAAGAGCAAGAGCCAAATGCCGTGCATGAGAGTTGATACTTTGGTCTGAGCACCGGCTTTCACATTTACGGAGCTTCGCACAATGACGCCTGCCACTGGCAATGCGCTTACAACTCCGCATACGGCATTGCCAATGCCCTGGGCAATCAGCTCTTTGTCATAATTACTCTTATGTGCAGGCAACATGCGATCAATAGCATTGGCTGTAAGCAAGGTTTCGGCGCTACCTACAAGGGCGATTGTGAGCGCTTGCTGAAGTAGCACTAGCCAGCCAGCTGTTAAAAGCACAGTAAAATCCGGCATCGCAAATGCAGAAAGAACGTTCTCAGGCAACTGAACTCGATTCACTTCCAGATTCATAAAGCCGGCGACAGCAGTGGAAATTGTTACTGCCAGAAGTGTGGGCGGAATGGCGCCGCGTAATCTTTCAACCGGCAATCTTTCCCATATAAGAATGATCGAAATAGTCAGAAGCCCGACTAATGCTGCTGTTTCGTGAGAGCCATCATCGAATGTAATCACTTTCCAGAGCAGTTGTGGAATAGCCAGAAGATTTTCCATTCCATTGCCCTTAGGCTTGTCGTCAAGCATTACATGGAACTGGCTGACTAGAATTAGAAGACCAATACCAGAGAGCATCCCTTGCACTACTGCCGGTGACAGGGCTCGAAAGATGCGCCCCCAGCGTAATGTTCCGAAGCCGATTTGCATGATGCCAGAAAGAAGTACGATTACTCCCAGAGCAGTCGGGCCGAATCTGTTGACGATCTCAAAGACTATAAGAGCAAGACTGACAGTAGGACCGCTGACTTGAAAAGGCGAGCCTGACACGGTGCCCACAATCAGTCCTCCGATAATTCCGGTCAGCAATCCGGAGGCCGGAGGCATACCCGAGGCAATTGCCACGCCCATACATAGAGGCAGCGCCACAAGGAACACAACTAGAGAGGCAAGAAAGTCCTGGCGCCAGTATTCCCGTGTCAAGTCTAACTTCATGGTCTTGTCTCCTTTACTAGTGAGGCTGGCCGAAGCAAGAGCAGGTTTGTAGTTGCGTTAGCCTGCCTGGCACTAATTTGAATAAGTAGTGCAAGCGGAAGGCGAAGTTCAAAACCTCAATCATTCGTTAATGGGAGCTCATAGCAAGGTGGCTGGAAAATTACGCAATGATTAAGAACTGAAGTTTTTGCTTTACGCGCGCTACTTGTTCAAGTGGAAACAGGATCGATGCGCCGGAGCTAATAAATAGAGAATCCCTTGAATGGAGGTGATCCACCGTCCAAAAAATAATTGATCAATTGACGATGAGCCTCGGTAGTCCGGGGCTCTATCTTTTGGGCGACGGCATTGATTCGGATATTAAGGAAAGATTGAAAGGTCTGACAAGTGGTCGTTTTCTTTGCACATTTCAGTTGAAGTATTTCAGTTCATTGTTAGGAGGATTGTTATGACCAGTAAGAAGATGTTCTTGGGAACGGCAGTGGCAGCGGCTCTAATTGCTAACACCATTGGGTTGCCCGGCCTTGCTGATACCAACAATACGAACAATTGCTCGAAAAAAAAACTGGACGTGAGCACAGATCCAATGAGCGATCTCGAACGCAAATACTTCGAGCTGAAAACACAAGTAGACAGACTGATGGAGCCCTCAGGTCGTTTTGCACTACCATGGTTCGCAGAGCCATTTACCTGGGACAGTATGCTTGGCGGACTTGATCCATTCGAAGAAAAAATGGAACGATTGGCGAACCACTCACTGATGCTGGATACTCACTGGGGAGGCTATTTGCCCCGCATGGAGACCAGTGAGACCGACAAACAAGTGAAGATCTCGGCAGAAGTACCAGGTATCGACGAGAACAATTTGAATGTTTCGGTTCGAGGCGACACCATCACGATTAGCGGGCACAAAGAAGACTCAAGCGAGGCAAAGGAACAAAACAAACGAACCGCCGAAAGGCGCTATGGCAACTTTGAGCGCACGATGAAGCTTCCATATCAAGTTGACGGTGAAAGAGCCGAAGCTGTTTTGAAAAACGGTGTTCTCACAGTATCGGTTCCGAAGTTAACGAGACAAGAAGCAGATGGCAAAAAGATTGCTATACGCAAGGAGTAACAAGGCTGCCAGGCTAATCCGCACGTGGCTAGATGATTATTTGTGCAAGTTGAAACCTGGTACCGTAGCTCCACTAATTTTGTGCGGAATAGTGTTCGGTGCTTTGTGCATGCATAAGCCGCCGGCGGTTGGCGGCCGGAACGTCCACTCCTCCTCTGGACCGGTCCATGCCGCCTGCCAGCCCGGAGCCCCGGCGGCTTCTGCGGCACATCTTCCAGCGCCGCCTGGCGAACTTATCGGTGGGCCGTATCATGAGAAATGGCAGACAGCACAAAGTGCATACAACATTCTCGTGCCAGATGGGGGCGGCGGATCAGGCTACCGCCTGAAGACCATCGTCAATCAATGAAGACCCAAGCCTACTGTCATTCTCGAAGTTTAAAATTTCATTAGTAGCTATGGCAACATCGCTGCTTCTTTGGTAAAAATGATTGATGAAATCCCTTCCGTTCAGTTCGAGGATAGAAGGGTTCGGGTGAAAAATAAACCGAATAAAGTAGGACAGCTCTGAGGGTCAGAGCTGGGCCTCATTAACGTAGTTTGATTGTCAAAGTAGGAGGTGACTGTCGTGCGCTACGTCGATGACATGAATTTCGGAGGCGGAATCGGCCTCTTTGCCGAAGAAAACGTACTAAGCCTGGAAAGGGCTAGAGAAGCAGATAATGCAAACTATGCTGATGACGATGCCATAGATGCATATCTGCGCCTTTTGAGAAAGCAGAAACTGCTGAGTAAGGATGAGGAGCTCGAGCTTGCCCGTGCAGCACGGGGAGGGGACAGATATTCCGTCCAAGAGCTAGTTCGTCGTAACCTGAGGCTTGTAGTCAGCATCGCCAAACAGTACAAGAATTACGGTCTGAGTCTTGAGGATCTAATCCAAGAAGGGAATCTAGGACTGATGCGGGCTGCGCAGAAGTTCGATCCGGATAAAGGCTGCCGGTTCTCCACTTACGCGACCTTCTGGATACGGCACAGTGTGGTCCGGGCAATTGGTGACAAGGTGCGGCTGATCAGGCTCCCGGGCCACGTCGACCAGGAGTGGCGTAAAGTGCAAAAGTCCATGAACAACCTGCACGCCAGCCTGGGACGCTCACCGACGGTGGAGGAGCTTGGTAAATACTGCAACATGGCAGTCGAAAGAGTCGAGTATGTGCTTAACGCTTACAAGCAGTGCGTTTCACTTGACGCTCCACTTGCCGATGAGGTAGATGCTACGGTCGCCGATGGTGTTGCCGACAATGGCAAAAGCGTCGATGAAGAAGTAGCCGAACTGCTTCTCAGCGTTGATGTCGGCAAGCTATTGAGCCGGCTCAATCTGCGCGAAAGAGAAGTAATAAAGCTGCGCTACGGGCTCGATAATAACAATCGCTGCCTGCCGGCCGATGAGATTGCAAAAATACTTGGCATATCAGCCGAGCGAGTAAAGCACCTGCAGTCACGGGCGCTACGCAAGATGCGGCGACTGGGCGAGGAACTTGAACTCGATGATTACCTTGTGGGCTGAGCGTATCGGCAGTATCAATTCCAGTCCGAAGGGAAAGAGGCAGGAGCAACTCCTGCCTCTTTCATTCGGCGCCATTCTGGGTCTTCGTAATATCTTTCTTGTCTTGAGAACGACAGGCACCACATGTAGTGGCGCCTGTCGCTAACGTTTGCCTTTGGGAGTGGTTTATCCGAACTCAGTCAAGTACCTCGATTAAAAAGACGCGTTATTGCTATCCCTGAATCCAAATTTTTGACCTCGCCGGAGACCACGCCATCGGGCGTACTTCCAGTATCTATGCGTTGTTTCATCTATTTCAGTTCTATTTTCATTATGGAAAATTGACCGCGCGCCGTCTAGTTCGTAAACCAAATTTTCAACATTTCGTATCAGTCTATTTAGCTAGAGCCCACTGTAACTGTCCATTGATGGAAAATAGCGATTGAGAGATTCGGTCAGAATAACCGAAATCTCTAGGCATAATTGATCAGCTCGGCAGCCTCAGACCTTCTGAGACTGCCACTTTCAGCTGTATTCCAGCCTGGCGGGCCGGTATAATCATGTTTTGGAACTAGCAAAAATAACATTGGTCAAAACTGCGCAAACCCTCCATGTGCAAGAATTTGAGCTATCCAAACGAAGGTAATTTGAACCTTCCAATTCCTTTTATACAAAAACGTTTTTGCTTCGTCAAGGGTTCGCTTGCATATTTTTTTGATCCCGCAAACGCTGAGCTGGGTGCCCTTTTCGGGTACGCGGAATTGTTGCTTCCGGAAAAGCTCAGAACTTCTGGCTTTTCAAAATCTTTAAAAAATCGTGCAAAGGTTCAGGGTGACTCGTTCCTTAGAGTAACAATTACTGGTGTAAGCAATTCATCATCAACTTCGATGAATGGCTCCAATCAATGGACACTAGATTCGGTGCGGGTCAGGTTCAAATTAAAAGGGTGACCTGATTTTGCTGTCCGAGGTAATCTCAAAAGGAGGGGTAGATATGTTGTTTCAGAGACTTGCTGGCAATGATTTGTTCAGCTCACTGCGCGAGA
>CAYQKX010000009.1:1586-180255 GCA_964418155.1 uncultured Candidatus Obscuribacterales bacterium | reverse complement strand
AACAACAACAACAACAACAACAACAACAACAACAACAACAACAACAACAACAACAGGGAGTTGCCTGCTGCGGTCTGGTCCTCGACCAACACTGGCGGCGATGCGCCGCAGAGCAAAATCCCGGTTCAGAAAATGGCCAATGGCGTGATCAGACCCAGTTGGACTGCACCTATCGGAGAATCCGGACAATCGGGCACATGGACTCTCGATCAGGAAGCAGAGAGGCTCAGGCAGAACGCCCTGGATCGCAACGATCAACAACCTGCATTTCCACCTCCAGCAGCGCCAATTCCAGCCCCTCAGCCCGAGCCGATGCCCCAGTCGCAGTCGCAGCCGCGCGCACTTAATTCGCCTCCTACGATGGAGTTGCCGAAGCCTGCATGGAACTCTCAACAAGGTGCAGAATCAGCAGCATGGGTGCCATCGCCCAGCGGAGAGCCGGTAGCACCACATTCGGCATTCTCGCCGCCACGAGCAGAACCGGTCTGGCCAGCAAGTCCGGAGCAGCCGACACCTACGTCTGACCCCGCCAATTCTTGGCCATCATCACCTTCTCGGAGCGCTCCCACATGGACGGCGCCACCGGCAGAGCTCACCGCACCCACCCCCTCGAACAATCAATCTTTGGCGACACCAGAAAGGACACCAGAAGGTGGCGGCTTCACTCTACCCACGCCACCGCCGAGTCCGACTATTCAACCATGGTCCCCGTCTACTCCCGCGGCACCACCTAAAACACCATTACCGGCTGCATCGGCACAAGGATGGAATCCTCAGGCTTCCAGCTCCAATGTGTGGGACTCCAATGACGGCGACAACGGACGCGGTTTTGAAAATGCACCGCCGCCGACACCATCGCCAAGTGGAGTGGTTCATTACCAGAGTCAACAACAGCCTCCGTTTTCTCAGCCGTTTCCTCAGCCTCTTGCGATGCCTGATCAGGGTTTTCCGCAGAATCCACAGCCACAACCTGCGTCTTACCAAAATCAACCGGCAAACTATCCTAGTTTCGAACAAGCTGTGCAAACCAATGCGGCAGGCGTCGTCCAACCACCGGCACCATATCCGAACGCACCGGCGCAATACCCGGCAAATCCAGATATGCCACCACCTCCACCTCCGCGTTCGACTGGCGACGGCAATCAACAACAGCCACCAGGTACTCTCAGCGGCGTGCTTAAACAAATGCGTTCGTTCGACAATAACAGGCGCAGAAGCGATGATGACGACCAGGCCAAGTATGATCCAAACAACGCCTGGTAGCATCGATTGAAGTTCCGTTCCACTGAACAGGGATGAACCGGCACGATCATCCACAAGTGGCGAATTCAGTATTATTGCAACCCAAATCACTAATCGTAGTCACTTCAGTAAAGAGCAACTTCGTTCAATAGATCAGGTGATATGATGACCTTAGCTTCAGACCACGACATCGCTCTAACCTTCAACAGAGGTTGACTTTTGCGTCGCACGAAGCAGAAAAAAAGCATCGCGAGCTAAGGTCGATAGCACTAGAGAGGTAACAGATATGACAACAAGAGACCCACGCCACCTTATCCAGGCGGAAGCTGAAAGAGGCAATGTGGCCATGTTGCACTTGCGCTTCGAAGGCAGAAGCCGCGAAATCGCGCTCGACATACTTGATGTCGGTCCAGCGAGCACAGACGAAAGGATTTCGCAGGCTGTCGCAAGCTACCTCGACGTTTCTGTGGCAAAGCTTAGAGGTTATGTCGTAGAACGACACGACAACGGCAACATCACTATGCGACCAGAGGCCGTCTTCGGATGAGCGGAGGTGGAAACATCGATCCCCTGTCACTCATCAAGCGCTTTTCCGACGAAGAGAAATCTCTCTCGTCGGAACTTTTTCTAGCGCCCTATGTCCCTGGCGCTAAAATCAAAGTAAAAGTACAAAGCATTGTTTATGAGTTGGAAGTCGTCGATGCTGGACCTCTCTCAAGACAAGGCGGTTTCGGGCTTTTCCAGATAACTCGACCGGGAAAAGTCAGACTCGTGGAAGTCGCTAGTCGCAATCAAGTGGATGCATATTTGAAAATGCTTCCGCGGATTACACTTGTCTTGATCGGCGAATTCGATCACCACTGGTGGGGCGTGCAGGCGAATCCATCAGACTCACGCTTCAAGCTGGCAGAGCCAGTTCCGATTCTTTTGGCCGAGCGAGTAACGGCGATGGAGCAGGTGTATGCTCGCTTCGACGGCTCCTCATTCTGGTATCAAGCTGCCAACCGTAGACGGGATCCTTTGATCGCACGGCACTTGCGAGAAGCAATGGACACGGCTGTCGCTCCCACAAAAGTTAGAGTCTCTGGAGCTGCGCCGAGTGAATTGCTCGCATATCGGATCGTGTACGCAGACCGATTCCCCAATCAAAATATACAGCGCCCACGCACAGATCTAGAAAGGCTGCGCGATGCCCTCACGCACGCAGGTGCAAGACTCGACGCGTATTGGGCGCAGGGCAACGACGTGATGAGAGTGCGATACGTTATTGATGGACATACTCATTCCGCCGATGTCCGTATCAACGATTTGACTGTCGTTAGCGCAGGAGTTTGCTTGAGCGGTAGAGATCGAGACTTCGATCTTACGAGTCTCGTCGGCGTAATGCGCGAACTGCATGACAGAGGAGGTGCTGATCATGATGACGAATATGATTAAGTATGCCACAGCCAATCATGTAAGCTGCGAGATCGGCTATATCCTTCTGGGTGAAACAATAAATGGAATCTGGCATGCAAAAATGACGTGGCGTCGCACCGGTAGCCCCGTTTCGGTTGACTTCGACTGGCAGAAGGTGATGGATAGAGAAGAGACTCGCGGCGATGTTGTCGGTTTTTTCCATACTCACCCAAAAGGTCTCAACTCACCTAGCGCTCGAGACAAGAAAACGATGAATGCCTGGTCGACTTGTTTTGGTAAGCCGCTCTTGTGCTTAATCGACCACGGTCATGGCACATACGGTTGGATCTACAACGCGCAGGACGAAACAGTAAGCACGGTAGACAAAATTGCCATCTTTCGCCGCAAGGTGGTAGTGGCAGTAGAATGATTACGAAGTGATAAAGGAGCGCATATGGCAACCAAACTACATCACGAAGTCATCTATCGAGGCAAAGACCAGATTGAAAAATTGGCCAAGTCCCGAGTCATCGTATGCGGTGCCGGCGCACTTGGATCAAATCTGGTATCACATATCGCACGCCAGGGATTCAAGAATCTGGCGGTGATCGATCGCGATCGTGTTGAAGAGCAGAATATCGGCACACAAGTCTATGCAATTGATGATATCGGTGCACTAAAAGCAGATATCTTGCGCAATTCGATTTATCGAGAAGTCGGAGAGAATGTGGAGGCGATTTCCAAAGAGTTGACCGACAAGAATGCGTCGAAGCTTTTGAAGGATTACGATATCGTTGTCGACGGTTTCGACAACTCAGTTTCCAGACGGATAGTGACCGAAATCTGCAAGGAGTCGGGCACTGCCTGTCTTCACATTGGTGTCAACGGAGACTATGGCGAGCTCAGGTGGAACGAAACTTATATCGTCCCTTCAGATGCCGGTGACGACATCTGCGACTATCCTCTGGCACGAAACCTAATTCTGCTGGTGACAGCTGTAGCCGGCGAAGTGCTGATTCGCTACATACTCGAAGGGAAGAAAGAGAGTTACTCAATAACATTGGGCGACCTGAGCATCAATTTGGAAAATGCAATTTAAAGAAACTGGCTGAAGCAAATAGGGACAGTTGATGTCATACTGGAATGATCGATGCGTCGCCCCTGCGTGAGGTTGTCTTGGAGAAGAAGAAAGTTCTTATCGGCTTCGAGACCGACGAACTCGTCGACACATTCCGCCCGTCAACTCAACCAATTCTGCAGACAGGTGGACCAGGGTCAGGGCTGCCGGCGCCATATCTGGTCGCGACGGGACAGACCGGCCACGCCGTGGTCGGAATCGATATCGGGACTCGCTACTCTCGGATCGCAACCTACGAGGAGAGCTCCTTTCAGGACCTCACCGCGGCACCGATACCATCGATCGCGTGCCGTCTGTCCAATGGAAATTTAACAATCGGCATGCCGCCTTCAAGCGATGTTCTGGCAGTGATCCGTGATTTCCGCGGACTGATTGGGACCGACTGGTACGTCGAGGCGGAATGCGGATTTTTTAGCGCAGACATGCTGACGGAGTTGTTAATCAAAAAATTGGCGATCATGGGTCAGGGCACACTCGGTCGACCGATATCAAAGGCGGTGCTAACCACTCCCGCCACATACAACAGCAATCAAAGAAAATTACTTCGACTAGCTGCAGAAACTGCCGGTATAGACGTGCTGCAACTAATCAACGAACCAACCGCGGCAGCGATAGCACACTGTCACAGCGACAGAGAATTCCAGGGTACCATGCTGCTCTACCATCTTGGTGCGGGCACGTTCGCGACTTCCATAATGGAGATCCATAACGGACTTCTCGAGGTCAGATCGACGATTGGCGATGACAATCTGACTGGCAACGCTTTCATCGCGAGATTGATCAACTGGATGATCGAGCGATTCGATGAAGAGTCTGGATATAAGCTCGACAAGAGTGCAGCAAACATCTTTCGACTAATGACAGCAGCGACGAAAGCAATCGAAGATCTGCACTTTACCGGACAGCTTGCAAATATTCGCGTAACAAATTTGGCAACCTTCAAGGACCGAGTCCCAGGAGCCAGTTCAAAAACGCACGGATATCTTCTTACCTCAATAACAATGAAGGAATATTTGAAACTCATCGAACCGATCTTACTCAAGACTCTGGCGATTGTAGATAAGACAATTGACGAATCCGGAATTGCCGGCTCTAAAATAGATCGTATAGTTGTTGCCGGAGACTATCGCTCTCTGGTTCCACACTTCAATAGAATGTACGAGCGTTGTCCATCGGCAACAATATTGCCGGGCATAGCATCATCGGCAGTGCACGGCGCCGCACTCCAGGCGGCACTTCTGTCCCACAACGTGAAAGATTTTGTTGTCTGGGACATAGTCACAGAGCCGGTCTGGGTGGAACAATCGGGTGAGCTCAAGCAGGTAATTGCACGCGGCACTCCGCTACCGATAACGGCCTATCACAAATGTGAATCACCAGACTCGACTGTCAATCTACACGTAGTGCAAGGTAATAAAGATCACTCTCCCGCTGCCTCTCTTGCAGAACTCACTATCAGCAACTGTCCTCCCACAACAGCCGGAGAGACTAAAGTCGAGGTTCAGCTATTTGCCACCGCCGATGGCATCATCGATTACAAAGCGCGTCACATCGGATTAGAAGCGCAGCTACCTCTCAACATCCTAGACGGACAGCCTGTCGAGACCTATCAGGGCTGGAGCGAGACCAAGCATACACAATGTTTCGACCAAGAGCGACTCAATCGCCTCGCTCGAATTCTCAATATGCGACCGCTTACTGCTCTAAATCTGCTGCGCTCACGCGGGTACTCTATCGACCATATCAAGAGCGGCAGGGCAATCGAGGACATGCTACACAAGCTGAAGCAACAGCGACGTGAGCGCAACGACAACACATCTTAGAACCGCAACTCGACTACGACCTCAGAGACTCGCGGTCGCGCACTCCAGGTGTCTATCTGCCGTCTGGGTTTTCTACTCACACCTGAACTGCCAATAGCAAGTCAGTTTTATCACATAGGTTCTCGTGCATTGTTTTTGCTTGCGGACTCAGCCATAAAACTGATCTCGGTACCGCCACCAGGAGCATTCTTAATCGCCAGTTGTGAGATCTGGAGATTCCGCCAGGCAGGGGAAGACTTCTCTAAAAGCTGCAAGGAACCTGAATGACGAAGAGGAATCGTTATCTGCTTTAACTTCCCGATGATAACCTTTCGTTCGACAGTTTTCAAAATTCCACCAGCCACTTTACTCCAGTCGAGTTTTACATCATCAGGAATAGGTAGATCCATTTTCAAGTCGTATGTAACTTCGCCGGCTCCACTTGGATTCGATTCGATTTTGTGGCTGACCGTGCCCGTTCCCGTCAGGTGACCAGAAAGACTCCAGGGGCATGTTTCAAACTTGTCCTTGTGGAACATTATCCCGCCTTTGTCGACCGTGCCGTCTAGGACAACATCACCACTGGCGGTAAAACCTAGACTGCCGGGCGAAGTCGCATGCATATCGCTGACGAGTAGATTTTCAACTTTTACTGACTTTGCTACGGCGTTTTGATACCGCCAAGTTTTGTCTTCTTTTATAGTCTTGTTCAGATTGAGCTGAAATGATCCCGGAATTTTTTTCGCTATGGCTTCTTTCAACGGTTCATCAGGAACGAATATACTGCAACGGTTCATCTTCACCACGGTCCGCCCCTCGAGAACGGACAGATTGAGTCCGCGCGCCTTCACCGTAGCCGCATATCCGTTTAACACCGTAAGATCTTTCAGCTCAAAATCAAGATCACTCTTCAATTGAATTTCTTTGTCAACGTTAATCAGAATCTTTCCAGTCAGATAAGCGAGCTTTGTAGCTCCGCTCGGAGTCTGCAATGTAGCGCTTCCCATCATCAGTTTCATCGGCATGTCGAGTTGGGTTTTACTCCCTGGACCTGGATTTTCCAATAACATCTCTGCCGGCACGGAAAGGGTAGATCCAGACCCACATAGCAAGAGAAACTTGTTCTGCCCAGCTCGCCACTCGAGCTCCTTGAGCCGAGCGACGCCTTTGTCCAACTCGAAGTGCATCGCCCCTTTTTTGTCGAAGTTTACCGGTCCGATGGTGGCATCTTCGAGTTTCAGCGTCAGCCGGGTTGATTTCTTCGCGATGGTTATCCGTCCAGTCTGCGCTCTTGCAGCTGCTGTTGTCGCGAAGTGCGTCTCGCGTCCAGATTTCTTGATGTTAACCTCGAGACGTCCAGGTACACTGGCAGGGAAGTATCCGATAGTCTCATGAATATCAGTCTTCAGGTGAAGGTCCGTCCCTGAAAAATCTAGAGCAGCCAACAAATGCATTGAAGGATGTTCATCGCCCTTAATGTGCTGCCAGTCGAATTCGCTGACCAGCGCGGAACAAGTATTGCTCTCTGTGTTTGACCTTTTGTTTTTTCCAAATCGAAATATGCAATTGTTTAAAACGACCGGTTTGTTCTCTACAGACTTTGGTGGCAGCGACAGTACCAATCGGTCGGCGAACTTCTTAACGGTCAAGCTCGACTGCAGCCGTCCGCCGTCGAACTCGCAGTCCACCTTTTCTCCGATCCATTTGCAGCCCTTGGCGAATGTCAAATCGAGATTGCAGTCACCAACATAGTTGAGCTTATCGTCGATGATCGCATTTGTAAGTGCTATTCTAGAGTTTGGACCAACATGCAATAGTTTTTCCTTGAATTCAATAGAGGAGCCAGGGCGTAGATCGAGGACGACCTTCTCAATCGCAATGCCTTTCAGCATATCTTTCATGTCACCACTGACGACACCAACCTGAAGTAGGTTTATAAAAAAGGCACCCATACTTCGGGCAAAATCAACCTGTCCACTGACCTCTCCGCGACGCAGCTCAACTGTCTTGGGAACCGGTACTGTGTTGACACTGATCTGATTCGAAGTCCGAAGAGCTCCTTTGGCTTTTTCGGTCGAGATGTACAATGGATCATCGATTGGCAGGTTGAGGCTAAGATTAAATCGCGTTTTCGGCGGAATGCTAACGACGAAATTATTGACGAAAAACGTACCTGAAGCGAATTCACCTGTCGCGACAATCTCGACGTTGTTGGTTATGTTGGTCAATCGCCGTATATCTGCGTCTTCCACCTTAACGCCGATTTCCGCTTTCAGCTTCTGCTGATTGATGGAGTTAGAAAGGCTGCAGCCACCTGAATACAGGGTTATGAAAATAGAGAGAAGCAGGATATAGACGTATGGTCCATCCTTTCGTGAGTTGGTCATGATTCAGTTATAGCGCCTGGTAGGGAATTGGTGTCTTATCTTATGCATATTAAAGGAGTAGGCAGCAGTTGGTCCCAGTGGCTCTGCCGGTCGGCCTTGGGGGCTCCGGCAGTTGTTCTATTCATATTTCGTCAAAGACAACGTCGTAAGACTCGGGTTTTCCAGACTCAAAAGTCTGTGCAATCCGATGAAATGAATATCCCAGTCACACACTACAGAGCTTCCTGTATGATTTGCGATGATGAGAACCTATATCCTGCTTATCATTGCAGCCTTGCTAAGCGAGACTTCGATCAACCTGCCAGTTGGTTCTCTACCTCTCGCGCTCACGCAAGACGGAGCGAATGAGAATCAAGTTTCCATAGCGATGGGATGCGGCATGCTCGCTGCATTCTTTCTTAGCCTTCACCTCGGAGCCACGGTCGACAGAATCGGGAAGTTGCCGGTGCTGAGGGCAGCCGCGGTGGGTTCTGGTCTAATCATGGTGGCAATGTGGTGCTCTCATGGTGTCATAGCAGCCTGCATTGAGATGTCGATTCGCTCGATTTTGCTCGTTGCGTACATGACCGCGATGTTCGCCTACGCAAGCAATATCTTCTCCAAGGAGCGCATGGTGTCCGCTGTGGCATCCTTGGGTATCATAGGTAACGTCGCATTCGCTATCGGACCTGCCGTCGGCGTCTGGCTTTGGAAGCACGGTGTACAGCACGACCAATACTTGTACGCCTCCATCCTCAACCTTCTCTCGGCAGGGCTGATGATGTTTCTCCCTAAGAAATTTGATACCAAACCGGAGAAACCTCGCCCATTCAATGTCAAAATAGATCCTCACTGGCTACCGGGAATGGCTTTTATACTGACTTGTTCTTTGCAAGGAGGAGTTAGCTTCGCGCTGGCGGTCTTGGAGTTTCAAGAACGCGGAATCGCGAACGAAGCGCTACTTTTCTCATCTACCGCAGTAACAACGATTCTGCTCCGCTACCTCGCCGGTCGCATGGTCGAGAAATTCGGCGCCAGGAAAGTGGCTATACCAACAGTACTCATGCAATGCATCGGCTGTGTATTCGCGGCAATTGCATCGGACTGGACATTTGTCATGATCGCCGGCATCTTTCTTGGATTCGCATGGGCTGCGGTCCCACCTATTGGAATCGCTTTGATATTCGAGAAATGTCCAGAAGACGCGCGAGGAACCGCAATGGGTAGCTACAATTTATCAATGAGCGGTGGTTTTGGACTGGGCTCGGCACTTGCAGCAGTTGTCACGGCGCTATCATTTGGGTATGCACAAGCTATTTTGATTTGCGCTTTGCTACCAAGCCTTTCACTAATTGCTCTTCGAAAGGGCAGACTCTCCGGATAAAATAAATGAAAAAACCAGTTCTAACGACGCTTTTGGCGCTCACCATGACACTACCAGTGCTTGCTCAGAAGCAGCATGGGCACTCTGTCATGCCGACATCGACAGCGCCTAAGTCAAAAAATCCGGTTAGTAACAAACCAAAAGCCCCTGCTCAGGTGCCTCAAAAGCGATCCTTTGCAGCAAATCCTTTTGCGCAGACCTATGCTGGTTTCGCCGCCGATTTCCATAAAGCATGTTCAACTGACATGAAACAAGCAGATCTGGATCAATTGCTGCATGACTATTCGAATCTCACAATGTTTTCAATCGATGTAAATCAAAAGGAATTGCATTATCCCCTGGAAAAACTGCGAAGCGAGCCGACCTACGCTGCCGATATTCAATCTCTTTTGAAGTCGACGAACCCTTATCAGAGGACGCTCGCATACGTGACCCTCGGCTCCTCCGGCGACGGCTCTTTCAATGACACTCTATTGAGCGCAGCAAAAACTGAAAAGCTGAGAACAAACAAACGATGGGCTGGAATCGCTCTTTTGTTTTTGCACGACAGCCACACGTCTGATCTCTTTGATTTTGTGGTCGAGAACGAAAATTTTGGAGACGCTCATTTAGTGCCCTTGTACTTGCGGATCAATAAGGATGCTTTGAAAAAAACCGCATTCGAGAAAATCGAATCCAACGATCCGAAAGCTAGAATTCTTGCCGCCGAAAGTTTAACTGCAGCAGGACCTGATCCAGAAACTGACAGGGTCATAAAGAAAGCGCTGGCCGACTGGGACCCATCGATTCAAGGCTATGCACTAAATACAATCAAAGTCTTGGAAATCGGCAACCTCAAGCCATTTGTGGCACCCTGCCTGGATATACCGACACTGAGACAGGCTGCAATGAATGCCTTCGCTAACAGCCCGATTCCGGAAGATAGAGATTACCTTGCGGCATTCTTACCAACGAAAGGAGTTGTCCCTCAAGACATACTCAACGCTTACTTCCAATCAACGCGCACAGATTCTCTGCGTAAGTGGCTCCAGCTCATCTCCGATCGAGACATCCCGACCGATTATCATTTCACTGCTGCACAACAACCCCAACTGAAATCGAACAATGTGGTGGCAGATGTGAGAAGCGCGATTAGACGAACAAAAAATCGACAAATTTTGAAGGAGCTTCCCCGCGCCCTCGAGGACAGGAAAGACGACGAAAGCGTACAACTTCTGATTAGCCTGTTGTCGGACAAAGATCCCAAGGTTAGATACTGGGCCGCACACTCCCTGCGAGATCGAACGTCACCAGCGCTGGTGGCAGTGCTACCAGGTCTGATTCGCAATCAAAATCTGCGCACTATAGCTTTGACGGATCTGGCAATTAACAACAAAGTCGGCGACTTGCAAGATGTTTACGCACCATACGTGCAAAACGATCTGCAAGAAGATCATGACTGGTACAGCAGTGCGCTTCACTATCTTGCAGTTTTTCCCAGACAGGAAGACAAGCCTTTGTTCTACGCCATCCTGAAGAGCAACAAGGATTCATTTGCAAAACGAAGCGCAGCAGAAGCATTGGGACAACTTCAGGATCAGGAAGCCGTAGATTTGATTGCAGCATCACTACATGACGAGCCGTCCGCCGATTCCAACGCAATTGCCTACCTTAATGCCCTAGGAAAAATCAAGGGAGACAAAGCGAAAGCAATTTTGGAGTCCTACAAAGGAAGCCAAGATCAATCGGTCCAGGAGCTGGTCACAAAGCTGCTCACCAACTGGTAGATTCGCTGCTCGTTTCGATAACGGAGAGACGAAGCGACCGAAGCAACAATGCGCCAGCGTCGAGCAAGAACAGCGATTATTCCGTTGACGGCATGTTTAGGCTCCGCCTAATACCTCAGACTCATTCCGCCTACGGCGGAATTTAGATAGTTTGGAGCAGTTGCTGGTGACTGAAGTAGGGAGATTGCTCACAATCGGGCGAAGGTGACGAATCCACACTTGCATGCCGCTTCAGTAAGGACAGATCACAAACTCCGTACCCGATGCTAAATTAAGGGAACCTGTACCCAAACAGCTAGAACATACAAACCTCGAAAAGCGATTTGAAAACTGTTCTAACGACTTGTACAGCGCATTCTTTCAAGCGCCTCAGGCGCTAAATTTGCGTTTTGCGAAGACGGGCAGGCTGATCTCTTTCAGTGGCTCGTATTTTGTTTTTAAACAATATTCCGATCCTGCTGAAGCGGCACTATCTCAAGGAGGTGAAACCGGGATGAGATTTATTGTCGACGTGGTATCAAGTGTTAGTCGCTGGTTGCAATCGTATCTGGGGGAAGAAGTCCAGACGAGTAATACCCAAGCAAACACTTCAAATAGAAGTAGAGGAGGAGGAGCCATGGCAGCTCGCAGAGCAAACAGAAACAGACCTGCCGCAACTCACGCAAGTGAAGCAGCAAACTTCGAACGTCTAATTCAGCGTGCGCAGGCAGGCATGGACGAACAGGACTACAGATTGACGATTATGAACGTATTGCTGCGGACACCTCACCGAGACGTCGCTCCATACATTCCTTTGTTCACTGATGTCCACCAGCGCGACCCGCTGTTCTTCATTCGTCTTGGCGCATGGTATTACGACAATGGTACCGTGCACGACTTGAAGCAGCTATTCATTGCATTCCTTGCCACGTCTAAGTTCTCTGACGAATTCAGAGACGCTGGTCTTGCGCTTTTGGAAAAGCTACCTCCATATCAGGTAGAACGTGTAACACGCATGATTAAGGGTTACAGACAGGGCGAAACCTTTGTAGCCGGTCTTGGCTCAGTGCCACGTTCTTACAAGACTGCGGTGGAAAACTATTTGAGACAGAGAGAAGCAGATCCTGCTTCATTCGACTCAGCTGTTCTGCACGCAAGAAAGCCGCTTAAGACCTTGTACGCTTCATTGCGTATCAAGCCAGGTCCATATGCACAGAAGGTGTTGTTCGAAAACGATCCGCCTGAAGGCAGCAGATTGGCTGTACTTAAGCAGCTCGCCAAGACTAACGATCCAACTGAACAGGCAAGATTGATTGTCGAAAACAAGTTGCCATACAGAACAGCGGTCTCAACAATCAAGACGGTGACTCCGGCGGTGCTTGTCGCGCTCATTAACGCAATGACACCACAGGAAGTGATCAACAACCTTTCAAGTCTGAAGGCGCGTGGCGCTATGGACAATGAGGATCTACGTTTGATGATCGAAACAAAGCTAGAAGCTGCAAAGACTGACAAGCGTGTTTCTGCTCTTAAGACAAGAGAAGCAATCAAGGTTGCAGGTCTTGACGCCGACATGAGCGAAATGGTCGCTTCTGTAGGTGACGTCCAGATCAAGGCAAAGGGCAAGATCTCTCGCCCAATCGCTCTGCTCGTGGACAAGAGCGGTTCTATGACCGAAGCCATCGAGCTTGGCAAGATGATTGCCAGCATCGTAGCGCCTATTTGCGAAAAGGATCTTTTCGTATATGCCTTCGATACAATGGCCTATCGCGTTAAGGCAAAGGGTAACGACTTGTCTGACTGGGAAAAGGCTTTCAAGGGCATCAATGCCGGCGGCGGCACATCATGCGGTGTCGCCATCGACAACATGACGAAGTCTGGCGCTTATGTCGAACAGGTAATCATGGTTTCTGATCAGGAAGAAAACACACCACCTCTCATGATCCCCGCTCTTCGGAGCTACGAACATAAGATGGGAGTGCTTCCAGATGTATTGTTCGTCAACGTAGGTGCGTCATACCGCCCATACTTGTACGACAAGATGACAGCAGAGGGCATCATGGCAGACAACTATGTCTTCACTGGAGACTATTACAGCTTGCCAAGCTTGATCCCTTTGATCTCAGGCGGCACTCGATTGGATCTACTTTCAGACATCATGAATCATCCGATTCCTGAAAGAAAGACACCGGCGCTTGTGAACAGCAAGTAATGGCAGTCGAAATCAAAATGTCCCAATACGGCGTGCTTCTCGATCTCGATATCGAGGGCACGCCTGAGGGCGTTCTCGAAGGCAAAACATTCGTCGTCAAAGATCTGATCGACGTGAAAGACACCATTACCGGTGGTGGCAGCCCGGCCTGGAGAGCTACTCAGAAATCGGCAAGCAAGAACGCAAATGTCGTCGACATGCTCCTCGGTGAAGGCGCGCGCCTCAAAGGCAAAGCTTGCACAGACGAGCTAGCAATGAGCCTTGATGGTATCAATCCATTTTACGGAACACCTCTCAATTCCCAACTCCCTGACCGCATTCCGGGTGGCTCTTCCAGCGGCTCGGCCAGTGCAGTGGCGGGCGGCATTGTAGATTTCAGTATTGGAACGGACACGGTCGGATCCATAAGAGTACCTGCCAGCTACTGCGGAATCTACGGCTACCGTCCCAGTCATGGAGCGGTAGATGTCACCGGTATCATGCCGTTGGGTCCCTCCTTCGATACTGTCGGTTGGTGCGCACAAAATTCTAGTCTTCTCAGAAGTGTCGGAGAGGTCTTGTTGCCTCAGAGGGAGAATTCAACCAACACAAAAATTACCAAAGTTCTTGTCGCGCGCAGTTTATTCCACATAGTATCCAATGATGTATGTGAAGGTCTCCTGGAAGCCGGCGACAGAATCGCATCACAATTCGACTACGTCGCAGAGATAGAATTGTGCCAGTCGCTTCTCGAATCGTGTGCCGCCACATTTGGTATCGTTCGTTCTGCGGAAGCGTGGCGAGTATACGCAGACTGGATTAACAACGACGATCCGGTCCTGTCTCCGACGCTCTCGCAGCGAATCGCACTCGGCAAATCGGTCGACTCGTCTCAAGAAGCGCTCGGCAGAGAGATAATGAAATCCATAGCAGAATACTTCGACCGGCTTATACCAGAGGATACGGCAATTCTGCTTCCGACCGCATGCGGAATGCCGCCACACAAATCAGCGACCAAAGATCAGTTAATCGAAAATCGTCGCAACAACTTGCTGCTCACAGCAATGAGCGTGGTCGCGGGATTACCTCAAGCTTCTGTTCCCATGAGAATTGCTCCAGGGATCAAGCTTGGTGTGTCCCTGATGGCCAAAAGGCACAACGACAATTCTTTGCTCGACGTCGTCAGCAGTCTTTGTGGAAGCTAGGTGCCGCGCTGTAGAATCTTCACGAGCTCATGCGGGAACTGACCCGCATTTACATATCCGAATATACGTCCTTTTTCCTTCCCGGAGGGATCCAGGATCAAAGTACAGGGATAACCTTCCACACCGTACTTCTTAGCGATTTCGACACCGTCACCCTTTTCGGCATTGGCTTTCATGCATACGAATGACTTGTTGACAAACCCTGCAATCTGCGGCAGGGCATACACTTCTGCATCCAGGCGCTTGCACCAATAACAGGTGTCGGTGTAAACATCGATCAGCACCCACTTACGACCTGACTTTGCTATCTCGAGCGTCCTTTTGAACTCTCTTTGCCAGCTTATGCTTGCAACCGGTTTTGCAACAGCCTTGGCAATCAATATTCGATCGGGCCCTACTTTCTTCGTCTGACCCTCTTCGGCTCCAACGCGTTTACAACTCAACAGGAAGAGAAGAGACAAAATCAGTACAAGGCCAGCCGACCTCGTGACGAGGGCAGCTCCAGCCGCGCTTCTTGCAATATGCATCGTAGTCTGGTCCTCGGACAAAATTGTCTTATGACGTGAATCAATTATAGATTACTATCTGAGGCTCTGCCGAATTTTCCATTTTGAAACTGCACAAGATTCCCTGCTAGCCGATGTCGAACGAACACCCCAGTCCATGGGCAATCGAGAACTAGTGCTAATGGTGCGTAATCTCGCAACCTGACAAAACATCGTGCAACGCCTGATTGCGTTGACGTCCGAAGATCGGCAGACAACCAACAACCGTCACAACCGAAATCATCTTGGCGAAATGCCGCAACGTTAGAATCCAGAACGAGGCGTCCTTGCCGTTAACTCTGCTGACCTCAAGATCCATGAATATCTTTCCAGGTGTTCCTCGCGCAGGCGATCCCTCGAAGAAGGCGTGATATAACCAATTAGTCAAGATTGCACCGGAGAAAAACAGATTGGCAAGACTGTAGGTCAAATCCGATATTGCATTCACGCAATTGAAATAAGCCATGGCGGCAGGGATAACGATGATCGAGAATCCATCAGCCAGATAGACCGGTGCGCTGCAAAGCATAAACCACCAGTGCTGTGGATCTGCATCCAATAGCCCGGCGGCCATGCCCACCACCCAGAAGGCGTACATAAGAATACAGTCGAGAAACATGATTGCCGCTGCATCGATCAAGCTCGCGATCGCTCTTGCGACAACTTCAAAGCTCTTCGGTTGTGCCTCTACCTGAGTCGTCAATATCTAAATATCCGGTGATTTTCTGCGGCAATTACGTATGAATGCGGACTGCGGGTACTAAATGGTCACGGTCCACTGAGTATATTCATTCCTCGCCCCGCCCGACATAAGCCCCAAGCCTTAGATAGTTCCAGGAGTTTACCATGGTTTTCGATGTAGCCACCCAAGGAGGTGGCGACAGTTGTAATGAGCAACAAGTCGCACCTACTGTTTTTAGCAATTGTGTATCCGACGCTACTCCCATTACTAGCCAGTGTGATACCACAAGTAATACCGCTGTACAGAGCCTGCCCGAGGTCGAGCTCCCAGCCAATCTTCAACAAAGTCGCGGAGTCTTCCGTGGGACCTATGGAGAAGGTGACACACCGCCACCCAGCCCTCGTCCCGGAATCGGTCCTTTCCCTCCAGGCCCGACGCCTGCTCCCAGACCTGATGCCATCAGACCAGGCGCCGACCAGCCTATACAGCCTGGTCCTCCAGTGCCAGCTCCGAGGCAGGACGGTGGTTTCACCCCGGATCAAGTGCGCCAGATTCTTGCCGATCGTGACAAAGCGATTGCATTGAATCGCGGGCAAAAACCGCCAGGACCCGGCGGCAATGGCCCTCTACCTCCATCTCCGGATGGACGCAATCCATTCCGTCCAGACAATATCCGTCCAGACGGACTCAATCCCGACGGATTTCGTCCTGATGGTGTTCGCCCAGACACACCCAGACCTGAGAAAGTTGAATTTAGTAGCAATGAGTTCGACAAAGCTGTAAAAGCTGCTACTGATAGCGGCAGGCCGCTTGTCATCAGCTTCAATAAACCCCGATGCGGCGCCTGCACCGAGATCGATCAAGCCTGGAATTCACAGCAGGATATCATCCCTGACAATGCTATTCGAGTGAAGATCAATGGCGAGCAGCAACGTGGATTGGCGAAAAACATGAACGTTTCAGCCTACCCGACGACAATGGTAGTCAGACCGAGAGAGAATCAGCAGCTAGAGGTCATTGACAGTTCAGTTGGAGCCATGTCCGGAGACGATCTGCGCGGATTCCTGCAGAGAGCCTTCCAGAAGCACAAAGGTGGTGGCTAGTTAACCAACTAACTCTTCGTCTGCTCGACTGAGCACTTAATGTGGTGCAAGCGACGCTTGATGTCTTTGCGCGTGCCCACAGCGGTAATCTGCTTTGCAAAGGGCACGTGAATCTGAGCTTCCACATGTGATGAAAGCTTCACGAGGGTCGCTTTGCCTTCGTTAACCGATTGCAGCTCCCAAGCGCCATCGAACGACTTGAACTTGTCCGACGCCAAAATTTGATACTCAATCCGTTGATTGCCAATCTCGGTCTCTTTGTATCGGCAAACAACGTCACCGATAATCGGAAGCCCCTTGAAGGACTCTACGAGGACTGCAGATTTATCGTCGCTCTCGACGACCTTACGTCGGTCCGGCTCTTGATAGCGCGAACGCTTGATCGCTTGAAACACTTGAGTAGGAGACGCATTCACCACAACTGAACCAGTGATGGCATCGCCATGAGGAACGAAATCCTGCGCATGAGCTGCAGGAAGAGAAGAAGAAATTAGTACCGCAACTAGTACCACGCCGAAATCAACACGCGAACTCATACCACCCCAGCCCCATAAAATAAAAACTTGCCAACTAGCACAAAAGCCAGACTCCGTCTTATTTGTGCCCAGCTTGCACGAATCCTACACGCGTAGAAAAAACTTTTTCTACTTCTTGACAATAATGTTACCTGGGTGGCACAGTAATAGAAGCGGCCCAAATAAATTTATTGGTTCCTGGCTCAGGGAATCCCTTTCGCCTTCACTTCTTGCTATGGGAGTTAGCGGGAGAATCGCGTATGGTCAAGCATCTATTGCTCCTTCTCGGCATGCCTGATGGCTCGACGGTTGCCGACGTGAAAAAGCAGTACGCACGAATGCTCAATCGGCTCAGCGACCGCGAGCCAGTTGCATATGACGGCATCGCTGATGGATTTCAACCGGCTCGACAACGCCTCAGTGAAAGTTTCGAACACTGGAAAAAGGTCGGCGCTCTCGATGGTGAGGAGCTCAAGAAATTCAGGTACCTGACTCCGAAGCTGGGTCAGATACTAGTCGCGTCAGATAGGCTCACGCTGCTGGAACTAGTCGCAGTGCTCGAATTACAAAAAGACCTCCCAGGCAAGCGCTTCGGTGAAGTCCTCGTGTCGGCAGGGTTCATCACGGCCGAGGAGCTGGACTACTTCCTTCAACTTCAGCGGATCATAGAGCTACCGCTCGATCACCCGGAGCGCTGGGGGCAGCGCCTACTCGAGTTAGGGCTCATAAGCGAAGATCAGCTCAAAATTGCCTTGATCGACCACCGGAGAACCGGATGTACTCTTCGGAGCGCTTTGATTAATCGCGGCTGGCTCAATGAGGATGTCCTCGACCGCATCTTCTAACACTATCGGACATAGTCTTTTCGTCGCTGATTAGGCTCCACTGGTCGAACTGAGCGTTTCAGAATCGCATGAAGCAATATTGTTATTGCCAAGGGTTTCGCCAGGGGAGCCCTATGGAAGAATATATGTGGAAAAGAGTATATTTCAAGAAGCGAAACCCTTGGCACTCATGAAGCGAATCAGAATCTACATAACTCTTTTAGCATTCTGCGTATTGTCGCAGCCCGCTATGGCAAGGCCTGACGATAGTGGTTCCAAACATTTGGAAATCGCTCAGGCCAAGACAAGCTCGTCGCAAGACGCGGGAGCAAAGCAAAAATTTGTCACCGAGAAAGCTGTCACCGAAAAATCTGCAGCGAAAGCTCTGCCAGAAAAATCTGCAGTCCAACAAAAGGCGGTCAAAGACGTTAAGGCCGAACCGAAAGGCGACAGCACCGCAGAGAAAAATCGGCCTGTTGCCGCTACTCCCAAGTCACCAGCTCAACAGACGACAGGTAACAAGAAGCCGAATACAGATGCTCTACCTACAATCGATCCGTCAAAACTTGGAAAAAACAATACGGTCATGCAAGCTCAAGCAGAGCTGGAGATCCAACCAGACCCTATAGCCGATGCAATTTTCAAAGCTTTCCACTACATCACGATAGCAGCGCTGGGTGGCTCGGCTGTCTTTGGCACCATGTGGTACATTCGTCACAAGAAGCGGTTGGCATCAGGATTTTATGATGAAGAAGACGATGACGAGGACGAAGAGGAAGAAACTGCGGAAAAGTCCAAGAAAGCTGATACCGTAGCGACGGAGGCACCGAAAAGCCCGTCGCCAACCAGTGAAGCTAATGGTGACCAGATGGAATCGAAATCCGACAGCGCACCTCAACCGGTCGGATCAGACGAGTCGAAGTAGCATGGCAGCCATAAATTCCAGGACGGCGTCCATACCGATGATAACAGCGTCGGTCTTTATAGTTGTCGCAGTTCAAGGATGCGGCTCTACCGGGGAAGGACTGCATATCCCATCTCAGCAGCCAGCATCACAGGTAGTGTCACCAGACTGGGACAACCAACAAGGCTGGATTGGAAAACAAAGAGACGGCGAATTTTTGCTGTTCGTCCAACGATTTGATCGAGCTGACGCGAAGTTCCGCGAGGCGGTCAAATTGGCAGAGGAGTTCGGAGCCGGGGACGCTCGAGTAGCAAGAAGCCTGACCGGTCTTGGGCGAGCACAAGCCGCTCACAGCGATTGGCAAAGCGCATTGATACAGTACGAACGAGCATTGCAGATCAAGAGGAAGAGCTACGGCAACGACCATAGCGACGTCGCTGATTTACTGACTGATCTTGCCGTAGCAAAACTAAATCTCAATCAAGTCAAAGAATCAAGAACTGCACTCGATGAGGCAAAAGCAATCTGGAAGCACATCCACGCAACCACCATACCAGAGACAATGTTTGTGGATGCGATGGTAAAAGACAAGGAAGGCAATCTGGAGGCCGAAGATACTTTCAAACGCGCCACAGATATGTACCTCAGTCAGATTGACCTGCACAAGTACCCGCAACCGACGGTCTCATTGCGAGAAGCGCGTGATTGTGGAGAACGCTATTGCGCCTGGCTCGATACGCACGGTAAAGCAGATCGAGCCAAGGAATATAGACAAAAGCTTCAACCTGTAAAAGAGTGGCTCGACCTGCTCGGTCAAAGCTAGTCTCGGAAGCAGGCATTGTTTTGCGAAACATCTCGAATTCAGGCAATTGTTTCGCGCACACCTCTGATGATGAGGGCCTTGTTCAAACGTCACCGAGCAAGTTCGGCGAGACGTCGGCGGTCCCCCAGGACGAGATTAAACGAGGGAGATTTAGGAGCGCGAGATTTAAGCTGTCGTTTTGGATTGAAGATTTTTAGACTTTGAGGGAAACAGCGACCATCTCGCCATGCGGCACAGGGATAGAGGTTATTCGCATCTCAACTGGATTTCCAAAAGTCACGGTGACAAACTTCTTGTCTTGAGGTCTATCGACGATGGTCGGATCCAGACCGGCCATGCTCTTAAGGCAGAGAATAAGCATGCCCTGAATTTGAGCAGGTAAGATTGTCTCATCAAGTAGCTCGCCATCGAACATGAATCTGAGAGCGAGACCATCGGCAAGTGGCTCGAAGTGCACATCGGAACAGGTAGAGTTGACGGCTTGCGAGAGAATCTGTGTGGCAAGATTGAGTATCGACGGATCAAGCTGGGCCTTTGCTTGCGCAATCGCGTCGAGGGCCTCGGGAGAGGGCTTAGACGCCGAGGATTCAGGCTCAGCCTCTGGAATCGAAGGCGCAGGACCGGAAGACACAGGCTCCTGCGAAACTGGCAACGGCAAAACTGATTCCTGTGGGGCCGGTTCGTCTTTTGAGATCGGCTCTTGCAAGCTCGATTGCCGGGGTGCCACTGCCAGTGGTGCCGACTCAACACTTTCGGAAACATTAGCTGGTTCTGGAGTATGGTTCGACAGCTCTGGTTTATCCCAGCTTTCTCCGGCCGATGCGAGCTCTGACTCGACGATCTCCTCAAGGAAACTTATCTCTGTTTTGTTGCCGGACAGGTTAGTGAGGTCAACAGAATCGATGATATCGTTGGTAACATTCGATAGATCAAACTCCTCGTGAGATGCCGCCGGCGATTTGAAAGCACCGCTTCCTGACGGTATCACTTTCGGTACCAGTCTCACGACGTCCGGCTCTGCAGATGGAATCACTTTAGGTACGAGGCGTTCCACTGTTGGAAGAGCCGGCGCCTCGGTTTGCTCTTCATTGGATGATTCGATATCATCTTGCTCCAGGAGTGCCTGAATTCCTGAGGCAGTCAACATTTGTCTATTTGTAGTTTCTTCCTTGACCGGCTCGACTTTTGACGACGGGTCTATCGTTATCTCCGGCTCGCTCAAGAGATCTTCGTTAGGACGAAGGTGCAATCCTTCCCCTTCACTCATCGCAGCAACGACGCCGGTATCATCGAGGGCTTCGTATTCAACTGGATCATCTAGCAACTTTGGTTTTTCAGGCTCAGGTTCGTTCTTCTTCCGCTCTGCCTTCCGTTCCTCACCATCTCCGAAAACATCATCATCGTCCATATCATGGACGGCCCTGGCCATCATTGCTCTAATACGAGACTTGGATTCTGTGACACGGCCGCCTTGCTTAACTTCGGCGTCCGACGCTTCTACGGGTTCTGCCTCGTTGGCTTCAGATTGTTCATCACTCTCCGGAATCAGCGCCTCATCAGGCAGATCCGGTAGAGGTTCATCGGTTTCTAAAATTTGCCGCTCCTCGGCTGTTTCTTCGGGGAAAAGTTCCACAACTCGTCGCGGCGGGGAGATCCCCTCATCAGATGTTCGGTTCCAAGATTTTACCGGTTCGTCCGGAATATGATCGTCGAGAGCGTCCAGTAAGGCGCCAATCGGGAGCTCATCTTTCTTTTCTTGCGTTACTGCGGATTCGGTAGGTTCCTGCGAGCGAATCGGAAACGTGGACGGTTCGTCCGGAACGTGTTCATCAAGAGCCGCTAATAATGCCCCAATTGGAAGTTCAGTTTTGTTTTCTTCTGGGCTTTCAGGCGCAATCGGTTCGACTTCCTCGTGACTGACGACATTGGGTCCGTCAGGAACCTGTTCATCGAAAGCGGCTAGCAATGCGCCTATCGGCAGCGCCACCGGCTCATTCGAATCCGGTTCGGCTTCGACAGGGTGCTCTATTTTCTTACTCTCTACGTTCGCGCCATCCGGGATCTGATCGTCGAAGGCGGCTAGCAATGCGCCAATTGGCAATGCAACTGGCTGAGCAGAATCGAGCTCACTTTCCACCGGCTCTGGCTCTTCATTGACTACATTGGCGCCATCCGGAATCTGTTCGTCAAATGCGGCTAACAATGCGCCTATCGGCAGAGCGACGGGTTCGGCGGCATCTGTCCCGGGTTCGGCGATCTCAGGTTCATCATTGACTACATTAGCGCCGTCCGGAATCTGCTCGTCAAAGGCAGCTAGTAATGCGCCTATCGGCAAAGCGACAGGGTCTGCCGCAGCGGGCTCACGTTCCGAAATCTCAGCTTCTTCATTGACTACATTAGCGCCGTCCGGAATCTGTTCATCGAAGGCGGCTAGCAATGCGCCTATTGGCAACGCAACAGGTTCGATTGCTTCGGCTTCGAGACCAACCGGCTCAGTATCTTCAGTTTCACTTTCTTCATTAACGACGTTGGCGCCATCAGGCGCTTGCTCGTCAAAAGCGGCTAGCAATGCGCCAATCGGAAGACCGACCGGTTCCGGTTCCATATCCGTATCGCCGTCTTCAGAGTATTGCACTTGCTCTGCGGCTTCTGTTTCCAATAGATCAGGGGCTTCGAGCGCTGCTTCCTCGGCTTCCTCGGCTTCCGTTTGCTCAGATGCGGCAGGCTCCTCATCGTCGAAGCGAGACAGAAGATCTCGCAGACCGGGCGCACCTTCTCTCAGCACAGGGTGACTGGCGCTCGAGAAGAGTCCGTCCTCGTCGACATCATCTTCGTAGAGCGACCCGTATGCCATGGGCGGCTCTTCTTCAGATTCGCTTTCCAAACCAGTATCGCCGACCGACGAGATCGCATTCGGCTCTGGCAACTCGTCGTCGGATTGTCCGCCCTCCGAGCTCTCATTAGAACCGAACAATTCATCATTGCCTTCATCAAACAAAGACTCGAAGGGCTTTTCGATGGCATCAAGCAGCGATTCAGGCGACTCTTCTTCCAGATCGTCCTGCGCCGGCTCTGCCACTGCTTCTGGTACCATATCCTCGGATACGTCAGGTTCACTGGTTAAAGCTTCGGAGTTTCCAAATAGATCTTCCTCGTCCACATCGTCTTCGAACAATGAGCTAGCCCGATTGTTGTCTTGCAACTGTTCTTCAGCGGTAGGAGTCTCGCCCTCGAAAGGTTCTATCTCCGACTCTTGATCGAAGAGGGAGGATCGCGGCATTTGAGGCGCATCCTCGTCTCCAGAAATCCCAAGCTCTCGTTCAATCTCCGGCTCAGATTCGAATTCGGGCTCGCTTTCGAACTCCGGTTCGGGTTCTTGCTCCGGTTCGGGTTCTTGCTCCGGTTCGGGTTCTTGCTCTTGCTCTGGTTCTTGCTCTGGTTCTTGCTCTGGTTCTTGCTCTTGCTCTTGCTCTTGCTCTGGTTCTTGCTCTTGCTCTGGCTCCGGTTCTAGCTCCTGGTCGACTTCTGATTCTTGCTCCGGCTCAGACGAGGGGACACGGCCACCCGCATCCGCTTCTAGCGCCTCAATCAGGCTCTTGCTTGGTTCATTCGAGTCATCATCAGAGAATCCCATCTCGTCATCGTCATCGTCGAACAGCGACTGCATAGTCGTCGCCGCCTTCTTACCTTTAGGCTTTGTAGCCCCGGCTTCTTGCAAGATGTGCTCGAGTAGCTGGTTGGTAGGAAGTGCTCGAATCGGCTGAGAACTCTCTTTGGTCGGCGGCGGTTCCGAAATGAGCTGTGGTTCGGGCTCGGGTTCGGACTCGCCGAAATCGTCATCATCATCCCCGAACAGAGAGCGAATCGAACTTGCCTTCGACTTCGACGACGCTTTCGCCGAAATTGGCGCGGCGATTGGTTCCGGCTCGGTTGCTGTCGGTTGTTCGGTTTCACCGAACATCGAATCGAGGTCGTCGTCGCTATCGCCGGCAAACAAATCTCGCATTTTCTGCGCTTTGATTTTCGACTGAGACGCGCGCGGGGACTTAGCAGCAGTGATCTTGTTCTTGGGGATCTTTGCGACTTGCGGAAGAGGTTTTTCCGATACGGTTTTTGTCTTCAGCTTGGGTGGCGGCTCAGGCTCAGGCTCAGGCTCAGGCTCCGGTTCTCGCTCTGCCACCGGTTCTGGTTCTGGCACTGGCTCTGGTTCAGGCTCCGGCTCCGGCTCTGGATCGAGTGCGGTTTCTTCGACATACACATAGGTGAGGTACATCAAATGCTCGAAATCGTCAGCCGTACATACAAGCTTCTTGAAGTTGCCGCTTCCTAAATGCGATTTCACTGCATCAGCCGCTTTGAGATCGTCCGGATCAACCATAGCGACGCTAAATTGATTTCCCTGTTTTGACACCGGCACGAAACGAAACTGCCTCTCAACCTCTTCAGGGACAGACCGCACGAACGCATCGTCAGGACGAGCTCCGGAAAGATTGATGAAATTGACTCCGTACTGCAGTTCGAGTGCGTCTTTTAGTTGTCGCTCCGAGACCAGTCCCATATCCGACAGCACTACGGACAGTCGAGAGCCTGACGCTGCCTGCCTCTGCATTGCGTCCTCAAGCTCCTCGGGTGTTATCAGTCCGAGGTCCATCAGCAGCTCACCTAATTCGTTGGCGCTAGCAGACATTGGCTTGCCACCAGGTCACTTGATTCTGTCCTCGTCTCGGTTTCAATGCACGAACCCCTGCCACTGGCTTCCCGAAGCGCTCGCATGGCTTCTTCCAGCTGATTTGTGCCCTTCGCACAATCGCGCTAAACCCGAATAGCAACCTCGTTAAGAGCGATGTCGACGGTGTTTCTTCGGTGGTTATAGTGTACAGAACTCGGTCTGGGTCTAGCATTATCAGCCTTGAGCAAAGATAGGTCGGCTCAAGTAAGTTAATCCCAGTTTTCGGGTCAATTACTGTCGTTCTATTGAATTCTCTTCTTTTTTAAGAGAGAAATGTTGTTATAGGACACTATCGGCTCAGCTTCTTCAATATTATCGATGGTCTGGGGCTGACGAGGTCTGTTGCAACCTCACCCATCGTGTAATGCTCTGATGAGCTATAGCTTTTGTTGACAACAAGCGTTTTTTCGGTTTTAAACCGATCCAAGATTTGCTTGCCCTCCGGTTGATCGAACTGAGAAATCAAGTAAGCGGCGTAAATCCGACCTGCCGGGCTACCGCTCTCGACGATAAACAGCAAATCTTCTCGGATGGAAGGACCAAGCGCCAGCGCCTGGAGGAGAGCATCACTCTCAACGGAGCTCCCTCCTCTGGACAGGTCGTAAATGTGCGGCGCTTGAACCAGCTTCTTCAGCACCTCCGGGAGCTTCGCTTCACGATCTTTGTATTGACCGGAAGGTTCTTGCGTTTGAGTAGACGGCGACTGGTTGGCTGACTCTTCGATGCTCGTATCGATGAGCTGCGGTCTGACCGGCTTTGAAGTCATGGACGGCGTCGGCTCAGGCACCGCATCACTTCCTGAATCCTTCGATGGCGAAGGAACCTGAACGGAGTTTTCCGACTGCGGTTTGAGATCTTCATCATCCTGCGCCAAAGACGGCTGACCAAAACAAGTAAAAATCGCCGCCAAACAAATGACAACTACCAAGTGCCCATGTGCGATTCGAGGGCGCACCTGGGCGCCCTCGACGAATTGCAAATTTGAAGAACTGACCACTCTACTTCAGACCGAGTAGCTCGACTTCGAAGACGAGAGTTGCGCCTGGGGGAATTAGCCCGCCAGCGCCTCTGCTGCCATAGCCCAGTTCTGCCGGGATGGTCAATTTGCGCTTGCCGCCAATCTTCATCGTGGCAACACCTTCGTCCCAACCCTTGATCACTTGGCCTCTGCCGATCGAGAATTCGAACGGACGACCGCGATCGACGGAGCTATCGAATTTGGTGCCGTCAGTGAGCCAGCCGGTGTAATGGACTACAACTGTCTGACCGGTCTGTGGGCTGGCGCCCGCTCCGACCGCGAGATCTTCGTATTGCAAACCGCTGGGCGTGGTTACTGCTTTTGTTGAACTTGAGCTCATTTGATTCTCCGTTTTTTGGTTCTGGTCGACTTGGTTAAGTAAACTGTTGCGCTCAGGTCCGGCGGTCTCTAATGGCTCAGCGGTCTGAGTGCTGTTCTGAACGGGTTGCGAGTTGTCCGGTTGCTGCCCGGATTGAGCTGCTGACGAATCAGTCGCCACGTCGGAATTTCGCTGCGTGGTGCCTGTATCCGACGACTGCTGCGCGCAGCCTGGCAAGGATATCACTATGAAGGCAAATAAACCAGTTAGCCCCCAGAGCCCCTTAGAGAAAACCTTCGCGACTCTTTTGTTTTCAGTTTTGTTGTTTGATTTCATATGAGATTGAATCCGTTCTTCGATCGATTGCTTGTGACAAACACTGGTTAGTCGACTGAACAACCGTGCAGATAATGGTACTGGATTCTCAAGTCTAATTCGCCAAAGATAACCTTCAACTTACGAAAATTCACCGCGCGATATTTGCATTTGATAGAGGAATGCGCTCGGGCTGCCTAAGGGCTACTAAATTCTTTTGACGGAATATTTCGCCCCTTGTTTTAAGCCTCGCACGGAATACGCCTTTGACTCGTCGCTGACTCATTCCGTTGACGGCATGTTTCGACTCTTATGTTTCCCGCGGGATACAACTTTGACTCACTGGAATATAAAAGCTTGACTCACCGAACTAGCCTCTAAAGTCAGTTTTCAATGCGGCTGCCTTGCCATCGAAAAATTTGCTCGGTTTGATTACCTAAAGATTTGATCCGTTTAAAAACAAATGGTATCGCGGATAGTACCGAGGGCAGGACTATCCAAGTGCGTCTTTGAGTGAAACTTTAGCGGCAAGATGCTTTCGAGCAGAGTCCAGAACGAGGTATTCTTCCTTCAATCGATCCTCTGTATCGCACATCTCTAGCAACTCTTGCTGATCGTTGGGCGAACCGTAGAAATTCGATGCCACCCAATAAGACAGCTTGAGCGGATCTTCTGGAATAGAACCTTGAATTTCGAAATCTTTGTCGACCAACTTGGAGGAAAGACGAAGTATCTCCTTCAAAGTCCTGGTGATGTCGTCGACCAGATGGGTAGCTTTTTCGCCTGTTGCTGGCTCTTCCAACAACTCGATCGTAGCGACGATGTAGGGCTGTTCTTGCACGACATCGACGATTCGAAAACGCTTCAACCCAGTTGTAACCAGATTCATGCGCCCATCTTCGAGCTTTTTGACAGTGTCAATCGTGGCGATGCAACCAGTCTCTGCTACGGAGGTAGATTCACCGTCCCAGAAGACGACCCCGAATGAGCGCTCCTCTTCGAGAACTTTTCCTATCATCAACTTATATCGCTCCTCAAAAATGTGGAGCGGCAACACGGCGCCAGGGAATAGGACTACCGGCAACGGGAATAATGGCAACGTTTCAAAACCGTTGGCTTCTGTCATGAATGTGGATAAATTCTCCTCTTTGGCAACAGTCTCGTGACAGCCGTAATGATTTTACCTGAACCGCTAGCATCATTTTAGCGTGCACCAGCAACTTACGATTTTCCGGCTCCTCGCCGGAACATCATCGCCTGGATAACCTACACGAGGAACTTGCGGCACAACCGAGCTTGATCAGGTGCATGCTCAGTGGATACAATGGGAAGTCACGCTGAAAAGCAGCGTCAGGCAATGAATACAAAGGAGACCAATATGGCTTCTAAAACAGACACGAAGGTACGAATCACGTACTGCGGAGCTTGAGGATACAAAGCCCGAGCCGTCAGTTTGGCGGCTGAACTGGAGAGACGATGCAGTCTAGCATCTGAGCTTATCGTGTCCTCCGGCGGTGTATTCGAAATCGAGATCGATGGCACGCTTATCTTCTCTAAGGCGAAACTAGGCAGGTTTCCCGAAGATGGCGAAGTCATCCAGTTGCTCAAAGCATAGCTCGATCGATGTATCCATAATTACGGGCAGCCACAGCGATGTGGCTGCTTTCGTTCAATCAGGTCGGTTGGGCCGAGGGCGGTCTGGGCGGCGGAAGTTTGAACGGCAGATCATCGCCAAACACCGCCATGTGCTCCGCCCGTTTAGCTTCCCATTTTTCCAGCTCCTCATAGTATCGCTCCTGAGCCTGAATAACTGGATTATTGCGAGCTCTCTTCTCGATCTCGGCAAGCTGTTCGTTTTCTCGCTGCAGGACATGAAGCTGGGGAGCTCGACCCACTCGGGGTATCGGGTAAGCAGGATCTATTACTCGCAAAGAGGTACTACCGGAGGAAAACTCCTCGAAGCCATCGACAGGCTCGGGAACAGCCATTGCGGAAAGAAGCTGATCGGCAGACAAGCCGTTGAGATAGGCATCGAAGTTAAGGCCCCAGCGCGATTCGAGGAAATACTGGTCTTCGATCTGCAGGCATGTGGAGGCATGAAGATCGAAACCTTTGCTGCCTCCGGAGCCACCCGGCAAAAGACCAGCAAATACGATCACGATCGGAGGCTTACCAGTTTTACGCACATTTTCAGCTATTGACTCGGACAAATCATCGGGCGTAGCCACAGAAGGTTCATTCAAATCATCCACTAGACTGGAATGCGCGATAATGGACCCGTTCTCGTCAAAGAGCCGACTCAGTCCGAATGCATCTCTGAGAGTCAGTTTCGTCCCTTCATAAACCACTTCGATCCTGCTGCCCGTTGCCACATCAACCCGGATCAACCGTTCTCCGGTCGTACCTACTTTCGGTCTTGGGTCCTGACAGTACACGTAACTGGCGTTGCCATCGGATTTTTCATCCCAGAATGATTGAACAAGCAGCAAGTCGAACAGCTGTCCAACAGCATCTCGCATCCCTTTGGCACCAGCGGTCTCGTCGGTCGACCAGCGCGACTCCAGATCAAGCGCCAGACTCTTTGGATCAACCACAACGAGCCTTCCGCGCTGACCCTGACCGACGAAGGCTTTCCCCGAAGTGACCAGCGACGCGATCATCTCCATTACTTGAGCCGGATTGACTTCTAGCTGCTGCCTTAGAATGCACTGCGTCAGGCTGGTATTGTGAAAGCCCTGATTAACATAGCGTGAGGGGTCGGCAGACTTGCGCGACATCGATTCGGCGATCTTGCGCAGGTGGCGGCGATCATAGACCTTCGTGCCATTAACCCAGCCGTCGCTGCGCAAAACTTTTTCAATCGCACGAGCAATCAATTGAACCTGGATATCCGCGTCTTGAGGCAATGTAATTAACAATCCTCGACTACGAGACTCTAGCCGTGCTCTCTAGACTCTTCAGACGTTCAAGCGTGAGATCCAGCTGGCCTGGAATGGCCGAGTCCTTCGGACACAAGGACGCAACCCTATCCACAGCTTCGCCCGTCTCTATATTGTTGAAATCGTCAGCTGTCTCGGTCGGACGCACAGCATCCGTCCCTGAACGAGAGATGGCGTCACCAGACGAATCTTTTCCTGCGCCGGCTACTATATTGCTCGAATCATGAGTCAGGTCCACCAGTGTCAAATCCGGATACGGATAACTGGCTGGATCAGCCTGTACAGTAGTGATGTCTGCTGACGGACGATAGGCCTCCGCAATCGTCTGGGAGAGGCTTTCGTACGGAGACTTTGTCTCCGAAAGTGAATCTGAGCCTTTCTGCTGCATTTGCGAGCTCTCGGTATCGCTGGACGTCGTAGTCGAAGGCGGGTTGAGGTCGGCATAGCTTATGCCCCCGGCGCCTCCGCCAGCGTTATAGTAACCGTTATCCGAGCCATCAGTAGACATGGTTGACCAAATGTGACGGTACCGGGCCATTGAAGAAAGTTAACTTTCATTATCTATGTGCCCAATAAATTTAGTTTATCGACTCTTCAATCAAAGTTTTTAAATCTTCTCATCCTCAGGCTTTTCAGGCTTTTGATACTGCGCCGATCCCCTTGAGTGATAAAGCAGGTAAAGTCCAAGCGCTCCAGCAACGATCGGAACAGGCCACCAGTTGAGAAGCATCTCCTCGTTGCCGAACTTGGACAGAAGAATTGCCGACGAATTGTTGCCGATATGGACGATCATGCAGGGCCAAATCGAGCCGGTCCAAATTGCCAAGCCGGTGAGCAACATGCCCAAAACTGCAGTCGGCAGTATTCGGAAAACGCTCATATGGAAAAGTCCAAACAGCACGCCGACAAGAACACAGAGCAGGATTGGCTTGTACCGCGGGCGCAGGAGACCTAAGATGGCGCCGCGAAAGAGCAACTCTTCACAGATTCCCGGAGCGATAGCTATACCGAGCAGACAGAGCCAGAGCGGTTTGCCGTTGTCTACTATGAGCCGGGTAAACATGGTTGTAAATGCCTCTGGAGCCGGGGCGATGGCTGTTTGAAACTTATAGACGAGCATAGAAATAACAATGCACAGAGGCGTTATTAACAGAGCGCCAAACAGGCAGAGCAGCCGCGGACGCTCCAGGCTCATAGTTTTGACGAGCGGCATCTTCAGATGGCGAAGGAGTACGATTGCAGGCAGAAGAATGACGACTACCTGCGTGATAAGACTTCCTACCACGATGTCCCAACTCTGCAATGTCTGACCGAGGTAAAACATAAGCAGAAAAACGGTGAGCGAAAGCAGACCGACTTCCGGACAAAAGTCACCGGAAATACGCCTGCGCAGCCTGGAATCAGCCACTCCGAAAAGCAACCTTTCGCTGTCCAGGATATGCGATGCCAGGTATGTTACATAGACGGCGAAGCCAATCGATACCAAAAGCGATACCGTTAACCAGATAAAGTCGTACTGTCCGCTCAAAACCTCTTTCAACGAAAGGGCGATGTTGACGATTGGAATAAGAGCTATACCTGACGAAAGTTTTAACCCAGGTAAAGAGCACACGGACGAAGCACCCATCGCCACGAACAAGAAGGGGACGAAATAGCCTTGTCCTTGTTGAAACGTTTTACACCAGGACGCAAGCAAAATCGATAATGAAGACAGAATCACAACCAACGGCAGCGCGACGAAGCCGCACATAACCACAGCCTGGATTGGAAATCTCATGACGATAAAGTCGTCAGATGCGCTATTCGCCCCGATTTGCATAAAAATGAAGATGCTGAGCAGCCCGATCAAAAGTGCCGCCGCCCCCATAACACATACGACTAAGAACTTGCCATACATGATGCTTCGGCGGTCGGTCGGTGACATCAAAAGTAGTGGCAGCGTATTGCGCTCTCTTTCTCCGGTGATCACATCAAGAGCCGGATAGATAATGGATACCGTCAACATGGTGAATAGAAGAAATGGCAATATGTTGCGGACTGGCTCGCTGGCAAGAGATTGGTCGCCAAGTTCTTTCAAATCCGAGAAGTTGACCACATACTTTTGTGGTGCCTTGACGCCTAGCGCATCCAGTCGCTTCTGCACATAGGCGCTGCGCAGGTGGTTGAGCACTCCGCGCACCTCTGTCAGCGCCATCAGATTCTGGTCCTTGCGAGCATCGTAGAATATCGTCACCTTAGGCGTGGTATCTAGATTGCCTTCGATAAGTCGGAAGAAATCTTTTGGGAACGAGACGACGATGTCCGCCAACTTCGCCGAGACAATCTTCTCGGGCTCCGCATCCTCAGACGTCTTTGTGACGGCGATAGTTTTCGTCTCGCTGAAGAACTTCAAAGCAGATTTGTAATCTCCTACCAATCCAACCGCATAGCGCTTGCTCCTCATGTCGGACTGCAAGTGGTGCGCCAAACTCGAAGGCAGAACAAGCAGCGCCGGATAGATTATCACCGGCATCAAAATCATCACGATGAGCGTGCGATAGTCCCGCAATACCTCGAGCAAGTCCTTGCGAAAGACGACACAGATCTCGTCCCAATCAAGTGACGTCACTGTCGGTCTCCTTCACTACGCTCAAGAAGATGTCTTCGAGGTAGTGCATTCCACTCTCACGACGCAGCTCTTCTAGCGTTCCTGCAGCAAGCAATTTACCGTTGTGGATGATGCCCATTCGATCGCAGAGTTTTTCAGCCTCACTCATAATGTGAGAAGAGAAGACCACACATTTGCCGATTTCCTTGCATTGGAGGACGAATCGGTGCAAGACCTGACTCGTGAGAACATCCAGGCCTGTTGTCGGTTCATCCATGATAATTACCGGCGGGTCGTGCACAATGGCTCGCGCTATGGAGACTTTTTGCCGCATTCCAGTAGAAAGTTTTTCACATCGGCTGTCGACAAATTGCTCCATCTGCAGCATCACGGTGATTTCATCAATCCGGTCCTTGAGCTTCTCTTTCGGGTATTTGCTCAGCCTCCCGAAATACGTAAGAATTTCTCTTGGTGTCAATCGCTCATACAATCCGGTGTCTGCAGAGACAAATCCCAACTGTTTTCTAACTTGCCTGGGCTGTGCTATCACGTCGAAATCATTTACTTTTGCGGTTCCTGCTGTTGGCTTCAAAATTGTGGTGATCATTCTCAACGTCGTGGTTTTACCGGCGCCGTTCGGTCCAAGAAGTCCAAATATTTCACCTTTCGAGCATGAGAAGGAGATTGAGTCGACGGCATTGAATTCACCTCGCTTGGGATCGAAGAAGCGCTTGGTCAAATTGATCGCGTCTAAACTCATCGGGTTAACCTTCACCTGTTGATGGATTCGTAATTAGTTTGTCTTCGGGCACTCGATCGGCCGGCTCGCGCCCCCAGAAAACCACCTGGCTGAGGTAGACGAGGACGGACGTAACTGCGATTGTCTCCACGCAGGCGCATATCATCTCGAATGAACCAAGTGAGTCGGTCACTATAGCTTTGGCAGCAAGCACCATATTCAGTATCGGAACCAATGCGGTAAGCTCATTGAGCTGCCACCCCGGCAGAAGTGCCACCATCGGTAAAATGGTGATTCCAATAAGAATGAGCGAGGATGCGTTTTGAGCCTCCTTGAAGCTCTTCGCATTAGCAGCCATCAACGAGTAAATTGCCGCGACGAGAAGAGTGGAAAGTAGAAAAACAACAAGCAAAAGAATGACATTACCCAGGCTGTACTGCTTAAGAGCCAGAGCTAGAGTACGTCTAAGCCAGTCCAGCTTCCAGGTAAAATAGACTGCAACAAGACCCATACTGAAAAAATTGACCATGCCCGACAAAAGCGTGAGCAGTACGACGGCGGAAAACTTTCCGATAACGACTGATGAGCGCTCAACCGGCAACATGTACGTGGTGTTCTTGGTACGCTTCTCGAACTCCTCGGTGAACGATGCCAGCGCCGGATAGACTGCGCCGACAGTGATGATAAGCATTGTGTATCCATAGAAGGCGACCAGCACCATTGTCGTGGAGAAGGCGGTCAGCTCCATGTCTTGCAGCTTCGCTTTCCTACCTCCTATCGTTCCGACGCTGGTCGTCACGATATCGAAGACCCTGATCACCTTCGTCTCACAACCGGCGTCTTCCAGCGCTTTTCGCATCGCCTTGCCACGAGCTTCAAAAGTCTTGGTCGCCATCGCCACTTTCGTTTCCAAAAACCGATCGGAGGCCTGATTGAGAATTATTTTGATACTTTCCGGTGCATTGCTACCGTCGACAACGCATTCCAGCTTTCCCTGCTGCAAATCGCCGGTCGGATTATCAGACTCCACGACCTTAAGACGCTTTGCCTCTTTCACGGCGGCTAAGAATTCCGGAATTTTGTCGAGACCATCCTTCTCGAAAGCGACATGAATAGGGCGCGTTTCAGCCAGACCTTCGCGCCACAAGCTGTACTCCGAGAGACTAACCAGGCTGACCGGATACAAAATCAACGGCACGAACACCGTATATATCAAAACGTGGGAATCACGGAAGCAGTGCCTTAGCTCTTTACCTGCAACGATACAGATATCGTTCAAACGATCTATGATTCCAGAAAACACTTAGTATCGAAAGCTCTCTTTGCAGCGACAATGTCTATTCAGCCCAGAAGCAGTTTTATTGAAACATATATTTAGTCATATGAAATCCATGGTTTTACTATTGACCAGACTCTTAACTCTATCGGTAATTATTTTTATGCTCGCGCAATCGGGTCCGGGACTGGCAGATGATAGCGAGACCAGCGCCATCAGGGATGTTCGACCACTTCCCGGTGCGCTCGACAAAAAACCTGTTTTCAACAGCAATAGCCCGGAGGTGGTTCTTGGCGAGGGCATTCTGTTATCAACGTATCCTATCCAGGACGGAAGCGGGGCGCATCTGAACTATAGCTTTCAAGATCAATTCGATCTGTTTTTCCACCACATCGCCGACGGTAAGAAAAGCGGTCACATGGAAGATCTGTGGCTTGGACTCATTGCAGGCAACACAGGAAAGAAGACCGTCCATCTGGAAGTGCTTAGTGGTGCCAGCTATCTGAGCCAACCGGACGCGCCATTCATTGCGCTTCCCACATTGTCGGACAATCCTGAAGGCAAGATTTATGCTGGTCCCGGCGATCGAGTCACAAGCGATCTGCTGCGAGACCGAAAGCCTCCAGTCGATTGGAAAAACCGATTGGCGATTCCCCCAGGGAAGAGTCGGCTGCTCAATGCCTTCCCTATTCCAGTTGCCTCGCTCACTCCGCCACTCAACGGTAGGAGCTGTCTAGCACGACTCAAATCGACTGGTCCTGTCAGGCTTGCTCTGGTAGCGCTTTTTGCCGTTGACGAAAACGGCAAGTATCGAAGTCCGTCGGAAGATGAGTTCGTAAGGCTGCTCTTAGATGGGAAGCTCGTGGCCAATCGCGATATCGCTCCAACGGCGCCTGACGCCGCCGGACCGACCAAATATGGGCGCGTCTCGGGAGTGCAGATAGGTTCTACCTGGAACAGCACCATCACCGACCCAGGTAGCAGTGTCTTAGCGATGCCGGAGCCCGAAAAGCCCTTTTCTTTTCCGCTTTCTTCAGTTCGCAAGGGTAGCTTCGGAACAGGTCAGATTGAAAGTGCACCGCTCGCGGTGCGATATCCCGACACGGCCTACGAGGCACACGGCAACTATGGTGTGCGGTACAAAATTGTCGTGCCCATCAGGAATACAAGCGCGAAAGAGCGCGGTCTTAGAATATCGGTCGACTGCCCGATCAAGTCGGATGAAAAAAAGGAGACCGTCAATTTCTTCGGTCAGACCAGGCCGCAGGTATTCTTTCGCGGTACGTTCAAAGTTTCGGAGCTCTCGAATGGACGGACGCTGACCTCGTCGATGCGCTACCTCCATTTAGTCGGACATCGCGGCGAAGCTTTGCCGTCCTTGCTCGAAGCCAAAATTCTGCCCGGAGCACAGCGCACATTTCAAATCGAATTTTTGTATCCACCCGACGCCACACCGCCGCAGCTCTTGACAATTTCATCGACTCCTGACGTAGAATGTTCAACTAGTGGGGCCACTAAAGAGCAAGATGACTGAGACAAAGAAGCGAGCGCTGGTAATTTTTGACCTGGACGAGACGCTTATTCACTCGAGACAAGACCGTCTGGAAAGAGAGCCTGACTTCGTCATTGATAGATTAGCCGTCTACTTTCGTCCATTCGCGCAAGATTTAATCGATGCCGTCTGGCGCAAATTCGAGGTTGGTATCTGGTCAGCCGGCTCACCGTTGTATGTCGACACCATAGTGCAAACGATCTTTCCGGCAGCAGTAAAGCCGCTCTTTGTCTGGAATCGCGATCACTGCACCAAACGTTTTGAGCTCTCATACTTTCAGGCGCTATTTCTCAAAGACCTAAACAAGATGAATGATTTTGGCTATACGCTGGCGAACACAATTATCATCGAAGATGATCCTGTTAAGGTCCGAGACTTCGCAGGCAATGCCATCATTGTCAAACAATACTATGGAGACAACGAAGACGACGAGCTATCAAATCTTGCAAAGTTCATCGATGGGTTGAACGGTCATACCGACGATTTCAGAGACATCGGAAGAGACTGGCGAACCAAGCTCTAGACAGCTCTATAGCCAGCCGGGCACGCAGACCCAGAAGGCGTCTCCTGTAGAATTTTGGAAGATCGTTTCCGTCTTGGACGGCAAGGGCGCCTCGGGTCAACTGGGTACTCTCAGATCCTGCGGCACATTAGGTAAATTGCCGAGGATCCGACTAAAATGTACAGGATTTCTGAGGCTGCTAGTGACAAATGGCTCGAAAGCTTCAAATAGCGATCTTGATCTTAATCATGGTTATCGGAGCATCGATCCGAACCTACGGACTGGGTCGCGTCGTCGCGTGGCACGACGAGGCTTTGACGATTCTACATATCTCCGGACGTACGATCGGAGAATCGCTCAAGCAAGAGCAGCGCTCGGCCTTGCAGACGCCTAGCACGTGGAAAGACTTGCTGTCCCGATATCAGGCACCGGGGAGCTCAATTGATCGGGTGGCGAGTGCGGTTCTCGCCGATCAACCAGAACACCCGCCATTGTTTTATCAACTTCTATACTTGTGGGCCAAAGCTATCGGTTACAAGCTGCACCTTCTCCGAGTGGTGCCGGTAATTTTTGGCATCCTTTGCCTGCCTGCTTTTTATTGGTTCGCGATGGAGCTCTTTCGCTCAGCTCCGCCGTCTTTGCTTGCAACCGCGATGCTTTGTTTTTCGCCGATCCACATTTGTTATTCCCAGGATCTGCGAGACTACTCACTATTCTCCCTTATGCTTTCGCTTTCTTGTGCAGCATTCCTGCGAGCTTGGCGCAATAATCGCTTTCAGGATTGGGGGCTCTACACAGTACTTTCTACAGCAGGCATATGTTGCACTTACCTGATAATACTTGTTCTTGCCGGTCAACTCTTGTACTCGACCGGAGCTGTTACAGGGAAATGGTTCCGTGACGCGCGCTTCACTAGGTCGACTACGACACAGTGGCTGGTTCACTTGACGTCTGTCTCCGTAACTCTTACCGCCTGTTCTCCGCTGCTACTATCCGTGGTATCGCATCTTGAAGCGGTGCGTGCGACGGTACAATGGTCAGAGCGATTGTGCGCACCGCATGTGTTGGCCAGTACGCTCTTGATTCCCCCGGTCCTGGGTTGGACATTCCGTCCTACTTACTTCATCTTCCGAGACACAAAGGTGGTAGAACTCACCAATCACCTCTGGATGAACATTCCATTGCTGTTACTTGTTTTGTACAGCATATTCCATATGCTAGGAAGCCACCGCCGGCAATGCTATTACTTGCTCTCGATATCCTCAGTCTTCTTACTAATCTTCTGGGGATCCGACTTGATTATAGGTGGACAGCGCTCGACTGGCGTGCGGTTCCTTTTGCCTATCCCTATGTTCGCCTTATTGTCGGTATCATTAATGCTCTGTCAGTGGTGGCATGCAAACAAGTCACTTCGGCTGTTGTCAGCTTTGACTGTGACTGTGCTCCTTACATGTCAGGTTCAGGCGACTCTATTTTTGCTTGGATGCAACGAACATGGTGTTGGTCATTGTCGACTGACCAATCTCGCGAAAAGCATCAATAGGGATAAAGATGCAGCTGTACTGGCCGATCTCGAGAAATACTCTTTAGGTTTTCCACATCTACTTGCACTCGCACACCACATCGAAGACAAATCTCGCGCTGTCGCTTACATCGATGAATCGGTGCCGGAGTGGGTAGACCAGGTCGGCCGCGCTTATGTCGTTTACTACACGCCTGACCACAGGAAGAAATTCTCGCGCTTCGAAGTCCACCCAGCCTCCCCGGAAAATATGTACTGCGATTGCGTATTGATCGAATCGACGCAACGCTCGGCGGAGAAGGCGCAGCTTGGGCCGGACAGAAAGCCAGAGTCAACAGACACTCACGGAAAGTGGCACGAGATGGTTTGCTGGTGGCTAAAAGTCGATTGACTGTTCAAGTGCGCATCCACCAATACTTCAGACTGAGAGGCGCCTTGTGCGATGGGTTTAATCTATAGTTGCTTCGAGCAAGCATCAGAGAAAACACGGGAAAGCGAGACGGCAATTTTGGTTAGTCGCTCGCGCTCTCGTCACCGCTTCCCTCCTCAGGCAAATTGGCTCCAGGAAATTTTTCCTTTACCCTAGCGCCGAGAGACCTTTGTGCATCGAGTGTGAGCGGCAAGCAAAGCAGGAAGCTAATAAGACCTAACAGTGCGCACCCTTTGAACATCGTAAGCATATCCGGAAATGGGAGCTGACTGCGATAGAAATACGACAGAATTGCAAGCGATATCGGCGGTCCGATACACGGAGCCAGGGACATCATCCACCTCGATAGTGAGCTGGCGAAAAACTTCTCTGCGAGATTGGTCCGATCAAGCCGCTGTCCTTCAAGGTCTTTGCACAACCCCACAACAACGATTACTATTGTCGCGATCATCGTAGTTCCGATTATCAGCGAAGACAAAAACCAGACTAATAGGACAAACAGAACTTCGTCCCAAGTCGAGCCTTGCCATGAAACGTTAAGCAGGTAGGGAAAGACGAATCGCTCGGAAAGGTAGACAGAACTCGCTATCAAAATGGCAAACAGCAGTCTATAAGTCGATTTCCAGTAGCGAATCTCGGAACTCTTGCCTGTCAACTGTAACTCTCCGGTAGAAAAATAATTGATTGAGCCATTCAAAGGTTTTCAGTTCAGTTTAGTGTTTTTCTCAAGAATTAGCGAGCACGTATGGTTTCATCCAATATGGTCATTGGCGGAAGATACTCGCCTAGCTTCTCCCGGCGCCACCATTTGCCAGTTCGCAACAGCGTGGAAAAATCAGTCATGTGGTAGTCATACACAACGGCTCGAATGTACTTTGGCTGAGCCGACTCGAATGGATTTTTCTCGATCAAGCAAACCGCTTCAGGCGAGTTGTTCATCAACATCTCGCAAAATCTGACGAACCACATATTTTCACCGACGCTCCCAAGCGCCGCGAACCACATCTGCCAGTCCAGGCGCGGTTGGTGGGGCGCGACAAAAGCGGGAGCGCGATTTAACGGTCCAGGTTTAAACCGAAATACATATTCTTCCCAAACTTTACCGTCCATGCTGCCTTCTACGGAAATCTCCAGTCGTTTTGTCGTCATGACGGCGAAAAGCCCGTAGCTACTCACGATATGCCACGGTGCCGCCATGCTCGCCACTATATATAGTGGTCCATGCGCGGAGCCGGTGAAGCGCGTGACGCTGCTAACACTCAGTCCAACTACCAGTACTGCGACCAAGACAGTTACAGCCTTACTGATTCTGGAAGTTATTCGTCTAACAAGTGTAGACTCGTTCTGAGCGCTGTTGTTGCCTACCTCTGGGACTGGGGCGTTGGCAGGTGTCCTTGGTTTGGCAAAGCAGTTGATAGCAGCCTGTGCGGAGGCGCGAATCATGCGGTCATCGAATAGCAAGAGACACAAAGCGATAGTCAATATATTGAAAAAACAATAATTACCGCTCAATAAAATAAGAATCTGCAGAAAGATCAAGAAACATCCGGCGATAGCGCGCGCCTTCCGCGGTGCGAAAATACAGAACGGAACAACAAGTTCAATAAAAAATACGGACACCGTAGACGCCATCAACAGGACGTTTGGCAATTGCTGTGCAAGCCAGCCGATGGGAGTCGGCAAGGGTTGAGTCTCAAAATGATACGTCATAGCAGTGAGATTTCGCCATGCCTGATCTCCACTTTGTAGTTTTACAAGGCCAGATTCAAACATCAGTCGAAACAAGAGCAAGCGATAGAGCCAGATCATGACTAAAGACGGCTCGCACGAATCTGCCATCGGCTGAAAAGCCTTGCGCGTGGCTGCCAGATAGTCGAAAGGTCGCCATGATGCGAAGAATATAGACAAGAAGCCGGTTTCTAACAGTAATATATCCCACTGAAAAGACATGAATTCCTGTCCGACGGTCACGATAGAAAGATACAAAATCCACGCCACCAACAGTGCTGGTCCGCAAAGTACGCCGAAAAGAGCCAGCAACGACACGAACGCTCCTCCCGACGCAACAAGGGTCAACGCGGTGTCCGACGAGTTAAACCAAAACACTGTTGGATGGCTCAAAAACAGAGGGATAATCGGCTCTCCAAAAGCCGGCTCCAGCAGTTTCGTCACCGGAGAAATACCATGCTGTCCATATAGCGCCACAATCTGACTGTTGATCGACAGAAAGGCAGAAAGATAAATCGCGGCGATTGCACGCACGAACAGGGATCGAACCAGTTTGAATTCACAAGTGCGCATAGCACCGACAAGCGTTGTCTAGCTCTCAAAAGACGAGGACGGAGCGCTCAAACAACAGCTGTCCCATGTTGCATCCATGCTCGCCAAAGTCGCCTGCCTAGTTGAACAAACTTCCTAAGCAGTGAAAGCGACGTGACGCAGACGACCGCGCAGAAAGTTCCCATATCAACGAAGGCAACAGATACAGTATACGCTCGGTCCAGGGGACCGACCAATTGCACAGGAAGCGTATTCAGGTGATTTAACCCGAGGATCGAAAATGAGATTCCGCCAAGAATGAACGGAATCACGATCATATATAGCGAAAGCCGGTCAATACAGTTTTTTGTCTCCTGGCACATCTCAATGGTCTACTCTGGGGATCTACAGATTTAATACCCTATGTGGGGACGGAAAACACAACTTCCCCGGATTAAACAGTTGGGGAGCCGGGCATAGAAAGTCTGAGGCGGCGAAGAGGCAAAATTGCGCCAACTCATGGATGACCGTTCTGCTACTACAGGCCTCACCAGTGCATGCACGATAAAGATACTAACATTCAAGCACCGTGACTTAGGGTTCATCTTTACGGATGGTTCTTTCGTTTGAGGTGCTGATGGCTAAACTAATATCCTTTCACCAATCTTTTTGCTTCTCCGATTAAACGAAGCAAGGAGGTCGGTCGTTGCTGTCTAAAAGGAGTGAACGACGGCAACAGACGAAATAGAAAAAATCGCTTGTCAGTATACGCATGGTGAGATTAGTAGTGAGCTATGAGCTATGTTGCAACAAAAGGTAGAGGAGACCTGCCCAATGAAAGTTCCGATTCAGATTGTCTTCAGAAATATGGAACGCTCGGATCTGATTGAGACCCAGATCCTGGATAAAACGGAAAAACTGGATAGGGTGTACGACCGAATAACGAGCTGTCGCGTTACGGTTGAGATACCGCACAAACATCATTCTAAGGGAAATGAACATGAAGTCACGATCGACATCGCGGTCCCCGAGAAAAAAATTGTAGTAAACCGAACCGCCAGCGGTTCGAATGGCAGTTCTGAAGTTGCTCTCAGTGCATTCAAGGATGCTCTCGAAGCAGCAAAACGGCAATTGGAGGATTACGCCAGGAAGCGACGCGGACATGTGAAACTGCATGAACAGCCACAACCCGCAGCTCGTATTACACAGCTATTTTCCAATGACGGCTATGGATTTCTAGAAACAATCGATGGTCGCGAAATCTACTTTCACTCCAACAGCGTAGTCAACGATAAATTCGATCGATTGGAAGTAGGCACCGAAGTCACCTATGTAGAACAACTGGGTGTCGATGGACCTCAAGCTAGCACTGTAAAGGTAAAAGCCTGAGACACATACAAAGTTTCTTAACGCACATCCACCTCGGACAGTAATGCCCGAGGTGTTTTTTGGAATCTTATTTTTTTATCGATCGACGATTGTCTTCGTGCGCGGAGTATTTGAATTGGTATCCGTCATGGCAAATTGCACATGAGGGTTGGCAACTCCGGCTGGTGCTGCTGACGGCGCCACACTCGCGGGCGTGGCTACTGCAGATGGAGCCGATGGAACATCCGGTCTGATCTGCGACGACGCGTCTTCTTCAGCTAAACTCGAAGTCGCGTCGGACGAACCTTGATGGTTGTTGGCTGCGTCGGAAGGATATTGGGATGACTCATTGGCAGCGACTTGATGAGCGCTTTCCGCGTGATGATGCGATTCTGTCTTGCTTTCCGCATGCCGAGACACCGGAATTGCCCTATGCAAATTCTCGAGCACGACGGCATCATGCGGAAGCAATTCGCTCTCTTCGACATTGTTGGCAGCCAATTTTTGAGGGGTCGAGGCAAACAGGGTCTGGCTCAGGTAGATTGCCACGCCAAAAACAATTCCAAGTCCGACGATAGTAGCTAATTTGAATAGTCGCATTGAATCTCTCAGATCGTATGGGGACGATACAGGCGAGGAAAAAGCATTGCCGCTTTGCATTTGTCCACCGTGACCACTAGACTGGTCCGGCACCTTATGCCTAGTATAGACGCCACCCACAAAAGTTGGCAAAAACAACATTTGCTTAATCATCTACGAAATGGTTTGATACCATCTTTGATATTACGCTTTGGATATTGCAAGCCTGGAGAAGTATCCGAAGGTAGCCAGTTGAAGTGTGGCACCATATATTTCCGCAGTTCGCCAGCTTACTACTGATATGCAATTCAGCGAAGCTCCGGATATTAAGTGCATTTTCACTGGCCGAATACAAATCGTCACGGCAATATTTTAATCAATGTCCCTGAATCAGGGTCAGACAATGGGTTGCAATCATCATCTCTTCGTTTGTTTTGACTACAAAAGTTTTCGTGCGCGATCCGGGCCAACTGATTTCTGCTGACCCATTTACACTCTCATTCAAGCCATTGTCCAGCTCAATGCCCAGGTATCCCAGAGGCTGACAGATTCTGCTTCTGATAGAGAAGGAATTCTCGCCGATACCACCTGTGAAGACCAGGGCGTCCAGACCACCAAGCACTGCCGACAGTGAACCGATGTGCTTTCTGACATGATAGCAAAATATTTCTATCGCAAGTCTGGCGTCCGAGCTGCTTTGTTCTTGCTCAAGCAACTCCCGCATGTCCGAGCTGATCCCCGACAAACCCAATAGTCCAGACTCTTTATTGACAAGCTTGACGAATTCATCGGCAGACACACCTTTTTCACTGGCGAAATAGCTTACTAGACCGGGGTCGATGTCACCAGCTCTGGTGCCCATAACTAGACCACCCGCAGGAGAAAAACCCATAGTCGTATCGACGCTTTTCCCACCGTCGAGAGCAACTATACTGCAGCCATTTCCGAGATGAGCGATCAACACCTTTCCTTCGGCCATTTGTCTACCGAACCTGGGCAATTGCGACACCACGGATTCGTAAGACAAGCCATGAAAGCCGAACTTTTCGACACCTTCGTCGAAAAGTGACTTAGAGATCGGTAGCACCTTTGCCACCATCGGCATAGTGCGATGAAAACTCGTGTCGAAGCAGGCAATGTGTTTTGCGGTTGAAAACTTCAGACGAGCCGATTTGACACTAGAGAGCGCCGGCGGCAGATGCAGCGGTGCAAATCGGGACAGTTGCTCCAGCTGCGCTACAACCGAATCGTCTATCAGCAATGGCTTCACGAACTTCGTGCCACCATGCACGAGTCGATGCCCGACAGCAATCAGCCGATCCGGATCCAGCTTGTCTTCAAGCCAGGCCAACAAATGTTCAAGCGCCTGCTCGTGATTTTCGAAAGAGACATCGTCTACTGTGCGCTTATGATTCCAGTCAGCTGAAAAACGCCCATCTTCCGTTCTTATCCCGGACAAACTTCCTGATCCGACTAGCGATAAGTCTTTATCGCAGTCAAATACGGAGAACTTCAGACTCGAAGAGCCGCTGTTCAAGATGAGGATATGACCATTCACCAAGTCATCAACCCGACCAACGCCAGTTCAAAATTTCCGGCATATCCTGACCGTGCTCACGAATATAGTGTTTATGATCGATTAGTTTGTCACGCACCATCTGACGGGCTCGGGCAGCTCTGTGTTGAAGCTGCGGCACCCGATCGATAACATCTTGCACGAGATGGAAGCGATCCAGGTCGTTCATCACCACCATGTCGAATGGTGTCGTAGTGGTGCCCTCCTCCTTGTATCCGCGCACATGGAGGTTCTCATGGTTGTTGCGCCTGTAGGTCAATCTATGTATTAGCCATGGATAGCCATGATAGGCAAAAATAATCGGTTTGTTCGTCGTGAATATCGCATCGAACTGGTGATCCGTCAAGCCGTGCGGATGCTCCGTTCGCGGCTGCAAGGTCATGAGATCGACTACATTCACGACTCGTATTTTCAAGTCGGGAATATTGCGCCGAAGAATTTCAACTGCTGCGAGCGTCTCCAAAGTAGGCACATCTCCAGCGCACGCCATAACGACATCAGGCTCACCATCTTGATCGTTGCTCGCCCAGTCCCAGATACCGATGCCCTGGGCGCAATGTTTGACGGCGGCGTCCATGTTGAGCCACTGTGGAGCAGGTTGTTTTCCGGCTACGATAATGTTGATGAGATTCCGGCTGCGCATACATTGGTCAGCAATGCAAAGCAGCGTATTCGCATCTGGTGGCAGGTAGACCCTTATCAATTCGGCCTTCTTATTAACTGCATGATCAATAAATCCAGGATCTTGGTGGCTGAAGCCATTGTGATCCTGACGCCACACATGTGACGTGAGCAGGTAGTTGAGCGAGGCTATCGGTCTTCGCCAGGTGATATCTCTCGTGACCTTCAGCCACTTTGCGTGCTGATTGAACATCGAGTCAATTATATGGATAAAGGCTTCATAACATGAGAAGAGACCGTGTCGACCGGTGAGCAGATATCCTTCCAACCATCCCTGGCAAAGGTGCTCGCTCAAGACTTCCATCACACGACCGTCATCGCTCAGATGATCGTCCGATGCAAAAGTCTCACCGAGAAATACCCGATCGGTGACCTCGAACACAGCCCCCAGGCGATTCGACTTAGTTTCATCGGGTCCCATTATTCTGAAATTTTTGCGATCATCATTTTTCTTGAGAATGTCCCGCAAAAATTTGCCCAGTGCACCGGTGGCTTCTGCGGTGGCATGTCCGGGCTTGCTTACCTCAACAGCATAGTGACGGTAATCGGGAAGACGCAAGTCTTTGAGAAGGAGCCCACCGTTTGCGTGGGGGTTCGATCCCATCCGCCGATTTCCAGTCGGGGCGAGCGCAGCCAACTCAGGCTTTAGCTTCCCTGAATTATCGAAAAGCTCTTCCGGTCTGTAGCTTTTCATCCATTTTTCCAGCTCTCTTAAGTGCTTTTTGTCTTGCTGAAGACCAGCCAGCGGAACCTGGTGCGATCGATGAGTACCTTCAATCTTCTCGCCATCGACCTCCTTCGGACCGGTCCATCCTTTCGGCGAAATAAAGATAATCATCGGATAGCGCGGCCTGTGGAAGTCAGAAGAGTTGCGCGCCTGATCCTGAATTTGTCGAATGTCGCTAAATACCGCGTCGAGAGTGGCAGCCATCAACTGGTGCATGAGCTCAGGCTGATCGCCCTCCACGAAGTAGGGCTCATAACCGTAACCGCGAAACAGGTCCGATAGTTCTTCCTTGCTGAGTCTCGCGAGAAATGCCGGATTGGCAATTTTGTAACCATTAAGATGCAGGATTGGAAGAACAATCCCATCGCGCTCAGGATTGACGAATTTGTTGGAGTGCCAGCTAGTCGCTAGAGGTCCAGTCTCAGCCTCGCCATCTCCGACAACACAGGCGACGATCAAATCAGGATTGTCGAGCACCGCACCATAAGCGTGTGCCAGGCAATAACCCAATTCCCCGCCTTCATGAATCGAGCCGGGGACCTCGGCTGCGACATGACTTGGAATCCCTCCTGGGAAAGAGAACTGCTTGAACAGTTGTTGCATTCCCTCTTCATCCTGCCCAACGGAATGGTACTGGTCAGACCACGAGCCTTCGAGATAGGTATTGGCAACCAGAGCGGGTCCGCCATGACCGGGACCGGTGATAAATATCATGTTCAGGTCGTGAGCCGTGATCATTCTATTTAGATGTGCGTACATGAAGTTAAGTCCAGGAGTGGTTCCCCAGTGACCCAGAAGGCGTGGCTTTACATGCTCGATCTTCAAAGGATGCTTGAGCAATGGGTTATCCATCAAATAAATCTGTCCGACCGAGAGATAGTTGGCTGCTCTCCAGTAGGCGTCGATTCCAGTGAGCTGCTCTTTCGTGAGCGGCTCGCTGAGTTGTGAGTCTTTGACGAACATCTCTTTCACAGTGCTTGGCATCTAGCAATCTCCCTCGCGCTCATCAGCGTAAAGATAGCCATCTGACAGACTCACCGGCTCATAATCTAAGCTTATCGTTACACGGGACGTAATAATAGGGGTTCAAACACCTGACATGAAAGGTGTCTGAATCTGTTGGGGTACAAGGTCCATGTAGATCAAACATTGGGGGCTTTCTGACTCAGTCTGTAAATGATTCCGGCAGTCTTAAACGTCTGTTCTGGCTAAGCTTTCTCCTGCTATACGGCGAGATTTTGTGTATCCGCTGGCTCAGTTGTGAGCTCGCTGTCGTCAGAATTTTTCCAAACTTGATCGTGATGGTAGCCTTGGTGTCGACATCATCCGGAATGATCGCGCAGGGCGCGCAGTCAGGTAAAAGCTCTAGACTCGACAGCATCGGATTGATCTTCATAGCGATAACAACGCTATTAGTTTGCGCCATGTTTTCGACCACGATTGGTCTTGAAAAACTGAGTTTGCGTTTTGAAAACGCCGGCTCATTCTCAATTGCGCAAGCCGTATCGGTCCTCTTCCTGCTAATCTCCTGTATTTTCGTCATCTTTCGCCGGCTCGGCGTTTTGATAGGCAGTGAGTTTGCCAAGCATCCGCCCCTTTCTGCCTACTCTGTCAATTTGCTGGGAAGCATTGCAGGCACGCTGGCCATTGCATTGAGCTCGTGGCTTAGTCTCGGTCCCTGGGCATGGTTGCTTCTTTTCTTGCCACCGGTCTACCTCGTATCTCACAACTGGCGATATGCAGCCGCCGTGGTAGCGTTTGCAGCGCTTTCGTGCGTCACCTGCCTGAACAGTCACTGGTCTCCATACAGCAAGTTGGATGTGGTGCAGGTGAAGGCGGAAGACACTACCATTATTGGTCCGGGCAGTTTCGTCATCAATTCCAACAACTTCTATTTTCACACTGGTCTGCTGATCGTAGACGAAAGCAAAGAAAAGGAATTTCTTGCTAAGAAGCCTGTCACCAAACAGGATGAGACAATCCAGGATTACTACTGGAGAACAAAGACACCATTTGCGGTGGCACCTTGCATCGACGATGTTTTGGTTCTCGGAGCCGGCTCCGGCAACGACGCTGCGTACGGTTTGGTGAAAGGCGCAAAGAAGGTAGACGCAGTCGAGATCGATCCGATTATCGCGACATTCGGTCGAGATCTACATCCGAACAAACCGTGGAAAGATCCGCGAGCGAAAGTATACAACGAAGATGCGAGGACCTTTCTTCGCTATACGAAAAACAAATACGATCTGGTGGTCTTTGCTGACCTGGATCCCGGTTGCACGATCAACACATCTTCGTTCCTTCGAGTCGACAACTTCGTGTACACGATAGAATCGATGAAGTCCGCGATCCGAGTTTGCAAACCAACCGGTGTAGTGATTCTGTCCTTTGCGACCGGACCAGAAAGCATTATCACCAGACGCATATACAAGGCCATTGAAGCAGCCAACGACGGCAAACCTCCTATAACATTCGTCGACGACAAATGGTCCAGCGTAAGATATATCTTCGGTCCAGGCGCCGATGCCGTCGACGTGGCGAAAGTCACGGAGATAAATCCGCTGCTCAGACCGTGGCCACCCAAAGGCGAAGTTATCGACACCAAGCCATCATCCGACGATTGGCCGTTCCTTTACACGAGTTTTCACTCAGGCGGATTGATACTCTATTTTTCGATTCTACTGATATCCGTAGTGGTGCCCACCCTCTTGACGGTCCTCACCGCTCAGAAGAAAGCTTCGAGTGGAATTACTCCCGGTGAATGGGGCAATATGTTCTTTCTCGGCAACGCTTTTATGCTGATCGAGACGAAATCTATAACGCAGCTCTCACTATTGTTCGGTGCAACCTGGCTGGTCAGTTCGATCGTTATCCTGACCATTCTGGTGCTGGCATTCGTTGCCAACTTGGTCGTCATGCGCACAAAACGCATACCGCTGGGAGTGCTCTATGCAGGACTCTTCCTGTGCCTCTTGCTGGACTATTTTTGGAAGGTTCCAGAGCAAACGAATATGCCACCATTGGTGGTATCTTCCCTGGCGGCGCTGTTTGCCTGTTGCCCGATTCTATTTGGAAGCATGACCTTCTCGACATGCTTCCGCAATACGACGCGACCAGTCGAGCTTTTGTCTGCCAACCTTCTTGGAGTCGCCTTCGGAGGGCTGACGGAGAACCTCTGCCTCTGGTCCGGTATAAAGGGACTCCCTATTCTCGGCATGGTCTTGTACGGTCTATCAGGTATGAGCCTACTTATCGATCGATTCAAAAAACCACAACCAGAAGCCAAGTCCGAGGAATCCGGCGAGCCACCCGCATTGAAGCCACGATAAAACTTCGACGAAGCCTTTGAGTCGCTTGCCGCAGCCGCAGCGTGATTGCAAGAGAGGAGGAAGTATCTCGGACTGCGTTTTGAGCGGTATTAGCTATTCGGTATATCTTCGATTCGTTCTTTATACTCAACCGTTAATAATCTAGAGCGCGATTAGCAAAACGCTATAATTTCGGGCTGTTTTTTATAAATTATCGCGTTTTGCCTGCGAGCTTACAGTGAATGTGATGTTAGTGGCAGGACTTCAACGATTTGCTATGAACTTGCGGTCACACCATATTAAATCGCCTGGATGCATCGAGAGCCCTTTCTGAGCGAGGGTACATAGCGATTGAATAACGGCGATCACTAGAGCCCGCAACTGCATGCACCAAACAGACGAACATTCGTCTGACGATCGATTACGAGTTCTCCGAGGAAGCCATCATATCCGGTGCCAGGGTACCAGCTTATAGTGCCGTCGGCATCGGTGAAGGAAAATACTCCATACCCTGTGCTACCAAACAAAGACGCACATTCGACGGTCCAGGCGGTCACGTAGTTAGGATACGTATACGGCGGCCAGAATTCGTTGACCAATGTCGTCTCCTCTGAATCTGGTCCCGCAGACTTCTTGATCCACGGCGCCACACTAGTAACGGCGCTCTCCGGCACACAAACGAGTGTTCCTCCAGGCGCCGGCACAATGAAGTAGTTGCCATCACCTGTAACGATGGCGGCGTTGAGAATGCCGGTCAGTTTTATCATCGTATAACTTGGGTCAATCTCCCGGCATCGCTGCAGAAGCGTTGTGAGAACATCCGGGTGCTGCGGCTGCGGGAGTGGAAACATACATTTGAACACGGTGTTCGGAATGTATTCATTAGCCATTTGCGTGCTGACTTGGCCGGTTCCGCAACCAGGCACGTATGGAATAAAACGGCTCACAGTCTCAGGAACCGGTCCGAACCCATAATCCGAATCCGGAGGGTAAGGAATCATGTTCAAAAACCATTTGACGTCGTTTTTTACAAACTTGATTCGAATGAAAGCATGAGGAATAGTCATATCGTAATTGGTCATCGGATTGGCTTTGACATACGACATAGCTCGCTGGTTCGCAGTGGCGCCACCAACAGTCTTCGATTCAATCGAGAAGGCATTCGGCACCGGATTGGACCACCCCGGCAATGCCGCCGATATGAGCTGATTTTGAGTAAAATGGTCTTTCGACTCGAGTCTCGGCCTTTCATTGAACTTGAACGGCACGAACCAGTAATCTCGGCCGTACACGTTGACGCCTTTGTATCCAGGCAAGCAGTCATGACCGCCTTTGTCCGATACGGATCCCAGAGTGTTCAGGGTCACACCGCCTGGAAGTTGATCCGAATTGATCACCAGATTGCTCTCTTCGGCCCTCTCCATGAGAGAAGACCTCCAATTTTTACCGGGCTCAACCTTGGCGCGAGCCGTCTCGCCCAACATCCTCACCGAATTAATATTTGCAACCTGTTCAAAGAAGGGATAGAGATTGTCTGGCTTGTTGAGTTTGTCGGCCAAACGATCGCTAATCTGTTTTGCGGCTTGGTACATACTGCTCGCATGATTGCTGGTGCTGCCATTCTCAGCACCTCGATTCTTTATATCCTCCGCATTAATCGCGGTCCAAAGTGCTTTACCCCAGACTCTGTTTATATTCGAAAGTCCGAACTCATTATTGTGATCGGCAACATCACTGAATTGATCCTCATCCCCGCCCGCGGATTTGACAGTTACAGTCAAGCTTTTCTTACCCACATTCAAGGCACCAGCATCGGTGGCATTCCTGGTCTCACGAGCACCACCAAAATAAAGTGATATCACAAAGAAGGCCATCGCAATCAGTACGAGAGCAAAGCCAAGCGCAGCGACCAGTCCGAGTGCAGCTCCTTTTCTCGTACGCAATGTTGTTCTCCTTCAAACGACCTGGTTGTCCAAAGTTAACGGTTAGCGATTTCAAAATTAGGATCGATTTGACGCATTGTATGCATCGTTTAACCCGCAATTCAAAACGCAGACGTTGAGCAAGGATATCAGATATCGAAGAGCCACGAACGTTGTCACAGTTGATTACTCCAGACAGAATCGATATGTATTCGTGTACGGCTGATTGTGATCCGAAATCAAACGGTCCGCAAAACGGACCGTTTTTCGAGCTATCGATTGGGATAAACTGTGAAAACAACTACATTGGGTTTGCGCTAACGCCGACTACAGGCTCTGTAGCTCTCGCTCTGAAAGCGATTCGCTCAACTGTGCCCGGCAAAGTGACGGGAAGTCGAACAGTGATGATCGTTTCGGTTGTCACCGTTTCCTTCTCATCATAATTGAGCTTCGATGTATCGAGCTCGACTTTTTCAATGAGTGGTGACGAGGGGAAGGCAGTAATTACCTTGACGGCAGCAGCTTTGGCGGTCTCTTGCGATTGAGCATTCGCGGCAGCTCGAGCACAATTTTTCGCTAGGCTATCGTTGGCGGAATTGCCCAGTACTAAGACTCCGAGATCAAGAGCACATAAGGCCATCGGAATTAGAATGAACATTCCGCAGATAACTTCAACAAAACATTGACCCTTTTGATTTCTAGTATTTCTTCTATTACTCATTTTCACGGCTCCAGTCATAGCACCTTCCCGGTTGCTAATCGATCAACGGTGTCGATTGAATAATTAGGGAGATTAGCTACACGTAATGATCGTTTCGACTAACCGATCATAAGAGAGGCACAAATCAACCAGACCAGAAGGTCGCTTGCAAATAAAGACACTGAGCCAGTCTAGCCAGATTACATTTGCGATACTACGTTAGAAAACGACCATACTGACAACTACTCTTTTTCGTCATCGGGGTTTTCAATAACCGCTTCATTTTCATAGGTGAAAACCGATTCTCCCGTCAATCCAGGAATCCCCGCTATGAATGGCATGTTTGGCAGAATGGGTCTGGGTTTGATCGTAGTCTTCACCACCACTATCATGTCTTGCCTGTCGTGATCGTCCTTCTGTCCCGGTTTGTATGAGACAGCCGTCTCCGGCTCACTGACCAGGTTAGCAAATTGACCAAGACCAGAGACCTTCCAGCTGTCCGGAATTTTTTTCCTGACATTGCCAACAGCGCTCTCTGCTTCTGTTCTTTTGCTGACTGCGGCTTCACGAACCTGAAGGTTATTGAGTGTGTAGCCGGCAGCGTAGTTAAGCGCTACGCCGAGAAGCAAAATCAAAGGGAAGAACACCGAAGCAAACAATATCAATAACGCGGGACCAAACTCAGCGAGCTGAGAACCAATCTCGTTGCGAGCCTGTTTCCGGACTCTCAGTGTTCGTTTCATTTTTTTGGTATCCATACCACTTTCCGAATGCTTTCTACAAACCAATTGAAAAAATTAGAGCTTACAGTCGAGCGGACATAATGAATTCCGCTTCATCTTGTGATGAAAGTTTAGTGACTGCCATTACCGATAGTGCCAACCGAACGACTGCTCTTCGCCGCGGGCCGAAAACTGCGCCAATGACGAGAAAGCCTCATGACATGAAACGACCGACTTATCACGATACTTGAAACAGCCTCCCCTGACAAGTTCGCGTTCGATGAATTTGACAGGCACTTGTGATGATAAACTCCAGATTAACCAAACCATCGCTGTCGAGAATCTATAATGGCTAGAGTAAGCCGACTCACCTTTGGACAGCAACATCCATGTCTTGGGAAGACTACATTATTAGAGCGCAAGAAGCAGCAACCGCAGGCGACTTCGCCAAGGCGGAAGTCGAGTTGAATGAAGCTCGGCAAGAGACCGAGAACCTTCCGCCTGAAGACAAGCGGCGCTTCATGATTCTGGAAATGCTCGCCGACCTGATGCAAAGACTGGGTCGTGCAGACGAGGCAGAGAAGTATCTTTTAGGAGCCAACGAAGTACGAAAGTTGCGATATGGCCGACTCCATTATCGCTTCGCCGAGGGCCTAGAGCACCTATCCTCCCTCTACTTCGAGAACGATCGCTTCGCCGAGGCAGAACCCTTGAGCAGAGAAATCTTGAAAATCCATGAAAAGATTTACGGTCCGACCAGTGAAGAAGTTGGTCACAGTGCCGGACAACTGGCCGACATTGTCCATGAGCTCGGTAAGATTGAGGAAGCTGAGGCACTTTACAGGCGCGCCATTGGCGTTCGCAAGCATACGAAGGGCGCCATGGATTCAGAGGCTGTTTACCTTATTCAACGATACGCCGCACTCCTGGAAGAGACCGGCCGTCCGGATGAAGCGGCGCATATGAAAGCGTCAGCTCAAGGAAGAATTTCTGGAATCATCAAGACCCTTCGCCCGAAAGAATGAGCTAAGACGCCACGCTGAGTGGCGACGGGACCATACTGATCGCATCAATCTCGTCACGCTTTTCTTGAACAGTAAGGCACATTTCGCTGGCGTTGCGCGCACGAAAGTGATTCTCGCCGAAGTGCTTCTGTTGTTGCTCTTCATAATACTCGAGCATCTCCTGTGCTTCTACCTGCCTATCTCGCGTAAGGTAGAACATGGCAAGTTGAACAGCCACTTGTGCCGCTTTCACGTCCAGGTCTAAAGTTCTGAAGATACGAATAGATTCTAGAAAGTAGAACTCGGTATCGATCGAGCTATCGAACTGAAAGTGACATCGCCCAAGCATCTCTGCGACAGCCGCAGCCTTGCATCTGTCGCTCGGCAGAAGGCTTTCACGCTTGGTCTCGAAGTACTTAGATAATCGTTCTGCGGCCAGGCGCTTTTCGAACTCTGACTGGGCATTGTGGTAGTACCGGTAATGCTCATATAGATCGGACGTCGGCATGCTCAACCTCTAAATGAAAGCCAAATCGGCGCGAATCCTAGTTACGGATCGCCACTAACAACTATGGCAAATCGGAAAGTTCTACAGAACGGAGACACTTCCACAACCAGGATATATTCTGTTTTAGTAACTATCGTTTCAGAACAAAGGGAAGCTGGGGGCCGCTGTAGGAGAAACCAAAATATCTCAACAGCAACCCAAATGCTAAGTCATCACACGCGCGTTGTCAAGCGATTCTGCGCAGTACTGTGCGTTTACACAGTCGAAAAATGGCGCTCCAATACTCAAAGTTCTTCACCATTAAAATGGAAACCACGACGCAGACTGACACCATATTTGGTGCCTACTTAGTGGTTCAACCAGAAAAGGACGCCGGCAGCAAGAGCAGCTAAGACAAGGAGGAGCGTCAGATTCATAGCAGCTCTGGACTCGAGCTCTTTGGTATCCGTGACCATCCTTTTCATAGAACGAAGGTTCGTCTTTGAAACAGAGGGATTAGACGACCGCTGCTGTTCCAACGCCTCTTTCATTTTCAAACGCTCGGCTTCTTGCTTTTCACGGGCTTCTATCTGCGCGTTCTCCTTGATTTTGATTCGGCTCACTACATCAGGAAGCTGATCCTTCCAAGTCTGAGCGTCCAGAAAATCTATAGCTCCCATCTGCATAGTCATCTTGACCAGATCGGCATCAAGCGCATCGTTGCTTACTAAGTAGTAAATTTCTGGATAACGTTCTTTCAAGCCAACCAAAAGTTTGACGCCTTCATCGGGATCCGGAGTCAGTTCTATCCATACAAGGCTCGGTTTTGACTGTTCAACCTTCGCGAAAGATTCATTCATCGTCACCGTGCCCACAAGTGCTAGACCGGGATTAGAACCGACCAGACCTTGAATCTCTGACAACTTGTCTGCGCCAGCGTTACAGACCACAAGGGTTGATAATGTCAACTCACACACTCCACACGAAATCCCGGTAATCATATCTCATTTTTCCTCATGCGTTAAACGGATTCGGCAACCCGGGTACAATCTCCTTGAATCCTTGGTGCGGAGAGAATTTTGCCCGAGCAGAAGTCAATAAACAAGGAGTTCATCGATGAGGTCATCGATGTGCTACGCGAGGGAAGAAAGCTCCGGCGCAGACTGCCGACCTGGGGACAGATACTGATAGAACAACAACTGCCGTATCTGTGCGTCTACAGACAGCCGCCACAGTGGGAGGATTGGGGTACCGATCAACTCGTATCCGGAGGGGGCTCTTTCCTGATTGCTTCCTCTAAGAAGCGCGATTATGAAGGACTCGTGAATCTGATCGATCGTGTCTCGAAGGAATTGACGAGCTGTTTTGGCACCTTCTTGATAGTCGAAATCTGGGCCGGCGCAGAGGTTACTGTAAGTGAGCATGAACCGTTAGGCCGTTCAGTGTTTCGCTTGTCACACCTAAAGTCGCAGCCAGTGAGCTCTTACCTCCAAGTTCTAGCGAAGCAACTCAGCCTCCTCCAGATAGGAGATCGAGCAAGCAGCGTCACAATGGCTCCGACCGACAAGGTTGCGCCTCCAGGGATGCGTCCATTATTGTCTGCACAACAGGTCGCCGAGAGCGGGCTGCATATTATTGGTCTGGAAGTAGCACCAATATATCGCAATGGCGCGCGTCAACAGACATATCCAAACGTGCTCAAGGAGCTCGAAGCGAAGTTTTCCCCTGTCCTTGAAAAGACGTTTTTTGAATTCCTGAAGAAGGAAACCACGATCTGCCCTCCCAACTACATGTCACTGGGGCGGCGAAGTATTGTCCACTCCGTCTGGCAGATCGACCGAATAATCGCCGAAGTGGGTAACATTGTTGATTTTTTGCTGTTGGTGACACCAACGAATTCCAAAGAAGCATTCGAAGATTTCAAAAAACGCCGCTATCAGAAAGCGCCTCGCTTCAACTACCATCCGGCGCCGTTTGATCCAGTCACACTAAAGCGATTATTGTACAAGGCTCCGGTTGAGCGAATTGAAGATCCAACTCTAGCTCAGCTCTTTCGCGATCAACAGATGGATATTGATAGTCGCATCACGATGGTGGCAGAGCGTGGAAAAAAACGGTTTCTCTATTGCAGTCTGCAGCTTTATGATGGACCGGACAAGAAGCTGGTTCAACTGGCAGAGCAGATCCTCACTTCCATCCCGGAGAGGAGCAAGGGCGAATCGGTAAAACGATTGCTTACCGCCGAGGAGTTCGCTCAACGCGCCGAGATCGAGCTTGACTATTACCGGGCTCAGTGCCCGGATTTGGCGAGCAAAGTCGAGATTCGCGACGACGTCCCTGGTGTGCTCGTATCTCAAGGAAACTTGCTCATCGGCAAAGGCAGAAAGATTTTCGAAGGACGCGCTGAGGCTCTCCTGAGCCATGAGGTGGGAACGCACATCCTGACTAACTACAACGGACACCTGCAACCTTTCAAACAAATGAGCGCCGGTCTGCCCGGCTACGATCAGCTTCAGGAATCGCTTGCGGTGCTAGCCGAATACCTCGTAGGAGGGCTGAGCAATCGACGACTTCGGACGCTTGCCGCCCGAGTCCTCGCTGTTCACTGGCTCATCGAAGGTGCCGATTTCGTAGAAGTTTGCCGTCGTCTTATGACGCAATACGATTTCAACGATGATGTCGCATTCACCGTGACCATGCGCGTATTTCGCTCTGGAGGGTTTACTAAAGATGTAGTCTACCTGCGTGGTCTAGCTGAGTTACTAGACCACCTCAAGAATGGGTTACAACTCGACTTGCTCTTTCTCGGCAAGTTCGGCATCGAACATCTCCCTATCGTTCGAGAATTGATGTGGAGAAAAATCCTTGTGCCCGCTAAAATGAAACCTTACTATCTGGAACAGCCGGCTGCTCAGAGGCGACTCGATAAGGTTAAGAAAGGCATCTCTGTCATGGATTTGGTGGGTAAACCATGAACGACCAGGAGGGCAATCGCCTTTTCTCGGTTGCGATGATCGCGCTTGAGAACGGCGATTTCGCGAAATCCGAAAAGCTTTTGCGCGAAACAATGGAAGCCATGGGACCGCAACATCCCGTGTCACTACTGGCTCTCAAGACTCTCGCGAGTATCGCCCAAGATAAGGGAAGGTACGAAGAGTCCCTTCATCTGTCGCTTGATCTCTTAGATTCTCAGATTGCTACTTTCGGAATCAACCATGCGGAACCAACTCGCACGGTACGCGGAATCCTCGACCTGTGCAAGGAACTCGGAGATGACTCAATCACTCGAGAGATTGAATCGATGGTTCGAGCAGCATCCGAGTACGACAAGAACAACACCTCGCAAAGCCTGAAGCGCCTTCGCACCGATCCCAATGACCGCAAGAAGCAAGGCCTCAAGGACAAGATCGCCGGCTATTTCTCGGGTTTATTCAACAAATAGTCTCCGCTTTCGGCCATATTCAACAGATAGCCTCCGCCCATTGGAACAGGGACACTACTCCAAACAACACCCCTGGGACCGCCGACGTCACGCGGCACAGAACGTGTTCGATCGCTAGTCCGAGATCAAGAGACACCCGGTTCCAAAAAAAACCGCTCAATCCTCGAACTCGATTCTCTTTGGCAAGAAAACATCTTTAAAAATCGCTGCTTCCAGGTCAGCTTGCGCATTGCCCTCTTGCTTCATCTTATGAAAGCAGTAGGCGCGCGCGAGATAATATCCGGCCACGTTCGGGTTATCAACGATGATACCCTTGAGCTCCTGCATGGCGCTTCCCCACTTCCCAAGCTGAATCTGGATCTTGGCTTTTCGGAAACCAAACTCGGGATTGCTCTTGTGCGTCGCGAACGCCTGACACGCATACTCATAAGCTTTGCGCGGGTCGGGCTCGTTGGAAAAATAGGCAACATTGAGCTTTAACACCTCTGGTACAGCCGCTTGTGTTGCTTTCGATTGCGCCGAGACTGGTGCCGGAGGCGGAGCAACGACATCGAGAACAGAGGATGTGGAGTCCGGTTCAAGTCCTTCCAGTACCGAACTCGGTATCGGTCTGGGGTCAGTGGGTCTCACCGCGAGTATCAGCCCATCGCCTGTCCACTTACTTTTCATGACGGGATTCTGACGTTGTCCTGGATAATCTTGCCTGACCTCGTCCTGAACCAGATTGTTGACAGAATTGAAGGCATCCTCCACAGGAGTTGCCGTGCCCTTGACACGCAGCCCTTCCAAAAGGCGTCTTGTGAACACCCCGTTGTTATAGCGCTTCGATTCCCAAGACTGCTGATCGGGCTCGCTAGAGCAAATTACCATTTGTCCACTGCCGATAGACAGGGCATCTGTATCAAAATTTCCCACTCGTGTGATGCCCTTCGATGCAGGCGAAACACCTCCACTATGGCACGCGTCAAGCACCAGCAAGACCCTCTGCGCGTCAACGCGTTCTTTCAGATCTTTTGTCATAGCCTGCATTTCGATGCCTGTCGCGAACAATTCGTTCGGTTCGGTATCATAAGCCACTATGAAGTTTTTCCCCATTTTATCCAACTGGGCAGGGCTTCCATGAGTCGAGAAAAACAAGACAATTAGATCATCGGGACGCGCGACCCGACCGAGGAACATGTTATCGAGCTCGGATAAAATACGCCGCCGCGTCGCCTTCTCATCCAGAATCAGGCGCACATGGTCGGGCTTGAAATTGGCCTCCTTGATCAGATAGTCATAAAAATCGCGAGCGTCTTTGGCAGCAAACTTAAGCTGAGGGATATCACTTTTTCCAAACTTGCTGATCCCGACAATAATCGCCCATTTATCGTTGACAGGCTTGCTCTTGGCTGCGTCGATCGCGGGAATGGTCGAACTAGCCGTCGAAGCTTCAGGTTTTTGCGCCAGCCCCGCTGTGACGCTCAAGCAGCTCAGCAATAGCGCACATAGGATTGTCGAGACTAGCCTCATTGTTAATCATCCCTGACGAAATCGAGTGAATGTGTTGCCGTAGTCACCTATACCTCCTACCCAGATTTTGGCCGAATTAGGGACGTGCTGTTATCATACGAAGCATTATGAGCTGTACCCTACCGGATACAGACCAGAAACCCGAGGAAAGCGTACCAGATGACGAGAAAACTCCTGATAATCGATGATGAGAAAAGTATTCGTCAGATTTTAGAGATCGCACTAGAAGAGGAGTGGACGGTTTACTCGGCAGCCTCAGGAACAGAAGGTATCGCACTTGCCAACGAAGTCCAGCCAGACCTGATTTTGTTAGACCGAATGATGCCTGGTCTTGACGGACTATCCACCCTGAAAGAACTGAAAGCAAATCAAGAGACTGCAAAAATACCGGTAATATTTCTTACCGCCAAAGTTCAAGCGCAAGATCTGGGAGACTACACCGAAAAAGACGTCTTAGGTGTACTGAGCAAACCATTCGATCCGATCATGATTACGGAAGACATCGACGAGATGCTAAGCCGCAGCAAGAGCTCCACCTAGCTTTTCACCAGACCGTTCAGCAGGTCTCGAACCAAACCAACAAATTCGCCCTGACTCGTCTTCGCTTTCGTCAGGTAGCTTGTTAGACCTAAGCGCAGCCGCTGCCTTTCCTCATCAGTCAGGTCTTTGGCCGTGTAGACCAAAAGAGGAATGTTTTTCAGTTTTTCCTCATTTCGCAAAACACTTACGACAGTGAACCCGTCGATATCAGGTAAGCCCAGGTCTAATACGATCAGATCGAGATTCTGCTCTCGCGCCACCGCAATCGCAGCGCGACCATCGTGAGCTTCGAATATTTGAGCATTTAACAACTGTATTTCCTGCTTGATTATGTCGATGGTAGACGGGTCGTCTTCTACCACGAGCACGCGCGCTGGTCCTGGTGGGCGACCTCTCACCGCCAACTGCACAGCACGCAGCAACCGACCTTCGGAGAATGGTTTGGTTATCCAATCAACAACTAACGGATACGAAAACTCCGAATTTTCTTCTCTCGCAGTGACGATAATCACTGGCGTTTCTACACTGGACTGTTTGATCTTCTCCAGGAGCTCTAGCCCGTCTCCATCAGGGAGGGCGATATCCAGGATGATAGCAGCCGGTTGCTCCAGAATCTTCTCCTTGGCGGACTGCAGCTTAGAGACTCGTTCTACGGTGTATCCTTCATCAACAAGCCAATCAGAGATCAATCGCGCAATGGTGTCATCGTCTTCCACGATCAGCACTTTCCGACCGTCGGAAGGCCCGTGGATCGCTCGAATCTTGAGGGTCGGTATTTCTTCTTCTTGAATAGGCAAGGCAAACCAGAACGTTGCACCTTTACCGACCTCCGACTCGACACCAATGGCGCCACCATGCTGTTCCACTAGAGCCTTGCAAATCGCCAGACCGAGACCGGTTCCCTCTTTCTGTCTGCTATCCGAGGAGTCAACCTGCTGGAACAGTTTGAACAATTTGCGTTGGTTTTCTTTGCTTATGCCTTCGCCACTATCAGTTACGGAAAACCGGACCATATCGTCCAACTTCACCGTCGACACGACCACTTCCCCGTTCGCCGGAGAAAATTTGACGGCATTCGAGATAAGGTTGGTTAGAATCTGGGCGAGACGATCTTTATCCGCGAGAATATTGTCATCACAGCCAATGTGCGCACGAAGTTGCACCTGGCGGCTGTCGGAAAAACTCGACAACATCTCTAGTGTGGTATCAATTACGGCGCTCGGACTCAACTTCTCTGTTTTGAGTTCCAGCTTTCCAGCTTCGATTTTTCGTACGTCGAGAATATCGTTGATCAATCGTACCAAGCGCTCACACTCTCTGCGTCCCATCTCGACAAGGTGCTTGCCTCGATCGGATAGTGGTCCGGCCTTGCCGCCTTCCAAGAGACCCAGCGCCCCTCTGATTGAAGTGAGCGGGGTGCGAAGTTCGTGTGAAACGGTCGAGTAGAATTCGTTGACTCTGCGCTCCGCTTCTTTACTAGCCGTGATATCACGGACGGTACCACTGACACGAGGCTCCCGACTGAGTGCATCCTGCGACGGGAAAGCGCGAACATTTACCCAACGAAGAGTTCCGTCGGTGTGCACAACCCGGTACTCGCTCTCCGAGAATGAGCCCGTCTCCAGCTGCACGAAAGTTGAGAGGAACTGCTCGACTCTTTGTAAGTCCTGCGGAAAAACACCCAACATGAAAGACGTCGGATCTTGATAAAGAGATGCGACGGATCGTCCCCAAATCTTTTCATAGGGACTGCTGATATAGTGAATCACACTCAGATCAGGCGCGATGATGAAGAAGATCTCGTCAATACTGTCAGCCAACTCTTCAAATTTTCTCTGTGCAGTGTTTGCGACATATTCGAGCTTCCGCCGATGGAGAGCCTGCCCGAGTTCAACCGCGACCTGGCCTATCGCATCCATCAATGCACGATTTGGAATTTCGTTCTTTTTGCTGAACAACTCGAATACACCGAGAAACTCTCCTCCGAATGTGATCGGGAAAGCGACGGCGCCATGAAGACCATCCTTCGATGCGTTTTCCGCCCGCGGAAAGTTCGGCTCTGCTACTACATCCTCAACCCAATGTACAGTGTTAGAGGCCCAGACACGACCCGGCAAACCCTTTTCTGGTACGAGTTTCAAGATTCGAGTTTGAGATTCGAAGTTAGGAACAGGAGTGCGGGCATAGAAGTCGACACAGGAAAGATAGTCTCCGGTCGGCGATAGCTGCCAGTATGCAGCAGTATCCCAGTTGAAGTGAGAACAGAGCAATCGGAGAATCTGACCGCCGGCCTCTCTGGGTGGTGCCGGTCCCACTAGCACTCGCGCGACTTCGAAAATCATCGCTTGCGTCGCGAGGTCGCGCCTCCTGGCCGATGCAACCGAGTAGAGTATCGCCACAGCACTGCCAAAACAGACGACCGCGAGCAACGCAAGGACGGCCAGTTTGATGAAGCTATCATTAGTAGATGCGGCAAGCTGCTTGGTGCCGGCCTCGAGCAGCTCTTCTTCTTCCTGCTGCAACTCCTTCAACTCACCGACCAACTCTGACATGGTTGCCTCTCCCATGTCAGTCTGCACCATCTGCAATGCCTCAGATTCCTTACCGGACTTCATCAGTCCGATGGTCTCTTCGAGCTCTTTGCACTTATCTTCAACGTGCGTCCGGATCTTGTCCAGACGAGCTTTCTGCTCCGCATCTGTGAGCAACGTCTCAAGCTTGTTTATCGCCTTCGGCGCGTCGGCTACCCCTTTGTCGTAGGGGCCCAGGTAAACAACTTTTTTGGTGAGCAGATACCCCCGCTGACCGCTCTCAGCATCTCTTACATCTTGCTCGAGACGCGAGACCACCCCGAGCACCTCGTGAGTGTGCAGCACCAGCATCCGTTGCTGGACCATGCTGCCGAACTGATGATAGGTGAACACCGCCGTCATAGTCAGCAACACGAGCATCGTAGCGGACGCAGCTATGGCTAACGCAGTAAAGGAAGAATCCTTGAGCGGCATAGTGCCGGGATGATACTGATGTGCATTATCCATTTTCGCTCTGAATCTATCCTGCGGACGAGATGACACCGGTACGCTCACGCATCGAACTCTTCATTCGGAAGTGAGCGCTCTTGATCATTTCCTCCAGGTTGCCACCATCACTGTGCGAGTCAGCGACTCCAGCGCTGAAGCTAGATCTGAATCGGAAGGCTCCGTTAAAATGATACTTCGCGAAATCGGCTTGTAGCATCTCCAGGGCCTTCGCGACGATTCCTCTGTCATAGCCGTCTACGACAATCAGGTACCCATTGTCACTCCATCGCCCTCTCAAATCCTGACAGCGGAATCGCAGATGAAGTAGTTCGCCTAAGGCTTTGGAAACTTGCTTAGAGGCGAAGTGTCCCTGAACGAAAGTCAGGTGATCGAAATCATCGACCGACATCAGTGCAAGAGAAAGATTCTCTGACTCTGAACTTCTAGACTCGAGCATCTCTCGCGCTTGAGAGATCACGGCATCACCATTCATAACTCCTGTCTCAGGATCTCGAGAGCGCGCCTGTCGTTTGTGCGACGATTCCGCCAACTGAGCGTTGACCCGTTTGATCAGTTCTGCGGCCAAAACTGGTTTTGTAATAAAGTCATTAGCACCGACGGCGAAAGCTGCGCTTCGCGATTCTGCACTCGTCTTCGACGTCAAGAAGATTACCGGAATACCTTGCCAGGCAATGTTCTCACGGATCCTTCTGCACACCTCGAATCCTGTCAGCGCCGGCATCATGACGTCTAACAAAATGAGGTCGGGTTGAAACTCATCGATCATATCGAGAGCGGCTAGTGGGTTGCTCGAAGTTTTTGCATCAATTCGCTCGGTATGAAGCACGTTCGCCACGAATCGGCACAAGACCTCATCATCATCAATCGCGAGAACCCGGGGACGGTCAGGCATGGCGACGTTGAACATCCTGTTGAGCGACTCCGCCAGTGCCATACCCGAGACGGGATGCATTACATCCGCTGAAGCTCCTACGTACAGCTTCTCAACCTCGCTCAGAGCCGCTGACGGGTCCAGGATGACTCCCAACGGGAGCCCTGCATTGCCTGGTAGCTGGCGAATGTCCGCCGCTCTTTGAAAGCTTGTTTCGTGATCCGCAGTAATCTCGAGGACAACCGCATCGATTTTCCTCTTTGCAAACTGATTGGCGACGCCGAGCGGGCTGTCGCTCAGGGCGATTCGCGCAACATCCGAGACTGCAGGATGACGCGCACTCTCCAACACATCAGGAGAAGCCGATACGATAAGAGCAGTATGCTTGTCTGCGACCGGAGTCTCGCTTGCATGATCCGCATGCGCCTTGCTGATGGCATCATGACCGAGCGCCAACAGGCGGATGATCTCGGACCAGAGGATCTCTTGCTGTGTGTCATCGCGACCGTCTACTCCAAGGAGAAACTCCTCCAGCTTACCAGCGATGATGCTGATGTTGCCCAGACCGACTGAACCTGCGGTGCCTCTGATGCGGTGAGCGATGTGCCTGGCTTCATACAGAACATCAAAGCGCTCTTTATCGTTGTTGTGTATGTCGACCAACTCGGTCAAAGTGCGCCATTGCCCGTCCAACTCAACGAGATACTCACTGCGCGCGCTCTCGATCGCTTTCTCTATTTCAATTTTCTTCTTCAGCTTATTGAGCTCAGCCACCATCTCACTCGTGGCGGAGCTTCCGGAAAGGTCTCCATACTCGATACCAGCACTGATGCCTTCTTCCGTGTAGACCTTCTCGTAGCCCGGCAGAAGTGATTCGACTTGCTCGACAAAGCTTTCCGGAATAATCGGCTTCTTGAGTATCAAAGCCACCTTCAGAATATTGCGCAACCAATTGAATGTGGCCGCATCACAAGGAATCGCGCTGCAGAAAATGATCGGTGTATTGCGTCCAGACTCACGCAGATTGGTGATCCAGCTCATGCCATCCATCTGCGGTAGACGGTAGTCCACCACCGCGAGAACAGTGTCGCGCGCGCTGAAAAGCGCTGTCGCTTCATCCGGCGAACTCGACTCGATCACGGCGAATCCGCGTGACTTCAAAAGTTGCGCTACCAGCGACCTGAATGTCGGGTCGTCATCCAAGACGAGTATGTTTCCTCTGATTGGCTCAGGCATGAAAAAATTCCCCCGTATCCTCATTAACACACACGCGATCACAGATAAAGATCATAGATCAACAAGGTAGCACTTAGAAGGTGAGCCGTAGGTGACTTCGCTCGAAAACTAATCAGAGCTACTCTTTTTAAAAACTGAAAGCCGATAATTTGGATTTGAGTACTCGAGCGGTGGCAAGTTGTGACTATAGAACAGAGCCTCACCGTACTGGCTGTATTGCGTCTCGATAACCGTAGCCAGGCCCTGACGCTGCAGAGCGTCCCACACCATACCTTGCTCGAAAAAAACCAGGTCAGGAGGATTGTTCTCGAGATCTTCCTTTAAAATTTTGTAGTAAAACTTCGACAGTCGTTCGGTTTCAGATCTGGGTACCGTAGGCAGTTGACTGGCGCGACTGAGGATTGGAATGAAGAAGGACCACATAATTCTGGAGCCGGGTCTTCTTTCCATCAAAGTCATCGCGGGATAACACGGGGCGACGTTGTTGTTGAAAACGGCCATCGTCTGCGACTTCTGCTCCCTCCTCACGACCTCCACGAAATCTGGGACGTCGCGAATTCCAGTTACTGCATAAAATTTACGAGCAGAGGCGATTGCATCCTGACCAAGCTGCTCCAAGAAAACAAATCCGCAGGTCGCGATTGCTGTACAACCGCATACAACCGCGACGGGGTTGAGGTACAGCTTCTTCTTCCGGCGCGACCAGCGGTTCCAATCTTTTAAGAAAACGGCACCACAAGTAGCTATCACTAGGCTGGCAGTCCAGAACATAGGAAGCGCCTGGAAAAAGTATCCTTTGCATTCGGCCACAAAATAGCCAAAACCTAACCAGCTCACTACTACCAGAGGTGTTATCAGAGAATTCTTTTTCCTCATTGCCAAAACCAACAGACTGGCTAGCAGCATAAGATAGATAAACACTCGTGAGTCTGGACAGGAGCGCCAACCGTATAGCCTCATGTCGAAAGTTTGTCTATCAATCAAAAGCAAGGGAAGGACGTAAGACCGATAGTTATGCATCATTGATTGGTTAAAAAATACAATGATCGAATAGGTAGTCGAAGCGGTAAGAATCAGAAATAGCAATGGCGAGCAAAGCCTTGCTGAAAACCGCATAAAATAAGACAAAAGTGCAAGTTCGAATGCGCACGGAACGGCCACAAAAAATGGGTCGAGCAAGATCACGAGTCCGCCGAATGCGCCGGACAAGATTGATTCCCAGGGTCCGACTTTCTTACCCGAATACTCTAACCAGCGCGCCACTAAATACGGAGTCATTCCCAGCATGAGGTAGTGCTCTGGCTGACCGAATTGATAAACACATCCGATGTTCAACACTGACATTGTGATTAACAACGTGTGACACCAGAGGGAATTTCGAAGCCGTTTTCTGCGCAGGATCAGCGCAGAACAAAGTCCAACTGAGGCAACTGAGACTATCCATTCGAAGACCAGAGTGATGCGAATGTTGAAACCATCTAGTCCAAGTAAAGATGCAAATTTCAGAGGTACTGCAGACAGAAACAAGGCAAGTGGTGAATCAAGCACGAAGAAGTCCAGGTAAGGAGTTTTCCCGTCCAGAATGAGCTTGGCACACTCCAGTCGCAGTGATACTTCCGCCGGCAGTCCTTTTATTCTCATCATTAAATTGACCAGCGACATCAGGCTCAAAACAATGAGCCCAGCGTAGTACAGACGTCGCGTATCTTTGATCATAGTTATTTCAATCGGTAGATAAAATGACCTTCAAAGCTATTCACTTTCTCGTAATCACGCAGATATTTATTGAAAAAATCCGCTCTCTCCAATGGCTCCATGATTGCCGTAGACCTGATAACAATCAACGTCGGCTTGGTGCGAGCTATGTCCGCCCCGTAATTGCGAATTATGTCCTGATAAAACTGCTCGAACTTCGGACGATCGTCAACGCCAAGCTTTTCAAAGGCAAGATGCTTCGCCATCATCAGAGGCATTCCGTGTAGATATCGAGAAGCGGGCAATCTGCATGCCTGCAGCGTCGCCGGATATCCCGGACCGAGCGCATCAGAAATGAATAACACTGGTTGGCCAAGTTCGCTATGCTTCTGAATGATCGCCACCCAGGGACCAAGATCGTTGCGAGGACATTCGCCTGAATATCCGATCGTTGCCAAATCGAAGCGTGGTCCGTCAGAGGCGTTGCGCTTTATCTCCGAGCACTTTGCCCCAGACCACAGAAGAGTCGCCACCGTTATCAGTATCGATACCATGTAGACATTAAGCAATCGAGCATGTTCAGAGTACGAGCATAAAGATCGAATCACAACCGCTGCCTCCAACGCAAGCAGGCTGTACATGCCGAACCTCACCGGTACCCAATGATGTTGCCAGTCCTGACCTGCCACCAGGTACACGACAAGGGCGCCTGCAGTGAACGCTCCGATCGGAGCAATGAGAGCGCAATAACGGCTCATTCCGACAGACAGTATAAAGGAGAAAATCAGAATGTAGACCTCTATTCGCACCACATCTGCAATAGTCTTCAGAGGAGAGACGGTGTAGTAATCGTATCCATTTTTCACGAGGGGAAGTACGAATTGAAAAAATGAGTCTCTGACAGCGTTATCGAGAAATAAAAAATGAGCACCATATATAACACCAATTGGAATGCAGGCAAATGTCTCCGGCGTCAAGAAGCATTTCCACCGGCGTTTTTGTATGAGATAAACCAGCTCCGGAACCGCCGCCATGAAAATAAAGTGAGGTTTTAGGATCAGGCAAATAGAGGCATACAGACCACAAAACACCGCCAGCCCTTTGTTGATTGCGACACAATTCCAGCGCAAATGGCGAATCATGAAGAACGGTAGGTAAGTGATTAAGAGAAGATGCTCTCGCTGCCCAAAATCAATCATCAATTGGCTACCCAAGTAGAGAAACACCATGAGTATCGGCAGATAGAAAAATGCCTCCTCGCGGTGCCGATTTGAGAACATCAAATAGCCACAAACCATGACACTCAGCAAAGTAAGTGCCAGAACGAAGATCGCGAATGCGAATATGATGTGAATATGAAAAAGATTCGACATCAGCGCAGGAGCGAGGCAGATATACATAATCAGCGGCGGATTGAAATCGACCATGTCGACATAGGGCTTATATCCGTCCACATACAGTTGTGCCATCGCCAAATACATGGACTGATCAGGATATTGCAGTAATGGGCGTTGACACCAGAAGTACGACGAGACAAGAAAGAGCGACCCCAGAATTATTGTGGAAAGTCCCAGAACAAAAGTCGGGTGAACCCGTTGGCAGGTCTCTTCGTCGTTAGATTGGGACGAGACGGAATCTGGTATCACTGACGCGTCCGTAGCAACTGATATCAATAATTATTCCATCTTATTATAGGCAGTTCAATGGCTCCTATCATGACACCAAATTTCACATCCATATGCTGGTTGGCGAGTATAACGCTTGATACCGCAACCGGTGCAACGATCGGATCGATCGATCGGATGGCACAAGGATGGTTTATTACCGAGACAACAATCTGCCAACGAATACAGACGAATTACCTGATCCCAAAGCTGGGGCGATCGAGAAAAGTCCTGACCGCCGCCCGCTGGCAGACCCGAGGCCGGGCGAATCACTTGCCGAAGGCCAACCTAACACAAATGGTAGACTAGTCGTTGAATGGAGTCATTTTATGAAGTCGCGCCTCAACCTTCTACAGATATGGAATATGAATTTCGGTTTTCTCGGAATTCAGTTTGGTTGGGGTCTTCAACTTGCCAATATGAGCGCAATCTACACTAAGCTCGGCGCCGATCCGGACAAGATTCCAATCCTCTGGCTCGCCGGTCCGGTGACAGGGCTCCTGGTACAGCCGATCATCGGTGCGATGAGCGATCGGACCTGGAATCGACTGGGACGTCGCCGCCCCTACTTTCTGACGGGTGCAATTCTTTCGAGCATAGCCTTGTGTTTTATGCCCGAGTCTCCGGAGCTCTGGATCGCGGCGAGCTTGCTTTGGGTGCTCGACGCCTGCATCAATATAAGCATGGAACCGTTTCGTGCCTTTGTCGCCGACAAATTGATTCAGGAACAACGCACTCTTGGATTCATCATGCAGAGCTTCTTTATCGGTATCGGCGCCACAATGGCCAATGCGCTGCCCAGAATTTTCAGAGAACTCGGTGTTACCGGTACGGCACCAAATGGGGTACCACTAACCGTTCTTTACTCCTTCAGAATCGGCGCCGCAATGTTTTTGCTTTGCGTACTCTGGACTGTATTTACCTCAAGTGAATACCCACCGGAGGATATGGACGAGTTCAATAAAAAACGCAGCGAAAACCCAGGCTTGGGCGGACTCTTCAAAGAGGTGTTCGCAGAAATTCCGGTGGCTATCAAAAGCATGCCTTCAACAATGAAGCAACTTGCTCTAGTGCAAGTGTTCACCTGGCTGGGGCTGTTTTCTATGTGGCTCTACTTCGGTTTGATGTGTGCATATCATGTGTTCAAAGCACCATCAAGTCAATCGGAACTGTTCGATCGCGGCATTGAATGGGCCGGATGGTGCTTCGCGGTTTACTCAATCGTCTGTTTCCTCGTCGCATTTATCTTGCCAAAAATCGCTCAAAGGACGAGCCGAAAGTTGGTCCATTCGATCGCATTGACGCTAGGCGGACTGAGCCTGCTCTCGACCTACTTCATCACTGATGCCAACACGTTGCAGTGGACAATGATTGGAGTTGGTATTGCGTGGTCCTCCATCCTATCGATACCATACGCGATCTTATCTACGGCGCTACCAGCGAATCGCATGGGTGTATTCATGGGCGTGTTCAACTTCTTCATTGTCATTCCGGAAATCATTGCATCGCTTGCCTTTCAGCCCCTCGTAAAGAATGTCTTTCACAACGATCCTCTGTACGTCGTGATGATGGGAGGCGCCTGTCTTTTGGTCGCCGCAGTTCTGGTCGTACGCGTAGATGATACCAACGAAAGCAATCCAACTGGTGACGCACAGCTCACCGGCTCACACTAGCGGCGCGGGCACTGCAAGCTCCCAACGACCGTTCTGAGCTCTTCGACAGGACTATCTGATCGCTGCCAGCTCACCTCCAACATTCGGAGCGCTCGTTCGCTATCGTCCTCGTCGTGCACGCCGAAGGCGTGTGTTTGGATCCATCCGGAAACGCACTAGATGAACCTGATCCTACTTATATCGGTCTGCTTGCTGGGCGTACATTTCCGCGTACAGTCCGCCCTTCTCGACGAGCTCCTGATGAGAACCAGACTCGACGATTTTACCCTCGTCGAGAACAATAATTAGTTTCGCCACCTTAACCGTGGAAAAACGATGAGAGATAATCACGGACAGCTTGTCTCTGGTCAATTCTTCCAATGACTCGTAGAGCTCCGATTCAGCAAATGCATCAAGAGAAGCAGTCGGCTCGTCCAGTATCACTACTGGTGCTTCTCGCATAAAAGATCGTGCCAGTGCAACCTTCTGCCATTCACCTCCGGAGAGGTCGGCAGCTTCATTCACGCCATATTGACGAGCCAAATATGTCTCGTACCCGAGAGGTAGCTTGTCGACTATGTGAGCGGCTCCTGCCTTCTCTGCAGCCCACATAACTTGGGCACTGTCGTGAACTCTCTCGATATCGCCGAATCCTATATTCTCTCGCAATGTCAGGTAGTAGGTGACGAAGTCTTGAAAAACTACTGAATACATCTTTCTCAGACTCGTGAGGTCATACTCCTTGATGTTGCGTCCATCGATTAGAATCTCGCCGTCCACAGCATCGTAAAGACGTACCAGAAGCTTTACCAGAGTTGACTTTCCAGCACCATTCTTACCGACGATAGCGATAGTCGAACCAATCGGAATAACTACGGATAGATCGGAGAGTACATTTGACTCGGAGCCTGGATAGCGAAAACTAACATTTTTCAATTCGATCCCGCGCTGCAGTTTGATTGGAGCAAGGAGAGATCCGGAGCGTGGCGACCCAGGTCCTGCCATTCCGGTGAGTGCGCCCTCGACAGTCTCAGGTTGGCGATCGAGAAGGACAAATAAATCGGACAAGAACAAGATTTGCTCGTAAAGGCGTCCCCCCGTCCAGAAGAAGTTGAGCAGATAGCTCCTGGAACTCTCAGCGGCTCCTAAATAGAGATAGGCGTCTCCGACCGAGAGTAATCGAAGGCAGGTCTTTGCCACCACATAAGTCCAGATCCCGATCATTCCAACACTACTGATACCACCGAGAAAAGAATTGACCACATGAGACAGTCTTTCGGTCTTTAGCTCCTGCTCGACAATTTTTTTGCTGAAGTGGCGATAGCGCTCTATGATGTAGTCGGACAGGTTGAATAACTTGATCTCCTTGGCATAGCTCTTGTCTCCCATAATCCAAGCTAGATATCCTCGCAGTCGCGACTCTGCCGAGTTATCGTTGAATACCTTCCAGTGTTTTCTGGAGAAGTGCGCGCTCGATACCATCTGTGGTGCACTAGTGATTATCACGATAACAGGCGCCAGCCAGTGCAGCATGAAAAGAACGGCCAGATATCCCACCATGGTGAAAGCCGAGTTGATCATCGAGAAGAGCATATAGACGAGGTTCCACGCGCTCATCATCGAGCCTCTAAGGGCCTTGTCTAGAGAGTCGAGGTTACCTGAATTTTCAAAAAAGGCGAGATCGAGTTCACTGCATTTCCGCATGATCTCGGTTTGTACATATAACTCGAAGTTGTAACGAGCTTTCGTTGAGCAGTAATTCTCAATTGCATTGAGCAACCTGGAGCCAATCCACAATCCAAGTTGCGCGCCCAATAGAATCCCTATCGAGACAAACTCGGGGGCTTTGAATAACAGCTCGAAAATTGAACCGGTAGTCGCAACCTTTGTTAACCTGTCGATCAAAAGCTTCATGATCCACAGGTGAGCAACCGGCTCCAACGCACATAGAAATCCCGCCAGGATGACCACGATCGTCATAAGGGGGCTTGACCGAAAAACAAGGAAGAAACCGCGAACTAGAAGCACCAGCGTCTCAAAAGCGTTCTTGCTCATATGCATCCTCGTCAAGACGGTTTTTCTATCAAACCATATTCAGCAATTTCTTGGGTCCAAACCTCGAATAACGTGAAAAAATTCCCATGGTCGGTTGCCATACCAGAGCCGTTTTTTCGATAAACTATGCCTACTATGAGAATATGCCTTATTTCCAGAGAATTTCCACCGGATACCGGCTGGGGCGGAATCGGTACTTTTGTGCATGATCTCGCGCTCGGGCTCAAAGAAATCGGTCAGGAAGTGGAAGTGATATCACTGTCCAAAGACTCGACGGATTCGGTAATCGATTATAAGGGTGTCCCTATTCATCGAGTCGCAGTTGATGACTCCCTGAATAAGTACCAGATGCTTCTCTCGGTAATGCCCTACAGCCACAGCTTGTTGAAAGCACTGTGGGCATTGAATACAAAATTTCTCGAATTAAACACAAAGAAACGCTTCGATGTTGTGGAAGTTCCAGAGATGTTCGGTGAGGGACTGTTTCTTTCTCTGTCTAAGAAGACGCCTCTTGTAGTGCGGCTTTACACACCACATTTCAAATTTATAGACGACAAGCTTCATCTGATCGACGACGCTTTCGACCACCAGTTTCTCGGTTTACTGGAGCAAATCACGCTTCTCAATGCGGATGTCGTGACGAGTCCAAGTGAAGACTTGGGCGACTATGTCAGTAGCGCGATCGGTTTTCGACCGGAGGAGATGGTTGTAATCAGAGGTCTTATCGATACCAATCGATTTTCGCCTGAAGGTCCGAAGGCGCTCCCAGATGATGGTCACTTGAAGGTCATGTTCGTTGGACGACTGGAGGAGAGGAAAGGCGTCTACCAGTTGGTGAAAGCCATACCGGAGATCGTGAGAAAGTCGCCATCAGTCAAATTCTATTTCGTCGGCAATGATACAAAAACTGCACGAGGTCAAAAATCCGTGCTCGCAGAATTGCAGAAAGAGCTCGAGAAGAACGGTTGCAGTAAGCATGTAGTCTTTACGGGCCCAGTCCCACATGCTTCAATGCCGGACTATTTCCGCTCCGCAGATATATTTGTATTGCCATCGCTCTACGACAATGCGCCTCTCACTTGCCTGGAAGCAATTTCGTCAGGCACCGCCCTTGTTGGCACCTCCGCTGGTGGCATGAAGGAATATGTGGTGAACGGCGAATCAGGTACGATCGTGGCACCGCAGAACGTGAGCGCGCTAGCAAACGCCCTTATCGAATTGCTCAACGACGATTCGAAGCGCAAGTCCTATGGCGAGAAAGCTAGAGTACGGGCATTCGAACTTTATGACAGAAAGATCACGGCAGCAAAAACTGTTGAACTCTACCAGTACGCAGCCGCAAACTTTGACTTCAAGCGCGGTTCCGCCTTGTTTAGAAAAGACAGCGAATCGCTGTTACCTCGGTCGGAAGTGTTGCTCAAAGCATTCGATAAAATGATTTACGACCTGTTGTATCAGCGATCGTTGGCATTCCGAATGAGCTACTGGTATCACATGTTCAAGGATAGACCTAAGCTCTTCACCGCTACCGCAGCGGTTAACGCCACCTCATGGCTTTCACAACGACTAGGCCGTGACACGCTGCCACCACGACTCGAACGCATACGCGAGCTAATCGAGAATCAAGGCGACGAAACCTATAACCGCCGCTAGTTGAAACGACGAGCGTTGCCGGATAGGCTTGGCTACTGGGACCGCCGATCCCATTTAGCAGCCCAGTCAGCAGTCGGATGCGAAGTCCGTCTACTTCACTGCGGCTCTGCCGCCACCATTGAAGACCGTGTAATCGAACGTAAAAACAATGTCGACTTTATCCGGAGCACCCTTCGGAAGAGAACCGAATGGACCGGCGTTCTTGATTGCATCGGTAGCAGCCGTGTCAGCAATCATCAATCCGGACGAGGTTTTTAACCGCACGGAAGAGACTTTGCCAGCGCTGTTCAACTTGAATGCCACTATGATCTTCGCGTTCTCATTTCCTCGAGGTGGGAACCAGGCTTTGCGAATCTTCTTCTCCATATCTGATAGGTAGCCGCTGAAATCAGCGTCTTCACCATCACCGCCGCCTCCACCATCTGACGGTGCACCAACTCCGGTAGCAGAAGGGTCACCTGTGCCGGTGCCTGCCGATGATTCTGCGGGAGCAGAGGTTGGCGCCGGCGGCGCAGCCGCTACAGGAACCGGAGTATCCGGCACTACGGGCGGTGTCACCACCTGCTGCGGTGTCGGTTTCACAGCTTTTTCTACTGGTCGCGGACGCTCCTGTTTCGGAGTAATCTTTGGCGCGAGCTTAGGCTTGGGCGGTTCTGGCGCAGGCTTTTCTTTCGGAGGCGGAGGTGGTTCGACCGGTTGGTCGAGAATCAAATCGATAACAGTAATCTGCTCTGGAGGCTTCTTGCTTGCCACGAAGAAGGCCATAGCGAGCAACAACAAGAGGAAGGCGCAGTGAGCGAGATAAGATCCACCGAACACGGGAGCAAATCGCACACCGCGAGATGGTGGATAGAGCGGACTGTTGGCGCGCGTTGCAAAAATGTATGCGTCCTGGGCGACATAAGCAACGAAAACAAGATACAGAGCGGCGAAGGAAACTACCGCCGGATGTGAAAGGCTGACAGCGCCAAGCAGGTCGCCGAAGTCCGCATTGTAAGTGAGGTGCAAGCTGCTCGCCAAACTTTGCAGCCCATGGATCGCAGAAACACCCAAACAGGCAGTGCCGACAATGAAAAGACTCAAACAAGCAGTGACTAGAAAAACAAGACCAGATAACGATTGGCCGATATAAAGATGCCCCACGCCCGGCAAGAGAGACAGCAGCATCGCCTTCTTCGGACTCTTACCTAACGGCTTGAACTCAGGCGCCGAGAAGACGACGTCGTCATCCTGCTCATGGACGTCTACAGCGGACTTGGTCGAGTCCGTCGATTCGTGTTTCGCTTTGTCTAGAATTTTCATCAACGCGAGTGAGGGTTTCTTTAGATCTCCCCAGAGTCAGTCATTTTCGCATATTTTGCGGTGCTTGATATGTTTCTGGGTCTTTCCGATAATCAATATCGAGATTATCGTAGCAAAGAGTTTAGCATCGAATGCTGGTCCGCTTCTTGTGACACTTGGCAACCGTTGCCAATCCCTTTGCATGAAAACCAACGACAAACGCCAAAAGGCAGGCTTATAAAACTTTGATTACCTGCCGTTACCAATTCACACGAATGAAGACGTATATCCAGTAGGGTCAGACATGGATGACAAGTGCAATTACACTTACGGATGGATGGTCACATCACGAACATATGGCAATTCGCCCGGACCAAACGTACTCCGTTCAAACCAGCGGTAAATGGGCGAGGTCGAGCAAGGAGCTAGGCTCAGGATTTCGCTCCAGCACGCCCTTTCTCCCCGAGCATCAAGAAATAGTAGGTCAGAGCCGAGACGCCGAAACCGACGAACCAGGCGTACTGGTACAAAATCGACAATGCCGGCACAAATGCACCGATCCAGGCAGATAGACAACCTACTAATGTTGCAACGACAGCCTTCCAATTCCAACCGTTTATATACCTGTACTCACCTGCTTCAAGATATAGATCAGTAAGGGCAAGATTGCGACGCCGGACAATCCAGTAATCAACGATCAGGATGCCGGCAATAGAGCCCAGTCCGCCCGAATATCCCTGCAACCAGGTAAAAATATACGCGGACGCATCCGAAAGAAGACGCCACGGTTGCATGAGGATACCGAATACACCGGTAATCAAGCCGCCGGTCCGAAAAGATATCCAGCGAGGAAAGGCATTGGCAAAGTCATTGGCTGGTGAAACGACGTTGGCAGCCGTGTTGACGCACAAAGTCGCAAGTGCGATTGTGAACATCGAGATCGCAATCAGCCAGGGCTCTTCGAATCTACTGACCAGCTTTACCGGATCCCAAAGCTCGGACATAGGAGCATTAGGATAAATAATGATAGCGGCGGAGGTAATAAGAACTCCCATGCCTGAATATAGGGTCATCGCGAGCGGCAAGGCTACGACCTGACCGATAGTCTGTTCTTTCTGACTCCGACCAAAGCGGGTGAAGTCCGGCATATTGAGCGACAAAGTAGCCCAGTAGCCTATCATCGCAGTAAGCGAAGGAATGAATTTCTGCAAAAACGTAGACATGTCATTCAACTTTTCAGGCTGAGACAAGATATGACCCAAACCGCTGGCTCGCTGGACGCACCAATAAACCAGTGATGCCGTCATCACGAAGACGAACGGAGCAGCCAGACCGGACAACTTTCTGACCAGATCCATTCCGCGAAAAATTATTAGTACGTTCAGGGACCAGAACAGGGCAAACGAAAGCCAAGCACAGAGCGGATATCCGCCGATGTCTGTCGACATAGTGCTCCAACCTGGTATCACCGTAGAGAAAAGGACGTTGACCGCTTGACCGCCAATCCAGGCCTGAATGCCAAACCATCCGCACGCGACAGCGGCACGCATCAATGCCGGTAGGTTCGAGCCCCAGGTGCCGTATGCGGCACGCGCAAAAACGGGAAACGGGATACCATATTTGGTGCCAGGATGAGAATTAAGCAGGATAGGTACGAGAACTATCACGTTGCCCAAGAATATGGTGACCAACGCTTGCCACCAGCTCATTCCTTCGGCTATCAGCCCGGAGGCGAGCATATAGGTCGGTATGCATGCGGACATACTCATCCACAACGCGCCGAAATTATAAGAAGTCCAATTCCGGTCGGCTATCGGGACCGGTGCCAGGTCATGGTTATAAAGTGGGCTATCCTTAAGTTCCGATGGATCTACGATCTCGACTCGCCCGTCCGAATGTTGCTTTACCTTCTCGTTCATTTAATTAGCCGTTTAATTTTGCTCGGAGCGACGCCCACGCCTACAGAATACATGTTTCCACGCTTGACGGTTTCTTGATGAATTATCTATCAAACGAGCATATTCGGTTGTTCAGTATATGATTGACCTGGAAAAGCGGATATAACAATCCTCGAACAGCCGCGCGTCACGATCGGGTTCGGAGTCTTCAATGAATGTAGTCTTTATCTCTCCCCACTTCCCCAACAACTTTCGGCACTTCACGCGACATCTAAAGGCGCTGGGTGCGAACGTCCTCGGATTGGCCGACGTTTCCGTCGAATCGCTGGATGCAGAAGTACGCTCGAGTTTAACCGAGTACTTCAACGTGCTGGATATGCACAACTACGACAATGCATTGCGTGGTGTGGGCTACTTTACTTATAACTATGGCAAGATCGACCGGCTCGATTCTCAAAATGAATATTGGTTGGAAACAGAGGCGAAGCTCAGAACCGATTTCAATATATGTGGAATCAACATGGAGCAGATTTACAAAATAAAACGCAAGACAGAGATGAAAGCGGTTTTTCGAAAGGCCGGTCTGGACGTAGCGAGAGGGCGAATCTGCAAATCGGAAGAAGAATTGAGACAGTTCATTTCCGAGGTTGGTTATCCGGTAGTTGCAAAACCTGATATCGGTGTTGGTGCTTCATCGACTTACAGAATCTCTGATGAACAGTCGCTCCGCCAGTTTTTTCAAACCAAAAGTTCTGACGACTATATCGTAGAAGAGTTCGTCGATGGACAAATAGTGACATTCGATGGACTTGTCGATCGAGACGGAAAGCTAGTTTTCTCAACATCACACCGTTACAGCGGCGGAGTCATGGATGTTGTGAATGACGATGTGCATGTTTACTACTGGAATGAACGAAAGATCGACCCCAAGGTCAAGGTGATGGGAGAGTCGATACTCAAAGCATTCGACGTGAAAGAACGATTTTTTCATTTCGAATTCTTCGACAACGAAGGCAAGATTACGCCGCTCGAGGTCAATATGAGACCACCTGGCGGGCTCACCCTCGACATGTTCAACTACGCGTACGATTTTGACTGCTATCGTCTCTGGGCCGAAATCGTAGTCAACGGCGACTGCGAGCGCTTCAAGGATCAGCCGTATTACGTCATGTACGTATCGCGCAAAGACCATATTCCATACAAACTGTCTCACCATGAAATTTTGGAAAAACTCAAGGGGCTTATCGTCTACGACGAGCGAATCAGCAATGTTTTTGCAAAAGCGATAGGCAATCACGGGTACATCTTGCGCCACGAAGAGCTCGAACCGCTTATGAAGGCAACCGAAGTAATCCATGCTCCGGGCTAGTCAGTAAAAGCATTAAGCTGCTCCACAGCCGCTCCATCAGCGAAAGCCAATCCGGCTACGCAAAACTCTGCGCTTATGGTTGCAACGCTAAACCGTCCGCTTGTGGCTGCTGACTGGGACCGCCGGCGTCTCTCTCAGGCATAGAGCGTGTTCCGTGTTTGGACGAGATGAAGGAATAGAGCATGTCACGGTAATCGCCAACTGGGAATGTTTCCGGACTTGCTCGGTGTCGACGCCGGCGGTCCCAGTAGCCAAGCCGCTTCCGGCAAACGTCCTGCGTCTCCGGCGCAACAAATCTGTCGACAGCGCTTGTCCGACAAATTGGTAGATGAACCGTATTGGGTTAGTGCCGGACGTTACGAATTGCACTGGGAGCTGGTTTTGGAAACTTGTTTCGACGCATGTTCCGTCAATCGTCCTCACCGAGATGACCTCAAAACGTCCGCCAGTGAACGTCTACGATGAACCCGTTGTTCGACTACTTCATTGAAGACCGACGACGAATCCGCCTCATTGACCTAACTGCATCTCTCTGGTTGTGAGTCTGCGTTGGCTGGTCGCGCGGGCCAGCTTCTCAACAGCCGAGTCCAAAGTAATCTTGCCGTTGCGAACCAACGATTGCAGCTTCAACGCGCGAATGATTATTCCCGAGTCGACCCGATTTTCCCTCACGAGAATCCGTCCTAACGGCAACTGTTCTAACTCACAGGTTCCGAGCGATTCAGTTATCGTATCCTCAGTCACAACTCCTGCGACGATGAGGAGCTCACCAAGGCGAGCAGTGTTGCCCTCCTGGCGCACGAAGCCTTCGTTTTTGAGCTGCTTTTCAAAAGTGACGCCTTCGAATGTCGCCTGCGCCTGGACCTGAACCTGGGGATCTAAATCCTGGCAAAGTCGACGCAGGATATGGGGAGGGAGCGCACTCTCTTCGGCGAGCTTCAGACGAACAGATACGTCATCGTCGGAGGCCAACTGCTCCAACATCGCCAGCGGAACCGCTCGATTCTTGGCCAGGCCGGCTCTCACGGTCGGATCACTATCCATCGCGAGCGCCAGCAGAATGTCTTCTGGAGTAGAAGGGCTCTCGGCGAGCTTTCTTCGCACTTTCGGACCCGCATTCCGGAATACCTCGTAGACCGTTCCGGGCGGTCTATTCGAGTCGCCAAAATTGAAAAAGCGTCCCGATGAATACATGACTGGTCTCCTGGGTCCCCTCCGACGCCAGAAAAAACTAGCGCTCCATATACGATTATGCCCAGAATCAGCCTTTTGCCAATCACCTGTTTGTGCGATTCGAGAGACAATTTGTTGACAGTGTTATTATTAAACGCCTCAAAACGACACAGTTGCCAACAAACCCGGAAGGAACGGACATGGAGAACAGGAAAAAAGCGACCAACAAAAAATCGATCAGCATCCTGGTCGGTACCAGAAAAGGTGCTTTTGTTTTGAAATCGTCTAGCGAGCGGAGTCAATGGAAACAAACCGAGCCAATTTTCCTCGGTCACATCATTCACCACTTCTTGGCTGACCGCAGAACTCCAGGCGTAATGCTGATGGCAGCAAAAACCGGGCATCTCGGTCCCACAGTCTTCCGCTCCGTTGATGGTGGCACGACCTTCACCGAAGCGACCAAGCCTCCAGCCTTTCCTACGGTTGAGGAAGGGCAACCTGGCCGGGTAGTCAAACGAGTATTCTGGCTCACCCAGGGGCACGATAGCGAGCCCGGAGTCTGGTACGCAGGCACCGCTCCAGCCGGACTTTTCGTGTCGCGGGACAATGGAGATACCTGGGAATCGGTCGAGGGCTTCAACGATAATCCGCATTATGTCGAGTGGGCCACTCAAGGCGAAACCCCAGATGGACAATTCCTTCATTCAATCCTTATCGACCCGCGCGATCCTGATCACATGTACTTGGGAATTTCGATCGGCGGCTGTTTCGAAAGCACCGATCGCGGTAAAAGCTGGGCTCCACTCAACAAAGGGGTAGCTGCAGATTTTCTCCCGAATCCGGATGTCGAATTCGGACACGACCCGCACTGTATTGTCTACCATCCAGCCAACCCTGATCGCTTGTATCAGCAGAATCACTGCGGTATTTACATGATCGATCGCCCATCGACAAAATGGGAAAGAATAGGTCGAAACATGCCCGAAGAGATAGGCGACATCGGCTTTCCAATCGTGCCTCACCCGAGCGATATCAACACCGCTTGGGTCTTTCCGATGGACGGCACAGAAGTCTGGCCAAGGACGAGCCCAGACGGCAAGCCTGCCGTGTACGCAACTACTGACGGTGGCTTAACTTGGAAAAAACGAAATAAAGGATTGCCTGCAAAACACGCATATTTTACGGTAAAACGACAGGCAATGACCGCAGACAGCTCCAACCCCGTCGGAATCTATTTCGGCACCACCAGTGGTGAAATCTGGGGAAGCAACGACGAAGGCAAGTCCTGGGAATGTATCGCGCGGCACTTACCGGAAGTCTATTCCCTCGAGGTTTTGGAGAACTAACGATGCTTGTCCGAATTCCGAGTCCACTTAGGTCATATACGAAAAACGCTAACAGCGTCGAGGCCAAGGGAGCCAACTTGAAGGAGTTGCTTTCCAACCTTGATGCCCATTATCCCGGAATCAAGTTCCGAATGATTGACGAACAAGGTGGTATTCGCGAGCACATCAAGCTATTCATCAACGAAGATGAGGCTCACGATCTAAAGCAAGCAGTGTCGGAGAAAGATGTCGTGCACATCATCTGTGCGCTCAGTGGTGGCTAATACTTAGGCATAGTCGGATCAACCTGGTCGGACCACGATAGCGTGCCACCCTTCAAATTGGACAGTTTACTGAACCCGGCCTGCTTCAAGAACTCTATAGCATTACGGCTGCGAACACCTGATCTGCAATAGACAATCATATCGACCATTTTGTCGAGTTCGCCTACACGAGCGGGCAACTCTAATAGCGGAATGTGCACGGAGCCCGGAATAGCACACAACTCTACTTCGTTGTAATTGCGCACGTCGAGCAGAACCGGCGGCTTATCAGTCTTCAGGATATCCGCCACCGCCCGTGGTTCCATCTCCACAGGAAGAGAGGCGCCACCGGATAAGGTGATTGTCTGACAGGAGACATCCTGATCGACTGGTTTGGTTATGGTTGGATTTGTACCGCATGAAGGACAATCGTCTTTGGGTTTGATGTTCAACTTTCGAAACTCCATTTCCAGCGCGTTGTAGAGCAGCAGTTTACCAACAAGTGGTTGGCCCTCGCGAATGATAAGTTTAATAACTTCCGTCGCTTGCAGACAGCCGACGACTCCAGCAAGGACGCCGAGCACCCCGCCCTCGGCACAATTTAGAACTGCATCTCCGGAGGGCGGCGCGGGGAACAGACAACGGTAACAGGGTCCACCCGGAGCGGAGAATACGCTCAGCTGCCCCTCGAATCGATAGATCGAGCCATAAACATTGGGTTTTCTAGAAAGGACACAGGCATCATTGACGAGATATCGCGTCGAGAAATTGTCTGTTCCATCCACGACAATGTCGTAATCTGCGAATAGCGACATCACATTGTCAGCGCTCAATCGCGTCTTATGACAGACGATGTTGATTTCAGGATTTAAAGACGATAGTTTTTCCCTAGAAGTCTCCGCCTTTGATTTTTTCAGATCATCAACGCCGTACAAGACCTGGCGCTGAAGATTGGTCAGGTCGACATCGTCAAAATCCACGATACCCAGTTGCCCAATCCCTGCAGCAGCCAGATACAACAGGACCGGAGAGCCCAGCCCGCCAGCCCCGACTACCACTACGCGCGCACTTTTCAGTTTGCGCTGTCCGGCCTCGCCGACGTCGGGAAGAATAATGTGTCTGGCATACCGGATCTTTTCAGTGTGCGACAACTCATTCATGAGAAGTATTTGATCAATCGTTCATATGTGGTGCCCAGGTCCTCAGGAAGGGTCCTGGTCTCGCCAATCGCTGTCATAAAATTCGCATCTCCGGTCCAGCGAGGGACAACGTGCAAATGAAGATGCTCCTTCACTCCTGCGCCTGCCGATCGACCTAGATTGAGTCCGATGTTAAAACCTTCCGGTCTGTATTCTTCTTGAAGTGCTAGCTCTGTCTGTTTTGTCAGAGCCATCATTTCGGTCGTGGTTGCCTCATCCAATTTCGAAAGCAACGCGTCGTGCTGATACGGAATAACCATCAGGTGTCCGCTCGTATATGGATAGAGATTCAACACAATGAAGTTGAGATTTCCGCGATACAGAATGAGGTTGTTTCGATCCTCCAAACCGTTCGCGAGGAGATGGCAAAACACACAGCCAGGTGTGCGATCGACGTTAGTTATGTAGGTATATCGCCAGGGCGTCCAGATATGTTCCATTAGTGCAACTGCATATTAATCAGATTTCAACCGAGTAGCAAATCAAGACCTCTAGACCTTTGGCTGTGAGCCGTGAAACACAGCCCTGGTGACCCTTACCGGGTGCGACTTAAAGCTTGATTCGCCGTAGAAAATTAAGTTTAGCAGGTATAAGTTCAGGGTTTTTGTTTCGAGAAGTTACACTTATCGAGCTACTTTTTCCCAAAAGGCGGGTACTTATGATGCAATCGACGGTCAGTACAGGGCTGGTTGGCTCGACATTCAGCAACTACGAGATCAAACACGAAGAGTTGAAGAAGTGGGTGATGGAGATCGCTGCTCTCACCCAGCCCGAAACAATCTACTTCTGCGACGGTTCGCAACAGGAGTACGACCGCCTTTGCGCTGAGATGGTGGCGCAAGGAAAACTCATCAAACTTAACTCAGAGAAGCGCCCGAATAGTTTTTTGGCCCGTTCCGATGCGTCTGATGTCGCCAGAGTCGAGGACAAGACCTTCGTATGCACCACTAACATCGAAGATGCTGGTCCCAGCAACAACTGGATGGCACCGGCTGAGATGAAGACGATTCTCACGAATCTGTTCGAAGGATCGATGCGCGGTCGCACGATGTACGTCGTCCCATTCAGCATGGGTCCCATCGGTTCGCCGCTGTCGCATGTCGGCGTCGAGATAACCGACTCACCATATGTGGTGGTGAGCATGCGCATCATGACTCGCATGGGCAAACAAGTAATCGATGCCCTCGGGAAAGATGAGATGTTCGTTCCCTGCTTGCATTCCGTCGGAGCACCGCTCGCTTCCGGCGAAAAAGATGCACTCTGGCCGTGCAACCAGACAAAATATATCGTTCATTTCCCGGAGACAAGAGAGATCTGGTCCTACGGCTCCGGCTATGGTGGCAATGCACTTTTAGGCAAAAAATGTTTTGCGCTCAGAATCGCCTCCACAATGGCCCGCGATGAAGGCTGGCTCGCCGAGCACATGTTGATTCTTGGAATGGAATCACCCCAGAAAGAAAAGATGTACCTGGCTGCGGCCTTCCCGTCGGCATGCGGGAAGACCAATCTGGCAATGCTGATCCCGCCTGAAGCATTCAAGGGCTGGAAGGTGACGACAGTCGGCGACGACATCGCCTGGATCAAACCCGGCAAAGACGGCAAATTCTACGCCATCAATCCTGAGGCCGGGTACTTCGGCGTGGCGCCAGGAACATCCGACAAGACCAATCCGAATGCCATGGCAACGTTGAAAGAGAATTGTCTCTTCACCAACGTCGCCCTCACCCCAGACGGAGATGTCTGGTGGGAAGGTATGACTGAAGAAAAACCTATGGAGTTGGTCGACTGGACAGGTCTACCGTGGACACCTGCTTCCGGTAGACCCGCTGCGCATCCCAACGCTCGCTTCACCGCACCAGCTCATCAATGCCCCTCCCTCGATAAAAATTGGGACAGCGCAGAAGGAGTGCCGATAAGCGCATTTGTTTTTGGTGGCAGACGGTGCACCACAGTGCCGCTCGTCGCCGAGGCAAAGACCTGGGAAGATGGCGTGTACATCGCTGCCACCATGGGTTCCGAGACGACGGCCGCCGCCACGGGCAAAGTCGGGCAAGTTCGACGCGACCCAATGGCAATGCTTCCATTCTGCGGATATCACATGGGAGATTATTTCACTCACTGGCTCAAAATGGGCAAGAAAGTTATCAACCCACCAAAAGTGTTCTGCGTTAACTGGTTCTTGACCGACGACAAGGGCAAGTTCATGTGGCCCGGATTCAGCGAGAACATGAGAGTGTTGCACTGGATGTTTAACCGCGTGCATGGACGTGGCAACGCAGTAGATTCCCCGTTGGGCCAGACGCCAGGCTATAGCGACATCGAATGGTCGGGTCTCAGCTCCGTTTCGGAGAAAGTGTTCGAGCAATTGATGTCATTCGATCGCGAAGCGTGGTCGGAAGAGATCGCTCTGCACGGCGAGCTCTTCGAAAGCCTCGGCGACAAGCTGCCGAAGCAGCTTGCCGAGAAGCGCAAAGCAATGACTGAATTGCTCGAGAATTAGGTAATCCGCTTCGCGATGCGCTTACAATCAATAATGCGTTTCCGCGGGGCGCCGGCATCGAGCATGTTTGGACAGATTCTAGTTGGGGATTTTAGAAAACTCCAAGCAAGATCATGTTCGAAAAGGCACTGTGCCTAAGAGACGCCGGCGGTCCCAGTGTGAGATTAATGAGGATCAGTTTTCTCGAAGTTGCACAGATCGTTGGAACAGCACCAAGTATCGCCGGTCTACTTGGCGATGTAATTTTTATGGAACCACACCGGCTTTGGCTTGCCAGAGACCTTTCCCTGAGTTTCAAGAAAGAGATTTTTCTCTGACTCTCGACGAACGACCACGAGTCGACCCGGAATGTCTTCTTTCTTTTCGTTGCCGGTCTTCTCGGTTGTCTCTATATACTTCTTCACTTCTTCCACCACCGGCGGTGCGGTATTCTTTCCGTCCGCCGACTCCGTAGCCGCCTCCTGAGCGGTCGACAGAACAAGCTTCGGCCAGAGCCGGGAAAATAGATCGTGCGATGAATATACGTCGACAGAGCTGATCTTTCCATTAACCGCAAAGGCATAGCCTATGGTGTCACTCTTCCCAACTACGATGGGTTTGATGTCTCGAACGTACTGATCACTTAACTTCTTCAATCCGTCCGATTCAAGCGTCAACTGCAAACTAGTCGGCGAAGCGGCAGGCACGACTGGTCCGAGTTTTCTAGCATCGGCAATTGACTTGAGTTTATTCTGTACCTTAGTGACCTCTCGCCACACATCGCCTTGACTAGCATAACCGCTCTTGGTGGCAATCTTTAGACTCTTCCCGGCAAGAAGATTGGACGACCCGGCGAAACTGCCTTTAGATTCTTGTCCTCGCTGCGACCATCGACCGCTCTCTACGCAAAATGAATTGACTGGAATCTTCTGCGACTTTGGTGGCAAGATAAGATCGTGTTGCATTGTGCGATCCTGCTGACCGCCTTTAACGATGTCACCAGACTGAATGAATACCGCGACATCACCGCGATTCTCCACAGTTAGCTGATTGACATTGCCAGTCTCGTGAACCACCACTTTCTTCCCCTTGATTGCTTCGTCCAGCGTGATCATTTTCTGATCCGGCGCAGCATCTTGTCCGTGGATCAAATAGACAGCCAGATTACCGCTTTTAAATGGGCCGGTAACATTCATAGCCACCTTCTCTGGAGATGGCGCCTTTATTCCCGTATTATTAGCGGTTTGAGCCGACACACTTAATGCCGACATTGAAAGTGTTGTTGCCACTACTGTAAATACCAGTCTTGTCCGCCGACTATTAAGCATTAGACAAACCTCCGACGTGAGTTCGCGCTTGCCGCAGCCAACGACAATCGAGAAAAGAGTTGATGATGTCAGCTTATCCGGACGCCAGAAGTGAAACTCCAGGGTTAACACTGGAACTTGGACAGGGTCAGTCTTCCCGCTTAACATTGGCATAACAGTTGGAACCTGTTCGCCTAAAATCAGGTTAGACAACGTCGGTTAGATCGAAGAATTTGAAGTTTCAATCCATATATAAATAGATGCGAAAGGATGATGTTGCATGAGAACCAGAACAAAGGCCGTCAGTAGATCTATATTGATTGCGATGACGACAATCTTTGGATCGGCAACTCCAAGCATGGCAGCAAAAATGGAGCAATGGCTGCCTGCGCGAATGTCTGAAGGTCTAGTCACAGCGCCACGGATGACGCCTACTATGAAAGTTGGGTATTTAAACCGCGATGGCAAACTGATGATAGCCAATCAATTCGACAGTGCGAGACCGTTCGCCGAAGGGCTCGCCGCCGTTCGCAAGAATGATCGTTGGGGATATATCAATCATGATGGACAGTTCGTGATTCAACCCAAGTTCGAGCACCTTGCAGTGCTGGATTATCCGGGCGACGATCCAATAGATTTTTCAGAGGGATTTGCGGTCGTAAAACAAGGAGGATTCGTCGGATTCATAGATAAAACCGGTAAATTCGTTATCAAGCCACGATTCCTGGCGGCGTGGCAGTTCCAAGGTGGAACAGCGGCAGCGCAAGATGCCATCAGCGGGAAATGGGGCTTCATCGATCGGCAAGGCAAGTATGTGATTCAGCCGAAATTCTTCGAGGCTTTTAGCTTTTCCGAAGGTCTAGCCGCTGTGAGCAACAAGAATAGAGGCGAGGGTCCCGGTTGGGGATACATAGATAAGAGCGGCGATTTCGTCATCACACCTCAGTACGACCTGGCGCTGAGCTTCAAGGAAGGATTGGGGCTAGCTCTAAAGATGAAGAATGGATGCTACGAAGGCAGATTCATTGATAAGGCTGGCAAAGAGCTCAGCGAGCTCAATTGCCACGGCGGGTACCCATTCAGCGAAGGTTTGGCACCAGTCCCCTTAGAGAAATTCAAATTCGGTTTTATAGATAAAACCGGTAAAACCGCAATCAAAGCCCAATTCCAAGATGCACGTTCATTCTCGGAACAGGTAGCTGTTGTGAAAGTCGACAAGGACAAATGGGGCATGATCGATAAGGATGGCAACCTGTTCTTCAGCACATCTGTCAAGTAGCCATGCCGTTCGAGCTTCGTCGAGTCGCAGGGTCCGAGTTTTTCTTGTCTCACGCAGGGAGCAGCAACCAGAATTCGCTGCCGTTGCCGACTTCGCTGGTGACACCAACTGCGCCACCATGCGCTTCGGCCAGCATCTTGCACACGGCAAGACCGAGTCCTGTTCCGCGTTTGCTGTCCTCGCTCTTAACTTGGCGGAATCGCTCGAAAATCTGTTTTTGGAAGTCTTCCGGAATTCCGGGACCCTCATCGATCACGCTGATGCAGATGGCATCTTCCTCTTCCTCGGCTCGCACGGTAATGGTCATGCCGTCCGGAGTGTACTTTATCGCATTGCTCAAGAAGTTGACGATGATCTGAATTACCCTATCGGCATCAGCATCCACATACAAATCCGTAGGCTCGCCTATAATCGCGATGCCTTTATTAGAGGCATTAAGCTGAACAGCATCGATAGACGATTCAATCAATTCTCGAACGCTGCATTCAGTTTTATCCAGCTGAACATTTCCGGATTCGATACGCGCCATATCAAGAAGATCTCGCGTCAGTCGCATTAACCGCGCGCATTCCTTTTCCGCCACTTCGAGTCGCCGCTTGCCGCGATCGGATACGGTACCATAAGCGTCTTCGGCAAACAAAGTCAGACAGGTGCTGATAGAAGATAGAGGAGAACAGATATCGTGACTAACGATTGAGACGAACTCCTGTCGCAACTGTTCAATCTGTTCTCGGTCCGAGACATCTAGAAGAGCAACCAAAGCCCGATTCGTCCCATCATGTGTAAACTTGGCAATCGACATTTCGGCAGGAAAGTGAGTGCCGTCGGCTCGGACCCATCTCGTCCGAACCGCTTCAGTCAGCCGGCCTTCTGGGAGGGCGATGCCACTGTCAATAGTGCCATCCACTAGAAGCGATTGAATTTTTAAATCATCGGTCGGCGACAGTCCAAACAGTTTTTCCGCCTGAGGGTTGAAGCTTTCGATAGTACCATCTTCCAAACAAGCAACGAGACCCACGGGCATATTGCCGAACACAGCGTCATCTTTCGCCTTTGCTTCGGACAAGAGCTTGCTCAAGGTGTGGAACTGCGCGTCGAGAATAGAGATCTCGTCTCGACCTTTCAGAGGGGTCTGAAGCGGTCGACCTTCCGCGTAAAGCAGAATGTTTTCATTCACCACCTTGATTCGATTGGTAACTCCCAGGATAAAGGCGATAACAGTCAAGATAGTGGTAACGATGGATAGCACCAACAGCACGTTGAAGATGTTATTGTAGAGGTCGTGCAATTTCGTCAGTGCTGCAGACTGGCGCTCGATAGTGACGTGTCGCTTATGCAATGCGGCCATAGCCGCGTTCAGATCATCCAAGTGTGGAGCAACCTGCAGATTTACGAAACGCAGTCCCTGTCGGAAGCGGTCAGGAGTTGTGCTTTTGGAGATGCTATCTCGCAGATATCGAATCTCGTCGTTGAGGTACAGCGTGATCTCGGATATCGTCGCCAGGTCCCTGCGATCGTCGGGCGAGGCGAACTTACTATCGTTCAATTCCTTGATCGTTTGCGGCAACTCGATAGCAATCTCATCCAGCCGGTTTCCCAAAGACTCATTCGACGTAAGAGTCATAAGAATCGCAGCATGCATCGATTCATAGAATGCATGCGTTATTCGATCTCGTCCGCTCACAACTTTATGAGAGTACGTGACCTTCTCCAACTGCTTTTCGGCTTCCGTGAGAAAGTACCGGGAGACAGTAAGTCCAGCAATTTGCACAGCTAGCACGATAAACAGAAATATTAGCGACTTATGAAGTAGGTTCATATTGCTATATTATTGGCGCCTCTCTTGATCATCCGAAGGATGTTGGGCATGATGAAGAGCCACCGCGATCTGGCGTTCGGTTTTCGCTTCCTTAAAGCGCTTGAGAGCGAAGAGCGCAGCAGCGGAAATGCTATGAACACGAAAGTTCTGGTTGCCCATTGCAATACTCAGCATGGCATGTTTGTGAGCTTGTTCGTATAAGCACATTGTGAGTTCCATGTTCGCTTGTTGCTGCAAGAGCTTGGCGAGTTCGTCCTTGTCTTCTGTCTCCTCTATCTGTTGCTCGAGTTTCTTCAGTCTTACTCTGTCAAGCTCACCCCAGCCCGCAGAGGCAGATCTATAATATTGCAGCAAGTTAGGGGTAAACTTGGCACCATAACTCCAGAGGGATTCAATCGAATGGTCTTTGCCTGGATAGGCTTTCTGTAAGCGTTCTACATCGGCGCTGGCTTCCATGTATCTATCGGTTGCGATGTAGAGCGCCCCGCGCATCCGCAGTGCGCTCTTGCTCTTGGGATTCAGTCTGAGAATTTTCGTGCACAATTCGATAGCTTTATCTATCTCCTCAGCCCGAGCGTAAGCCTCCACCATTGGCAGCAGAGCTTCCGAATTTTGCGGATCTAATTGAACAAGCTTAAGCTTCCAGAAGATCGCTTTCTCCTGTTGTCCCAGTTGGTGGCATATATAACCCAACTGTTCCCATGTTACGTGATTGCTATTTGCGGTATCAGCTTTAGTGGCATATTTCAGAGCCTTTTCGAATTGTTTTTTGTCACAGGCTAAACGAGCCAGTCGCGTGTATTTTTCCCATATCTGAACATTGGTGCATTTCTTATCGTCTATTGCTTCGATAATTGGTCCTAACTGTTCCTTAGATTTTCCCTGCGCGATCAATGCTTCAACTATTGCTGCCTTTATTATTAGCGCCTGAGGATCATGCGGATCAATAGCGAGCGCTCTGTTATTGAACACCGCGGCATCTTCAGGTGCACGAGCGATTGCCACCAGATGCCACGCGCCATTGTTCAGTAGGGCAAGGCGACTCGTCTCATTGACGGAGTTCCTTACCGCTCGCTCGAGCCAGAGCCGCGCCTCACTCGCTCGGCCAAGAGCGGCGAGCGCTATACAAAGATTGAATTCCGTGCTGGAATCCGGAGCAATTTCGTTCATTCCGATGGCCGCTTGCAGCCGGCTCTTAAATCGGGCCATCCTCCCGTGAAGATGAAACTGCGAGGAATACTTAGAGTACTGATCGAATGGGGTGCTAGGGTTGACTATGGTCAGAATGCGCTCCGCTTCCTTGAGATTCTCGTCGCCGGGAGAAACGGCACAATAATAGGCTTTCGACAGGAGCGCCCTGTTTCGATGCTCTGGGGTTGTCGCGAGTGTATCCAACACCGCGGCCCAATTTTTGTCCTGTCGCGTGAATAAAATTCCTGCACGCTGCAGATAAATATACCTGTACTCTTTGGAGTTCTTATCGTAGCCCTTTGACTCCATTGCATCCAGCACGGCCAGGGCTTTATCGTAATTTTTCTTCTGAACGTACTGATTTACTACTTTCTGAGTAGCCTTAACTGCCTCAGGCTGCTCCTCCATCGCGTAGATATTCTTTGTCGACCCCACAGGAGCGCACACGGTGAAACAGAGTAGAACAAAAATAACACTGATTACCAGACGCACTCTCATTTTGTTCGTACCGACCGTCATTCGTGCTTCAGTCTGTAGCCAAGACCGTATACACTTTCGATTATATCGCCACAGGTCGGAGAAGCCGCAGCGAGACTCTTGCGCAGATGGTTGATGTGAGTTCTTACGGTCTCGGGTCCAGTCTCCGAGTCTGTTGACCAGACATGCTCGAGTATGGCGTCGGCGCTGAAGACGCGGCCAGGGTTGCGCATCAAGAGTTCTAGAATCCCAAGCTCTTTTCGAGTCAGTTTTTTCGTAGCCTCGCCGATTCGAAACACGCCACCATCGAGGTCCAGCTCGATGTCATTAAAGATGAGAGTGCGCGAATCAAAGCTGGGAGCCCGCCTAAGCACAGACTGCAACCTCGCGTACAGAACCGAAATCTCGAATGGTTTCGTCACATAATCATCGGCTCCGGCAGAAAGTCCATCAACCACATCCGGCGAGCCTTTCTTCGCTGTCAGCATGATTATTGGCGCTTTACCGCCGCCTTTCCGAAATTTCTGACAGATTTCGATACCACTCAACCCCGGCAATTGCCAGTCTATGATTGCCGCCGCATAAGGCTTCTGTTGGAGCCAGGCAAGACCCTCCAGACCATCAGCAACATGGTCCACTTCATGCAGTTTAACCTCCAGGAAATCCTTGACAAATTCCGCCAGGGCGAGGTCGTCTTCTATGATGAGTATCTTTGACATGCGGGGCCTTTTTTTCCGTAATTATACCCAGGCTTATCAAAGGTCTTACGCTCGCAACCAAGCTACAGGCTTATCGGGCGCTTGTGAACCGATTCCCTCGTGGAACCTTCAACAAATTCTCATCGTCGATAGAGCCGTGTGCTAATCACTAATTGGCGCCCCGTAACTCAACCGGTCGGTCGATTCTGGCTATGGACAAACAACCTCGCGATTTTGCAAGAATTTTGCATAAGTTGCAGACCAGACAACGGCGAAAACGAGCACAGGCTAAGAGTTTTCTATCATCCGGAAAACTGCGGGAATTCTTCAATCGAATTAGAATCAAAATTGATTCAGCAGGCAAAACTCTTAAAACTACGCCTGTGCCTCAACGAATCAAAAACCAGGCGTTATCTAGATGGGAACAAGTGAGTTTCATGCCACGCAAATCAAGAAAAGCTCGGTCCGCAAGTGCTCAACGCGCTAATAAAGGAAAGCTGACGAAACTGTTGGCGCTAACACTGTGTGCATCTCTTGCAACAGTAGGGCTGAAAATCGTCACGCACAGTTCGTTTATCAAATTACCGACGCTGAAAGAACAAAAGGCGGGTGTTGAGGTCTACGACATCAACGATAAGCTCGTAACTGTAGTGCAGAAAGACGGCGAAAGAGAGCCAATTGGGCTCGATAAAATCTCACCGTTTATGAGACAGGCAGTCATCGGCATCGAAGACCACAACTTCTACCACCATCCAGGCATCGACCCTCTCGGCATTACGCGTGCGATGTATAAAAACGCAATGGCGCGTCAGTGGATCGAGGGTGGAAGCACAATTACGCAGCAGTTGATGAAAACGATGTATTTCGGTCATGACGACAAAACGGCTCGCCGCAAGATTTTAGAGATGTTCATGGCGCTGGATATCGAGACATGCTATTCGAAGGACAAAATTCTCGAAACCTATTTAAACGAAGTGTACTATGGACGCGGAGCATACGGCATCGAGCGCGCTTCGCAGACTTACTTCAACAAACCAGCGAGCAAGTTGACCCTTGCCGAGTCTGCATTCCTGGCGGCATTAATCAAAGCTCCATCGGACCTGGGACAGGAAGCGCATTTCAAGCGAGCGCAGACAAGACAGAAGGAAGTTCTCGATGGAATGACCGAGTGCGGATTCATCACTAAGGATCAAGCGAGCAAAGCAAAAACAGCGAAACTGGCATTCAAGCCGGGTCCTCACGCTCTGCGCCACCCCTACTATATTAATCACGTCGTCGCACTCGTCAAACAAGAGATCGGTGAAGACAAACTCTTCGAGAGCCCCCTCAAGATCTATACAAACCTCGATGTAGCTGCGCAGAGAAAGGCGGAGGCAGCCCTTTCGCGGGGAGTCGCCAAAGCACCGCGCGGCGTCGACCAGGGTGCCGTCGTCTCGATCGATCTCAACAATGGAGCCGTCGTAGCATTAGTCGGCGGAGTCGGTCCTTATGCGACTTCCCAGTTCAACAGGGCGCTAAACCCTCACACGGCGGGCTCATCGTTCAAACCATTTGTATACTTGGCCGGATTGATCAACAAAGCTATTGGTCCAGAATCAGTACTGAATGATTCACCAATTGCGATACCACTGTCCTACGGTCGCACTTACACCCCGCAAAACTATGACGGCGAATTCAAAGGTCTGATGACTGTTCGCGATGCCATCTCGCAGTCGCGCAACGTCTGCGCCGTACAGGTTGGACAATCAGTCGGCGTCGATCGTGTGATCAACACTGCAAGACGCGCAGGAATCACCACCGAGATGGAGCCGGTCCCATCACTCGCACTTGGCACATGCGCCGTCTCTCCGCTGGAACTCGCGAATGCCTACGCTACAATCGCCAGAGGTGGCGAGTATGTACAACCGCTGTTCATCAGACATATCAACAATAAAGACGGCAAGGTCATCAAAGAGTTCAAAGCAAGCCGCAGTAAGCGACTTCCGGAAGAGCCCTGCCTGCAGATAGCAGACAGCATGGAAGACGTAGTGAAGAACGGAACCGGGAGAAAAGCCAGCCTCAGAGGCGTGGCGGTGGCTGGAAAGACCGGCACGGCCGACGACTTCAAAGATGTCTGGTTCGTCGGTTTTACTCCTGATGTCGTCACAGCCGTCTGGGCCGGCAACGACGACAATGACGCAGTGCATGGTCGAGGTATCACAGGCGGTACTATCGCGGCGGGAATCTGGTCGCAATACATGTCCGGATACTACAAAGACCATTCCAAACCGCTTGTTGGCTTAGACGATCCGCAGCAGCGCCTCACTTCGCAACTTCCATATGTTGCATATTTCCCACACGTTTTCGAGGATACAGAAGAGACCGCGAGTGACGTCGTCAGGACGGTCGACTGGGTTGCAACCGAAGCAACAGCCGCGAGCAAACCTAAACACAAGACATCCTTCTTCCGACGTCTCGGCAACCATATCAAGGAATGGTTCTAAGGGACGACCGTTGGGTTCTCAACATCCGCCAAACGGACCGGCTGCTAATAAGACCGCCGACTGCTCCACTGGGACCGCCGGCGTCCTCTCAGGCACTGGAGCATGTTCAGACACGTTTCATGTTGGGATTCCGCGATCCGCCCTCCGCACCGCCGGCGTCTCTCATGCCGACCGGCTGCTCCACTGGGACCGCCGGCGTCCTCTCAGGCACTGAGCATGTTCAGACACGTTTCATGTTGGGATTTCGACATCCGCGAATACCCAGACAACCCTGGGCACCCTGCCCACCAACTAACTTTTTGTGAGACTTCCCCCAAATACGCCCCAACATCGATTGAAGCTTTGACAGTATTCAAGTACAGTGCAAGCCGAAGACACCCACAACTCAAACAGATGCTTAGATTAGACCGGATTAGCAAAATCTACCCCAACGGCGAACCCCTCGTGGAAGCGACCTGGGAAGTCAAAACCAACGAGCGCGTTGGGCTCGTCGGAGCCAACGGCTCCGGCAAAACCACCCAATTCAAAATAATCATGGGTGAAGTCGAACCCTCCTCTGGTGAGGTCTTCAAGCCCAACGGGTCGAGACTTGCCTACTTAACGCAAGAGTTCCTGCTCAGCCAGGAGCATACAATCAGACAAGAGCTAATGAGCACGTTCAAGGAAGTCGCTTCCATTCAAGAACAGCTCGCAACTGTACATCATCAGCTCGAAACAGCCTCCGGAGACGATCTCGACAGGCTGCTTCGAAAGATGGACCGCCTCAATAGAGAATTCGACGTTCATGACGGCTACGGGTTGGAAAAGCGCATCGATAAAATTCTTCCGGACATCGGATTCTCGCGCGAGGACGGCGATCGTCTGGTCTCATCGCTATCTGGTGGCTGGCAGATGCGCGTTGGCTTCGGCAAGGTCATGCTACGAGAGCCCGACCTATTGCTCCTCGACGAACCTACCAACCACATCGACCTCGAGACAATCGAATGGTTTGAAGAATATTTGAGAAAACAGACGATACCAATGGTAGTGGTATCACACGACAGACAGTTTCTCGACAAAATCTGTACGAAAATCGTCGAGATGGAGCGCGGAATTGCCACCACATATTCCGGCAACTATTCGGCATATATCACCCTCAAAGAAGAGGAGCGCCAGGCTCAACTAGCAGCTTTCGAAAGACAGCAGGCAGAAATTGAGCGCCAAGAAGTATTCATAGAAAGATTCAGAGCGAGCGCCACACGTAGCACCCAGGCGAAGAGTCGGGAAAAACAGTTAGATAAGTGGGACATCATCGATGCACCAGAGACGGGACCACGCACGCTCGTGTTTCAATTTCCTCCTTCGCCTCGTTCCGGAAAAGAGGTGCTCGAAGTGAAAGGTCTCACCCATGCATATGGGGACAATATACTCTTCCTCGAGACCAATCTTTCCGTCGAACGCGGCGATCGAATAGCGCTGCTCGGCCCAAACGGATGCGGCAAATCAACTCTGCTTCGATTAATCGCCGGGTTAGAATCGCCAATCGACGGCACAGTCAAAATCGGCGACCACAACATCTTGCCTGCCTACTTCGAGCAAAATCAGGCAGAGGCGTTGGACATGGAAAAAACCGTGCTCGCAACCATCGCGGATGACGTCTCGACATGGAAAGACGCCGAGATCCGCGGGCTGTTGGGACGATTCCTGTTCAGCGACGAGACGGTATTCAAACGTGTGAAAGAGCTCAGTGGCGGAGAGAAGGCGAGACTTGCTCTGGCAAAACTGCTGACCAGACCATGTAATTTCTTGATTCTGGACGAACCGACCAACCACCTTGACATACCAGCCAAAGAGACACTGGAAGAGGCATTAAACAGCTTTGATGGAACGCTGATGTTCGTGTCGCATGATCGATATTTTATCTCTCAAGTCGCCAACAAAATTGTCGAGATTAAAGATGCTACATTACGCCCTTTTGCCGGTGGATACGATTATTATCAAGAGAGAATTACCGAGGAGAAAGACCGAGCGCTCGCCAAAAAGGCCAGAATGGAAGAAGAGGAGCGCTTGAAGGAAAAGCGCGCCAAGCAAAAATCGAAAGAGAAGGCCAAGGAAGACGCTAAGCGACTCGCGAAGAAGCAGTCCAAGCTAGAAAAAGGTGAATCCTAAGATATGCATTCTCCGACTCCATTGTCTCCGGCTTCATCTCAGATGCAGTCACCACTGTTGATGGCAACCCACGATCCTGTCCTTCATCAGTTCATCGACTACCTCACCGAGAAGCGGAAAGAACAAGAAGCACATCCCAACAAACATATAGAGATCGAGGTGTCGAGTGAAACCATCGCCGCCATGCGTGAATGTTTCAAAAAAACAATTCTCGATGGCGAGTGGCATCTCCACAGTCTGGGTCATCTGCTAGCGACCATTCTTCTGGAAGGCACATTCGAGCTGCATTCAAATGTAATCGGTGCGCTGCCCGGAGATGAAGCGCGTCCATTTCTTATCAGAGAACGAATTACGCGCGAAACTTTGTTCTCCGTAACCGACATCGACCTGGGCAACCATCTCGTAGACAATTTTCGATACCAGCAAAACAGTCAATGGATGCCGCTGACGCTGTCTGCCAATTTCGTCGAGTATGTTCCACTTTCACGTCCGATGAGCGGAGTCAATCGATTGACGAGCAGAGTTAAAGCTGAGGAAGAGCTGTGGAACAAGGTAGCCGATGAGATATTCGTGCTTGACGAGCTGGTTTCACGAGACAAACACCTGCGACAGTACAGTAAGTTTATCAAAGACATTTTCGGAATAAAGATCATCTGCGAGGACGAAAAAACTTGCTTCGACGTACACAAAAAACTCGAGGAGTTGATCTTCAGCGAAGCAGATGTCTCGAGAATGCAAGAGATATGCGACATCTCCATGCCGATGCGTAAGAAAGAATCGGAACGATTGCTCGAGTTTATCGAGACAAAAGATTACCTGACCTGCGAACCTTCAAAAATGAAGAAGACCGGCTGGAAAGCATTGAAGAGCGTCGCACGTTGGCGCGACCGCGTGTTCGAAATACAAATCCAACCGCTGTCCAACTACTATCTAGAGCTGGATCACATGGCAGGACCTTCGCACCGCAGCTTCAAGACGCAGCGAGACACGCTCAGAGACGAGATTTCACGACGGATTCCGCTCTATGGATTTTACCGAGACCTACTCAAAGCCTTGTTCATGAGCAAAGAACAATCCTTCGAGTATGAAAACGCATCGGTATTGATTACATAACTCTCGAACGGCAGCGCCACCGGGAACGGCAGTCCCACTGGGACCGCCGGCGTCTCTTAGGCATATAGCATGCTCGGAAGCTTCCAAGAAAGAGATAGAGATAGAAATCAGAACTGCGGCACGAGTGGCTCGCCCGGTTCATAATTACGTATGTACAAGTTGGTACCCGCCGGAACTAGCCTGACGCCACCAGAGGAATGCCTCTCGTTGAGCAGCTGCTCCAGATTCTCGGCGCTTCGCTGAAGGTCTTGGATCTTTTGAGAAGTGCCACGCTGTCGAGACTGCTGTTGCCGGTCAAACTGATTCTTCATTGAGTCCAACATGCGCTGAGAATCCGTCGGCATTGGCATTTGAATAGCGCGCCCTCGTCTCGTATAGCGATAGTTATTGCGCATGATATCGTCCTTGGTGCTATCGAGCATAGACTGAGACCGCTCGTTCTCTCTGCGAGAGATGAGTTCGTCCGCCTGAATCTCATATGCGCGCGATTCGCTTGTTTGTTTTCTCAATTTCTCGAGTACTTGATCCATTATCGGATCGGATTTGGGTAGGTCCAGCTTCGGCTGACGAGCTTTGCTTTTTTCCGGCTTTGGTTCTTTCTTCACTTCTACTGGCGCTCCAAGATAACCAAGCGCGTCCTTGGAAAATTTGCCCACCTCATTGTCGGGCGAAAGTGCATAAGCAATTCTGAACTCGCGGATCGCTGACTCTGTTTCCTTCAAATTCACATAACAGTTGGCGAGATAATAATGCAAAACTGGATTGTTGAACTCGGTCGACAATGCCGAGCCCAAGTGCCCAATTGCCGTCTTGTAGTCGCCCGCCTTGTATGCGGCAATTCCTTCCTTCATCGACGAATTCGCTGCAAACGCGGGGGCGCTGCCGATGAGAATGCATAGTAGTAAGGCGGTTGCAAATGATCGTGGTCGCATTTTAGCCCTGTCTTGCCCTAATATCTATTCAAGCATCATATTTAATCACATGCCACGCCTGGCGGGACTTCTATACGTGGATGCCCATTTTTTATTTTCCCTGGATATCTATTCGACCGAAAGCCTCACCAGTGCCTATATTTTAAACCGAATTCCATAGTTGCGCTGTAACACACTGAACACACGAAGATCACAGCCGTCACGTTTCCGCAGGGCAGGCACGACAAATGAGCTTCCTGTCGAGCGGTCCTCCGGACACTTTTTGGGAACAAGTTGAATGATGGCTTTACCATGGAAAACCATATAATTGCTGGCACAATGAGCATCACATGACGAACAAAAATAACGATCTTAGAATGGAAACCGCAGCCGCGGTTCGCATAGCCGCAGATGAGTTACACCAACAGAGCGGTGGCTCCAAACTTTTTGGATTTGCCCTTTGCACCGATGATGATGTCAGAACACTTTTTCATGTCGCCTGCACTCCTGACTGGGTGAAGAATCAGGAAACGTCATACCCAGAGATCGGATTTGTATATACTGAGTGGACTCATTCAGCAACTGATGCTCCATTTACTCCAATCAGCCAACAGTTAGCGGCTCTAGCCACTCAAACCTGCTCAAGCGATGATGCTTGGTTTGACGCAAGGGATAGCCGATTCGAAGCACTCGTTCGCGCGCTTAAAGATTGCCGCGATGCTGGTGTTTTCAGCACAGACACATTGCTCTGCGTCGGCAGCACGGACCCGTCTGACCATCTGGAAGCTTTAGCCATGAATAGCGTAGACCGTCTGAATAGTCCAGATATCGCCAACAGGTTCGCCGAAGCGCTCGGCTACGAAAGATATAGATCTAAGGCGACCTGAGACCCAGATACGAGCGCCAAAACTAGTGGCAGCAGTGTGGTGCCACGAGACAGAATATTCGAGTACTACTCGGCTTGGTCGTTAAGCATTTTCTCCAGGCGAAGCAAGAACTCCTTCTGGTCCGGGTGAATGATCTCTTTTGCTTTGTCCAGAGAAACGAATTCTGCCTTATCGACTTCCCACGAAGCACATCTTGGCTGAGCGTCATCTGGGGCAATGCCCACGAAACAGAATACCCGTTTTCTGCTTTTCGTATAGTCGATAAAACCATTGGAGATAAGGTCTCCGGCGATCACTCCAGTCTCTTCCAGAGTCTCTCTTCTGGCGGCGGCTTCCAGTTCTTCTCCTTCGTCAGGCAAACCCTTTGGTATTCCCCATGGTGCCTTCCTGTTGTAGTTACCAGATGGATGAACTAGCAGTACGTGAACCTCATCACAGACCTGCCTATAGAGTAAAGTGCCGGATGTTTGTTTCATAGTATCTGCCTGACCTTAAATAAAACGAGCATCAAGAATTTCTGTCAATACTGCGAGGACTCATACAACTTCCGGGCACGACGAAGTACTGCAGAAGCGCATCAAATCGCCATTAGTCCTCGGTTCCCGGCCTATAGAAAACCGTCGTCACTCGATCGAGGTAGAGAGTGCCAAGACATTGTCCCATACCGGTTCCAGGACGCCACTTCATAGCTCCGGAGATCTCCATCCACTTTGGACAGTCTGGAGGATTTCCAGTTATGAGGACGGTGGCGTTCTCATTATCGGTGAGGACCTGCTCTTTCACAATTTCTCTCTGCTCCGCCTCTGCGCCTGCCGCCGCAGCTAGCCAATCGGGTAATCCTTTCCCACTTGACGCTATGTCGAGCTGAGGATCAGTGAGATCCTCAGTGCTGTATTTAGGAAAGATGAAATAGGTCAAGTTCTTCGGATCAGGCTCTTGCTTGCTTAGCAGCGCTCTGAGTCGATCCATGGTGAAGGCTGGTTCAATCTCTTTGGCGCGCTGAAGCAGCTTCTGCATTCCCGGAGTGTGATCGCCAGGTACTGCATCGATCACCGCCAACAAGCTCGGTTTGCTATATTCCGTTCCCAAAGTAGCCCAGCCATTGATGGTTCGACCATCCTTTAATTTTTTATCGCGGATTCCCCAGTATTTTTCCGGAGTTGAACCGTACGGCATCGAGTTTCGGGGCTTACCGTCGATCATCCAAACTGAATGATTACTGAATTTTATCCGCAAAAACGCATGTGGGACAGTCAGTTGAAACTGCCTCTGTGGATTCGCGACGGCACTGGCAGTGGCGCCAAGCGCGATGGTACCACCACCGGCGCTACCATGTCCCTGAAATGCATTTGGGATCGCAAAATCGCAATCAGTAATAGGATGACTGTCAGCTCTGTTGCTGTTGAAGTAGCTATCCGCTATCAGATGAGGTGTCTCACCCAGACGAAAAGGAACAAAGCAAAAAGTTTTTGAATTAGCTTTGAACGGAGAATATCCTTGAATATAGTTGCCATTGCCCGCGTTCACCTGATTGACTGTCGCATTTTTCGGCAATGCGCTGGCGTCGAAGGAAATATTACTCTCCGCTCCTCGATCGACCATCGCAACCGGATAGGTTTGGAAGTCGCTCGAATGTTGGATGGCAGCACCACCTAACATCGGCACCCGCCGCTGCGAAGCCATATTGGAAAACAGTCCGTTAAGCACTGTTCGATCGCTGAGTTCGTCGTGCAGAGACTTGCTGACGTTCGCCGCCATCTGATACGCGGCTTCGCCTGCACCTACCGCATCATTGGTGATCACTCCATCCTGTTTCATCTCGTCGATATTGGCGCTTATCAGATAGGCCTTGCCCCAAACACGATTGATGTTAGACAAACCGATCATGCCTGTCGAGTCTGCGCAGTCCGCATATGCACCCGTCGGTTGAACCTTCACATCGAAAATTCGCTTCGAAATATTCAGTACCGAAGCGTCAACACCATTGCGAACCTCTCTGGAGCCGCCGTTGAGCATACAGTACTGAAAGCCTAGATAGATTAAGTAGCAGAGAAGAAGAGCAGCAACAGCGATCAATCCAAGGGCGGCACCTTTTTGATTGCGACGAGACCGCTTTTTCTTCGCACCACCGGCGATATTACGCTCAGGACCACTGTCACGTCCGTCCCCATTCGAGTTGCCACTATATTTAATGCTAGACATTCAAGCTACCGCGGTGCAGGTGTGCTGACAATCGGCTGAATAGAACTCGCCGAGCAATTGACCTCAGAAAAGCCCGGAATAGGCACCGGCAGCTGCACTTGCATTGCAGTATTGACTGTGACGTGGCCGGTGGCAAGGTCGAAATTCATGCCGGTAATCTGGACTTTCTTCACTATGCTATTCACTTCGCATTCAGTGATTGCGTCCTGCGCGGCCTTGAGGGCACTGGTCTTATCAGGCTTTGTCGCGGCTGCCCTTGCGGCAATCTCGGCCCACTGCTCGTTGTTTTGACTCGTGCTTACGAGCGTTACGACATTCACTGCTGCAAGCCCAATGGGAATCAGAACCACAAAGCCAATCATGGTCTCAACTAGAGTCTGCCCCTTATTTCGCTTTCTAGGTCGCATTCGTCACCCCATCGCTAACGGAGGTAGTTTTGCGGGTTTTCCATTACCCGCTTGTTGGCGATTTTGGCAGTCAGCGGCGCGCCGATACCTGGAACGCCAACAAAAAATGGAATGTTGAGGAATGGATGAATAACTACGGTAGTTGCCACCGTCACGAACACAGTCCCGGACTTGTCTGCATAGAAAACTCCCGTCTCAGGAATGTCCACGGTACCAGAGAATCCGCCGACGACGGTCGACTTCCACCTGGCAGGAATATCTTGCTTGACCGGTCCCTTGCTCGAGTCAGCAACGGACCTGGGGAGCTTAGCGGCTTCCCTCAATTGCAAATCGTTGAGCGCGACACACGAACAGTAGCTAAAGCCGCACAGGATCATATCCAGCACCGGGAAAATAGCGAAGATGAACAGGAAAAACAGCGCAGGTCCGAATTCGCTAAGCGCAGATCCTTCCTGGCGCCGCTTTCTCTGGCGTCGGAGCGGACCGCTGACTGCTATGCGGTGTAATTGCATTACTTAGAATAAAATTCTCTTAACTACTTATGTCAATATACCAAAATTTGGGAAATTGGCTATACGCAATAGTGCCCAGGATGTAGAAATACCTAGGTGCCGGTGCCCGGGCATGCTCGCTGCCGTCGAGAGGCCGGCGCTATGGCTTGCGGATGTCGCGATGCCCCGCGAAAGGCGTAAATTGAGTCAGGTAGTGGTGGTTTTCAGGTAGCTGAGTCTAACAATCTGGATAAGACGTGCTCTTTGCGGTAAAAGCAGTGAGTACACAAACCGCGAATAATCGTGAACTCACAACGAAAGCAAGCAAAATCCAGACTATTGAGGGAGTTGGCAGGAAGCGTTACGCTCTGGAGCCTTGTCCTATTTTTGCTTGCGGACTTTTCATTACGACAGATTTACCAGCAATCGCTTATCGACAAGCCGAGAGAGTACACGAGTTGGAAGACTCATTCAGCGGTAAAACTTCCCAAGCAGTTGCGCACGAGCGATTCGGCAGACATATTGATCCTCGGATCTTCACAAATGCTCGCCCCTGCCGTCCGTTGCGATGATGAATATCACAAACGCACCGGTCGTTTCGATGATTGGTACAAGAAAAACATCATTCACCAAAATATTCACGCAGATTTTCTTGAACACCTTATTAAACGCGACTTCAAACAAGATAAGGACATCCTGAATCTAGCCGTATCCGCAGGTATGATATCCGACTCTGCGTTGATACTGAAGAAATATCTGGAAGCCGGTCACCACCCCAATACAGTCGTTCTCGGCATCAACCCTCGAGACTTTCTCGACAAGAGTCGAGCAGCTCCATCCGCAACTCCAACCTTTCGGCTAATTGCAGACGCTTCCAACTGTCTGGAGTGCGACTCCCCGAAAGAAGCTCTCGTTTTTTTATTTCAATGCGCGGTCCACAGTTATCGAAACAGGGAAGGCTATCAACAACATTTTAATCGCATCTTGCTCACAGCCCAAGGGCGCGACCCGAGCCTCGAGTCAGGCTTTGTGACGCCGCCATCCGACTCCGAAGAACAACTTCAGTCTTATAGAAGCATGTATCTACCCATAGATTGGCAGAGTTTTCAAACTCAGGAGCGCTATCTGGACCAAATTTTGCAAATCACGAAGCAAAAACACATCAAAACAATACTGGTTGATATGCCGGCATCAAAGCCATACCGCGACATATTTCCGCGATCTACCATCGAGAAATATGATGCGACACTAAAGGCTCTAGCCACCAGATACGATGCACAACTGCTGCAACCGGATAAGCCTGGTCAATATCACCAGGATGATTTCGAAGACTTGCTTCATCTCAATGCTCACGGTGGTCGAAAACTATTTGCCTCGATCGCTGACGCCATCGAGTCTGAAGCGATTTAGTTTTCGGGAATCCCAGCAACGCATTGCGCACAATTAATTCGAGAAACCGCAGTCGCTTTCAACATTAAACTCAAATTCGGCAATTCAAACAAGACTACTAGCTTGTGCATTCCAGCTGAACCGCAAGCGTTTCACCACCACGGCGAATCAGTCGTCTAACAGTTATCCGTGATGCGTGGGTAGCCAACTGTCTGCGCTTGCCACCGAGCATAAGTTTGAGACTTTGCTAAGACTTGTCAACAGCACAAACAACTCTATCAGTAGCACTTGGCCTGCGGTGACGGGACATTCAGTACATGCTGAGTCCGCGATCATGCTTGGTGTCGGATACCGATGCTAAGATCTTGGCTTCCGTGGAGATCGAAACATAGTGGCATCAGTCCGCGAGCAAGGTTTACTCACCCCTATTCTGGTAACAGGTATGGGGCGCTCCGGCTCGACGCTTGCCATGCAGCTTCTAGGTACTGACGAAGCATGTGTAATGGATCGACTTTATCCGCTCGAGAGTCGCTATCTGAGCCTGATTGCGCAAGCCGCGGCTCAATGGGATGGACGGACCTTTGCCGAGTACGGACCACCGTCCGCGGCAAATCAAAATATTCTTGGCAGCAATCCAATTATTCTGAGAAAGAACGCGGACTCGAACGCGCTCATCAATATCCCCGAGAGCTCCGACATGCTGCATGGCATGTGGAATCAATTCTCGACGTCGGTTCGGACCGGCGCGCCAAAGTCGAAATTCTACGCCGAAAAAGTCGTGGAGTGGATTCCCGCATTCATTGCTCCATTACTCGACTGCTATACACTTTTCCTTTTCCGTGATCCAAGAGATCTTTTCCTGTCGACCAATTCGTTTAATTCCAAACGAGGCTATCTGGCCTTCGGACGTAATGAAGGCGACTCGGATCTGGATCACGCCACGACACTGGCATATAGATTCCTGCACCGTTATGAAAATTTCAAGGCTTTAAAACGGTCTGGAGCTCGGGTCAGTCTAATTAGATACGAAGACATGGCATCAAATCCGGTATCAACCTTCAAGGGAGTAATCAACGCAACCGGAATAGAGATCAAGAATCTGCCGCAAGAAAAAACCTTCGAGCAGCACCGAACCACCGCCTCTCTCGAACAGTCTATCGAGCGTTGGAAGAAAGAACCGCTACCTGCAGAAATTCTGGACATCTTCCGGTGCACACTCGGCAACATCCTGGAGGAGCTCGGATACTCTGACGGGATGCCGCGTCTCGAAGGCAAAGCAAGCGTAGTCGTGAGCGAGTTTATTGGCGCGGAGCAAACAAAATTAGATGAAGAAGACGTCTTCGAGTTTCGTCGTGACAAAACCGCATCAACGCATGAGTCGATAACCATCGAATTTGCTGCCACCGCTCTCGATCCGCAAGATGTCACCGAAGTATGGGTCTGTCTCTCAGGCGGTTTTGGCGGTCGGTGCACCGTCGACTGGGACAATCAAACTCAATCGCAAGACTATGACATCGGCCCGCATATCGCGACGCTCCGCTTCCGTCTACAACAGTCGAACTCGAAAAAGGTACGCGTTAGCATCGTCCATACCGGCGGCATTTCTCGATCAACCACTCCTTTATCACTCAAAATTCATCGGCTGGAATTTATCACAGCAAAAGCGTCGCACCCGCAGAAGGTGAAGACATCAATGGTCAACGGATTCCTCAACCAGTTCATCCGAGTCAATCGCTAACAGGAATTATTTGTGACATGAACTCGATTGAATTAAACAAAGCCTCACTCCTGGTCACGCACAGACTGACCAAAGAAAATATCGTAGAGAGCCCGTTTCCCATGCTCATTGCAAGAGATGTGCTTGACAAAAACGTCTTTAGACAGCTTTTGCAGGGTCTCCCACCGCTGTCCACAATGCTCAAAGGTGCTGATTATGGAAGCAACCAGAGGATCAACTATTCAGCTTCGAACGTGGCGTTAAACCCGACAATTCCGCAGATCTGGAAGGATTTCGTGCAGACACACGTCAATCAGATTTTCCTCGACGATCTCATTCGCTTGTTCGGTTCAAGTATTCTGAAAAACTATCCGGACTTCGAACAGCGCTTCGGTTCTCTCAAAGACCTTCGCTCCGGTATTCGGGAAATTGACAAAAATAGTCATGCTGATGTTTTCCTGGACTGTCAAATTGCGGTTAACACTCCGGCATCCTTATCGGGCACCACAGTGAGGGGTCCGCATGTGGATTGTCCGAAAAAGCTCTTCGTCGGCTTGCTGTATATGAGGCTTGACGAGGACGATTCCGAGGGAGGAGATCTCGAAATTTACAGACCGAAAAGTCGGCCGGTGAAGCTGGACTATACGCGCACCGGTGATCTCGAAGCAATGGAATTCGTCACCAGCGTACCGTACGAGCAGAATGTTTTGGTAATGTTTTTAAACACTAACGAAGCCCTGCACGGCGTCAGCCCAAGATCGAAGACGGACGTACACCGAGTCTTCATCAACCTTGTTGCGGAAATGCCCACCCAGCTCTTTCAGCTTCAGACAAAAGAACATGCTATTACCGATGGTATTACCCAGAAAGTCGAACAGTGCTCTCCAATAAGTGTCGGCGATCGATGCGACAGCGTAGCTCTGGCGTCAGGCAACAATCTACCGAGTCGACCATGGATTTATCCAGCTCTCTAAAATGATCGAGGTGACTGATGTCGGTTTTCGACAAAATCGTAAACAGTGAGCTAACCCACAAGCCCTTCCCCCATATCGTTGTCCAGTCCGCCCTTGAAGATTCCCTGTGCCGGACTTTGCTGGCCTCGCGACCGCCGCTTTCGAAATTTGCTCCAAGTGAAGTTAGACCTGGACAGAAAGTGCATTATGCATCCGCTAAGTCTTTGCAGGATCCTACTCTCGACAGGGCGTGGCGGGATTTGATCCAGGACCACATTGCACCGGATTCGGTGCGCAAGTTACTAACTGCATTCGGACCTGCGATACAAGAATTTTATCCGCAGCTTGAGAAGCGCTACGGCTCTATTACAAAATGGAGCATCGGTCAGCGATTCGTCGACGCAGCCGACGACTGCGTGATCCTCGCCGACGCGCAGGTGTCCTACCACGCGCCGGTGAGTCAGGAAGCACTGCAGGATCGAGGACCGCATCTAAAAATTACCAACAAGTTGATAATCTGCCAACTCTTGTTAAAACTGGAAGATGACGACAGCTCCGGTGGAGACTTACAGCTCTACTCAATCAAATACAGCTCATCACGACTTGAATTTCAGGGTGATCAGGAAGTGGTCAATCGAGATGCCTTGAAGCTTGAAAAAACCATCCCATACCAGAGCAACACCGCAGTCGCTTTTCTGAATTCGCCTGTGTCGATTCAAACGATGTCGGCTCGAAAGAGCCAACTGCCTCTGATGTATCTCAACATAATTCTTGAACACAGAGAACCACTCTTCGCTCTCAATCAGACAAAGTCTCCGGTCAACAGTTGGAAGAACAAGCTCTCGAAAATAATTCGGTTCTGAAACAAATCAGGTTTTTCGTATGACGCCTTTTAGCTTCTCCAACCATCCGCCACTCTTTCGAGCGATCTTGGCGTACGGAGCGACAAAGTCTCTGTCCGCCTTCACATCATCGTCGCTGAGCATGAGAGGGTCATCAATCGCCTTCTCAACTTGACGGACAACTGACGGTCGAATATGCCCTTTTCTAACTTCATTTTCCATGGACTCGAAGCGAATAAATCCTTCGGACAATGCTTCTCTAAGAGTTTTCATCCATAGGGTAGCACCTGGATTTCCACGCATAACCCAGGGCTGCGTGCTCATGTTGGTGTAATGAATCAACGAAGAAACTCCCGGATCATAATAATCGAGACAGTTCCAACTGGCAGGGATTGTCGCAGCCGGATTTTTTGCGACTCGCATATCGTACATCAATGATTCGTAATTCAAATGCCCGGAATCCAGCTCGGCAACAATATCATTAATGCTCCACTTCAAAGTGTCGCAGTCCAGAAGCATAACGCTGTACTTAGATTTCTCTTGCGTTTCATTCGAAGGATTGATGCACAGAAGGTCCTTGCCACCGAATGGCAACTGCCACAATTTTCGAATGTCATCCATTACAAGCATATCGGAATCAAGGTATAACGCACGACCGGAATGTCCTTTCAGCTCGGGCACCAGAAAGCGCTGAAAACTGAACGGTGTTCTTGGTTGATTGCCCGGATCTTTGGGCATTGGAATATCTATTCGAGCGTCGCTCAATGCCTGACATTGGACAGACATGCTGCAGTGCTTTCGAATCGAGTATTCCAAGACTTTGTACGGAAGCCACTCTGAAGGTGTTGAACCAACGAATATTCGAACCGGTGACTCTGCTACCAGGGGTGAGTAATCGACTTCAAATCGATTGATTATCGTTGCGAACTGTGAGAATTGTCTGTCGAAAGAAGGCTGGGTATTAGCCAACCTGGTCTCACGATTTAAATCATCGAACTCTGCACTGTATTCGATACCGCCGTCAATCCCTAACGACCTGACCGTTTTAACACCACTTTGCGCAAGCAGCCAGAGAACCGCTTCAGAACTGAAGCAATTTACTTCTACGGGCGGGTGCGTTCCATTCTTGCGACGTGAGGTCCCCAGGTCATACCAGAGCAAGCGATCGTTTTCATTCAACTCCACTAATATTGGTAGATGCTCGAGCCAGTCAGCAAGCGTTTTCTCACCAGGCACCATCTGCTGATGTGGAACCCATGGCATCACGAGATATCGAGCGTTATTCGACAGTTCTCGCCCATGTGATTTTATGACTTCGATATCCACGACATGCGCAAAATCGACGTTAAGCTCACGGGCCACATGGTTGAGCGCGATTACAGTAAAAGAAGACAGATCAAACTCTCCACGTCGACTGAAGCTCGGACCTTTTCCGAGCATAAGCCATGGTCTGGCTGACTTGATACTAGTGAAGAAATCTACGAAGTTTTTCATCAATCAAGAATCTGCGGGTCATTGTCGCCCATAGGCATTGAGCTAATTATGCTATTATCTTCACTAATTGCACATCTTTTGAAAACTTTCTAGCAATAGTCTCAAGAACACTTGTTCGTTTGAGCGCCTGTACAGATGTCTAATAGAGAGCAACATCGTCCAACAGTTTCAGTTTGTTTGCCTGTTTACAACGGTAGACGATATCTGGCTTCGGCTATTCAGAGTATTCTCAGCCAGTCACTCAATGATTTTGAGCTAATAGTTATCGATGACTGTTCCGACGATGACAGCTGGACGATAGCAAACAACTTCGCAGAGACGGACTCTCGCGTCAGTCTGCAACGAAATGCAAAGCGACTTGGTCCACTCGCCAACTTCAACCATTGTTTCAAACAAGCTGAAGGACGTTACATCAAGCCCTTCTCGCAGGACGATCTTTTGCACTCCGATATGCTTCGAAAGTGCGTGGAGACTATGGAACTCCATCCTGACGTGGCGCTTTTGAGCGTAAGTAGAAGTCTCATCGATAGTAATGGCGAATTCATACGCTCAGAGGATCTGCCTAATGCAGGGCTGATTGTCGAGCCCATGCGTGCCATCGGTGGGAAAGAGTTGTTTGGGACCTGTGTCAATCCGCTAATTAACTATATCGGCGAAAGCTCGACCGTGATGTTCAGGAGAAGTGTCGCCGGGGGAGGATTCGATTCGAAGTTCTCACAACTCGCTGATCTCGAGCTCTGGTTGCGAGTCTTGATGAACGGAAAGTTCCTTTTCATTCCGGATACTCTTTGTCATGTCCGGTGCCATCCTAACTCTGTAACAGCCAAGGACATACGTTCGCTCAGGCTTCTAACGGACTTTGTTCGATTCCGGAAGAAGTACGCAAGCGACCTTCAACAGTTCAACGATTCCTTCATCGAGAACAATGTGACCTGGCTCTCACGCTATTACCAGGCGCTCATAGATCAGAACATTCTATCCCCTGGAGCGCTCGACACTCCATCAGACGAGGCCGGCGAATATCTGGAACTCGCTCTGCATGCACTAACCAAGATTGCACGAGATTCCGGTTTTACAATGAGAACGGCAACGTCGACGGGACGTTCGCACAACGAACGTCTGATCGAGGCGTTGGAGCGGGAGGTGCAAGTACTGCTAAGCAGTCGATCCTGGCGAATTACGAAGCTTCTTCGAGACTTCAGCTCAGGACCGACTAAAGTTTCATCAGCGGCAGAACCTGAATCGAAAAACGATCTAACTGATCCAAACTCTTTTCCCGATGATGTCGGCGAGAAGCCGTTAACAGCCACATTCAAAGAAAGGGAAATTCCCGTTTCTTCGGAGGATGATGAGCAACTCGCTTACATCGGCTATCTGAGAGAACAGATCATTCAAATTAAAATGAGCCGCTCGTGGACCATCACAAGACCACTCAGGATTATTGAGAGCGCGCTAAAAACACACTAAGCTTTATTTGAGAACGGCGAATCGGGCGTCCCCTGCGACTGCAACCACATTCACAGCGTCAGATGCCACCAGATCTGCCTCGATGAAAAACCCGCAATTCTTGGCTCTGCGTTCGACTTGCGCGGCGACATCAGGTCGCTGGACGAAGGTTCTCTCTGCGACAAGCAGTTTTTCGGAGTGAAACAAGAGGATATGAAGCGGCAGTTCTGGATTGTCAGCGTCTAACGCCCAGCCTGCCAATTGTAGCTTGCCATCATTGTGTTCGATCATCTCAATCGAACCCTTGATATTCTTCGACAGCGTCAATTTGTTTCCCTTAAGATCAAAAAGGTCCTTCTTTTCTAATCGATACGTGGTGGCGCATTTAATACCGCTTGAATTTGCCGGTCGAGTACCGTTGGCGACAGCATTCAGCGTCGCTTCCAGGTATGCGTGACCGAAGCGAAGATCAGGTTCTAGATACGCAGACTCCCCCCACTCATTCCATGCATTCACGAAGATCATTCGCTCGTCGCCTTCGTGCCTGACTTTTGTCCACTCGACACAGGCAGCAAGCCAATCCTGATAAGTCTCCGGACTGGCACCATGAAAGATAGTAGCCTCGCCGGGAGATCGCCTCGAAGTGTTATCCCAGGATGGAACCACACCGCGAAACAACTTAAATGACGGACTCGGTCGATTGCTGGCATAGAATGCAGTCTGCTCGTAATCGCAGACAACGCCTTTGAAACCACTACCGCTTTCGAGTGGAACAACATCTCGAGTAGCCGAGCGCACTCCACTCGGGGGGAATTCGATAGCAGCGTCGAAGCCGATGGTTACTGGATCGACAGCCACTTCGTTTTCAATCCTACAAATGTACAGATCTGGAAAACCGGCAGCCTGAACTTCCTGCCTCCAGATATCGGCATATCGAGACGGGTCCGGCAATGATTGCGACTTGTAGACTACGAACAACGGCTTGCCATCAACCAGAATATATCGCTTGTCGCGAAACATCGGAATCAACTCCCTGATCATCTCCCTGGTGTCGTCCTCGGAGTATGACTGCCTGACGACCGCCTCCTGGCTTCCGATCCAATTCTTTCGCCAATGATGATTCGCCCAACAAACGCAAAATGGGAAATCAGGCTGCCCGCTTCCGATCATCTCGTCGAGTGGTCGCTCAAGCAAACGTCGCCCGTTGCCCAACCAATAAAAATAGTAGCAGAACCCAAAAATTCCATAGCGGCGCGCCAATTCTGCCTGTTCAACGCGAATCTCAGGAACACGAAGATCGTAAAAACCAAGGTCCGCCGGCAGCCGTGGCTGATAGTGCCCTTCGAACAATGGCTGTGCCATGACCACGTGACGCCATTCTGTATAGCCAACACCCCACGCCGCATCATTCTCAGGAATCGGATGATACTGCGGTAAGTAAAAGCAGATTACTCGAAGATCGGTTGCCATCTTGATTGTCTTTTTCTTTCCCAGCAATTATAGCCCACGAGAAAGCCTGTCCGAGTCAGCCGATAGTCATCGCGGATCAAAACAACACTGGAGCCGACCGCCTGTGAACCTACATAGACAGCGACCGTATGACCTACTCAAACTACGATCTTCTTAAAAAGCTTCGTACTCAGTCAGACAACGACCTTCTCCTACAACGACCTTAAATCGCGACTTCAACTTGCTTTAATCAACGACATGTTTAAGCAACGACCTCCTAGTTAAACAAGTGGTAGTAGATTCAATGCTGTTCAGCTCAATCGTCGGATTTGTCTCGTCAGAGGCGGAACCCCGGAAAAAAGAGACCGCGCTAGCGGTCTCCCACTCGTTGTAACTGTTCTTCCAGGCTCAATCACCAGCACTGTAATCAGCTTTGGTCAACATCTCATCTCGTTCGGGATCATCTTCCATGTGGAGGACAATAATGCAGCTGCGCTCTCTAGATAGGCAATTCGGGCAGCAGTAAAGTTCGACTGTCAATGTGAAGACCTCGTCGCAGACCTGGCATTGATAGATGATGGGGCGTCTGTCGGTTCGTCTATAGTATGAAAGCTCAGCGACCATGGCTTCTTCCTCCAAGTTGATAAAATCAACTGCTTGTATGTTTGGTTAAACTTCTCGCTTCAAACAGTTATGTGCCAATGGTGACTTAGCACACATGCAAAGAGGCAATGCCTTTTCGGGTACTTGTTTCAGTTCACCCGTTCGCAGCCGCCCAGCCTTGACTCTGACAACCGCGCTCGTCTGCTCCATTGGGACCGCCGGCGTCCTCGCCGGCACGGATCATGAAAGCTCTGACAGGACTCATCGAGTAGAGCAATTCAGCTGTTCCTCAGTACTGAAAACGTCCGAATCCCCAGCCAGCAGGGCCGAACGACAGGTTGTCGCTATGTCGGCTGCTTAACAGATTCGGAATCTTACAAGCCACTCTATTGGTAGCCGGCGGCTGTTTTGGTATGATTCCGGCAATCATCTGTTGGCTTCCTTAGAGAGAATGACCGGACGACGACTGATCTTGGTAATCGCACTTGCGCTTGTTGCAGCGGCGAGTTTGTGGTTGCCGTGCGGCAGCGCATTAGCAGAAAAATGCTGCCAGCAAGTACAGAACAAACTCGGATCCTCGACAGCATCAATCCCGATTCTATTCGCGACAGACCGAGCGCAGAAATTCGGCGACGGCAAAGAAATCGACTTTGGAATTCAAGTCATTGTCCCGATTGAAGCAATCTTTTATGGGCTAAAACGCGAAGATGCGCATTGCAATATCGGAGATGATGACGCAAGGCAAAAGCTCAGAGACACAGGTTGGCTGATTTATCCGCCAGAAGCAACCAAGAAATCTGATCGAGAGGTTTTTCGCGAACAGCAAAGCTTATTCGACAAGTCTCAGGTATTCGGCGGAGACGGCTTCACCGAGCTGATTTCTAGAGCCAAAACGATGTTGAACACCGCTCCGACGCGCGAGATTGTTATCTACGTGCACGGCTGCTGCCTCGACTACAATGGTTCCATGCGGCAGGCCGCCGATCTGGCGAGCAGCGTCAAAGCGCCGGTCATCGCGTATTGCTGGGGTTGCTCCAAGGGGTATGCGGGATCCAGTCTCGCCTATCCCCGCACACAGGAGCGATTCAACAAATTTTTGGAACGGGTACTTGCTGCCCTGCCGAACGAACGGATCTGCGTCGTGTCGAACAGCATCGGCACACAGTTGATCACAAACTTCTGTTTGCAAAGTCGCCCGGAGGATTACGGCGGACGCAACATCGACGAGATCATTTTGTCGCGAGCCGATCTAGATGATGTCGCTCTCAAGAGCCAGTTGGAGCATATAAATCGCCATGCGAAAAAAGTGATTGTGTATGTGGCCAAGAATGATTTCCAGATAAACGTATCCGGAACGCTTCGTTGGTTCTTCTATCCTAAGCAGCACGGAGAGCGCGCTGGACACCTGCGCTCCGCGCTTCAAAGCGAGCCATCACTTACGGTGCTCGATGTATCTCCACTGAAGCTCGGACATGTCATCCCATATGACAGCGTCGCTGATATCTTGTCCAACAAAGGCGATGTGCCGGTCGACAGCAAGCTCTATCATTACGATCATCTGGAAGACAACCTGTATCGAGTAGCTCCTCAGATGAATGCCGAAAAAGAAGTAGCTACTACTTCGTCTGAATCTAAGTAGCTGCGAAAACTATCACTTCCTAATCACTCAGCGAGTAGATGCTGGTAGAGACGGCAGCGCTCCGAATGGCGGATTGCGGAATCCCCAACTTTAGAAATATCCGCACTTGCTATATGCCGGAGAGACGCCGGCGGTCCCAGCGAAGCAGCCGATTATTCTCAGCCGAACAGCCGATTCTCAGTAAAGCAGCCGATTGCGGAAGGAGCTGCTCCTCTTCCGGTTGGAGCCAACTCTTATACGGAGCAGCCGGCAGTTTCTCTTTTGAACGACAACTGGCGACTTCTTATTGACCAGCAATTCAGGCACGCGCGTCACGCACGCGTGCTATGGAAGCCATAGTGATTCAGGTAGTTAATACTAAAAACCTATTAGAACCACCGATTCAGACAAAAAACGAAGTCGGCACAATCAAACATATAAGAGGTGCTCGTATGAATGGCATGGCGATGACGCAGAGTGTTGCTCAGCGAAACGAAGAAGGGCAGATTGCTCCTGCACGCGCGCTATTGCTGTCCGTGGTATCTTTCGCGATGCTGTCGGCAAGCGCGGCAAAGGCAGAAGAAAATGCTGAAGCGAAGCTCGTGGCAGCGGACATTCCTGCAGCCGGAGCCGCAGTGGCGCAGCCACCGGTACCACGAGGCGGTGAAGAAGCGGTTGAGCGGGTCAAATCTCACGCCGGAAAAATGCGGTTGGCACTGACACTGGCCGGTGGCGGTTCAAGAGGTGCGGCCCACATTGGAGTGCTCAAGGTGCTCGAGAAAGAAGGCATCAAGCCAGATCTAATCACTGGCAGCAGCATTGGCGCATTTATCGGCAGCCTCTACGCAGGTGGGTTGTCTGCCACTCAGATCGAAGAGATGGCCCTATCCGGGAAATTAAAGAAAGCGTTCTTCCCGAGACCGAGATTAGTACAGGTGATGCTCTATGCACCACGCTATCAGGTTGCTCGAATGATGTGTTTAAAACCTAAAATAGGATTGTACAGCGGCAAGTCTATCTCGCGGTGTATACGCGAAAGCCTGCCGGCCGATGTGCAAAACTTCGAAGACTTAAAAATTCCACTTGTAGTCACATCGATCAATCTTGTCGATACCAAACCTGTTTGGATTAGCAAAGGAAATATCGCCGACGCTGTCAGGGCCAGCAATACAGTGCCTTTCGTTTATCGCACTCTGGGTCCCAAAGACGGCCCACAGCTCGTCGATGGCGGAATTCGAGAAAACCTACCGGCGGAAATTGCAGACGCTGCCGATGCACCACTAGTAGTAGCAGTAAAGTTACACAGCTATCTCGAAAAGGTCCCACGGGAAAAGTTCGACACCAATTTCGAACTCGCCGATCGAGTGACCAGCATCCTTATGTCGGAAGTCGAGAACAAAGGTGTCACCGGTGCTGATATCTTGATTGAACCGAAAGTTCAATTCATGACTATGCATTCTTTTACGAAGAAAGAGCTCGCAAGCGCGATCGCTGAAGGAGAGAAAGCCGCACGAGAAGCTCTTCCGGCAATCAAAGCGCAACTATCAGCTCGCACCGCTTCCAACTGAATGAGCAATTGTTAGAACCAGCTTCTCTTTACCCAAACGACCATCGGACAAGCTGGTCTTGAATGTTCCATGCTTTCGAATGATTAGTCAGCCAGATAGCGTCACTTATCCGGTCACCTCTGCCGGTGCCTACGACCGCTAGAACCAGCTTGTTTTAACCTGTTCCATACTTTCGAATGCTTGCTTAGCTCTATCGATAGCAGTGCAATCATATACCAACTTCGACAGATCGGATCCATCCGAAGTCACGGCTGGTGCTGCTGACAATTGGGTGATTGGTTCTGGGTCTTTTCCGACGAGCGCGTAATACAGAGTTGCACCAAATCCATATACATCATTGTTCAACCGCACCCTTCCGCGAAATTGATCGGGAGACACGAAAGAAGGTTTGCCAACGACACCTGAAATCTTTTCGGATACGCCATTGGCGGCGACACTGAAATCGATGACCTTAACGGTTCCATCATCGCAGAGTAGTATATTATCGGGGCTGACATCTCGGTGAATAATAGGTGGTGACAGCGAGTGCAAATACGAGAGAGCATGTGCGGTTTGTCTGCCAATCTCTAATACTCTGTCCGGATCGAGTGGCCCTTCATCTTCGACTACATCGCGCAAGCTTCGTGCTTCAACGTAATCCAGCGCAATGTATACGCGAGAATCTTCCGAAAAAACTTCAACAAGTCCACATATATTAGAGTGAGAAATGCGTTCGAGCATCGAACTCTCGGTTTCAAACTCTTCCAATCCCACCATGGCGCTGCGGGCATCAACTGTCGTCGTAATGAACTCCTTCAAAACGACAAACCGACCGGTCGCCATCTCGGCAAGATAGAGGTTGGCATGACCGCCTCTAGCCAATCGCTTCACTATCGTGAAGTCTGAATTTCTCAGTTGATCGCCAGGTGCTAAATCCTCGCAACGGATCCTTGACTCCGTCGAGTTTAGTACGTTTAGCCAAATGGCAGTGTACGACAGGCTTCGACTCTCCTCAACTTCGGCACCGATAAACTCTTCTAATGCTTTTCTTGTAATCACAGCATGTCGTGCGTATTTCTCAATAGCGAGAGCCAGATCTCTCTTCGACTCTTTAGACAAGGCATTCAATGAGACAGTCAGAAGTGGTTTTAACTTTCCATCAGCTCCTTTGCCCACAAAATTTATTATGTTTGCCCGTCCAACCGGCTTGTTTGAGTAATCAAACTCTCCCTTGTACGATTCCCTTGAAACTTCGATCTTATACTCTCCAGCAAGCGTACTCGCGGTCTCGCCGAGCGTAACAGCAATTACATCCTTCCATTTGACGGGCGCCGGAGCCTGCCTTAACCATTTGAGCGTCAGCCTCGTCAAAAAATTAGCAGAGGTCCAACCGATACCACTCTCGGTGACCGAGAGAATCGCGGTCAGTCGGCTCAAGTTGAGTGAAAGAACCTTGAACGACAGAAGTATTGCCAACATCGGCAGAACACAAGCGATTCCAGCACAATACATTATTTTGAATACAGACCAGAAAGTCACTGTCGGGAAATGTAGAATTGATTGTATTCCAAGATTTGACCAAAGTTGAGCGACAAACAAGGCCGGCAATCCCGATAGCGCGATTAGTGCAGTGACGACCAGAAAGATGGTCCCATCCCTTTGAGTGACCTGCAAGAACCGATCCGGGATCGCTTCTTGTTTGAGCTGAAGCGATGCAGGAATAATTACGCCGGAAAAGCGTTTGGCTATTTGCATTTTTCTTTCTCGCGCGAATCGACTTTGAGCTTGAATCCATCGCGTTCGAGTAGGGTAGAGCGCAAATTCCGGAGGAGAGCACTGCCTGTGGAAGATCGTTGTTTCTGTATCGACTGAAGACTCTCTCGCACTGCGGCAATGGTCTCCGGTCTATTGCTCTCCTCGAAATTCGTCATGGTGCGAATGAGGAGATCTAGTTCTGGAGACACCTCCGGTCGTTGTTTCAGGACCTCACATTCATTGAGCGCGATTGGATCCATTCCAGTTAGCAAAAAGTAGAGTGTCGCACCAGCCGAGTAGATATCGCTTCTAACAGATGCTTTGCCGCGAAGCTGCTCAGGCGCCATGTAAGAGCGCTTACCAATCATGGTTCCTGTAGCATTCTCGATGAACTGCTTCGCCGCAGCAAAGTCGATGAGTCTCAGCTGCCCGTCAGCGGTCAACACGAGATTGTCTGGTGAGATATCTCGATGCAAAACCTGTGGTTCCATTCCATGGAGGTACTGCAGAATATTGCAGACCTCGATGCCGATTTCGATGGCTCGCTGTTCGTCCACGGAGCCAACCATTCCGATCTTCTTGCGAAGGTCCAGTCCGACTACATACTCCAGCATCAGATAGCTTCTCTCTTTCTCGACAAAGAAGTCGAGGACTTTTGCGACTGATTTATGATTGAGTGATGAAAGAATCCTGGCTTCTTTTTCGAGAGTCTCCAGCGCACGCTTGCCTGAGCTGGTTTCGTCAGACAAAACCGATTCTCGCACAACCACAAATTCACCGTTGTATCGAGCCAGATACGTGCACGACCAACCTTGCCCGGATAGTTGGCGGAGGATTTCCAGATCGCCACCCTTCAGTTTCGCGCCCTGTTCCAATGGAACAAACACGGTCGACTTACGCTGCTTCGCGAGCTCATCATCCCAAAACAAAGTGTACCCAGCAACGCATTCCTCGCGGGTTCGATCAAACAGCGCCTTCACCTCATTCGAAAACTGGCACGAAGGTGCTAACTCGTCTAATCCTTGAATCAGAGTAGCTCGCTGTTTATTCTCTAACTCATCAAGATTTATCCTTACGACTCGGCTACCGAGAAAACTCAGCACTAGATGACTTTTCCCTTTGCATGTCTCAGCACAAGCACTCAGCAAATTTTCCCATGCGTAAGCTTTCGAGAAGTAGAGGAAATAGAACGTGCGAACACCTACAATCAATCGCGTCGGCGTAAGCGTCAGAGACTTTCGGCTGAAACTGTCGATGCCAAATAAAAAACATGTTAGTGAAACTGGAATCGCGGTTACGAAAGCGCTCAATGCACCCGCGAACATTCTAAACCTGAAGAGATCCGGAGGCATTGCCGGCAACTCTTTGAACTGGAACAGCGAACCGATCATTTCTTGCTTTGATAAATGCCAGGACCTTGCATAGTCGTTCCACTCTAACGGGTAAGCGATTCGGGCATCTCTGAGGCAGGCGATGAACCACCCGTTGAGACCGGGTTCTATTAGCCCGACAAACTGCCATCCAGTCGCAAGTAGTGCTCCGGAAAAAAACAAGTATATGAACGAGAACGATATCACAGATAGTACCACTGGCGTTATGATAGATCTGAATTTTCCAACGGAGCTTGCACGAATACTAATCCGAGGTTCAAAGAGTCTTACTTTGATTTTCCACAACTCGTGCATCAGAACAGTTTGGTCACCCTTCTTCCGGCGACCATACCCGATTAGACCTGAATGATATGCCACCGCGGTACAGCCCAAAAGCAGCACGATAGACATTGAATACAAAACAGATAGAAAAGGTCTCACGGTATAGAAGGCGTACCGGAGAGACTTTCCGATCGAAGAAAGTCCTGTCAGTATCAAGTTCCTGACGTCTGCGGGAAAACAAATTTGCAAGAGATCCTTTAAAGGTGGACCGAGGACCATTCTCAGCCACGCACCCAATGGTCCGAAGATGTGCTGCAAAAAAGCATCAGTGATAGTTCTGATCTCGGTCTGAAGTACAAAGAAACAAAAAGCCAAGTAAAGAGAACAGAGACAGAAAACCATCGCGCTTACATCGATCTTCAAGAGTATCTTGCGCCGTTCGGTCAGCGGCTCAAACTTGAGTTGCTCTGCGAATATGCTCATAGGAACTTACCCTACTTATCAGGCTTCAGTTAAGGTAATCGATGATAGCGCCAAGGTACATAGTGTTTTCCCTGAGACCTGAAAAAATGCGGGCAGCCTCTCGACTGCCCGCTGCGCGTTTAACTTGTGATCTCTGGACTACTTCTCCAAGGGTTTGAACGGCACGCGAACTTTGTCGGACTGTTTGCCGGAATCTCTGTCCACCAAACGAAGTCGAATACTATCTCCATCTTTCTCTGCTTCGATCTTGAATTTGCTTTTCGACTTGGCCAGATGATTGTTCATGCCATCGACAACTTTCATAGGATCGATTCCTCGTGCGACAGCATCCTGAATGGTCGTCATCAACTCACCCAACTTCGTATCTTTGACCAGCATTGTCCCATCTATCGTTTTTTCTAACTCTTCCTTGGAAAGGAACCTACCGGTAGAGAAATGGGATGAAAGTCGCTCTAGCTGACTCTCATCCCATGTGATCGCCAGGAACTTATCCGCATCTTTGCCGGATTTCTTATCGACAAGTTTGATGTTGAAGCCTTCGGTTCCATCTCTTTTATACTCGTCAGCCTTAATCTCGAACGGAGATTTCAACTCAGCAAGTTTCTTATTCATCGCATCTATCGCCGGTCCAATGTCTTTGCCATCACCGACCGCTTTCTTTAGAGCTGACCGCAAACGATTGATTAGAAGGTCCTTTTCAGCAATCGTTCCATCCAATACACCTTTCAATTGCTCGTCCGAAATGAACTTACCGCCCTCGGCGAACTCTGCGGTAAGTGATTGCAGCTCAGTTGTTAGCTCTTTCGGAAGATCCCGAGAATGTTGCTTGCTTCGGGGGGCATCTCTGAGACGCTCAATAGAACCAACCGCGGGTCGACGATCGTCTGGTGTGATAAGAAATGGATTCGCAGCGTCGAAAAGTACTGCACACAAGTTCGCAGACTGCTGGAGCTGCGGTCTATCTTGACTGGCAGGATTACCAAAAATCTCATCTGTAAAAAGGGGATACTGTCTTACAGTATCATTGTTCACTTGAGTAAATTCGAAAGCCATAGTATCTCTCCGATTCGAACGACTGGGCATCTGCATGTTCTCAAACAGGCATACAGAGCTCCATGGACAACGCCGCAAATCAAGGCTCGTATTTACGCAACGAGTCTCCAAAATATCAAAATAGAATTCCGTCAGCTGACGCGCTGTCTGCCCAGACTCAAGGGATGGCAAGCTGCGCAACTTCAGTGCGTCAGGTCGATAAGGATATTGGTGAAATCGTACAGCCTTTGCATCCAGAACCAACACATCGTAGTGTGGTTGCGGGCATCATCATTTATTGTCCAGAGCGATGCTCTTGAAGCGAGATTCAAATCAATCACAGCCCTGCGGTTCAGCGCTGTTTTCGTCGATCTGGTCTGAATCCTTTGACGCACTTTCTCCCGTCGAATCTAACTGATCCAATGCTGCCGAAGGTACTCGACTGAACACAAATGCCATCCAAAGGAACAATGGTGCCATTAATGGACTGGGAAATCCAAACCATAAGAATGAAAACAACAATGTGCACGGTGCCAGAATACAGAACCTCCTCAATGTCGATCCAGGTGGCAGGAATAATGCCAGCGGCGTAAACATGATTAGATACCAGGCATTAAAATGTGCACTCACCGCACATATGTATATGGTTTCTAACAAGAGCGAGTCTTGAAGTACAGTGCGAAACAGTGTTTCACTGCGTCGATAGCGGATCCAGAAAACGAATTTATAGACACAGAAGCAAATGAAGAGAACCATGGCTGTAATGCCAAAAACATTCTCGACATTAACCCGTGGTATCGTCTGTAGTAGCGACCTCAGACTACCGTAATGCTGCGACGCATTAACAACGACCAGATTGAAATGCTGCTGATCCACACCAGAAAAGTAGATGTAGGAGAGCACTAGTAGCGGTACAACTCCAATAATAGAGCTCTTTGCGAGAACTTTCAGCCCAGCGGTTCTCCACACCAGGACCATCAAACCAGGCAATAATATAAGCGAAATATACTTCACGGCAACGCCGGCAAGACAAGCGAGCACAACATACAATGGTCTTCCCATGATGAGCAAAAACATCGGAAGGCAACTGAAGAATGCGAGCAATATATCGTTGTGAACATTGGAGATGTGGTGCAAGAGTACGAAGGGACTGAAACCGTATAGATATGCGGACTCTAGCGCTTGCTCCGGTCCCCTCAACTTTCTCACACCAAAGTAGATCATTGCAGTGATACCAAAATGACAAACGACATTCATCACTTTGAATAGAAACACATCCAACAGATAGTTGCCATGTCCGATGAACGTGATACCAGCAACGATGGCAGAAAAAAGCGGACCATATGCCGTCGGAAGTTTGACCCAATGGTCTTTGAACATCGGATCCGTAGTCCAATTGGAGATCTCGGAGACGGTTTTACCGTAGGGGTTGACGCCATAGTGAGACTGCAGCCATCCGTGATTGATGTATACAGAGACATCAGTCGAGTCAAATGGAACTGCGAAAAATGTAATTAGAGTAACGAGGATCAGCGCGATAGAGAATTGTCTCCTTGTCGCGGATACCCGCTTAAGTGCGACGAAACCGCTTCGATAAAGCTCCAGGAGCAGCGCGCAGAAAATCATCAGCATCGCCTGACGAGCTGGTGGATTCTTCACAAGCCCGTGTTCTATCAAACTATATGTTTTCGAATTGGAAAGCTCAGTCGTGAAGATCAAATCGTTGTAGGAGAAAATGGCGACGGCAATATACACCACGCACATCAGCAACAAAATGACTTGTAATCGCCGCATTCGACTGACAGCCTGCCTCACGGTTCAACTATTCTATCATCGAGGCAAATAATAATCGGCGCAGCGAACTTTCAACGGCCCCGGTCGAACGAATTGCAGCGGAGCCAACCAAGAAGTGTTTGCAATAGGAGTTACGCCGTCGACGGTTTGAATTGTAGTCCAGCTGAAACGCGATAAGGACGCACCTCCAACTTTGGTAATCGCTGCCTTTGCTGTTCCTGTTACAAGCGAATTCAAGTCATCTCCAACTCGCTTGCGCTAGAATCTTGATTAGCCATACATAGGAAGGAAACCGTTATTTTCTTTTGCCTATTGATGTCCGGATCAGCATTTTTCGCCTGATACCAAGTGGTACCTTTATTCAATAGAGCGTCAAATCTCGAATTCTAAAGGTCAGATTCCGAAATTTTCAGAGCGACGCCCGAACTTCACCAGATAATCACCGCTCGTGTTCTAAACTCGAAGAAAAGGACACCCTGGACGAACCATGAAGATCTTAATAGTTGAAGACGATCAACGAATTGCGCTTCCACTTAAAGAAGAGCTGCAACATCAGAATTACATAGTAGATGTGGCCTTCGATGGCGCGACGGGATTAGATCTGGCGCTGCAAGGGCAGTACGACATCGTCATTTTGGATCTCATGCTCCCGAAGCTCAGCGGATTTTCGCTTTGTCAACGGTTAAGGGAGAGCGGCAACTCATGTGCGGTTCTAATGCTCACCGCACGCTCTGAGAAGCGCGACAAGGTGGGAGGGCTTGATTGTGGCGCCGATGACTATTTAACAAAACCTTTCGACCTCGATGAGCTTTTGGCTAGAGTGAGAGCCTTGTCGCGTCGTTCTGTCGCCTACAGGAGAACCGCGATCGTCGCATGTGGCCCACTGCAGATTGATACAGCTTCTTGCACTGTAAATCACGGTGCAGATACTGTGGATGTCACGCCGACAGAGTATCGTCTGCTGTTACATTTCGCACAAAATCCCTCAACCATTTTCAACGGAGAAGAGTTATTGAATAAACTCTGGTCACAAGAATCCGTCGGCGGAAAAGAAACAGTCAAAACTCACATCAAGACTTTGCGAAAGAAGCTTACCGCAGCTGGAGTTGAATGTGAAGTTATCGAGACTGTTTACGGATTTGGTTACAGATTAAAGAACAATGCTTGAGAAGTGGCAAATCCGACTCGCAGTTATCAACCTAGCAGTATTCATCACTGTCTTGGCGATTTTTTGTGCAGTCGTTTATCACTTTGGTTGTATGGGATTGGATTCTCAATTGAAAGACAAGGTTCGCTCAATCGCTGATTCCGCAATCTCCTCTATCGATTTCGACGACTACGGGGAATCTCACAATGGAAAACCAGACCTAATAGTTTCAATACTCCCTGATGAAGCGTCGCCAGCCTTACAGCCGATGCGCATACAGTGGTTCAACACCCAGGGCAAACTCGATATTGAAAAGGGAGTCTTTCATTTGAACGTACCACTGCAATTACAGGAATGTTTTCAATGGCAGACAGAGCCGCCAGCATTGGTATTCACAAAGCCGGCCATCGCAGACAAACGGCTATTGGGATATGTAAGAGTCGGTCATCCCCTGGCTGAGATACAACTACAGAAGCTTACCCTTCTTGAATGTTTGGTTTTTGGAACACTCGCAGCAGTCACCGCCAGTGGGGTCGGCATTTTCTTTCTCGTCAAACAAGCGCTGAGGCCTGTCGAGGAAGTTATTGAGCGCTTGCAACAGTTCTGTGCTGATGCAGCTCATGAACTTAGAACACCAATCACAGCCATTCGCACAAATGCAGAAGTAGCACTGCGTCATCCTGAAAATATGCGCAGCACAGATAAAGCAAAATTTGAAGCGGTTGCCAGCGGTGCACTCCAAATAGAGAAGTTGACCGAAGATTTACTGATACTGGCAAGAGCAGAACAGTTGTCTGAAGGACGGCAGGACTCAGTAGAGTCGCCAGAAATCGACGTAGCAGAACACGTGAAAGCTGCATTTGAAAAGATCTTTACGAGCGCTAGCCGAAAAGAAGTCAGACTTGAAAGTAGCGTTGCTACGAATTTAATACTTTCAATTGATGAAGACGATTTTGACTGCATCATGAGAAACCTTCTGGACAACGCAATCAAGTATACACCTCAAAACGGCTCTATCTCAGTAGTTGCGGTAGAACGAAATGGGGGTTGCCGAATCACTGTCACAGACTCAGGTATCGGCATCAGCAAGGAAGATCTGCCCAAGGTATTTGATCGCTTTTGGAGAGCAGATCAGGCCAGGTCATACGACTCCGGAGGCAATGGGCTCGGGTTATCCATCGTCAAGGCGCTTGTCGAGAAGTATGACGGATCTATTAATGTAGACAGCATTCCGGGCAAGCAGACAGAGTTCAAAATCGATTTCCGAACTCTAAGACCCCCGGCAGATGGCAGGAAACACTGAATCCATGCCAAGAAATTCCAGCAAATTCGATGCACTGTTGTGCAAGAGTAAGTGTCGACGAGAAGCAACTCTATGCCTCGTATTGATGTTCGTTTTCTCCATGTCGGGAGCCGGAGAAGTGCTCGCAACAACGATACCTCAAGCTCAGCCTTTTTCACCATCTGAGCCACCATCCCAAGAGCAGGTTGTGCTTCGGACTGGAATTGTTACGGTCCATCAGGTCATGAATGAGGGACTATCTAACAGTCCACGACTGGAACAGGCGCGCTCTCTGATTCCCGTTGCACGAGCGGCGATAAAGCAGGCTACGGTCTTTCCTAATCCAGGCTTTATGACTGACTTGCAAGTTCAGTTCACGTACAAGTATGGCACCTCGATTCAATTCGAGGCGCCATGGCTCATCTTATTTCGGCTGATGGCTGCAAGAAAGCAAGTCGAGCAAGCCGACCTCGAATTGGCACGAGTCCTTTGGAACTTTCGAGGGCAAACCAGGCGACTCTATGCTGAGCTGGTTTTGGCTTCCGAGCTAGCACAAACTCAAGATCAGTTGGTATCACTTACGAAAAGTCTGCACTTGAATGCGCATCAGCGCTTCGAAAATGGTGATGTGCCGAAACTCGATGTTCATCGTGCACGCCTGGCTGTTATTCAAGCAGAACTAGATGCCGAGCAAGCTCATATTCTGGTAGACCGAAGCCGCGAGCAGTTGAACATACTTATCGGTAGAGGCGCTGGCGGTGCGATCAATCTGCCCGCACTTCTGTACGAACAGACTGCCACGGACAACTCTGGACTCCTTCCCAACCTAACCCAAGAAATGCCAAAGCGAGAAAGGTTGGTGCAGGAGGCCTACCAGAGCAGATTTGAATTGAAGGTCTCTAAACAAGCAGCATCAGTTGCGCAGGCGCAGTTGAAAGTAGCCAGAGCCGACAATTTGCCAAGGGGAATAGTTAACGCCGGGCTCATGGTCGAAGACCGCATCAACAGTCCGAATCAACGGAAAACACCGTATGTGCAGGCTCAAGTTTTCTTCCCTGTTTTTGACCGTCAACAAGGACGAATAGCCAGGGCAAAAGCAGACGTCAATCAGTGGAACAAGCAAGAACTTAGTCAGCGAAACCTTATCGAATCGGAAGTAGCATTAGCCTACCGCCGCGTAGAAATGGCTCGGGCAAAAATTCGACAGTACATACAGAAAGCACTTCCGGCTTCCGAACAGCTGACCAAAAGTGCTGAGCTGGGCTACAAGATGGGGCAAACGGATATCAACGCCGTTCTCGACGTTCAGCAGCGCAACATCCTCTTGCGCACTCAGTATCTCCAATCCGTACTGGAATACCAAATTGCTCTCAACGACCTCGAACAGGCTGTAGGACACCCATTGCTATGACCATGCATTCATACTTCCGAGACAGCTTTCCGCACATTCGACAGCGGACGTTCTTGTCGTTAATGCTACTACTGGCGGTGCCTTCTCTCATCGCCTGCCAGTCACAACAAGCACACGAGGACTCGACAGAGCCCGAAAAGGAGCACCGTATCTCACTTCCAAGCATGCGCGTCAAGACAACATCAGTGCAGAAGCGATTGACTTTCCCCGGGAAGATCAGTGCTTTGCCCGATCACTCGGTTTCGATCACTCCAAACATCGCCGGAAAGATTACCAGGGTTCTTGTCGTACCAGGGCAGCATGTCGCGAAGGGTCAGTTGATAGCGGTTCTGGACGACCAACAGCTTATCGCCCAATTGCATCAATCGATTGCGCCTCAACGCACAGCAGTTAATCAAGTGCTGCAGGCCAACATAGCCCTGGACCTGGCAGTGAAGAACTTGACTCGTGCTGAGGCTCTCTTTGCGAAGGACATTGTCGCAGAGAAGGATGTAGTGGCCGCTCGCAGTCAAGTCGAATTGTGTAAAGCCCAGGTTGATGCGGCACAAGCTAAAGTAGCAGAAGCAAAGGTCGCACCCTTGAGTGTGACCACGCAGCTCGCATGGACGAAGGTGGTGAGCCCAATCTCCGGCGTCATTGCGCAAAGGTTTCTCAATGTCGGCGACATGACAGACCCAAGTAGACCGATCGCGCACGTAGTCAATCTCAGTACAGTCATAGTAGATGCGTTCATGCCAGCAGATTCTCCCGCCGATCCGAAAGTCGGTCAGACGGCTACGGTAACGACGGTGGCACTACCCGGTATCAAATACAGTGCAAAACTTACTTCGATCAGTCCGATTGTAGACACGACAAGAAACACGATATCAATACAGTTACTTTGCTCAAACGATAGTGGTCGACTGAAAGAGGGACAGCAAGTAGCAGTGTCAATTGCAACAATGGCAACCAGAGCCGCGATCGTCCCGCAAACAGCGATCGTACCTGGTGCAACCGATCCGGCCGAACATTTTGTTTATACCGTTAGCTCCGACAAATTGAAATTGACGAAAGTGACTGTTGGTGATGCTGAAGACGGCAAAATCCCTGTACTTGACGGAATAAAAGACGGCGATGAAGTAATCGTCTCTGGAGCATACGGCGTTCCGGAAGGCGCCATTCTCAACAGAGGGGACTCTGCAAAATGATATCCCAAATTCTTGGCTTTCTCCTGGAGCAAAGCCGTGCTCTCTATTTTGTCATCGTATTGATTGCTATTTCAGGCATTCTTGCATTTCAATCTCTTCCTAGCGACGTCTATCCCGAACTGGCTTTCCCACGAATTGCAGTAATTGCCACAGTCGGTGACATAGCACCTGACCGCGTTCTTTTGACAGTGACTCGCCCGCTGGAAGAGGCTTCGAATCAGGCTTATCGTGTGCGCTGGATTCGTTCCAAAACAATTAGAGGAGCCAGTGAACTTTCAATAGAATTCCAGCCCGGAACCGACATGAATTTTGCCTGGCAACAAGTACAATCTCGAATAGCTGAGATTCGAGCGAGTCTGCCTGCCTCCGCATCCTTGATTGTAGAGCCGGTGACTCCTGCGATTTTTCCTGTTCTCAACTACAACATTACCTCCGACGCTGTGCCTGCGTCAGACCTGTACAACATAGTGCGGTACGAAATAGAACCACGCATTTCGCAAGTTTCAGGAGTCGCTCGAGCCATCACGCAGTCCGGTAAAATTCCAGAAATTGCCGTACAAGTAGACCCGGAAAAATTGTCCGGCTACAAAATTAGTATCGTGGATGTAGCTACCGCCTTAGCAAGAACCAATCAGATTGAGGTTCTGGGACGAGTCGATGAGCGGTACAAGCAAAACCTAATCGTCGGACCTGGCGAATCAGTCAAACCAGAGGAGCTTTATAGCTTGGTTGTGTCGCGCTCCGGCAGTGAGCCTATCTATTTAAGGGACATCGCGACAATTACTCAATCGTTCAGAGATCCGCTCAGTGTCATCAGTGCCGACGGGAAGGAAGGTATTGTTCTCAACATTTTTCGGCAACCGAGTAGCAATGTCGTCGCCGTTTCAGATGGCGTTGAGGCTGAAATCGATCGTATAAGAAGCTCATTGCCGGCTGGTGTCAAGATTAGTAAGGCCTACGATCAGTCAAGGCTTGTTCGTCAATCACTGGCGTCGATTCTCAAAGAAATCGGCATAGGGATTGCCTTCATTATCACCATTCTCTATGCGTTCCTGCGTTCATGGAAAAGCACTTTGATCGCGGCAGTCACCATACCGCTGTGCGCCGCTGCTGCCTTTTGCACGATGGCGCTTCTTGGGCAGAGTTTGAATGTAATGTCACTAGGCGGACTAGCCATTGCGCTTGGATTGGTAATCGACGACGCGATCGTTATTGTTGAGAATATTCATCGCCAGCTTCAACGAGGTCTAACTTCGAAAGAAGCCGTAATCGATGCAGTCAAAGAACTCGCTGGTCCGGTGACCAGTTCGACAGCAACCACTCTTGTCGTTTTTCTTCCACTTGGTCTTATCTCTGGAGTCGCGGGTCAGTTCTTCTCGGCACTAACAATAACTCTCGCTAGTGCGGTTGCCTTTTCACTTTTCCTTGCGCTGTTTGTAGTGCCGATATTCTGCGCCCAGGTTATGAAGCAGAAAACCCATGTAACAGTCGACCACAATTCATCAACCTCTCGGAGAGCCGGATGGTATCGCCAAGTTCTTAAATTAACTCTTCACCATCCGATGATTGCGTGTCTTTTCGCTCTAGTGGTTATCGGAGCTACAGGTTTTCTCTTTCAAAAAATAGGAACTGACTTTTTGCCGGAAATGGACGAAGGGAGCTACGTGCTGGACTACCTGATGCCTGCTGGGACTTCGTTGCCTCAAACCGATCAGATTTGCCACCAAATTGAAAAGATTCTGGCCGAAAGCCCGGAAGTGATGGCATGGACACGCAGGACTGGTGCGGAACTCGGACTCTTCGCAACACAGCCGAACACCGGTGACATACTTGTCGTGCTGCGTCCCCATGACCAACGGAAGCGCTCGACTACTGAAATCATGGACGAGCAACGAGAAAAAATCGCTGATCGTATTCCGCAGGTCGAAACCGAGTTTCACCCTATACTCGCCGATCAGCTAAACGATTTGGCTGGAGCTGGTAACCCTGTTGAAATACGCATTTTCGGAGAAGATCGTGACGCAATCCGGTCGGTTGCGGAAGCAGTCGAAGCAAAGCTGAAGAACGTACACGGCTTGGTGGACCTGGCACTAACAAGTCAGGACAGCGCACCCCAATTCGACATCAGGGTCGATCCACTTCGCGCCGGACGAATACTCCTGACCCCTCTCGATGTGACCGATCAAGTTAAAGCGGCCTTCTTGGGACAAGTCGCCACGCAAATGAGGCAGGGCGACAAATTTGTAGATGTACGGGTTCGCCTTCCCGACAAAATTCGATTCGACCCAGAGCTCATCGGTCAATTGCAGATACTAGGAAAGAATGGAGCCATCCTACCGCTTGATGCACTAGCCACCGTCTCACAAATCAATTCCGAAGTAGAAGTCCTTCGGGAACATCAGCAGCGTTATGTGTCTGTTGAAGCCAGCATTGAAGGTCGAGATCTGGGCTCCACTATTGAAGAGGTCCGCACTGTGTTAAAGCAGATTCAGGTGACGCCCGGAGTTTCGATTGCGATTGGCGGCATTTATCTGAGTCAGCAAGAGAGCTTTCAACAGTTGCTGCTGGTCTTGCTACTAGCTACGTCCCTTGTTTATCTCATGATGGTCGTTCAATTTCGCTCGTTTTTGCAACCTCTGTCTATTCTTCTAGTGTTGCCCTTGGGCCTGCTGGGCGTCGAACTGGCACTGATAGGCACCGGCACGCCGCTGAATGTCTCGTCTTTCATGGGTTTGATTTTGCTTGTGGGCTTGGTTGTAAAAAATGGAATCATTTTGCTCGAGTATGCGAATCGTTTGCAAAGTCAGGGATTATCAATGGAAGACGCCCTGGTTGAAGCCGGAATTATTCGTTTGCGTCCAATTCTTATGACCACGCTTTGCACACTCCTGGCTCTCACCCCACTGTGGCTCGGTCATGGTGCCGGTTCTGAATTGCATCGCCCGCTGGCAATCACAGTAATCGGTGGACTCTCTCTCTCAACACTGTTTACTCTCGTCTTCGTGCCACTTTTGTCTTGTATCGTAATGCGTAGGCAAAACTCGCGCGAGAATTGAAGAGTATAGAGGCTCCGAAAAGCAGAGTCTTTTACACCTGTTCTAAATAGTGATGTAAGCACATCCGCACGAAGCTGGTTTTCTCACAAACGAATCGGTTGCTCACAAGGAGACCGGCCGTCTAATGTATGTCTCCAACTACAGTCGACCCTGTCAAGTAAGCGACTCTCCTCTGCTTTTCGTCGTCGTGCCAACTGATGTTCTAGATCGTTATTAAAGTGGTTGGCTGCTCGCAAACAAATTTCGGTTGCTTAAGTACGTAACCAGTTATGTTCTGCGATTGGCCTCGCCTCGCCATCGTTACAATTGCTTTTCCTGCCGTTACCAGATAGGTTCGAACAAGGCTGGTTATCTTCGCAAAAAAAATCGGCTGCTCACAATGTGAACAGCCGACTAATGTTTGATTTCGATTCGCCTCTACTTCGCCATCGCAGTGATTGCGGCTTTGAAGTAGTGCTGGTAGTCAGCTCCACCACCGAGGTGCATCAAGATCGCGGTGGTCTTGATCAACTTCGACGAGACTTTCTTCGCTTGCGGATGCTTGGAAGATGCCATCGCCTGTAGGGGCTTGATGTTCTTCATCGCTGCAGCAATCGAGAACTCGGACGAGTGGACTCTGACACCATTGGCGATGTCTTTGCTTGCCACATTGCGGTGAGGAATTGCTTCGATGTTGTTGACTTGAGCGAATTCACCTTTCGTCGTTTTAGCGAGTGTCAGGTGGCTTCCGGGAGCCAACGCCATCGAGTGTCCATGCGCTTCTACAGCAACTGAACCTTTGTGGCTGTCTTCGATGTCATAAACGGAGAGTGTTTCATCATTGACCGAAACTAGTGCTACTGCATTTGCTTCGAGCGAAACCTTACCGTGTGGTGTCTCAACAACCGTTTTGCGGAACGGAACGAAGAGAACGTTGCCTTTCTTGATTACAACTCTGTCGTTGTGAGCGGTGATGCCGTTGCCTGCAAGACCGAGATCGCTATCGGAGCAAACTGAAGCTTCGGTCTGGCACGACGGACCTTCAGGAGCAACCATGAAGGAGTTGTCTTCCGTCGGAGCTGCGCTCATTGCGTTGGAACCTGCACCAAGTAAGGTGTTGACGTTAGGAGCGGTAGCTCCGTTAGCCGACAATGAATTGGTTGTAGAACCGAGGTTGAGATTTGCAGTATCCAGGTTGAGGGTTGAGAAGCCGACCACATTGGTCAGGGCGTCACGACCGATTGCCTGATTGCCGGCAGCATCGCTGTTGATGACGGCGTCGCCGATGGTTGGCAGATTGAGAAGATTGCGTTGACCGCGCTCTGTCTTCGCCGACTCTACACTTACCGAAGTGGCGAGCGTGCTTGGTGGGTCAGCGGTTATCTGCACGTTGCCTTCCATCACGATGTTCTTCTTATTCAGTGTATTGCTGATGAGAACTTGTGCGTTGTCGGCTTTCACGTTGTTTGGACCAGGAGGATTCTTAACGGAGCCGAAGGGTTTGCTGCCCTTGCCGCCGACGATGGTTCCTCCGTTCAGAATGTCGAAGGTGACATTCTTAGGTTCTTTCAGATCGCCAATCTTGCTGGGATCGAGCGCAGCACCAAGTTGAATCGTCACGTTGCCGCCGGGCTTGGTGGCTGCGTTACCGATAACCTGAGCTCCGACGCCGAACTCGATGAAGTCAGTCTTCTTGTTACCGCCATTGAGAGCGTTGCCGATGAAGATGTTGCCATTTGCGCCGGCGCTGTTTGCAGTGATTATGGTGCCGTCATCGATACGGACTGTCGAGCCGGCGGCGAGGGTTTCACCAGTGATACTGATGTTGCCTTCGGCTACGGTGACGTTGTCGATAACGTTGAGGCTTCCATTGGAGAGGAAATTGAAGTCGCCGGCGACGTTCGTGAGTCCGAGATTTACGGTGGTGGCCAAGCTCTCGATTGAGGCAGAGCCGCCGCCAAGTAACGCTGTGTTGACTCGAATCTCACCTACGTTGGCAGCTACTTGAAGCGGATTAGCAGCTCCGTTGCCGATATCAGCGCCATTGCCGGTCAAGATTGTCAGCAACGGAGTGACGAACAGGTTGGCTGCAACTTCTGTATTGGTCAGGTCCTGATTCGTCACGATAACGATGAAGCTGGTCCCTTGAAGATTTGCCGTCGCGGAGAATTTGCCCGTCGCACCAGTTGAATAAACCAGACTCTGAGCTTGTTGCGCGCCAGCTACTGCCAGGTCTCCGCCGACGATCAGGTCGAACGTACCACCTGCGGTGAAGGCATCAAGAGTGGTGAGCCCTGTGTTGTTGTTGGCGATGAATGCACTGTTACCGGCAGAACCATGAATGGAGTTGGCGTTAACCACCAGTCTGCTGAGAGCGCTGGCTCCGATTCCGCCGATCGTGTTGAATTCGACCGTATCCGCAGTGACTACACCAGTAGGAGGAAGGGACAGGTCGCCACTGAGGACGACGGTACCGGTTCCGGCATTGATGTTGCCGTACTGGATAGCTCCATTCGTGAATGTACCTGGGTCGAACGTGCCGCCCGCCACTACACCGTCGGTGACGGTAATGGTGCCATTGATGACAGGTTCGGCGCTCACTAGTCTGACATTGCCGGCTGTAGGACCGGTCGTGTTGACAGTACCGAGGGTGATGTCACCTTCAGCAATCACCGTTACGCCACCACCAGCCAAACTGCCGGATGTCGCGATATTGCCGAGAGTGACGTTGCCGGCATTCACGAGTCCGCCATTCGCCACTGCAAGGAGGCTGCCACCGGTACCAGAAGCACTCAGGAGGCTAATGGTGACGTTAGTCAGGTCGATGTTGCCTCCGTCGGCATTCAATCCAGTGATTGTGAATTGCACATCGGTTTGCTCTTGGCCGGAGGTTGCTGGTGTGAAATCGAATCCAGCCATCAAGCTCAGGTTGCCGGCGTTGGATAGACCACTGTCGAGATTGATCGTCGTCGCGGTTCCGAAATTGATGTTGTTCGCAGCGAGGATAGCGAAGTCGCCGACGAAGATGATATCTCCGGTCAGAGTGACATCACCCTGGCTATTAGCGATCGTCGCACCAGTCTGACAAGGATTTATCAGAACGAGCGGATTGCCAGAGAGCATTCCCTGCCAATCGAGGTTGCATGAAGTTACCGTCAGGGTTTGCTGACCGACTACATTGGCGCCAGCTTCGATATGAGTGGTTTGACCCAACTGCACGAATGTAGCGGCGTTGCTGCCGAAGGTGATATTGCCCTGTAGGTTGAGGTCGCTAGTCGCACCAGTTGCGGTGAAGGTCACCAACTGTCCAGCTCCCGTCGCCGTGAAGGTTCCGCCGGTGCCGCCATTGACGATGAGTCCGGAAGAAGCATTGCTTGCAACAGTGATGCTGTTGGCGCTCAAGGTGAACTGGTTGGTCAGCGCATCCGTCGTCAGATTGACATCACCGGTAGTGGTGAGGTTACCGAGGATCGTCATACCAGTTGGCGAGGAGGTCATCGCTGTCAACGACTGAGTAGCGCCAATGTTACCGATAGCAAGCGCAGCGCCATCGTTGTTGTAGATGACAGTGCCGCCGCCGAATGCGTTGAGCGTGTTGACTGTGTTGGTGCCGGCATCCAGCTGGGCTGTGCCGGGCGTCAAGCCGGCGAGTTCTACACTCAGGGTGTTGGCGATGATGCTGGATGTTGCCTGTTGGAAGATCGAGTTATTGGTTGTGCGCAATGACACGCTATCACCAGCCAGCCCGCCAGCCAGGTTGATGGATCCGGCGGAGTTGAGCGATTTCGTACCGGCGCCGATCAGTTGACCAGCATCAGTGATTTCGATGTTGCCCAGGTTGGTAGTGATAGTGGCGAAGTTATCGATAATCAGAGCTTGATCGATAAAGAGATCGGAAGCGCTGGTCAGAACTAGCTGATCGATGATGAAGCCCTGAGTCAAATCGATCGTGCCGGTCGTTTCGACTTCGAGAGTCTGCTGGAAGCCATTGATCGAACCGATCGCAATGTTGTTGTTGCCATTGTTGAGGAACACTTCACCAGTGCCACTCACATTGGTATTGAGCAAGTCGACCGCATTGCCGGCATCAAACAATCCTGCCATACCGTCGACCAGATTAAGCGTCAAGACGCCTGTCGTGATTGCGCCGGTAGGTTGCTGAATGAAGTTGCCACCAGTTGTGGTCAGATCGACCGTAGCGCCGGTCAACGCACCATTGATGAATATGCTGTTAGCGCCGGAGTCTAGGTTCTTCGCACCGGCACCGACGAGACTACCAGTCGATGCGATTGTAATGTCGCCTGCTGTCGATGACAGATTGGCGGAGTTAGCAACCGTCGTGACGTCATTCAATGTAATTGACGTGCCTTGCAGATCGAGGTCGTTAGCTGTGACCGCATCGTTCAACGTGATGGTCGAACCAGAGATGAGATCGAGCTTGTCGACGCTGATGTCGTTGCCGGATGTAGTGATTGCTCCAGTTGCAGCAACTGCCAGGTCAAATCCACCGGTCACGACGTTGAGCGCGAGAGCGTCGGATTCATTGCCGAGTGTGATGCTACCGGTGCCACCAGTGGCGTTGAGAGTGCCGATAGTCGAGTTATTGATAGAGATATCACCAGCTCCCACCGTCAATGTAGCGTCGCCAGCCGTGAGGCTATTGATCACTGCGGTGTCGCCGGCGCCGTTCGATGCGATCAGGTTGAAGCTACCGGTACCGACGGAGACGGTATCGATGCCTACATTGCCGTTGGTCGATACTCCGGCTACGAAGCTGCCGGTACCGAGCTGTTCGCCGCTCGCGATGATGATCGAGCCGCCGGTGATGACTGGTTGAGCGACAGCGATGTTGATCGTGCCACCGCCTAGTCCACCAGCGACGATGCTGTTGGCAGTCACGCCGCCCTCAGCAATGATGTCGATCTCTCCGCCGGCGAAGTTGATGTTCGAATTTGCGGAAACGTTGCGGAGATTGATGGTACCTGCATTGAGGGAGCCACCATTCGCGATCAATCGGATCTTTCCAGCCTCTCCGAAGATGGAGTTGGTGGTGATGTCGAGTCCGCTGAAGTCGATGTTACCGCCGGTAGCGTTCGGGTTACCGAGCGTGAATACGATTGGCGAGAAGTTGACCTGTCCACCAGTGACTGGCGTGAAGTCATAACCGGATACGACCAGGAGGTCGCCGCCATCATTCACTCCACCCAGGTTGATCGAGGTGTTGGTTCCCGCAATCACATTACCGGAAGCGAGGATTGCCAGACTCTTGCCGAAGAATACCAGCGCACCCAGGGCTGACAGGTTAACGTCGCCCGAGCTGTTGGCGATGGTGCCGGCATTGAGCGGGCAGTTGAAGTTGAGCGGATTGCCGGAGATAACTCCGTTGCCTTGCAGAATAAGCGAGCAAGTATTGAGATTGACGGTGTCGTTTCCGGTGATTACTGCACCGTTGCTCACCACAACCGACTGATTCATAGAAGGATTGATGTTGGTTGTGCCATTGAAGGTTTGCTCACCGAAGAATGTTACGTCGCCGAGGGTACCGATAAGATCTACGGATCCACCGGTCGCCGAGAGAGCACCGCCAGGAGCCGCAGTTCCGTCAAGCGTGAAGCCGGAGCCTGCATTGCTTTGAACGGTTATCGAATTCGCTGCTACGTCGTAGCTGTTGAACAACGTATTCGTCGTCAGGTTGATATCGCCGCTAGTGAAGATATTCGCCGACGTCGTAATCGAATTGGTCGTGCTTGCCGTCAAACTCTGGGCAACTCCCAGATTACCGATCGTCAAGTCAGCAAACGATGTGGCCAGGGCAATGCTTCCCATTCCGCTGCCGTTGATCAGTGCAACATTGTTGGCAGCAGTGGTCAGATCGGCATTAGAAGTAGGATTGCCGAGGGTGATCGACAGTCCATTGGGTCCGGTGGCCGTGACCACACCAGCAGCGCTCTGGGAGATGTTGCCGTTGCTGGACAAGGAGACGTTGTTACCGGACAACGCACCATTCAGAGTGATGTTGCCGTTGCCATTGTTGACGAGTACTTTGTCGCCAGCGCCGACTAGACCACCGGACAAGGTGCCTGTCAGTTCGGCGACGTTGTAGCCGGATCCATTCGGAGTGAACGTGAATGTTCTTCCTGCCAAACCAGCGATCTGACCTCTGGTGATAGTTCCATCGGCATTGCCGATTCCGAGCGAGTTGAGGGTGGCGAAGTTAACTCCATCATTGGCGTTGAGGCCGATTGTGTCCAAGCTTGACGGACTCGAGCCAGGGTTTTGAGTCAAGCCAAAACTCAGTACCACGGTGCCTCCCGGCAGTCCAAACGTGTTGCTGGCATCAAGGATGCCGACTTGACCGTTGAAATTACCGCCATCACCGAAGTAACGAACTCCGTTGTAGCCAAGGACATAGGAGCTGCTATTCGACAGCTGCAGGATAGGCGAGCGTCCGTCGACTACAAGATCGGTCCAATTGAGCGCTATCTGCGGATCGACTGTAAGAGCTGGGAATCCAACGTTGAACAAATCAGCGTTGCCAGCTCCACCGATGAAGAGATTGCCGTTGGTGCTGACTCCACCTGCAGTGGTAGCCGGCATTCCGAAGAATGGGAATGCAAATTGGAATATGACTGGAATCGAATCGTCATCGCCAGACAGAAGCTGAGTTCCCGCCGTCGTGTCGAAGAACATACCGTTGGTTCCGGAGAAGAGATCGGACGCAATTTTGATATCGGCATTGCCCGAATTGATCGTCAATGCAGCGGTGCCCGCGACCGACACCATCGAGGCGATGGTGATGCCGCCGTCATCTGTCGTGAGCGTCAAATTGTTGACTGCGAAGTCTTTTCCAGGACTGGTGACAATCGAGCCGCTTCCGTGAGCGGTCACGGTCAAGTCCATGTTATTGCCCGAGATGAATCCGAGTGCAATATCCTGGTCCGCGCCAAGGTTGAGACTGACACTGCTGGAGTCGCCGACGATCGCATTGAGTTCGTTGACATAGTTGTCAGACTGACTCAGATCCGCCGAGCTGTTTGCAGAACCAAGGAGCACGCTGAGTCTGTAGGCATCAACTCCGGTTCCCGCTGTTTGAATGACATTACCCGTCGTCACCAAGGTCAATTCGTGAGCAGTGACGGAATCATTCAAGGTTATGTCGAGCCCGGCAATAAGAGTGACATCAGCACCGAATATGCCGCCATTCACATCGAGAGTACCAGCTGCGCCGGCAGAGACGAATACATCACCTGCAAAGCTCGTTACCGGTCCGTTGAGCACGACACTGCCATCGCCTACGAGGCTGACGTTACCGTTGCCGCTCACAACTCCGGATACAGTGACACCACCACCAGTTCTTACACTGATGTTGTTGCCGAAGATATCAGCGATATCGATATCGGAAGTGCCGAATCCGGCAACACCGAAGCTACCACCACCTGTGATTTCTCCATTTGCTACCAGGATCAAGCCACTAGTCGTGGGCTGCGCTACAGCGATATCTACACTGCCACCACTCAAGGCATCCGTGGTGTCAATCGGTCCGGCGACAAATACTCCGCCTTCACCGACGATCAGCACATCGCCGCCGATGTTGCTGGCTGTAGCAGTGATGCTGTTGACGGTGATCGCACCAGTGTGGAGCGAGCCCCCATTTGCGATCAAAGTTACGTTGCCGGCATTACCGTTGAGTCCGGTCGTGAAGATGTCCAATCCCGAAAGATCGATGTCTCCTCCGGTGGAATTAGCAGCACCCAAAGTGAATACGGTAGGTACAAAGTTTTCCTGACCGACTGTCGCAGGCGTGAAATCGTAACCGGCAATGACTGTAAGGTTGCCACCATCATCGGTTCCCGTGAGGTCGATGATCGTGTTGGTACCAGCGATAACGCTTCCCGAAGCGATGATGGCCAGCGCCTGTCCGTCAAATACAAGATTAAGCAAGCTCAGGTCGACGTCGCCGCTGCTATTGGCAATCGTTCCTGCGCCACCTGGGCAGTTAAAGTTGAGAGGGTTACCGGTGATGATTCCATTGCCTTGAAGGATGAGTGAGCAGGTATTGAGATTGACCGTATCGTTGCCGGTCACAACCGCTCCGTTGCTCACGATGACCGATTGGTTCATGGCAGGATCGATATTGGTCGTTCCGTTGAAGGTCTGGGCACCGAAGAAGGTGACGTCGGCATCAGAGTTCAAGTCGACGGAACCAAGTAGTCCGGTAGCTGTGATGGTACCGCCAGGAGCAGCACTGCCATCTATTACCAGACCGAATCCGACCTGCGAATTGATCGTGACCGAGGGTCCCGAAATAAGGAAAGTGTTGTTGAGCTGGTTGGTTGTGATGTTTACCAGCCCGGTTCCTGCTGTGATGTTAGCTTGAGTCGTGAAGGCGGCCGCTCCGCCGATATCGACGCTATCAGCGGCATCGATTGCACCCTGGACGAAGATGGTTGGAGCGTTTAGCAATATGCTGCCGGTACCGCCAACGGTGATAGCACCCTGGACGGTGATACCAACGCCTCCGGTCACATCGACTGTATCGCCTGCATCAATCGCGCCTTGAACAAGTGCGATGCTGCCGGCGTCGATAGTCACAGTACCACCTGCATCTATAGCACCAGCTACGTTGACACCGTTGGCCGAGTTAATGAACACGCTGTTACCAGCAGTTAAGGCGCCAGTCACTACGCTGTCGCCGTCGATCTGTATTTCCTGTGTGTTGACACCTTTGATGTCGATGGCGGCACCGCCGATAGCAACGAGACCGTTAACGATGTTGATGTTGTTGTTGATGGTTACATCACCACCATTGACCTCTAAGTCAATTCCAGCGAGGCCGGTGATGGCAGCTGCGGAGCTGATCGTCACGGCCTGCAGTCCCTCAACGATTGAACTACCCTGGAAGCTTATAGAGGCTCCATCGAGATCGACTACTCCGCCTGCGGAGATCAGGTTGTTCGAAATATTCAATTGTCCAGCCGAGTTCAGAATGATGTCGTCGGTCGTATTAACGGCTCCGAGAACGTTGATCTGTCCTGCAACATTGTCCTGAACCAAACTCAAGCTCTGAATGTTGACAGCGGGTTGGAATGTGATCGTGTCCGAGGATTGCACCAGAAGTCTCAGTTGCGCCCCACCAGTCACGGTAACTACGTTGATCGGTCCAGTGTTGTCGACGATCTGAACGAGATCATTGGAAAGAACGTTTAGGAAATTAACGTCGGACGTCGTGATTGTCGTCTGTCCGTTGCTTGCAATTATGTTGAGAGTATCGGCAATTATCGGTGAACCATCCTGGAAGATTGTATTTGAAACACCATTTGCGCCTCTCAGGAATACGCTGCCGTTACCGACATTGATTCCATTGATGGCCATGTTGCCCGGTGTCGAGACACCTGCCATGAAGGCGCCGGTACCAGTAACAGTACCGTTACCTACCAGGACAGTACCGCCGATGATACTGGGGAGAGCGACGTCGAGACTGACGTCACCATCAGTGACACCAGTCGTATTAACATCGCCGTTGATGAAGATGCCGTCTTCGCCAATGATTCGCACACCACCACCGGAGCCGTTGACCGAGGTAGCGTTGACAGCACCGATGCGAGCCGCGCCGTTGCGAGCGACAACTAAGACGCTACCTGCATTTGCGCTGGTAGGACTAGCGGCGCTTGTATTGATGTTGACGTCGCGGATATCAATTTCACCGACCTGTCCAGACGGCGCACCAAGGGTGAACAGCGTGGGGACGAAGTCTACTTGACCGGGGGTAGCTGGTGTGAAGTCGAAGCCGGAAACCATGGTCAAGGTTCCGCCGTTACCATCACCACTCGAGCGTGAAAGGTTGATCGAGATTGTACCGGGGGCTACATCAAGGATGCTGCCTGCAGCGATGATCGCCAGATTGAGACCATTGAAATTAATGTCGCTGGTCAGCAGTACATCGCCAAGGCTGTTAGCGATTGTGCCACCACCCAGTGGGCAGTAGAAGTTGATCGGGTTACCAACGAGATTGCCGTTTAGGAGCAAGCTGCAGGTATAAAGATTGACGGCTAAGTTGCCGATTACATTAGCGCCTGATGCAATAACGATGGAACCAAATGGAGCTTGTTGATCGCTCGAAAGATTAGCAACACCGAAGAAATTCGTGTTACCTGTAAAGGTGAGATCTCCGGTATCGGCTTCGAAGTTGATATCGCCAGAGAGCGCTGTGAAGCTTCCTGGGGTCACTGGACCGCCATTGACGGTCAAACCGTTGCCGGACGAGCTCTGAACGAAGATGCTCCCGCCGACCAGGTTAAATGGATTGTTGAGGACAGTCGTAGTGAGATCCAACAGTCCGTTGACTCCGGTAGACCCTGTGATGTCTAGAGAAGTCGAATTGCCTGCGTTGAGAACGATCGAATTCGCCGACGACGAAGGCAGCGATACGACACCTGTCGCTTGCGTCACGATGAACGAGTCCGAGTCTCCGCTGATATGGATGATCTGATCGTTCGTGTTGCTATTCAATGTATTGATTGTGACGATGTCGTTTGCCTCGACATCGAACAGGGGTGTAACTATCGATCCACCAATTTGGTTGATCACTCCGGTCTGGGAACGCACGTCAACCGAGGTCGCACCAGAGATAGCTGAATTGAGTCTCAAGTCGTTACCGGCATTCAGAACGATGAAGTCTGTCGCAGTTAAGTTGCCGTTGACGACAAGGTCGCTGTTGACATTCGTCGTCTGCAGCACGATCTCATCAGCGGAAATTGCGCCGCTGGACGCTACAGTGAGGTTGCCTGCGATAGCCGCCTGGACTCTGTTGTCGACACCGCTTGTGGACACCAAAATCTGTCCGACACCCGAACCGAACGTCAATGGGATGGCAGCGTCTCCGGTTGCCAGATCAATGCGACCGACTCCGGGGAAACCAGCAGTCGGGGAAGTGGCCTTGGCAGAGAGAAGTAGGTTGCCCGAACCGAAAACGGTGATGCCACCAGACGCATCGATGTCGATAAGGCCGCCGGCTCTGTTGGCACCTTTTCCATCGACGCTGACTGTTCCCGTGCCGATCGCAATATCACCACCAAACAACGTGGTCAAAAGAATTCTTCCACCATCTCCGTCTGTGGTGAACACACTCAGAGAGTTGACGCGGATACCTGCACCACCTGTTTCAAGCACATTGACTCGGCCACCATCGCCGGAGATCAAGCCGCCGTCAGCAATTAGGTTGGCTGCGTAGTTAGAGCCTGTTGTGGCACCGATGTCAAAAGGATCAGTACCGTTGGCAGTTATATTGATTAAGCCGCCGTCTGCATTAGCCGTATTGTTGCCCGAGACGAGTACGGTCCCGAGTCCGACATTAGCGCTACCTTGAACAGTGACAGTTGCACCACGAGCGGTGATGTTTTCAGTTTTGATGTCTGCAGCGTGCAGCGATCCACCAGCGAATGTACCACTAACTTGACCGACTGTACCGGTCGCCGTCGACACAACAGCGCCACTGGTGGGCTGGCTGGCATAAATATTCACATCGCCAGAGCCATTCAGACCGTTAACCGGAGTGGTCGTGATTATGCTACCGATGCTGATGGCAGAACCGCCCGTGCTACCAGCGTAGATGTTCACATCGCCACTTGCGTCTGCACTGCCAGAACCGCGGGTAGTGATCTGCGAACCACTAGCCATGTTGACCTGGCCAATGCCAATTGTCAGATTCGAAAAAGCGATAAGGTTGGCGCCGCCGCCAGAGCCAGCACCACCGATAGTCGAAATCGAATTGGTCAACGGTATGTTGATGTTACCGCCGGTTGCTGAGGCTCCATTAATGGTCACGCCTACGAATGGATCATTGGTGTAGTCCGCACCTGCTATGAGCGTTGTAGTGGAACCGTTACCAGAGACATTATTAGAGGCGAAGTTAGCAGCCGCAGTGGTAGTGATGTCCTGACCACTTATGATTGCGATTCCGCCGACAGCGGTCACATTACCGCCGATGTTGATGTCGCCAGGTGCGAGCATTGCGATAGTTGCGGCCTGGTTGGCACCGGTAGTGGTGATCGTTCCACCAAGAGATGTGTAGTTAATGTTGGCACTGCTGCCCGTATACACCACACTGCCAACCTGAATATTGCCGGCCGCAGTAATAGTGAAGTCGCCAGTCGATCCTCCACTGGCACCGCTGACGGTCGCATTACCACCAGACAGAATCAGGGCATTGCCACCAGCGTTCGCCGTGATGGCTCCCGTGGTTACGTTGCCATTGACATCAATGACCAGGTCCTTATCGCCAAGAGTGATCGGGTTGGCACCACCCGACAGATCGGCGTTGCCGAGAAGGGTCAAGTCGAATTTGCCTGCGCCTGTACCCGCTACATTAATAGGACCGCCAATTGTGATGTTGCCGGAGCCACTTGCGAAAAGTTTCTTTCCGATTACAACATTCGAAGCCGTGATTGTGTTGAACTCAGTCGTAGAGATGTTTAGAGCCCCTGCGCCACCTAGCATCCCAATCGTTGTGCCGTTGGTCAACGTTTCAATTATTACTGTTCCGGTACCTGCGTTAAGTGCACTGTCAACCTGATAGGCATCGACAGTGATGCTGATACCTGACGGCAGTGTGTTGATTACGCCAGTGCCGTTGGCGGTGAGCGCCAGGCTGTCCGCAAGAATATCGCCATTGATATTGATGTTGCTGTTGAAAGCGGTGGTGTCTATGTCAACGTTGTGGGCTCCGAAGATCGATCTCGTGGTGACACCCGCTCCACCACCCTGAATGGTTACATTACCGCCGGTACCGCTAAATCCACTCGCCCAGATTTGACCGATCTGTACGCCTTGAGTGAAGCCTGTTCCTTGGTTGGTGTCGACTGTTACGTCTCCACCTACGCCCAGACCAGATGCATATGTATTGATATCAACTCCAGAAGCGTTGACCGAACCGACGCTGTTACTGTCATTGTCAGCACGCAACAGAACATTCCCACCGGAGCCGAGGACTCTGGAGGTGTCTATTACATCGGCACTGATATTCAAATCAGAACCGGCGAGAAGGACGATGTCGCCGCCATTCGAAACAATGTACTGCGTATCGATAGTCGTATTCCCGTTGTTACCGGAGGTAATACTGATTTGACCGAACTGGGTTGAAATCGACGTAAAGTCTCCCAGGTTTACAAATGTTCCGCTGTTGCCACCATCAATGGTGATGCCGTCGCGAGCCGCTATAAACTGCCCCGTCCCTTGACCGATTATGATGCCTGGGCTAGCGAGAATCGGGCCATTGCTGAAGCTACCGGATGTGATAGCGCCCGCGGTGTTAACAACTACACCACCTCCGGCCGAAGGCTGCGCGGTTCTAACAGTGATCACACCACCAGTACTTCCGGTGCCACCATCTGCATTCAGTGTACCGAGCTGAATACCGGTCACGTTTGCATCTCGACCAGCGATAACGGTGATGTTGCCGTTAGCAGCATTATTGCCTCTGGTGTCGATGACCGAATCGGTGGCAAGAATGACTTGACCGACAGTATTGCCGCTGTTGGCGCGAGCGAGCAAAGTGACGTTACCGCCTTTGCTGCCAGATGTCAGACCGTTGGCATTGATTTGCAAACCCGCGCTTGCGGAAAGGTCGATCGAGCCGCCTACGGAAGCAGCGCCATTAACGACGGTGACATCAGTAGGGGTTGGAAGGCCTTCCAGCAAAGTGAATCCTGCGGCCATCAAGATGTCCTGACCGACATTACCATTGCGAGCTTCAATCAAATTGACTGCATTCGTGCTGGTGATGTTACCGGATGCAAGGATGGCGAGGGTCTCACCAACTTGGATATTGCCTGTGATTTGAACATCACCACCGGCATTCTTGAAAGTAGGATCGCCTGTCAGGCAAGTCTTCCCAATGACCAGTGTATCTGTGTTGGCGCTAACATGAGCTGCAGTTCCTGTTCCGTAGACGGTACCGGTCAAGTCATTCACATTGACATCCGTGGTGCCTTGACCTGTATGTAGGTTCAAATCCTTACTCAAAAGGTCGCCACCATTTACGGTGGTGTTGAAAGCAGCGTTGTATTTATCGCCGCGCAGATTAATCGCACCGTTTACCGCTTTGATACTGCCGCCGCTGTTATCAACATTCAGAGCCTGCGGTGTTGGTGTGTCGAGGGTGACGTTGCCGTTAACCGAGGCGATCGTGCCACCATTAACTACGTTGGGTGAGCTGATGTTAACGTTATCGTTCGCCGTAATATTCGAGCTTGCGCCGTTAGTTACTTTGTTACCGGCGGAGATGTTGAGGTCGCCAGAACTTTCGACGGTACCGAGGTTGGTGAAATTGTTGTTGGCATTGATGGAGAGATCGATAGCAGAAGCCTGGTTGCCATGGGCACTTCCAGCATTGGAGGAAATTAGCGCGCCTTCATTGTTGGTGACGTTGTCAGCGGTGATGTCGCCGGCATGACGTCCGTTCTTCGTGCTAACCGTATATATAGAACCGAAGTTGTTGAGATCGCCAGTTACTTTAAAGGAAGAGCCTTTTGCCAGGTCACCAACTGCGGTGACGCCATTAGCTACGGTGAGGCTATCGGCCTTCATGTGGTTCTTCGTGGCTGCAATCGAGTTGAGATCAACTTGACCACCGGTTGCTTTACCATTGCTGTCGACAACCAGTTGCTGAGAACCACCACTCAAGACTTGCTTAGCTGCGACGTACTCCGCAGCAGTCACTTGCGAACCAGCATACAGATGTTTGGTTTCGCCACCGACTTGAATTGTGACCTCACCACCATTCTTGAATAGCTTGTCACCGAGTGTGATATTGCGGGTGGAGCCAGTCAGATCGAGATTGACGCCGTTATCCAGCTTGACTATGTCGCCTGCATTTTGCTGGGTGACAAAGCGAGAAAGCCGGTTGTCTTGTCTTTGCTGTTTCGCGTTGTTTTTCGCAATTGAGGACTTGGTGATGCTGATCTTCGGTGTCACGCTGCTCAATGACGGTGTCAGAATCTGCGCCGTGGGTCTCGTGCCGAAGCCGGGATTTGTGCTGAACGGACTGTCGTTGCGTTCGGCGCGAATCTCTTTGCGCATCGTGCGCAGCTCATGCCGGGTGAGAAGTCCTTGCGACGTCATCACCTGATTTTTCAGCTGCTTGACGGTCAACCCGCCATTGTCTGCCGGGTGCGCGTAGGCTAAGTTCGTTGATACAAGGAATAAACTGGCCGTAAACAACGCCATCATCCTTGTAAATCTCGAAAACTGAGATTTGAGGACTGGAGACTGATTCTGATTCTTAGCCATTTGAGCGAATCCCCGAAAGTAGACATAGTTAAGTAGCTCAGAAGAACGCGTCTTCTAAGCCAATAAACATTCAAAAAGCGCATAGACACCCGGGAGCCGGACATATATACAACGTGCATGACGCCAGCTGACTGCGGTTACAGGGCTGGAGCTGGACGAAACTGTAGCAGAATAGAAGGGTGCAAGATCGGAGAAAATTACTTATAAGAGGTATGCGGAGATAACCTCGATCCCCCATATTTCGTAGGATTCGAAGCCCGCTCAGTGCGCACATAGATAGTTGAAATTTTCTTCAGATCATCCCGTTGTTACTGATTGTAAATAACCAGTCCCTGAGGGGAACCTTCCATAGAACACTCTCGAGGTCAGCAGTCCAGGCAGAACCACTTCCTTGTCCAAAGAGGCATTGCATGCCTAGTCTGAAAACAGATGCATGCCGAGAAGTAAATCTGGAGCAGGTCTTCAGAGCACCGTCTGTCGATGGTGCTCCTCAAGGGACTCCGCAGTGGAAGTCTGAACTCACGGTACCAATCTTCCAGGAGTCTGGCCGAAGATAGCTGTCCCGGTTCACTGCCATAGAATGGCTCATTAGACAGTGCAAAAAACGCACTCAATTGAACCGTTGCCAATTACCTAACACGACTCTTAATCGTGTTAGTCGTCGGCAGAGATCGAAACTCCGCTCAGAGTGAAACTACCAGTCTTATCCGTTCCGTTATTGATGGTGACGTCATTTCCAAGAAGATCAATGTTGTTAGTACCTTTTGCCTTTACCAACCCGGCGTCCACGGCTTTTTGAGAACCGGTAAAGAAAGCGGTACCACCCCCAATATTACTGACGGTGAGATTCGTCGGCACAAAGGACGATGTTATTGGGCCAGTCGGTCCGAGTGAAATCAACACATCACCCAACTCTGCCGATATATTTACACCTTCGAGAAGGGCAATTTTTCCCTTATCAAGCGCAGTGTTAGTGAAGCTGAAAGACGTAGCCGCAGTACCAGATTGACTTAGGCTCAATGTCCCAGCGCTTGTGGTCACGTTAACCGAAGCGCTGAGTGAATCAACATTGATGACGTTCAACGAACCATTTCCGGAAAATTCCACTGCATCTTGCCCGGCGATATCTACGTTCAATTTCATATCGGAAAGGCTCGTAGCAAAAACGCCGCCTGATGCGCCCGTATTCACTAACGCAATCTCCTCGAGCCCATCAGGAAGAACGAATCGGTTATTCGCGTCCAATCCGATGTCAGCTGCTGCTTCGATTCTGAGCCGTGAAGTCACTATATTGTCGAAACTAGCATTTGTGAGTGGACCGGCTCCTGTTTTGGCGATTACGAGCTGATCGGACGCAATCAGATCAGCCATGACTCCAAACGAATCAGCAGTTATGAGTAGACGGGGAGCAGTGATGGGCGCAGTGCTGTTTAACGCGAGTCCCGGCAATGCCGTGATGCTTGCAGTATCCGACGCAGTAACCTCGCCATCGATGAAAGTCGCCGGAGTGGATGCTGATCCAAAGGCCTTGATGAACACGGAATTTCCTGACACATCACCTATCCTGGCGGTCTCGACTTGCAATGGGTTCGACTCCGAACCGACATCGCCATCGAGCGAAACTGCCGCTTGCAACAGAACGGAGCCAGCAAAGAACGGAGAGCTCTGTGAGGACGTAATAGAGCCGCCTGACCTCAAGAAGGCCCCGTCATTCACAATTGTGTCAGCCTCGACTTGAATACTCCTACCGGCAATGATCGTGAGATCGTCGAAGACCTTCAGATCAGTCGATGGGATTGGGTTGCCGATGCGGATTTCAGCGTTCTTGCTGATTTTATTGCGATCGGAAAGCAAGAAAGCCGTACTAGTTCTATTTCCACCCGCGTTGTATTCGACCGCCTCACCCTTCTCACTGCTAATGATAGGAGCCGTCACCAGAAGTACATCACCACCACTACCAGTACCACCTGTAGTATCGATCACTCCAGTGGTCAACACGGTACCGTTAGGTCCACCAGCGACGATTACGACGTCTCCATTTGCACCGAGATTACTACCCCCGGTCAAAAAGCTCGTGCTGCTCGCATTGAAAATTCCGGATATCGGATTCTTCTTGCTGCCGAATGCGAAGACGGCGATGCTGCCTGCGTTCTTGTTGCCAGTCAGATCCGTGCTTCTAGAGGATACTATGCAGCCCGTACCGAACTCGACTGTGCCACCGCCAGTGAGTTTGGATGTTTTCCCACTTAATGAGATGGCGCCGCTGTTGGTTGTGGGCGGAATCGTCGGGCTGTCCGTGCCACCATTGGCGGTAAAGTCAGCGCCGGCAATAAATGTGATGTCGAATCCTCCGTTAGCATCGCCGGCTGCGATGGTATTTGCAGCGTTAACTATGATACTGCCGGCGGCAGCAAAAACGAGATTCTCCGCAACTAGAACATCGCCGGTAATCGTGATGTCTCCGCTTGTGTTATAGAAGGTCGGATCGCCAGACAGACAGATGGATCCTAATCTCAGGTTGTCGGTTGACGCCAAAACGTGAGCCGTAGTGCCGGTTTCATTTACTACGCCAGTAATCTCATTAACGTCGATGGTGGTGAAACCGCTGCCGGAGTGCAGATTCAATTCCCGGCTCAACAGATTGCCACCATAAATAGCGGAAGCGTATGGCTGCGCGTAAGCCACATCTCTTACGTTGATAGCCCCTTGTAGTGCAGCGATCGAACCATCCTGATTATTGACAAAAACATCAGATTCGCCTAATCCCTGCACGTTGACGTTGCCCGACGCAGAGGCGATTACACCCTTATTATTTATGTTGGAAACCAGAAGGTTGGTGTCGGAAGTAGCACTCATAGAGCCAGTATTCTCAAGCGACTCGCCCGCATAGACAGTGAGTTTTCCGTCTACATTTATGCTGCCCTTGTTGATTAACCGGCCGGCTGCGTCGAGCGTCAAATCAACCCTGGAGTTGATGGAACCACCCTCCTGGTTAGTTATGTCGCGCGCGCGAATAGCACCCTGTTTTACATTGCTGTCGCTCGAGAATGCGTTGACAGTACCGTAATTAGTCAAGTCTCCGGTTAGCTTAAACTCGGAATGACGGCCAAAGTCACCAGATGTGGTGACATTTTCAGACACCACCAGGCTCGCAGCGCGCATAGCATCACCGCTTTGAATAATGGCACCAAAATCGATGTCACCACCTGAAGCTCGTCCCGTTTTATCAATAGAGACCTTTTGACCACTACCAGACAGCACTTGTTTAACCGCAATATACTCTGCAGCTGATACCTGGCTCCCAGCGCCCACCGTTCTCGATTGACCACCTGACGTGATCTCAACCGAACCGAGGGAGGAGAAGAGATTCTGCCCTAGAGTTATGTTCTTCGAGGAGGAGGTAAGGTCCAAGACTACGCCACTGCTCAGGCGAACAGACCGATTGCCATCCAGCTGTTGTATCGACTGTCGCCCAACGGCACGCGAAAACTGCGAAAGTTGATTGCCATTAACAGGAAGCTCGTTGGTGCCGCAGCGGTCGATGATGTCCCACTCTTGGAAGGTATCATGCACGATTTGTTGTACGGGGATCTGGTGTTTGATGGATCGATCTTCTCGACGCTCCGACCGGAATTGCTGTCGCGCTGCGAATCTGTCGAGACCGGCATGATTCTGTCGAAATTCTCTGAATGAAACGCGATCGCTCTTCTGCCCTGCCTGAGCCGATTGACTGAGACATAACAACATTGAACCTGCTAACAGGGCCGCCATTGTCACAGTCGTTAGCCTTTGGCAAATTGCGTTCATGATATTTTCCCCGATTGAAAATTCGGCACCGCACTGAATGGCGACGCACCAATAAGAGCATGGAAAAGTACCACGCAATCAGGTTGATTGTCTACTTTTCTACCTGACTATAGGGGTCTGAAACCATCATTTCGACCGCAAGAGGGGAATCATCCATGGGGCATCAAATCAACCTCTTCCAGAGGCGCGGAGAAAGTTGTCAGGCAACCAAGTTCACGGAACTCGGAAACAAACTGGACCGAAGATAGTCATTGAAGACATGACTCGAATGGGATGCGCAGGAGAAGGAGAGCAGCAGAAGATGAAGATTTCGCGGTTGAGCAAAACACAACCAAGTGAAAATTTTGATGTTTCCTTTACGCCATCCAGCGCAATGATAGTTTCATAGAGAGCCACCATTCCGAGGACAACAATCAAGCGACAGGAGGTTTAAATCAAGAAACGGACTAATTAGAAGGAGGAGAAAACTACAGCGAAGTGTCGAACACAGAGAAGGAGCAAACATATTACGCATAACAAAAAAAATCGATAGAACAAGATACGAAACGACGACCAACAGCTGAATAGCTGTGAACAACGACAAGACAGACAAGATTCAAACAATCGAATAGACCCAATAGGCTGACAGACGGACGGATCCTCTGACCAATGAAACGATAGTCAGGTGTTCGAACGCGCCCGCACGGCCTCAAAGCAAAGCCGAAATGAAAAATCGGCTGCTCTTGCGAACAGCCGATTGATTTCTTGATGGATGCCTTGCGGCTTCCGAGGCTTACTTAACGTTAGCCATCGAGGTCATTGCGGTCATCTGTGGCTTGAAGTAGTGCTGGTAGTCGCCGTTGCCACCGAGGTGGAGGACGATTGCAGCGGTCTTCATCATGCCGTCAGCGACTTTCTTCGCTTGGACGTGGTCAGAGCCAACAACTGCCTGGAGCGGCTTGACTGTCTGGATTGCAGACGAGATCGAGAACTCGGAGGTGTGGACCTTGACGCCAGGCTTGATGACCTTGCTAGCTACGTTACGGTGCGGGATGGACTCGATAGAGTTGACCTGGGCGAATTCACCGGCTTTTTCATCAGCGATGGTGAGGTGGCTTCCAGGAGCAAGTGCTGTCTTCATGCCATGCGCTTCGACAGTAACAGCGCCCTTGTGGGAGTCGTTGATGTCGTAGACGGAGAGCTTGCCATCAGTTACCGATACGAGGACTACGGACTTGGCTTCGATGTTGACGAGACCATGTGGTGTTTCAACAACGGTGTTTGCGAACGGTACATAGAGGACCTTGCCATTCTTCAGGGCAACTCTTCCACTGTGCTGAGCGCGCGGTACACCTTGCTTGCCGTTGATACCGAGTTCGCTATCGGAGCAGAGCATTGCTTCGAGGACGGTGCTCGGACCTTCGGCGCTCACCATGAAGGAGTTGTCTTCTCTGGAAGAGGCGACTCCACCGTACAGGGTGTTGGTGTTGACCGTGTTGATCGCTGCGTTGCTGCCTTGTGCGGAGCCGGTAGCTGCCGTGAGGGCGGAGGCTGCGATTTCAACGTTGTTGAGGCTGTTGATGTTCAGGTTGCTTGTACCCAAGCCGTCGTTGAACGACTGGATGCTGAAGGTCTGAGGAGCAACAACCGTGGTTTCGCCGTTCATTGCGAAGGTTGTGGATGGCGAGTACGACTTCATCGCATTGCCAGCATCTGTCATGACTGCGTCGCCCAGGCTGATGGTGCTCGGCGGATCAGCAACGATCGTGGAGCCTTCGAACACAATGCTCTTCTTATTGAGAGTATTGGTGATCAGCACGTTAGCGCCGTCAGCTGTGATTGTGCTGAGCGGATCGCCATTCTTACCGGCGAAGAACGGTTTGGCACCCTTACCACCGCGGATGGTTCCGCCGTTGAGTATGTTGAAGGTGACGTTCTTCGGTTCGGAGAGGTCACGGATCTTGTTCGGATCGAGAGCTTCACCGAGTTGGAGAGTGACGTTACCACCTGGCTTGATTCCGGCAAGACCGTTGAGGGTTGCGCCGACACCGAGCTGGATTTGGTTGGTCTTCTTGCTGCCGCCGATGATACCGGTGAGAGCGTTACCGACGAAGATGTTGCCGTTGCCGTTCGGGCTGTTGGCGGTGACATCTACGTTGTTGTCGATACGGACTACCGAGCCTGCTCCGACCGAGGTTCCGACGATTCGGATGTCGCCATCAGTCGTCGAGACATCGCCCGTTACGGTGAGACTGCCATCCGAGAGGAACTCGAGGTCACCGCTGGTTGTGCTGGCTGCCAGAGCCACGCCGGTCGTGCGGTTGCTTCTTACGTAAGCACTGCCGCCCGTCAAGCTAGCTGTATCGAGAGCGATTGCGGCTACGCCTGCTCCCACCTGGAATTCATTGCCCGCGCCGGTCGCACCGATATCAGCACCATTCTGAGTTCTGAGGGTCAGAAGTCCAGTGGTGTTGAGGAGTGCGCTGGCTACTTGAGCGTTGGTCAAGGTCGTACCAGTCGTGATCGTCAACGTGGTCGTTCCGGTCAGAGCGGCTGTTGCGGTGAATGCACCGGTCAAGCCAGTCGTGAGGGTCAGATCGTCAGCGGTCACTGCACCATTAACGTTGAGGTTGCCAGAACCGAGGACATCGAGGATGTCGGTCGAGGTGAACGCTCCGATGTTGGTGGTGCCTGCGTTGGTCGCTGCGATGAACGCATCGTCGGTGATAGCACCGGTGATGGTCGTTGCATTGACCTGCAGACGGTTGGAGGCGTCAACACCAGCTCTGATGCCCTGGATATCGACGTTGTTGGCGGTCACTACGCCGTTGCCGAGGACGCCGAGGTCACCCTTGAAGTTGACGTTGCCGGTACCTGCATCGAGTGAGGTGAAGGCGATTGTCTGGTTCAAGTTAGCGCCAGCGACGAATCCGCCGCCAGAGAGCGTGCCGTCGGTCACAACCGGTGTTCCGGTGACTGTCGGCTCAGCCGTCGTCAGGTTGATGGTGCCACCGTTGGTGACCATGTTGCCTACCGCGATTGCGCCTTCAGCGATGACCGTGAAGCTTCCGCCACCGGTGGAGCCGACGCTGCTCACATCACCGAGAGTGATGTTGCCGGTGCCGACCGCACCGAGGTTGGCTACTGCCAGGAGGTTGCCACCAAGTCCGGTTGCGCTGTCGAGGTCGATGTCGAGCGAACCGAGGTTGATGTTACCGCCTGTGGTGCTGCCTCCGGTGATGGTGTATGGATCAACGGTCTGGACCTGACCACCGCTCGATGGCGTGGCGTTGAAGCCGGCTACCAGGGTGAGGGTTCCTGCGTTCGCTACCAGGCTGCTGAGGTCGATCAACGTGGCAGGACCAGCGTTGATGTCGTCACGAGCGACGATTGCGAAGTTGAGACCGTTGAAGATGATGTTACCTGCGAGGGTGACACTACCTTCGGTGTTGATGATCGTACCGCCGCCGGTTACGCCGCCAGCCGTGAACTGACCAGGTCCGAACTGTTCGCCGTTAGCGACCAGGATGACTCCGCCAGTGATCTGCGGGGTGGCTGCGTTGAGGCTGATGTCACCCTGAACCACACCAGTCGAGCTGATGTTGCCGGTGGTGAATCCGCCTTCAGCGATAACGAGTACGCCGCCGCCGTTACCGAGTCCGTTGCCGTTGACTGTGATGTCGCCGGTGACGATTGTTCCATCGCTGAGCGTTCCAGCTGCTGCAACCAGGGTGACGTTGCCACCGTTGAAGTCGACGTCGCCGTTGCTGACGATGTCCAGGTTGGTGAAGTCGATGTTGCCGCCGGTGACGCTGGTGTTACCAGTGAATTGGAATACCGTCGGGACGAAGTTGACTTGACCAGCCGTTGCAGGGGTGAAGTCGAATCCAGCTACGACCAGGAGGTTACCGCCGTCTTCACCGATACCGGAGAGGTCGATGAGAGTCTGGGAGCCTGCGAAGATGTCGCCGGAAGCGATGATAGCGAGCGATTGACCGTTGAACACCAGGGAGCCCAGTGCACTGAGGTCGATGTCGCCGCTGGAGTTAGCGATGGTGCCAGCGCCTTCAGGACAGTTGAAGTTGAGCGGGTTACCACTGATTACTCCGTTGCCGTTCAGGATGAGTGAACAGGTGTTGAGGTTAACGGTGTTGTTACCGGTAACTACAGCGCCGTCGTTGATTACAACCGAGAAGTTCATCGCTGGGTTGATGTTGGTCGTTCCGTTGAAGGTCTGCTCTCCGAAGAAGGCGACATCGCCTGCGATACCGTTCAGGTTAACGCTCGTCGTAGCGGTGAGGGTGCCACCAGGTCCAGCGCTGCCGTCGATCGTGAGACCGGAGCCGAGGAAGCTGGAGATGTTGAGCAAGTCAGCCGATACGAGGTTCGTATTGTTGAAGGTGTTGGTGACGAAGATGATGTCTCCGGCAGCAACGATATCGCTTGCGGTGGTGAGACCGCCGATTGCATTGACCACGAGGTCATTGACGAATCCGACGCTGAGGTTGGTCGTTCCCGTACCGACTCCGCCGATGAAGGCGTTACCGAGGGTGCTCACGAATACGTTGACCGCGCTGGCTCCATTCGATACATCGATGAATCCAGGACCTGCAGAACCGATATCGCCGGTGTTGGCAATCAAGTCAACGTTGGTGGCGAAGATGGTGCCTGCTGTCTGAGCGATCGTGCCGGCTGCGTTCACTACGATGCTGACGTCATTGATAGCAGTGATGTCTGCATCCTGGGTGAAGCTGCCACCGGCTGAGGTGAGTACGTTCAGGGTACCGACCGAGACCGCTACACCATTGGTGCTCACGTTGCCGGAGATTCCACCGAGACCGGAGTTAACGGTGAGGACATCGATACCCTGACTGAGAATCTGGATATCGTCGTCTTCGTTAACGGTCAGGTCGAATCCTGTCGAAGCCAGCGTGCTGATCGAGTCAACATCGGTAGCGAGTGTGGTGTCTGCAGCGGTTTGTACCGTGAGAGCTCCACCGAGGATCACCGAGCTGTTTTGCTGGATGATGCCACCGCTGTTGGCTGTCAGGCTGACATTCGTAGCCGAGACGTTGTCGTTGAGCGTAATCGTTCCGCCGTTCAAGGTCAGGTTGGTGAGCGACAGAGCGAAGCCACCGGTCGAGATGTCGCCGAACGCATTGACCGTGAGGTCAGAGAGCGTCTGTCCGAGCAGAACGATCGAGCCAGCTTCGTTGATGGTCACCGCTTGTCCAGGACCGTTCGCCGAGAAGTTGCTCACATCAGTGTTGAGGGTCACAGGACCGTTAACGAAGCTGATGAACAAGCCGCCCAGCGGATCGTTGGCAGTGATCAGTCCGCCCGTCTGGTTGATTCCATCGGAGGAGATAACCGAGAGGTTGCGACCGACCGTTACGTTATGACCGAAGTTGACATCACCGACGAATCCGTTATCCGTGTTCAACGACAGGTCGTTCACGACGCTGAAGTTAGCCGAAGTACCGATATCGCCGTTGGCATCGTTAGCAGCGCTGACCACGAGGTCGTAGATGCTTTGCGAGCCGAGGTTGATGCTGTCTGCTTCGTTAACGAGCAAGACCTGACCGACTGCGCTCGAGTTCGTTGTCGTCAACGAGTTAACGTTGGTTTCCAACTGGACCAGTCCGATGGCGTCGAAGTGGACATCGAGGTTGTTGCCGGAGATCTTGGTGGTCACGCTCTGGAAGATGTTTTCAGCTGCCAGAGTGACGTTGCCACTGGAGTTGATATCGCCGTTGAGAACGAGGATTCCAGTGCCGTTGTCTGCATTCAACGTGATGTTGCCACCGCCCGTGGTCGTGAGGACCGAGGCGCTCGTGGTGGTGATGTCACCGCCGCCGAAGTTGAAGATGTTGATGTCTTCGACCGTGGTGACAGCGTTGTTGAGAGCGATTCCGAAGTTGCCGAATTCGCCGATCGACAAGCCATTGATGTTGATCACATTGGTCACGAGCACGCCGCCGGTGTTACCGAGGATGAAGTCCTGACCAGCTCCGAGCAACTGACCGATTTGCAGGAAGGTGTTGTTGCTGATGTCGACGATACCGTTCGAATTCGTATTGATGAAGTTGAGCGATGTATCGAGATTAGCGTTACCTGTTCCGGCATCGATGTTGAGGATGTTGGCTGTTATCGTCGCGCTGTTGGTGTTGATGTCGTCGCCAGCTGCGTTGCCACCGAGGAGGTGAACTATACCGCTGCCAGCATTGATGTCGGCATTGATATTGATGTCACCGGTAGCTCCGAGTCCGGTACCGACGATTCCGCCGCCGCCGAACACATCACCGTTAGCCACGAACAACGGACCGACTACACCGATATCGGTGACCTGCAGGTCGACGTTACCGCCACCGGTGTTGATCACGCCGTTGGTTGTGAGGTTGCCGCCGGCTAGAGCAGTCACGCTACCGCTCACACCTGCCGCCGAAGCAGTGTTGATGGAGCCGAGAGTGATGTTGCCGTTGAATACGCCACCGCTAGCAGCTGCTGCGAACACATTACCGGCATCGTTACCAGCGCCCGTTGCCGAGACGTTGATGGCGACATTGCCCATATTGATGTCTCCACCCGAGACCGAGAGTCCGTTGATGGTGAAGAGGATTGGTGTGTTGTTGAGCTGACCGCCGGTGTTCGGTGTGAACGCGACGCCTGCGAGCATCGTCAACGTACCTGCATCGCCACCGCCATTAGACAGGTTGATGGTGGTGATACCAGCGGCATTGATGCTGCCGGAAGCGATGATCGCGAAATTCAATCCGAAGAAGTTGATATCGCTCGTCAGGTTGACGTTACCTTGGCTGTTGGCGATCGTACCGCCGCCGGTTGGGCAGAAGTAGTTGATCGGGTTACCGACCAGATTGCCGTTAAGCTGCAGGTCGCAGGTGAACAGGTTGACTGCGGAGTCACCGACTACGTTGGCGCCACCGCTGATTACGATCGAACCGAACGGAGGATTCGGATCGCTCGACAGGTTGGCTACGCCGAAGAAGTTGGTGTTGCCGTTGAACGTCAGGTCACCGTTGGCCAAGAAGTTGCTGCTTCCGGTTACTGGTGTGACCGTGAACGAACCGCCCGCGCCACCGTTGATGGTGAGGTCGCCAGGGCTCTCGACGAAGATCTGGTCTCCAGCAAGGTCATTCTGATTGTTCAGAACGAAGGTGCGGAGGGTCAGGTCGCCCGTCACTGCGGTGTTACCAGTGGTCGTGATGTCGGTTGCGAGAGTCGCATCGAGTTCGAGGTTGAATGCCGACGAACCTTCGAGCTCTACGCTACCGAATTCCTGGGTTGCGATGAACGCATCGGCAGAACCGGTGACGCCGATAGACTGGACAGCACCACTACCGTTGAAGGTGTCGAAGATAGTGATGAAGCCGTTGCCGCCGAGGTCCAGGTCAGCCGTATCGATAACGCCACCGGACTGGAAGATATCGCCGCCTGCCGAATTGAACGATGCGTTGAATGGAGCGGTCACATTCTGAGCGATGTTGATGTCGCCGCCAGCATTGATGTGCAGGTCGTTAACATCTTGAGCGTTAACGATGATGTCGTTAGCTTCGTTGATCGTCAGGCTGGTGCCAGGAGCATCGGTGGTGACCGAAGCTACGTTGGTAGCCAGAGTGACAGGGCCATTGTTGTAGTCGAGGCTCAGGTCGCCGCCGTTGACCGACTTACCAGCAAGCTGGGAGATCGTGTCGAATGCGGTCAAGGTGACGGTGCTGGTTCCTGTGATGTTGGCATTAAGAATGATGCTTCCCGTGCCAGCCGTCAGGTTGAGGTTGATCATCGTCAGGTCGCTGGAGATGATCAGGTCGCTCATAACGGTGACATCGAGGTTAGCGACATTGATTACGCCGAGTGTCAGGTTGCCGGTGTTGACGATGGTGAGATCGTTGGTCGGCGAGTCAGCGCTGAGCAAGCTCACTGCAGTGTTGAGTGAGACATCACCGACATCCCAGGTGAGGTCTAGTGCGTTGCCATTGATGCTCACGCCGCCAGCCTGGAAGATGTTGCCGCCGATGGCAGCGAGTGCAACGTTAGCTGCGGTGACGCTGTCGTTGAGGTTAACGTCGCCGAAGGTGTTGAGCGTCAAGTCACCGGTGACCGTGATGTCGGCGCCCGTATCGATGTTGCCACCAGCGAACAGACCGGCATTGACTGTCAGGTTGTTGACGTTCTGTCCGAACAGGATGATGTCGCCAAGTTCGTTGACTGTCAGGTTGTTGCCGGCTGCGTTCGATGTGAGGGTATCGACATCGGTGTCGAGAGTGGTGTTGCCCGAGGTGTATGCCACCGACAGGTCTCCGCCGACCAGGAATCCACCGGTCTGGAACAACGTTGTTGCGCTGTTCAAGTTAATGGAGCTGGTGCCGAATACATCGTTGTCGATGGTGAGTCCGCCGAGCGTCGTGGTCAGGGTCACATCGTTAGCGAATATCGCGCCGCTCGTGCTGAGCGTCTGAGCGGTCACCTCGAAGGCGAACAGAGCGCCCGAAGCGCCGAGTCCGATGTTGACGTCATCGACATCCGACAGGTAGACGCTGCCCGTAGGAGCACTAGCCGTCAGATTGTTGGCATCGACGACCAGCGGGTTACCGCTGGAGACACCGATGTTACCGCCGGTGGACAACAAATTGAGTTGCTCTGCACTGAACGTCGTTGGACCGACGCCAGCTGCAACGATGCTGCCACCCGCGATCGCGTTGATCGTGTCATCTGCGGAGACCGTGCCGCCGAGGATGAACGAACCGAATGCGGTAAGGTCGACATTCAGACCGTGTACCGTCGAACCGACACTCTGCGTGATATTGCCACCAGACTCCAGTGAGAAGAGGGTGAACGCGGAGGAGTTGCCAACGAAGTTGACGCTGTCGAGATCAACGAGGTGAATTGAACCTTGGGCTGCGTTAGCAGTCAGGTTGTTCGCATCGATGAAGAACGGATTGATGCTGTCGCCGATGTCGCCGGTTTGCGAGTTCAACGTAACGTTCGGAGCGATAACTGATGCGAAGGCAGAGATATCGAGGTCGCCGAACGAATCGATCACAACGTCATTTACAGCGTTAGCGTCAGCACCGAGGAAGGTGTTGCCAGTCAGCGTAGCGAGTCTGATCGAACCTGCGTTGATTGCTGCGTTGGTGTTCAAGTTGCTGTTGACCAGAACATCAAACGTGCCGAGCGGGTTGACCGAAGCGCCCGTGATCGTCAGGTTGGTCGGGTCGAAGAAGAACACATCACCGGAAGCATCGAAGGCGACGTTATTGAGGTTGAGGTTCAGTCTGTCGACATTGCTGTTTCCGATGTTGCCGCCGCGAGCAATCAACGTGGTCAATGGAGCGCTGATAGCGTTGACACTGAAGAAGTTGAGGTTCGAGAAGTTCAAACCGGTCGCCAGTGTCACGGATACCGTAGCGCCAACTTGGTTGTTGACGAACAAGAAGCCGTTGAGCGAATCAATGGTGATGTTGTCACCGGTCACCAGACCTTGGACGTCAATCGAGCCCGTCGAGACGATGCTCAGGGTGCCAGCATCAGACTGACCGAGGACGGTCAAGCCGACGTTGTTGTTCTGAACGAATGCATCGCCGAACGGTGCGTTAGCTCTGAGGATTGCTGTGTTGACCACGAACGGATCGTTGGCATCGACTCCGATGTTGCCGAAGTCTGAGAGCAACGAGACATCGTTACCGACTGCTACGCCGTTCGGGCTGACCATGTTGTCGCCGGAGCGCAGGTTGACATCGTCACCCGTCACGTCAGCGTTGAGGACCAGCACACCGTTGTCAGCGCGTACGTTGAGAACGTTGACGCCGCCCGAGTTGATTACTTCAGCATTGATGATCACATCGCCTGCTGCGCGGAGGTCGGTGAGTGCGACGCCGTTCACTTCGCCACCGATTATCAAATCGTTAGCGGTGCTGCGCAGGACAACCGAACCAGCTGCGATGACGTTGTCGGTGGTGAGGTCGCCGGCAGTATCCGCATCGAATGTATTGAGTGCGGACGAACCAAGCGGTCCACCGATGTTCATGTTGCCAGCCGTATCGTGGATGAAGACGCTACCGGCATCGGCTATTGCGCTGACGCTGACGAAGTCGAGGTTCAGTCTGCTGACTGCGCTCGAACCGATGTTGGCGCTGAGGGACTCGAGGTTGATCTGCGGTGCGCTCACGCCACCAGAGACGTTAGCGTTGGTGATGGAACCGTCAGAGACCAAGGTGACGCTCGTTGTTCCGAAGACTCCACCGTCGAGGTCGAAGACCGAACCGGAAGCGAGGGTGACGTTGTTACCACTGATGGAAGAACCACCTACGCTCGAGAGCGGTCCACCGATGGACACCATACCGACATCGCCGGTGCCGGCATTGACGATACCACCGAGAACAGCAACCGGTCCGGCGGAGACGACATTGATGTCGCCACCGAGGGTGGAAGCGGTATCACGGATCTCAACCGATGCACCACCGACGATGTTGATGTCGCCAGCGAAGGCGAACAGGACATCGGTGTCGACATCGCCAGTCCCGAGGATTGTGATGCCGTTGCCAGCATTGAGGTTGGAGACACTGCCCATGGTTACATCGTCATCAGCTTCGACGTTGATGTCACCTACGAGGGTGAACACCGCGCCGTTGATGTTGACGTCAGAGCCGAGAGCGGTCGTGAGGATGTTGACGTCGTTGCCGGCAGAGATGCTGGCAAGAGCGCCGAGGGTGAAGTTGGTGCCTGCGGTGAGAGTGGCGTCGCCGTTGTTGGCGTTGACGTCACCGTTAAGGAGCATCGTACCGGCGGTCGCTTCAAGAACTACGTTGCCGCTGTTGCTGGTGATGACACCTGCAGTCGTCGACGAGAAGTTGTTGCCAGCTGTCATCGTTACGTCGTTTTCAGCAGTCACTGCTGCACCGATGGCGATGTTGTTACCAGCACCGACAGTGATAGATGTTGTGGCATCCAAAGTGGCATTCAGCCCAGTGGCGACGTTGTTGCCGGCACCGAGGTCGATAGCACCATTGTTGGCAATGACAGCTCCACCGAGGGTTAAGTCAGTACCTGCGACTGCGTTAACCGTCGCACCGATGAGGTCGACATTGGTCTGGGTCGTGACGCTTCCGAGGAGGGAGCCGATCGCGATGTCTTGACCAGCAGTGACGTCAGCGCCGAGGTTGATGTCACCGAGCGAACCGACTTCGACGTTGGTCGCAGCGGACAGCGTTCCACCGGTACCAGTCGTGACGCTGGTGCCAGCTACGACTTCGATACCTGCGGTGTTCGCAACTACCGTGCCGTTGATCGTCGCTGTCGTGGATGCATCGATCGCTACGGAACCACCGGTGAGGTCAGCATTCGTCAGCGTGGTCACGCTGCCGGCGGTGCTTTCGATACTGAGGAGTCCGTTGGCGGAGATGTCTTCGCCGACCGATATCGCGTTGGTGGCTACGAGTGCAGCATCCGTCGCGGCGTTGATCGTCGCGCCGGCATTCGTCGTGATGGTGTCACCACCGACTCCGACATCGCCGGTCGTCGAGGCGATGCTGCCGTTGAGCAGTACAGCACCGACAGCTCCGACTTCAACATTGCCGCCTACCAGGTCGCCATTGGCGCCGGTGGTGATGCTGCCGCCAGCGAGCACTTGTAGTTGGAGACCAGCGTTGACGCCAGCGTTGATGACTGTGTTGGTGCCAGAGACCGTAGTGACGTTCTCGTTAGCTAAGACCGCGTCATTGAGGGTCAGCGAGGTGCCAGCCAGCATGCCGACATTGTCGTCAGCGCTGAGCGTGGCGCCCACTTGCGTAATGACGCTGGTGACTGCCGTGACGTTGAGGTCGCCGTCAGTTGCTGTCACGGTGTCGCCGAGGTTGACGCTACCGAGCGCATTCAGGTTGACGGAGCCGCCGGTCAGGTCAGCGTTGCTGGAGGTGATGATGCCATCGCCAGAAGCTACGTTGATTGCCAAACCAGCGTTGATATCGTCACCGATACTCACGTTGCGGCCAGCACCAGGATTGGTCTGGATGTTGACGTTGTCGTCGGCATCCAGCGTGGCACCTACCAGAGTCGTGACGCCGAAGGCGCCGTTGACAGCGATGTCGCCATCATTAGCAGTGACCGTATCGCCGAGGGTGACCGTGCCGCCGAAGGCGTGGATGTCGACCGAGCCACCGTCGAGGTCAGCAATATTGCTGGTTGTGATGTTGCCGAGGGTCGTGCTCACCAAGCTGATTACTCCACCGGCATTGATGTCTTCGCCGATGTTCATCGCGAGACCGGAAGTTGCGGTCACGTTGTTGGTTGCATCGAGGACCGCCGAAGCATTGGTCTGGATATTGAGCAGAGCATTCAACACGATGTTGCCGTCGTTGGCAGTCACATCGTCACCGATGGTGATACCGCCGACTTGAGCAATGATGTTGACGTTGTTGCCGGTGATGTCAGACAGAGTCTGCGAGGTGAAGCTTCCACCGGAGGTGAAGTTAACGTCACCAGCGACGTTCTGACCAGCATTGACGTCAGCTGCAAGATTGACAGTGCCGGCTACATTCGCGTTGACGTTAGAACCAGCGTTCAGGTCACCACCAGCATTGGTCTGCAAGTTGCCTACCACGTTGAGGTTGAGGTCGTCACCGGAGTTGACTGCTGCACTGAACAGAGCGTTGCCGCCGACGGTGTTGATGTTGACGTCACCATTGTTGGTGCCGATAGTGCCACCGACGTTGCTGGTGAAGTTCGTCTGAGCAGTGATGTTGACGTCGTTGTCGGCATTCACTGATGCGCCGACGGTCACATGCGCTGTTTCAGACACCAGGTTGACGTTGCCCAGCGAGCTGTTCAACGATGCCGAGGTGGTCAAGAAGCCAGCCGATGTGATGTCGAGGTCGCCTTCCGTGTTCGACGAGCCGAACAGTCCGCCCATGTTGACACCGCTTCCGGTATCTCTGACGTAAGCAGCTCCGTCTGGTGTGTTGACAGTCAGGTTGACTGTGTCAACTTGGATACGGTCGGCAGGTCCGCCACCGATGTCACCGAAGATCGAGGTCAAACTGAGGTTCTGCGTGGTCAACGTACCGACGAGGTCCCCATTGTTGATGTCGGCATTTGCTTCGAGAGAGATCGATAACGTGCCATTGATGTTGGCGCCGACCGTGAGAATGCCGTCGGAGTCGAGGAAGACCTGATTGGCAGTGATTGTGCCGGTTGTGGACAGGTTGCCGAAGTTGTTGGTGAGTACCGTGAAGGTTCCACCCGCCGACGACGAACCGTTACCGATGTTGACACTGTTGTCAGCGCTGAAGAACACGTTGGTTGCGGCGTTCAAGGTGACGCTAGCAGCATCGATCGTGCCTGTCAGGTTGATCTGACCGGCATCGGAGGTGATGTTGGCTTGCGGCGTAGTGATCGTTGCACCATTGACGTTGGCATCGAGGATGTCGTCATTCGAGCGGAGGTTGAGTCTCGTCGAAGCGTTGATTGTCGAGCCACCACCGAGTGTGATTGCTCCACCTACAGCGCGGAGGTTGACGATGTCTGCGGTCTGCGTAGAACCACCCGACGTGCTCAGGTCGTTGTCGGCCTGGACGTTGAGGGTGTCGTCGACATTGGAGTTGCCGAGGAGCAGGTTGTTCGCGCCGTGGACGTAAGCAACAGCCCCTGCGCTGGTGGCAGTGAGTTGCAGTTCGTTGCCGAGGTTGACTTCGAAACGATTGCCGACTGCGCCGATATCACCATTGTCCGATCTCAACTGAGCCGTGAAGGAGTTGACCACTGCGCCGTTGGAAGTGGACAGGTCGCCAGCTGCTCTCAGGTTGGTGTTGGCAGCAGCGTTGATGTCAGCGCCGATGTCCATTGTTCCGCCCAGTGAGCGAAGGATCACATTGCCAGCGTTGCTCGCGTCGATGACATCCGTCGTGTTGAGGTTGCCTTGAGCGAGGACGTTGAATGTCGAGCCACCTCCGGTGACGCCGGAAGGCAGGTCGATCGTCACATCGTCGATGTCGAAGATATTGACGTCGCCAGCGGCGTTGGCCGAAAGACCATCAGCATCGAGGTTGATACGGGTTGCGCCGGTTCCGATTGAACCGCCAGCTACCAGGTCGATGAATTGAGCATCGAGGAATCCGAGTGCATTGGTTCTCAGGATCGAACCGCCAGCGGTGGCAGTAATGCCGATCGTTGCCGAGATGACCGACGAGATGTTGATGTTGCCACCCGAGGTCAAGAACACGAAGTTCGGATCGATGTCACCAGTGATGGTGAGATCGCCGGTGGCTTCGACGTCGAATGTGCCGGCCGCGGCAGACTTACCAGGTCCTATCTCGAGATTGCCGGTGTTGAGTACGAACACACTTCCGGTTGCAGCATTCGCGGTCAACTGGTCGACGCTAATGAGGAGACGGTTGGCGAAATCAGGTCCGATGTTCCCGTTGAGCGAAGTCAGATTAAGAGCTGAGGCGCTCACACCGTCGACGATCGCATTTGTGATACTCGTGCTGGCCAAAAGGTTGACTGTGTCGCCTGTAACGGTGCCGTCGAGATCGAGTGATCCAACAGGAGCCGACAAGGTCACTGTATCGGTCGCGAAGATCGCGCTGTTGATGCCCTGGTTAACGTTGATACCAACAGCTGTCACGTTCGTCGCGTTGACGTTATTGTCGATAAACACGTCGCCAGTGATGGCGTTGGCGGTGAAGTCGCCATTAGCGTTGATATCGGACACGCCATTGAGGATGTTGATATCGCCATTCGTCGAGAGGAGCGAAACATTGGCGTCGGCTTCGATGCCCTGGCCAAGGGTGATGTCGTTGCCGGCGACCAACGTAACGTTGTTCGACGGATTGGCACCCGTACCGATGTTAGCGAACGCGCCGGTAGTGATGTTGTTACCAGCGCCGATGGTGACATCACCACCGACGATGCTGCCAGCACCAGCGTTGACGTCATCGGCGAAGCTGGCATCATTGCCAGCCAAGATTTCGACGTTACCGAATGCGTTCAGCTGCGTGCCTACAGGCTGTGTGGTCACGTTGCCCAAGAGCGAAGTGATGCCGAGGTCACCGAGGGATGCGGTCACATCATCGTTGAGAACGATGTTGCCGAGCGTGGAGCTCAGATTGACGCTGTCACCGGTCACGGTCGCACCTGCGAGCGTGGTGAGGTTACCACCAGCCGACAGGCTGGCGAGGTCACCAGCACTGACTGACGCACCGAAGGTGGAGGCACCGACGGAGCTTGTCGTGATGTTGTTGTTGTTGGTGCTGAGCGATCCAGCCGCGTTGGTGGTGATGGTCGAACCAGCCGTCAACGAGATGTTGTCATCAGCCGAGATAGAGCCGTTGACTGCGATCGTCGTTCCGGCAAGAGCGGTCACGTCACCGGTGGTAGCCGAGATCGAGTTGCTATTGAGGATGCTTGTTCCGGCCGTGAGTCCGACGTTATCGTCAGCGCTTACTGGGCCTTGAAGCAGGATGCTGCCAGTCGTTGCTGTAGCGCTCAAGCTGCCACTGCCGGCTGTCAGGAAGCTGCCGGCGCTGATCGAGGTGCCAGCCGTGATCGACAGGTCTTGGTCGGCGTACACACCACCGTCGAGGATGGTTCCGAGTCCGGAGCTGATTGTGGCGTTACCGTTATTGGCGTTGATGAAGCCGTTGATGGTCGCTTGCAGGGCCAGTCCAGCAGACAAGCTGACGTTGCGGTCAGCATTGAATGTATTGGAGATAACCATGTTGAGACCAGCAAATCCGGTCGCATCATTGTTCGCATTTACTGCGCCGATTACGTCCAGGTTCAGGTTACCGACGAGGACAGCATTGTTGTCAGCGAAGACATCGAGTCCGGAGCTGGTGTTGTTACCAACAATCACGACATCGCCGGAGTTGCTGAACAGACCGTTGCCGGCGCCGGACGAGGTGAAATCACCCAGCGAAGCGATGAATACGACATTACCGAACGTGCTGATCGAGTCACCGGCAGCCAGACTTACGTTGATGTTGCCGGTTGTAGCGACGCCGACGATGTCACCAGTCGCGCCGAGTTCGGCGGTCGTGGTGAGTCCGGTGCCACCGATCAAGGAGATCGTGCTTCCGGCGTTGATGTCGCCGTTAACAGTGTTGGTGCCGTTGACCGAAGTCAAATTGACGTGACCATTAGTCGTAGTGATCGTGCCGTTGACCGTCGTGAGCAGATTGTCGTTAGCAGTGATGTCGACGTTCTGGTTCGCTACGATGGCGTTGCCGATCGTGACGTCATTGGCGTTCGACTGCAGAATGACGCTGCCGTTGATGGCATTGATCGTTCCGGTTGTGCTCAAGAAGCCTGCGCCACCTGCCGCAACGATGTCGAAGTCGCCGGTGCCGGCACCCGACCCACCAGGTCCGATGTTGACGCCGCCTGCGGAGTCACGGATGTAAACGTTGCCGCTGGCGTTGGCCACCAGGTTATCGACATCGATGACTACACGCTGAGCCGCTGTACCGATGCTGCCACCAGTCGAAGTGATGAACAGGTCAGGAGTGCTGATGTTGCCAGCGATGTTGGCGTTAGTGATCGAGGCCTGAGCTACGAGCGAGATGCTCTCGGTACCGGTCACTGGAGCATTGAGCTGCAAACCACCACTGTTGGAGGTCAGGAACACGTCGGTTGCGTCGATGCTGAGGCTGTTGCTCAGATTGCCGCCGGAGGTAACCGAGAAGGTTCCGCCTGCGGACGATGCGAATGTGGTGCCGATGTTGAGTGCGCTCGGATTGTTTTCAACGATGAATACATCACCGGCTGCATTGCCGCTGACGTTGTTGGCATCGATTTGGATTGCACCGAGACCACCGATGTCGCCGTTATCTGAGAACAGATCTACGGTGGCTGCACTGAGGACTTGACTCTGAATGTTGGCATTCTCGATTGAAGCGGACGAACGCAAGAAGATGCGGTTGTTCGCTACGAGGTCGGTACCAGCACCGAGGTTGATGGCTCCACCTTGAGCGCGAAGGATGATGTTGTTGGCAGTGATGTCGCTGCCGTTGGTGTTGATGTTGTTGTCGGCGAGGATGTTGGTGGTGGCACCAGCGTTGACTGTGCCGAGGACCAGACTTCCATCACCGTGGATGAAGGAGCTGCCGTTCGGCGTGTCGACGAAGAGTGTGCCTGCCTGGACATCTACGTTGAATCTCGAAGCTGCATTGGTTCCGATGTTGCCATCATTCGAGGTGAGGAACATATTGGAAGCGGACGTGACCACGCTGGTTGGTTGAACCTGCGTCATGTCGCCATCAGATTCGAGTACGACGTTGCCTGCGGTCGACGTGACGTCTCCACCGAGAGTGAGCACGCCTCCGTTGTTGGCGTCGATGTCGACGTTCGCACCTGTGATGTCAGCTCCGAGCGAGCTCGTTAAGCTGCCTGTACCAGACAAGATGAACGAGTTACCAGCTGTAGAGTCAGCCAGGATGTTCGTACCACCGAGTGCATTGACGACAACGTTGACGCCAGCATTAACGATCAAGTCGGTAGCAGAGACTTCGAGATTTGTAGCGCCAGTGCCCTGAACGCTACCGGTCACGGAATTGAGGTCGACCAGAGCGCCAAAGAAGCTGCCGTTACCGGTGACATCACCTTGTGCATCAGCATCAACGAAGTTGAAGCCACCAACCTGACCATCTACCGTGATCATTCCGGCGGAGTCGAGGTTAGTGACCAGACCGATTACCGTAGCGCCGGTGTTGACGGTGATGTTGTTAGCGGTTGTCGTGAGGTTGATGTTGTCTGCAGCGAACGAACCAGTGTTGGTCACTGTGATGTTGTCGTTGTTGCGGATGTTGATGGTCGCTCCGGTACCGGAGGTCTGAACGGAGAACTGACCATTGCCCGTACCGATGAACATCGAGGTCGTGCCATCGAAGTCGAGGTCGATTAGGCCACCAGCGCCGGCTCCAGCGTTAGCCTGGAGGGCTGTCGTCGGTCCTGAGACTACGAGGTTGAGACCGGTCATGACGATCGCGCCGCCGTCGCCGTTGCCAGCGCCGTTGGCTGCGATTGTTCCGCCGAGCAATGTGATGTTGCCATCTGTATTGAGTCCGATCAAGCCGCCGTCGCCGTTGCCGAAGGCGGATGCAGAGATTGCATTGCCGTTGACAGCGATACCCTGACCAGCGAGTTCGTTAACGATAATCGCACCGGCATCACGTGCGCCGGCACCGAAACCGCCGTCAGCGAACAGTCCGAGAGCGCCGTTGCCCGTAGGAGAGCCGATGTTGAATGCAGCGGAGCCGTTGGTCTGAACGACGATCGTTCCGCCGTCTGCGCCTGCCTGACCGTTGCCGGACACGTCAACCACGCCGAGTTGGGCATTGTTTTCGGTGGCCACAATCACGTCAGCTCCAGCTGCGCGTACGTTGCCGGTGATGATGTCTCTGTCTTGGAGAGCACCACCGGTGAATGCACCAGTCGGTACCGTGCCATCAAGATTGATGATGACGCCACCGCTTGGTGTCGCGGCTCCAACCACTACGTCGCCAGTGCCATTAACGCCGTTGGCGTTGTTGGTTGTGACCACGTTGCCGAGTTGGATTGCAGTCGTTTGAGCGCCGGAATTGAGACCAGCAACCACGGTCAAGTCACCGCTATTGCCAGTCGCTCCGAATCCGGAAGTATTGATAGAGGAACCAGTCGGGAGAAGGACTCGTCCAGTGTCAGCAGCATTAGCAAATGCAACGAGGTTGACGTCGCCGCCGTCGCCGCCGACTGCGTTATTGGAATTGATCGAGCTCAGTCCATTGGTGGTGAAGTCGATGTTACCGCCGGTGCCGGAAGCACCGTTGATGGTGACGCCGAGTACGCCGTTGTTGGTGAAGTTAGCACCAGCCACCAGGGCGATGCTGCCTGCTGGAGCTACGACGTTCTGGGTTCCGTTGATAGCGATCGAGGTAGACGAGGTGATGTCCTGTCCACTGACGATGGTGATACCGTCGCTCGCGACAACATTGCCGCCGAGGCTGATCGTGCCGGCTGCGGTCATCTGAATCGGGTCAGCCTGGAGAACACCATTGGTGGTGATAGTGCCGCCGGCATCCATGAAGATGTCGGAGCCTGCGCCCAGCAAGATGATGCTCTGCGTGGTGATGTTGTCACCAGCGTCGAGGGTGACATCAGCGGTGGTGCCGGTGACATCATCGTTGAACGTGATGTCGCTGCCGGCAATGACGCCGAGGTTGCCGCCGTTAAGTTGTACGGGACCATTGACTGTGGTGTCGTTGACGCTGACAAGCAGCGCTCCGCCGACTCCAGTCGTCAGACCGTCGATGGTGACATTGTTGTCGCCAGTGACGACTGCTGTGCCGAGTCCGGTGATGTTCACATCACCGCCGACCACACTACCGCCATTCTGAGCGTTGACCAAGATATTGCCGTCGGCTGTGTTCAAGCCGCCGAAGCCGATACCAGGTGTATCACCAGCGGTCAGGCTGATGTTGCCTGTCGTGGTGGTCAACTGTGCATCAGCGACGAAGCCGAAGATGCTGTCGCCGGAGTTGACGGTGATGCTACCGCCAGCAGTGCTGGTCATGTCGTTCATGAAGGTGTCGCCACCAGACTGAACGCTGATGTTGCCGCTGGTGGTTGTCAGTCCAGCTCCGGTAGTCGTCAAGTCGGTGTCATCACCGGATACGATGGTGATTCCGCCTACGGTCGTGGAGATATTGTCGACGTTGGTGTCGAGTCCGGATGCGATGTCCACGAATCCGGTGCCGGTCTTGGTGATGTCGCCGTTGACGTCGGTGTTACCCGTGGAGTCGATTTCGATACGACCACCGCCGATCGAGGAGATGTCACCGTTGACGGTGGTGTCTCCGCCCGACGCGATCTGGATGCGGCCTGCGCCTGCTGCTGACTTCGTCAAGTTGCCCGTGACAGTGGCATCACCCGAGGTGATAGAGATGAATGCAGCGCCACCGCCTACCGTCAGGTCATCTACGAGCGTGTCGTCGCCAGCGGTCAGGATCAGAGAACCTGCCGTCGACGAGATCGTGCTCGCATTGGCATCGAGGTCAATGTCGACGCCAGCATTGATGTTGACGTCGCCGGTGTTGGTGGAGATGCTAGAACCATCTACAACTGAGAGTACGCTGCCTGCAGCAGCGTTGAGGGTGATGGTTCCTGCGCCACCGGTGGAGAGGACTCCAGCGATGTTGTTAGTCAGGTCGCCGAGGAGGATGTTGCCACCGCCGAGAGCCGTCAGAGCGATGTTGCCGCTGTTGCTCTGTGCCGTGAAGATACCGGTTCCGAGTCCGCCATTGGAGGTGACGTTGATATTGCCTGTGTCGGTGGAGATTTCCGCTCCGTTGGCAGCTCCGAGAGAACCTGCGCCGGAGTTGATGTCCACTTGACCGCTCAACGTGTCGATGTCACCGAAGCTGGTGTCATTTCCGGAGAGGATGCTGACGTTACCGCCAGTCGTCGTCAGTGTGCCACCAGCGGTGTTGGTGTTGTTGCCCGATTGGAGGGCGATGACACCGGTGCTGGTGGTGATGCCGTTAACAGTGGTGTTGTTACCAGAGAAGATATCGACGAATCCGGTACCAGTCTTGGTGATAGCACCAGTCACATTGGTATCGCCGAGTGTCGAATCAATTTCGATACGACCGGTACCGATTGAGGAGATAGTTCCGTTGACTGTCGTGCTATTTGCGGATGCAATCTGAATGCGTCCCGCGCCGTTAGCAGTCTTGGTGAGGTCACCGGTCGTGGTGTCGTCTCCAGCTGTCAAAGCGATGAATGCAGCTCCGCCACCTACCGTGACGTCATCGACAGTGATGTCGGTGAGAGCATTCATTACAACGTTGCCGGTGGAGCTGGAAGCGTTGCCGCCCAGGATCAGACCGCCGTTGGCATTGACTGCGATGCTCGTCGCTGCAGTCAAGCTGCCGTAGCCGATTCCGGGGGTATCAGCCGAAGTAAGGCTGATTCCGCCAGTGGTGCTGACGAGGTCAGCGCCAGCTACGAATCCGAAGATCGAATCACCAGCGACAACCGTGATGTTGCCGCCAGCGGTAATGTCGTTCATCAGAACGTTGCTGTTGTTAGATGTGACTTGGACCTGGCCTGTAGCATCAGTGGCAGACAGGGTGCCTGTCGAGAAATCTACTTCGCCGTCAGCATTGATACTGAGCAAGTTACCGGCAGAAACTGAGCCAGTAATATCGACCTCATCGCCAGCGACGAGGAAAAGATTCGAACCAGCAATCAAACCGGCATTTCTGAGTGAAAGATCGCCGTTGGTCGCCGTGATAGTGAGAACCAGATTCTGAATGCCGATGATGTCCCTAATACTGACATTGTTGCCAGCTGTGATGTTGTCCAATAAGAAATTGGTCGTTATGTCGCGGACGTTGACATTATTACCAGCGCCCAAGTGGACGGAGCCGAGGTCGGCAGTTACATCACGGAGGTTGGTGTTACCTAGCGTCGAATCTACGGAGATCGCACCGGTTCCGGAGGTGACGATGTCACCAGCGCCGGTGTTAGTGTCGTCACCCGACAAGATCGTGATGTTGCCACCTGCCGATGTGATGCTTCCACCACCAGTCAGAGTGTCACTAGCCGATGTGATGTTGATGCTGGCACCACCAGTGCTGGCGATGTTGTTGCCATTGGTGACGGTGTCGGCAGCCGAGTTAATAGTGATTGCACCGTTATTCGACTGAATGAGGTCAGTCAGGATGTCGCCGGTCGTCGAAGTCAGCTGAATTGTGCCGGCTCCACCTGTCGTGACGTTCAAGACGTCGAGGTCACCACCCTGGACGCTGATGCTGCCAGTATTGCTGGTGATATCGTCGATAAATGCTGTACCAGCGGCTGTTACATCAATAGCGCCCTGGTCTGTAGTGATGTCGAAGCCGTTAACGAATAGAGGAGTTCCTGAAATGTCATTGCCAGAGTTCAGGGTTATAGTTCCCGTTCCACCGGTCGAAACAGTCGTGCCATCAACTCTGATGTCACCAGTCGTTGTTTCCAGATCGATGTTGCCGGAAGTGCTTATGACATTATCGACTCGGATGCTGGTCCCGGCTTGCATGGTGATGTCGCCGGTGACCGTGGTGGCATCAAAGCCATCAAGTCCAGCAGGGAATTCGGATATGGAGCCAGCCGCCGTGATGTCAATGTCTCCATCGGTCGTCTGCAGATCGCCAGTAACCACGTTGCCGCCATTGGCATGAAGTCCAATGTCACCTAGCGTGGTGGTGATCGTTGCAATACCGGTTCCGATTGCGCCACCAGATGTGATGCTGACATCACCAGTGGTCGTAGTTATGTCTGCGCCAGCGAGGAAGCCGAGCGAATCGCCACCGGCGTTGCTGGTGATATTTCCGGAAGTGGCATTGATATCGGCCAACTGAACGTTGACACCAGCATCAATATCGAGGTTTTTGTCACCAAGCGTGAGTGTCTGACCGTTCTGATCGAAGTTGCCACCGGTGAGGAATCCGAGGTTGAAATTACCAGGGCCTACACCGCTCACGTCTAGTGCAGCATCAACAGTTATGTCTCCTGTCGCGCCGAGTCTACCCAAGTTCAACGTGCCAGCTGATATCCGTCCGAGTTCAGCGGCCGTCAGGTCGAGCGTTCCGGAACCACCGTTGATACTCATCGAGGTGCCGTTGTCCTGCTGCTGCACATTGAATGTGCCAGTGCCGCCACCAACGACAAGGTCGCTAGCGACGTTGAGCGTGTTTGCAGTGACAGTGAAGACCACCGGCGCGCTGACAGTATTCGCGCCAGCATTGAGCACTACTGCATCGCCATTTATGTCCCCACCGAGGACCATGGCAGCTCCGGAGCTGAGATTGACATCACCGGTCGCACCCGCGTCTATAACTCCGTTGACCGACATCGTCGCGCCGCTAGTCAGCGCAACGTTGCCACCGCCTGTGGTGATATTGGCGATCAAAATGGGGAGAGTGAAACTTCCGACATCGACGAGAGTGCCAGCAGTCATGCTGACTGCACCGCCTGCACCACCACTGGTGTCAATAGATCCTAGTGACCGAGCGAAGCCGGTCGCGGCGTTGTAGGTTACAGCACCACCGTTAGTCGTGATGACACCAGACGTCTGGGCAGCAGTGTTGCCTAGAACATTGACCGCGCCGCCGCCTGTCGTCACCCCGAGGGTAGTCTCGAAACCAGCTGCACCATTAGCGGCAGAGAAGAGTATGTCACCACCGATCGTATCTATAGATACTCCGTTGATCAAGCGAGCACTGCCTGTGGCGGTGACAGTTACATTACCACCGTCGGTCAAGATCGCTGCACCAATGATGTCTGCGTTACCGCCACTCAACGATTGGACCAACAGGTCATTGCCGTCGAAAACACTAATACTGCCGACGTTTACGGCAGTTCCGGCAGTTCCAGACGCGATTGTGACGTCGCCACGAGCCTCTATAAAGTTTGCGGCTGAGCCGCCGATCACGATACCAGCCCCAGTCACTCCGCCGGGCGTAGTGATCGCGCCAGCACTAATAGCTCCGGCGGTATTGATTTGGACCCCAGTGAAGTCAGGATTCTGGTTGGTCACAACTACATTGCCACCGACGGTGCCCAGTCCACCATTGGCATCGATGCTGCCGAGTTGTATGCCTGTCCCCGCTGTGGCACCAGCAAACACGCTGACGTTACCATTAGCAGCATTGAGGCCCACTCCATAAGAACGGAGTTCCGAGCCAGGTGCCAACAGAATACTTCCACCGACTCCACCCGACTCCTGGGCAGCTAGGATGATGTTGCCACCATCACCGCCGGTCACATCGGCGCTCGAATCGATCACGAGATTCGTACTCAGGGAGAAATCGATATTTCCTCCGGAGCCGTTGCTCAAGGTGATTGTCCCGTTGGCGGGGATTCCTTCACCAGGATTCGCTGGAGGGAAGGTAGTTGTCGGCAAAGTGGGATTATTCGTCGCGGCACCGCCTCCACCAGCGATATTGGCACCAGCTACGATTGTAATTGCTTGTCCTACGCCAGCTGCATTACGCGCTTGAATCAAAGAAAGACCAGCAGTAGACGTCACATCACCATCAGCAACGATAGCTAACGTTTCGCCAACAACGATGTTACCAGTGATATTAATGTCACCACCGGCGAGAGCGTTCTTGTAGGTAGGGTCGCCCTTGAAGCAGGTCTCTCCAATGGAGAGCACGTCGGTTACAGCGCTGACGTGTGCACCCAAACCTTTACCCGTGACAGTCCCGGTCAAGTCATTGACGTGCAATTCGGTGAGGCTATTGCCTGTGTGCAGCGCAACTTCTTGAGAGTAGAGGTCGCCGCCAACAAAGTTGGTTGCTTCAGCACCTTTGAAATGTTTGTCACGAAGATTAATGGCACCTGCGTCTGCCCGCATGGTGCCACCAGTGTTATCTACGTTGAGTGCAAGTCCTTCTTGAGCATTTACCGTAATATCGCCAGCTCTCGAGGTCACGCTTCCGGCATTGTTAATGTTGCCGGACGTCAGTCCCACGTTGTCGTTGGCCGAAATCGTTGCTCCGGCGGAGTTGGTCAGCGTACCACCGGCGGATAGGTTCAAGTCGCCGGAGGAGTCGATCGTGCCCAGGTTGCTGAGGTCGCCCTTAGCATTGATGGAAAGGTCAATTGCTTTCGCTTGGTTGCCGTAGTCGCTTCCGACATTAGAGGAGATAACTGCACCGGATGCGTTGGTGATGTTGTCGGCGTTGATGTCGCCTGCGTCACGCGATCCGCCTCTGGTGTTGACGGCTACCAATGTGCCCTGGTTGTTCAGGTCGCCATTGAGGGTGAAGGATGAGTGTTTGTCGAGATCGCCGACCGCGGTCACGCCCTGGCCTATCGTCAAGCCGCTGGCGCGCATCGTGTTCTTTGTCGCTGCGATCGAGTTGAGGTCTACTTGACCACCAGTCGCTCTACCACCATTGTCGATGATGATTTTTTGAGCGCCACCTGCCAAGACCTGTTTAGCTGCAACATATTCAGCAGCGCTCACTTGAGATCCGGCATAGAGTTTTTTGCTTTCGCCGCCGACTTCGATCGTCACGAAGCCGCCGCCATCAAATAATTTGTCACCTAAGGTGATGTTTCGTACGGTTGAGGTCAGGTCTAGGTTGGCGCCATTATCGAGTCTGACTATCGTGCCCGCATTCTCTTGCGTGACGAATCGCGACGTTCTCTGTGCGCGATTACCGTTGCGAGCCTTGCCGCTGTGACCAGCGGTGGTGACTTTCTGCACCTGTACAGTCGAAAGTACTGGTGTCAATGTGCCACCAGCACTCCTCGAGTTCATGTTGATCTCGGGTATTCGAATATGGGATTCCCGCCTTTCCTGGCGAAATTCCCTACGAGCTTCGCGCCTCTCGACCCTGTTTAGGTCGCCGAACGATGTTTTAAATTGTTGTCTCGCAGCGCGATCTTCAGGAGATGCATATGCGGCTGCGGATGAGAGTAGGCATAGAGATGCCGAAAAAAGTGATAGAAGTCTCGTGAAACCAGAGAACTTGGTTCCCGTGATTACATCGTAATCGTTATTAATAGCCATTCGATAATACTCCGACGATATGAGTGCAGCATGTGATATCAGCTCAGAAGAATAGTTCTTCTAAGCCAGTCGACATACCTAATAGATTTTGAAAATTGATACCCGCGCCAACGAGTACCGCTAAACGTGCATCTTCAGTTCTCGTCCGAACACAACCCGGTCGTTTTTCCGAAGATAGCGGCAACAGTACCATATGAGAATTAGAGGGGGGAATCTGTTATTTCGTTAACTTTGACGCTTGAATTCTATTCTGGACTACCCCTTTATGACTTGGAACCGTCAACTGTGAGCGATCGGAAATTCCAAGCTTCGGTTCGCGAAACTTTTTTAGTTTGTAACGAATTGTTTTTCGCGACGGGAACATGAGTTACTACTCAGAAATGCCAAGGGGTGCGGGTTTTGCGTACCTATATATACGCTACCTTTCATCGGTTTTTTCTAAATTAAGACCCGCTGTATTACGCGGTTCTCGGTACATGGCACCAAATGCGATACCACGCGTTCAGGCTGCAAAGTTCTGAAATCAAACGCCACCGATAATTTGTAAATGGTCAAGAAGGTAATCGCATATCCATCAGCTGTATTGCCTTTCAAAAAACAGACAACGCTAATGCCCACAGAGACAGGGACTTTAGGTTTGTTGAAATATTCAAAGTTAGCCTGGACAGTCACAATAGCCGACACGACTTTATGTAACTCGGCATGCAAAGCCCTTCTTCAACGCTCGCTCACGGCTCGAATGCTGGGATGCAAGTATTTATCACTGATATAAATGTTACGTTTTTAAGAACAGTGATGGCAAGAGATCGGGATCGCTGAGATATAATCTGTACTTTCTCTCTATATCTCATTTTTATATAACGGTGGAGGATACCGAACAAGTTATGCGCAAATCCATTATAGGCAGTTCGATTGTAGCTGCGATTCTAGCGGTTTCCCTGGGCGTGGCTCCTGCTATCGCACAAAACAAGACGGCATCCCCAGCAACCGTCAAAATCGGTTACTTCAACCTGGCGCTCGTTAAAGCTACAACTCCTGCCGGCGATGCTGAAGGTCTGAAGAATCAGGCTGAAAGCCAACTGCGTCGCGATATCGAAACCGGTCAGAAGGCAATCGAGAAAGCCAAAGCTGATAAGAAGACCGACGAAGAGCTCAAGACCATGGTCAAGCAAGTTCAGACCGAACTCGCTGCAAAGCAACAAGCTCTCGCTCAATTGGTTCAAGCAGCTACGATGCAAGATACCCAACGTCTCGTTGGCGCAGTCAACAATGTAGCCAAGAACAAAGGTCTCGACTTGATCGTTGATGCCAACTCGGTCTATGCCGGTGGCAAAGAAGTACTCGACAAAGGCGTCGATGTGACCCAAGATGTAGTCAAAGCAATGGGTGGCAACCCAGATGCCGGCACGAAGAAAACTGCCGACGCTGCTGACAGCAAAACCGAGTAGTTTCGTAGACGAAAGCAATCTTTCAAAAGCCGCAGGTCACAAACCTGTGGCTTTTATTTTGGAAAACAAAAAGCCGCGATCTCGAGATACGCGGCTCTTGTTGTTATAGAAACGACCTGGTCTAGCCTCGAGCTGCAGCCTCTAGGCGCTCCAGGGTCTTCCTTGCTCGATGAGCAATGTATGGGTTGTCATCGCAAAGTAAGAATGCCAGCGCTGCCTTCGGACACCGAGGGTTTTCAGCGACGGAATACCGTACGTCTGGATGCTCGTCTCCAGCGAGTTCGATGAAAACGCTCTCGCCAGCGTTGGGATTATCCATTATTGATGCTCGAACTAAGGCAGATTCGTCATTCTTGATCGAATCAATGACTGCGGCTGGTGCCGCTGGGTTTTCTGCGACTCTCATGCGGACTTTCACATCCGCACTTTGGGCAAGTTTGGTAAGGACCGACGCAGGCGTACCTGGATTGGTCGCGAGGCAGAAAAGGGATGTCACGTTGTTAGCAAGGCCGGAGTCTCCCGCAAAATCGTGCTGGAACTGTGGTGCAAGCATGTCACTGTCCTCCAAGAGCTGTTGTAGATCCCCAATCTACGATCCAGATATATGCAGGTCCGGCCACTTTTGGACATGCGATATGGCAAATTCACCAAAAAGTTTCAAAGCGATAGAGAAAACGGACCTTATATATCTAATCTTTTCCTGAGACCTATAATTGGACTTGTCACGAGCAGGTTTTGCGTCCCTGTCGAGACCTTGGCTACTTCACATGTAACCAGTTAGCAACCATTGGCAGGCGCAGTCGGATATGTCGATCGAGTATGCAATCCGAATCTCTTTTCTTCGTCTCAAGCCAGCAGACGTGACTAATGCGGACCAATGTATAAGCATTCAATATCGAAAGCATGGCTGCTATACGTTTTACCTGCTGATTCGATATGGGTTCGACTAAGTGAAGTCAATCTGAGAGCCATATCTCCACGAGCAGCTCGCTGAGCTCGGTCATCTTGGATTCAGTTTTGTTGGCACCGCCCGTGGGGCGGTCGAAAATCGATCAAATACGCATGAGAATCGCGTGATTCACATCATTCGCGAACCTGCAACAACTTGGCATTGTCGGCGTCTGCGCATACCAGATGGATATTCATTTTGGTACAAATTGCGGCGCAACGTCACCTTGAAAGCCGCCATCCATAAGGATATCCGAATGATATCGAATTGCATTCAGAATAAATTCGGCTGGTTTACGAATTCAAAATCCATTTTCGGAAGCAATCTCAACGCTTTGAATTCCTGACATCAAGTCAAAAAAACAGAATAGAAAATCAGCATGTCGCATCGTCCATCGAGACAATTAGCGGGTCTAGATTATCTTGAAAGCCCGATGGTATTAGCATCTCCAATGAATATCGATTGAAGATAGATTGTAAACACAGGGAGACTGTTCATCCAACACATATTCGATCAGCCCCGTTGCGCAGCCTTATCAACTTGGCATTCATCTGTTTCATATCCTTTTTGCAGCAAGTACTTTGCATACTAGGTATCTATTCATCAATGAATCGCGCGGCTCATGCATCTTGAATGCCTTGCTCCATGCGCCATTCACGATGCATATCTTTGCCCGATGTAGAAGCAGCGGATTGACCATACGATGGATAGATCCAGCAGAACTTCGCCAAGCTAAAACAGCTTTGCATTCATCGAATTCGCATAAATTTAGACATCTTTTCGATAGACGAAATAAAACAAATTGCGAGGTCATTTCAGCTTGGAATCAGCCTTTACGACCTCTAGTTTTCGATATCCATCGCAATAACTTTCTATAGCTGCAGCCGTTCACTCACCCAGCTATTGCAGCTTGTCATCGACATTTCCGCAAAGCGATTCCTATGGAGATCCGATAGCGAAATGGTTCAAATTCGATATTTACTCACGCAGCTCGTGTAGCTTGAAAACGACCTTGGAGCCGGGTTTCGCGCCTATAGATTCGACATGCAGCGCATAGTAATTCGATAGTGAGTATTGCCGACTAACGAAGCCTGGTCAACTTGGCAACAATTATATCTCGAGTTCAATCGCATAGAACATTAGTATCTGATTTCCATCCAATACATACTCTATCGCGCGGCTCGCAGAACACACAAAGCGGTTCCCGACGAGCACAGCGAGATATATAAAATATGTTTCTTCAATAGATCGGCGTTTCCTCTATCGAAGCTCTTTAAGCATGGCATCAGCGAATTTGACTGCAAATAAGCATTGCCTATAATCCATCGAATCTGCATAGACTAGATATCTTCTCACGCAGCTTGTTCACCCTGAAAACCACTGTTCATGCTCAATTAGAACGAACAAATTCGATATCATGAAGCACTCTACTCAATATATCTATCGGTTCTGCTTGCGAAGCTCTTCCAGCTTGTCATCAAATTTCCCAGCGATGTCGCTCATTCCTGAGGAATATCTAGAACATAAGTGGTGCACATCCTTTTTGAATAACAATTTCGGCGGAGTACCTCAATCCAGCTCTCAGCGACGAATATAGAAACATCCTCTATTCGACACACTTTCGATATGCCACCACTCCTGACTCACGGAGCTATTCCAGCTTTTCATCGAATTCTTGAGTGGTGCCAATCGTTGCCAGAAGCTATGCAATAAATATCTGTTGCACATCGTTTTTACGGGACACTTTCAGCCAAGTAACCGCAACCAATCTCGCAACGACGCATATCGAACCATCATCGATTCAACACGTGGTCGATATGCCACCACTCAAGACGCTGGGGGCTCCTGTCAACCTGGTAGCGGTGAAATTATCTGGAGCCAGGTATTGCGATTCGCTATGTGGCACTACGCAGATCGCACATATTCCATCACGCCAAACTCCAGTGTCCAACAGCGCTTCATGGAATACAAAGAATATCCAATCGCTACTTAGTTGCAACATCTGCAGTTCGATGAGCTCACACCAGATACGGTGGCATCGAGGACCTAGGCCAAGCTTGTCAGATCTACCAGCATTCAAGTCGTCAAATCTTTTCGCCAACTCGGACGCGCCGCGAATTTGAGCGAAATGGAATGCCAGTCAAATGCAATCTGGGTATCTTCGAAACAAACGAAAGCATTCGCACTCAAACAGACTCGTTGGTACATGTCCAGTAGGAAACGATAATATATCGCTCCGAACAATCGAGCTCACTCAAAAATTCTCTCTCAATCAGAGTTTGCTTTCCGTCGAGGTCCAGACATACAGTCGTTAAACATCAATCACATATACAAATACTCCCCATTACTCACGCACCTCCGATGGTGCGCACGAGCCGAGTATATTCGTCCGACGGCAAATGCATATTTGGCGTCAACCGTTATTCTTCTTGCTCACTTTCAAGATCTGATGTCGATTAGATATACAGCAGTAATGCATGCCCAAGGTAGCAGCATCAAGATCCGATTTCTAACACAACCAATCGATATCAAATCGACATACCCAGCACGTTGCCTTTGTGATTGATACCGGTTCGAACTTACTCCCAGCTGAATTCAACCCAGCAAAATACGACCTGAAGTACCAGCTTCGGCAAGGACCTGGCATATACACCAGTTGTTAATCGGCCGTGCCAAGCATATCGAAAACCGTGCTCGACTCCGGACCAGTTTCTGCTTCGGACGAGGAAACTCTATACACAATAGCTATCCATCGGTCGTGCCAAGGATATCGAGTTATCTGCTCGACTCCGATCTAGTTGCTAGCTCCGCCGAGCAAATTGCATATTTAATAGACATGCACCGGATTCGCCGAGCATATCGAAGCCCGTGCTCGACTCCGGACCAGTTTCTGCTTCGGACGAGGAAACTCTATACACAAT
>CAYQKX010000009.1:0-1486 GCA_964418155.1 uncultured Candidatus Obscuribacterales bacterium | reverse complement strand
AGCCATCCATCTGTCATACCAAGCGCATATGAAGTACCTGCTCAACTTCGGACAACTTGCCTGCGCCGTCGACCACATTGCATATGCGTTAGCCGTCGGTTGTCCGTGGCTAGCATATATCAGCCGTGGCCGAGTTGCTAATTCCGCCGGCGACACCGCATATGCATCCGCCATTCATCGGCCGTGCCAAGCATACGCAGGAACCGGCTCGACTCCGAACGATTTGCTGGTTCCGGCGGCTAAAGTGCATATGCAATAGTCAATCATTGGTTGTGCCGAGCATATAGAAACCTGGCTCGACTACGTGCAAGTTTCTGGGCCCGCCGAAAAAAGGAATACACAATAGATAACCATGGGGACCGCGAAACATACACGGAGAACCTGTTCGACTCCGCCCCAATTGCTAATTCCGCCGGCGACACCGCATATGCATCCGCCATTCATCGGCCGTGCCAAGCATATACAGGAACCGGCTCGACTCCGAACGAGTTGCTGGTTCAGCAGAGCACACCGCATACGCAATAACTATTCATTGCTCGTGCAAAGCGTACCGCCGAATCGGCTCGACTACGCACAAGTTGCTGATTTCGCCGAGAGCATCGCATACGCAATAGCTATCCATCGGTCGTGCCAGCATATAGTAAGACCTGCTCGACTGCTGACAAGTTGCTGATTCCGTCGAGGAAATCGCATATGCTACAGCCATTCATCGGCCGTGCCGAGCATATAGAAACCGGGATCGACTACGAACAAGTTTTTGCGTCCGGCTAAAAAACTGCATACACAGCAGCTATCGATTAGTCGCCCCACACATATAGAATTAATTAGTCGACTACGGACAAGGTGCTAGTTCCGTCGAGGACAACGCATACACAAAAGCTATTCATCGGTCGTGCCAAGCGTATAGAAACTACTTCTCGACGACAGTCAATTAGTCAGATTCGAAGTAGATTCCGTATACATAATCGCCATCCATCAAATACGCAAAACATATAACTCTTCGTTCTCGCCTACAGTCAAACTAAAAGCTTCAACAGAGGCATCGCATATACAACAACCATCCTCACACCAAGCAAAGTATATACAAAACAATTCTCGACCTCGTCCAGAGAACCAGACTGGTCAAGACTCCGCATACGCTATCGCCATCCATATTAATACATCAAACATATATCTCATCCGTCTAGACTACTGTCAGATTACCAGTTTTCGGCAAAGGCACCGCATATACACCAGTCAATCATTGTCCACACTAAGCATATAGAAGTTCGTTCGCAGCAAAGCATCAATAGCCGAATTCGATAGAAAGCTGACTTATACAATCGCCATCGATCAGCACTACCATGCATATAAAGCTCCGCCCCCCGCGAAGCACCAATTGCCAAATTCGACCGAAAACTAATATGCACAGTCGCTATCCATCAGCACTACCATGCATATAAAGCTCCGCTCCCCGCGAAGCACCAATTGCCAAATTCGACCGAAA
>CAYQKX010000008.1:0-188499 GCA_964418155.1 uncultured Candidatus Obscuribacterales bacterium | reverse complement strand
TCATGACGTCCGATGAATTGCGCGATAAATGGAAAGGCAACGTCTTGCTGGACAAAGCTCTAGCTCTGGCGCCCAAGAGTGTCTACGTCATGTTGGTCCATGCCAGAGAGACATACAAGCAGGGCAAAATTGCCGACGCGATCAAAGAGTACGAAAAGCTTCTCAACGTCTGTCCTGAAGATTGGATGCAGCCGCGCTTGGAACTAGCCACCGCTTACACGATGAACGAGGAAGGCACGAAAGCTATTGAGCTCTTCAAAGAGATACTTGAGCTGAAAAAGGATGATCCGAGACTTCTCAAGCGTTACGGCATCACCATGGCTATCAATAGCGACCAGCAAGGTGGCTATGACAAGTTCGTCGAAGGCTCCAACCTAGAGTACGACACCCCCAACTACTATCCTGAAGTGACTAAGATGGTAGACAAAAACGCGGGCTTGCTTGAAAGCGCGGTTGCCGACGCACAAAAAACGGTTGACCGAAGACCCAACGACATTGCAAAACGCATTCTGCTTGCCCGTCTCCTCATGGCTAACAATCGCCTCGAAGATGCCAAAAAACAGCTCAATGAAGCCAAGAAGCAACGTGAAACAAATCCAGAGATTCATGAAGTCATGGCCGAGTGTCTTTACCGCATGAAGCAAAGCTCGGAAGCGCTCGCAGAATTCAATACGACCGCCAGTCTGGAGCCGCTCAGCAAGCCGGCCGCGCCTTCTGAAAGGAAGTATCTGCCGACCTGGGACGACTTGCACGAAGAAGACGTGCTCGAGAAAGGCGAAGAAGAGACTGCCGCTAAGTAGAATTTCTGAACTGAGTCTAAATCTCAGCGTTGAAGCGCTCCGCAGTGCCTTTCTCGAAATCCGAACGTGAACCGTTAAGATCATGCTCCGTGCACGTTTATGGCGCGATTTCGAGAGCTCGCTGCACTGAAAAAGGTAGAATTGCTCTAACTAGAGACTACTTGTTTCTCTAGCTCGGCAAGCTGCTCGTAGAGCGCTTTTTCCTTGGCTGTCGGTTGCGCGGGAATGACGATCTTCACTCGTATGAGCAGATCACCGCTCTCTGTTTTTTTCGAATTCGGTAACCCTCGTCCCTTGAGTCGCAAGAGACGCCCATTCTGGGTCCCCTGGGGAATCTTGATCTTCACGTGGCCATCGAGTGTTGGTACCGCGGCCTGTCCACCGAGAACCGCTAGTGCCGGTGAAATCGAAGTTTCGCAAATGATGTTGTCACCATCTATGGTGAAGTCTCCGTGCGGTTTGACCTTCACTCTCAGATAAAGATCGCCTCTGCCTTTCGGTGTCTTCATCCCCTGTCCCGAGATGCGCACTCGAGAGCCGGGTCGGACACCGGGTGGTATCTTCACCTCGATTGTCTTAGCAGCAGCGCCTGGCGGCGTGATCTTCAACGTCCGCTGAGCACCTTTAGCCAGTTCTTCTACCGTCAACTCGATATCCGCTTCCTGGTCATACATGCGGTTCGAGCGTTCGCTCGCTCCGGCTGCACCCGGTTGGGGCATCGAACTGCTTCTCGCTCGCTGACCGGCTTGCTGTTGACCTGCACCCGGTCCGAATGTCTGACCGAAAAGGATGTCGAAGAAGTCAGAAAATGGGCCTTGTTTGCTGAATTCGCCGAATTTTTCGAAGTCAAAAGTGAAACCACCGCCGCCGAAATCAGGTGGTGGTCTGAAATCCGCGCCCGCCTTGTAGTTAGAACCAAGCGTATCGTATCGCTTGCGCTTGTCCGGGTCTTTGAGGACTTCGTAGGCTTCGGCAATCTCTTTGAATTTTTCTTCGGAGCCCTTATCGCCTTTATTGGCATCCGGATGAAACTTCCGGGCCAAGCTGCGGTATGCGGTCTTTATCTCTTTCTGGCTGGCAGTTCTCGGTACGCCAAGAGTTTGGTAATAGTCTTTGAACTTGACCACCGATACCACTCCTCAATATGCAAAATCATAGTCCTGTTGTAGCACAGGACACCGCTTAATTCCAGGCATTGAATGCGCTCGCGACCGAAGTTTCAGCCGATTAAAATCTCTTCTTTTTGGGCATGTTGGAAGGCGGACCAGAGATCTATTCTGTCAAAATCAGAATCGCTGAGGAAAGTTGAATAGCCATGTCATGGGATAGAGGACGGCTGAGAAAATCTGGTCAGTCTACAGTCGAGTTAGTCTGTGGACTTTTAATTTTGGTCCCACTTGTTCTTGTCTTGTTCGATCTGGCTGTCATTGTCATCGGCGTGCAGATCAACGACCAGACTTGTCGTCAAGCCGCTCGAGCTGCTGCATCCGGTGATCCGGCAACGGCCGAGCAGAGAGCGACCGCCGTGGTTGCCCGTGCCAATCAGCAAGGCAGCTCGATGTTGAGCAACTTCACCCTCTCCCTACCTTTGACATTCAATCCGAGCTCTGTGATAGCCGATGCTGCGGCGCTCGTTCCCTACGGCGGAACGGTGGCAGGCACCGTAACTGTCGAGACGACCGTAGACATTCGACCGTTCATCGTGCCTTATGTATACAGCGGCGGCGCGCCGTTGAAGTTCCGCTCTTCCCAAACATTCCCGTTCACTCATGTGGTGAGAAATACCGCACCCGCTACTTAAGCGCTCAACTCGAGAACATCTGCTGCTGGAAGAGGACGGAAACGTCCTCTTCTCTTATGCACTGTCCATCAGCTTCTCAGGGGATTGTCAAAAAGAATAAGAGCCGGTGGGAGCCGGCTCTTAGATGATGCTTTGGATTGCGACTAGGCGACGTGCGCTTTGCCTAGATCCTGAATGGTTGCTAGATCGATTTTGAGTCCGGGACCCATTGTCGAACTTACGAATATCGATTTGATGTATGTGCCTTTTACCGAAGCCGGTTTGACCTTTTGAATCACGTCGACTACAGCGGCCAGATTCTGGAGCAGTCGATCATCTTCGAATGAAAGTTTGCCAATTGCCATCTGGACCAATCCGCCATTCTTTTCAGCGCGGAAAGAGACTTTACCGGCTTTCAACTCTTTAATGGTCTTGCCAATTTCGGTCGTAACGGTGCCGTCTTTCGGGTTGGGCATCAAGCCTTTGGGACCGAGCAATTTACCCATCTTCGAGAGCATCGCCATGCAATCCGGCGTGGCGACAAGCTTGTCGAAGTCGAGGAATCCGCCGCCGATCTTCTCGACCAGCTCTTCGGCTCCAGCAACATCGGCGCCGGCGTCAAGTGCTTCCTGCACCTTCTCGCCTTTAGCGACAACTGCAACACGCACTTCTTTGCCGGTGCCACCGGGCAACGTGACCGTTGAACGGATCTGTTGATCGTTCATCTTCGTGTTGATACCAAGACGAAAGTGAATTTCGACCGTCGGATCGAATTTCACCGATTTTTCTTCCTTGAGGATTTTGATTGCACTGACTGCATCTACAGGATCTCTGTATTTCTCCTTCAGTTCTTGCAATTGTTTCTGTCTCTTGGTCAGCTTAGCCATTGTCTTATGCCCCGATGTATTCCTTTTTGGTGCTAGTGCGTTCTGCTAGTCAGCGATTGTGATACCCATGTTTTTGGCGGTGCCGAGCACCATTCTCTCCGCTGCCTCGAGTGTGGTGGCATTCAAGTCGGGCATTTTGACCTGAGCTATCTCAGTGACCTGACCTTTAGTGACGCTACCGACCTTGGCTTTGTTGGGTGTAGGAGAACCTTTTTCCACTTTGGCTGCTTTCTTGAGCAGTTCGGAAGTGGGAGGTGTTTTCAATACGAAATCGAAGGAGCGATCTTCAAAAACGGTGATCTCAACAGGGATGATCGTCCCTGCCTTATCTTGCGTTTTAGCGTTGTACTCCTTGCAGAACTGCATGATGTTAACGCCGTGTTGACCCAAAGCAGGACCAATTGGCGGTGCCGGGTTTGCTTTGCCGGCTTGTATTTGCAACTTAATCTTTCCAGTGACCTTTTTCACGGCGTCCAGATCCTTATGGTATATATACCGAACCTATGATTCTATGGCACGTTTGCCATATATTCCAGTATTTGTAAGCACATTTACACTTTTATAACCTGATTGAACTCGAGCTCGACCGGTGTGGCGCGCCCGAAGATGATGACAGAGGCTTTGATTCGCTCTCTTTCGAGATTCACTTCCGTAACTTCTCCTGTAAAGTCTGCGAATGGTCCGCCCGTAATACGGACGTAATCGCCGACCTTTACATCGATGGCTGCAGCCTTCTTGCCCTTGACACCACTTGCTGCAATTTGTCTGCGCAGGATCTTCCTGATTTCGGAATCCTGCACCGGGATCGGCTTTTTGCCTGCTCCCACATATTTCGTTACACCAGGCGCTTCGCGCACTACCCTCCAGGAGTCATCATCAAGAATCATTTCGACGAATACATATCCTGGATATTCTCGTTCTTTCTTCTCGACCCGCTTCCCGTCCTTGACTTTGGTGACCATTTTTTCCGGAACGATGACGCCGAAGATCTTGTCTTGCGCATTCATCGTCACGATGCGTTTTTCGATATGCTCCTTGACCTTGTTTTCATGTCCGGAGGCAGTTTGCACTGCGTACCATTTTCTTTGTCCGTCGGACTTGATAAAACCCATCTCTTGCTCTTTTGTCCTCGCTCTTTTATGGATGCGGTGGTGTTGGTGGTGCCGGATTCGGAGCTGACGTCGGCGCTGGGGTCGCAGGCGGAGCTGTAGGCGCAGGTGCAGGCGTGGCTGTTCCTGCCGGTGTCGGGGTGACAGGTGGAGTTGCGGCCTGCGGTGCAGGCACAGGCGGAGTGGTCACCGGCTGTGTGGCATCGCCTGGCGGCGGCGTAGCTGTCCCAGCCGGTTGTGGGGTGAGAGGTGGTGTCGCTGCCTGCGGTGTCGCTGCCTGCGGTGTCGGCGTCGTCGCTTCACCCGACGTCGGCACGGGCGCAGTCGGTGTCGTCGCGTCGCCTGGGGCGGGGACTGGCGGTTGAGCCTCTGGCTGTCCCGGACCTAGTGGAGTGGTAGAGAAAATCTTCTGTTCCGGCGATTGTGGGGCCAAGATCTTCGCGAAATGCTCGATCGGTCCGAACACCCAGTTCCCGAGGGCATAGTCGAAGCCGAGCACCATCACAGTGATGAATGTCACGAGGACGATGACGCTCCAGGTCTCTTGCGCTACCTGTCCTCGGGGAGGCCAGGTGATTTTGCGCGCTTCGTTTTTTACTTCATTGAGAAAAAGGAGTGTTTCCTTTATGCCGTTGCCAGCAGGCTTCTCATCCTTCTTGGCAGTTCTTTCACCTTGTCCGGAGCCATGTTTGTCGTCTTTGTTCTTCGCTTGATCGCGTTCTTTCACGTGGTGCATGGCTCCGCTGTGCTCGTTACTCTTGCCGTCGGTCGGATCGGGCTGACCGCCCGCTGTGATTTTGGTTTTGTCCTGTTTTTTGCTCGACATTTTTTTACGAGATCCAGATTCCGACTGCGAGCTTCGATACCGAATCGAGTAACTCAAGCTCTAAAAAAAATCCGCGCCCTGAAGGAGTCGAACCCTCAACAAAGGTTTTGGAGACCCACGTTTTACCATTAAACTAAGGGCGCCTGAAGCAGGCAGCTTCTCCTATCAAGCCAGGCGGCTTTGAGAAGAGAAGCGACGCGTTCTACTTCTTGGTCTCTTTATGTTCGTTGTGTTTACGGCAGGTCTTGCAGTATTTCTTGATCTCGATGCGATCGGGATCGTTACGCTTGTTTTTCATCGTCGTGTAGTTGCGGCATTTGCACTCGCCGCAAGCAAGCGTGATGATGATTCTGTCGTCTTTCTTGGCCATGATATTTTCCTTTGCGCTTTAATCGGTCCTCTTTTAAGGAAAAGAAGACAAAAAAAACTGCCCCCCGAGGTGGCAGAAGATCAGTATATCCAACCCTGATTATGGCGTCAACAACGCCCAATCGCGCTCTTTACCTGTTGAGGTGGTTTTCAACGCTCCTCAATCTATAAAATGTCTTAACTCTTTTGTATGTGATTTGCGTAGTTTTGAAACGATTATGATTATGTACCGGAGAGCGATCTGCCGCTTATGACAATGGATTCGCCCCATTACTACAGTGTGAAACTGAGCACAACTATTCGTAACAAGCAAACAGGGAAAACAGAATGTAGGAGACGTCTTAAGTCGTCTTCATATTTGTTTGGATTTGCAATTGTAGCTCTGGCGCTCTTTCTGCCTGGCTGCAGCCGAGGACCTCGGTACGAACCAGGCGTGCTGAGAATGAATCTGGGCAGCGAACCGCCGTCGATTGATTGGCACACCACCACGGATGCTACTTCCGGCGACGTTATTGTCAACGTTATGTCCGGGCTGACGCAGTACCGCCAGGACCTGTCTTGTGCGCCAAGTTGTGCTCGGAGTTGGGAGGTGCTCGACGAGGGTAAGAGATATCTTTTCCATCTCCGCGACGACATCTTTTGGACTGATGGAAAGCCTGTTACTGCTTACGATTTCGAGTATGCCTGGAGACGGCTGGAAGATCCCAAAACCGGCGCGGGCTATGCCGACTTCCTCAACGATGTGCTCAACGCGAAAGATATAAATGAACGGAAAATTCAGGACATAACGAAACTCGGTGCACGTGCTCTTGACGACCGCACGTTTGAAGTCCGTCTCAAAAAGCCGGCTGCATACTTTATCTATCTGACTGCTCACTGGGCCACCTATCCGATCAGAAAGGATGTCGTCGAGCGCTATGGAGACAGGTGGACCGATCCAGCCAATATCGTCACCAACGGTCCGTTCAAGCTGACGAAGTGGCAGCATGATTACAAAATCGAACTCAGCGCCAACGACCACTTCTTCGAAGGGCGTCCGGCGCTCGACAAGATCAAGATGTTCATGGTGGCGGAGCAATCGACGGCTTTCGCGCTTTTCGAGAATGACGAACTCGATTACGTGGACAATCGCAGTTTCTCTACTCACGATGTCGATCGCTACAGGGATTCGCCTTACTACAGGAGGATTCCGCTTTTGCAAGGTACTTATATAGGTTTCAATGTCTTGAAAAAACCGTTTGATGATAAACGGGTTAGAAGAGCGCTAGCGATGGCGATTGACAAATCGATCTTTCCAAAACTGTTGCGACGCGGTGAGAGACCCTCGGCAAGCTGGATTCCAGAAGAGTTGCCCGGTGCTTCCCCTGACGCCACATTACCGTTTGATCCTGTAAAAGCGCGTCAGGAGCTGTCGGACGCGGGCTTCCCTGATGGAAAGAATTTCCCGACGGTTGCGCTCTTGTATGCCAATCGCGAAGATACTCGGCTGGTGGTCGAGTCTGTGCAAGCACAACTCAAGCAGAATCTCGGAATTTCCATCGCCCTCGCCAATCAGGAATGGAAAGTCTATCTTGCCACCAGAAGAAAGGATCCGCCTCCTATCTTCAGAGCCAACTGGATTGGTGACTTCCCTGATGCCGAGACATTCATGAATCTATTCACCACCGGCAATGGCAACAATCATACGCGTTGGTCCAACGCCGATTATGACAAACTGATATCTTCTGCCGCAGGTGAGCTCGATATGGCGGCTCGTGCTCGAATGTATAAACAAGCGGATCGAATACTCTGCAACGAAGAGGCGGCGATTGTTCCGACCTATGTCTCCACTCAAAATCTGATGGTTAAGCCCTGGGCCCGTGGACTTGCCTTCAATGCGCTCGATATTCAATTTTTGAAAACCGCAAGTATTTCCGAGGAGGCGCCACTCTAGTGTTGTCTTTTCTGTTGAAACGAATACTGTATGCGGTGCCGGTGCTCTTGATCATCGCCTCGCTGACGTTCGTTCTTGTTCGTCTCGTACCAGGTGGTCCGTTTGATGCCGAGAAAAACCTTCCACCGGAAATAGTCAAGAATCTGGAAGCTAAGTACAACCTCGACAAGCCCGTGCACGAGCAGTACTTTCTCTATCTCGGTCGGCTTGCCCGAGGCGATCTCGGAGTATCTTATAAGTACGTCAATAGAACGGTGAATGATATCATCGGCGATGCATTTCCTGTTTCGCTTCAACTCGGTCTCATCGGCTTGACTATAGCGATTTTGGTCGGCGTGCCGCTTGGCGCAATTGCTGCAGTTAACAGGGGAACAGCCATCGACTATTTGGCTATGTTTATCTCGACCGCCGGAATCTCGCTGCCTTCCTTCGTTATAGGGGCGGGTCTGATCTTTCTTTTTGGTATCGAGCTAAAAATATTGCCGGTCGCCCTCTGGGAATCTCCGCAGCATATGATACTGCCAGCGGTGACACTTGCGTTCGGCCCTGCCGCCTATTTGTCTCGATTGACACGGGCAAGCGTTCTCGAAATTCTCGAAAAAGACTGGGTTCGCACCGCACGGAGCAAAGGTCTTTCGCACTTCTCTACAATCGTTAAGCATGTGATTAGAAACGCCCTCGTTCCGGTTATAACAGTTCTCGGTCCGATCACTGCCACTCTCGTGACAGGCTCTTTCGTGGTCGAGTACATATATGCGATTCCTGGAATGGGGCGCTTCTTCATAACCGCCGTTGGAAATCGCGACTACGATCTAATCATGGCAACTACGCTGGTATTCGCCCTACTTCTACTCCTCACTAACACTCTGGTCGACATCGGATATAAATTCCTCGATCCTCGCATGGAGGTAGAAGGCTGAGGTGAAACAGGCTAGACGGACCGTTTTGGGGCGAATTCGCCGCATCCCTACAGCGTATGTCGCGCTGTGGATCATAGCCGTCATCTGTCTGGTCGCGATTTTGTCCTACTTCGATTTCCCATTCACCCGTTATGCTTTCGACGAGACTACGGTACAGGTCCTCGCCTCGCCGTCGATTGATCATCCAATGGGCACGGACGAACTGGGACGCGATGTTTTGTCCAGGGTGATTTTCGGCTCTCGACTTTCGATAACGATAGGAATAGTGACGGCAATAGTCGGATTTTTGATTGGAACCATATATGGTGCTATTGCCGGATATGCCGGAGGCAAGCTGGACAGTCTGATGATGCGCATAGTCGATATTGCCTATTCCCTGCCCGATCTCCTTGTAATGATCCTTATTGGTGTTCTGATAGGTCGGGGAACGTTCGGCATTCTGCTTGCTCTCGCTCTCACCAGTTGGCGCGGCACTGCAAGACTTGTACGTGCCCAGTTCATCCAGCTGAAAAACGAGGAGTTCGTTGAAGCCGCCAGAGCGCAGGGGCAAAACCACGTGCTAATCGCTCTAAAGCATATGCTGCCCAACTCCCTCGGACCTGTGATAGTTGCAATGACTTTCACTGTGCCTGCGGCAATTCTCGCTGAGTCGACATTGAGTTTTATCGGTCTTGGTCTTTCTCCGCCTGCATGCAGCTGGGGGACTCTCGCAAGCGATGGTTGGCGAGCACTCCGTACGCACCCTCACCTAATCTTTTTTCCGAGTTCACTCATATTTGCCACTGTTTTATCCTTCAATTTCCTTGGGGACGGTTTGCGCGACGCCATCGATCCCAGGACTAGGCTCTAAACAGCTGGTTCTCGATCTTTTCCGGCTCGCCTGAGCGGATCTCGTCGAACGTATACCAAAATGTGTTTTTTCTCTCTGGGTTTTTTTCGTCGTAAATTTCGATAGTAGTCTCTTTCACTGTGTCTTGTCCATGACGGCCTTCTTTAGCGGGGGAGCCAGTAATTTTCACCTTATAGTCAGATCCCTCTAGCGCCTCGTTGAGCCTATCTTCCAGGGCCTCGAGCGCGCTTTGTTCTCTCCGTCCGTTCCGATCACTTCGAACAAGCCGAATCTCTCTGGACAGGGCAAGTTTGAGTGCCCCGGGCAAGTTCAAACTGTGCTCCGTGACCCGCTCTTTTATGGCTGCGCCGACTAAATCGACCGTCATTTCTCGGAGTCGTTTGGGAGTAATTCCTGGTTGATTGCCACCAGTGATCTCTATAAGAGCATCTTTGTTCATAAGGATACTTTTGAAACGAACTTGCGATTCCTCGAACAATTTTTTTTCTGTCTGTTGTCGTTGAACCTTTTCGGGTTCTGATTCCTTGGGCTGCGGTCGTCGTTTGTGCTGGAATATTGGAATAGGGGGCGATTCCTGCCGCTCATAACAATCCTTTAGGCACTTCTCAATTGTGTCCCAAGTAACTGAGGGTTTGTCGAAAATTTTCGCAAGGAATTCCAAATCTTCCTTTAGATCTGGTCGCTTCTCCGAGATCGTTTTGAGATCTACCAGGTTGACGGTGAGCTCACTTTCTGTGGCGATTTCTGCGAAATGCTTATGCAGGAACTCGAGGGCAGGTTGATATTCCTCGTCGACCTTTTTTCCCTTGAGTTCCGCCTGTGTGAGTATGTGGTTGTTGTCTGAATCAAACCGCTCAGCAAGGTAAGTTGCATTTTTCAGGCTTGAGAGTGTGGTTGCAAATTCTACAGATTTGTTGTCCAACAGGACGTAAGTTAAATTGTCTCCGCGACTCATCTGTCTCGCGTTTTTCCAATAGAAGCCTGTGGTGGCGTCTGCGCCTGCGTAGGAAAACTTTTCGCTTCCGGTGTTTGAGTCTAATGTCACGGTCATGATGGATACATCACGGTGTTCTTGACCAAGTGTTTTCGTACGGTCAATTTTGATTTTGTTGCCCGTGCCTTTTAAATGCTTATTGATTTTGTTCATAAGCATTTGCGGGTCTAAATTCGGATCATCACTGATATACAGTGCCAGTGCTTCCTTCACTGAGAGCGGCAATTCACCTTTTTTATCCAGACCTGTCTTGATGCAATTGACAAGTGCTTTGACCAAAGGCTCTTTCAGGTCTTCTCGAGTTAAGTTGTCTCGACCCTTGGTCAACAACGATTTGAAGTGTTCTCTTCCGTACTTAGCGCCCTTTGTTAAATTGACATGAACACTCTCCAGTTCTCCAAGCGTTATGGAATCACTTTTGTCCTTGTCAAAGTCAGAGAAGTAATCCATGAGGTCGAGTAGACCGTGGAACGATTCTAGATTTTTATCTAAGTCCGGCTGACCAGCATCAGCGTTCACGACCAGTAAATCTGAAGGCTTAGCGAACCAGTCCGCGATGCTTCCCGTAAATTTGACATCGATGGGGACTGTGGAGTCATTCGCGGCAGTAAGCTGAACTTGCGGCAGAAAGCCGCTAGTCTCCTTATCCTGTGTCTCGCGGATGAGCGCATAACGATCAACTGCAGATAGCTCTTTGTGAAACGGACTGCTGGTCGATTCATTTGCAAGAGAGTCGTAGCAGGAAAAAGATTCGATTTCGTTTGATTGATTTGACATATTGCTCTCCAAGTTGTCCTTCCTGTGTCGACAACTTATTCGACGCTCGTGACGGAATTGTCGCGATGCCGATCGATTGCTGTAATTGCGAGCTCAAAACATTTCGCTCGCTTCGGACACGTGCGGATTTTGTTCTGTCAACAAAGGTGTGCAATAGCTTCTTGCCGGTGCAGGAGCACAGATTGAGTGGAAAAAACATAAATCTCCCGCAATGCGCAACCGTTTCTTGAGCTGCTCTTGATGTTTGTTCAGGTGATCGAAATCCTGCACCATGATATAGCGAAGAAGCGGACTGGTTTGACCAGTCCGCATTATTCTGCGCCGCCTATTCGAGTACTCAGGGTTTTCGAGTCAGCTTTGCGACCCCCTTTTGTCGCAGGTCTTGAACAGCCTTGAGCGCTTGTTTTACATCAAGTTCTTTCGTTGAATGGTCGCCGCCTGAGTATCCTCCATGGCTACGCTCGTCACCACCTATCAATTTTCCATTGGCGTCAAAGTTGAGCGTAACGGTCTTGCTTATGCTGTCATTTCCCTCTGGCGTAAAAGTGACTTCCATTTTTCTTTTGCCGAATTCAAATTTGAGGCCGTATTCACTACTCAAATGCTTATGGAGCTTAGCCAGCGCTTTATCGTCCTTATCGAAAAATTTGTCAGCCAGTTCGGTCAGGCCGGCGTAGTCTTCATCCTTCATTAAGTCCTTCACTTGATCTTCCATTGCATCCAGGATACTGGGATCGGCGCTTCCCTTTAGTTTGGCAATCTCGGCGATTTTCTTAATGGCATCCGAAGGAGGAATGGCCTCGTATTTAGTTGGCAAGGCTTCGGATACTTTGGTTTCACGAATTGCGGCTTCGACTTTGCCATCCTTAAACTCTAGAGTTAGAGTTTCCTGGGTAGTATCTCCTTCCGATTGGCGTGGCATGACTATTGAAAGACTGTCACCGTCGACGGTGATATCCATGCCCAACCGTGCGCTCAGGACTTTTCGCATCGCTTCAGCCGTTTGCGGGTATTGTTCTTTCAACAATTTGTGCAGGCCTACCAAATCGTGAGATTTAAGGAGTAGCTCCGCCTGTGTCGCTTTTGTTCGTGCATAATCCCACTTGTCGTTGCAACCGGGAGGCCGGCGTCTACTACCGCAAGAATCGTCGGCGGTATTACTAGCATCATCATCAACCATTTGCGAATCTTTTGGCGCACCCATAGCGCTCTCTGTTGGATCAACGCCCGGTACATCAGAAGTGCCGAACGAAGCATCAATGACGTCCAATTTGGGAAGCGACGATTCCGTTGATTGTGCAATTGATTGGAAGAGTTGGTTGAAATCGTTGGTTTTCAGATCTTTGTAAGCCGATTCGAACAGGGAGGTGGGCGTAGTACGTTCGCTTATAGCCGACTCGCTCGTATAGCTTTCGGGCATGTCAAAATTGTTTTGCATTTTTCTTTCTCCTCAGTTTTACTTCGCAGCAATCACTTCTGCGGACAACTTATGCGACAGTCGTGACGGAATTGTCGTGATGCACCTCAACTTGGTTTTAACGCTGCAAAAACCGGGCATTAATCGGTCAGCTCATCGGTCCTTCTTATGCCAAAGATCCTCGTAGTTGATGATGATAAGAATCAGAATCAGGCTATTGCCGAATGGTTTTCCGATAGGGGACATTCGGTCGACCAAGCCTTCACTTGTCTTGATGCCGAGACCTATTTGTCAGTGTCTAGCTACGACCTGGTTATCTTGGATTGGAATCTTCCGGACGGTGAGGGCACAGACGTGATGGGGAGGATGCGGCGCCGCGGCGTGGCTACTCCGGTATTGATGTTGACCGGCAAGTCTAGTCTCGACGACAAAGAAGTCGGATTTGAATGTGGTGCAGACGATTATTTGACGAATCCATTTCATGATCGGGAATTGCAAGTACGTGTGAAAGCGCTTCTCCGCAGACCACAGACATATGTGGAAGAGGTTATTCAAATTGGGGAGCTTCGAATTTATCAAACGGAAAAGGTTGCAAAAGCATTTGAAACTGCGATTCCTCTCACACCAAAAGAGTTCGATATTCTGCTCTTTCTGGCTCGAAATCCAAACACGGTTTTTTCCACCGATTTGATCTTGCAACGCATCTGGCAAACGGATTCAGAGACCACCCCTGATAATATTCGAAAACATATTCAGCGATTGCGTGCGAAGCTTGAAGGTTCTGGCTTTCCTGATTTGATCGAAACGCATCATGGCATAGGCTACTCATGTAGAACTAAGCGATGATGCATTGCTATTTCGTTCTTGGAAATCTGACCCAGAAAGTAGCGCCCTGACCAGGTTCGGAGTTGCAACCGATCTCAGCGTTATGAAATTCAATGAGGCGCTTGCAAATCCACAGTCCCAGACCGCTTCCGCCCTTGCCTTCGGCATTTTTCAGTTGCGAGAATTTTTCGAATAGAGTTTTTATATCACTGCCTGTCATGCCCGGTCCCTGATCTGTGACATTAATGGTCGTCGAGGTATCGTCCGTCGAAACGTCTAACCTAATCACCGTATCTGGTGGCGAGAATTTAATGGCATTGGACAGCAGATTGATTAAAATCTGCTCGACTCTTTGTTCGTCACATCTAATGCTGCATTCCGCAGGGCAGTTTATCTCAATGCCGATATTGGCAGACTCAGTGAGCGGTAGTGTCGAGTCGCGGACGTTCGATAAGAGCTGCGTCACTGACACGTCGGCGATGTTGAGTATTAGTTTTCCGCTCTCAATACTTTCGAGGTGCAGGAATGTTGTACATAAGTCGACTATCCGGTCTGTCTCCCTGGTCAATCGGGTCAAGCGCGAGAGAATTTTGTCCGGCGTCAAGTTTTGATAGGATTGGACTATCCCATTGATCGTCATATGGATGGCGCTGATTGGACCGCGAATATCGTGGCTAACCGTCTGCAGGACAGCACTGCGCTCTTGCTCCGCATTCCAGCGTTTTTCTGCCATACTTCTGAATTTCTCGTCGAGCAAGCTGATCTCATCTTTGCCTGGGACGGATTGCAGATCGACCATACCGCTTGCAAATGTGTCGACATTTTTCATGAGCATACGAAGGCGTCCGGTTGCTGATCTGCCGAATAGAGCGGCGAGTGTCACTGCAAGAGCGACGTTGACTACAAGCGCACCACTCAACAGTATGTTCAGAAATTCTTGCCGTTGGATCCCTTCCGGTGTAGCTTCCTGCGCCATGCTGGAAAAGAGTTCGTGAAGCTTATTCGAGGAAGCTGAGATCTTTCGCAGCGTCATGAGAAAATCGAAATTGAAGTCATATTCACGCAGAACGGTTGCGAATGCTGGTTTCTCTGTTTGTTTCGTATCAGCATTGCTCAAGTCGAACACGAGGTCAGATAGATGCTCGACCAGGAGGACGTGGTCTGCTATCGCTTTCGCTTCCGGTGAGAGAGTGCCGGCCTGCTGTGTGGTGGCAAAGTTCTTTTTCTTTGAAAGTTCCTTCAACTCGTTACTCAGAGAAGCGATTCGGTTGAGAATGCGCTTGGTGGATGCACGTGACTCTTCAGGGCTGGCGAATCGGAGCGCTGCAATGGTCACTGCAGCGTCGGCCGCGAGTTGATGAAGTTGATCGATATTGCCGAGCACCTGTTTTGCATATGACTCGCGTGACAGCGTTTGTTGAAGATTGAATGAGTTTGCAAATAGAATCACGGTCATTACGATCTGCAATCCAAGCGGAATGCCAATCATCAGAGAGCCCCGGGTTGTAAGATTCATTCTTGTTTCCTTTACCTCAGGGTGGGCCTTCCAAAATACGAAGTATCAGCTCACGGTCACCCAGGCAATTTATGATTGCCACTGTCCATGATGGCAAGTAGCTGCCTTTTATGCATTGCCGCATTGCCGCAGCTTGCTTCAAATATGCTGTTCCTGTCTCCCTGTTTCCGAGAGCAAGGTGAGCAACACCCAAGTATGCTAATAATCGAAATTTCGACAGGTCCGGCTTGGCATCGAAGTTCTCGAACTGCTTTTTTAGTGCTTCTCCGGCTGCTACGGTCTCTTCGAAGTTCGTGCCCGCAAAAATCAGCTCGATCAAATCGACTCGACGACGAAGGCTCTCCGGCGAATCGGAGCCCATCAATTCATCGTCGATGGTGCAAATCCTTTTGGCCAGTTCCCTGGCGAGGTTGTAGTCACGGACGTTTATGCAATTGTGCTTTTTTACGTCGAGCAACCGTTGAGTGAGAATCAGTTGCCTCCAGTCTTTGCTGTCGAGTTGTTTGAGTGTCTCGTCTGCTTTCTCTATAGCGAGTTGGTATCGCCCAGCAGCCTCAAGCAGCTCGCAGAGCTTGCAGTCCAGTGCCAGAATCAAACTCTTATCGTTGGTGCGCGATCTCGCGGAGTTGATGCTTTGATTCATCAGATCGATTGCACTATCGTATCGTTGCTCTAGATAAGCCAGAGTCGCTTTACGGGATAGCTTTTGCCAATTTCTTTCGGTGCGACGTTTTGTCGAGAATTCCGTGGTCTTCGAGTTATTTTGCGTGTCTTGGAAGTTGACGCAAGACGTTAGCAAAAGCGCGCAAGCTATGGATTTGGTCGCTGTAGAGAGGTAAACGTTCAAATCTTTACTTCGAAAATCTGAGAATGCCAATCCGGGTCTTTCAGTCCAGCTCCAGATTATAGGCTAGTGAGAGGTTTGAAAATAGGGTGACACCATCAATGGTTAAACAGCTATATCGTGTTTTCGATGCGATTGGAATTAATGACCTTGGCCTCATGCGTCATGTCGAAGCCCTGCGTATGGCTGCGCGCGACCATGGCAAAAGATGCCGGGGAATCGCGGTTCGCGAGTGGCGACCGATCTGTTTCCGTATAATAGGCACTGGGTACAGTGAGATCTCAAGCGGAGCGTGATGTAGCGATGACTCGAAAAATTTATGCACTATTGCCTGCCCTCGTGATCATATTGTCCACATGTGCCGCGGCCGAAGCGCAACAGAAGGGATGGGTACTGACTCAACGCAGCACGACCATGGGAGATCTCTACACCTACGTCAGCCCGCAAGGACTCAAGTGGACGGTGCCGAAGCTGGGCGCCAACATCGCGACGATGGGCCCCAACTGGATGGTCAACATGTACAACGAGAAGACAAAGGCGTATTACACGACCAACTTCACTGAATGGCAACGTGATCTTGCCAAGCGCGATGGACGTTCTCAGGCGATGCGAGCCAATCCCTGGGTGAAGGCCGGCGCCGGCAACGTCGCTGGACTGAAGGCGACGAAGTACGTAATGCAGAATAAGAGTCCCGTCACCGGAGGCGGCAAGACTCTCAACTCCGTCTCCAACGCCGAGTGTTGGGTAGCCGATGATATCGAAGTGCCGGCGCAGGTCGCAGACATGCTCTCCAACACCTATGGGATGCCAAAGACCAAGTACTTTCCATTGAAAATCGCTTACCGCGACAGCAACGGCCGGGCTGTAACTGCGCTGGACACTTATCGGAGCGAATCTCGACCGATCGCGCAGAACTATTTCGCCTGTCCTTCGGGCTTCAAGCTGGTCAGCAGCAAAGCCGAAGTGTTCATGGATGAAGAGACTCAGCAGATGATGAGCGACATGGCCAACGAAATGGGTCTAGATTCACCCAGGCGAGCGGCATCTCCGGCTACTCAGGCTGCTCCGGTTCGATCTGGTGTGGGCTCGCGTAGCCCTGCTCCCGCCAAGGATACCAATGAACTTTCGCGCATGCTGGATTCGCTCAAAAGCAAGTAAACTCAAACCTGACAGTCCAGGTTAATTCCCTGTTTTATATTTTTGTAGTAAGAACTACTATTTTTGTGGAATATACTGAACTGTCGAGTGTACGGCAATCATGGTTCGACATGTGGCAGTCAAAGAGGAGGCGCTTCACGGTCGCCTGAGCAGGCGACAATCGAGGCAAACGTAGAGAGTGCTACCAGCCCAGCTTAAATTCAACCTGAAAATTGTGCACAAGGGAGCCATTTTGGTCCTTGTGCCGCTGTTGTTCGAGTTGGTCTTCCTTGCTGTTTTGACCGAGCTGTTGCACAGAGCCGAAGTCGAGGTCCAGCGCCAGGTTCGTTCGAAGGCGATCATCTCGCAAGCCAACACACTGTCAAAGCTTTTTTACGACGCCGGTGTTGCAATGGGCGGCTACAGTATCACGAAAAGCCCACTGTTCTCCGATCGCTATGACAAGATTGTCAGGCAGATTCCGCAAGATCTTGCTGAGTTGAAAAAATTGGTTGGTGAGAATCCAAAGCAGCAGCAGATTTTGGAAAACCTCCAGAAGATAACGGTCACAGGGCTCAAAATCCTCGGAGAGGCGAAGGCGGCCATTGATGACAATCGCGTGGATGTTGCCCAGTTCCGTGCCCGTCACATGTACAAAGAAATTCGCTCTCTGGCAGATAAATTACAGGATGAGTTGCGCGGCTTAACAGAGGACGAACGCCGAATTGAAGCAGAGAGTCCAGAGAAGCAAAATCGCTCCAGGACGATTTTGAAACTGTTCCTCGTCGCAGGCGTAGTCTTCAATATATTGATCGCATTCGTCCTCCTGTGGTTTTTCACCAGAAGTATCAAGAACCGTCTGGATGTGATGACCGACAACTCTTTCAGATTGGCTCGTGGACAGGCTCTCAACCCACCGGTTGGTGGCGGAGACGAAATCTCGCACCTTGATGGAGTATTCCACAGCATGGCCGATGCGCTCATGGAAGCGGCTCGCAAAGAGCGTGCTGTCATCGATAATGCCGTGGACGTCATCTGCTCGATTGACATGGACGGAAAGTTCGTGGCATGCAATCCCGCTTGCTACGAAAATTGGCAATACAGTCAGGAAGAGCTTCTCGGCAAGAGATTCATCGAAATTATTGCCCCTCAAGACATCTCAGAGACGATTAAATCGGTGCGCGCGGTGCGAGCCGAAAAAGGCAACATGCAGTTCGACAACCGTGTTCGACGCAAGGATGGCACTGAGATAAGCGTCTCATGGTCAGCATATTGGTCGGAAAAAGAGAGAGCGATGTTCTGCGTCGCGCACGATATCACCGAGCGCAAACTGGCTGAAGAAGCCATTCGAGCCAGTGAACAGCGAATTAGAACTATCATCAATCACATGATCGTCGGACTTGTTATCGTCAATCATGATGGTTACATCGAATCGATGAACCCAGCAGCTGAAGGCATTTTCGGATACAAAGCGGAAGAAATCGTCGGACGTCATCTGCTCGCGTTGTTTGGTGACTCCAAGTTCTTCTCCGAACACAACGAAAACGACACGATGTCATTTATGGAGACTCTTTTCAATCAAGCGCTCAACCGCATCGGAGAGTTTGATTGTCTCAAGAAGAATGGCGAAGATTTCCCTGTAGAGCTGTCGCTCAGCGAGTTGAAGACGCATGAAGGCGAGCGCTACATGGCTAATGTCCTTGATGTGTCCGAGCGCAGAGAAGTCGAGCGCTTGAAAAAAGAATTCGTATCGACCGTCAGCCACGAGCTTCGAACACCACTGACATCGATTCGAGGATCGCTCACACTTCTTTCTGTGGGCGCCATGGGCAAGTTGCCCGAACAGGCTCAGAAAGTGGTCGGCATCGCAGAACGCAACACGATTCGCCTTATCGGCTTAATCAATGACATTCTCGATATTGAAAAGTTGGAGGCCGGCAAGCTAGACATGGTCTTCGACAACTCGCCTATGACCGATATTCTGGAAAGGTCCGAGCAATCGGTCACCACCTTTGCTGCAAACAATGGTATCAAGCTCGAGATCATGCCCTCCGAGGCAATTGTATATGCCGACGGCGACCGAATCGTGCAGGTCATAGTCAACCTCTTGTCCAACGCCATCAAGTTTTCACCGCGTGGACAAACCGTCACTGTGGTGACGGAGAATGCGGCGGGCTTCGTTCAGGTCAAAGTTATCGACCGGGGACGTGGCATCCCGGACAAATTCAAGAAGCTCTTGTTCCAGCGCTTCCAACAGGTCGAAGCCTCCGACGCCAAGAAAAAGGGCGGGACTGGGCTGGGGCTGGCTATTTGCAAAGGCATCATCGAACAGCACGGTGGTCAAATCGGAGTCGAGTCGGAAGAAGGCAAAGGCAGCACGTTCTGGTTTCGTGTTCCACCTGCTCGTACAGACTCCACCCTGGTCGTCACGGGCGCTAAGGAGAAGGTGCTTTGATTTAGCTCGTTCCTTCGTTGATTCGTCTAGTACCAACAGGGTTGTTCGAGACGCTCGGCTACTGGAAGCGCCATGTGCTCCCATCGATGCCTCAAACCGGACCGCGTTATCCCGAAGACGAGGGCTTTCATCCAAGCGTCAGTTTCAAAAAAACTGTGTCCTTGCTGTTGCTCGAGTCTATTTCCCGCTAAAGGTCCACCGTTTGGCTGGATCTATGCGAGCAAACGTCGTGAAATCAGCGTTTAGTCGCCGCGGATGGTGATTCCTGGGATGTGAATCGTGGTGCGGTCGCCATGACCATTTTTGTCGATTCGCACGAATGGCGCCCGGACATGGACTTTACCACTGTTTTCATTCGTGTCGACATCGACGAAAGGCGCACGTACTTTGACATTGTTCTGCTGCACGCGAATACGCGACACCTCCGGCTCGCTTTGTAAGTCGACTTCGTCTTGCAGGTCGACATCACTATCAATCGAGGCGGGAGGTAGGGCTGAGGCGCGTTCTTCAGGAGTCGTGCGCGGCGGGGCTGTCTCGACCTCCTTTGTGACAGTGGTCTTCACCGTATTGCCGTATTCGTCTACCGAGTAAGAGGAGGCGGTGGACGATGTTTTGGGCTGAGGCGAACAGGCTCCCAACAGGAGCGTTGCCGAAACCGCCAACATTGCCATGGTTTTCGAATTGTCGAACGCTTTCATTTTGCCCTCACTTGGTTTTAACCGTAGAAAAATCGATGCTTTTCTCGCTCTCGGTTTACTTAGCACATAGCCTTTCACTTGCAGCCGACTTTCGACAATCCCATTGGTTGAGGCCGCAAATCGCCTTTCGGGTGGCTAATAATACGATTCCTGCATGGAGGAAGTTCGCTCGCTATGTGGAATAAAACTAACTAGCCCAAGCGATTCCTTCAGTGGAAGTGTTAATATGTCGGGAACGCTGAGCCAAAAGGCGGGCATGTGGAGAGGTTGAGTAGGAAAGGGGTAGTTGCCCGGAATGAAGGTTCTCATAATTGATGATGAGGAGGACTTTCGAACCATCGCCTCAAGCTGTCTTGGTCTCCTGGGCGGTGCCGATGTCGTGGAGGCCTGTTCTGGCGAAGAGGGGCTTAAGAAGGCGGAGAAAGAGCAGCCGGATGTGATTCTGCTCGATCTTGTCATGCCGGAAATGGACGGTATTCAGACGCTGACCAATATGCGTAAGAATCCAGCGACCATCGACATCCCGGTGATTTTCGTCACGACCAAAGGTATGTTCGAAGGATTTGAGGAAATGAGGAAGCTTGGTGCTCTTGCCGTGATCACGAAGCCATTCGATCCGATGAAGTTAGGAGACCAGGTCAGGAAGATTCTTGCTGACTCGAAGGCTTCAAGCGGTTGAGGCAAGTGATTGGAGATAAGGTAAACCGGGGGCTGGAGCGGATAGCGAGGAAAGACAATGAGAGTACTCATCATCGACGATGAAGAAGATACACGAGAGATAGCCAAGATGAGCCTGAGTCTGCTTGGCGGTCTTGACGTTATCGAAGCTGAAAATGGTGCCCACGGTATTGAGGTTGCTTCGCGAGAAAAGCCTGATGTGATCCTGCTCGACATGATGATGCCGATCATGGATGGTCCTGCGACCTTGGAAGCACTTAGAACAAACGAGGCAACACACGATATCCCGGTAATCTTTCTGACTGCCAAAGCGATGACTTCGGAGATTGAAAAGCTCAAGCGCATGGGCGCTACTGGTGTCCTGACCAAGCCTTTCGATCCAACTACGTTGGCCCTTCAGGTACAGCAGATCTTGGAGGCCTGAGTCTCAGATGCAGTCCTGGAAAGAGACTTTTGGGGAGTTGAAGGAGAAGTATCTCAGGCGGTCTACGGAGCGTTTGGCTGAGATACTGGAGATCCTCGACGGTCTTTTTTCGAATCCCGGCGATGAGGAACTGGTGCGTCGGCTGAGCAAGAACTTTCACTGGCTAGCCGGATCGGGCTCTATGTATGGCTTCCAGCAGGTGTCTCAACTTGGTGCCGAAGGCGAGCAGTATTGTGAGACTATCCTTCGCGGTAACATCTCTGAAAATCCAGTTGATGTAAACAAGCTTAAAACAATCATCTCAGAACTTTCCTCGATTTTTTCTCGTGGAGACGGCGATGGAGACGCACCGCCGGTGACATCAAATCTGGACTCCTCTGCGCCCAGCTTCATTCCCGAAACCTCCGGAAAACCGGCGATTTTGATAATCGACGAAGACCAGAGTAATCTCAGCACCCTCTCCTCGCTGGTCGAGGAGAACGGCATGGTCGCCAGAACTTCGCGCAATATCGCTCAGGCGATAACCGAACTCATGAGAGGAATGCCGGACGGTTTATTCGTTGAAATCCCCCTGCCCGACGGTGATGCGTACGAGCTCATCGAGAAAGTGCGTGCCATGCCACAGGGCGAAGAGCCCGCCATCATTATCGTGAGTAAACAGACCGGATTTCTCGACAAGGTCAGGTCTATACATTGTGGTGCCGATGCCCACTTCGAGAAACCTGTGGACCTGAAAGCGATGCTTCGTCGGCTTCGATATCTGCTCGATAAAAAACGACAGGATCCACCTCGCATTCTCTCGGTCGAAGATGATCCGGATCAAGCCGCATTCATCCGAGCTTTCCTGGAATCAGCCGGCTATCAGGTGCGCACGTGTACCGATCCAAAACATTTCGACTCCTATATGTCTCAATTTCAGCCTGACCTGGTGTTGCTCGATGTGATGCTACCAGGCATGACGGGCTACGAACTGGCTCGTTATATCAGGCAGGATGAGCGCCACGCGACCCTGCCAGTGCTTTTTCTCACTACTCAAGGACAACTGGACGCTCGAATCGAGAGTGCTAGAGCGGGCGGCGACGATCATCTGGTCAAGCCAGTTCCTCCGGCGCTTTTGCTCAACAGCGTCTCTTCACGACTGGAGCGCTCGCGCTTTTTGAAGACTCTGCTTCACAAGGATGGCCTCACAAATCTGCTCAATCATACTTCTTTCATGGAGCAAGGGCAGGCTGCTGTAGCACAGCAGAAGCGAAGGCAGGGGGCGGTTTCGTTGATTATTCTCGACGTCGATTATTTTAAATCGATCAACGAACGACATGGTTATCCAGGTGGCGACAAGGTGCTCGTCGCACTTTCTCTGCTTCTTCGCAAGCGCTTGCGCCAGTCCGATATCATCGGAAGAATTAGCGGCGACGAATTCGGCATTATTGCCGAATCGCTCGACGAAAAGGAAGCCGTCGTATTGGCCACGCGGATCCTGTCAGATTTTGCTGCAATCCAACACGTTACTATGTCGCATTCCGGCTTCTATGCCACCTGCTCGGCGGGTGTTGCCGTGCTGGATGCGAAGGTCATGAGTCTGGAAGGTTGGCTCACGCATGCTTATCTGGCCTTGCAGGAGGCCAAGTCTCAGGGGAGGAACTGTGCTGTCGCATTCAACCCGCAAGGCAGCGCTAAGCATTTTTGATGACAGGATCGTCCGCCGGAGTGAAGATTGCAGTACTGGGCTCGGGAGCCTGGGGGTCGACTCTCGCCTGGTTGTTGGCTAGGCAGCCGGCGCTCGATGTCAGATTATTTTCCAACCGAGCCGAACAGATTGCCAGAATCCGGGAGACCGGTATCCTCGAAAAACCGTCACCGGTGGCGGTGCCGGAAGGACTATCGCTTTCGGACAATCTGGAAGCCACCGTAGTTGGTTGCGGTATCATCATCGTCGCCTGCACATCGCAACATCTCCGTGATCTAGCTAGACGGCTTCGCGGAGTTATAGGCGCGGCCAGTCCAATTGTTGTTAGTGCGGTCAAGGGTTTGGAGTTGGATACTCATTTGCGGATGTCGGAGGTCTTGAAGGAAGAGCTTCCCGGATTGAGGGTCCTCAGTCTGTCCGGGCCTAACCTCGCCTTCGAAATACGAGCCGGTCTGCCTGCAGCCGCAGTTGTCGCTGGTCAACCGCTGGAAGATGCGAAGCTGGTTCAGCGCACTCTCAGTACGAGTAGCTTCAGGCTGTATGCCAGCGACGATATTGTTGGTGTTGAATATGGTGGCACGCTGAAAAACATAATCGCAATCGCAGCGGGTGGATCTGACGGTTTGAATCTTGGCTATAACGCAAAGGCCGCATTGCTCACCCGTGGATTGTCCGAGATGAAGCGGCTCGCACTAGACTTTGGTGCAAGAGAGTCGACGTTGTCTGGGCTCTCCGGCATGGGCGATCTGCTTGCTACATGCCAGGGCCCTCTGTCACGCAACTACAGAGTTGGTCATCACCTTGCCAAAGGCACCACTCTCGAAGTGTCCTTGAAACTCGTGGATACAGAGGCAGAAGGCGTCAACACGACATTTGCTGTATGCGAGCTTTCGCGAAAGATCGGAATAGAGATGCCGATTGCCGAGCAGGTTTATGCCGTGCTGACGGGCGGCACGACCCCGGAAAAAGCAATCATGACGCTCATGACCAGACCTCTTTCGACCGAATAACCAGCGGGCTCTTGAATGCACATCTTCAAGCGCAACGCGCGCTGCTGGACGTTCCTATCGAAACCGTCGTTACTGAAGAGGCAAGGCTACTGGGACCGCCGGATCTCCGGTTCACGTATCCCGAAAATTCAAGCTAGAGGACAATCCGGAATTTTAGGAAACCCAGCCTTAAGCTGGCCTCCTGTAAGCGGCCGGCTTGGTGTGATCTGCGGAGTGAAGAAGCGCTTGCGGAGTTCTGAACCAGATCGCGGGCTTGGTCCACCTGATCGTAACTCAACAATCAGGTGTTGTCCGTTGGAATTCCTGTGAATTTTTTCGAGATCGAGAAATAGAAGGTCGACCCTTCTCCGATCTGAGATTCCAGCCACATCCTGCCATCGTGAAGCTCGGCGATACGCTTTGAGATCGGCAGTCCGATGCCTCGTCCGGGGATGTTGCGATCGAGTCGGCAGAACATGTCGAAGACACGCTTGTGCGATCCTTCGGCGATTCCGATGCCGTTGTCTTTGACGGCGAAGACCCATTCATCGCCATTGTTTTCGTAGGCGCTCACCTCTATAACCGGCTCCCGGTCTCCGCAGTACAGAAGGGCATTAGTCAGTAGTTGTTCGAAAATCAGTTCAAGTGAGGATTTATGTCCAACAATTTTCGGTAGGGGCGCGCTTTCTATGGTGACTGTGGCATTCTTTTTCTTATGCTTGCTCTTCGTGTCCTCGATAATTTTTGCGACGACCTTATGCAAATCTACTTTCTTGAGCGTCCACTGGTTGCGATCTATCGAGCAGTAATAAAGAATGTCGTCGATTTTCTGCGTCGCTGTAGAGGCTGCTTCCCTCAGATAGGAGGTCAGCTCTCGTCTATCGTCTTCGTCGTTGCAATCGTTCAACAGGAGGCCCGTCGTAGTGGCAATCACTCTGACAGGCTCCTTGAGTTCGTGAGCCAAGAGCCACGCGAACTGACCAAGAAGCGCATTGGCCTGGGCCAGTTTTTCGCTCTTGATTCTCAACTCCTTTTCCGTCGCTACCTTCTGGGACAGAGTGTCCAATCGCGACTTCAGTATGGTCAAATCATCCTGGTCGCCCAATTCGTCTGGTAGGTCGCCATTCGCCGAGAGTTGCGCAGCGATTTTTTTCAGACCGGCCTCAGCGCTTGTGAATTCTATGTGGAGGAACTCGCGTTCTGTCGAAAGCAGCACTCGGTAAAGGTTCCCATTGACCTCCAAGTTAGCTACTTCCATCGAGCACCATTCATAGTTGTCTCGACCGCTGCGGACGCGGGCTTTCACTCTTGTGCCCTGCGCCTCCTGGCTTTCGAATGCCTGAGTTATGCCGGGAATGTCTTTGGGATGCACAATCAAATCGAGGGTTTTTCCCACGCATTCATCTTCCGTGACTGCGGTTATTCGCGCCCAGGTTTTGTTGACAAAAACAACGTTAAACTCACTATCCATAATCGCAACGGGCTTATGTAAGCCTCGATATGCGATCTTGATTGCCTCTAGAGTTGCTTCAGTGCCTGTTGATTGCTCACGCTTCAAGACTGGGTCTGACAACTGCGATGGTCCTCGGATTTAATGGGTTACCGGGGTTAAGACTATACGTCTAACCCATATAGATAGCACAGAAAGACTGAGACGTGTCTTGTCCGACTATATATCTAGTATCTCAGTAAATTGTTCGGTTGGAGCATCAAAAGCGTGAAGATCTTAGTACCTACTCATTAAGTATTGGCCGCTCGACACGCCGATTTTGTAAGATCATCTCTCAACCGAAGGGCAGGACGAATGTTACCTGGGAGAAAGTGCCTGTCTCGTAAGTCCTGTGCAACTTAAGAAGGGTTAACAAGTGAAGAAAGAGCGAGTTTTGATGTTGGCCTGGGAGTATCCGCCCAGAATTATTGGTGGTCTCTCCAGAGTCGTATGGGCGTTATCTAAAGAGCTGGCCAATCAGGGCTTGGAGGTTCACGTAGTGACCGCCGACCATCCTGGTACTAAAGAGCACGAGCTCGACGGGCTGGTTCATGTGCATCGTGTGAAGACGCAGAGCGATACTACTCCTGATTTCCTGGCCTGGGTCAACAGGCTCAATATTGGTCTTCTTCAGTACGCTATTCAATTGCATAATGAAAAACCGTTTGATATCGTCCATGCTCACGATTGGATGGTCACAGATGCCGCGTGGGTTATGAAGAGTTTTGGTCTTCCTCTCGTCTCTACTATTCATGCAACTGAAGCTGGACGGATGGGCGGAATTCATTCCGACATGCAGCGCTACGTCAATCAGATGGAATGGCGACTGACTTTCGAATCCTGGAAAATCATTGTCAATAGCGTTCATATGAAAGCCGAGCTCGGGCAGCTCTTCACCGTTCCCGAAGACAAGATCCACATTGTTCCCAATGGCACCGATCCTGCCCATTTCGATTTCGAGTTTGATCCCAAACCAATGCGCGCCAGTTTTGCCGCGGATCATCAGCGCATCGTTCTGTATGTCGGCCGACTCGTCAACGAGAAGGGTGTGCAGGTTATGCTTCAGGCTGCTCCGATGATCCTGTCGCACTATCCGGGAACTCAATTTCTCGTGGTAGGAACCGGCTACTTCATGGATGATCTGAAAGCGCAGGCTACTAATCTAGGCGTCGATCACAACGTCAAATTCCTTGGCTATGTTTCAGACGACGATTTGCTCCGGTTGTATAAGATTGCCGATGTCGTTTGTATTCCAAGCTTGTATGAACCTTTCGGAATCGTGGCACTAGAAGGTATGGCTGCCAACGTGCCTGTTGTAGTCTCCGATGTCGGCGGCTTGCGAGACTTCGTGGAGCATATGGAGACCGGAATCACGACATACGCAGGCAATGCCCAGAGCCTTGCCTGGGGAATTCTCGAGGTAATGAGAAATCCGGAGCTCGCTGCCCATATCCGTAAGAAGGCGTACGACAAAGTTCAAAACGTCTACAATTGGAAGAGCATTGCTCAAGCAACTTATGACGTGTATCGCAGTGTTCTGGACACGGCTCGTGGTGACGCGTCGAAGAAGAAAGAGGGCTCTCTTTCGCATCGCTAATGCGGTCGAAAAAATGGAATCCGAGCATTCGAGGGTAGTGAGTTAAGGAGGCAGACGATGAAAGCTGTAATCATGGCTGGAGGGTCAGGAACCCGTTTAAGACCTTTGACCTGCAATCTTCCAAAGCCGATGGTTCCGGTAGCGAACAAGCCGATGGCGCTGCACATCGTCAATTTGCTCAAAACCCACAAGTTCGACGATATAGTATTCACTCTCCACTATCTTCCTGATGCTATCAAAGACTATTTCGGAGATGGTTCTGAATTTGGTACCAAAATCAGCTATTCGGTTGAAGAGGGAAAACCGCTTGGTACTGCCGGTTGTGTGAAGGCGATTCAAGATAAACTCAAGGACGGAACTTTCCTGGTTATCTCTGGAGATACGCTTACCGACATCGATCTAACCGCGGCGCTTGCCTTCCATCGTGAGAAAAAATCGAAAGCGACTCTCGTGTTGAAGCGTGTTCCCAACCCGTTTGAATACGGTCTTGTGATAACCGATCAGAACGGACGAATTCAAAGATTTCTTGAAAAGCCCGGCGCAAGCGAAATCTTTTCAGATACTGCCAACACCGGTACCTACATTCTGGAGCCTGAAGTGCTCAAGTATATAGTGATGGGACAGGAGCAGGACTTCTCGAACGATCTGTTTCCACTCTTGTTGTTGCGCAACGAGCCAATGTTCGGCTATGTCTCTGAAGCGTACTGGTGCGACATCGGCAATCTGCAGATGTACAGGCAGGCTCACAAAGACCTTCTCGACAGAAAACTCACCCTGGACTTTAATCTTCCAGCCGGCGAAGAGGGTGTTCTCATCGGAGCAGGCACGCTAATCGATCCGACCGCAAAGTTGCATGGTCCGATCATCATCGGAGCAAATTGCCGAATTGGACGTGAGACTGAAATAGGACCGTTCACGACTATTGGTGACAACGTTGTGATTCAAGAACAAGTCTCTATGAAGCAACCGGTTATCTGGTCCAACGTGTATGTCGGCAACGGTGCACAGCTTCGCGCCTGCGTCGTCTGTAACGGAGCGACGATTCACGATGCTGCTGAAATTCTAGAAGGCGGCATCATCGGAGCCAATACCGCGGTCGGTCAGGAAGCCTCTATCAGCCCCGATGTTCGCGTTTGGCCGGACAAGGTGATCGAATCGGGATCTCGTGTTTTGACTTCATTGGTCTGGGGGACTCGAGCACCACGAAGCCTTTTCGGAGCTCACGGAGTACGAGGTCTTGCCAACATCGAGATCACTCCCGAGTTCGCCGTCAACCTTGCGGCCGCATACGGAGCGACTCTTAACGGCGGCCCTGTTCTTGTCAGTCGCGACTACTGGCCTGTGAGTCAGATGATCAGTCGCGCGGTCATCGCAGGGCTCGTCTCTGTAGGCATCGAGGTGCAGAATTTAGAAGCGACGCCGCTTCCGATCGCACGCTACTATGTTCAGACACAGCGCGCCAACGGACTGATTCACGTTCGCCTTTCGCAGCGAGAACTCGATAAGATTACACTCGAATTCTTTGATTCTCAGGGCATTTCAATCAACAAGAAGTTGGAAAGAAAGATTGAAAATACGTTTTTCAAAGAAGACTTCCCGCGTTGCAAGCCTTCTGAAGTGGGCAACATCATATATCCCAGTCGCGTAAAGGCATATTATAAGGAAGCCTTTCTCGAGTGCATCAAGGGTCAAGTATTCGAAGAAGATACGGTGCCTTTCTGCGTTATGCCGGGCTCCGCATTCACGCGAATGACCAAAACAGGTGATATCGCCACTCAGGCTCCCAAAGTCGTGGTCGATTATGCCATGGCCGAAACCGGTGTTATTCTTCCAGATCTGCTCGGCGAGCTCGGCATTGAATCGGTCGTGCTCAACTCATCGATTCGAGTCAATGCGCCTCGTCCTGAAGAACGGCTTGCCATGCGCAAACAACTTGCCGATGTCGTCAAGGCTCTGGGGGCCGAGATGGGCGTGCAGATTGGTCGCAATGGAGAGCAGCTCACGCTGGTAGATGATACTGGGCAGATTATTCGTGGCGAGTTGTTGTTGGCGCTTGTCGCCGAGATCATCTTGCGCGACAAACCAGGAAAGACAGTCGTTGTGCCTGTTAATGCCAGTTCGATTATTGAACGCATTGCAGAAGTGCATAACTGTCAGGTCGTCAGGTGCAAAGCTTCGGAGACCGAGATTGGTACCACGACTTCAAAAACGCCGGGCGCCGCACTCGGAGGCTCCTCGAGCGGTTGCTTTATCTTCCCGGAGTTTCAAAACGGCTACGATGCCTTGTTCTCGGTCGGTCAGGTGATCGAACACCTCACCTACCAGGGTCGCAGCTTGAGCGACGCGGTCAAGAGTTTACCTCCACTCATCTATCAGGTCGACTCCGTACACTGTCCATGGGAAAGAAAGGGGCAGGTCATGCGCCTTCTCGTGGAAAAACATCAAGACAAGCAGGTTGAGCTTCTTGATGGTGTGAAAATCGAAACCAGACCACACCACTGGATTCTCGTCCTGCCTGACGCAGTCGAACCGCTCGTGCATGTGTATGCTGACGGAGACGATCTGCAGAAGACATCAGCTGATTTGAACGAATACACGGAGCTGGTGCGCTACTTGCAGAAAGCTTGAGCGGACGACGCCAGGCACCTCCTTGTGGGCACGAAATTGAACGAATAGACCGAGCGACTGCGCTACTTGCAGAAGCTGAGCGGATGACTCAGGGCGCGTCCCTTGTGGACAAAGAATAGTGCTGAGACAAGCACGGACAATCACGTGTCCTACCGTGATGACAGATAACGTTAACGATGTCACGAATGCGATGCCAAGTTTGACTAATGCAATGACATCGCCATCAGGGCGATGTACGGAGTCGATCTTGCCAAGCAAATCCTTTCTATGAAAGGATGGTTGTCAGGGATAGTTGGCTTGCTTTCTTGAGCGTAAAATTTAATCTAAATCTCGGTGTCTCTTATTCTGGTTTTTTTTTTTGCGGTAAACGAAAATCATCAGCCCTTACATTATTTGTCGGATTAAGCTGAAATCAGCATGGACAAAGTGATTGGAAGCTCTTGTCAAAGGGCATATTTTCACTAGGTCGATAAGGAGGCTCTGTTATGCGTCATCCCGGTGACAACAACCCAAAAAAGGATGGCAACCGCAAATTCATTGACCGGCACCCCGCCAAGCAACAAAGTAGCGGCTTGCCGCGTACCGGCATTGATCGGTCCGGCTACGGCACGGGTGACGCAGCAGTAGATGCACGCGGTATGACCGAGTGGCAGATAGCGCATTCCGAGCAGGTTCTCGTCTATCACGAGCAGGAGAATGGACAGCAGCAGGCTGGCCCCGACTGGATGAGCCAGCTCAAGCAAAATTCGATGCAGTTTCTCGCGGATCAACGCGGAGTGCAGCTGCAGGAAGTCTACAAAGAGTCTGTCTACAAGACCGGTATCGCGATTCTCATCGACAAGATTTATGGACTGCTTCAGCGCTACACCTTTGAATTCAACCAGGTTGCCGGCGGCACCGACTTACACGTGTCAGGCACCATATCTGGTGATGTGACCGAAGTGACGCGCTACAACAGGATGCGCGAAGTCCAGGAGACCGCAACCTACTTTAGATGCCGTTTTTCAACCAAATTTTTTGCTCTCACTGTCAGAGGCAGCGATGATACAGTCGAGGCTTACATTCTGCCTGTCAACAAAGTCATGGCTTTGAGCCAAACCGAAAATCAATATCCGGCTCTCTGCACCATCCAGGTGAAAATCTCCGAACACGGCATGATGTGGCGAATGCGAGATGGTGAGCCCGCAGTAGATACTCTCGATCAACTCTGTATGTGGCTGTTTACCAAGTTAGTTGAGGAGACTAAGGTTTGCGTTGACAAGCAATTGAAACCTCCAGGCACGTAATAAAAGGTTTCAAAGGCGTTGTGTGTGAGGATTTGTACTTGTAGTTGGCTTGGTGCTGGTTAAATTCCAGCCCGAGTGGTAATAAAATGATAGGCGCTGGCGCGCGCATTTTTGACTATTCGCCGGTTCGATAGGAGTTACTCGGGATCATGCCTTCAATTAACCCGGAAATGCTGAAGCAGCTTCTTCAGGAGTTTGAGGAGAAGCAAGCGGTTTGCCGGGAAGAGATAATCGCAATCTCCGAGCAGATCGGTGAGCTTGAAAAGAGGATCACTTCCTCCAAGGAGAGGCTGACTTCTGTCGCACGTGACCGCGAGAAGGTCGGGCAGATGCGTAAGCGTTATGCAGACGGCGATTGGTCCGCAGTTATCCAGACCCTCGGACAGAATGGCGGCAGGACGATGGAGCCTGTTCCGACACCGAGCCGGATGACCACCACCATGGACTCTATTCCGCCTGTTGAAGTGGCTCCGCAACCTGGCTTTGAATATAGGCAACAGCAACCGGTGGCTGATACGGGATCGATCGCACAGCAGATCATGCCTGAATACACTGCGCCGGCCGCTCCATCGCCACAGCAAGTTGATGCGATGATGTCCAACCAGCCAATGCCGCAATTTCAGGGTGACCAGCCGAGCTGGGACCCTCCTGCGCAGCCGGCCTATACGCCGTCGATGCCCGAGCCGATACCGATAATCAGTCCGCCACAACCTGGCGAAGGGTTGTTCTCCTTCTCTGGTCAGCCTCAAGAGGTCGTCGAAGGCGCACCTCAGGCCGATATCCCGTGGGCTCCGCCCCCATCCATGACATGGGAGTCGGTTGCCGGGCATACTTTCCCGAGTCCCGATCAGCAACAACAGCCACAACAAGCTTATCCGCCGCCGGGATTTGCCGATCCCAGTCAGTATGGCGCCCAACAGCCACTGCCGGCGCAGGCTCCGTTGCCGATGCAAGATCCGGTTCCGCCTCCTGCATTCGATCTTGGTCAACCTCCGCAGCCAGGCGTGCCGGTGACCAAGGATTATGACGAGGAGTTCGACATCAGCGATGCTCTGCGTGGTGACGACGACACGACACCATCGACCGGCGATGGAAGCAATGAGAAAAAGATCAAAGACGCGCTCAGAGGACTGTTCTCCTAAGCCCGGACTCTGATTTACTGGCAATCCGTGCTGACGGACCATAAGAGCACAGTCATATTTCGCCCGCCCTCTTTTGATACCATACCGTCGGACACTGTATTGGAGCTGGTCTAGGACTGGCTCAAGTTCTCTTTAGAGGGAGTTCGATGAAACAGATTGCAAGCATGATGGCCGGTGTCGTCATTGACATCCTCGTCAAGCCTGGTGACGAGGTTACTGACGGTACAGAGGTCGCGATCCTCGAATCGATGAAGATGCAACTTCCTGTTCCTTCCGACCAGTCGGGGAAGGTCAAGGAGATCAAGATTGCCAGCGGCGACTTTGTCAACGAAGGCGATGTGCTGATGACCCTTGAGTAATGTGTTGGGTAAAGCCGAAAAATGTTTGAGAGATTGCCTGCCAGTGTCAAAGTCGTAGAAGTTGGACCGCGTGATGGTCTGCAGAACGAGGCTGAGCTCGTCAGCACTACAGACAAGGTACGTTTGATAAAGGCTCTGGCATCTGCGGGTCTCAAAGCCATTGAAGTAACATCTTTTGTCAGCCCGAAGTGGATTCCGCAGTTGAAGGATGCTTCAGACGTTGCAGATGCTCTCGGTGTCTTGCCCTTCGTAACCACCTCGTGTCTCGTCCCCAATCTAAAGGGCTACGAGCGCTTTCATGAAACCAAGCTCAATGAGCTTGCGCTCTTCATGTCGGCGAGTGAAAGTCACAGCAAGAAGAATATCAATAAAACGATCGCCGAGGCTCTGTTCGCGCTGAAAGAGGTCGCTGACAAAGGCAAGGCGGATGGTTATCGAATCCGTTGTTACGTATCGGTTGTGTTTGAATGTCCATACGAAGGGCGAGTAGATAAGTCTCAAGTCCTGGAGATTACGGAACAGCTGCTTTCCATGGGAGTGGACGAGATCTCTCTCGGTGATACCATCGGTGCAGCTACTCCCAAAGAAGTATATGAATTGGTAAATCTGCTTGCAGCCAAAGTAGACAGAAGCAAGTTGGCGCTTCACTTTCACGATACACGCGGCACAGCGCTCGCCAATGTTGTGGCAGGTCTGGAAGCGGGAGTCACCATATTCGATGCTTCAATCGGGGGACTGGGTGGTTGTCCGTACGCGCCCGGAGCGGCCGGCAATCTTGCCACCGAAGATCTTGTCTACATGCTCAACGGAATGGGAATATCGACCGGCATCGATCTCGATAAGCTGGTGGACGCGGGTGCTCTCGCGCAGAAGATTTTGGGCAGACCACTTCCAGGTCGCTACCTGAAAGCGGCGCTCGCGACCCGTGAGAAAGAGGCTGCCAGAAGCCATCTTTGTGACTCTTCACCGGTAAGAGCAGACAGTGCAATCAGTTAGTAAGCAACCGAGGAGCGAAGGAGAATGGTAGAAGCAGTGGCTCAAAAGGAAGATGTCCTGTTGGTTGAGAAAGAGAGCGGCATCGCCTGGCTCAAACTCAATCGACCTAAAGTGCACAACTGTCTCAATCGGCAGATTTTGAACGATATTTGTTATGCAGTGAATAGGCTCGCTGAAGACAAAGAAGTTAGAGTCGTTGCCATCATCGGCTCGGGAAGCAAGGTGTTTTGCGCAGGTGCCGACCTGGCAGAACGTAAAGGTATGACCGAGGGTGAGACACTCGACTATTTAGCCTTGATTCAACGCACGATGCGGCAGGTAGAACTGATGCCGCAACCGGTTATTGCCGCGATTAACGGCTCAGCCTTCGGTGGCGGCACCGAGTTGGCTCTAGCGTGCGATCTTCGAGTGATGATGGACGATGCGACGCTGCGCTTGACCGAAGTCAAGCTTGGTATCATCCCTGGTGCTGGTGGAACGCAGCGCTTGCCTCGCCTGATCGGCAAGTCGAAAGCGAAAGAAATGATACTGACCGCGTCGCCAATAACGGCGCAAGAAGGAAAGGCTATCGGATTGGTCCATAAAGTGGTCGAGAGGGATCCCAAAGAGGATGTTCAGGACGGCTTCTCCGAGACCATGATTAATGCGGTACGCCAATGGGCCGAAGAGATTGCAACCGCTGCCCCGCTTTCATTGAGGCAGGCGAAACGAGCGATCGATCAGGGCTTCGATCGCGATCTCGAAGCTGGTCTCGCTATCGAAACTAAGGCATATCTAGAACTGTTGAACACTCGTGACAGGCTGGAGGGTCTGGCTGCTTTCCAAGAAAAGAGAAAGCCGAATTACAAAGGCGAATGAGAGGACTTACCGATAACCGGATGGAGATGAGACCGACTTTGAGCGTGAATCAGAGCGAAAGAGAGCCATTGCCGCTGCCACTAACGGCGATGATACTTTGCGGTGGTCGTTCTAAGAGGATGGGTCGCGCCAAGGCTTTTCTTCCATATGCCGGCTCGACTATGATTGCGCACATCGTCGAGATGCTTGGCGATATGTTTGTCAAAACACTTTTGGTAAGCAACGAACCCGAGTCCTATGAAGATTTCGGATTGGATGTCGTTAAGGACATTCTTCCCTATCGTGGCCCTATGGGTGGAATTCTTTCAGGCTTGCTGGTCGCGGAGACCGACTATTCATTTGTGATTGCTTGCGACATGCCGCTGGTCAACAAAAAATTGGTTCGCGATATGACTGCAGCTCGAAATGGTTTTGACGCAGTGGTTCTTTCACACTCAACCGGATTGGAACCGTTGTTTGCTGTTTATTCCAAGACCTGCGTCAAGCCGCTCGAAGAATCTCTGTTTGCTGGCAACCTCAGCGTGCAAGACTTGATCGGCGGGTTGAAAGCGACTACTTTCAAATACGACGAAGATAGGTATGAGTCTGCTGCGCTTCCGCCTTACTTCAACATCAACACGCCTCAAGACTACTCCAAGCTGATCACTAAAGGCTCTTCAGCGATTCATAGATTTCCGGAAAAACGAAAGTCCTAGTCTTGTGTGACTGAGCTGTTCTTTCTCTCTCTGGCAGTCGCCATCAAGAGAATTAGATCCTGGCAATCGGCGGGCACTCCAGCGATACCAACTGCAAGCTGAATCTCAGAGGTGAGTTGCGGATCGTTGTTCACCAGATCGCGAAGTCTAGCGGCCATGCTACCTGCCGCAGGTGGATCGGTATGGGGAAGAATGAGACCGAAGTCCTCTCCATCATAGTGACCGAGGATATCGGCTATCCTGACTGTGCCTTTGACGAGATCCAGCGCCTGCTTCAAGCTGTTGGCTGTGAGCATGCCTCGTTGACTGCCGATGCGGAAAAGCATAAGCGTGAAAGGCGTATCGTAAGAATGAAAGCGATAATACTCATGCTCGAGGAAATAGAGGAAGGCTACCTCGGTGTAGACTCCGGTCTCTTTTCTCGTCATGCTCTGCGTGAATTTATCGAGCGCCGACAGATCAATTGCTGGAATCTGCTCGACCGGAGCGTCGCCCTTTTCCACGGCGACTGTGCCGGCATTGTCAACCTCGACAAGACCGGCTGATAGGAGATTGAACAGCACAGGTGTCCAGGCTGCGCGCGTAAGCTGGCATTTTTCGAGCAAATCGCTGAGCGTGGATTTGTTGTCTACCATCTGGTAAATCCGCTTCTGAAGATGCATCTCTACTTGCACCAGATTTGCAACTTTCTCTTCGAACTGTTTTTCAGAGATGTTCGGATCGCCTCTTCTCAGGCGCGAGTCCATACTGAGGCTGTGAGTATCGAGGTAGCGGCTATGGTCGGCAACCGTGGCTGCTTTCAATAATAATGATTCGAGGCGGGAGTGAATAGTACGGTTATTGCTCAGATCTTTGTCGAAGAATCTGAAGTCACCAACGGTGCTGTTGGCGGAGAGTTCGAGAAACGCATCTTCACCTTCGAGATTATGCCGTCTGGCATCGACAAGCGCGCCGTCTTCGAAATATAGGTCCGCGGTCTCGGACGGATTGTGGGATTGGACGGACAATCTGCCTGTCAGTTGGCTTGATGCTATAGATGCCAGCAGTGATGGCAAAGGCATTTGAGCTAGATTGCCTTCCATTACTCCCAACGAGTTGCGCTGTGAGGCTTCCTGGGCCGGCCTTTGTTGTCCGGATTCTGTTTGCAACCGGGTTTGATTTTCCTCGGGAAAGGCTGTCATTACGAGGTCGTGAATCATGACAACGTCCGATGTTTCGTAACTCCATTCCAACTTAGAATGCAGCCCTTCACCCTTGTAGAACGACCATTGATGGCTTTGTTCGTTATGACGGCGCTCCAACTTCGCCGACAGGACATACTGTTGCTTCTTGTACGTCCAGGGCAACTCAACCAGTTGTCCTGGCTGCTTGGCCGCCTCAGCGAACACTAGCTCGATATCCGATGTCTGGGGGACGTGCCGACATTCCGGCAGCCGAAGCCGCTTTTGAGCCGACGAACTGCCATGTTGGATCATTTGATAATCGCCATTCCTGCCATAAGACGGCTTGCTTTTGAGGTCATCATTCAGATTTTATCACCCGGATGTTTCTATAGCGAGTGCTCAGTTCTGGTAAATCGCCAAATTGTCGTATCGGATGTCAAAAGAGATGACACTATATTTAGTGTCATCTCTTTGATTCTAATCAGCGATTCAAAACTTTTGCTGGTTAGCTTGCTTTTTTGCGTTTGGCCGCGAGTGATCTCACAGAAGAGCTTTTCTTGGTGCTTGCTTTTGTGGTCTTTGTTTTCGAGCCTGCACTGCCTTTCTTAGCAGATGCTCGCGTTGTCGTTGCCTTTTTCTTTACGGCCGTTGTCGTTGCTTCTGGTTTTTTCGCTGAGGATTTCTTCGCCGCGGTCTTCTTCACGGCGGTCTTCTTCACGGCGGTCTTCTTCACAGCGCTCTTCTTCACAGCGGTCTTCTTCGCCGCGGACTTCTTCGCCGCGGACTTCTTCGCATCGGTCTTCTTAGCGACAGGTTTCTTCGCGGCCGTCTTCTTAACCGTGCTTCGTTTCGCGACCGATTTCGTTGCGGCTGTCTTTCTTTTTGCTGTCTTTCCGGCCGCTGTTTTTGCTTTTGCTTTGGATGCAGTAGTCTTGCGCTTACTGTCTTCTGCTTGCTCCGGCTTACTTTCGAACACTGGAGGATTGCCAAGCAGCGTTTCCTTTCTTGTGCGAATCTCGTCTCCGAGTGCATTCAAATCAGTCTCGGTCTCATTCAGCTTCGGAAGGAGATCAAGTTCTTCTTCCTTTATATGGTGCTTGACGATATCAGCTAGCACTTTCATTTTTGCTTCGAAGTTTGCTTCGCTGCCGTCAGCTCTGGAGAGTTCGTTGAGTAGCAGCTCTACGAGCTGATGTTCTTCCAACGCCTCGTATGTTTTCTTCTCCTGTTCGTTCCTCATCAAAATGGGATAAACAAGTTCTTCTTCCACTGCTGCGTGGACGGATAATTCAATTAGTACTCGTTGCGTGATTGATAAGCGTTCGGCCTTCGTCTCCGCTGCTTCAAATTCTTTGAACAGGTCTTCCACTTTCCGATGGTCCTCTTTGAGGAGATCGACCGCGTTCAAAACGGGCGCTATTTCGCCGCCGAGGAACACCTGTTTAATTGTTTCTGTGATTGAGTTCATGCCATTTCCTCCATCGAATTCATAGATTTTCTTGTTCAATGAGGAGACCTTGGTTTGGCTGTTTGGTTCCCATATATGAAAAAGCGAAAGTACGAATGCGGCACGAGCTCTGACAATCTCTGATTCAAACAAGCAATTCGCCGTCTACAACTTGTCCCGGTCGCCAGAAGGCGACGAATCCGACTTGGAGGATTGAGCTCTCTTCCACCACTACCACGGTCATATTGAGCTCGGCATCGGGGTACTGAAATTGAACCTTGCCGGAAGCCTTCCAATTATTCTGCGTAATTCTTTGTGACAACGGAACGCTGGCAAGACTCAATCCATAAGATCGACATTCTTCCTGGTCAGGCAGAATCAGCATCGCGCGCTTGTACCAGCTGGAAAATACTGCGAAGTCAGAGTTTAACTCGATTGTGTACGACTCTGGCCAATAATAGGACCAAGTGACAATGCCACCTAGAGCAAATACGAGACTGGGCGGGTCCGATTTTGGTTGCTCAGGCGTCCCGTAAATCTCCTGGTGCTTCGAGCGTGAGCGCGCTGCGAGATTGAGCAGCTCGTATTCATCGGATGCCAGATATGCATCTGCAAGTTGTCGACAAACCGCTTCCGGCGTTTGCGGATAAACACCACTCATATGTTTCTACTTGATCGGATCCAAGTGCACTATCTGTTTTTTACCGTCCTCTTCGAGAACCGCTTTGTCACTGTTGATTGATACCAGGGTGACCGTGTCGAATTCCTGACCTTCGGTGAGAGTAATGAAACGCTTCATTCCATGTTTAGCAGGATAGTTTCGATCCTTGAAAGTAAGAATCACGCGATCGCCTACAATGGCGTTGAGCTTGAGCTTTCGCATGAGAAGGGGTTTTTCTGGGGGCGGAGGAAGCTCGTCGAACGTTATGCCGGTTCCCCCATCAGTTGGTGGCGGTGGTGGTGGCAGATCTCCTGCGGCTAGTGAATCAACGCCTGGAGGCGGTGGAGGGAGTCCGTGCGGTCCGCTACCCATACCCGGAGGTGGGGGGATTTTGCCACCAGCGGAGAGTAATCCTTCGGCGCTATGTGAGGATTCTTCCGATTTTGGAAAAGGTAGTGCGCCTTCTACGGAGTCAAAAGGATTGGCGCGGCCGGCCTCGAGCCTTGCCCTATCGACTGCCTCTTGTTTCCTCGTTGCCTCGATGACTCCGACAGGCAATGAAGAAAGATACTGGATACGTGCCTGATCGTCTCTAGGCGGAACGTCGTTGTGGGTGTCGTTGATGGGGGGCTGTCCGAGCGATTGGAGTCGCTCCTGAATGTTGTATTGCGCTGACTGGGGTTGGCTCAGTGAATCATCCGGTTTTTTTTGCGCCTGAGCTTGTTTTGCGCGAAGCGCCGCAAGTTGATTGGCCTGAGCCGTTTCTTCGTCATCTCCGCCTTTTCGAAAAAGCATTGGACCATAGGTGCCAATAGCCGTCAGCACTATTGCAATGCCGCCGACCATCAGGATAAACCTCATCCGTCCGTTCATGATTACCTCAATTAGCCATAGTTGTTATCGAATTCCTTTTCACTCTTTTGTTCATGGAAGGTAATAGACGCTCATGATGAATGTCATCACAGGCGTGTCGAGACCGAGGCTTCTCGCCTTTTCGCTTGCTGGAGTCTTGACCATGTCTTTTTCAGCGTTCTCGGGTGCCGCCACGATCAATCCTCTTATCGCGACTATGCGTTGATAGGCTTCCAGTCGTTTCAAGAAATCGGACAGTTGACGATAGTTGCCCGAGACGTACACTCGTCGATCGATATGCTTAATACCGAGTGGGTCAGGCAAAGCTTCCTCGAGCACTTTGTTGATAGCAGGTGTAGGATTGGGCTTTGCCACTTTGGGTTTGTCTTTTTCTGGTGGCTTCGGAATTGCCAGTCGGCCTCCGACCTCGGCGATAATCGAGTCCATGATATTTTCAGACTTGTCGGTCTTGGTCTCTGACGGAGGTTCTACCGATAGAAGTTCTGTGCCGGATTCATTGCTCAGCCGCTCCATATCGATGAGCAGAATGTCTACTTCCGGTGCCGGCGGAACCGATGCTCGCATGCGTTGAATGTCACGATCGAGCTTTCTCTTTTGCTCGATTAAAACCTCTTTTTCTTTGAGTTTTCTCGCGAGACGATCGTACTCGTCCGTCAGCATCGTCAGTTCGTGTTTTACGTGACTGGCCGATTCGATCGCGGGCTGTACCCAGACGATGAGGGCGACTAGCGTGAATATGTAGGGCGCGCCGCACAAAATGATTTGCATGGTTTTACTCATCTTGCCTGCACCTCCCCGTTATCCTTGATTTCGATCGCTGGTGATTTGAAACCAATCAGATCGCTGTTTGATGGTATTAAATGCGGTGCCGGTCTGTTTGACTGTTTTACGTCTGGTGGTCGAGATGCAGTTACCGGTTTGGTTCTTGCGATCAAGCCGAACGTAACGAGCTGCGGATTTTTATCTTTGCGGCTTGCGAACTCGATGCTGGCTTCGCGCACCAATGGAGAGCTTTCCAGGTTGAGCGACATGTCCGACACTGAGGCGAAATTTTTTGCGAAGCCTCCCACCTGAAAGTCTTGTGCTCCAAAAATGATATGGTCAATTTGAACGCCTCTCGGCGTATTTAGTTGAATCGCATCCATGTAGGAGGACCACTTGCGGGATTTTTCCACCAAGTATGTTAGGACTTTCTGTCGCATCTTAAGGGATGTATTGGTCTCCTTGAGTTGGTTGAGCTGCTGCAAGTCCTTGCGAGCTTGTAGTATCTTTGCTTCGGTTGAAGCGAGTTCGCGCGATTTCGTAGGGAGCTCGAAGGTGCTGAAATATGCCACCACGATTAGTGATAGCATGAGCAAAACCAACCCTCCAACAAGTGTCGGGCGGAACCAGTAGAATAGTGGGTCTCGCTCGTCTATTTTTTGCGTGGCTCGATCGTCGAACAAAAGGGGCAGCCTGCCTTCTTTGTTCAAATCCAAATCTACTGAAAACGTGGGGGTCCAGGCCGGCTCGATTGCACTTCCGATAACCGATGCCAGAATAGGGCGCATGCGCTCAACGACCATATTTTGATCGAGCGTCATGTCGCGCATGGCGTCACCAAATATGGTTCTAAACCCCATGCGACTGCCGATGTATTGGTCGAGATTGGGGACCATACAACCTGGACCGGTAAGGATAATCTGGTCTAGTTTGATATCTCCGGCCTGTGATTGATAGAACTCCAGCGATCTCTCGAGCTCGTCTGTTATGTCGCTGAAGATTGTTCTTGCCACCTGGGCGGCCTGTCCCATTCTCGGGTCTTTTGGTGGCATCCCGAAGAGCGGTAGCTCCGGAAGAAGAGTAAGAGCTGTATCGAAATCGACTTCCAGACTTCGCGAGATTGCTTCTGTCAAAGTCTCCATTCCGATGATAACGGAGCGACCGAACAGCGGCATTGCGCTTCTGACGACGTTGATGTCTGTCGCGTCTTGTCTCAGGTTGACTACCATTGACATATGCCCGGTCGAACCCATGTATCCAGCTAACGCCAGACCGCGAATAGCGGCAAGCGAGCTCACTTCGATTTTTCCAAGCTGGACACCGCAAGAATCGGATGCCCGCCAGCATGTCTCCACGATCGATCTTTGCACCGCAGCCAGTATCACATCTACTCGCCGAACTCCGTCGGCATCGGTGCGCTCAGTTGCCGGCATCAAGGACCAGTCCAGATTTGCATCTGATATGGGGAATGGAACATGGTTGGTTGCTTCTTGCGTCACGACCTCGGCAAGTTCGTCGGCGGGCATACCTGTAGGAACCGGCATCAGTCGAACGACGACGGACTGAGCCGGAATCGTCATATTGAGCACCGGTGCCGGTCCAGCCGGTGTGACACCAGCCTGGAGCATCAGCTCACTCATCACCGAGCCGATAGCAGCGGGGTCAGCTATCAGCCCTTCTCTTACCGTATTTGCAGGCGTCGGCAAGCAAGCGAATCGAACAATCTCGATTCCTACCCGCGTCTTTTCGAGTTGAACCAGAGTAATGCTGTCGCTGTTAATATCGATCCCAATTGTGGGACCCTTCTTCTTGCTGATGCCGAAGCCAAACATTTTGCTTGTGCCGAACATCTTCTTTCCGCCATTTCCAGTTGCTACAAAGGTTTGAACCTGATCGCTAAAGCCCGCCCCCCTGCTTAATTATGCCCAAGGGTTCGCTGAAATACCAGGCTTCATGTGCCACCAGCAAAGCAACCAGACCTCCAAACGCCAACGAAGGTCCAAATGGAAATCGATTGGCAAATCTTCTCGAGCCGGACATGACAGCACCGAGGAGCGCTCCGGCTAACCCGCCGAATGTGGCTAGTAAAGCCAGTTGTGGAGTGAGGAACTGTTCCTGATTTTGAGTGAAGATACCAATGCTGACGAGAGGCACAGCAAGTATGGCGAAACCGATAATGAACCCGATTATTGCCGGTCTGGTGGCTTCGCTCAGTACGTCTCGCTGTTGCATATCTCTTAACAGATAAACCGCGCCCATGATCGAGCCGGCCAGGAAAGCGATGATCACGGCCATACTCATCGATTGCCAGCCGAGCCAACAAGCGATAACCGCCGATAGTACCGCGTCGCCTCCACCCATGACGATGTCGTCATCCGGATTGTATTCTTTCTCCTTCAAATTCATGGACTCGTCCTGGACCCATGGTGTCGCGCCGGGGGCTGTTTCTTGCTCCTCTTCCTTGAGATGGCTGATAGCAACAAGACCGTAGAAATCGATGAAATCGAAAAGGATATAGCTGGCGCCGGCTCCGATAAGTGCACTTCCTGGATTTCCGTGCCTGATCGCAAAATAAATCAATCCCAGAATGATCGACGGATAAGTAATCTCGTGAGGTATGAGGTGCTCTCTAAAATCGGTAATCGTGACGGTGATTAGCGTCGCCGCAAATATGCACATAGCTATGCCGTCAAAGGAGAAGCCGAACTTGAACAAGATTGCGACGAATAAAGCTCCGGTTACGGCCTCGACAAGCGGATACTGCCAGTGAATAGATTTCTTGCAAAAACGGCAATGACCGCCGAGCAGAAAATACGAGATTATCGGAATCATGTCCCAGGGTAACAACCGCTTTTCGCAATGCATGCATGCGGAGGCCGGGCGCAACCAGGAGCGGTGCAAGAGGGAGCGCAGTGCCATCACGTTGAGAAAACTTCCAACGCACGCACCCAGGACGAAAGCTATCGTTCCGCGCAGCCAAGCGTTGGTGCCAACGTATGGTGTCAGGAGGTCTTGAGTTAGTAGTGGGCCATACCAGGGATCCACTTATGGAAACTCCCTTCTCTCGTTAACTATCGACGCCAGACCGAGGAGCAGCAAAATAAAAGCCATCACATACGAGAGCATGAAAACTATTATCTCCTGCGATGGCTCTTTTCCGTACATTAGCATGGATCGAACTCTGGTTAATTGTGCAAGATCGGGAAGGCACCAGTAGAGAGTCGACAACAGATTCTGCGCAGTTGGGTTGTTCGACATTCGACTCAGATCTACTAGTGAGCTCCCCAGATGACCGATAAACCAGAGCGAGAGAGTAAAAATCACACTCATGATCGGCGTTGAGAATGTCGAGAAGAATGTCGCCATCGCCAGAACAAAAAGAAGTTCGAGCAGAACCAACGCTAGCGAGCAAGTAATGCCATGAAGATGCAACTGCATATGGTGCTCAGGATCGACTAGCGAAACAAGACCCAACAGAAATAGTCCCATTCCGACGAGCACGACAAATAGACACAGAGATAACCCGACATACTTGCCTAGAATGAATTGCCAGCTTGAAACCGGCTTTGTGAAGATGACGTAGATGGTGCGACGTTCGAGCTCTTTGTAGACCAAGTTGGTGCCGGCAAAGACAGCGATTATACCTCCGATGATAGCGATAACGGTGAGTCCGAGATCTTCCACGATGCGAATATCTTGACCAACTGACAGCGATCCGAGAAGAATGCCCAGCACTGTAATCAAACAAGCAAAAACAAAGAAGGCGTAGAGTACTCGATCCCTTACCGTCTCTCGAAATGTGTTGAGTGCTATTGCGAAAATCGGATCAATTACAGTCGAGAACATAGCCGCTATCACCTTTCAGCTTGAGCTAGAAAGAAATCTTCCAGATCTCGATATCCTCCGCCTTGGTCGATGTTGCGTATCTCTTCCTCTGTTACCAGGCGACCTTTCACGAGGACGCCCACGCGATCGCAGACCTCGTTAACATCGGGCAAGAGGTGTGAGTTGAAAAAAATGGTTTTGCCATTGCGCTTCAGCTGATTGATTATCTCTCTGACATCACGCCTGCCTATCGGGTCTAGACCAGACATCGGCTCGTCCCAAAATAAGATGTCCGGATCATTGATCAGCGATTGAGCAATGCCAAGTCGCTGAAGCATTCCCTTTGAGTACTTGTTCATCGGTTTGTTGGCATCGGCTTCCATACTCACCATTCTGAGAAGATCTTTGATGCGATCCTTTATCTCGAAGCGCTTCAAGCCGAAAAGGCGTGCAATAAATTCGAGGAATTCAAGCCCGGTCAGATGTGAATAGAAATAAGGGTTCTCCGGCAGAAAACCGATTCGTTTGAGCGAACTGTGATCTCCGGCCGTTTTTCCCAAAACAGAGACTTCGCCCCGGTCTGGCTTCATCAGACCGAGGAGAATTTTGACCGTTGTTGTTTTTCCAGCCCCATTGGGACCGAGTAGCCCATATGTCTCGCCCTGCTTGACGGTGAGCGACAGATTGTCCAACACCATCGAACGCTTGAGAAGGAAGCTCGAGACCCTGTCTTTGCAAAGCCCTCGCGCCTCTATCACATTTAGGCCAGTCATTAGCTGCCTTTCTTATCCGCACCTTTTCGACTTTGCGTGATGATCTTGTGAAGCTCTGCTGTAGCAGCGCGCAGTCGACGAGATACTTGCATTTGCGAAATACCTAATCGCCTTGCAACTTCGGTCTGGCTCAGATCTTCGTAGAAGGTCAGTTGAACGACCTCTCTCAATCCGTCACGCAGTTGCTTGATCGCCTCGGAAAGCATAAATCTGTCTTCCTTGGCGAGCTGGTTGTTGTGGTATCTGCCATCGACAAGTGTATCGATAAGCGATTGCTCCGAGCCGGCGTCGTTGGAGAGCGCTTGATCCAGAGAGATCAAGGTGCGTCTGCGATCGACCTCATAAGCTTCGTTGACGCGAGATACCGGGATCTGCAGTTCAACGGCAATCTCCATGTCGGTGGGCTCACGACCAAGTCTGGCAGTGAGATTCTGCACCAGACGATTGATGCGGAAAGACAGCTCTTGCAACTCACGTGGAGCGCGAATCATTGCCGTCTTATCTCGCAGATAGTGCCTGATCTCACCTGTGATCAGGTGAGTCGCATAAGTCTGAAATTTGGCTCCTGCATCTGGTTTGAATTGATCAACCGCCTTGATCAGTCCGATGGAGCCGACCTGGATCAAATCTTCCACAGGGTCTGTAGAGCGCCTGGCTAATCCGTACGCGATTCTCTTGACCAGCGGCAGGGCCGCCTGAATAATCGAATCTCTCAGGGCAGGGTCTCGCGTATTGGAGTAATCCGCCAACCATTCATGAATTTGATCTTGCGCCTTTGAGGCGTCTGCTCTAGGACTGGAAGACGGTCCTGGTCCCGGAGTTGCTCTTTTTGCCTGCAATCCCTTACTCACCACTTTTCTCTTCGACTAACCCGACAATCAATATTGTATGGCCTTAAGGCAGATTATCAAACAAATCTTGTAAAAACTAGTCGAAAAAGCAGTCGATGAGTATCCAGGTGCTTTTGACCCCGTGTCGGAAAATCTGCCGAAAACCAGCTCGCAGCAAGAGTTAGCGGTTTTGTCCGCCTTACTGTTTCGTCTTGGTTAAACCTGCGCGTTAATCTGTTCAAGTTACAGGCAGGCGATGCAATCGGGTCGAAAATAGCTCTACCTGCACATGGATCGGTCTAGATTATCGGTCTGTATTGCAACCCCTGACTGGATTTCACGGGGCGAGTCGGTCTATCCAGCGCTTGTCAAACAGGAAAGGTCAAATCGATGTCGATTTAACCTTTCGAATCAAGATTAATTATCGGCGGACCCCCTGTCTTGGCCCAGCGCTGATCTAACGGCGAAGTTTGTGCTGGCTTGCTCGACACCGTCGGCTCCGGATTAGGGATGTTGAAATCCCAACCCAGAGGTGTCAGAGAAGGGTGTTAAACGAGATTTGCTGTCGTCTTGACCAAAAATCCGACAGTTGCTCCATCAAGTCACTTGACCGCGAGCCTTGATTTTGTGGCGATTACCTCGTCTTCGGCATCATAATCGAACTTGTCTTGGTCGATGGATTCCGGCGGGTTGTTCCTTTGCCAGGTGATGGTTTCGACGAGGGCCTGCTGACGATCGGTCTTTTCAATCCAATCGAATTCTTTGCGGAAAGAGTCACTATCTATAACGAGGTGTTGTCGCCAGTCGTAGTCCTGGCTCAAGTGTTCAGGAAGCGATTCGTCCTCGACCGCTACGATTTCTCCCGTCCAGCCGGCCGCTTTGCCAATCAGTGTTACCCATTCTGCTTCCGTCAGCGCTTCACCTTCGCCGATGTTGAAGATGCGATTCTCTTTGCTATTGTCTTTACTTGCAAGATTGATGGCGTGGGCGACGTCGGCGACATAACCACGAGTGAGTCGCCATTTCGATTGCTGAGTCCCTAAAAGTATCGCCTTGCGTCCGTGGTCCATCTTTCGCAAGTACTCGAATACTCGGATTTGTGGATCCCTCGGACCATAAACCACAGGCAGCCGCAGTATCGTTGATGGCAGACCGGGCTCGCTCTGCGCCAGGCGCTCCACCAAAATTTTCTCGTACTCGTATGCCGTGTGGAGTGCGTCGACAGCGCTGCCTCGATAGGGATAGAGTTGTTCTCTGAGCGGGGCATTTTCTTTGAGCGGAGTCGGATCTGGCGTTCCCGGCTCTTTCTTGCGCAGCCGGTTGTAAGCACGATACACATCTATACTGCTTATCGTGACGATCCGTCCGGTCGAGCCTGCCAGAGCCCTGTTCAACATCCAGGTCTCCTGCGCCGTCCTGGGGATCATGTCGATGACGACGTCGGGCGACAGCTTTCGAAGTTGGGCTGCATGTGCTGACAACTCCCTTCTGTCGAAAATCATCGATTGGACATTGTCAGGCAGATGACCGCCCGATTTGCCTCGGTGAACTACGGTTACATCCTGTCCACTCTCGACCAGGTCCTTTACTAAGTACGAACCGATAAAACCAGTTCCACCCAAAACAAGTATTCGCATACGCGCTCCTAATATTGAGCGAGCACTAACCGCTCACAACTCTGCCTTCTCTAAGACTTTTTACCAGATTCTGATATTTATTTACCAGCAACATTACCGTTTAATCTTGTCGCTTGGCTTTGAGACATCCCGGGTATTGCGATTCTATGGGAAGATAAACGATAGAAGGCTGTTTTCCATAAAGTGATGCCATGGAAAGTCGACCAGAACCTGCGACAACAACATACACAGGCCTGTTTCGCGTAGCGAAGGCAAAGCCGGTCCGACCGCTGTCAGCAGCGTATCTTATAATTCTCGGTTTCCTGACGATTGCATTGGCGCTCACGATAGTTGTTGCTGCCTACTTGCAAAAGCTTGCTGCCGCAGTATGTGCTGCATCCGCCGCCATCCTGGTAATGTGGTTTGCCCTGGCATTTCTCTGGCATTCGGTACGGCAGTTGAATCAAAAGATTGATGCATTGACCTCGCTTGCCGAAAAAGAAGAAGCGAAGTAAACGGCAGTCATCTGAGCTGGTTGATCACGGTAAAGATAGGCAGATACATTCCGATGACTACAGATCCGACTACGCCACCAATGCCGACCACCATGATGGGCTCGAGCATAGAAGTCAATTGCTCGACTGAATTTTCGACCTCCATGTCATAGAAATCGGCGACCTTCGATAGCATGTCGTCCAGGCGCCCTGTCTCTTCGCCGACAGCAATCATCTGGGTGACCATCGGCGGAAAAATGTTGCTGCGTCCCATCGGTTTGGAGATGGTGCCACCCTGTCTGACTTCGTCGTAAACCGTATCAACCGCTTTTGCCACCACTGCATTACCGGCGGTGTCTTTCACCACATCAAGAGCATTCAGCATTGGTACCCCGGCTCTGATCAACGTGCCGAAAGTTCGACTGAATCTGGCGATCGCAACCTTTTTTATCAAGTCTCCGAATAGTGGAAGTGAGAGGATTATCCCGTCTATGTGGAGCCGTCCCACTTCGGTTTTGTAGTAGCGACGCAAGAGATATCCGCATATCGAACACGCGATGACGAACATGACCATCCAGATCGATCGAACCGCTTCAGACAGCGCTATCAAGAACTGCGTATACAACGGCAGTTCGCCGCCGATGTTTTTGAACAAACCTTCGAATACCGGAAGGACGAACGTGAGCATGGCCCAGAATACGCCCACGGCGATGAGCAATACCACGGTTGGATAAACCATCGCCGATCTGACTTTCTGATTGAGCTTTTCCTTGTACTCGAGGTAATCGGCCAGCCGCTTCAATACATCCGAGAGAATACCGCCGGTCTCACCGGCTCTCACGATCGCTATATAGAGCCTGTCGAATATGGAAGATTGTCTCGCCATTGCGTCCGACAGAGAAAGCCCAGACTCCACGGATTTTCTGATGTCGTCCAGGGCGTACTTCAGTCGCTTGTTGGGACACTGCTCTACGATAATGGTCAGAGTTCTCAGCATTGCGACGCCGGAAGAGACCATCGCAGAGAACTGTCGGGAGAACACGACCATGTCTTTCAACGTGACCGTCTCGAGCGAGTCGACCATCCGGATCAGTTGGCGTTTGATCTCTTGCGTGGAAAAACCGCCGCGTTCGCGAATGTCGATAACGTCCAGACCACGAGCAGATAATCTGGTGCGGAGAATGGCTGCAGATTCGGCTTGGGCAACCGCTTCTCGCAGTTTGCCCTGACCGTCTCTTACTGTGTAAACATACTCCATTTAGCGTAATCGTCCTTTCTATTTTCGATCTGTTGTGTTTATGTCTGTAAACGACCGAACATCGAACGCCTTTCGGGCGGTGGATCTTGCGAGAGTGTTTGAGCCGGCTGACCGCGCTCCGGGTTCAACAATACCTTCAAATCATCCGGTCTGGTCGTCTTCGAATAGGCATCATCTACGGTGATTACGCCCGCCTTGGCGAGATTGGTAAGCGCCTGCTCGAGAGTCTGCATGCCTTGCTTGGAACCCATTTGCATGGTGGCATAGAGCTGAGAGTTTTTCGCTTCCCTGATCAGGTTGGCGACCGCGGCAGTATTGACCAGTACCTCAGCTGCGAGAATACGACCTTTAGTGATCGGGCTGCCACCCGCGAGCTCTTCTTGTCTGGGAATGAGCGTCTGGCTGATGACGGCGACGAGACTGTTGGACAGCATTATCCTTATCTGTTGCTGTTGATCGTGAGGAAATGCGTCTATTATTCGATCCACTGTTTGTGCGGCTGAGCTGGTATGCACCGTACTTAATACCAGGTGTCCAGTCTCTGCGGCCGTGAGTGCTAGATGAATTGTATCAAGGTCTCGCATTTCTCCCACCAGAATGACGTCTGGATCTTCACGCAATGCGGCTCTCAGAGCGTTGGCGAAACTTCTGGTATCACTGCCGAGCTCGCGTTGTGAAATCACTGACATCTTGTCGTAATGCAGGTATTCAATCGGATCCTCGACAGTGAGAATGTGGTGTGAGCGTGTGTCATTAATGTAATCGATCATCGAGGCGAGGGTTGTTGACTTACCGGATCCGGTAGGACCGGTGACAAGGATCAGTCCTCGCGGCTTATCGGTGAGCGCCTGGCATAACTCTGGTAGACCGAGCTCGGCCAAACCAGGGATCGTCGTCGACACAATCCGGAACGCGGCGGCTAACGAGCCGCGATCGCGATAGATGTTGGCGCGGAATCTTCCCAGCCCAGCTACACCGAAGCTGAAATCGACTTCGTAGATATTGGCAAGCCTGTCCTTTTGCTCGCTATTGATTATGGAGAAAATCAAGTCTTCCACGTCCTTGGTGGATAAGGTCGGCAGGCGAGTGCGCTCCAGTCGCCCGGAGACGCGTATAATCGGAGGCTGCCCGGCCTTGATGTGAAGATCGGAGGCTGCTCTGTCGAGAACAAGCTGCATGAGCTCTTGCAACTCAATGTTCATTCCCTGGTTAGCTCCTTGCGGTTGGGGATCAGTTCTTTCGCTTGTTATTGCTTCTCACGGGCTGTTCGCGCTTGCCGTTTTGCCCCTTTTCGCTCAGGCAGTAAGGGCACTCGTGCCACTCGCCGAAGATCTCTGCATCGCAGGCCTGGCAACATGTCTCGTGTGCCTCTTCTGCTCTCGTCATGCCGCATTTTGGACAGCTGGACCAGTCTTCCTGTTGGAGCGTTCCGCAGCGGCGGCAGGATGTCTTGAGCTCATGCTGGCAGAATGGACATTTGATGAAATCGTCGCTGATTGGATTTCTGCATTTAGAGCAGAGCTTGTCCTCGCCGGATGTGTCCGCCAAAGTCACTCTCACGACTTCGTCGCTGGTCGTCAGACCCTGACCGACGAGACGGATGCTGTAATCCTTGAGTGGTATCATACCGGATTGTTTTGCCGCGAGTCTGACCATTGCTGTCGTGGCACCTTTGCAGACGAGGTCTCTTATCTCGTCGTTCATTCGCATCACTTCAAAGACACCGATACGATTCTTGTAACCGGTCATGTTGCATGAATCGCATCCTGTGCCGCGTCGGAAGATAGGCATTCCGTCGGGACCGATGCGCAGACGATAGTATTGAATTGTCGAGTCGGCCAGGCGCTCTTGAGTCTTGTCGAGCAAACCGAGATAACGCAATGAGCTCAGATCTGGCGTGTATTCCACGGCGCAGTCTTCGCAGATCCTTCTCACGAGCCGCTGTGCGACCACACCTACGGTTGCAGATGCCACCAGATATGGGTCTACCTCCATCTCCGCCAATCGAGTGATCGCTCCTGGAGCGTCGTTGGTGTGCAGGGTGGTGAACACGAGGTGTCCAGTGAGAGCGGCTTCCACTGCGATCTTTGCGGTCTCTCGGTCACGAGTCTCTCCAACCAGCACGATGTCCGGATCCTGTCGCAAGAAATGTCTCAGGATTCTCGCGAAGTCCAAACCTTTTTCGCGCAATACCTGCACCTGCGTGATGCCTGCCATCTCGTATTCGATTGGGTCTTCTGCCGTGCAGATGTTCACTTCCGATGTGTTGCGTTCTGACAATGCAGCGTAGAGAGTCGTTGTTTTTCCCGATCCTGTCGGACCGGTAACGAAGATGATCCCGTAAGGTTTTTGAATCATGTCTCTGATCAATGACATTGCCTCAGGTTCTGAAACCAGATTGTCCAAACCGAAATTGGTATGCGATTTATCCAGTTGTCGCATTACCACCTTTTCGCCGTGTTTCGTAGGGATGGTAGAGACTCGGAAATCGACGTCTTTGCCGGAAAAGCGCACCCTGATACGTCCGTCTTGAGGTAATCTGCGCTCGGCGATATCGAGGTCGCTCATAATTTTGTATCGGGAAACGAGCGCTGCTTGAATAGCTTTTGGCAAACTGCGATCGACGAAGAGCACACCGTCGAGTCGATAGCGCACGGTAACCGACTTGTCTTGCGGCTCTATATGCACGTCTGAACATTGGCGCTTGATCGCTTTTGCCAGTACCTGATTTGCCAATTGTACGATCGGAGCATCCTGTGCCTGTCTTGCCAGGTCAAGGTCGTTGACCTCGTCGTGCACTTCTTCCATGATGGCGATGTCGGAAAGATCTACCTCAGACTCGATGAAGGTCTCGTCTTGGTACTCGACCATCTCTTCGGTCAGCTCGTCCTGCCGTTTGGAGTAGACCGTCTCCATGAAATGTTGGAAATCGTCTTCCGTGCAAACAACCGGCTGAACTGTGATGCCCTTCAATCTGTACTTGATGTCGTCCAGAGCAAGCAAATTATTGGGGTTGACCATCGCGATCGTGAGCTTGCTCTCTTCTTTGGAGATGGGCACGACCTGGTGCTGACGCATCACTTTTTCAGGCAGAAGCTCGAGACAATTGCTGTTGGGAGTGACTTTGGTGAGAGAGACATAGTTAACGCCGAACTGAAGCTCGAGTGCATTTTTCAAATGCTTTTCATTGGCGAGACCAAGCCGCGAGAGAATGAGAGAGATAGGCTCTCCCGTCTTCAACCTTTCCTGCTGTACTAGTTTGAGCTCATCATGGGTAATCAACCCATGATCGACCAGCAGTTCCCCAATCTCTTTCTTGATTAGTGCCATTCATGGTTACCTTGATTACCCTGCACTGCCTGATGAAGTCTCTTTCTATGACCGAAAATTGTTAATAGCTTCAACAGAGCTGATGCCTCAAGTGATCTATGCCCGTTTCCTCTTGCTTAATACACTCGTATTACAATGGCCTGAATCTTAGATCATCTTTCATGGTAAATCTAATCCGAAGTTCGAAGATAGATTAGTCAGGACATCCAGATGGCGACGCGACTCATAAAAACATCGATGGCTCATCGTGGCTATGCGCTTGTCAAAATGGCTTATCCTCTGTGGGGCCTGTTGTTTCTCAACCTCTGGTTTTCTGACAGATGGTTCGAAACCGATATCACCTGGTTGGGGATACCTTCGATATTTCTGGTGCTGTTAACGTCTCATATTTTTCTATTGTTTTTGGAATCTGATCGAGCCGCCCGAATGTGGCGTCTTCTTCTAAAAGGAAAACCGCCTGCGCTCTATGAGAACTGGTTGACTGTGGTGACAGACGAGCCGGAGCCATGTCCTGTGCGGCAATCAGAAGAGGTGACAACGACAACAGCCGTCGAGGGAGGCAATAGTGCACCAACACAATCGGCAGTTTATCTGGGTTTAAAACAGATTGATCTGGAATGTGTGGACGAACTACATTTGACTATATGGGGCAATCTCGTCTTCAAATCGCGCAGTATTTGCGGATCTCTAAAGAAAGACGGCACGGTCGTCAATGATGCCGATGATATTCTAAAGGTGCCGTTTGGCGTCGTCAAGTCCGATCAACAGCGAGACTTCGTCGAGTTGTTAAAAAGCTATCGTCCCAATCTAATCGTCGGCGCACGGCTCACGAAGAAGCTCTCCGCCAAGACAGTCAAGGGTGAAGACCTGATTCAGTCAATAGGTGCTCTTTTCCTGGTTTTCGTATTGCTTGATCTGGGGCATTCGATGTTTTCTTACATCGAGATGTTGAAGCACTATCATCTCGCGCAAGTGGAAGCTCGGCAGGCTTTACCTTCAGAGGAGCAGCAAAAAACGGCTCGTCGACAAGCCGAACAACATCTGGCTAAAGCGGAGTCGATGCGCGAATGCAACCCGGTTATTTCGCTGGTCAAACGAACGATTCTCGATAAAGGTATCGCTACCGCCGATATCTTTACTGCCAGAGCCGAGGCGCTCTTTTATCTCGACCACAAAGCAGAGGCGATTAAATCGCTCGAGATTGCGCTGAAGTATTTACCGAAGAGTCAACGCCTTCACACGGAGCTTGCTCGTTATCTAGTCTCTATCGGGAAAGAGCGCGAGGCTAGAGCCGTGCTATCTGCCCTTATTGCGACACGTGATGATGCGTTCTTGCCTCGGATGTACATGCTTGCCCTCTTTCGTGAAGACGGAGATGATGCGAATGTCGAACATTTCTACGAAATGTATTCAGAAAAAATGGACCTCGATGTGTTTGGCGAAGAGCCGTGGTGGCCGCCTGGCGGCAATAGATCTCTGGGCGACAATTGGTATCGAGACGACGTGCATTTTGTTTTTGACAGGATTCTGAAAAAGAAGTGACGGATAATTAGGAGTTACATGCCCCATATGCCGTGGCATAGTTCAACCAAGTAAGCTTAAATACTCTTTGAGATCTATACACTAGTAAGGAGAAGGGGCTCCTTAGCCACCATGGAATCGCTAGATACAGATACTGACAGCGCGCAAAGCTCTTCGTCGGACGCTATAACGTCTACAGCAGCGACGAAAACGAAGAAGAAATCGAAAAAGAAAAATCAGGGTTCTGATCTGGCCCTGTTTGTTGCATTTCCGTTTGTCGTTCTGGCAATCTTAGTCTCGATTCTGACGATCGTGTCGTTTATTCAAATCGAGTCAATCGGGTATTTTGCCGATTTTTGTGCCGGCATGCGTGCGCAGTATATCCTGGTCCTCGTACTCTGTATCGTGCCTGCAATGTTCGCACCGTCTGTGCGAATGCCGACCGCTATCGGGTGTGCGCTGTTTGCCCTGATCAATCTATGCATGGTTGGACCATGTCTGCTTCCGCCGAAAGAGCTCACAAAGGAAGTCAAAGACCTCCGCTATCTCAGATTTCGCGTTATGCAATTCACAATTCCCGATCGCGATACCAAGCTCGATTCGATAATCAAAGAGATTTCTCGTACTAACCCTGATGTCGTCTGTCTCACTGGAGCACCGCTTCAACAGATGTGGGACCTGACCGCCAAAATGCCTCCGCAGTTTATCCATCGCACGCAGCTGCCGTGGGATGGATATTGCATCGCCATTTACAGCCGCGTGCCGCTGAAGGATGTTAAGGTCAAGAAGGTCGGTCCTGAAAAGCTCCCTGTGATGGTGGCTGGAATCCAATTCGACTATGGTTGGTTCCGCGCGATTCTGGTTAATGCGCCGCAACCCAAGGACAATGACTCTCTGGAAAGCCGCAACGAGTATTTGAAGGCTGTTGCTGAGCTTGCGAAGAAGACACCAGGACGAGAGATTGTTCTCGGTACTTTTAACACGACACCATACTCAGTGGCATACTCTGATTTTCAGAAGAATTCGGAATTGGTTGATACTCGCATGGGTAATGGTGTGCAACCGAACTGGCATTTATTCAATTTCGATAGTTTCTTCTTTCGCATGCCGGTGGACCACATATTTGTCGACTCTAGAGTGGTGACTCTGGGTCGCTATGTCTGTGGAGCCGTGGAAGATCTCCGGCATAAACCCTTGATTATAGATTTGTGTCCGTCCGATCAGAATAAGGATCCGGATTATAAGGGCGAGGCTGATCCTCCCGAGCCGCCTACGAAGGCGGCGCCTCCACCTGCCGACGCGAAGGCACCGGCGCAAGAAGCAAAGAAAGGACCTTCTGCTAAAGGCAAGAAGCGCGGCAAATAGGTCTCTAATGAGTTATGACGAGATTGTCAGAAAAGAGGGGAGCGCGACAGAGCTTGACCTTGCACTGATCGATGCTGACAAGAAGAGAACGATTGATGCGATTAAGAAGCTCAAGTTGCGCGTCACTCCGCCTACACTGGCTGCCGAATCAGGCATGTCTATCGACAAGGCTCAGTTCTTGCTCAACAAAGTCGCAGGTGAGACGCGCGGTAGGCTTGAGGTCGCGGCAGACGGCAGTATCTTCTATTCATTTCATCCCAATTTTACCAATGTGTATATGCAACGCGGTATCAAAAAAACGCTGCTTACCATTGCCGAAGTTGCATTCAATATCCTTTACTGGATAGTCCGCGTTTCCTTCGGTATCGTTCTCCTTTTATCTGTCCTCGTGATCATTGTCATTTTTATCGCGTTGATCATGCTGTCGCTCGCTGCTATGTGCAACGACAACGGTGGCGGTGGGGATCTTAACTTATGCGATTGCGACTGCGGAGATGGATTTTTCAATCTCAATTTTTTGTGCGATGCTTTTCGTTGGGACTACAGTCCTTCGCACACTTATTACTCAAACAGCGTGCCGAGCGTTCGACGCAGACAGTATACGAATTTCGTAAAGGAGCATCCGAAGGGCAACTTCTTTCTGGAGTGTTTTTCCTTCTTGTTTGGGGACGGTGAACCCAACTCCAATCTGTTAGAGGTGCGCTGGAGGGAGATAGCAAGGAGCATACGCCAGAATGGTGGAGTGGTATCAACTGAGCAGTTGGCACCATATCTAGATGGAGATCGCTCCGACTCCGGAATGATTCTGACTGTTCTGGCTCAATACAATGGTTATCCAGTCGTTACCCCAAGCGGCTTTATTGTCTATGTTTTTCCTCAACTAATGGACGGGGAGATCGGCAAGCCGACGATACCGCCTTCGATGCCTTACTTGAAGGAGGCACACTGGCAGTTTTCAGCATTTGATCTAACTACTCAAATCAAAGTACTTTTGATCGCCTTATTCAATTTCGCAGGAAGTTGGTGGCTGTTTAAACATCTTGCACTGGTCAATCAGCTTGGCCACCTGACCCTCCTGGTCGATTTTCTTTTGACCTATGCCGTCGTCTTCCTTGTCATTCCAGCCGTCAGATTGGTCATCATCTCCGTTCTCAATGCGAGAATCGACGCTCGCAACGAGCTACGTGCCAAAGCCTACGACTTGGTCAACTATCCTACAGGTGATGTTCTCCAGGAGATTAAGGAGGCTCGTCAGATCAGAGAACAAGAGATTCTGACACTCCAGCAAGACAAATCTATTGTCTTCGACAGCGATAAGGACAGTTTAGAAAATCAGTTTGATTCTTAGGAATCTTGCTTTGATGGATACTCGGATCTATGCCGAAGCAGCGCGCGTCAAGTTTGACGCTTTGTGGACCTAATAATTCTATTGCAGATTTTTCTTAGACGCTGCACTAGATGCGGTGCGCTAACTCGAGTTACGTGACATAGATGAAGAATACGGTAAAGAAAGAAAACAGGTTCTGGAAGTCGATATCGGAGCCAATCATCGATCCGCGGATCTGTCGACAGGCGCAATGCCAGGACAAGCTTGTCCCAGTTTGAATCTTTGAGAGACAGGTAGAAAAGCCATTTCTCAAGAAGTTTCCACTCACCTGCGCCAGGTTGTTCGAACAGCCTGTCAAGCACTCCTTTGGCGGCTTTGTTCAAGTCGGCGCGGCTTTTAAGCGCATCCATCACTACCACCGGCAGAGTGACATCGGGAAGGTGGGAAGCAAGTGCGCAGCCGAACAATACAATGCTATAGGCCTTTGCTTTCCTTGCAAGAGTGAGCGTTTTGTCCCAATCAAGCTTTGTGTTCTCGATGATCTGAGCTACATCAACGATCCACTTTACTCTGCACCAGTCGCTCTTAACCCCATGGGCACATACCAGTATCAAGAGCACTTCTGGTGGCAGCGTAAGTAACTCCAATCCCAATACAGAATGTTTTTTTGCATGGGAAAACAGAAAACTTGTAGGTAGCTCGATAAGACCATTTTCGAATACTAACCAGTGGAGATCGAAGCTAACCGGTCCGTGAAATGGAAGCTGCGTGAGGAAGCTGAGGCTGTATGGTGTTTGCAAAAACTCTGTGTGTTGCCATAGCGTCGGCTCGCCATACCTGTAATTGTTGCGTAGCAGAATTTTCTCGGCTTCCAACGCATCGTCTGGATTGACGAGAATGTCGATGTCACAGCATTCGCGCAGATTGACATCGCCATAGAAGAGCGCCCCAAGGACCAAACCTTTGAAGTGTATAACCTGAATTCCGGATGCTTCGAATTGGGATTGCAACTTCGCCAGTTCTGACATCATGGAGACACGGTTGTGTAGCGTTTGAATGTAAATCTGGCCAAGATCCTTCAATGCGGCCGTCGGCAATTTGCTCTTATCGATCGATCTAAGATTCAGGTATAGGGTCGAAATAAGAGCGTGCTTTCCGACGAGCCTGGTTAGCCTTTGCCAGTCCAATCCTTGAGCGAGGAGATCTTCGACCTCCAGTCTGCTTTGGTCAGACATATTCGGTCGAGCGCAATGAATGAGAACAGCTAACTCAGGATCAAGGCGGTACACTAGCTATATCTTCCATTCAATCGGGTTGACGGTCTCCTGCGGTCGTAGCATATGTTCCCGTTTCTCGCGATCATGGTGAGGGCAGTCGGATCATTTTTCAAGTGCATTCTTGTGAATTGATTTTTTCTAGCTGAGGGGCTCAATTTGAATCCATCTGCTGCAATCACAACTTAACTCCACTGAGAAAGAAGCTCAAGTGCGAGTCTATCTGCTCGAGCCCTGAGGCATGTACCATAGGAGACTTTGCATAAATCCACTCCAGCACGTTCACTTGATGGGTTTGTTGTAGGGCGCCGTTAAGCCAAGAGTTTTTCTCGTGGCATCCAGGAGAATAGTCTTCAAGAGAAGACTGGAAGTACGGAATTGCGTCAAGACACGAGTTAAACATTGAGCACCTTCCTCGCTCTTGAAGATACTCTTGACGCGGTTCGAAAGTCACTTTGCCGCTCAGTGCTAAATGGATTGCATCGCAAAGAGCCTCTGCATCGAACTCCGAAGACAATCCGGCCTGAGCTGGAAAAATGCAGTCTTCTCCTCTGGTATAGCGATTCAAGTCTTTGAAGCATAGAACCGGCGTGTTGCAGCACATAGCTTCCTTTAAACTTCTGTTTGCCCCTTCGATCAGAGATCCCAAAACGCAAATGCGTGAGCATGAGTAATAGTGAGGCAAAATGCAATACGGCACATTGGCCACCAGGTCGATGTATTCATCAATCTGACCACCAAAAACCTGGTGAATTTTTGAGAGCTCTTCCTGTTCTTCATCAGTCAGATCTTTCCAATTTCCTGATGGACGGCCGACAGCAATGGTCATCTTGATCGGTTTGTACTTCTTTGAATAAACCAGAATGGCTTGGCACAGAATCGAAAGATTCTTCACGTCGTCCAATCTTGAGACAGTCAGCACATCTATCGACTTCTTTCGAATCGGAACCGGCTGAAATAAGAACTCATGGGTGTAGTCTGCGTCAGCCAACGGTATCAACGTCTTATTGGCTCGATTCGGATTGGTTTGGCGAAACCATGAATCCCGGTAGTCGTTGTTGTAGGTGGCAAAGTATGCATCTGCATTTTTGGACCATGGATACCCGGAGCACATCGACGAAGCTATTGTAACGAAGTACTCTGCCATTTCGGTATGACGGGCAAGCAGTAGGTCTGCCGCGCGCGTGAAGCATAGACCTTTGAGAAACTTGCCTTGATAGAAAAGTGGTGGTAGGAGAACCGTGAGATCCGTTTTGTAATACGATTCTTCATCACCTTCAAAAATTTCGAAGGTCCAAGCATCGATATCGGCGTAGATCTTCTCCAGCGGTTTATTGATAACCGGCTGTCTGTAGTATTCGACATTGGGCTTTCCGCCTGGCACAATAATGTTCCTTAGAAAAACAAATTATCAAACCTCCGGCCGATCCAGCTCAAGTTCCTTCCTGGGTCGGTTCTAGGATCTACATAAAGAGTTGTAGCTCATAGAGAGTTGAAGCCGAGGTTAGATCAGGGCTGCTATCATCTCTTCGTTCTTGTCACGCTGAGGGGCTGGATAGACATAAAGGGTGGCAATCAAATTATGCAATGAAGTAACAACGTCAGCCAATTGACAGTGAATAATGGACGGTTTACCGGTAGGCATTTGAGCGGCTTCATAGAGAACTACAGGGTGAGACGGTTCATAGAATCGAAGCAGATAATCAACCAACACCTTCAATCCTGGATGTTCCGACTTACCGGGATTACAGGTGGGATCCCCAATAATGCCAATCTGGAATAATACAAGCGAGCAGGTTGGATCGAATATTCGCGACCGTACCAAAAAATCGGTAGCTTCAAAAATCTGACAGCCGCTGCCAGGCTCAACGCCCAGGTCTGCAAAGAGACAATCCAAGGCGGAGACAGCCGGTAACATTCGACATTCAAAACCTTCTTCTGTAGCCTGTTTTAGCGCTTTGTGCGCTGGTGTGACCAGGAAACCTGGATGACCATAGAAGACGGCACACACCCTAAGTCCACTTTGCACTGAATGAATAATTCGCGTGGCCATCTGACGATATGAAGTTAATCGGTCCATCCCCGGCGAGTAGCAATCCTGCAAGGACTCAGCACTGGAGTTCGCCCGCATAATCCATGTGGCCGTGGTTGGATCTGCCGCAAGGAAAAAAACTTTGTCAGCATCCTCTATTTGGTCTTTCGACTCGATGGTCAGGTGGTTGAGATGAATACCTGTGCCCACCACACAAAGCGAACCCTTCCTCATGGCACTGTTCCGTCGAAAACTGTGATGAACCCAGCATCTGACAAATTCTTAATCATGCGACTAACGTCATCGCTGAGATTTGGCGGGACCACACCATGGGTCTTGGCCAGCTCAATGGTCGCCTCGATGATGTCAATAGTAGAGTGCTGACCGTCACAAAACTCCCAGACAACCGCTCCCAAAGGCGGAATTACGTAGGACTTCTGTAACTCGGTGTGGTAGACGACCAGGTATCCGTCAGGAAGCAAAGAGCACTTTGTAGTTTGAACGCGACAAGGAAAAGTCATTTCGGTCTCAGATCACAGCACGTGCGAATTATAACAATTCCCAGCGAAGCACAGGAATTTCTACGTATTTGAGTTGATGACACCTTGTGCGTCAGCTAGCTGTGAATGCGTATGCCGGCGGAATATCATATTGCTCTGGCGGCAAAGCCCAGCAGCAAGCGAATTTTTACGAGTGTTCGTAAGAACTCTTTTCGCATCATTCCCTGCACTCAAGATTCCACGGCAGGTTCTTTTTCATCTTCTCAATATCGTCGTCTGTGCTCTTGGGTTCGAACCTTTACCGCCCAGCACCAACTACTGTCTAGTATCATCACAAATTGAAAATTGGACCTAGGTGCCCACAGCCGTGACCCCATATGCTGGCGGGATATCATATTGCTCCAAGGCAGATATTGCGGCAAATAGAGCTCCAGCAGCAAGAGATTTTTTAACGAGTGTTCGTAGGAACTCTTTGCGCGTCATTCCCTGAACGCAAGATTCCACGGGCGGTTCTTCTTCCTGTTTCACTTCAATATCATCGTCAGTGCTCATGGTTCGAACCCTTACTCGGCACGAGGTATCTTCCCATTATACACAGACCGAAACTCAACCAAATTATTTGATCACAAGTCGGACAGAGCATTCAACCTCATCTCTAAATTTCCGTTCTGCAAGAGCAGGCAACTTCCGCCTTCAAAGACTTTGATAAGTCCATCAATACCGTTCGCCACCTTTGGCGCATTTGAAATTGGAAGCACAGTTCTGACATATTGAGTCCATGGTATCTCGTGAACATCTAAATCGTTGTCAACGTTGGCTCCTGTTAACGAAAGATGCACAGCCACTGGCGTTCGCGTCGGCAGTTTGTCAGTTTGAAAAAGATCGTGTCTTATCAGCCATCGTTTCCCTGCAAGCGGTTGAGGCATAATGCCGGTTGCCGCATTGATCAGGTCAGGCGCTTTTGGTCTCAGAGACAGTGGTGCGACAGCGGGAACCGGCTCGCCCTGGTCAATGAAGACGACGTCCTCACTAACTATCTTCCAATTGAAGCCTAGTGCAAGAGCAACAACCAGTGTGGTTTTACCGGTCTGAGTTCCACCAGACAACCAGACCGGCACTCCTTTTGGCGTTATTAGGAGCGCCGCCTCTAAAGCAAGATCGTTCGGGTAAAACTGAATATGATGGCTGAGCGCTCTGTCTACGACGCACCAGATGACATATGCCAGGACAGGTAGCTCCTGGGGCTGAGCCTCATACTGCTCTTTCAACCTATCGATATTTATGGCATCTGGACTGGTAAGGTGTAAATCGGAATTGGCAAGATATCGCTTGTAAGCCCAACTGGATTCAAACGGCACGAAAGCATCGTAAACCTTTTGTGAGAATAGCGAGTCTTGGCTACCTAGCTGAAAGAGATATTTGCCCAAGCAACGAATCTCCGGCGACAAGGTGACTGACGGCGGCAAAATTCGCTGAGGCATGTGTCAATCTCTCGATATGCAGTAGCAGCGTGTAATCATACCTTGAGCCGGCTGTGGTGCGCCGCAAAAACAGGGCAATCAAGCATTATAGATTCTTCTATCTGCCAGTTAATTTTTTAAGCCTTTACAGGCCTAGTTTATGGCTTTGAAATTCCTTGTTCGGGAACCTCATGGCTTTGGCTGTCCGCGGTGTTGCTCTGTCTTTGCGGGTTGTTTCCATCTTCAGGAATTCTATAAACAAAGATGGAATCTCCCACAACAGCAATTGGTTTTAACCCCAAAAGCCAACGAATGACGCTCAGAGGTACATATTGCAATCTCCCTGTGTGGGTAAAACGGAATTCTTTCGACTGTTTATTCAACGCCGCAGCCTGAGCCAAATAATAGGTGGAAACTGCAAAATACTCACCAGGCGGTAACTTTCCTTTTGACCACGGTACATAGCACATATCGAGATAGTAGTATGGGTTTCCTGTTCCGAAGTAGAACAGATGAAGCCGCTGGATTCTCTTGCGCTCGACGTATAGTTTCAATCGATATAGGTCTATGCCCCAATCGACATTGGAGTCGATGGCGACGTAATAACCCTTGCGCTTTCCACCTGCGATCTCGTTGAAATAGGCAAGGTATCCGGGATACGCCAACAGAGAAGAGATGCATCCAAAAGCCAGGCAAGCTGCCGTGCCATAACGGAGCATTGTAAGTGTGCGCCCAGACGAACTCGTGATCACGGACTTGGACAACGACAGAGCGGTCAGAAGGTACACGAACGGAAGAACAGGCAGAATGTGGCGAATACCCAGATTGAGTTGTGACGTGACAGCTACCGCGAGGTAGAGAACGACAAAGACAAACGAGCCTATCGCAACTAGATTGTTCCTGAAGGCGTTGGACAGGTCGACTGCAAGTGCTGGCAACAGTTGTTTTATTTTGCCGAATTCAGAGTCTGAACCTTTCAAGGAAGGAGCGCGCGCAATAAGTGCTTTCGATTGGGCGATCCACCCGTTAATGGTGAGTGCCACTGCCGGTAGCACCATCGCTAGAAATCCAAGCGGCTCTTTGGTAAAAATCAAGTATGGGAAGTAAATCGGATTGCCACCTCTATAGAGCTTGCCGCAAAGATAGCCGACTCCAGAGTGACCAGATTCGATGTGTATAGTCTGCCCGACCAATCCGGTTAGATACCATGAGAGCTGCCGGAGAACTGGAGTCTTTTGTGTGCGTTTAATTAACAGAACTCTGGGGTCATTTTCATCCATGGAAAACTGAGTCTTGTTGTACAGTTTTTGGACCAATGGCGGGAGATTCATCATGTTCAGGAAATAACCGAACCAGAGAATTGAAACAGAGATTGCTAAAAAGGTACAACCGTGTTTCAGTCCTTTGAAGAGAAGACCGATGGTGAAGCGGCCTCTGGCAAGTCTGCCTGTTAGAACCCACAGACAAACAATCAGACCGTAAAATGGAATCAGAGCTATGAGAGAGTGTTTGACTAATAAAGCCAAGCCAGTCGCGATTGATAGCCTGACCAGTTTGCTCTTGCTCTGGTCTTGCAGGTAGTCGAAAAATAGAAAAATGCAGACGAAGAAGCTAATTGTTGCAGGTGCATCGGTAGTGACGAATCGAGCATGGGCCAAAAAAGTCGGCGAAAAAGCGATCATGAGAAGCCCAGTAAGAGCTGCTTCATAGCCGAATTCATTCCTCAGTCGACGAAAGAAGTAAAACAAAAATGCAATGGCACATAGTTGCAGAGGCGCACGAGCAAGGCGAAGCATGCCTTGCGCATCAGGATTGCTCCAGAAGAAATGAAGGAAAAGTTTTTCTTTTTGCCTTTCTTGCCACGCCGAGGATGCCAGGTAGGCACGTGGCTGGAGAGCGGCCACGGCGAGCCCGGCTATGTCCTTTACCAGCGGTGGATGGTAGACATTCATCCAATAATTTTGTGTACGGATGTTGTAGAACCCAGCCGTGATGTGCTCCACTTCGTCAAAAGAGGGTGAGTCATCCCAAGACGAAGTTAACAGAATAATTGCCGAGGCGGAGACAATTACCCAACCCAGTTTCTCTTTGGTTTTGTCGTAAAATACGGTCATGCAGCCTCAGTTAAACTCACCTGCAATTTACCATTCGTTTTCGACTAGTCCATGTTGTCGGCTTACAATGCAGCGATTGTGTTGCCGACCATTCTCTTGAGATTGCCAGTATTCTGACATCCGGACATGTGGTTTTGGATATCGTAGTAATGAGTTCATCTACCTCCGAATATGGTTTGGCAACTCTGGTTAAGTCTATGCTCATCACCGTGGTGAGTATACTTGTGATCTACCATCTGCTAATTGTCAATCATGTTCTGCCAATCGGGCAGCCGGTCCAGTTCGGCAATAACCGAATTGCAAGAATTCGAACTTATGCGATTGCCCCAAAGGCTATGTATTCGGCCGTGTTCGTTGGAAGCTCGTGGTTACAGGGTATTCAGGGACCGCAGTTGCCAAAAAATTGGTTCAATCTATGCGTCGGAGGCGGCTCTGCTCTGGAAGGATGTAATGTGATCCTAGAGACAGGCAGTTTTCCTAGAATGCTGGTGGTGGAAGCCAGCGAGCGGCTCTATGAAATACCGAAAACTGATCCGGTTGCTGAGGCTCTGTCCCCGTGGTCTATCGCCCTCATGCGTCTAAGCCCGATTTTTGATCTAAACTACCAGCCGAGCTCGGTATTTTTTGAATGTCTTGGCTCCAACTGGGTCTGGCCGCTTCATACAAACGAAAAGGCAAGACGGGCGTTTGTCAATAGTCGAAGATTTAGACAACCCAGCAATAGAGAGCTAAATAGGCTTCAAAGTGCCGCAAAAGCATTGCGCACGAAGCTTCTCAAGATAAAAGCACACGGTGTGAGCATAATCATTTTGGAGATTCCCAGAGACAAAGATCTTCAAGACACCAAGTATGTTGCTGCAATTAACAAAGCCTTGATGAAGGAGCTACCAGAGCCGCAATTCTACTGGTACAGACCAGAAAAACATAGCTGGCGCACTATCGACGGTGCGCACTACACCGAGAAATGCGGACAAACACTAGCACGAATGCTGGAGCGGGAGCTTCTACAACATGGACTAAAGAGTGAAAGAGCTGCGCTGTGAGGCTAGACAGTATAAAGTGCTGGCTCTACAGCCAATGGTCAGTGAGGTTAATGCCAGTTGCCTTTGTCTTGCTTAGCCAGGCAACGATTAGACAGACCAGAAGCCAGTTTTTTATCTCCCTCGATCTTTTCGGCGATGATTTTGACGAGCCGCGTGCCGCCTGTTGAGTTGAGGTGCACGGTATCAAGATAGTCTTTGCTGTCGAACCTGGCATCGTCGGTCAAATCCAAAAGAGTGGCACCGTATCTGGTGGTGGCCGTCGCCAGGTAATCTCTGAAACTGTTCCAGAATTTGTCCGGCAAGAGGGCTCGATTCGGCCAGAGGCTCGGCATGCCTACTACGAGTACGTCGATGTCCTCGCTCTTCAAATATGCAAGATACTCTTCGAAAAACTTTTTCTGACCGTAATAGACAGGTGGAGCGGAATCCCGATAGCGGTTCCTGTACTCTTCCGTATTATCCTGGAAGGCGCCCCAAGTGCACGCTACCACCTTCCACAGTCCGGGGCGAATATTTCCGGTGCTTCCGTAAATTGCCTTGAGCAAGTTGTCGGTGGTGAGTGGTTTTTCGTTGTCTGTTTGCCTCTTGCTTGTCTGTGCCAGCACTTCGCCTTTATCGGAAACCGTATGCAGAGATGCTGTCCTAGCCTCGGACTCACCGAGCCAGGATAGGATTGTCTTGGGAAGCGTGGAGCGAACATTTTCTCCAAGCGCTTTGGTCGGCAGGTAGTGATTCAACTGCCAATCCATCCACGAAATCAGATCCGGAAATGCACATTGCCCGAGGTCGCCAAGTTTTACGTAGGGGCTGAGGTAACGAAATGGATCCGTAGCGCTCGCCGATGGCATAGAATTGTCTATGAAGTCGCGTGGATTGACTCCGATAACTACCAGTCGCGGCTTATAGTCTTTGTTGAACAGTGCCTTCGCTAACATGAATTGATCGGACGCCATAGCGCCGCCGATGGAAAGATTGAAGGTGGTAGGCTCCAAGCCAAGCTTCTCCTTCAGCTCATGACCGGCATACCGAGATTCGCGATGGACAACCGTATCAATGGCCTCGTTGAGATATGAAGCTTCGCAAGCAAAAAGAGCCGAGCCCATCTGGCTGCTTCCCATAAAGACCAGATCCGGGTTCTTCTCCTCGACCAGGTAATTTCTGGTGATCCACCAGACCCAGTCTCCTTCCTGCTTTCTCTCATTAGCGGAGTTCTGTATGGCTTCTTTTGTCAAAACAGTTTTGTCTTCAGGCAAATGTCCTAGAAGCAAAACATTGAGCAACACGAACAGCACCATCGCAACGATTGCGCTGCTGGTGAGAATTGTGCGTGTTTTTGTTTTGTCCATTGATTCCATCAAAGTGGCAGGTCGGTGTTGAAGTTGTATTTTGGTTGCCCTTGCTCCGCTATCGCTTTGCGCCTGTGCATGTGATGCCCGGAAGCTTCCAGGGCGAGGCTCGTGCTGAAGGTACCACCCATGATACTAATCAGTTGTTTGAAAAACTTATTGCCGCCGAAGGCATTGAGGTGAACACCATCGTGGTAATCGCGTTGAGAGTACAGTGAAAAATCGTTGAGGTCGAATGCCGGGACTTCTTGTTTCTCAGCCAGCACTTTGAGCGAATTGACGTACGGCATGTACTTATCCGAACCCAGCACTTTGATGTTTTCCAAAGTGATCGGCATGTTGACGATCACCAGTTCGATTCTCTCTCTCTTGCAGAGTTCAACAAGCTTCAAAAGGAAATACCACTGAATCTTGTAGATGCTCTTGTCCGGCTTCTTATAGCGCTCTTTGTACTCTGGAGTGTTGTCGACGAACTTCGGCGGCGCCTTCGGATCCTGCGGTGGCACCACTACGGCCAGAGGATGGATTTCTCCAGGCTTGTAGTTGGGCAGTAGGGCTACTCGATCCCAATAGGTGAACATGTCTTTGCCTGTTGGTGGCGGGAAGAGCCTATTGATCCATGATTGATACGTCTCGGTTACTACCATGCCGATGTCCAGCGCGTTGCCGTATAGATAGACGTCTCGTTCAAGAATCCAATTCAGTTTATCCCAGGGTGACTTGAACAGTTTATTGACGCTGTCGTCCAGATTAACCAGGCGATGCAGGAATTTGAACGGCTCGGTATCAACAGGGCTTGCCATTGAGCTGTCGTAAAAGTCGCGGGGTGCTACGCCGTACACGAGGACATCCGGTCGCTGATGGGTGCGTAACATGGCGTTGAGTGTCATGTAAGCGTCTGATGGCATCTGCCCGGGAGCGGCGAGATTGTATGTGTTGAATGCGCCGCCGAAGCGATCGTGCAAAAGTTTGTCGAGATAAACCGCTTTGTGATAGTTGGCGAGATTGAGCTGCTGCTGCAAATACATGGCATCGCTGTTATTGACGGCACTCACCATAAGTGACGAACCCAAAAGTGCGACATTGTGGACTTCGGAGCTGCTGCGCAGATTGTTGAAGGTCCACCAGGCCCAACCCTGATATGGGAACTTGAATTTATCGAACGTGATTGGTGCGGTGAAGCTCAACACCATATTCAGTGCAACGAAAAAGGCAATCGCGCACATGAAGATGCTCTGCCTGCCCGGGCGGGCAGGCGGGTGATCGGAGACGGTAAAGTCGGTCCTGCGATCGGGCTCGATTGTGATCGTTCGCTCTTCGACCTTCATAGTCCGGTATCCTTAGCCCCGGCAATCGATTGTTTGCTTTCGGAATTGCCTTCGGGCTTGATGTCTAACGCAGATAAAACGGCGTGATCTTTCGCTAACTCTCGCGCCAGCATATCGAGGAGCCTGGCTCCGCCACCCGAATGAAGGTGGACTGTGTCGCCGAAATCTTTGAGGGGAAACGCTTTCGTTTCATGCATGTCGAAGAATGAGGCACCCTTAGCTGCAGCCAGAGCTTTCAGGCGAGTCTTGTATTCGCCCCAGGCTTCATCGGAGATCAACTGACGGTTGATCTCCGTGATTGGCATCGCCATTACGACTACGTGAGTACCGCGCTGGTTGGCCGTATCAAGAATGTCGGTGAGGAATTGCATCTGCGATAGGAAGGTATCCCATTTGAGCGTTTTGTATCGCTTCCTGTATTCATCGATGTTGTCGGTGAATGGCGGTCGGTTCTCCTCCGTCGTTGGGCGGAAGAAGCATTCGGATGTCCTGATCTCGAAGGGATGGTAGTCAGGCAAGAGCAGCCGACGCTTGTGCACATCTGATGGTTTTACATCGGGGAATATACTGGCTATAAGTTGATTGCCACCACGAGAGAGCGAAGTCATGATGTTTTCGCTCTCGGCCATTGGATAGAACATTCTGGTCAATTCGTAGCCCAGTCGCTCTTCCCACTTTGGTGCGACCAGCGAAATCCGTTCGCTGTAGTCTCCCAGTCGCGATAGATATCGGAATGGATCGGTTGCACGCGGGCTAGGCAAGAGGTTATCCATGAAGTCGCGCGGACCGACACCATACACGATGACATCGGGTCGTTTTTCATCCTTGAGTAAGAATTTCGTCAGCAAATATGCGTCCGAAGGCATCTCACCAGGCAGAGCGAAGTTGAATGTCTTGACGTCGGCACCGCTGTATTCTTTGAATTTCGATTCGAAGAAAATGCTTTTGTGGTGTTTTGCCCCATCGATAGGCCTCTTGGTGAAGTCTGCATCGACACCGTCGAGCGGCACCAACATGAGCGATGAGCCGAGAAAAACGAGTTGAGCCGGCTTTTCTTTGCTGAGAAATTCATCGATTGCCCAGGAAGTCCAGGTGGGATACGGAAAGTCTTCCGGCTTTAGCTTACCCACTTGCGATGAAGCCATGAATTGGCATGTCAAGACGAAAACAACAAATGCCCACAGAGCACGACTGGTCAATAGCGAAGTTTTGTTCGGCAATTCACCAGAAGGTTGCCCGTTTGAGCTAACTGCTATCCGTCTGCGAGGTGACTCCATCGCCGACATCGAGGCACAGGGTGCGCATGCTTTTTCTGTGGTGCTTTGTGACATCGTGTGTGAGACTCAGCGATTAGAACTGGAAGTAGATGAAGCGCGGCGAGCTGTCGGGGCTGAATATCGTCAACAGGCACATGAGCGCGACCATGACACCGACCTGCACCGCCCATGGTGGTCTCTGATAAAACTTCTTGTCATTCAACCAGTTGACCGCAATGTGCGCCAGCATGAGAGTGGGTAGCAGCACGAGCAATGATGGGAAGATGAGCGGATCGCGAATCTTCAACACTTCGAGCTGATTGAAGCTGAAATTGAGCAGCTCGACGGGAACCTGGGCCATTTTAGCCAGCATCTTCCAGGCTATTGTTGCGGTATCGGCTCTGAAGAAAACCCAACCGACGCACACAACATGGAATGTCACTATGACGGAGATAGCATGATAGACCTTGCTCTGGATAATGCTTTTCGAAACACCAATCCTCTCGAGAATATTTTGGTACTCCCGGTGGGCGATGAGCATCACGCCTTGATACACACCCCAAACAAGAAAGTGCATTGCTGCTCCATGCCACAGCCCACCAAGCGCCATCGTGATGAAGAGGTTGCGGTTGGTGAGCCAGCGACTGCCTCTGCTACCGCCTAATGGTATAAACAGATAATCTCTCAACCAGGTGGAAAGGCTGATATGCCAGCGATGCCAGAAGTCGGCTACGTTGGATGCGATGTAAGGCAAGTTGAAATTGATGGGAACTTTGTAGCCGAAAAGTAGTGCCGAGCCTCGTGCTACGTCGGTATATCCGGCGAAATCGAAAAAGATTTGAAATGCGAAAGCATAAGTGATCAGCCACAGGTCCACGGCAGAGAACTGTTCTGGATGAGTGAAGCCTGCTTGAGCGACCAGCGCCAGGTTGTCAGCGAGCAAAACTTTCTTCGCCAGACCCATCAATATGAGCTGCATTCCTTCGTCTACATACTCCCACTTGAATTTTGACTTGATGTCGAGCTGGGGAATAAAGTCCTGATAACGCTTGATTGGCCCAGCAATTTGAGTCGGGAAGAAGGAAGCGAACAAAGAGAAATTGATAAAGCTCTTTACCAGCGGCTTGCCTCGGTAGACATCGACCGCATAATGTATGAACTCGAATACGAAGAAAGAGATTCCCAGAGGCAAAATAATGTGGAGGTGGGGCTCCCGCCAATCGATGCCAGCCACGCCGAGACCGGATTTAATCGTGCCTACGGCGAAGTAGGCGTACTTGAATATTGCCAGTGTGATTAAGTTAGCTGCGACGACAATACCTAGCCATAGCTTCTTTCGGTCGACAGACTTGGCGATGAACGGGACGAGTAAGAAATTGCCCAGCGTCAAACCGAAGATGAGCAGCCCATAAATCGGCTTCCACGACATGTAGAAGACATAGCTCGCCACCAGTAGCAGTGGCACGCGCAGCTTCTGTGGAAGCACCCAGTAAGCGAGAAACACAACCGGGAGAAAGACGAGATACTGCAGACTATTGAATAGCAAACTAAGTTCTCCTTGGGCTCCAAAACCTAAGCTGTACGCCAGCCGAGTAAGTTATCAATGGATCGCGAATCACATGATATCGGCTTGTTTTCAAGAATGCCAGCCGACAAAGTTCACCTTTACCTAAAACGTTTATAGTAACCATAGATTTGACCCGCTAAAAGCCGGTCCAGAAATACTCTTGCCGTGCTTGACAATAAGGGACGAGTTTTCGAAAATGCTCGGCCTTGTTGAGCAGACTCTTGGCGCACTTAAAATGTTTTTCAAATGTAAATTGAATCGAGCTTGCGCAACATAAGTGGTTTCACTGGAACAATTGGTTAGCAATTTCTCACTATCCCTGATTCCTGTTGACAACCGGTTGCTTTTGAATCTCGGTGTCAATGACATTCATGCTTTGTGGTTTGAATCTTGTCTTGGAGGAGGACAGATGCACGGGTATCACCATGAATCTGCAAACTGGATAATCGAGCCTTGTTGTCAGAACGAAGCCTTGCTGGATTTGTTGAATCCTTCGGGAATGAGCTGATACCCGCCACCATATACGGTTTTGATGTATTTTCTGTCCGCGGATTCGAGACGTGTTCTTAGGTGTCTGATGTGCACTCGAATGGTGTCGACATCGTCGTCAGGAGAATAACCCCAGACCTCTTCCAGCAGCTTTCCGGTGCTGACCGTCTGACCGTGATGTTGCATTAAGCAATGCAGAATTTCAAACTCCGTCGGGGTGAGCTTGACAATGCGCTCGCCGACCTTGGCTTGCAGATTCTCAGGGATGAGTGTAATTTCGCCTGCGGTAAGTATTTCTGGAAGCGTTGATGAATGCGGGACAGAGCCTGCGCGCCTGAGCAATGCTCTGACGCGGACTTGCAACTCTGGAATCTCGAATGGTTTTACCAGATAGTCATCAGCGCCGGAATCGAAGCCGGATACCTTGTCCTTCGTCATGCTCAAAGCTGTGAGCATGAGAATAGGAATTGGATGGGTGCTTGGATTTTGTCGTAAACGCTGACAAACGGTGAAGCCATCAAGGTCAGGCATCATAACGTCGAGGACTATCAAGTCGGGATGGTTCTGTTGGGCGAGCGCCAGCCCTTTAATACCGTCGCTTGCTGTTTCACACTGATGTCCGAGCAATTCCAGATTTATCTTGACCAGCTCAGCAATGGCGTGATCGTCATCAATTACCAGAATTCTAGCCAATGTCCTCTCCGCATCTAAAAAATTAGTCTGTCCGAGTAACCGCTAATTTTACTGGAATTTTTAGGATTAGCGGTCCTTTGTCTCCGTCATTACGTATAACTGTGAGATTTACCACTTGACCTGGTTCCTTCTTTTCAATGTATGAAAGCAGGTCGTCGAGCTGTCTTATTGAAATGTTGTCGACGTGAGTCACGATATCGGCAAGGCTTTGATCGAGTTGTCGAATTATCCTGTTGCCAAGGTTATAAGACACAATTCTGGGACCGCGAAGCCCAGCCTCTGCCGCCGGTCCTTTTGGATCAACTTTGATGACCCTGAGACCAGAGAGATAACCATTCTTGGTCCTGATGATTTGCGGATTCATATATAGGATGCCAAGATCCGGTCTTTTCACTAGCCCGTGAGCAATAAGCTCCGGAACAATCGTCTTTGTGATATTGGCCGGGATGGCGAGCCCGATACCGGCGGATTGTCCGGATCGGCTCAGAATCGCGGTTGTAATTCCAACCAGTTTGCCTGATGTATCGAGAAGTGGCCCGCCGGAGTTGCCCGGGTTGATCGCTGCGTCGGTTTGGATGATTCCTTTGATTACCCTGTTGTTAGGGGTCGTGAATGAGCGATTCAAGCTGCTGACAATACCGGACGTCATCGTGTGGTCAAGACCGAACGGGTTGCCGATGGCGAAAACTCTTCGACCTACCTGCAGTGCGGAGGAGTCTCCCCACTCTACGAAGTCGAACTTTCTTCCTGCATCAGAGGCGATTTTTATCACGGCTAAATCGTTGGAGGGATCCGTTCCAATTACACGGGCCGGTAAGCTCGTGTTGTCGTAGAAGGTTACCTTTACCGCCTCGGCCCCTCCGGTTACGTGATTATTGGTGACGATGTGTCCTTCCGGGCTTATGCAAACGCCGGAGCCGACGCCTTCTCGCTCATGCCCGAAGACAGCCATCTCTTCTGCAGTAGTCAGAGGTGCGATGTTGACGACCGCCTTATGGCACTTCTCGTATACGCTTATGTTGACCTTTTCGTCAGGCGTAAGATTTGCCGCAGTTTTGCTGTTTTTAACAACTGGCGACTTTGCTTTGTCCGTTGCCTTTGTCGCCGATTGCGCGGCGGCGGCTTGGGCTGCGGTGGTCGGTAACAGCTGTGTCGGACCGAGGGCGCTTGTTGTAAGGAGTATCAACATTGCGGCCCCGGACAACGCTATTTTGCGATTTAACTTACTCATTGATTTTGCCTCGTGCGAACATGGACTTTCTTGCAGCGCCTGCTGCTGTCGACCGGAACTCCTTCTTCAGCCGAACTTCGTAACTTCGACGGTTGAACTTATCACTTGTTTCCCATATTTGTACATCTGAATTTAGATTTATCTGTTGTCGAATTCATCCGTTAAGTAGATTCCTGTTTCTGTTCCGTTGCCTCAGGTTGTGCGCCTCCAGGCGCTCCAGCAGCTGTTTTCGACTTTGAACCGATTTTTGGTTCGGTGCCGTTGAGCAGCCTAGTGATATTAGCTCTGTGTCTCACGATTACGAATACGCAGGCTGCCATCGAGAAGGCTACCACCGCCGGTGGTGACTGTACGAGATACATCCAGATCGGACAAGAGATTGCTGCGATTATCGACGCGAGCGAGACAATTTTGGTTGTCGCGACAAGCAATATCCAGGTGCCGAAAGTCAGTAATCCTCCCACTGCCTGCATCCCAAGCAAGGCACCAAGTGTCGTCGCCGCGCTCTTTCCGCCCGTAAATTTTAAAAAGATCGAGCGACTATGCCCTATGATCGCGAACAGTCCGGCAAAAGCTGGTATCATATATGGTTGCGCAAACGGCAGACCGCTCCAGGTCGATTCCAACCAACCAGCCAGCGCCACCGCTACGTAACCTTTGAATACATCCGCAACCAGGACGAACACTCCTGCTCCCTTCCCAGCTGCTCTGAGCACATTGGTGGCGCCTGTTGAGCCGCTTCCAATGGTTCTTATATCAACGCCCTTCAGAGCTTTGACGAGCCAAAAACCTGTTGGGATCGAGCCCAAGATATACGCTACGAGCAGAATTCCGATTGCGTATCCTACAGTCACTATCGCGATTCCTTCTTGGGACGGGCTGCGATTCGAATGGGAGTACCGGCGAATCCAAATGATTCTCTGATTTTTCGCTCGAGATAGACCTTATAGTTAGACGGCAGGAGCTTCTCGTCGTTGACGAACAGGATGAAGGTCGGAGGGGCGGAAGAGACTTGAGTGCCGTAATACACCTTTAATCGTTTCCCTCGTTTGCTCGCTGGCGGCGGGACCAATGCCACTGCTTCCGTTATTACCTGGTTGACCAGGTTGGTCGAGATTCTTTTGTGCGTTTGTTCGTAAGCACGTTCGCATGCTTCCAGAATCTTGCTTACTCTGGTCTTTGTCAGCGCGCTGGTGAACACAACTTCAGCATAGCCGACATGTCGCATCTCTGCTTTTACTTCACTAATCATTGCGTTCATTGTGCGAGAAGATTTGTTTTCAATCAAATCCCACTTGTTGAAGACAATAACGACTGCCCGGCCAGCTTCTTCAATCTTTCCGGCAATCTTCTGATCCTGATCGGTTATAGGCTCTGTCGCATCGATCACGTGAACAACGACATCGGCGTGATCGATTGCACGTATTGATCTGACGACGGAGAATGCTTCAATCCCGTAATCGACTTTCGACTTTCTGCGGATTCCAGCCGTGTCTATAAGCGTCAGGTCTCGCCCGTGAAATTTAATTGGCGTATCTATGGCATCGCGGGTGGTGCCTGGTTCGGGGGAAACAATTGTTCGATCCTTCCCGCAAAGGACATTTAATATCGACGATTTACCTACATTAGGTTTCCCCACAATCGCAATAGAGAACGGCTCCTTCGACCTATCCTCTTCGGTGGTCTCTTCGTCGTCAGAGGCGTCTTCGTCCTTCTTCTTTTTTCCTTTGCCTTTGAATTTTTCGACCACCAGATCAAGTAAGTCTCCGACGCCGCCAGTCCCGCGCATTGCCGAGAGCGAGTGAGGCTGACCGAGACCCAGTGCGAAGAATTCGGGTACGTGCGTCTCTTCCGCGGGTCTATCGATTTTGTTGACCGCAAGAATCACAGGTTTGGCGCTGCGCCGCAGCATATTGGCGACATCTTCGTCCTGACCTGTCGGACCTTCTTTTCCGTCTACCATGAAGACTATTACATCCGCTTCATCGATAGCGAGTCTGACTTGATCTCGAACATGGGCAGCCATCGGCTCTTCCGTGTCCGTAATGATGCCGCCGGTGTCGATTAGAACGAAGTCGTGGCCGGACCAATCAGTTTCGATATAGAGGCGGTCGCGTGTTACTCCGGGCCGATCGTCCACAATGGCGTGACGTCTGCCAATACATCTATTAAAGAAAGTAGATTTGCCTACATTTGGTCGACCAACGATCGCGACCACATTCTTGGCCATAGCAAAAACAACCTCCGAAGTCGTTTTACTATATCAAGATTTGTCGTTTGGCTTATTCTTTCCAGTAAATCGAGTTGAACCGCCCTGACCACTGCCGAACTTTTCGCCCAATTTTGGTGTGTTTTGGTCTAGCCAACGCAACAGGGTATCTTTTGCAGTATTAAGGAATACAGCGGAATCTGTGTCGCCGCCTAAATCGGGGTGAACGCTTGTAATCTGTTTTTTCCATTCCTTATGGACCGATTCCTTTGTCAGGTCTTCGGGTCGAATACCCAGAATCATGCAAGCTTTGCGGATTTCGGGCGGCGTATGCTTGGCGACTACTGATGGGGTGGATGTGCTGCTCGCTGTCACGGGCGGCGGTGGTGCATCTTGCCCTTTCTGTCCGACGAATTTCTTGAGACCGGGGAATGGCTTCGACGATTTCGTCGGATCGTCTTCTGCGCCTTCCGGCGCGGGAGGCGTCCTCACGTCCTGATCTTCTTTGTGTTCTTGCGCTTGACTGATTCTTGACTTGATAAGATCGCGCAACTGGTCGTCTGATGCTGGCTCTGCCGATTCGTCACTGCCATCGGCATCGCTTTCGAATTCTGGTAGATTGATGGGGTCACCAAGAACATCAATAGTGCCGAGTTCTTCTAGCTCTTCGAGGCTTTCGAAGATATCGAGCTTGTCGATATCAATGAGCTCGTCGATGAAATCCATACCTTCTGGATTGGGCGCTTCTCCAAGCAGATCAGCGACAAGGTCGGTAGCGTCGGTGTCGTCCATCGCCTGGCCGAGGACATCTACACTCTCTTGAACTTGTGAGTAACTCTCGCTGGTTTCGACCTGCTTTTGCGGGGGCTCGGAAATCTGTGGACCTGGGTCTGTCGGCCGATACTCGTTGAGGTTGCGCGAGAAGTCCTTGATGGACAGGACACCCATGCTGTAGACGGTCTCGAGATCTCGCCAGCTAAGCGACTCCAGCGGATTGAAATTGGATGCGACATAGGGTCCGGTGCGTGCGAAGTTGAGTACTCGATCAGTATCCCAGCTGCCTGGCTCCGGGGCCGCCTGTGCTGACGCAGCGTTTGGAGCACTTGCCGCGACTTGAGGCATCGCTTCCGATTCTGGCTGAGTTTTTATCTCAACATTTGGCATTTGTTGATGCAATTCGTAATATTGCCCGGGGGTCATGACAGGTTGCTCGCCGGTTGCCACATGAGCTGGGTTGCTTCCAGGGAAAAGGGGAGCTTCCAAAGCCAATTCGCTCTGCACCTCTTCGCTGCCCGTGTCTTCGGATCTGTCTTCGACGGACGGTTTGCTGTCGGAGTGACCCTTCTGGTAGCCGACGTTGAAAGCGTTTTGCAATTGCAACGCCAGCATATCTGCTTCTTGTTGCAGTTCGGCCAGCTTCGCCTCCAGCTCGAGAATTAGTGACTCGTGTTGGTAGTTGGCTGACTCGAGGTGAACGATGTATTCCGACTTTTCGCGCGAAATTGCGATGAACTGCTGAATTTGCTCGTCCATCGCGGCGTTTTGCGTCTTGAGACTCTCCAGCTCCTGAAGGACCTGCGGGTCGATCGGGAGTGGTGTGTTCGGTGAAACCTTGAATTCAGAGGCCTGCTTCTTGAGGACGACCGCTTCATCTTCCAACTGCCGCATGCGGGCGTTGAGAGCATCATTGACTCTCTCCAAACCGGCGACGCTGCGGGTGAGGTCTGTCTTTTCCTCTTCCAGGGAGACTACCTGTTCGTACGCCTGCTCGAGCTCACGTTCTAGCTGCTTTACTTGCTCGTCAGATTCGGAGCTCAAGAGAGCCTTTACTTGCTCGTTGAGGATATCGTCGTCGGGTACGATCTTTGCTTCGGGTGCGTCCAGTTTGGCGCGCAGTTCAGCGTTTTCCTTCTCCAACTCGGCGATGCGCTTGAGCTCTTCCGGCGGAGTTGATTTGACTGCGAAAGTTACCTCGCCGCCACGTGCATGAACTATGAGCTGCATGAAATGAGCGTTACGCGAGATTTCCGCCGGCGAAATCCGCGCCTCCTCTGCCACCGTGTACGGATTGACGTCCCATCCCCTGCCTATCACGGCCTGGATGGCAGCTTCAATTTGGGATTTGGTTATAGTCTCTTGTTGTTGTGTGTCCTGTGACATCGACTTGATTGATCACCGCGCGCCGTCATTGACTGCATCAGAAAGTCTGCTCGAGAGGGCCGAGCCTGAACAGTCAGTATAGCCATTCTCTTATTTTATTTCTTCCCCATCAAACCAAAAACCTGCCAATTTTTCTGGTAACTTATTCTGAATATTCGTTGTGATGGCATGACATGTCACATCAAGCAAAATTGCGAGTTCGAGGTCGAGTTCAGGGGGTTTTTTACCGAAAAACCGCTGAGGATAAGGCGAACAGTATTGGACTGTCGGGTTGGGTGAGAAATATGCCCGACGGCAGCGTCGAGTCCTTGGCATATGGAACTCAGGAGCAGATCGAGGTTTTCATCACCTGGTGCAAGCAAGGTCCATCGGGAGCTAGGGTTGACTCCGTAGATGTCGAGTGGCTCGAGCCAAATTCAGAAGATGAGATCAAACCTGGCTTCGCAGTAACCTGGTGAACCGCCAGCTCCAATTGGTTAGACGAAAGTAGCGTCACTTTTTAAACTTCGACCTAAAACGCCAGAAGGTATTAGCCACGCTTTTTTGTGATGTCAATGAGTAGCAGACCCTCTGAAAATTGGCTCAAACAGGCGCTGTAATGACTAAGTCACACTTCTATTGCTCGCACTTCTCTAACTAAGTTTCGCCCCTAGCCGATCAGCCGCGAACCAGGTCCCTCAAAAATTTTATAAGCCTCTGCGATTTTTGAAGGGTCTAGAGTCTCCTCGATGTTGAGACTGCGAGTTGGTTCTCTAGAAAGATCGGAGCTGTTGGTCCTTTCAATTGTCTTAGGCGTCGCTTCGGGCTCAGGTGGAGACGCGCCTAAGTCTTCCGATTCGGATTCGGATTCGTAGATTGTGATTCGGTTATCGGTCAGAGCTGAAGGCATGCCCTGCGGTTGATGCGTATGAGCCATCGATGGCGCCTCTAAGCGTTCTGGCTGAACCGCACGCTCGGGTTGAACCGCGACGTGGGAGCTGATTGGCTCTGAACTAGGCGCTCTCTGTGCCATCGCGTCATTTGCCGCTTTTGGTGCAGTCGGGTTGTAGGCTGGCTTGGCCGCCTCTGTCTTGCCTGTGTCTACGACCTTGACCAGGACTCGAATTTCGTCATTTTTCAGGTCCTTGTATGCCACCATGATGTTGTTGGTTTTGTTTTCAATAGACTTTTGAAAGAATTCACGGTGAACGCCTATCGTTAGCGTCTTCGATTCGAAGCGCAGGGGAAATGCGTGCATCGACACCAGGCTATATGCCGGAATACTTCGCTTATGCAGTGCGTCGAGCAGGTCTGACCACAGCTCTTCGAGTTGCCCGTGCGTCAGCTCGCCGGTGCCTGTGGTTGGGATGTGACTGGCGGCCGCAGGCGGTGGGAGTCGATCGGGCGGGGGGTCAGCTGGAGGTTGTTGCCCTGTCTGGACCGGCTGCGGAGGAGGAGTTTGAGAGGCTCCATCGTACGAATTCCCCTCTTCGTCGTAGTCTTCATCGTCCGAATAAGTCGTTGGCATTGCCGGTTGCGCTGCCGAAGGTGCAGGGATCGTCGGGGCGATCTCGTCCCGACTTGACTCCTGAAGCGGTCGACTTTCAGTTTGGCTTGCCTCTAGGGTCAATCCACTGCCCTCTCTCGTCTGTGCGGGAAGAACCTGAGGAGCCGGTGGATCCGAAGCCGGAGCCGGAGCCGGTACTGAGGCCGGAGCTGAAGGCGGAGCGGGTGGAGCTGCTGGAGCTGCTGGAGCAGCCGGACCAGGCGCCGGTCTTGGCGGAGGATTGCTCTCCTGTCTCGACAGAGCCGGAGCGGGTCGATGAGATGGCTCTGCCTGTCTGCGATTGGAAATCTCACCGCCCTGGCTTATTTGTTCTTCCAGTTGATGAATGCGAGATTCAAGCTGTTTGATGCTCGCGATATCGTGGCGGTGACACAAGGCAAGCAGTGCGATTTCCAGAGTCATAGACGGTTGGCTGGCGCGCTTCAACGATTGTTCTAAATTATCGAGGTGCTCTACCATCTGGCTCAATTCGCTGCGCTCGAAGTATCGCGCCTGGTCAAGCAACCCGTCTATATATGAGTGAGAACCGAGCACGAAACGGTTGGTCTCCTGTCCGCTACTCTGTTGTGTGACATACGAAGCCTTCGTCAAGTTTAGAAAATGCTTCGCCATTTCTTGAGCGATCAAGGCAGGCTCTCGCCCTTGCATGATCAAACCGGTGATCGCATCCAGCACGGCTTTGCCGTCACGTTGAAGAATTCCCCGACTGAGCGTGAGTAGCACGTCTTCGTCCAGCGCGCCGAGAAGAACCAGCAGGTCCTTTTGTGAAACCGGCTCTCCTGGTCGAGCAAGCAAGCTCGCCTGATCGAGCAGTCCAAGCGCATCGCGAAGTCCGCCTCCCGATCGGCGAGTAATAAGCTCAATCGCCGATTTTTCGATTTCAATAGCCTCTTTTTGTGCCACTTGCTGGAGGTGCTCAGCCAACTCATCGTGGTTGACGAGACGAAACATCAGTCTCTGGCAGCGGCTTAAAATCGTGGGTGGAACCTTGTGCTCCTCAGTTGTTGCCAGGATGAAGATGACGTTGGGCGGCGGCTCTTCAATCGTCTTTAGCAAGGCATTGAATGCCTCTTTCGTGAGCATGTGGCACTCGTCCACAATATAAAGCTTGTTGCGACCGCCTTGCGCCACGAGTGGTGCACGCTCAATCAAGACACGAGCGTCGTCTACGCTGTTGTTGGATGCTGCGTCAATCTCGAAGACTGATGGGCAACTACTTTCTTTGATGGAAACGCAAGATGCACATGTCAGGCATGGCGTTACCGTAGGTCCCTGTTCGCAGTTAATAGACTTGGCAAGAATTCTGGCCGACGACGTCTTCCCTGTTCCCCTCGGTCCTGTAAAAAGATATGCATGAGCTATGCGCTTGTTCTCAATTGCGTTGGTCAGGGTCTTAACCACCGATTTTTGACCGACCAGGTCACCCAGTGTTTGGGGGCGGTGTTTGAGATATAGCGGTTGATACTTTGTCTGATCCATGAAAATCCGCAGCCTGCCAGAAATCCGCCTGATTCTTGCTGCGCCTAATATGCGGAGCTCGCTTCGAATCGTTGTATCTATGAGTTGTACAAGTTAAATCGTAACCGATTGGGTTGCAACATCGAGTCGATTAACGGCTCGACTACGCCTAAAAAGATGCTGAACTGGCGCCATTGACAAAGCCATAAAAATCGCCTCAGCGTTGGCGAGCATCGGGAAGGATGCCAATAGCAAGGTTCAAACTTCGCTGTCTGACTTCATTCTTTTGATCAGATTAGTTAGCTCCAATTTCGCATTTTCGGCAGTCAACTTTTTGCGTTGTCCATGACCCGGAAGAACCCATTCAAAATTTGCTGTTAGCAGTTTTTCCATTGAAGCAGTTTGTTCTTCCCATGAGTACCAACAGTAGTCTTTGAACGCATCGAGATGTTTTTTTCCTCTGCTGTAATACAGGTGGTCTCCTGTGAACAAAAACTTGTCTTTATACAACAGCACCATATGACCTCTGGTGTGACCGGGAGTATGTATGATACTGAAAGCGGTGCCAGCTTCAAAGTTATTGCGATCGTCGACGATAATCTCCGCGTCTCTGCAAGCCTTTAGGGCGGCACGGTGAATGATGCGCTGTGCCTCGAAATGCGCGGCATACCGATCGGCCTCGGCGACGTCATCTTCGTGAGTTAGAAAAATGTATTTGATGCCACCATATTGTTCGAATTGTCTGACAAGGTGGCTGTTATACTTCGGTGAATCAATCAGCCAATTGCCACCTTCGTCTTGGATGAAGTAGCTGTTGCCGCCATATGACTTTGGTGAGTTGAAACCACAATAGAAAACATTGTCATCGAGCAGCAATGGAAAATCGTCGATCACCTGAGCCGCGATGTTGTCGGTGCTGCAGCCTATGGATCCGGTGGGGCAGGCAAGAAGCGCTTGTGTTGCTATTCTTCGCTGTTCTTCATCGCGCGGTTGTTGAAAGACGTAGGAGTACTCTCCTGCATCTTTGAACGATTCTGGTGCAAGCTGGCGGCAGGTGTCGCAATCAATGCAGCTCGTGTCTACGAAAAAATCACCATCCACATTTTCATGAACGATCTTCTTTCTATCAGCCATTTGTGAACCTCCTCCCTCGGCAATTAGGGAGAGCCTTGCCTATTCAAATTGTAGCGCGGGTTGCAATCAACGCGGCTATAGGAATTGGAAAAGAAGCAAGCTTTGAATTGTCGGTGCCGCATCGGGCGTAGCGCGTGAAAGTTGGAAGCTGACCTGACTTACAGGATATACGTAATTTTTCGCGCCATGCCCATCGCTGCCGCGTGCCGATGGCTCTTTGAGGATGAACGCCGGCTCGCCGAACTTCTGCTTCATCAGACCGAGCTTGTTGGACAGGCTGACTCCCAGTCTGTCTGGTACATAAGCGTGATCGAACACTCGGAAGGCTTCTACAATTCCGTTGCGCAGGTAGATTTGCAATGCTGTCTTACCCTTGGATGACAGCGACCAGACCTTCCATCCGTTGACCTCTTTTCTGTCGACCGCACCTTTATCTCTCAGATACATGTCAACCTGATCTTCCGACGCGCCCAGGCGCAGACCCGGAATGCCAGCCACTAAGGATGGTGGCATGTACGCTATGTGCATGCCGGATGCCGTCCCCATCGCCGGAGCACTCCGTCCTTTTGATCTACTGCTGCTGCTGTTGCTGTTGAACATGTTGAGGTCTGCTGGCGCCGCACCATCGAGAGAATCCGCTGCTGTATTTTGATACTGGCGCATCGTTCTGTAGGCTGCCGGCTGATCGGCTTTCATGAATGTCTCTTTGTCCTTGGCGTCTGCTCGTTCTGCTCGCTCCCTTGCGATTTGAAGAATTTCGGGCGGTTTGTATGAACCACCGTTGCTTGCGCCGAAACCGGCATTGCGGCTGGCTCCAGGTGCTACTACTCCGCTCTGGCTGCTGTAATCGGTGATTTTCGGTGCATATGAGATCACGGTTCCGCGAGTTGCTCCACCTGTTTTGATCGTCTTGGTTTCAGCCTCCTGGAGCGAGTCCGCGTCATCTCCGTCAGCGGATTTCTTGGCGGTTATGCTGTCCACAAATTTGAGGCCTTCATACAGTCGGTTGATGTTGGTCCTTAGATCGTGTACGTTGCGCTTTTCGTATTCTTTGTTGGCGGACGAATTCTTCATGCCGGCCGCCGCCTGGTTGATGTATCCGCCAGATGCACCTGATTCGCTTTTGCCCGCAGTCTCGTCTCTGTCCATTTGTGCGCCTTGCCAGTTCTCCGCCTTGAAAGTTTTGGCTTTCGGGAGAACGGCAATAATGTTCGGTTCTGATGCGGGTGCCGCGACCTTCTCGACCTGCTGCTTGCGTTGCAGTGCTTGCGGCCGAATCGCCAGAGCCGGGTCGGTGGCATTCTGCATGAACAACTGATTGCTCGCGGACGCTTCCTCCATCTGGTGCGGCTTTTTCATCGCAATCTGGGGCTCTGTGCCAATGCGTTGCAAGATACCCATCAGCAGTTGCACCCCTGCTTCCGGTGGTGATACCGCCGATGATGCTATGTACGCTTTCTTGTGGAGCACGGTGCTACGTAATTTGCCCTCAGCTTTTGAGTCAGACCCGACCTGCGCCTGCGCGGTGACAGGATGGGGAGCTCCTACCGCGAGCGAGACAGCTACGATTGTCAAGCTCGTAAAGTGAAGGTGCTTTGGCGTAATTCGGGTCATCGTTATTTCCTCCGGTTATGTTCCGGCTCTGGCTCCAAGTTTTGCTTCCCATTCATCAAGCTCGGATTGATTGATCAGTCCGCGCTTGTTGGCCAGATATACAGCGCGGCAGCGTTGGTTGAACTCTGTCTCGTTGGATTCGCCTCTGCCAGGGATCCCGAGCTTGGCATAAAGCGATTTGAGACGAGATTGGACGGCTTTTTCCGTCAAGAAAAGTCGTTTTGCAATGGTGTGATCGGTCATGCCCAGCGAGATGCATACCAATGCTTCATACTCGGCGCTGGTCAAATTGGTGGCTCTGTTCTGGGTTCGCTGTATGACACGCGCGATACCAGGGTGGATCCAGCAGTCGCCTGATAGGACTGCCTTGCAGGCCTCCACGACTTGATCGTTGGATGCGTTCTTCAAGACATAGCCGAAAGCCCCATCCGGCGGGACGATTTTCCATAATTGTCTGACATAGACTTCATCGGAGAAATTGGAGAGCATGATCACGCCGCAAGTAGGCAGCTTCTCAAGAATCTGCTCTGCTGCTTTGATACCTGAGAGACCAGGCATTTTGATGTCGAGGAAGACGAGATCGGGTTTGACCTTAATCGCCATCTCCACAGCTTGCTGTCCGTCATGCGCTTCATGGAAGGGCCCGTGGTCTTTGACATTTGCCTCCAACAAGCTTCTCAGCCAGCCTCGGTCTCTGTCTTCGTCGTCTGCAAACAGTATCGTCATACATTACCTCGTGCGTCTTCTTCCGATGTGCCAACTGCAATTTTGAGCGTGAGCTCACAACCTGTCTGAAATGATTCCGGTTTAGTCCATTCCACTCGAGCTCCGATCAATTGTGCTCGCTGGCGAATGTTGAGGAGACCATGGGAGTCGACCCTGATTTTGCTCGGATCGATCCCTTTTCCATTATCCGTGACTTTAATGACTAAGTCAGTATCTTGCAAGCCCACGGCCAATTCGACTTCGTTGGCATGGGAGTGCTTTTGTACGTTGTTTAAACCTTCTTGTACTATACGATAGAGCTGCAATCGGGTCATTTGAGATAAGCCATAGTCATCCTGGGCGTCTCCATCCTTAAAACTAGTTTCTATATTCATGTCTCGCTCTAAAGCAACCAGCAGATTCTCCAGGGCCGGCTTGAATCCCATCGTTTCTAGAACCGACGGGTGAAGATCGTTGATAACCCGGCGCATCTCAATCACAGCTTGATCGAGCTTTGCCCGCATCTCCTGCGGCACGGGATTGTCTTCCAGCTCCATCGCGAGCTTGTCGGCCATTCGGGCGACGGATGACAGCGCGGGCAAAGTTTCATCATGCAGATCTTCGGCTATGCGTTGTCGCTCTTCTTCTGCACGGACCTGCATGGCCTCGCGGGCTTCGGCCAGCTCCTTGTTGCTCAGTCTTAAATCGGTATCGAGATAAATTAATGTGCCGAATATGAATGCCAACATCAAAACTGCCAAGAGAGGCACGATCGGAACATAGATGTGCATGGTCATGAAGAACATTTCTGTCACTCCGACTATGACCATGGATGTGCATAAGAAACTGGTTGTTCTCGTACCCATTCGCAATATTGAGGAGAGGGCTCCCAGTGCACCCCCTGCTAGAAGCAACAAGTGATGCAAGATTGTGCGCGGAAATGTGTGAATGATCTGGTTCTTATGAATCGTATTTATTGCATCCGCTTGAATCTGCGCATGTGTGACATTCTGCGCGAGCGGTGTACGTACCGTCGGAGTGTTGTCCTGCTTTTGGGTAAACTTTGTTCCGATTACCACGACCTTGCCTTCGAAATTCTTGGCTGGCACTGTGCCCTTTATCACATTGGCGGTGCTATAGGTATCGTATTTGGTGCCGGAAAAATTGATATAAAGTGGCAGGTCGTCCTGAGTGAACTTAGGCATCTGTCCAAGCGTAGGACCGACGCCGCCTTTACTCGCCATCAAAGCGGCGACAGCCTTCGGCAACGAGTCAAAAACTTCCTGTCCGTAGGTGAAAATCGGGCTGTTGACCGTACCTTCCTGACTCGCGACAACCATAGGCATCTGACAGACCAGACCGTTCGGCTCGCTGAGCAGATGATCGTAGGCGCATGCAGCGCACGCCTTACGCAGCTCCGCAGGTGGGAAATCCGATGCATCCTCGAGATTGCCAAGCAGCGCCAGAACAATGTTGCCTCGATACTTATGAAAAGCCTCGACCAGCTTTGGATTCGCTTTTCCGGAAAGATCGATATCGATGACTACCAGCATGGGGTCGCCGGCTTCCACTGTGGAAATCAGACCGGCGAGCACCCCTTGAATCGGACTGGGACCGCCTTCAACTGGCTCTGCCTCTAGGTCGAACTGATCCTCATCATCGTAAGTTACCAGCACGATATCCTGCGATTTGGCCGCGCCCCATATCTTCGAGTTGATTTCGTGAGCTACCTTGAATCGCCATTCGAGAAGGTTAAGCTCCATCGTGTCTAACACTGGTGACTCCGCTAATAGAATTGTTGCCAGGCAGCCCGCCAGAGTCCCCCAGAACAATCGTTGAAACAAGAGACCGTCGCGACCTTGTCTGGGCAGCGATGTTGGTAAACGGCGCTTGAGCGGCGCCAGGAGTGAACTCATTTTAGTCATCGGAGCATCCTGCTCCATCCTAAGTAAGTGTAGCCGAGCATTTCCCTCAATTGGCTGGGGTTTTCCCCAGTCGCGCCTATTTAGATAATAACTCAGGAAAAACCCTAGATCGAACCGGTCCTTTTTGCTTAGACAGCGGCGCTGGGAAAATCTTATCCTGGTAGCAGTAGATAAAGCGATCGTTCCTCAACAGGTGAATGAGGAGTGCTCCCCCATATTTATCGGTCCTCTCGCGCGGCTGACCAGGAGCAGGGCATTACAAGTCGTTCTCAAGCGATAACTCGCGACAGAACACCAGAGGCAATGACCTCAACGGGAATCTCGAACCTAGTCAAAAGAGGCACGGACATGCAAGTCAAAAAAACTACTCTGGTCGCAATCACAATGCTGGCTTCATCCATGATGCTGTCGCCCAGGGCGGACGCGTCAGGTTTCATCGTAGTCGATCCGGCATTTCATGTGCCGCCGGTGGCGCCGGTGACGCCCACTATCAGTTCGCCGACGGTGACGCCTGTCCGTCCAGGTCGCCCCGGTGTCGCTCGCCCGGTGTCGCCTGTGCTGCATGGTTCAATTTCAACCGGGCTTTCGCTTGACAAGCAGGAGATCAGTGTTGAAATCGACAACCACGTTGCGAAGACCTATATCAAACAGACATTCAGGAACGATACCGATCGCAATCTTGCTGGTACGTACCTCTTTCCGCTTCCACAGGACGCGACGTTCAGCTCTTTTTCCCTGCACATAGATGGAAAGGCTGTTGAAGGGCAGATTCTGGCGGCGGCTGAAGCGCGTGCGCAGTATGAACAGATCGTCAGATCGATGATTGATCCCGGATTGCTCGAGTATGCCGACTACAAAACCGTCAGAGCGCGCATCTTTCCGATACCAGCTCATGGAACCAAGACCGTGGAGCTCGAGTACACGCAGCTCGTCAAAGCCGACGGTGGAATGTTCAAATACAAGTTTCCTCTCAAATCAGCTCAGTGTGAGGCTGTGGACGAAACAAAGATCGCTCTGAGATTGAAGAGTAAAGAGGAGCTTCGCACTATTTGGTCGCCGTCGCATATCATCAGCACCGAGAGGAAAGATGGCGGTCACCTGGCCATAGTCTCGTTCTCCGACAAAGCCTCTGCACAATCGGAAAAAGATTTCTCGGTTTATTACACGGTCTCAGACAAAGAACTGTCCGCTAGTTTGCTCGCACATAAGAAAAGCGATGAAGATGGATATTTCCTGATGACGCTCAATCCGCCGTTCAGTTCTGCAAAGCAGGTGATCGCCAAAGACATCGTTCTTGTTGCGGACACCTCGGGCTCAATGGCCGGAGAAAAGATGGATCAGTGCCGCAAAGCGTTGAAATTCGTCATCGATGCCTTGAATCCTAATGACAGATTTTCCCTCGTGCAATTCAATACTGATGCCGAATCATTCAATGGCGAGTTGTTGGAAGCAACGGCAGACAATAAGGCGAAAGCACGAACTTTCATCGACGATCTTGATGCCAGAGGTGGTACCAATATCGGTGAAGCATTGTCGACCGGTCTGACAATTTTGAACAGCAAAACTGACGTCGGGCGACCAGCATATCTCGTGCTGATGACTGATGGGCAGCCGACTGTAGGTATTACCGAATCTGCGGCACTGATCGATTCCGTTAAGCCCAAGAGAGATGTTCGACTGTTTGACTTTGGTGTCGGATATGATGTCAACACAATGTTATTAAATAAACTTGCCGAAGGTCATCATGGTACTGCGCAGTATGTAGAGCCTGATGAGAGCCTGGAAGTTGCTCTGTCGCAGTTTTACAACAAGGTCAAGAGTCCGGTGTTGAGCGATGTCAAATTGGCTTACAACGGTGTGGAGGTGAAGGATATTTATCCTAAGTCCGTCAAGGATATCTTCGCCGGTTCGCCTGTCATGCTCCTCGGCCGATATAAACAAGGTGCACCAGCCACGGTGAAACTCTCCGGAAAAGTCAATGGCGTGGAAAAATCGTTTGATTTTCCGATGACTTTTGCCGCGCAGGAGACCGGATCTCAATATCTTCCTAGAATGTGGGCGATGCGCAGGATTGGCTATCTGACCGAGGTCGCGCAGGCCAATAATGAGAATCAAGAGGTAGTCGACGAGATTGTCGAGCTCTCGAAACGATACGGAATAATCTCTGCTTACACTTCTTTTCTGGTGACGGATCCCAACGAGAGACTCCGGGCAGGGGATGCTGTTGCTCGAGTGCCTGTGAGCCGGAGCCCGAGAATGATGTTTCGACAGCAGATGACGCCGCGAAGAATGCAGCTCATGTCGTCTGACCTCACGACCGGTTCTGGTTTGCGAGCGCCTTTCCTGGATGATCTGAGTAAGTCGCACCGCCTGGTCATCGGAGGTGGAGGCGGCATTGGTGCTGGAAATTCCGCTCTTCCGGGCGTCAGTTATGGCAAGTCTGTTCATCAGGGACGCGTTCGCGGATCAATAGTACCATCGGGCTCCTGGTCTGCAGCTGCGCCGCCTCCTCCCGGATCGCCGGTGTCAGCAGAACCACGCCGTATCGCTGCATCCGTCGACTCGAACCTGTTTTCCGCTGACGAAGAGGGTGCTGCCAGGCGAGCGAAGGAATCGAAGAATGAGTTCGCCAGGGCGCTCGCAGCTGCAAAACCTGATGGAGAACGAGCCGTGCAGATGCAAAAGTCGCTCAGCGATCTCAAGTCTGTCGATGCCCTTGCCATGGCGCGCTCCGATGGTAGTGTCAAGGTCATCGGTGATAAGACCTTCTATCTGCTTGATGGCTTCTGGGTCGACAGCAGTTTCGAAAAAATCAAAGATCCGAAGACTGACGACATTGAGTTCGGCAGCAAGAAATATTTCGATCTTGTGAAAACCGAATCTGGTATCACTCAATACCTGGGAGCCGGTCAGCGAATGATCGTAGTGTACAAAGGTCGTTGCTACAAGATTGTGGCTCCAGCCTCCAATACCGGCTAAAGACCACCATTCCGGTCTGAAGGAGCAAGAGAAACCGTCCTGTTTGGGACGGTTTCGCCTTTTGAAAGCTTCGCGTTTAGAAGCTTTGCGTGTTTAGGACGCTTCGCATTGATTCCCATTGCAGCACAACGAGCTCACCAGCCTCCAGCCGGCTCCTGCGTCAGTACGTTCATGCATCAGTACTCCGGCGACATGAGTTGTTGAACAGAGTCTAGTCGTAGTTGCGGTCGAATCGATTGACGATACTTCGATTCCAGAAACCGTAGTGATGTGAATCACCGCGGTGGTATAAAAATAAAACTGGTGACTATAAGGTCATTTTCGTATGCGAACAATCCATAAGGGAATTCTGCTTGTTGCGGTCCCCTTTCTCTTTGAGATCCTGTTCATCGCGGGTCTATGGTATTGCTTGCAGATTGCCAATCAGCAAGTAGAAGATATCCTTCGCCTGCACAAGATCACCGAGCATATCGCCCGTATAGAACAACTGTTCAAGAACGATTGTATGGGCCTGGCTGCCTTTGTGGTGCAATCGGGCAGCGATGATTCTCTCAAAGGGCTGGTCGACGAAAAGCATTCAGATACGACGATTAACGAGGAATTCCTTCAACTTCGAAAACTGGTCCGCGGAAATCCTGTGGATGTGAAGGATTTGATTGAGTTCGAGGCCGATTACGAAAACTTCACCGAGATGATCAATCATATGAAAACAGGCGTCATCGCCAGGCGAGAGATGTCCGATAAAGACAAGGTCATGTCGTATCTGCAGGCTGACGAAAGAGTTAATGAGTTTACAAAACACTCCATGGGTTTTTTCGAACGCCAAAAGAGTGCAGCCGAGGCGATAAAGCTTCAGAACGAGGAAATGCGTCGTACAGTAAGTTACATGCTTTTTGCCGGCCTCGTCATCAATGCTGTTATCGCTGCCGGATTGGTAGCTTACTTCACCCTCAGCATTCAGCGACGCGTTCGTGCGGTAGTCGAAAATAACATTCGCTTCGCTGCTGATCAGGCGCTCTTTCCTCCAATTGACGGGCGGGACGAGATCGCTGATATGGACCGGGCTTTCCACGCGATGGCAAGAACGGTCGATGAATCACGACAGAAGGAGCAAGCAATTCTGAAAAATGCGGTAGATATCGTCTGCACCATGGACGATGCCGGTCGTGTTACCCAGGCGAATCCGGCCTTGCTCCATGCGCTTGGTTGTGACGAGGACGACATCTTGGGAAAACATCTTTTCGATTGTGTCGCGGATTCGGAGAAGCGAATGTTGATTGACAATTTGAGAATCGCGAGCGAGAACTCGCACGAAAGTCATCGCTTTGAAGTCGGACTCATGGACAAAGAAGGCGCCAAGCGCGACTTCCTATGGTCGGTTAACTACAACGACAGCTACAAGACCTATTTCTGTGTCGCCAGCGACATCACGCAGCGAAAAGCGCTTGACAAGATGAAGCAAGAATTCGTCGCGATGGCTAGCCACGATTTACGCTCTCCGCTGACGTCGATGCTCGCCACTTTCGATTTGCTTTCTACCGGCATTTTCGGCACTCTCAATTCGAAGGGCACAGCTCGAATCGACATGGCGAAGATCAGTATTCGCAGGCTGGTAAGTCTTATCAATGATCTTCTTGATCTCGATAAACTCGAGTCGGGCGGCATCGAGATTGAAGTGCGACCGGTCAACGTCGACTCGATACTCGTGCTTTCAGCGGAGACGCTGAGGGGCATGGCGGAACAAAACGACGTCAACGTCGTGGTCGAACGAAGCTCACTCCACATAATGGCTGACGAGGATCGGCTCGTGCAGGTTCTAACCAATCTCCTCTCGAATGCAATCAAGTTCTCGCCGAGTAGCAGTACGATCACATTACATTGTCATATGGTGCCGGGTGGTTGCCAATTTCGAGTAGACGACCAGGGCAGGGGAATTCCAGCGGAAAAGCTAGATCAAATATTCGAGCGATTCAAACAGGTTAGTCAGGAAGATTCGAAAGGACACAAAGGAAGTGGACTTGGACTGGCGATATGCAAAGCGATTGTAGAAGCTCACGGCGGCTCGATTGGCGTAGATAGCAAAGTCGGCTCCGGTAGTAGCTTCTGGTTCATCTTGCCGTGTGAAAAATTGCAAGAGTAGGACGCGGTGCCGCGAATACGGTTCTCCGTGACAAACAAAAAAACGACTCGGAGGGCGCAGCAATTGGCACTACTCAGAACGCGCAGCAACTGGGACCGCCAGAATCTCGCTGGCACCGAGCATGCCGTAACCGGACGAAGCCAGTTTATTGAACCTGGCGATTCAAACTTTGTCAGCGCACTACCGCCGACTCACCAGCTGCCGTCTGCTGCTGAACCGGTGTATCTGCCATGTGGCTCTTCTTGATGCCCGATACATATCCCATCGCGAAGACAAAGAAAACTCCGGCGATCAGTCCTGCGCCAAGCAATCGTCTCCAGTTATCCGTAGTCTCTGCTCGAATCTCGCGAAGTCGCGCGTGCAGTTCAGGTGACTTTGTATCCGGGAAGTATGAGAGATTCGTGCGCGAGCACGACTTGCACACATTGTTATATCTTGACATTATCGCGCCGCAGTCGTTGCAGAGAATTGCTTTCACAATATGGCTCCTCAGACGAAATCAGACAACTTATACGCCGAAACCGTTCGCCACGCAAGTCTGTATATATAAATGTTCGCCGGGACAAACCTTGAGGATTGACCGGGGAAACCCTGACACGTTCTGCCTGTTGTTCCTGGCGATTTATAGGCGTCAATTTCGTACGCTGGCAGTGTGAAGCTATCGCTGCTTTGTCGTTACTCCCGCACCGCCCTCGCATCGCAATAAAGTGCCGTCCGCAGCGCTTCGCCGAATTAGCTCTCGAGGATCGAATAATGAAACGTCTTGCATTGAGTACACTCTTGTCCGTGAGTGCAACCACTCTTATCGCTCCGGCCGCTCAAGCATCTGGTTGGATAATGATTGATCCGATCGTGGGCGGTGTTGCACCGCCAATGGTGGCGCCACCAACCACTTCGCCTACCCTGACTCCTTTAACCAGACCACAGCATACGCCACGACCACGACCGATGGTGCTTCAGGGTAAAGTCAGCTTCGGGCTGCACCTACAGTCTGAGGCCGTCAAGGTAGAGATCAAAGATCAGGTAGCGAAAACGTACATAACTCAGACTTTTGAAAACGATACTGATAGAAATTTGGCCGGCACTTATCTGTTTCCTCTGCCGGATGACACCACTTTCAGTTCTTTCTCCCTGCACATTGATGGGAAACCAGTAGAAGGCAAAATCCTCGAAGCAAACGCAGCTCGACAAGAATACGAGGCGATCGTCAGACGCATGGTCGATCCCGGACTGCTCGAATATGCCGATAGCAAAACTGTTCGAGCCAGAATTTTTCCGATTCCTGCGCATGGTACGAAGAAAGTCGAACTCGAGTACACCCAGTTACTGAAGGCGGAAAACGGACTGTTAAAGTATCGCTTTCCCCTGAAGACCAAGGTTCAAGACACGCCACCCGAGCAGATCAAGGTGGACGTGAAGCTTTCGAGTAGTCAAGGTTTGCGCACTATATGGTCTCCGACGCACGTAATCTCTTCCAATCGCTCAGACAACAATAATGCCAAGATCGGCATGCAGGAGAATGACACTCTACCGGATAAGGACTTCCTCCTCTATTACAGTGTCTCCAACACGGAGATGGCGGCAAATCTCATAACGCACAAGGCCGAAGGCGAAGACGGCTATTTCTTGTTGACGTTGTCGCCGCCCTTTCAAGCCAAGAGCGTAATTGGCAAAGATGTCGTGCTTGTTGCCGACACGTCTGGCTCGATGCAAGGCGAGAAGATGGAAGAAAACAAGCGCGCTCTCAAGTATGTTGTCAATGCGCTGCATCCCTCCGATCGATTCGGTGTAGTCGAGTTCAACACTGATGCTGAAACTTTCAAGCCAGCACTGGTCGAGGCCACCGGAGAAAACAAAAAGGCAGCTTGTGAATTCATTGACGATTTGAGCGCCAGAGGTGGTACCAATATCGGTGAAGCAATTTCTATTGGTAAAACACTTCTTTCCGGCGAGAGCGCTAGACCCGCTTACATGATCTTCATGACCGACGGTGAACCGACGGTTGGTGAGCGCGATTCAGAGAAGCTCGTAGCAGTAGCTAATTCGAAAAGAGATATCCGAGTCTTCGATTTTGGTATCGGATATGATATCAATACAAAGTTGCTGAATAAACTGGCTGAATCACATCATGGTACATCGCAATATGTAGAACCCGATGAGAACCTGGAAAACGCGCTTTCCTCGTTCTACGAGAAGATAAAATCTCCCGTCCTCAGCGATGTGAAATTAACCTACGATACTATGGAAGTTAAAAACATCTATCCGAAAGAAGTCAAAGACATCTTTGCTGGAAGTCAGATTTTGCTCCTTGGTAGATACAAGAAGGGTGGTGCAACCAAGTTGAATCTCACAGGAAAGGTTAACGGCGTCGCGAAATATTATTCGTTCCCAGTCAATTTTGCTTCTTCACAGGCTGGTAATTCACACCTGATAAAACTCTGGGCGATGCGCCGCATCGGCTATTTGACCGAGATTGCACACTCTAATCAGGAGAACAAAGAAGTAATCGACGAGATCATCGCCTTGTCACAAAAGCATGGAATCATTTCGGAATACACCTCCTATCTCGTCACTGATCCCAGCGAAAATCATCGTATAGCAACCAACCTTCCGCGCCCACGCCGAGACTTCAGAGCTGAAGAATCCGCCCAGGCTAGCGTGCCTGCCGGCGTGAAGAGGAGCTCCGGTTGGTCCAACGGATTTGTGGGAGGAAGGCTGAAAGCTGATAAAGTTCAGTTTGCGGTGGATGCGGTCGGTGGCTCGGTCTGGGGTGCGCCTGCCACCTCAGGAAAGAAAGCCGTACATGAAGCCAAGGTGATTAACAAACTTAAGGAAGGTGAAGTTCTCGTTGCGTCGAATTATAAAGATCAAGGGGTTCTTCAATCGATCGGTGACAAAACCTTCAAAATGATTGGCAGCACCTGGGTCGATACCAGCTATAACGAGCATACGTCGAAGCCGAGCGTTCTTCTATTTGGCTCGCAAGGTTACTTCGACCTCTTGAAGGCCGAGCCTGGTATCAGCAAGTACTTGTCGATCGGAAAAGAGTTGATCGTCACATACAACGGAAAAACCTACAAAATTGTCCAGTCCCGAAATGCTACGGGCTAGGATAGCCGGAGGCCGACCCAAGTCCGAAGGGGAAAGAAATTCTTTCTATTAACTTGTCCTCCGTGCCACTGTGGAAAACATCGAGCGCACCGCGCTCGGTGTTTTTCTCTTTTTGTAAAAATGCCGCTTTTGTTCAAAACCGCCTGTGAAGCGAACTACGCTTAAATGAAAGCGAGCGTATATCAAACGTGCAACATGACGATATCGTCCGCGTGCTATTACTTTGTTGTCATGTTGAAGAATATATTGAGTGTTTTATTGTTGATGTTATCGCTGGTGGCGCCCTCAGTTTTCGCAGGTGTATTTATTGTCGGCATCGCCAGTCTGGCAATCTGCAATCTCGATATTTTTCTGGAGCGCATGGGCCGAGAGATGGCGGAGACGCAAAGAGTGCCATCAATCAATATAAAGCTGTCCACCAATTATTGTTTTATCGGTCTTGCTATGACGATCATATTTGTCGGCGTCGGCTTCTTCTGGGGTTTAGACCCGAGCGCTTACGACCGTGGCGGAAAAATTATTTGCTCATGTCTTTCAGTATCCGCACATTTTTGCGCGTTGCTCGCTTTCGTTGCATCCATGCACAAACTGGTAGAGCTGGTAGACTTGGATTAACCGCGGCGTCGGGGGGTATGTAATTGACGAAAGCTCGCCAGCATGTGGTAATCATTGGTGGTGGCTTCGGCGGTCTCGAAGCAGCCAAGTCGCTATGTGGCGCTCGTGTCGACATCACATTGATCGATCGCACCAACCATCATCTGTTTCAGCCCTTGCTTTACCAGGTCGCGATGGCTGCAATCTCCTCGGTCGAGATTGCATATCCCATACGCTCCATCTTTCGCGGTCGGGACAATGTCAGTGTGTTGATGGCCCAAGTGGATTGTGTCGATCTTGAACATCAAGTTGTGAAGATCAACAATAGAGAGTTGGGTTACGATTATTTGATCGTTGCGGCGGGATCGCAAAACAGCTACTTCGGTCACGATGAATGGTCTCAGCATGCCATCGGACTGAAGACGCTTCGAGATGCATTTATGATTAGACGACAAGTTTTACTGTCGTTTGAAACAGCAGAAAAACTTCCTGCCAATCAGGGAGAAGATGGTTTGCTCACGTTTGTCATCATCGGCGCCGGACCCACGGGCGTGGAGCTGGCCGGCTCACTGGCGGAATTGTCTCAGCATGTGCTCTCCAAAGATTTCAGAAAAATTCGTCCATCCGACGCGAAGATTATTCTGTTGGAAGGAGCTGATCGAATATTGCCGACTTTTCCGGACAAGGTCTCTGAGCTCGCCTTGACGCAATTGACCGCATTAGGTGTGGAAGTTCGCACAAAGACATTCGTCACCGATATCACTGAGTTGGGAGTGCAAGTCCAAGACGATTTCATTCCGTCCGTGACGAAGCTGTGGTGTGCGGGGGTAGCACCGAGCCCGATCGCCGCGACTCTAGGAGTGCCGCTCGAGCGTGGGCGTATTAAAGTGCAACCGGATTTATCAATCTGCGATCATCCCAATGTTTTTGCGATCGGAGATATCGCCTGTTGCATCCAAGACGGTAAGCCGCTTCCTGGCGTCGCACCCGTGGCTGTTCAGCAAGGAAAAGCGGTGGCGGCCAATATAAGGAAAAAACTTAACGGAGATGCTGTGCAACCATTTCGATACATTGATCGAGGCAGCCTGGCGACAATAGGAAGAGCCGCAGCGGTTGGCAGTTTTGGCAAGATATCGATTGGTGGTTTGTTGGCCTGGTGGGCCTGGGTTCTTGTTCATATTCTCAATCTCATCGGTTTTCGCAATCGTATGGTTGTAATGTTTGATTGGCTATGGTCTTATATGACGTTTCAGAGAGGGGCTCGCTTGATTGTCGATCAAGGACTGGGCGCCGAGGTCGACATCGATCGTTTAGTAGATCAAGATTCTCTGGAATTTAAGAAGGCAGAAGAAAAAGAGAGCGTGACCACAAATTAGCTCCGGGAGAACCTGAATCGTGGATAGAGATTACATAGTGAAGCTGATCGATCGCATCAGGGAGTATTCCAGGGCTCATGATGCGAAGTTTGCCCAGCAGCCTTCCCATGCCAGTTGCCAGACGCGCTTCACCGATACTATCGCTAAGCTGGAGCAAGAACTCGCAAAATTCGAAGAGCGCCGCGCCTCCGCTTAGTGAGGCGTTATCTGCGATTATCCTGCCGCCGAATCCTTTTCTTTACTCAAGCCGAAGTCGTTGCGCTCGATGAGTCTTCTGATTTTTTGCTGAGTCAGGGTTGGCTGGACATACAATATCTCAATTTCTGCGAAGCGCTCCTCTCTAGTTGACTCAGGGCGAACGATTCGCGCTTTCAGGACACCATGCATTTTCTGGAATTTTTCCTCGAGCTGTATGAGGCATGCCGCACACATCGAACCCCGAAGACGAGCCGTGTAGACTCTGGTTGACTCATGCTCCCTGCTCGACTTGCCAGATCGCTTCTTCTGAATTTCTTTGTTCGATTCTTGACTCGCATTGCTGCTGGTCTCAGGTTTAAGCTCCCCTGACTGCTGCGATTCTGTCTTATTCACGTTATCGATCGGCTCGACAGTGCTTTTCCCCGGATCACGCGTCTTCTCGGCTGCGAAGGAGTCTGATTTAGCCGGACTCTGGGCAATCAGGCTTTGCTCCTGCTGCATTAGACCAAGGGGTGGAGCCGCGTGCTCGTCACAGTGAATAGCCGAGGCCTGACGCAGCACCGCTTTTGAACTGGCGTTCTGTGACATAGAAACGCCCTCCGCTCCGAACAGCTCTGCGCTGATGTCTGATGGCTGCAGTACTATTCCTGAATTAGCGGCTCCAAATTGCGTGTCCGCTGCTCTTGCCTGGCAGGGGGCGAAAGTGGCGGCGGCGATCAGCGAAATGGCGAAAAGATTTGTCAGCATTAAGATATCGATGCGCTCTTTATATAAGTTTGCGTAAGTATTGTCGCTCAAAAGATGGGTGTTTGCGTAAGAAAATGGGTCTAAAGTGGTTAACTGGATAAACTTATTAGGATCTCGACTCAGGGTCGTTGCTATGATGGTCTCTGTCAAGTTCTAACTACTGTGAACTTTCGGGGACCATGCAAACGCTAGTACAGCATCCAACATCTTTTCTGGATGCAATTGTTGCCCCAGCCGAATTGAAGAAGCTCTCTATCAATGAGCTTAGATCTCTAGCCGAGGAGATCCGCTCTGAGATCGTACGCAATCTTAATAAGACTGGCGGTCATCTTGCATCTAATCTCGGTATAGTCGAGATAACGCTCGCTCTGCATTACGTGTTCGAATCTCCCAAGGATCAGATCTTGTGGGATGTCGGGCACCAGGCCTATGTGCACAAGATGCTGACCGGACGGCGAGATCGATTTCACACGCTTCGCCAGTTCAAAGGGATTTCCGGATTTATTCACCCGCAGGAAAGCGAGCACGACGCTTTTATCGCCGGACACAGCTCCACGTCCGTCTCTCTGGCGGTTGGAATGGCTCTGGCGCGCGACCATCTGGAGCAAGACCATAAAGTCATAGCCTTGATTGGGGATGGTGGTTTGACCGGTGGGATGGCGCTCGAGGCGCTTAACCACCTCGGTGACATCCAGCGCGATGTTCTGATTTTGCTTAACGACAATGAGATGTCGATTAGCGAGAATGTCGGTGGCATCTCTCAATATATGAAGCGCATCAAAGAGACGTTCTTCTACAAAGACATCAAAGAAAAAATCACCATGCTCGAAGGGCAGTTGGACGGCATGTCTTTGACACCTGCCGTTTGGAAGCTGATTGAGTCAGTGAAACAAGAAGCGACAGAAAGAATCGACACACCAGGCATTGTTTTCGAAAAGCTCGGGATCAACTACTCCGGACCGATCGACGGTCATGATGTTGGTGCAGTCATTGAAGTATTTCAGAAGGTCAAAGCCGAGCGCGTCCCTCTGATAGCACATTTGATCACTCAAAAAGGCAAGGGCTTCGATCCGGCCGAACGTGATTCGATCAAGTATCATGGCGTCAAGAAAGCATTCAGTCTAGAGCCCCGCGTAGAGCCGGCCGCGGACAAGAAGCCTAAAGCAAAGACATATTCCGATATCTTCACCGATACTCTCATCGAGCTCGCAGAACTTGAACCGAATCTGGTGGCAATTACTCCGGCGACGGCTGAAGGCAGTGGCTTGGTCAAATTCGGAAAAGTTTATCCTGAGCGCTTCTTCGACGTCGCTATTTGCGAACAGCACGGCGTGACGATGGCAGCTGGCATGGCGAAGGCCGGATTGAAGCCGGTTGTCTCGATCTACTCGACCTTCCTGCAGCGCGCCATGGACCAAGTTATTCATGACGTGGCAATCATGAATCTGCCGGTCGTATTCGGAATCGACCGTGGTGGGCTCGTCGAAGACGGCGAGACGCATCAGGGTGTCTTCGACATCGCTTACTTGCGCAGCGTACCGAATTTCACCGTGTTGGCTCCGAAAGATGCAGTCGAGCTCCGTAACATGCTTTATACGGTCGTGAAAGAGCTGCCTGGTCCTGTGGCTATTCGATTCCCCAGAGAAGAGGCTGTGAATGCGGAGACCGAACAAGTCGGATTTGCCAAAGTCGATTTCAGCTCCTGGGAAGTTGAACACAAAGGCGACGACGAAGTCGTGATTTTAGCTTACGGCGCAATGGTCAAATCCTCTCTGGATGCGTTGGACGCGATGAAGGCTGGTGGCGTGAATGCCACCATCATAAATGCTCGCAGCGTGAAACCTCTGGACGAAGCGACCTTGACTCGGCACCTCAATCAGCCGAACACAAAGATCATTACTTTGGAAGAAGGATGCAGCTCCGGTGGATTCGGCGCAGCCGTCCTGGAATTCCGCTCGCGGGCGGTCTATTCCAAACCGCAAGTCAGGCTTGCCGAAGTTGTTGGGCTTGGCGTTCCGGACCGATTTATCGAGCATGGAAATCGTTCAATCTTGATGGATGAAGTGGGCCTGAGCCCAGCCAAGATTGCCTCATTCGTCATCGACTTCGTCCGCGGTTAATTCACCACCAGCGGTGCTAGACTTCGCGTCGCCCTTCCAGGGATCGCGCTAACGTTACATCGTCCGCGTATTCGAGATCCGCGCCGACAGGAAGGCCAAATGCTATTCTTGTCACCTTGGTGCCTAGCGGTTTCAACAAATTATTTAGATACAGAACCGTCGCGTCACCCTCGATCGTCGGATTGATAGCGAGGATAACCTCCTGAATGGTCTCGGTATGAATTCGCCCGATTAGCTCGCGGATACTGAGCTGGTCCGGACCTTTCCCTTCCAGGGGCGATATCAATCCGGTAAGAACGTGATAGCGACCTTTGAATTCGCGGGTGCGCTCTAGTGCGATGACATCCTTGGAATCGGCGACAACACATAGTGTATGCGGTTCTCGTCGATCGCTAGTGCAAATTTCACATGGATCTTGAGCGGAAAGGTGGGAGCACTGACTGCAGTGCTTCACCTTCTCTTTCGCGTCTATCAGCGCGTGAGCAAACTGCCCGACCTCTTCCTCCGGCATTCCCAGGACGAAAAATGCCATGCGCTGAGCCGATTTCGGACCGACTCCCGGAAATTTTTGAAACTGTTCGATCAGTCTCGCCAGTGGTGGTGTAAAGAACATCTGAATTCCTACCTAGAAGCCGCCGCCCATACCCGGTGGTAGTTTCAAGTTGTTTTGCGCTAGATCCTGACACTGCACGATAGCATTGTTGACGGCGATCACAACCAGATCTTCGAGCATCGAGAGATCCTCTGCATCGACCGCGTCCGGGCGAATCTTCACGGCGTAGAACTCCATTGCGCCGTTGCATTTGACCGTCACGGCGCCACCGCCCGCTGTTCCTTCGACAGGAATTTTCTTGAGTTCCTCTTGAAGTCTCAAGACCTCTTGCTGCATGTGTTGAAGTTGTTGAAACAGCTTGTTGATATCTGGTTGTTGCATTACGTTCTCCTGGCCTTGCGTGATTGATTATCTCGAAAGAAATTTCGAATTGGCCGTAAATCTTTATTAATGGGGATGGGCTGCGGCTAGGAGTGAGGTTCGCAAGAACCTATACTAAACTCCCAGGAATACGGTATCACTCTCGACTCTGGATAGGGTGAGGAAAATGGCTGAGTTTGAAACAACTGCCGAAGGCTCGGATGTGTCGAGTGAGGACGAGCGCGATCGCCTGCCTCACCGCGCCAACGCCTGGCTGCGCGCGATGGCGAGGCGCTTAGTACTGTTCGTTTCCTTTGGACCGGGGGTTTTAGGATTTCTGTGGCTAATTGGACGTATCTTAAAACGCTAGCTTTGACCGACCCGCTAGCCTATCTGTCTAAGCGCAATCCCCGTTACGTCGAACGGTACGGTGGCGAGGAAGACGAATTCGGCTATGACATTAAGACATACGCTCGATGGGAGCCGCTCTTCCGGTTTTTGTTCGAAGATTATTTCAAAGTCGATATTCGCGGCATCGAAAACATCCCTGCAGAAGGGCGTGCAATTTTAGTCGGCAATCACTCCGGCCTTTTGCCTCTGGACGGGGCGATGCTGAGCATCGCCATGTGCAATTACCGCAATTCGCAGCGGCGCGTCCGATATCTCGTGACCGACTGGTTTTTCAGCGTGCCGGGCCTGGGTCCCTGGATAAAAGAGACCGGACAGGTTCGCGCGACCCTGGAAAACGCACAGAAGCTTCTTAGCAACGACGAATTAGTCGGAATATATCCAGAAGGTATTCGGGGTGTCGGCAAACCTTTTCGCGATCGTTATCGGGTCCTGGACTTCCATCCCGGTTTCGTTCAGCTAGCTATCGAGACTCAAACTCCGCTTATACCGATTGCCACCGTTGGCGGCGATGAGATTTTTCCCAACATGGTCAATCTCAGAGATGTCGCCAGGCTAGTTGGCATGCCGTTTTTCCCGCTAACCTTGAGTTTTCCGTGGCTTCCGTTTCCACTGATGTTTTTTCCTCTGCCTGTTCGTTGGCTGGTTAACGTGCACAAACCGATTGTGCTCAACTACCCGAAGGAGAAGGCAAAGGATAGAAAGCTCGTGCTGAGCATCGCTCGCGAAATTCAGCACATGATTCAAGATGATCTTAACGGCATGCTTCGGCGCAGAAAGTCGATGTTTACCGGGTGGGACGAAGAGGATGCTCCGGTTCAGCAAAAGCAGGAGACGGTGATATGAGCCATTTCGTAGCTACATACCGCGATTTCGTGAGGCGGTCCGTTAAATCCGATCGTTACTGGGGCTTCGATGTACGAGCTCTGGCAAGGCTGGAGCCTTTCCTGTCCTTTCTTTATTTCGAATGGTGGAAAGTCAACTTCGATGGACTGGACAGATTGCCGGAGAAGGGACCGGCAGTTATTGTCGGTAACCAGGGGAGCGTTCTGCCCTGGCAGGCGCTGATGCTGATTTATGGACTGATGTCTTTCAACAAGAATCCGCGCCGGGTCCATATTATGTGCGATCTGGACTGGATTGATGATGAGCGTCTTAATGCGTTTCTTATTGAAATCGGCTTCGTGCCGTGGTCTTCGGCGAGCATGAAGCGACTGTTCGAGCGCGGCGAGATCGTTGCGATTTTTCCGGAAGGTATCGCCGGCTTATCGAAGCCTTTTAGCCAACGTTACCGTCTGCAAGAATTTGATTGGACGCGGCTGCTCCCTGCCGTCGAGGAAGGGGTGAAGATCTTCCCGTTGTCCTCCCTCGGTTGCGATGAGGTTGTGCCTCTGTTGTCGAATTTCGAGCCGCTTGCTAAGTTCCTCAAAATGCCTTACTTCCCGGTTTCGCCCTTCTTTCCCTGGTATCCATTCCCATTAAATCTGGCGTCTCGTCCGATCTCGTGGAGAATGCATCTTATGAAAGAGCTCAAATACGAGAGAGGCAAAGACCGCGATCATTTGGAAAACACAGCGAAATCTTTGACTCAGCAACTTGAAGGTCAAATTCAAGCTGAGCTGAATCGTGCTCTTCGTCACCGCTTCAAAGTCTAGGCTATTCGCATTCGCGCTCTGTCCCGTTCCGAGCGATCGCGTCTCCTTCAGTCGCGTTCCAAGCAGTCTCGTTCCAAGCAGTCTCGTTCCTTGAGCTGAGTCAACCCATTCCGTGGAAGGAATGAAACTCGCAGCCGAATAATTCACTGCGAGGAATCGGTCCGATGCGTATTCCCTGGCTGAGATAAATGCGGTGTCGAATAACTCCTCTTGGGAATAAGTAAGGTTCGAGTACTCAATTCGAGTACTCAACTCAATCTCTCTGGAGTCATATCAGGCAACCTATTCGAGTTTAATCCGGTAGTCTGGTAGGCTTGTAGCAACAACTAATCTCGGGTTGTCATGTATCGTCCCAAGCAGTCGTCCCCATTTCGCTTGCCTAGGCTGGAATCCTTGCCTGGACTCGGTGACGTGTCACATGCCATGGAGGAGGCCCGGAAGCGAGTTGGTTTGGCCGTTGAGCTCTCGTGGATGATGCCCGATCGAGTCAATCTGCAGCGCCTGGTCGTGACCTGCAGGGATTCTGGGGAGCCCACGTGGGAGCTGCTTTCTGGGGAAGGACGCAACGAGATTCAAAGTTGGACTTACACTACAGGGGATGTGGCTCTCGTTTTAAACCTGGTCTTGCCGGAACCTGACAGAAATGGGATCGACCAGAGCAATCTGTTGAGTAGCAGTTCTGAACGCAATACAGGATTGTCGGGTGGCTACAGCACATCGCTTATGGGCTTGCACTCTACGTCTCCTAGGCTTCCAATCTTTCAGCAAGCGAAAGCGCTGAAGGCTCCAACGATGGAAGGCACACTTGAAGACATGCCTATTCCCAATCTTCTCCAGTCGTTTGCTGTTGGGACGAATACCGGGAAGCTGGCAATTACCGACGACCAGACTGCAGCCGAGCTTTTTTACGTCGAGGGCGAGCTTGTCCATGCTCAGGTGCTCAATCTGAAGGGCGAGCTTGCCGTTACAGAACTTGTCACCTGGGACGAAGGACGATTTTTCTTTTATCGAGACGAGAGAACGGACCAACATACGATTACTCGGCGAGTAGACGGGATCTTGATGGAGGGCGTTACGCTACTCGATCAAAGCAAATTTCTGATGCGAAGCGGTCTGAAAATGGACAGCTACCTGGACAAGAAGGATCCTAATCTGACGGAAGCCGAGTTCGAGCAGCGGGTGAAACAGGGCGCCCCGTGTGATATCAACTTGCAGAAGCAATTCTATTTGCGGTTGAACGGCAATAGCACCATGTTCGATATCTTGCGCGAGCAGCCCATGGTGAAGAAAGATTGGGTCCCTGTGCTCTTCAACATGATTCGCTCGGATTTGATACGCCTGGCGGACACTCCCCATGTCGTGGATAAAACCAGTCTCTTACAGTCGACAGCGCTCGATCGAATCGCTATCGATGGTGTGGTAAAACAGATGAAACGTGCAGACACAGGCGTTTTGTCTTATCCGGCGTTTCAATTCTTCATCGAGCAGGAGTTTTTCAGATCTCAATTCGATGGTGCACCATTCTCGGTGATCATTTTTGAAGTTTGGGTCTGGGGTCCGGAGAAGCTAGAGGCGTTACCCAGTCAAGCTCTTGGCGAGATGGCTCGACGAATCGGTGTTGTAAAACGCTCTATTGATGTTCTTGCACATTTTGAAGCGCTACATTACGCACTGTTACTGCCGAATACCGAAACCGCATCAGCAGCGATTCTTGCCCATAGAATTCTTGAGGTCTTGACTGATACCAGTCTGACTTCCAATCTTGCGACGCGAAAACTGGCGATGGCATTTGGAATTGCTGGAATCCCGGAAGACTGTCGAGAAGTGGGATTGCTGCTTTCCGCAGCCAAGGTTGCGAAGAACATTGCTCAAAAGAGCGAGTTTCCGATCATTATGTTTAAAGATCTGCAGGCCCCTTCACCATAGTGAAAGAGCCTGCTGATACCGTAAAGCCAATGAGTTAGGCGGTGCGTAGGTCAGACACTTCACGCATCAGGCGAAGTAGCGTCTTTTGTGCACGTGAAGCGACGTACGGATTATCGTCTTCAACAAGCACTTTGAGTACCGCGATTGGCACCGTATAACTCTCTGCCAGCCGCAGTCTCACGTCTGGACTTGGATCTCTTACGAGCTTCCAGATAGTCTTCATCGACGTATTCATATTTTCGGCGACCGCTGCCCGAACTTGCGCATCTTCGTTGTTCGCGAGTCGAGTGAGCGTGACCGAATGTGCTCTGGGATGCTCTGCAACTCGCTCCAGAAGTTGTGACGGAGCATTGTGAGCCAGGTGGTCGAGAACCGGCGGTGGCGTGTTGGGATTGATAGCGAGCAACCAGCGAATTCTCGCTGCTTCCAACGCTGCGTTGTCCCGTTCTGCCTGCCTGTTCTTTTTTAAAACCTTGATCGGTTCTTTGGTTTCTGTTTCAATCTCACCAGTACCAGTATCCTTATTGCACAACAACACCTTCAGTGCCTCCCTGATGTGTTCTTCCTTCTCCCAGTGGAACGCGTAAGCAAACGAAACATCGTATTGCTCGAGTCCGGATGAGTGCTTTGTTTCGCTTTTCAGCGAAGCACTGTTTGCGAACTTTCTCGTGCCCATAGTCATAAGAGTTCGACGGAAAAATAAATTGTATTGCCCCCAAATCAGACAGAAACGTCTGAGAGATGTCCCTAAATCTATTATTCCAGCCCTTCTTGTCAACTTGATTTAGGTTTAGGTATAAATCCGTATAGGTTTCCTATACAAATTGCGATAGATCTGTGATCTGGCTTTCAAATCGCGGCATAAGTGCTGGTCAATCTTCGGGCGCTCCTTCATAGAACCGTCAAGCGCGAAGTAATCTTTCCGGCCTCTCAAATGATGCTTGATAGCGCCTTTAGCATTGCAACGAACGTGGCCTGCGTCGCCGTCGCGGAAAAAACTCCAAATACGAATAGAACTCGGTGTTAGCCGAATTCCATTCGTGAGTATGGCAGAATCGCTGTAAGAAAACTTTGTAAGAAGGTCGGGCACGGAGGTTACGGCAAACGCAGTTTCATTTTTTCAAGAATACATGCATCAGTTTGCCGATAATCCGCAATGCGCTTACTTGTACCTCGTCATGTGCCCGGCCTTTGGACCTTCACTCTTCGGCGGAGCGCCGTTCGTGTCTTACAACTCCATAATACGAGTTACTCGGGAGATCGAAAGTATGCTTTTCCTATATTCTTATTGGGGCAAACTTATAAAGATCTTGCTGACGAAATGATCGGGTGCGATCCTGCGGAGCCAGTCTTTCCGCCGCCTTGCAAGGATGGCTTCTCTGTCTGATATCATCGAATTTTTCGTGGTATGGTCAGAAACTCAGGAACGCAACTGTTGAAAAATTGATGTACGTGACCAGGTTGAGCTTCGGAAAATCGGCTTGTCGTCAACGATTTGGATAGTCAATCGTTCAGCGATAAACAAGAGGGCGATCATCTTAATACGTAGATATTCTTTTCGCTAATCAGCTAGTAGTGCGTCAGGATGAATGGGGCCGGCTTTGCGAGCGGCATACTTAGACGCGTCTTTTGATTCCCTCCGAGAACGCATCCGCCTGGCATCCGCTCCATTCCTTCGACGACATATTTCGAGGCCGCCGCATTTTACTCCCTCCGTGGAATTTTCCTCTGACCCGCCTCCGATCCATTTCTTCATGCTGAGCCTCGACAGGGATTATTCACCTACGCGCCTCAGGGTTTTTCCTATTCTGGAAAACGGGTATCCACGACAAGAATGGGAAAGGTTAGTCTTTCCGGTCCGAACGCTGGAGGATTGTTGCTGGATGAACACCTTAAGATCTCTATCAATTTTTATATCTCGTATCCCGCCAGGCATGCTGCTTCTCCTGATTGTAGGATTCGCGAGTTTGTCTGCTTTCTTGGTCACTTCAGAACTTGAGCGAAGCAAACTTGCTCTAGACGATGAGAAAAATCGAATCGAAAACGCTCGAAAAGCAATGGGCACTGTAGTAGTCGCAATCAAGGATTTACCTGAAGGGAAATCCATTACTGCTGACATGCTCGAGGAGAAAAAGATTCCGATTGGTACTATACCGGCAGACGCTCTGACGTCATCCGCTATGGCAGGTGGCAGGGTCACTAAATATGGTATTACCGTCGGGCAGATCGTTTCTCAGCACGACCTTGCTCCTGTCGGAATCACGCAGGGCTTCGAATCTCGTCTCAAGCCTGGTAAGCGAGCTATTACTTTTGCCGTTGATACCAATTCTGGTGTCGCTGGATTTATCAATCCAGAGAGCCGCGTGGATGTGATCAGTATGGTCGGCGGCGGTGCCGACACGAAAGTTGCACCAATTCTTTCTGACATCGAAATCATCGCTGTCGGTCAGATGTATCACAGAGAGCCTGGTGGTTCGCAAGCCGTCCCTGTTAATTCAGTGACTGTTGCAATAACTCCGGAGGACGTTCAAAAACTGGTTAAGGGAGTTGCTGCCAGCAAGCTGTATCTTGCTCTCAGAAGCGAAGGCGATCACATTCCAATTGCTACCGTTGATGTGACATCGCTGTATCCAAGCCGAGTTTCTCCCGACGAATCAACTACTCAAATTGCAAGCAAAGTTCCACCACCGCCTCTAAGCGGCGATGTTTTGCCCACGACGGAGTTTGGTGATCAACCGCTGGAGCCCCAAACCCCAGGCGCGATTGGTCAACTTCCGACCCGCCCTAATCATGAAATCGAAGTATGGAGTGCTTCGAGTAAGCAACTGATTGAAGTGCCAAGTCTGCATTAGACATGCTCTGTAAGAGCGATTCGCGACCTCTCCATTTACGTGGGGAGGTCGTGGCTTTTGCGGAGAGCATGCGGGCCTGGCGCAGGGTCACAGAGTGCAGGGTGGGAATCAAACAACGAGAAATTTCGGTGCATTTAGAGTCTGTACTCCAGATTTCGTAGGATGCTTGTCTGAAGGCGGACGAGAACGTGCTCTGTGCTGACGCGACGCCGGCGGTTTCAAAGCTGCGCGTCAGCTCCCTGTCCGATATGCGAATCGCAATCTGTTCCTACCAAGCTCAAATTAGTTTCAAAAACAAATCAGGACAGGCATTCGCCGGGTGGATGTCAAGGTTGGGATATTAGCATGACTGGCTCTAATTAGCGCACCATGAGCTTTTTCTTCTTGCGGTAATTACGATTGACTTGTTCCGAAGCCATTCTTAGACTGACTAATATCTGCCTCACTTGCCCGAGACGCTCCTATGAAAAGACTTCGCTCGATTTTTACCTTACTAGTTTTCATGGCACTCTTAGCACCTCCTGCTTACAGTCAGGGTTATAGTCAATATCCTAACAATTCGAATCAGGTCCCTGGTCTCGTAGAGCCTGAGCCAAGCTATTCGGGTCAGCAATACGGGCAGATGCCACCACAATATAGTCAGTTTCAACAAGGCGGAGTTGTACCTGGATTCCAGCAGGACTCGATGTCCCAGCCCATGCCGCAGGGTGGTATGGCTCAGCAGGCGATGCAGCAGCAAGCGATGCAACAGCAGGCGATGCAGCAGCAAGCGATGCAACAGCAGGCGATGCAGCAGCAGGCGATGCAGCAGCAAGCGATGCAACAGCAGGCGATGCAGCAAGGCATGCCGCAGTACTACCAAGTGACTTCGCAAACACAGGTTCCGACTGAAGTGCAACAGCAGCCTAATGAGCAATCGCTGTTTCAACCGGATTTAGACAACCAGGATACGGATAAGAAGACGAAGAAAGGCAAGAAGTCCAAAGCCACTCCCTATCAACAGCAAGAACAGGCTCTGCAAGAAGCTCAAATCGCTCAGCAGCTCGAAGAGATGAAACAGAAGAAAGAGAGCGAAGATAGCTTCAAGATGAGCAGCAAGTTCGATGATAGGCAGCCGGATGACGGTTCTGGCGGACTTGGAACGACTATGAAAGTCGGTAAAGGCGTGGCTACCGGGGTCGGTAAGGCGATGAAGACTGGTATCCGCTACGCGGCTCCAGCGGCTGGCTATGTCGGGTCGTTCTTCCTCCTCCGCGCCGCACTCGGTGGCAACAATGGCGGAAGTTCGATGATGATGATGCCGGGTCGCGGCGGAATGTACTTCATGCCTTAGGCCATTCTTTATGGAATATTTCGACGCCGCATTTTAGCTCCATTGGCGGGATATTATTCCGATTCGTCGCATTGACCGCCACTGCAGGCGGTCTTTAATAGTAACGGTCGTAAGGATTACTCTCGGACCTCTTCCCGCCGCGCTTTTCGAAAATCTTGACTAGCACTAGCCCTGCGGCGAATCCACCAATGTGCGCCCACCAGGCAACTCCACCGCCGTCGTCGGTTTTGGCGCCAAGAGAGGCTACACCTGTGAAGAATTGCGAGACGAACCAGAAGCCGAGGTAGACGATAGCGGGTAATTCGACCAATTTAATAATGTAGAAGATTGGCAGTGCGGCGAGGACGCGTGCTCCAGGAAAGAGAATGATGTAGGCGCCGAGCACGCCGGCAATTGCACCGCTTGCACCCACTGTCGGAACGGAGCTATTCGGGGAGATTGCTACTTGCGAAACACCTGCAGCGATTCCACAAATGAGATAGAAAAGCAGATATTTGAGATGCCCTAACTTGTCTTCGATGTTGTCGCCAAATATGTGGAGCGCCCACATATTCGAAATTAGATGCATCCAGCCCGCATGCATAAACATCGAGAAAAATAGCGTCGATACCTGAAATACGCCGAGGTCTTCCAGAAAATGTCTGGGGACCAGTGCGTAGTTGCGAAACAGCTCTTCGACGCCGGGTTCTCCCAGCGTCAGCTCGAAGAGAAAGACAAGGACGTTGAGCACGATAATCGTCAAGTTGACGAACGGGAACGTGTCTGACTTATTGCTGTCGCGAAGCGGAAACATCGATTAAATCCACGAACCCCTCAAGACCTAATTGTAAGTGCAATAGATAAATAGTTTGAAAAAAACTGTCGACTTCACTTTGATTTCACGTTGAATTCACTTTAGATTCACGATATTTGAATAAAGATAGTAAGCGAGAACACTCATCACCAGCCAGGGTTTTTATGACATCTACCTTCAGAGCGCCAAAAGATGACAACATTTTTCGCGATGCACGAGTCGATCTCCATCGCCGGCTGAGCGCCCCCAGGCACATGCAAGTTCTTGACAGTCAGCTTGATGTCGATATGCAGGCCCTCGAGCGGAAGCGCGAAGAATTGCTGGCGTTGAGCAGCAAGTACGATTTGACGGCGTTATCGGGACAAGATGGCGTCAGCAATGTCGCTCCGTTGCGACGAAATCAGGATCAGCAACAGCCTTTCGACGATTTCGAATATGCTTTGGCCTACCTAGCGAAAGAGACTCGTCGTGCCAACAGATTCATCAGACCGATGACCGTGTTCGTGGTTGCGTTCGAGGAACTACTTTCTTTACCAGCGGTTCATGGCGGAGATGCGTATCAATCTTCGCTGGCTTTCATAAGTGTATTAGTTCAGAAGTGCCTTGATGCGGATCTTGATATTGTCGGGTTGTACGGAACCGATAGGATCCTCCTCGCCTTGCCGGAAACACACGCGGCCAAGGCTGTTTTCGTTGCCGAGGGTATCAAAGAAAGTTTTCGCAAGACACCATTCGAGTTTCAGAATACTCGCATCTTGTTGAGACCAAGCATCGGAATTGCAAGTCTCCCACTTCATGGGCGCGAATGGATGGAGCTCGTGGCCAGGGCGGATCTCGCTGCTGATGCCGTTGTCGCGGCCGGCGGTGGGCACGCATTCGGACCGCAGTAGCGCACGTAACTATTGGAACTTATTTGGTATCACCGATGATGCCTACCAGGGCACGCTCCATCTCCCTTTCGTCTTTTCGACTGAGAATCAGGCATACACTAACTATTGCAAGAGCACTGGCGAGAAAGGACATGGCGACTATCACCAGCTCGAGCCGATATCCGGTAATGCCACTAGTCATAATGGCAGAGACACCTGTAAGAAAAACAACTGTCATCAGTGCGAACCACAAGCTGAACAAGATTCTCACAGCCGGTTTTATCGAAAATGAATAGTCGACCACAGAACCGTGCGATGCATCGTTAACCACACCAAAAAGCGCTCTAGCAAATGGATTCGGGATGCGAGCGCTTCTGGCGATTATGAATTGCTTACCGGATACGCGCACTACAAATGGGCTTTGACTTTTACCGAATGCATCTTCCAGGCTGAGCCCGCCAAGCGCGCGCAGAATATCTTCCGCGTTCTTGTTGCACGGAATTATGAATGTCTCCGACACTGCTGATACACCGGGAACTGCCGGATGGGTCTTTTGAGTCACCTTATTATCACCTGCATCAACCGTACGCCACGCCATTCGGTTCGCCGCGTGATTGTACCGTATTGGCAATATCTCAACTTTAAGCGTTGTCAGCAGATCGCTTGCGGTGGCACTGAATTAGGCTACACTGGTGCTTGTGGGGAGCGAGGAGCTTGTAGATGTCAACTATTCTCAGACTGTGGAAAAACGGCGCGAGAAGACCTGTCATGCCGAAGGGTTGTGCGACTGGTCGGAGCATTGCGTTTATGTTGATGCTTATCATCCTTAACCTGCTGCTAATTGGGCCCAGTCCGGCAGATGATACGACGAGCAATAAGAGTCCCTCTTCGGCAGGCGCACCTGAAGCGTCAGCACCAAGCTCGAAGTCGGTCGGTGCTAATGCGGCGGCAGCATCCGGTTCATCCGCAACCTGCATGACCGCGGAGGATACCGATCCAAGCACCACGCCCCCTTCCTCCGGCGGTCCGCTGCCTCCGGCTCCGATGACCATCGAGCAGCCAACGATCTTCGTACCGCCGACTGTACAGACTCCAATTCCTACCCCTGTTGCCTCAGCAAAGCCGAATCCGTCGGGCAAGCAGCAGATAGCGCTACAGCTGCCACCTTACGGTCATTTGCAGCGTTATATACGTATGCGACAGTACGCCGCGATCGATCGGATTAAGTCGCTAGCTGCTCGCGTTAGGGCAAAGCTGAGTGCCTGCGGTATGGATCCAAGCATAGACTTCGATACGGCCGCTAAGAATGGTAGTCCTGTGTTGTCCATTTACATAAAACCGCTGGCTTACGGCAACAACATGCTTGCTAAAGGCTTCAAAGTCGAAGTAAGTATCTGTCGGTACGTTCGGAAGCCAAGCGGTAGGGTGGACTTGGTCGGCTTTCGCAAAATCGGAGAGACTGGAGACATATATTCACCTGCGGATTTCGAGAACAAAGCCGCAGGTCTTGTCGATCTGTATCTGACGACAAGAGCGGATGAGATAAGGGCCGCGAAGAAGGTAAAGCCGAGTCCGCCTAAGAAGAAAACCAGATAACACCGCCGAATGGCAGTCAAGAGGCGAAATAGGTACAAAACTAGTATCATTTACCTTCTGTAGGAAAAGCCTGAATCCAGGCTGTGGAGCGGCAGGTAGATTTATGACGACTAATATTGTGCTGACTGGAGTTGGGCGAGACCGTGTAGGCATCGTGGCGGAGATTTCGCAGGTCCTGTACGAGTTCGGGTGCAACTTGCTGGATTCGAGTATGACCCTCTTGCGCGGAGAGTTTGCTGTTATCTTGATGGCGCAATTGCCAGAGTCGCACTCCATTGATGAGCTCCGGCAACGGCTGCAGCAGACCGATGCGCTGCTCGGCATGAATTTCTTCGTCCGAGAGCTGTCCGATGATAGTCTCGGGGATGATACTGACGAAGGCACTCCGTACATAGTTTCGGTCTATGGTGCCGATCGTCCTGGTATCGTAGCTGGTATCACAAAAGAGTTGGCTCGATTAGGCGCGAATATTACAGATGTGGAGACGAAGCGCACAAGCTCGGCAAAATCAATCTTTATGATGGTGCTCGAGGTTTGTACCCCGAAAGAGCTCTCCGAGTCGAAGTTGAGAGCACAATTAGAGTCTGCCTCGAAGCAGTTGGGCGTCGATATGAGCATTCAAGCTCTTGAGGTCGTGGAGTTGTAACTATGGCGATCCTTCCAGTTTTAGAATATCCAGATCCGCAGTTAAAAGAGATTTCCGAACCTGTCGACTTCGAAAAAGAAGACCTGACGGAGATTATCAAAGATCTTCTCGAGACACTGTACGATGCGCCGGGCTGCGTCGGGCTCGCCGCTCCGCAATGCGGAATCAGAAAAAGAATTATCATCGTAGACGCTTCCAGAAATCCCAAGGTGGAGTCGCGCTACGGCCTTATGGTGCTTATCAACCCGGTGATTGAACAGCAGGATGGCGAAATTTTAGCTAGAGAAGGCTGCTTGAGCCTTCCTGACCTGACCGCCAACGTCCGGCGTGCTCAGACGATTCGGGCGACGGCATGGGATGAGCACGGCGTTCAACGCTTCATCGAAGCGTCCGACTTTGAAGCACGAGTCATTCTTCACGAGATGGACCATCTCGACGGAATTCTATTCCTAGATCGGGTCTCGTCGCTCAAGACCGATGTGTTTCGGCGAAAACGCTACGCTCCTAAAGGCGGAGATAAAGGCGGTACTTCCGAGTCCAAGGGTAAGCCGGAGGGTTCGAACACAGGTAAGAAGGACGCACTGCCTTCGGTGGCAGCAGTCGGTGAAAAAACTGATGGCGCCTCCTGACGAGGCATTGGAATCTCGCAAAAATTAAACAGTTTGAGAGGTACATCTTGAGAGAAGTTGTTATTGTGGAAGCTCTCCGCACAGCAATCGGCAGACGAGAAGGTGCGCTCAGCCAGACGCGGCCGGACGAAGTCGCTGCTGCAGCATTGGAGGAGCTGATGAATCGCTCAAAGATCGATCCGGCTCTGGTCGAAGATGTCGTCTTGGGATGTGTCACACAAGTTGGCGAGCAGGGATGGAACATAGCTCGACTTGCTACTCTCATAGCTGGTATGCCTGTTGAAGTTCCGGCCGTGACTGTTAACAGAATGTGCGGCTCGGGACAACAAGCTATTCACTTCGCCTGTCAGGCTATTCTCTCTGGCGATATCGACATTGCCATCGCCGGTGGTGTCGAGAGCATGAGTCGCGTGAAAATGGGTTCTGATGGCAAGGATTTCAGTCCAAAGCTGCACGCGCGCTTCGACCTGGTCTGGCAGGGCACGTCTGCAGAGATGATGGCCAAAAAATGGAATCTGACTCGCTCGGATCTTGATGAATTTTCAATCGCCAGTCACCAACGCGCATTACGGGCAGCCGCGGAAGGACGCTTTGAAAAAGAGATAGCCCCCGTCGCCATTGGGTCCAACGGAGATTCTACGCGATTTCAGAGGGACGAGGGACCTCGCACCGATACGTCCCTAGAAAAGCTCAACTCGTTGAAGCCTGCCTTCGCCGAGAAGGGCGTTGTCACCGCCGGCAACTCGAGTCAAATAAGCGATGGCGCATCGGTAGTTCTCCTCATGTCTGCAGACAAAGCGAATACCCTCGGGTTGAAACCTCGGGCCAGAGTGGTATCGCGGGTGGTCACAGGTAGCGACCCTATTCTTATGCTTGACGGCGTCATCCCTGCCACCAAAAAAGCGTTGTCTAAGGCAAACCTGACGGTTGCCGACATAGATTCATTTGAAATCAATGAAGCGTTTGCGTGCGTTCCATTAGCTTGGGCAAAAGAGCTCAAGCCCGATATGGAGAAAGTAAACCCTAACGGTGGCGCTATCGCATTAGGACATCCACTTGGCGCGAGCGGCGCACGCTTGATGACTACGCTTCTTCACCAGCTCGAGCGCATAGACGGTCAATTCGGTTTGCAAACAATGTGTATCGGTCACGGTATGGCGACGGCAACTGTGATTGAGCGCTTGAGCAGTTAGGAGTTCCAGTTCAAGATTCAATCGCTTGCGCCGTCGACTTATTCGGGCTTGGCGTTCGGCTCCGCATCTGTGCCTGCCTTTGCCGTCTTCGGTCTTTTCGCGAACTGGATCGCATGCACGACAATGTTGGCGAACATGATGACGCCTTCGACAAGGTGACCGAGGCTCGAGTTAGGTAGAACTGGGGTCGTTATAAGAAACGTCGCCATTGTCACCACATAGAACAATGCCGCAGCCACGACTCTCTCTTTGCGAATCGACTCAATCAAAACAAGCAGTGCGACTATCAACCACAACGCCACCAAAGAACCTGTGACAGCGCCGAATAAATCAAGTTTTGATGAAACACCCGCGAGGCTCCGAATGCTGTCTACCAGGTCGGCGGCGCAGACAATGATCGTTCCCAGGTGGTAGTAGTTCGCAAGTTTCAACTTTGCTTCTGGTTAAGCGTACCTCTGTTATCTTACTCCTACGATTGGATATTTATTTTGAGTTGCTCTGCGAGTCACTATCCGAATTGGCGTTAGTGGCTGTCGCTCGCGCGTCGGAAGGGTTGTTTGGTTCTGTATTGGCGACGCCCGAGGCGCTACTATCAGTCGCTGGTGGCGGATTCGTAGTCGGGGCTTCGACTGAGCTGATTTCAGATTCGGTCTTGTCGCTGCGGGCAGACGCTTCAGTCTTGTCGCTGGGAGCAGCCGAACCGTCAACGGCGCTGCCTTCGGCGACGCTTGCCGGCTTCGGTTCAACTGTCACGCAGGTGTTGATGACAATTTCTACGCGTCGATTCAGTTGGCGCCCTTCTGGATTATCCGTGCCGTCAGGATTTGTGTTGAGGGCGACCGGCCTGTTCTTTCCATAACCTCTCACTTTCAAGGCCTCGGTGTCGAATACTTTATTCTCGAGCAACCAATTCTTTACGCGCTCTGCCCGTTTAAAGCTCAGTCTTTCGTTGTACTCGTCTGAGCCTTTCGAATCAGTATGCCCTTCCACTGTGACTGGATGAGTTGTGTTCTTTTTCAGTTCTGGAATTAGTAGTTCGAGCGTTGATACCGCTTGTGGTGTCAGCGTCGCTTTGTCGAATTCGAACAATGTATCGCCGGATAGTGCAAATCTTTGCTGGCACGGAAGCTTGGTAGCCTTGATAGCCTTCCATCCCTTTGGTATTGGAATCTCTCCAGCCTTTTGAATTTTGCCGGCTTGCTGAAAAGCACCCGGTGTTTTGATCGGCGATGTATGCTGGCGTTCCCAGAACTGGTCGCGCGCTTTCTCCTTCTCTTTGTCGCTCTCGAACCACTTGTTGATTCGGTCAGCCTGGGTTTGCGATTGCGAGTACGCCGGAGCAGAAGTAGCAATAAGTACTAAGCCGGCAATAAAACAACGAGTGGAAATTTTATACATTATTACTCCCGCGGCGAATTCGCCAATCTATTGATTCTACCCACTTCGGTCATGCACCAATGCCTTGCGGTGCCCGGCGACTCTTCTGAATTTGCGCGGACCTGGTAAGTGACCTCTTTTACTCGGTAGTCAAGAGAATTAGGGGAGCTCAGGAAATTTGTGTCAAAAAACGGTCTATTGGCTTAACGGTGGCATCACGACGCCATCCAGAATGTGAATAATTCCGTTTGTACACGGCACATCGACGGTTTGAATCAATACTTTATCGGCGTATAGATTGCCGCCTGATTCGTTGATCGTGATCTCGTGACCTTCAATCGTTTTGAACTTCTTGTTCTTCTTTAGCGCTTCCGAGTCATAGTTACCTTCTACTATGTGATACTCGAGCACCTGTCTGAGTTTTTTCTTGTTCGCGAAGAGTGACATCACATCATCGTCTTGCATGCGTTTGAATCCATGATCGCAAACTGCAAAAAGAGTGTAGGGTCCTCTATTCTTCAAAGTCTTGTCCAGATCGAATGCCTGTGTCAGACCATCGAGAAGTGTAGCGAACCGAGTTACTTCGTTGTCCTGAAGGGTGTTGACGATGTCTTTTGTGGGACGCTCGAATCCTTCCTTATTTTGATATCGCGCTGTCTTTGTTGCGGCGATTAATGTCTTTGCGCATCGGCTCTCCTTCTGGGGACCTGCATTGGCTGCACTGAAAGCAAGCCCGCTGGTGACAAGAAGTGTGAAAGCGAGACCTGCATTTCTAATGAAATTGATTGAGCGCATTATCAAATCCCCATACATCGATCGATTATCCAGCAACTTTCTACCCGGCATAACTTCCATCCAACCAACTGTCTTTTAGTCGAATGCAAACCTTCTCTCAAACAACCGTTTTACTTCAGCAATTTCCAGACGTCTCCAATTACCTGGCTCCAAATCGACGTCCTCGATTGTTACATCGCCAATTGCCCAGCGCACGAGCCGCAGAGTCGGATGTCCGACGGCAGCTGTCATTTTTCGCACCTGCCTGTTCTTCCCTTCTGTTAAAGTTATGCTGATCCAGCTTGTTGGAATGTTTTTTCGAAAACGTATAGGCACCGGTCGTGGTGGCAAGTCGGGCTCGCCCTCTAACAGCCTGGCGTGACAGGAAGCGGTTGTGTGTCCTTGGATGTTTACTCCCCGGCTGAGATTGTTGAGGGCTGTTTTATCCGGAATTCCATCGACCTGTACCCAATAAGTGCGTTCGTGCTGATTGATTGGATCCAAAAGCGCTTTGTTAAATCGTGTATCGTCGCTTAATAGTAAGAGTCCTTCGCTGTCTACGTCAAGACGCCCAATGGGATAGACGTGCGGAGGAAAGTCGAACTCAGCCAGCGTCCGGTGTCCCTTCTCTTCGCTGAACTGCGATATCACGCCGTACGGCTTTACGAGAGCAATATACTGGCACTCCTCTCTTGGCTTGAATTCGCTGAGATTACTCTTGCCATGAGATCCTTGGGACTTTTGCGGTTTAAAACTATTGGGTCTTCTTGTCAAAGCTGATCTGACCTAAGCGAGTTGGTCTACGTCGTGCGATACCCGATTTGGTGTCACGAAATCTACTGGTCAAGCTGGGCTTTAAGCGATTGGAGAGCTGACGTCCGCTGCATGACTCGATTGATCCGTCGGTGTAATATTATGTCACACGTGGTATAGACATGATTTGGAAGTACAGCTTCGTGATTCTAATGAAAACCGAATCAACCATCCCAGCACTAGTCGCACTCCTTGCCTTGAGTGTGCCGGCCGCTCAGAGTCAGCAATATCTTCAGCGGAGAGATCCGGCGCAATCGCAAGCGCCCACGCAACAGATGAAAATCCCGGTCATCATGAAGCAGTTGTCGGACATGCAAAAGGCGAAGCTTGCAGCACCTACGGCAACAACCAAAGCCCGGGTCGATTTCGAGCATAAGCTTTATTTGAAGCGACTGACGAAGAGAATTGACGAGCATCTGCGACCGCTGGACAAGAAGCCTAGAGGGCGCACAGTAGTTTTTATGAAAATTGAGCGAGAGGGTAATTTGTCGGAGCTACGCATGGAGCGATCTTCCGGCGATCGAGAAGCCGATTTCATCGCGCTTCAAGCGGCGAAGAAGGCCTCTCCGTTTGGTCAGATGCCGCAATCCTTTAAGTCAGGTATGGCACTGCACTTCGAGATTCACTTCGGTGCTGGTGGTGCGCGCGGCACCGATTTCGAACCGTACCTAGTCGAGATCAAGCGCAAGATTCTGTCCATCTGGACACCTCCGGATACCAAAGATCTATGTCAGGCATCGGTGGTGTTCGCTCTCAATCGTGAGGGGCAGATTACCAACTGTCAAATCAAGACTTCATCCGGAGATCGAGCTGTTGATGAAGCTGCCATGGAAGCGGTGCGGCATGCTGCGCCCTTTGGTCGACTTCCGGACCCGAATATGGAAAGACTTCCGATGGAGTATGTTCTTGCTGCCGGTCCGCGGGAGGTCGACATGCGAAATTACCAGCAGAATGGCGTAGCACTTCCCAAACCGGATTTTGGTGCTGCTCGTGGCTCAAGCGGAAGTGCGTCAGGCGGTGGGTCTTCCATCAGTGGTACGACTAACGTCGGAGGCAATTTTGAGCGCAAGCTGGAAGCGCGGCAGGCGGCTCTCAAAGACAAAGTCGAATCGCTGAGAACAGCGCTCGAGTCGGAGGATGATCCAGCGAGGAGGGTTGCGACTAGTTCTGATATCGCTCAGTGTTACAGCGACTTGCACGATTACGATAATGCTTGTCGGTCACTAACCGAAGCACTCTCGATCGAGAAGAGTAATGGCGAAACCGAGCGCTACGGATTTCTTCTCAGTCAATTGGCCGCCATCCATGTGCAGTTAAATCGAGTCGATGACGCGGCTAGAGAATATGCCGAGTCGGTCGCAATTTTGCGAAAATTTGAGAGTAGTAAGCCTCAACTCGTTAACGCGCTTACGAGTTACGCGAAAATTTTATACAAGTCCAATAAACCTAGAGAGGCTGATGCGCTCTACAAAGAGATTCAGGTATTGAATCGTCAGTAGGTAGCGCCTGCCTGTCTTGCCAGTTTTTTCGCATCGAGCAGGCATTGTGCTGATTCTCGATACGTCTCTGGAGCTTTATGTCCTTCGACCATTTGTGCAAAGCTTAACTGCCCGAGGACCTGATTTGCGACTCCGCGAAAACTTTCCGGTTCCAGACTCATCTGGTGGCAGATAGCTCTGAGCAATCGGCGTTGCTTTCGGGAAATGCGGACTTCTTGATTGACGACTATCCCGGTCACGACCTGCCGTTGATGCTTGAAGCGAGTTCGTGTTTTGTCCAGATTGACGGTGAAGCCTTCCGATTCAATGATACTATATATGGTGTCTAAGTCGGGATTGGGACTGCCTTGTCCTGATATTGTGAGGTCATCACAATATCGCGTATACTGCCAGCCTCGTACTCTCGAAAAGTTGCTCAGTCTTGTATCGAGTCGACGACAAAGCAGGTTTGAGATTGCTGGCGAACTCGGCGCTCCTTGCGGTAATGACCCTTTGTAGGTTGTTAGACGCGCCAACAGCATGGCCATAGGACGCTCCCAGCCCAGGTTGTAGAACAGACCGGTAACACGATTGGATGAGATCGAAGGAAAGAAATCCTTCAGATCCATATTCAACACGAAGTGCTGACCAACGTGTGGCTGGGCATTATCGATGATTGATTTTCCGTTTCGATAACCTGTGCATGCTTCATGTAAATCTACCTTATTAAGGAGCAGTACCGCGATTTTTTTCTGCATATCCTTGAGATCGTCGCTTGGCGCGACTATCTTGCGACCCCCGCCCGATTTCTTGGCGACGACGAATTCTCTGTAAAACCGCTCACTCCTGGTAGCCAGATGCTTCAGTTGCAGTTCTGAAGTTTCGAGCTTTTCAACTAACTGAAAAATATCCATTCGTCGAATTATCGTCTCTGCGATGGCTGGTATTGTATACGGTGCCAAACTGTGATTAGACCGGTTCAGGCAAGCCCCTCTGCTAGATCGGATATCGGAGTTCCAATCGGGTGCAGCTAAATAGATACCAATCGAAGGAGAGCCGCACAGCGGCTCGGAGGCGATTGTGTATCTCGAGCGAGTGGCATGTTGAATAGGTCGACGAATCATCGACCGAACCGCAGAGCGGTCCAGAGGAGCTCACCTTCCCGGACAAACATACAAGGCGCGAATTTCACGCACTGTAATTTCAATGCATTGATCTAAAAACAGTTGGAAAGCAAAGTCAATTACGACTGTTTATTGTTAGAGATTCTTACCTGCTGATATATGTCTCTGTCGGTGTCGGTATATTCTATCGGGCGATCAAATGCTAATCTCAGCTATGCGTCTACTTGAGTATATGTGCCGCGTACACAAAAGGATTGTATTGCTGTTGTCGCACGATCGCATATCTTCAAGGTGCCCATTAGCGCTTGCCCAGAAGCTGCTCCAGGCTCTTTCGGTCAAGCTGCCAGTCTTGCCAAATATTGCCAATCAGGCTGAGTCTTTGTGGCACAGTTGACATCGTTAAGTCCGGCGGAGCAATCTGACCGAGCTCTGACCACCTCAGCGGTGTTGATACCGTTTGCTCCTTCACCAGTCTTGGCGAGTATGGAGCGACAAGCGTTTTACCTTTGCAGTTAGGGCTGCAGTCGAGGAGAATCTTTCCGTCTCGCTTTGCCGCGACTGCGTCTATCGTCACCTTGTCGCCGTGCTTATTGAGGATAAACTTGCTGATGGTTTCGGCTAGCATCCTCACCTCTTCGTGGAGAAGAGTTGTTTCAATTGGTACGAATACATGCATTCCATTTCGACCTGAGGTCTTCAAATAGGCTGTCAGTGATACTGAATCCAGTGCCTCCTTCAACCAATGTGCAGCCTCTGATACCCTGAGGAATGCGTCATGTCGATAAAGGCGAGCTTCTTTAGCTTCGTCTTCAAAATGGTGATCCAAGTCGAATACCATAAAATCAGGACGCGTGCCGGCATCGTCCGTAGTGATTCGGGAAAGCCATACGTGCTGCTCCATCACGCTATGTTGAGTGAACCACAGCAGGGAAGCGAAGTTGTTGCACATTGCAACCTCCGTGTCTTCATCATGATCTCGTTCTACAAAACATGTCTCTACGAAATCGGGAATTTGAAAGTTCCAGTGCTTCTGGTAGAATCGCTTTCCTTTCATGCCATAGGGTGAGCGGACAACCGTGAACGGTCTGTCTTTCAGATATGGTAATGAGTAAGGTGCGACTAAGGCCACGTAGCGAATCAGATCGCGCTTGGTTAGTTTTGGCAAACCACTGCCCGGTGGTGATGGCCAGAGAATTTTATCTAGATGGGTGAACTCGATGATGTCCCCATCCACCACAACTTCTGTTTTCTCACCGATCGAAACCGCAAGCTGCGCCGCTACATCGTGACAGCTTTGGACCGTTGATTGCAGGTCTGGATGCTCTTCTTTCTCAGTGCGTTCTGCGGTCTTTCTCCCTCTTCGTTTCGGCGCATCGGTCTGCTTCGGTGTCTCGACTCTGACTGGTATGCAATCTGCTACTTGTTCTTGGGATTGCGACGATTGTGGCGCTGCTTTGATTGCAGACTTTATGTGGGTGATTGGCTCCTTCGATCTTTCTAGCGATCGCTGTCTCGCCGATTCGAGGTTCAAACCGTGTGATGTAGGTGCTCTGCGATCCAATCGAATTTCTTCCTTACCCTTGTCGTCTCTAACTCGAAGGAAAACCGGTGTTCGCAAGTGTCCGTCCCTTGTCCAATCCATGAACTTAATCTCGACCACGATCTGGGGGCTCAACCAGGTCACGTCTTTTTTCTCATCAGGGCGCTTTAGAAATGGATGCTTCGGTTGTTTCAACGGCTCCATTCGGCGCAACATCTCTCGCAAGAGTCGCTCATCGAATCCGGTGCCGACGCTTCCGCAGTATACGAAATTGTTCGATTCATCGTAAGCTCCCAGAAGTAGAGCACCGAATGTGGGGCTACGCGAGCCTGTTCCGGCCGTGAAACCCCCGACTACGAATTCGTCGGTTTGTTGTGCTTTGACTTTGGTCCAGTAAGCAGAGCGTCTTCCCGGCTCGTAGGGGCTCTCGAGGCGTTTTGCTACTATCCCTTCGAATCCGTTGTCGACGCAAACTTCATATGCCGCCACGCCATCATCAGTAAAGTGAGTCAGGTGTCGAACCTTATCTGACTGTTGCAGGACCTCTTTCAGTATCGCCTTCCTTTCGGAGAGTTTCATTCCACATAAGTCATAACCTGCGGCGTACACGAGGTCGAATACAAAGTAGTAAGCTGGTACTGCTTGCTCCGCTCGGTTGATGTCCGCCTGGCGAATGAGATTCATGCGCTGCTGCAAGTGTTGAAACGACGGGCGTCCGAGCTCGTTGAGAGCGATTATTTCACCATCTATGATGGCATCACAGATAGTGAGTTTTCTTATCTCTTCAGCTAGGCTCGGGTACTGATTGCTTATCGGCAATGCTCTTCTCGAGACGAGCTGGCAGCTTCCATCTTTGACGATGGCGATGGCTCGCATTCCATCCATCTTGGGTTCGTAAATCCACCCTGCTTTTGAGAACGATCCTTCCGGCAGACTGGCCAGCATCGGTGTGAACTTGACCGGCATTATCGCGCGCCGAGCGCCTGCAAATTTCGAAAGATCAAGCATGATTGCGACCTCTCGTCGGTGAGCAGCTATCGAGTCGACCGATGCCTTGCAAAACTAATTCCATTAACCGGTCTTGCGTTTTCTCGTTTTCTTCGCTCCGTCCGCGACAGCTGCTACGGGCTCTTCTGCCATTTTTGCCGCCTCTGCAGGTGCTGACTTCTTAGCTTTAATACTTTCCATACTTGCTTGCAGCGCTTCCATCAAGTCAACGACATTTGTTTGTGCCGAGGTTGGAGCCTCGTGAATCTCTTTGCCTTCCAGCTTGGCTTCGATCAATTGAAGCAACGCTTCGCGGTAGCTGTCTTTATACGTTGTCGGTGTGAACTCTTGCGCCATCAAGTCGATTAGGCTCGATGCCATCGCGAGCTCCTTGTCCGAGAGCTGGACATCGGGCAGCGGCTTGTTCGCCTCGACCCGAACCTCATCGGGATAGAGCAACGTATTCATCATCATCGTGCCACCATAAAGTCTCAAGCAGCAGAGCCGCTCCTTCGTCCTGATAGTGACTTTGGCAACTGCCACCATTCCTTTGTCCATCATGGCTCGCATGAAGAGTGCGAATGGTTTACGTGCGGCCTCGTCCGGTTCTATGTAATAGGCTTTGTCATAGAAAACTGGGTCGATCTCGGTGTTGTCGATAAACGAAGTAATCTCGATTGCGTTTTTGTTAGGCAATGGCAGCTTTTCTAAGTCTTCTTTCGTTAGAACAACATATTGCCCCTTGGCGTACTCGTAGCCCTTCTCAATCTCTTCGTACTCGATTTTTCGATCGCATGTGGGGCACATTCGTTGTTCTTTCACCCGGCCCTTGCAGTCTCGATGCAATTGATTAAAGGAAATGTCCTTGTTGTCGGTCGCGGAATAGAGCTTCACAGGAATGCTGACCATTCCGAAAGTTATGATGCCGCTCCATATTGCTCTTGCTGCCATACGATTCACCCTTTCATTTTGATGTCACTACATGCAGTATCAGTAACGAAAAAGCTCGATGCTCGGCGGTGACTGATAATCGTCCGCGCCCGAAACTGCTTCTAGTTGTATTCTTCCCTTATATATCTTTCGTTAGCTTAATCGCTATCTATCATACATATGGATGGCGTTCGTCAGCGGCTTGCTGGCAGCGTTTTGACTTCAGCAAATTTGCATCGAGATTAAATTCGCTCGCTGATTCAATGATTTTATCTTCGACACGTATGACCGGTAGGTGGGAGACCGCCTCAGGAATTCTACTCGGATAGAAAAGAGCGGCAAATTCACCCGATTTCTGGACTATTGAACAGTTTTTAAGCTCTGGCTCCAACTCAACTACGTTGAGCTATTGAAGGAAAGAGATCGTTGTCTGTGGTTCGCCGAGAGAACTGCATATAACTTGTCTTTCCGACACGTGGTCGAACATATGGTTCATCAAAACGATCCAGATAAGGAAAACATTCTTCAGTTAGTGCCGCCGACATATGAGCCGGATACCCGACCTCTGTGTCAGGGAATGCCGTTTGTACTGACGGATTCGGCGCATCCGAGATTCGCCGTGAAGCACGGCAGTCATTTTTTAGTCATGGATCAAAGTGGATTTATTCCGAGTTGCAATACGCTGGGATATGGATACTATCGCTACGATACCCGCCACATCAGTTCGTGGGAACTGGCTCTGAATGACACCAATCTGTCTTTACTCTCGGCGGACTTTTCGAAGGGGTATGCTGCCGAACTTCTGTATACGAATAATCATAGCTCCCAGATCGCGCAACAGAAGATAACTTTGCAGCGCAAAATTGTCCTCACAGATGTGCTCTGGGAGCAGATTACGCTGGAAAATTTCGACTCCGCGCCGGTCGAAGTAGCGCTTGCCGTGATGTTTCAATCTGATTTTGCCGATATCTTCGAAGTAAGAGGCTTGAACAGACCTTTGCGCGGTCAGAGGATGAAACCGACGAGTAGCTCGAGGTGCATATTCCTGGCATATGAAGGTCTCGATGGCATGCTTCTTGAAACTGTCATTGATTTTAGAGGCGCCGTCGCCAAAAATCTTGCCGATGGTCAGGCCATTTTCGATTTCACCCTCCCTGTGCGACAACCGGTAAAGTTGGAACTCTGTATTTCGACTAGATGGAATCGCAGCACACCACGAGCGATGGCAAACGGAATCAGCTTTCCTGAAGCCGAGGCCAATGCGGACAACAACTATCGCTCGTGGAGAGGCGAACTAACGGATCTCGAAACCGATCACGATGTTTTCAATCTTGCGCTCGAGCATTGCTTTCGTGATTTGTATATGCTGCGTCAGCCTACACCAAAAGGCCTCGGTATCGCCGCTGGTATCCCCTGGTATTGTGCTCTGTTCGGCCGAGACACTGCTATCACGGCGCTGCAAATGTTGCCATTCGCGCCGGACCTGGCGCGCAGTTGCATCGATGTGCTGGCGGCCTATCAGGGTCAGACAACGGACACTTTTCGGGCGGAACGACCAGGAAAGATTCTTCACGAGCTTCGGGTGGGGGAACTTGCGCGTATGCACGAGATACCCCATGACCCCTACTATGGGACTGTCGATGCTACTCAGCTCTGGTTGATACTGCTCGCGGAATACATCGATTGGACCGGAGATCTGGACTACCTGCATAACATGTGGCCGCATGTGAAACTCGCACTTCGTTATCTCGACACAGCTTGTCGCAATGGCTACCTGAGCTACAAGCGGGAAAGCCCTGTAGGTCTCGAAAACCAGGGCTGGAAGGATTCCGGCGACTCGGTCACCCACAGCGATGGTACGCTCGCTGAACCTCCGATTGCGATTTGCGAAGCTCAAGCTTATGCTTATCTCGCCTGGATTCGCATTGCTTCGCTTGCACAGTTGCTAGATAACAATGCGCTCGCTCTGCGGTTGCGGCAGAAAGCAATGGCACTGAAAGAGCGCTTTCAACGCGACTTCTGGATGGAAGGCGAGAAATTCGTCGCAATCGCGCTAGATGGACATGGCAATCAAGTTCAATCAGTGTCTTCTAATCCTGGACACTGTCTCTGGGCTGGAATCCTGGACGACAACAAGGCTAATCTCGTTGCCGATCGGATAATGAGCGTTGACCTCTTTTCAGGCTGGGGCATTCGGACGCTTTCGACCAAAGCCCCTTCTTACAACCCTTTGAGCTATCATAACGGCTCTGTCTGGCCGCACGATAATGGTATTATCTGCGATGGTTTACGAAAGATCGGCAGAACGCAGGACGCCCTCATGGTGCTCACCGCGATGTTCGATGCCATGCAGCATCAAGTCGACTTTCGTTTGCCCGAACTCTTTTGTGGTTTTGAGCGATCCAACTCGCCCAATCCTATCGACTACCCTGTCTCATGCCGCCCGCAGGCATGGGCAGCTGGTGCGATAATCCAGATGCTAACAGCGTGCATTAACATATGTCCGGATGCGACAAAAAAGATAGTGCGAATTGTTGAGCCGGTCCTACCTCCCTGGCTCGAGTTCTTGCGAGTATCGCGGTTGCGAGTCGGTAAGGGAGAGGTAGATCTTGTCTTGCGATCCGATGGAACCTCGACTTACTGTCAGGTTTTGAGAAAGCGAGGTGACATTCGCGTAATTATCGAGACGTGAGGAAGAAAAATGAGAATCGCTCAATTGGCACCACTGGCGGAATCAGTACCGCCGAAAGGATACGGGGGTACAGAACTTGTCGTCAGTCAGCTGACCGAGGAGCTCGTACGACGCGGTCACGAAGTGACCTTGTTCGCGACTGCTGATTCCGAGACGAAGGCCGACCTGGTGAGTAGTTTTGGAGAAGGGTTACGCGCAGCTGGAGTTCCGGCTCATCGGTGGTCTGCCTATGAGATGGCGGCAGTGATCGAGTTGGCAAAGCGACAGAATGAGTTTGATATCGTTCATAATCATGCCGGCTATCTACCCTTTCCTCATCTACTAGAGCTCGACTGCAAGGTCGTCTCGACGAACCATAATCCTGTCGCCGAGCATTTGAAGGACGTGTTTTTTCATTACCGACAACTGCCGTTCGTCGCCATCAGCGATGCCTATCGTCGATTGAATTATCCGAAGCAGCTCAACTATGTGGGTCGTGTCTACAATGCTGTCGACACGACTGTGTTTAAACCGCTGGGCAATGCAACCGGAAAGATCGGAGAACAAAATCGTGAATATCTTTTGTTCCTCGGTCGCGTCTCGCATGCTAAGGGTACAAAGGAAGCGATTCAACTTGCGAAGGCGGTTAGTCTACCGCTGAAAATCGCTGGGAAAATCGATAACGTCGATCGTGCCTACTTCGAGGAACATGTGCAACCGGCTCTGGATTGTAAGATCGAATATGTCGGAGAGGTCAATAAGAGCCAGAAGAGTGACCTGTATGCAGGCGCGAAAGCTGTCATCTATCCGATCAATTTCGAGGAGCCTTTCGGTCTGGTTATGGTGGAAGCGCTCGCTTCGGGCACACCCGTCGTGGCACTGGATAGAGGCTCAGTCAAAGAGATCCTGATAGACGGGAAAAACGCAGTTATCGGGAAGTCGGTAGATGAGTTGATTTCTCGCTTTGGCGAAGTGGAGGAGATGACATCTCGGGACTGTCTCGATCGAGCAAAGCACTTCAGCGTCAGCAGGATGGTGGATGGCTACGAAGATGTATACACGAAGCTTCTTCGCGCCGACGAAGTGATTCCGGAAGCACAGGCGAGAGAAGCTGCATCCGCCTTTTAAGCCTTCGGTCAAGGACCGAGTTTGCATCGCCGATGCTCATTTTTGCTAAGAATAGTTCGATTGCGTTATCAATCTTTGTTTCTCGCCAGAAAAAATTGGTATAGGCATGAACAAAACTCCCGCGCTACTACAGTTGAAACATCGAGGAGAGCCTCACCTCCGTAGATTCTCATTGTGCTTAATGTTGTTGATGACATTCCTTCAGTTGGATGTTGCTGCGATCGATGCTAAAACGAAGACGCCGAAGGTCCAGAATCATCACTCTCGGTCAAAAGCCGGTAGTCATTCCGTTGTACCCAAAGCTGGCGCAGACACAGCTAAGGCGAGTAGACCAAAAATCGCTCTTGTACTGGGGGGTGGTGGTGCCCGCGGTGCTGCCCATATCGGGGTATTAAAAGTTCTCGAGGAAAATCATCTCCGACCGGACATAATCGTCGCGAATAGTATGGGCTCGGTAATCGGTTCTCTCTATTGCGCCGGCGTCGATCTGGACCGCATCGAGAAATTGTGCCTGGACGGAGAAGTCAAGAAAGCATTCACTCCCGCTCCGGTGCCTTTGCAAATCCTCGGTAAGATAACGAGACCGCGCATTCCATTTAGAAAACGCGAGAAATATCCGGGGTTGTATTCCGGCAAGAAGTTGGAAGAGTTCATCTCCAAGAATGTTGGTGAGAAGTATCAACAGATCGAGGACTTACCAATCCCGTTAGCGGTCACCGTGGTCAATTTAGTGGACGGGCAGGCGTATAGAATGACGAAAGGCAATCTTGGCCGGCTCGTTCGGGCGAGCTGCAGCATTCCACCTCTTTTGAGGCCCGTCGAGCTTGATGGGATGGTGCTCGCTGATGGTGGCATTCGCGCCAATCTCCCGACATATGCAGCGCGAGACTTGGGCGCCGATGTGGTTATCGCAGTCAATGTCGATGAACTTCTGAAGGAGGTCGACAAAGACGAGTTCAAAAATGTCACCGGTCTGGCCAACAGGGTGACATCCGTCATCTTGGCTGCAAGAGACGAATTGCATTCCAAAGAAGCTGATCTCGTTTTACATCCGGATGTGAGCGGTATCTCCATCGTGTCTGTCGAGGATGCAGACTATGCTAAAGCGATTGCGGTCGGTCGAAGTACCACAGAGGAAGCTTTGCCTAAGCTTCGACAGTTATTTGAAGGAATTTCAACTGCGACTCGCGAACGAAAAAATGAGCAAAATCTTCAGTAATTATCCGGGAGGTGAAGCAGGCTGTATACAGTTGAACACAGAAAATTGAAAAACTGAATGCTGGTCCGGTCGATAAATTACCGGTACACTGCAATTGTGGAAACGCAGGTTCTTCTTTATGGATCAGCTCTTAACAACAGATGGCTTCACCCCACTTGGACTATGTTTTAAGTGGAATTCCGTGCTGCTTCTAATGCTCATCGTTGGAAATCTGTTGACGGCCGTATCATTTTTCACGATACCGGTAGCAGTGCTTTCCTACCTGCGAAAGACCCAGTTTCCCGTCACGCATTGGATCTTTTATCTGTTCACTTCGGCTTGCCTTGCTTGCGGTGTCTCGCACGCAATCAGGGTATGCACGGTGTTTAATCCCGTGTTCGGTCTGTCCGCTGTCTTCGACGTACTATCGGGGGGAGCTTTTCTTGCTACGTCGATCATGCTGTGGCCACTTATTCCCAAGTTGCTTGCCCTGCCTCAGCCGGCGCAAATGGAGAAAGCTTACGACGAACTCAAAGCCGAGATGATAAGGCGTGAATCAGCTGAGTATCGCAATCGACAGCTTGCTTCGATTGTTGAATCGTCGAACGATGCGATTATCAGCTTTTTGCTCGATGGCACCGTCCTCAGTTGGAATCGCGGTGCTCAAGAGCTTTTCGGTTATAGCGTCGAGTCTACGATGGGAAAAACGATGAGGCAGCTCATCGGTCCGGATATGGACACAGTTATTCAGGTTCTGCGTGAAGGTCGGAAGCTCGATATGATCGAAGTGCCTTATGCGGCCAAGGATGGCAAGACAGTTTACTTGTCCTTGTGCGTGTCCCCGATCAAGGATGCGAATGGTGAAGTCGCGAGCGGTGCTGCTATTTTCAGAGACATGACGTTGATAAAACAAGCGGAACAAGAGCTTGTAAAAACATCAGAACAACTCTCGTTGTCGAACAAGGAACTCGAGGACTTCGCCTGGGTTGCAGCTCACGATCTGAAGGAGCCGGTAAGAACAATGGCAACCTACTCCAAGTTGTTGGAGCAGGAGTACGCCGGTCAACTTGATGATCAGGCGAAGCAATTCCTTGGATTCATTCATGGATCGTCCATTATGGCTATGGCACGCATCGACGATGTCTTGAAATTCAGCAATGTCAGGCGAGAAAAATTTGAAGCCAATGCTGTCGACCTGAATGGTGTTGCTACTTCGGTAATTCAGGATCTGCAGCTCGCCATCAAGGAATCGGGCGTAAAGATATCCATCCCAGAGCAACTTCCGGTAGTAAAAGGCCGATCCGAGTATCTATCATTGCTCATGCAGAACATCTTGAGCAACGCCATGAAGTATAGAGGAAAGGTTGATCCAATTATCGACATCACGGCTGAGCGGGATGGCAATATGTGTCTGATTGCAGTGCGTGACAATGGCATCGGCTTTGACATGGTGCATGCAGAGAAGATTTTCCAAATGTTCCAGCGACTCCACGCCGACGAGTATCCGGGCACCGGTCTCGGACTTGCCATGTGCAAGAAAATCGTAGAACTTCATGGCGGCAGGATCTGGGCTCAATCACAGCCTGGCGAAGGAACAACTTTTTACTTCACGATTCCGGTGTACGAACCGACCTAGAAGAGTTTATGCTTGCTTTTCACAGGTTCCGGACGGATGTGTTGCGGGACTTGGACTTTTCCCTGTCTCCCTTCCCGGTCTCCCCTTTGCTGGCCCGTTTCCTTGCGGCATCAGCCATCCTGTGCTGCGCTACGTAAGGTAGGAACGAAGGCGAAGTCTTTTTTGAGGGTTTTCAAAAATGTTAGAAAAAATTGTCGCGAGTCAGGCGAAATCGGCAGGTCGCAGAAGTTGGCTGCCTCTGACGTCTATGGCTCTAGCCCTTGGATTCGCAGTTATCACTCTTCCGGCTTTGGCTGAGCAGACTTACGTCGAGCGTAAGGTCATAACCAACAACGATGGCTACACAACCACTACTACTACCACCGAAACAACAACGAGCTCGCCACAAGTGGAGCGAGTGGTCGTACCAGGCACACCCACGACGCTGACCGTAGAACGGGTGTTGGTGCCCTCGAAACCATTGGCGGTCGCCGATCAGGTTGTTGTACCGGTACCCAGCACTACGATAGACGAAGTTGTGATACCTCCGGCTACAACGACCACCGTTGAGAAGGTCGTTGTCCCGTCTGGAACTACAACTGTTAAGAAGGTAGTTATCGACGCACCTGTGTACATGCAGACCTTGGAAGCGCGACAAGCTCGCTTGCGTGCGTTCATCGCAGCCGGCCTGGCTAATGGCTCACTGGCGCAAGCTCAAGCTGATGCCTTTCGTAGAGAACTCGATCGACTGGCTTCTTTGTCGAGATCGTTCGAGTCCGCTTCGCAACTTACTTACGAACAGGTCCTGCCATTGGCGATGGAATACGACCTCGTCACATCGGACCTCAAAGTTGTTGATATAAAACCTCTGATTCAAGGCTCGCAGTTCGTCTTGTCGGACACTCACGTGTACGCCATCGATGACCTGATGCGCAGACGCGCTGGTCTGGAAGCTAAGATCGCTGTCAACCTGGCGACAGGAAAGCTGTCTGTTTCCGAAGCGAACCATCTCAGAGGAATGCTCAATCACGTCGCGGTAGTCGAAAGTGATTTCCGTGGTGATGGTCAGGTTTCCGACCATGAAGCTCGCCGTCTGTACGACGAGTTCGATAGAGTCGGTTCTGCTATCGATAAAGCGCTTTAATCCACGTGATGGTAAACGAGATCTGGAGGGCATTATGGATAGACTGCGTACATTAGTTTTGTCCATCGGTTTCATCGCCGCGGTCGGTATGCTGGTCTATCCGCCCTGGACTCGTCAGGATGGAAGTGGTCATAGTCAACCGATGGGATACGGATTTATCTGGAATCCTCCTGAGAGAACGGTGGAGACCCCCGCACTTCTCTCCAAGTGGATTGACATCAATGTCAGCGAATTGAAAGAGGCTAATGCCGTCGACTTCCAAAGGCTGGCTCTGCAGGAGCTGATTGTTCTAGCGATCGTCGGCGGAATTTTTATGGCATCAAAGCGCCGCGCTCGCAGAGTGGTACTCTAAGTGGTGGCACAAGGGAGATTTTGTGGACATTTTATCGTATCAAAGAGGTCTGCCAATGACAGCGGATAATGATGATCGGAAGGTAATAATAATAGAGAGGGAGTCCGGCGGTATCGGATGGGCCGTCGCATTCATCGTGCTTGCGATAGCCATCGGATTCGGTGTTCTCGTATTCATGGATCAACAATCGATGATCGAGTACAAGATTGAAAGAGCGCTGCAAGAGATGAAAGACCGTGATCCTAACAGCTTCAATGAGATCAGTCGTACTGCCAATGCCCGGCGGAGCCAGTTAGGAGTCGAATCGAGTCACGTGCCGCAAGGCGAATACGGTACTTCTAAAGTGGAGCCGCCTGCGCATAGGGCGGCTCCTTTTCCTCGGCACTCTGCTGCAAATCCAGGGCTTTCGACACAATAGCTAGTTCCCAGAGCGCTCTCTGCGTCAGCAGAACAAGAGCGACTGGTCCAAGTCAGATGCGAGCGCCTAGAGAGTCAACACCGGCGTCGAGTATTCCGTCAGAGCGATAGGTCAGCAGAGTACGTATGCCGCCGAAGGAATGAAAAGCGGTTCCATCAGAGTGATACCATGCTGCCTAAGGTGAGAGTGTCAGTCCGGGTTTTGTGACCGGCTACCGACTTGTCGGCAGCGAGGTGGTGGCGAACCAATAAGTGAGCACGTTGTTGATCGCCTTCTCGTACTCAGATGGATCAACCGGTTTTGTCATAAATGAATTGGCAAAGTGTCCATAGGTTCGTCTCACATCTTGTGGATTCGAAGATGTGGTGAGGATTATCACCGGAATATGTCTGAGCATATCGTTGCTCTTCAGGTCGACCAAGATTTCATAACCGCTGCGACCCGGCAGGTTGAGATCCAGAAATACTATGTCGGGGAGCTCATCGGGTGGCATGTCTTTGTACTTGTCCAGCTGATCTTGAGCTTTTTTCCCATTGTCTAAAACTTCTACTGCCGTGGGCAGTGAGCTCTGTTTCACGCATCTTTTGAACATAAAAACGTCGGCTGGATTATCTTCAACCAGAAGAATCCTTATCGGTTGACCCGAATCTTCAGAAGATTCTTCAGCAGAACTCAATAGCTCCGAGATGTTGGTGTTGAGCGCGTCGGCGATGCCTTTCAGGCTGTCAATACTAATGTTTTTCGACCCGCCTTCGATGTTGTTGATATAGGTCCTGTGCAATCCAGCTTTTTCTGCCAATTCTGTTTGCGATATCCCGAGCTGTTCTCGCCGCTTACGAATGGTTTTTCCGATTGCTCCAAGTAGGTTCTGAGAATCTGCCATGTGCCAATTTCCATCAGGGTTTCTATGTAGATTATACACTACAATTCGACCATCAATGCCGATGTATTTTAAAGTCTGCGGTCGTTGTCGCTTAAAAACGACGATTTTGTACCTTTATATATGCCGCAAAATTCGATGTTAATAACACTACGTTCTGTTTTGGAATATTTGAGGGTTTCGAGACTTTGTAAAAACTGTAGTTTCTAGTCTACGAAATCGTTGACACTCGGCAGTAATTGTAGTATATTTTATACAGTGAACGGTTCTAGCAGATTTGCGAACCCACTCTTTTAAAAATAAGCAATTAAGTGCCAGTACTGGGTTTTACCGGCGGTGCTTTAATGCGCATCCAGGAGGTCAATCATGTTAGCTTCAAGCGGAAAGTTCTATTTAGACGACTATCTAACTGAAATCGACGAGATGGAAAGCGCCGGTAACACAGTTCAGTTTCCGAAGGCTACAGTTGATGACATCGAGCACATGTCGAACGTCCGAGTGTTCGATAAGAGAAAATCTCACCAACCTGTCAAAAGTTATCTTGATACCATTGGTCATATCAAGGCTCTAACGGTAGATGAAGAGCGCGACCTGGTAAGCAAAGCGAAGAAAGGCGATCAACGCGCTCGCAATGTGCTTACACTGGCCAATTTGAAGCTAGTTGCGTCCATCGCCAAGCGATACGAAGACAGAGGTCTTCCGATGATCGACCTTCTGCAGGAAGGCAGCATCGGTCTGATGTCGGCAGTTAAAAAGTTCGACCCCAAAATGGGTCACAGATTCTCGACCTATGCTGCCTGGTGGATACGTGAGGCGATTACCCGTGCGCTATCCAACAAATCGCGTATCGTCAGACTGCCTGTCCACCTCAATGAATTGATGACGAAAATCCGCAGAGTTCGCAGCCATCTTGCCGTCAAGCTCGGCAGGCAACCCACCACTCAGGAGATCGCTGAAGATCTTCACGAAAATATCGAGAAAGTCGAAAAGGCGCTCAACAGCTCGCAACCATGCCTGTCCCTCGATCAGAAAGTTGCCACCAACGATGATGAAGGTTGCACGCTTGGCGAGACAATCATGGATGAAGACGGTCTGAGTCCAGTTGATGAAGCCGACACGCATTACGTCAACAAGCAGATTGCAGACCTGTTAGGCGGCCTCAACGAAAGAGAACGCAAAGTCGTGAAGCTGAGATTTGGACTCGGCACTGGCAAGGAACAAAGCCTCAGAGAAATCAGCAAGGAAATGGGTCTCACTAGAGATCAAGTTGGAAAGATTTCTTGCCTGGCGATGCGTAAGCTGAAAAAAATAGCCCGAAGAGAGGAGTTCGAGGGCTACATGGCCTAAAGACTCAAGCCTGAGAGAGAATCAGATGCCCGCCAAAAGCCTCATGGTTTTGACGGGCATCTGATATTTGGAGATTTTCTCCTGATGCTCTCAGGGTTTTCGCCAGTGTCCAGGAAATAGGCTTGAACTATGATTGCGAAGTTACTAAATTCAAAACAAATCTAACTCTCGGAGGCGCTTTATGCGCAGCCAATCAATCGCAGCAGGCGCATGCGTGTTCGCTGCGCTGCTTGTTGCTACAGTATGTCTATTATTGCTTATATGCAACCCGCCAGCGGTCAACGCCCAGTCTTACGGCTCCGCTACCTGTGGGCAATCCATTGATAATCCTATTTCTAACCAATCGGGTTATTACTACGTCGATCATCAATAATCGGAGCCAATGCCCCTTGGCGTTGATGGTGGCAAAACTCTTGTGATCAGATATAAAAACAACAAAGAGAAATCCGATTGGAATCCTCTTTGTTGTCTTGGGGTTTAAACAAAAACTTTATGCGACTCGCTTCGAGAAATTGTCGGAGTCAGTGGCGATCCCTATGACGAGAGTGATAAGCCCGCCAAGAACCGCAGGGCCCCATCCTGTTACGCTCAAATAAGCAGGCATCACATCCGACGTGAGCATTAACGTGTACGCCGGTAGGAGCCAGAAGCCGAGAATCCACAACGGAATCAAGACTATGAGTGCCACTCCTAGCGTGCTAACCGTCAGCAGTGCGGTCAAGATAGCCGCGACCCAACTCACCACCACACCCAGGATTGAGAACATCAGCGCCAATCCAAGCGAAGTGACGAATCCTCCATGAACACCGATACCGGGGATCATCGGCAGGATAAACTGAAATGCGAGTGCAAGTAATACTAGTCGAATCAGAAAAATCATTTTGTTCTTTCTCCTCGGAAGACCGACACTTCCGTCCAGGCAAACTTTACCTCTGGTACTGTGTGCCGAAAGCCGAAAAATCATATGTTTTATAAAATGTTGGCGGTATCGTTAATGGTGTCAGAAATCGCTGGCAATTGTTGCTTGCAGATGATCCGGCACCATTAGCGGTACCAATTACCTGTCTAATGCGCGTGTTAGTTGACGCGCGATCTGCCGAACAGTGACATCAAGAATATGAGCAGCGCGGAACCAAGAATGGCAGGCAGTAACGATACTCCAGCCAGAGCCGGTCCGAATGAACCCATCAATGCGGCACCGATCCAGGCGCCAATAATACCAACGACCACAGAAGCAAGAAATCCGCCTGGGATTCTTCCTGGTGCGAGGTAATCTGCGATACCGGCACAGACAGCGGCTACCAGACAGTAGAGAATAAAACCAAGTACTGACATAAGTCCTCCAAATATTTTCTTCGCTTTCCAAGACGTGCTTGACTCCTCGTCTTGTAGCATCCGAACATGGATTCGTTGCCGAGCTTGATCAAGAAAACTGCTGGAGCTTCACGAATGAAACACCGCAAATTAAGCCAGGATAACGGTCTAGAGGATCACTTCTTGAACTGCAAATCTTTCCGCGGTGCTCTCCACAAAGGTTCGACTTGATTGTCCTTCTTGAGATTGTCGTTATTGCCATAACCTTCCCACTGCGGACCGCCCCACTTTTCTCGCATATCCTTCAAGTAGGCATCGCGCTGTCGCCACAGTTGAGACTGAACCTCGCGTCGCTCTTTATCGTCCTTATCAACTAAGTTGTGGAGCGCATTGTTGTACCAGTCATTAGCTTTCATCTTCAACGCATCATCGTCTCTTCGTTCACCGATCCAGTAGACTGGTCTTTCCTTCTTTTCTTTCGGCGGTCTCACCGGCCGCCATGACTGAAGTCGACTACTTTCTTTCACCTGTGCTGCCATCTTTGCGCAGATAGCTTGAACTCTAGAATTCGTGACTTGCTCGGGCACGCCTGCTCGAACGCCGCTCTCCATTTCCTCATAAAGAGGTAGGTAAAACCCGATACCGACGCCGCGCTGCTTAACGCTGACCAGCCAACTGCGAATATTGCGACGGTCTTTGAGCAGCGGACCTTCCGCGGCTTCGCCCGGTGTCCCTTTGTCCAGCGCTTTTTGGGAGAGGTCGTCGTAACTGGGGGCGGGCTTAGTACTTTCGCCTGCTTCCTGCGCTCTCAGTCCCGTGGCGGCTGAAGAAGCCGATTGATCGTTGGCGGTTGCCGTTGGTGGCGATTGAAATTTCGTGACTTCTGTCGGCGATTTCGATTGCGTGTCTTGAGGGGGCGAAGTATCTGTAGGCGATTTTGGTTGCGCGGCTTGCGGAGGTGCATCTGCAGGTGATTGGGATTGCCCGGCTTTTGGCGGCGCTTCCTTCGGGGCGCCCGGACCGGGAGCGGCTTCTGAGGACGGAGTCGGCGCCTTGTCTTCTGAAGTACTCGCGATTGCCGGTAAGAGGCAAGTTATTGAAAACACGAGTGCGATTATTAAATTGAACATGAGAAAAGCGCTCAATCCGGACGTGAAACGATATCTTGAGTCTAACTTGCAACAAGAATAACCACAAGTATCAATGTATTTGTGTTCAAAAGACTCACCAGAGATGCCTCAGAGGCGTCTGGATGGGTTTTTCATTCCACGTCCGAGAATAAACCACGACAGAGACCTGAGCGCGCTTATAGGCATAAGTCCTGTGGCGCATGTTCTTTTCGAACAAAGGTGCAGATGATCAGCCTGATTTCTGGTGTTTGGCAGCATTCTTTCGCTTCGAACAAGAGAGGATAGCGTTGTCTTTCCAGCCTAACCTGATCTCAGTTTTCCACACACATTAGCTCCTTGCATGCTGTAGCCGACGGCTCGCACACTTGAGCGGTCCCGCTCCGCTTGGCCTGCTTCTCGATCTATTGACGCGATGCCATTCACGGACCGCAAGCAATTGATTGTTGTCCGGAATTCTTTTTCCGCTGATTGAGGGAATACAGCGCCCGACTCAAAAAACGATAGGTCGTGAGGGAGGAGCAGTTGCCTACGAGCGTCGCTGCCGTGTTACCTCTTTGGTCGACTATGACGAGCGTTGGAAAAGCAAAAATTCTGAATTTCTTTTGCAAGTCGGTGACCAGCCGCGGATTTTTGCCCAGTTCTTTCAACCTGTCAGTAACGCGAACCGGCATGAAGTTATGTTCCACCAGGCTAGTGACCTGATCGTTGCACAACGAAGTCTTTTCCATCTCTTTGCAGGGATCCGACCAATTGGCGTAGAACTCGTAAAGTACGTATTTGTCTTGTTGTCGGCTTTCTGCAAGGACCTTCTTAATCTCCTCGACGCTTTCGGGAGAGATGTCGTGTACCGGTGGTGGCACGTACTGTTGTTTTGCCTTGACCGCTGGAATGTTCAAATCAGGCATGTCGCGCCAACTGATAAGCTGCTCTGAGGCGTGCCTATCAGGCAGGTGGGCCGCGCTCATTCCAAGATCTACTATGCGTGCGAAACAAAAGAGCGCTGCCACTGCCACCAGTGCCTTGGGCATTACTCGAGTCGACCTGTCATCAGTTGGTGCCATAGAAGAATTCCCTCTTGTTGGTTGTCGAGATTGCCAGGGCCAGATAGAGTGTGACTGCCGATAAATAGGCTATGAGTGGTGCAATGTTCAACCACCTTGCAGAAATCAAATCATAAACATTGACTGTCGGCAGGATAAGGTGCGCGATGTATTGCGAAACTGCCAGCATGAATTTGGTTGCTTCAATGGATAGATCTCCACCGGCACTCATTCCGGCGACACTAACAGGTGGAATTGTTTGACCGGCCAACCATATATAGAACGAAAGAATTGCCACTATTTGAAAAACTGGATTGCGATTAAGCATCGTCAGAATCATAGCGGCTGAAATTAAGGCTGCGTCCATGAACCTTTCCGCAATCATACTTGCGACCGCCGAAAGCGTTATAGCCTCTCCGAAGTAGAGTCCGATTGCTGCGACAACTACGTTTTGCAGTGCGGCGAGTGAGCCGCCGATTAGCGTGATAATCAGCCACTTGCTGAGCACATATTCCGACCTTGTCACCGGTCTCGTGAAAAGCAGCGGGAGATACTCGCCGCCCCGTCCTTGGGTCGCGCTGTTACCGGCGAGACCCAAGCAGAGCACCATAAGCACGAATGCGACCCCGACTTTTCCTGTCAGCATCTCGAAAGTTTGTGAGTCCGATGCACCGTGAAACATCGAAGCTAATTTCATGCCAATCGGCATGACGAAACCAAGCATGGCGACGTAAAGCAGCTTGAGCGGATCTAAACAGGCCGACATCGCGGTAAATCGCATGATAGTTTTATTCATGAGTCGTCTTGCCTCCTGGTACCGAGAAGAGTTGCTCGAGTTTTGTGCGCTCAGGCACAGCCTCTTCAACAGGCACTCCCCTTGCTACCAGCTCTCTAATCAATCGTGACGCGGCTACATGATCGGTAACCGAGAAGCGTCCCCACTGGTGGTGGCATTCACTGACCAGGGCCTCCGATTTGGTTGCGGCGTCACTTACCACTGAAGCAAGAGTGCCATTGAGCTGATTCTCGCTCCATCTGACAAAGAGCATATAGTTGTGAAAAGTTCCACTCTTAATATTCTCGATTGAGGCGATTTCACCCTGTTGAATGAAAGCGACGCGGTCGCACAGTCTTTCGACTTCGTCCAGTTGATGAGAGTTTATTATCGCCGTGATGCCTGTATCTCGCATATGCTGGACGATGTTACGCACTACCTTTACTCCGGTCGGATCGAGACCGAGGGTGGGTTCGTCCAGTAGTGCTAGTTGTGGTTTGCCGATCAGTAGTTGTGCGATATTGAGTCGTTGCAACATGCCGCGAGAGTAAGTTTTTAATCTCCGTCTCCAGGCGGATTCTGACAGCTCTACCATCGTTAGTGCTTCATCAATATCTGCTTCTCGGCACTTCGAGTTTTTGCCGGCAAGACCGTGATGATATTCCAGAAATTGTCTCCCAGTCATCCAGTGCTCGAAGTCGGCGCGCTCCGGCACGTAGCCTGAGATTCTGCGAACGCTAATTGAATCAGATGGTTTTCCATATATTCTTACGCTGCCTGAGTCTGGCTGAAGCAGAGCGAGAAGACAGCCGATGAGCGTCGTTTTTCCAGCTCCGTTGGGACCGATCAAACCGAAAATCTCGCCCTGGGGAACTGTGAAGCTAATACCATTGAGCGCGCAGACGTTGCCGCCCTTGTACGTTTTTTTCAGGTCGATGACCTCGACCGCAGGTTGCTCGAAACTCATGTAGTCGATGTTCCTTGATATGTATCGGCTTGCAGTCAGCAAGACGAAAATTTTGGTGCCACTGGTAAGCATGAGAATGCCCGGTCTCACAAAGATAAGCATTTCAAGCCAAGTCTGCACTGGGGAGATCCCTGATGTTGGATCGGGGATTTGCTAGATGCTATTTGGACGAACTAGAGTCGTAAATTAACACTGCTGCACCGATTGTGGTGCCAATGGCCGGTGAGAACCGCCAACTTAGATTAGGTTTTTTCGTTGCTGAAACAGCATGGTCAAGGGAATCGATATTGTAATCGGGCTGTCGGTTCCTGGAATTGTCGTGGTGGTGGACAAGACAAGCTGCTTCTTCTCGTTACGGGAGAGCATGGCAGTGCCCTTGATGTCGACGGTCTGTTCAATCGGTCCGAATTTTATGGTTAACTTTAGCCCTTTTCGGATATTCATTTTTAGCGCCTTCTTGTCTTTGTCGACCAGCGCGCCGAAATTAAGGTCCTCGCCAAACGTGACGGCATGCACATCTATCAACGGAGCGATCGGGTATCTGCATTTTAGCACCAGATCCTTCTTGCGCTTCATGTCCACGTCCAGCTCTAGTGGGCCTTTAGGAATCATCTGCAAGGACTTCACTCCGGTCAGTTCCGTGCTCAGTTCGCTTATCAGGTCTATTCCGAATTGATATCCGTCCCTGCCCATGCGAAGAAGATCGTTGAACATATTTTTTGCGGCTTCCTGATTCTCCAGACTGATCAGGGTGCTAAGCTGTCGTTCGATCTCTCCGTAGACGGCGGTACTTGACACTGTCGAACGCTCTGCCTCTGTCCAGGCTCGTCTTCCTGTTGTCGACGAATTTGCTTCAGTTGTGGAAGAAGTATTCTGCTCTGATGTCGAAGTGTATTTTGCGATCGTGGAAGAATCTTGCTCTGTAGTTGAGCTTCCACCGTCCGTAGTCGAAGAACTCCGTTGTGTCGTAGAAGAGGCTTCAGCGGTCTTGGAAGAACCTTGCTCTGCTGTAGAAGAGGCTTCAGCGGTCTTGGAAGAACCTTGCTCTGCTGTAGAAGAGGCTTCAGCGGTCTTGGAAGAATCTTGCTCTGCTGTAGAAGAGGCTTCAGCGGTCTTGGAAGAACCTTGCTCTGCTGTAGAAGAGGCTTCAGCGGTCTTGGAAGAATCTTGCTCTGCTGTAGAAGAGGCTTCAGCGGTCTTGGAAGAATCTTGCTCTGCTGTTGAAGTGGCTTCAGCGGTCTTGGAAGAATCTTGCTCTGCTGTTGAAGTGGCTTCCTTGTTTTTGGAAGATTCTTGTTTTGCTGTTGAAGAGGCTTCAGCGGTCGAGGAAGGACTCTTTTCCGAAGTCAAAGTTGCTTCCTTGGTCAAGATATGCTCTCCGTTCGTAGAATCACTTTGTCCGCTGGTTGTTGACTCTTCCGTATTCACGGTTTTTTCGACCTTCTCGGTGGCCGGTGTGCCATTCCCGGTTGATGATGCAGCCTCACCACTTGCAGGCGCAGTTTTTTCAGTATCGTCGTCTGGAGTTGGCTTCTCGCCTGTCATAGCATCCTCTTCAAATCCGGCTGGCAGCCGGACCTTGGCAATTCTTACGACTGAAATTATACCAGGTTGTCGCGACAACCTGCAATTTGGTCAGTGAGCCTGGTTCAATGGGAATCTGTTGATCCGCTGGAAGCGCCAACCAGCTCTCTGGATGCGTCGCTCCTGCTTGAAGTAGGGTTGACACTGCCATCGGTGTCATCTGTTTTAAATCTCTTGAGGATAAACTGCTGAAAATCATCCATGTAGGTAAACACTACTGGTACCACAAGTAGTGTCAGAATGGTCGACATGAACAGACCGCCTACAACAGCTATCGCCATCGGGGCTCGTGCTTCTGCACCAGCACCTAAGCCGATGGCAATTGGCATCATCCCGGCAATCATCGCGGTCGTTGTCATCAAAATTGGACGCATGCGTGTCTTGCCCGCGCTGAATATTGCCTCGTCGCGAGTCATGCCTTGCTTCATCGAGACGAGGCAGTACTCGACCAGGAGGATGGCATTCTTCGTGACCAGCCCCATGAGCATCACGATGCCGATGAGCGCGTACATATCAATGGGTTTGTTGAATAGAAGCAATCCAATCAGTGCGCCTCCAAGCGATAAAGGAAGCGACATCATGATTGTGAATGGTTGTAGAAAACCTCGGAAAAGTAAAATAAGCACCGCGTAAATGAGCAGTACACCGGTCACTATCGAATAGCCGAAGCCGCCGAAGATGTCACTCTGTATCTCAGCGTCGCCGGCTTTATGTTCGCTGACGGTAGCGGGCATGTGCTTGAACGCGGGCACCGCGTGAATCTTCTTGATCGCCTCTCCCAGCGTGAGTGATGCCCCGAACTTCGTCGTGATCGAAGCTTGTCGGGCGCGATCGTATCGATCGACTTTGAACAGTCCGCTGTCGAACTCGACGCGGGCGACGCTCGATAATGGTACCAGGTGTCCATTGTTGCCCATAACGCGCAGGTTTCGTATTACAGACATCTTTTGACTATACTTCGGATCGATGCGAACGACGATCGGCAGTTGTCGATCGCTCAGGTCGAATCTAGGTAGATTCGCGTCGATATCGCCCATGGTGGCAACTAAAGCCGTGCGGGCAATTGCTTCGACCGACACTCCCTGCTCCGACGCTCGCGCCAGGTCTGGATAGACAACAATCTCCGGTCTCAGAGCCGCCGCGCTGGATTGAACATCAGTTAGACCAGGTATGGCTCGGATCTCTTTGACCAGCGCTTGAGCGGTCTGTTGCAGAGCGCTCGGGTCGTGGCTGGTCAGAAGAATATGGACGGCTCCAGAGCCCCAGCCACCGCTAAAGTTGATTCGAGCACCAGGAGTGAGCTGCAGCTCTGGTCGAATGGCGTCTTCGAACTCGTCCTGCGACAGCTTGCGCTCATTACGTGGTACGAGCTGAACAACGAGTCTGCCTGTGTTGACCTCACCACCGCTTCCCGCATTTGCAAATACAGTTTTTACTTCCGGTCTGGCTTTAACCTTTAGACTCAACTCTTTTACTACTGCTACCGTGTCCTTGAGCTGTGATCCGGGAGGCAACTCCACATTAATATGTGATTCGCCTCGGTCGATACGAGAGACGAGAGAGGTAGGAAGCGATTGGAACAGTGCGATGCTAGCGGCAAAAAATATAATTCCTGCAATTACTGTAATCAATCTGTGTTTCACCACTACGGCAAGAGCGCTATCGTATAGGCGATTGCTCCAGTTGCCCTCGTGGTGCGTCGCTCCTGATTTCAACCAGTAAGCAGCCATAACTGGTGTGACGAGACGTGCCACCATAAGCGAGCAAAAAACCGCCACCGCCACGGTCAACCCGAACTGTCGAAAGAATTGCCCAGGAATTCCTCCCATGAATGCTACCGGCAGAAATACGACGACAGCGGCTAAGGTCGTCGCGACCACTGCCAAACCGATTTCGTCGGCTGCATCGATTGATGCGAAATACGGTTTCTTCCCCATATTAATATGCCGGACGATATTCTCGATTTCAACGATGGCATCGTCTACGAGAATACCTATCACCAGCGCCAGACCAAGGAGAGACATGTCGTTGAGCGTGAAATTGGCTGCCTTCATGAATGCGAAGGTTGGTATCACAGACAGTGGCATTGCAAGCGCCGAAATCAGAGCTGCGCGTCCATCTCTGAGAAAAGCCCAGATTACAGCAACCGCGAGTAACGCACCAATGATGAGCGATTCGAATGTAGCCTCGCAAGACTCTTTTACATAGCGAGCACCGCTAAAGACGCGCGTAAACTTGACGTCAGGATACTTCTTTTCGAGACCGTTAATGATCTCTTCTGCGTTTTTCTCGACCTCGACGATGTTGTGACCGCGACGGCGATTGATTTCCATCCCAACTGCCGAGTTGCCGTCCAGGAGTGCCATATGACGCTGGTCTGAAGCGCCGTCTGAAATTTTGCCGAGAGCCCCCAGCTCGATCCATCGATTGCTCGGTAGAACTATTCGCGTTGCACGTAGCTGCTCGAGCGAGTGTGCGCTTCCCAGTGTTCTTATCGACTGTTCCGTGGAGCCGACCTCGCCTCTGCCGCCGGGCATGTTGACGTTCATTCCGCGCAACTGTGAGTTGACCATGTCGGCTGTGACGCCGAGCGCCTCGAGCCTGACCGGATCTAGATCGACGCATATCTGGCGCGATACTCCACCAAAGCGATAAACCTGACCGATGCCTTTCGATGCCATGAGCGATCGAGTGAAATCGTTTTCTATAAGATGTGTGAGATCTTTGGCGGAGCGCTTGGCGGAGGCTACGGTGTAGGTGATTCCAGAGTCTCCGATGAAGTCTTGACGCTGAATTATCGGCTCATCAATGCCGCGTGGAAGCTGCTGTCTGATTCGCGTCACCGCTTCTCTAACGTCGTTGGTGGCACGGTCGCTATTGGTGCCGAGCTCGAACTCTATATCAGTGCTCGATACTCCGGTAGTCAGCGTGGAACGCACGTGTTTGACATTGGCTACACCCGCGACCACGTCTTCGACCTTGCGGGTTATCTGCGTTTCCATTTCCATCGGTGCAGCGCCGCTCTGGGTCACTCTGACAGACACCCAGGGCACGTCGATGTTGGGCTCTTCTTCGATACCCAGGCCAAGTAGCGATCCGACTCCAGCCACCGAAAGTAGAAGAAACAGAACAATAGGTGGAATCGGGTTACGAATACACCAGGCTGAAATATTCCAGTTCATTTTCCTACTCGCACGGTATCGCCGTCGGACAGGAATCTGGCGCCTTTGGCGGCGATCGCCTCGCCGGGTGCCAAACCTTCTTTGATTTCTATGAAGCTGTCAGTCTGAACGCCGGTAGTGACCGCGGTGCTCGTCACCCGATTGTCGGAGGACAGTTTGAAGACGACAGACTCTCCATTGCGTGTGACCAGAGACTCCAGTGGCACGGTAACAGATTGTCTTGTTCCGAGCTGGATCTCGCCTTTCAGGAACATGCCGGGCTTGAGGCCGGCATAATTAGGCAAGTCGATTCGGACGATACCCATTCTGGTGGTGGCATCGACGAGCGGATTCACCAATCGCACTTTGCCTGCGATACGAGTATCTTGCTCTTCGTGCACGGATATGTTGACTGCTTGCCCTGGCTTCAGTTTAGCAATGTCGATATCGTTAACCTGAGCTCTAAGCTCGAGTTTGTTCAAGCGCACCATAGAGAATAGCGGCGTTCCGACCGATGTAATGTCGCCGATGTGTGCATCTCGTTTTGAAATTAAACCATTGTCAGGGGCCTTGAGAATCGTTTGATCTATCTGATGCTGCAAATGTTGGATCTGAGCTTTGATCTCTTCAATGTTGGCCCTGGAAATGGCGATATCTTCAATTCGCCCACCGCGGGTGGCCATGAGCAAGCGTTGCCTGGCCTGGTCTACCGTAAATCTCGATGCGTTGACTTTTTCGTCCGCGCTCTTAACTTCTTCTCGAGCTGTGATCGCGGAGACTTGCTTATTCTCTGCGTCCTGAGTACTGATTGCTCCGGCCTTGGCTAGCTGGGTGAATCTACCGGCCATTACTTCGGCGTTGCCCAAGTTGGCATCTGCCTGCTTACGGCGAGCTTCTTCCTGTGCCACATTCGCTTCCGCTTGAGCTAACGCTGCCTCGAGCGCGAGAATGTCTTCGGGGCGATTCGGCTGAATCGCTTTGTTGTGATTCGCTTGGCTCGATAAAAGCCTGGCTTTCGCTTGTTGGAGCTGTGCTCTGAGCAATGTAGAGTTAAGAGTGGCGAGAACTTGTCCTTTTCGAACATGATCGCCTTCTTCGACGGTGACCGAGGTTATTCTCAGTCCGTTGACCTCAGCTCCGACGCTCAGTGGATCCCATGCCCAGACACTGCCTGTCACAGATAGAGCGTCTTTAACAGGTTGAGTGCGCGATTGGCATGATGTTACTGTCACCACGGGCGGTGTCGCACCGTTGGCGGTGATAGTCGTGCTCTTCTGATGATTTTGATAAGCCTGATATCCGAAATAGGCGCCGACTACGACGACGACTGTTGCAATTGAGCTCAAGGTCAGCGTCTTCTGCGATCTTGCGCTCTTTGTCAATGCCGGCTCAATTGTCGATTGAGCCGGTGAACTCTTTTCGAGTCGATAGGAGACATTTCCTTGTTCTGACTCTCGGATCTTGACAATGGTGTTGCTTTGAGTTGAGGTTTTGCCGTCTGCTTGACAGGCGCTGCGCGCAGCTGGGACGGTCTGCGGATCCGCTGGCGGCTTGATGTCCTGCTTCACGAAAAAACCTCCCTGTGAACGACCAGACTTTGTTCTGTCTTTCACCGTTGGCAAGCGTAGTGCGATTATGAGACCGAATCAATGGTTAGTGAAGATATTTTGATATTGATTTAATTTTGGGTGTTGTCAACAGGGGGCGGGCGCTCAATCGTCCCTCTGTTATAGAATGAATAATCATGAAACCAGATCTAGATGAGAGCATAGCCGGGCTGCAAGCAGCCGCCGAGGCCGGTAATGCTAATTCTCAATTCGAGCTTGCCATGCGCTTCGACGGAGGTGTTGGTGTAGAGCGCGACGGAATTCAGGCTGTTGAGTGGTTGAAGAAAGCTTGCGCACAAAATCAGATTGATGCGCTCATGACTTTGGCTCGCAAGTACGAACATGGACATGACATAAAGCAAAACGTTCGGCTCGCTTGCGCTTCATATCGAAAGGCCGCTGAAGCCGGAGACGATGACGGTCAGGTGGCGCTTGCAAAAATGTATTTGCTTGGCAAAGGTGTCCCGCTAGATGCTGAAGAAGCCTTTCAGTGGTATCAGAGAGCTGCGGTGCAGGGTCATCCGGTTGCACAACTCAATCTTGCCGAGATGTATCGTCATGGTAGAGGCGTCGAAGCTGATGCCTTGCGGGCATGCACATGGTATGAGAAGGCCGCGGATCAAGGGTCTGTCGAAGCGAAAACCAAGTTGGCAAAAATGTATCACGATGGCCTGGGCGTAGAAAAAAATATAGAGCTAGCGCAAGAATGGTATCGTCGGGCAGCCGAACAAGCGCTTGAACAGGAAAAGTCTAAAGGCGATGGCTCTAGCACTTGATCAGCGCATTGCTTCTTTCGCATTCAAATAGTTAGCGCAAAATTTCTGAAACGGTTACGGTGATAGTTCTTCCACTGGAAGCTCGGCGTCGAAATAAAGAGCGCCGATATTCCGATGATAACCAGATTGTGAGGATCCTCAGATGTTGCAGACAGCTAACACACTGCGTCAATTCGTCAGAATGATACGTTCAATTTGTATCCGAAGCCGTAGACTGTCTCGATTAGATTTTTCGGCGCTCCTGCGGCAACCAACTTCTTGCGCAGCGTCTTTATGTGAGTTTTGATCGCCTCTTCGCCAGGCAACGACTGATTGAGCCAGAGATTTTCGATCAGTGATTCTCTTGTGAACGGTGTATTAGGATTGCGCAGAAGGTACGTCAACATTCGATACTCAGTTGGCGTCAAGTCAACTGGCGTTTCGTCGTACATCACCTGGCACGTTGAGGTATTAACCGACAATTGCCCAGAAGATATGACAGCTTTCTTGTGAGCTGTGCATCGCCTGCTCAGTGCTCGAACCCGGGCTGATAGTTCGTCCAGGTCAAAAGGTTTTGTGACATAATCATCAGCTCCCGAATCAAGACCCATAATCTTGTCTTTTTTCGAGGTGAGTGCCGACAGAATCAGGATTGGGGATGTGATGTTGGCGTCCCGAATGGCCTGGCAGATATTGATGCCATCAGGCTCCGGTAGCATAAGGTCGAGCAAGATCATGTCGAACTTGCCGCTTTTTGCCATGTCAAGACCGGTGCTGCCGTCATACGCGACATCGACGAGATATTTTTGGTGCTCAAGTTCGTCCCGAATTGGCTCGGCAATTCGTTGGTCGTCTTCGATAATCAGGACTCGCATAGCATCAATCGGAAAAGGTAGTAATCATTTTTGTTATCCTATTCTGACCCATCATTGTGATCGTCCTGTGTCGGAGAGGCAAACAACTATTGCTCTGAAGCCGCTACGACCGATTTCCGGAGGCTTTTGACGAGGTGGTGATTTTTTTATCGTTTGCTGCTCTGAAGCTGTAGGATCCATTACTCGACGATATCGGATTTAGATGACGGACAATTGGCAACCCTAATGAAACTAGCATTCAGCGCGGCAAACAACTCGGCAGCCGAAGCTGCTGACTCGCGGTCGGACTGGTGCTACCTGGGCCTAATCCTCGCCGGAATTTTGAGCATTTACTTCTTTGGTCTTGGAAGCTTCGGGCTGATTGACAGAGCTGATGCCTATTACAGCGAAGGGGCTCGCGAGATGCTCGAATGTGAACAATATTTGATTCCTCAACTCAACTATCAGCTGTTTTTCGACAAACCGATTCTGATTTATTGGTTGCAGGTGTTTGCCTACAAGGTCCTCGGTGTGAGTGCGTTTGCAGCGCGGTCGGTATCGTGTGTGTCCGCAGCAATCCTCGTCTTTTTGACGTATCTTTTTGGACGAACAACAAAAGGGAAGAAGGTCGGTTTTTGCGCTGCCGCGGTCTTGCTCTGTACGCCAATGTACATTGGACTGGGAAGAACGGCGCTTGTAGACATGACTTTCACGGCGCTGCTGTCGGTGGCGTTGTATCTCATGTACCTAAAACTTTCTGGTTCTGCCAGAGTGTTTGGATTGCTCGCGTACGCGCTCCTCGGACTGGCTGTATTAACAAAAGGGCCGCTGGCGATTGCGCTCGCAGTTGCTGTTATCGGAGCGTTTCTGCTTTCGACTTGTCGCTCTCGCGGGCAGTGGTTCGAAGCGATCCGGCGACTTGATCCGATCGTGGGATCGTTTGTTTTGTGCTCAGTCATGATGCCATGGTATGTGGTGGCAGGAATAGAGACCCGCGGTCTCTGGACCGATGTGTTTTTGTTAAAAGGCAACCTTGCGCGCTTTGGCGGAAAGGTCGGCCATGTCAACTCTAACTGCTTATTCTACTTACCTGTTTTGACGTATGCCATCTGCCCCTGGTTTGTCTTTCTTCCTGCCGGCTTTCGATTTGCCTCGACCAAAGGAGCCGAAGAAAGTGGAGCAGACCAAAGCAATCGCTTGCGAATCTTTCTCTGGTGTTGGCTTCTGGCGCTCTTTACGATCTTCAGTTGTGCCGGATCTAAGCTTCACACATATCTACTGCCCCTCACTCCAGCGGTATCGTTAATAGTGGCAGTTACATTCAATGATTGGTGCGATAGGTGGAATAAACAGACCGAGATCGCTCAGTATCTGAAAGTATCGAGCGCGCTGTTTGCCGCTCTGGGATTTGCGCTCGTCGTGTTCAGCATAGTGACGTTCTCCGGCTTCTGTGATCCTCTTCTATTCAGTTACTTGCCTGAAGTACTGGGAGAAAAATTAGAGTGGATCGCCAGCACCGCATCTAGCACCACCAAGTTTTTCATAGTAACTGCATTGGCTGGCTTTGGTGCCGGGTTGTTGTATCAAAACTGGCTGTTGACCAAAGGCAAGGTTGAAGGTTCGCTCGGCATGCTTTTGGCGAGCATGGCATGGATGTGTGTGTTTGCTTCGCAGATCGGATTTGATCTGGGCCACAAATTCGTAGGCGGGGATCTTCACCGTGTCATGGAAGTGCTCAAGGGAAAACAGGATGGTGCTATCGCGATAATCGATGACTTCAAGCCATCTTTGATGTTTTATCTCGAGCGTCCAATCGAGTCTGTTTTGACACCCAATCAACTCAGCAAAGGCGACCCTGTCTCCAAATTGTATTTCATAGTAAAACAAGAGAGCTTTGATAGATTCTTTGGTAAATCCAGCCAATTCGAGCTGAAAGTTATCGCAAATTCCGGTAGATGGCTGGTCGGCGAAACCCAAGGCGTAAAGATTGTTGGTCTGCCGGCCCTGGCTGAACTGGTTATGAAAGATGGTGTTCAGGAGATGAATCCCGAGCTTGTCCTTCTACCTTTTCATGCTGGAGAGAAGCCACAAAGCGGTAAAACGAGCCGATAGTGATCGGGCTCGTTTTACCAATTACCGGAAAGTTGATGCTTGGGCGATGGACTATCAACTAGCCGATTAACCGAACATTTTCATTGGTGGATCTTTTACGATGGAAGCTGCGTAGTGCATCTTCTCCACGGTTACTATCCTGTCCTCGATTGTTTGAATCAATCGAAGCTGCCCGCAGGCGCCCATCTTCATGCCTGCCTTGCTAGCTATCGTGTCCTGTGCTTTCTTGCGAAAATCGGTGAACTCCTTGTTGGCTTCGCTGGCATCAACTTGGAGCGACATGCCCTTGTCCAGCTGCTTGCTTATCTGTTCGACAAACTCATACATCGCCTTTTCATTTCCGGGTCCGTTCTTGTCTCCGTCCATGTAGACTCTGAGCATCGACCCACGGATCTTGTCGCGAAGTTCCGGAGATGCCGTCAGCCCTTTCTCTGCGATCTCAATTGCAATCTCTTTTGCTGTTGAGCTTTGCTCCTCCGGCGTCATCTTTTTCTCTGTCGGCAAATCTGATCGTCGCAGCGGTTTTTCACCGTTCTTCTGTCCTGCGACGGAACGTGGCGGATTTGCAGGAGAGGCAAAATTAAGCTCTCGTGCGTCGGTAGAACTCTTGTCTGATGCCGCGTTCAGACTATTCTCTGACAAAAGGGGCTTGTTTGAAGTAGCTCTTACTGCTTCGAGTAAGTTTGAAAAAGACTCCGTTGGTTGTATCTGTGGAACACTTTTTGTATCTATAGTCGTACTGGCCAATTGTTTTGTCGCTTCAAAGACCATGCGTCGACCTCCAGAATATCTATATGTCGGACGAACGAACCTTTCTTTGCGCAAGTCGTCAAAACCGCTATTGCGCACACCCTGTGGTAAGAATCTATCATCGAATTATCACAATCTCATCACAGCTCAGACCGAATCGATCGATGACCCATTAATATCGCCGGGGACGGCAAGTTCACCAACTTGCTCGATGAGAGTATGAGGCAGTTCGCAGACGCGTCGCTCACCGGGGACCGCCGACTACCAGCCGGAATAGAGCAAGTTCGCAAACGAGCTGGTTGAGAGTTTTAAACCAGCTTGCAGTCGCAGCCCACTGGGACCGCCGGCACCGCGCAAGTTCGATCACTTGCTTGGTCGAGAGCTTGAAACAGGTTCGCAAGCGAGCTAGTCGGAGATTATCGGCTGGCGACCGATGGCGGATGCTGGCGCAGCACCACTTCCTTGACTATGGCGTCGACATGGTCCATCAGTTGAATGTCTTTTTCGTGGTCTAACGGAAAGATCTTGGCGTTCAATTGATGAAGGCGTGCCAGAAGATGCTGTTCAGGATATGTTCTACCAAACGTGTGCATCTCGCACCATGCTATGCGTGTCAACATGCGGGCACCTTCAGCGGGCGGATCTGGAAGAGCTGCTTCGGGATCTTCGCGTTTTACAGGAGCTGGCTGTGATGCTACTTGCTCGTCGTCATCGCTCTCGGAGGGACTTGGTGCGAACGCCCGTTTGTGCAGTTTTACCTCGGCGTACCGTTCGAGCGCATCAGTTCGATCACTCATATCAGGATTCTTCGATGGAGAACCAAACGCTTTGCTTTCCAGGCGCGACAGGCGCGTAGAGAGAGGTTGACCCGCGAATGACTGATTGAGAATTTCGTTCTCCAAGAAGGTTATGTGAGGATAATCCGTGCTGCCATCGTCGGAATCGTCTGCCGGTTGAGCGGCTGGTGGAGCATTGGCCGGAAAGGTTGCGTTCGGCGCTTTTGCCGCGACGATTGGCTTAGCGCCGCCTGCTTTCGGCGCGGATATGCTTGAGATTGGTGTGTCAGGGGAATGTGTTTCGAGCGTTGCAGCTATACGAGCCAATCGTGCCTGCGTTGCGCCTTTGCCCGATTCACCGAACGTAAATTTCTCCATGCGCTCGAGTCGCTGCTCGATAGGCTCCTTAGAGAAGTCGTGAATGAAGAAGCGCTTTTCTAATGTTTCCAGCTCCTGATTCGTCGACGGTCCGCCTGTTTGAGCGAAAGCGCCAAGAGATAGTGTCGCCGCTAAAGCAACGGCCGTGAGAAGTGAGACCCAGTTCATGTTCCAATCCCCTGGAGTTTGAAGTCGATCATTATAGAACAAGAAAGGTCGGTGTACGGAATCTGAAATGAGAGATACTCAATCTTAGGGATAAGAATTAGACAATAACAACAGAGACTGAAATTCAAATAGAACCTCGCAGCGCGAGCGCAAAATCTGGAGGAATCATGATAACGAAGAAAGTTGTTAGCTTGCATGAGCCCCACGCCCCGCATATGGTCGGAGACGGTCTTCCCGTGCGCAATCTATTCTCTTATCGAGACCTGGGCAAGGACTCGCTCAGTCCGTTTCTCCTTTTGGATTACGGCAGTCCGTCCAATTTTCCACCTACCGAGAAGGCTCTCGGTGTCGGAATGCATCCACATAGGGGATTCGAGACCGTCACGTTTGTTTTTCAGGGCGGCTTGCAGCATCGAGATACTGCCGGCAACTTCGGTGAGATTGGACCGGGCGATGTGCAGTGGATGACGGCTGGAAAAGGTGTGTTGCATGAAGAGCTGCACTCAGCAGCCTTTCGAAAGAGTGGCGGAACTCTTCAAATGGTGCAGCTCTGGGTCAATTTGCCGGCAGAACACAAAATGACCACGCCCAAGTACCAGACGCTCCTATCCAACGCAATTCCGCGTCTCACAACCGCGGATGAAAGCGCCTCGGTGCGAGTCGTCGCGGGTTCTTTCGAGACGCTCGCGGGTCCGGCCGAGACGTTCACGCCGGTCAATTTGCTGGACATCGAATTTCACAAAAGTGGCAAACTGTCGGTCCCGCTGCAGAGCGGCTACACTACAGCTCTTTTCGTGATGCACGGAGCGGTCGCTGTCGGTGGTACCGAGCTAGAGAATGGCATTCATCTCGCGATCTTGGAAAGAGAAAATGAGATTGCTGAAATCGAATCGTCTGGAAAAGCGCATCTCTTGCTTCTCAACGGCAGACCAATCGATGAGCCTGTGGTTGGCTACGGTCCATTCGTAATGAATTCCGATACCGAGATTGCGCAGGCTATGCGCGATTATCAAAGTGGAAGATTTGCTGCGATCAGTTAAACTGCAGAGTCAGTTGTACGACGTCTTCGGCTTCGCGTTCGCTGTCGAGATTTGACAGGCTCATACCGAGAAGCCGAACTCTCCTCTCTTCAGCCTCCGTCGTGTCGAGGAGCTCAATTGCCATTCGCATAATCACGTCAGCGCTTTTAATAGTATCGTAGACAGTGCGACTCCTGGTCACCTGCTGGTAGTCGGAATACTTTACCTTGAGAGTCAAGGTCCGCCCTCCTCCATTGTTTTCGATTCGTCGGAGTAGTGTAGACGTAATCTCCTCCAGGGCGGTAATCATCGCCGGTTTATCCCTTAGATCTTCCGCATAACTCTCTTCGGCGCCTACGGATTTTCGGACACGATTTGGGCATACCGGTCGATCGTCGCGCCCTCGCACAATGGCGTAGAAAAAACTTCCAGTCTTTCCAAACCTCTCAATCAGCTGCGGCTCGGTCCACGCTTTTAGATCGGCTCCGTTTTTAATTCCGAGCTGGTGCATTTTTCGTGCCGTTACCTCGCCAACGCCGTAGAACTCCTCAATTGCCAATTTCTCCATGAATTGTTCCGTTTTATCCGGGGGTATCAAGAACAATCCATCAGGCTTTTTGATACCAGATGCGGTTTTTGCCAGGAACTTGTTGATCGAAATCCCCGCCGACGCGGTTAGGGAAGTCTCTCTGAGTATCTGCTGCTTGATCTCTCTGGCAATTAATGTCGCGGACGGCAGACCATGCTTATTATGCGTGACATCCAGGTATGCCTCGTCCAGCGCGAGTGGTTCGACTAGATCCGTGTACTGGTGGAAAATTTCGCGAATCTGTTCCGAAATATCATGATAAACGTGAAATCTAGGTCGGACAAATATAAGATGCGGGCACTTTTGAATGGCTGTGCGTGACGGCATCGCTGAGTAAACGCCGTGGGCTCGAGCTTCGTAACTTGCAGCAGCCACCACTCCTCGGCCTTCGGGTGTTCCACCAACCGCAACCGGCAGTCCACGATACTCTGGGTTGTCTCGCTGCTCTACCGAAGCGTAAAACGCATCCATGTCCACATGAATGATCTTGCGAATCGGTTGGGGCGTGGCAGTCGTCATTCTTGCGAAAATTATTGCACATCTTAATGAAGTCGTCTGGCTCCTTCGGTGGAGATTTTTTGAACGCATCGACTCTGTGTTAACATGCCCTCAATAAATTCTGCGAAGGACTCGAGATGACCGACAAAATTACCGTCTACGAAAAACCAACCTGCTCAACTTGTCGCGAAGTCAATAAGATTTTGAAAGAAAGTGGCATCGATTTTGACAAAGTTGATTATTACGTCGAGCCATTACCTGAAAGCAAAATTAAAGAGCTGCTCAAGAAGATGGGCATTGGCGCCCGGGAGTTGTTGCGCACAAAAGAATCGATTTATCGCGAATTGGGTCTTGCGAAAGCGCAGTTGGGCGAAGACGAAATTGTTGATCTAATGGTTAAACATCCTGACCTGATGCAGCGTCCTATTGTAGAACGTGGAAAGAAGGCGGTTCTCGGTCGCCCAGCCGAAACTATTCGTATCTTCTTGAAAGGCTGATCGTCTACTACCTTGTGCTCCTTCGGATATATGGAACCTGATGCCGAGATCTGCGTCTTCCAATCGCCGTAGAAGGAGAGTCGTATGACTAAGAAAAGTAAGCAAAAGGCCGAATCTTCTCTGAAAGGCTCGGCAAGGAAAGTTAAGAAGCGCTCTGTGGGAAAGAGTCGAATAGAGGAGCCGTCTGAATCGAAGATCGATCCAATCGAGGCCGCTTTAGAGCACTTTGACGAAGAGGATCTGCAACCTGCCGATGGTGAGTCCGCTGATGCCTTCGATAGCCCAAGTAATGAATTCGTCATCGAACCGGATTTTCAAATCGACGATTTAGCTGTGACGTCCCATGCCGAAGATTGGTCGGAGGGAATCTGCGATGAAGCGAATTTTGAGTTTGAAAACATCGAACGTGAAATTACCGAGATGGAGCCACTGCATGTGGTGGCAGAGGGATTTGAAATCGTGGAATTGCAGCCTTCTGACAGCGTGTGCGCACCTTTGCATGAGGAAGATCAGTTAATAGCCGGCGATGATCAGCATACTTGCGCAAATGAAGGATGCAATTGCAACGTAGTCGAGGGTGAATTTTGTACGCCACTTTGCGAATCGGTTGATCCCTCGGAATCCGAACACGAGTGTGGATGTGGGCACACCGCCTGTGAAGTGACGAAGGAGCTTGGCAACGAGCTTCTCGACATAGCGTCCTGATCAACTCCAGTCGAACGGCTGGTCCGTGGTCTGAACTCCTCTAACCATCTAAGTTGATCATCCGTGAGAGGCATGCACTGTCAGCATTGCAAGTTGAGCGGACTCCGCGGGGGGCAGAAAATAGCTTTTTTGACCTCATCCGTCGACTAATTTGACAGCAGGATGTACAGTAGATCTGTCATCTTATGACGGACGTTGTCGAGGCGTGCCAATTCGGTTAAGCATTCGAAAAAAAGGTTTGTTGATTGTGGCAGTGCCGCTGCTCTTTCAATTGTTTTTCGTTGCTTTGCTTATGAAAGAGTTGGCTCGTGCGGAGCAAGAGACCCTCGACGAGGTTCATGCGCGAGCGATAATCTCGGCAGTGGATCGACTATTCGTGCACGCGTACGAGGCGTCCGGCGCGCTCTACATGTATGCGTATACTCAAAATGAGTTCACCTCGCAAAAATTCGATTCGAGCATTAAAGACATCAATGACGATCTGCGTTTTTTGAAAGAAAATTCAAGACATGACGAGAAGGTCTTCGGTTATCTCAACGCTGAGATGCAATCTGGGATTGCTGCACTTCGAGATCAAAAGAGACTAATCGCCGAGGGGCAGCATTTTTCCGACAATGTTCAGCGTATGACCGGTTACAATCGGGTTAGAAAGATTATTCATACGGCGCGTTCTCTTGCAGGTGTAGAGTTGGCTGCTCACGGGAAGGCGCCCAGGAGCTTCGAAGAGCGCAGAAATGCAATCCGGCAAGTTATGCTCGTTGGATTGATAGGCAACCTAATCATTGCATTCTGGATCGCCAACTTCTTTGCACGAAGTATCGAGCAGCGTTTAAAGCGGGTTCTCTCCAATGTTGATCTTTTCTCGAAAAAGCAACCGTTACTGCCACCGCTTACGGTGACCGATGAGATTGGCATTGTCGACAAAGCTTTTCATGAGATGGCGGAAAACGTGAAAAGAGCCGAAAAGATAAAACAAGACTTTGTAGCAATGATCGGTCATGACATAAGAACTCCCGCGACCACAATCAAGACGACACTTGACCTATTGGACGAAGAAGCGTCGGACAAACTTGATCCGGAGCTGCGCGAATTAGTTGCGGATGCCACGGGTGAGTCTCGCAGACTGATGACGCTGACTAACAATCTCCTCGATTTACCGCAAATCGAGCAAGGACGATATCAAATTGTTGCACGTTCTATCAACATCGCTGATTGCATAAGGCAATCAATTCGAAGTCTGTCTCTGTATGCTCAATCGAAGAAGTCGACCATAAGCGCTGAGACGGTTGATGCTCAAGTTTTCGCTGACTCAGAGAGGATTGTGCAGGTGCTCGTGAACCTGCTCACCAATGCAGTGAAGTACTCGCCTGCGGGTTCGAAGGTTCATATCGGTGTCCACGAAAGTGATGGCTTTGTAGAAGTTGTTGTTGCAGATGACGGACCGGGTGTTCCAGACCAGCACATCGAGAAAATATTCGAGACTTATGAGCGGTTGAATCCAACCGATGAAGAGCAGCACGGCATGGGGCTGGGATTAGCGATTTGCAAGACAATCATCACTGCTCATGGAGGCACTATCGGTGTTCGGAAGAGTGCTACCGGAGGAAGTGCATTTTGGTTTAAACTTCCGACAGGTGATGGTACAAACTAGATAACGGTTTTGTCAGGGGTTTCTAATAATCGCTGCGTATGTCGAAGATACTACTAGTCGAAGACGATCTCGCGCTCAAGAAGTCGCTCAAAGTATTTCTGTCGCGGCAGAACTATGTCGTCGAAGCGGTCGAGACAGGTGAGGATGCGCTATTCCGGCTCAAGTCCGAGCAATACGACCTGATTGTTCTGGATTGGGGGCTGCCGGATATGACCGGCATCGATGTGCTGAATCGATACCGGAGCGGCGGTGGCATGACACCAGTGTTGATGTTGACCGGAAAAAATCAGGCAGTAGATAAGGCAAGAGGGTTGGATTCTGGCGCGGACGACTACCTGACTAAGCCGTTCGAAAACGTAGAGTTGATGGCTCGTCTCAGAGCACTACTAAGGCGTCCACAAGCAATCAAGCCCGCTGTTCTATCTCTAGGCAATGTAAGTCTTGATGTCGCCAACGGTATCATGCTGGTAGACGACAGAAAGTGTTCGATTTTTCCCAAGGAGTTTTCTCTGCTCGAATTCCTGATGCGCAATCCCAACCATACATTCCCAGCGGATGTGCTTTTGGAGCGAGTCTGGTCCACCGAATCGGAGGTCACGCCGGACAGCATCAGAGCTTACATAACCAAGATCCGGAAGAGACTTGAAGCGGAGCAAGCGTCGATCCAAATTACGACCAGAAAAGGATTCGGTTACGTGCTGGAATCGAACGTCGAATAAGACTTGATAGAAGGCGTATATTCCCTGATTTGAACTCGAATAGAGCGTCGCAGAACGCCGATCATCACGATGCTGGAGACGGATAACTCCTGCAATGGGCTTGAATAGAGCGTAGTAGGAGGCCGAATAGAACATCCAGGAGATCGTCAAAAAGGGACATCAAATAGAGCGTCACATATAGGACGATCAAAAGAACGTCATATGAAACGTTGTCACTGTGTGACTTCTACGCATCTTCTCCGTTTATTGTTCACTCATTGTTGATGTTTGTTAGGAGATTGTTTGATAGAAGCAAGGCAATGTAAGCCATGGTTTAATCCGGTGGATCTAAACCTGAAGAGGCGCATAAAGAGGGTGTCTAGTAGCGTAGAAAATTACGTGTTAATGCGAAATTTCGCTTGAGATTTTGTGGGATTTCGATCGCAAAATGCGATTTTGTTCCACTTTACTGAAGGTTTACAGGACTCTCAATTGACCTACTGCAGGCTCATTGCGAATTGCTTGCTTGAGGAGCGCTTGAAGATTGGTGCAAGTTGTCGTTGTCCATTTTTCGTTTTGATGTATGCTGATTGAAGACAACTCAAACGCGTGGCGCATCGCTCGACTTCGAGCAGCCCGTCAGGCGTGTCTCATCGCCGAGTAATTTGTTTTTGCATACCTCCGAGAGATCGGACCGACTGGTCTTGTCTTTCGCGTGGAGAATAATTGAATGAATAATGTAATTCCGACACTCATTGCTGCAGTGTTGACCGGTTTAGTCACCGATTTTCTATTTCATGACTCCTTGTTCAAGTCTGTCCCCTGGGGACTAAGTCTCTTTGTGTGGTTGGTGCTGCTGACGTTTGCATCGTTGACCCTAATCTGCCGCACGAAGCCGATCAGCCGCTGGAAGAGTTCGTGGTTCTTGGTGCCACCACTCTTCCTGGCTGCTGGTTGTGTATGGAGAGATTCGCCGGTCCTTCGATCGCTTGATCTTGGCGTTATTTTTTTCTTTCTTGGTCTGGCTGCGGTGTCCGTCATGGGGCTGAGCGTTTCCACTGCTGGCGTCATGCATTACTTGATGACACCATTGCAATTCGCAGAAAATCTTTTATTCAGTCCTTTCGTTTTTATCGCCAAAGAGATCGGATGGAAGGATATGCTCAGCGAAAGCACCAGGACTTGCGTGAAGCAGGTAGCGCGCGGGCTGCTTTTTGCAATTCCCTTGATTTGCGTTTTCGGAGGACTGTTCGCGTCTGCAGATGCAGCCTTCGAAGGAATTATTAGAAAGAGCTTGCAGATTGACTCTGGTCAGTTTTTCCAACATGCATCGTTGGTTTCAATGTCGATGTTTTGCGCCAGCGGTTTTTTCCGATGCATGAGCATAGGTCAGATTTCGAAATACTTGGCTCAAGACGATAAAGAGCCGCAGCCAAAGGCGATCGCGCTGGGGCAGGTGGAGGTTGGTGTAATTCTTGCTTTGCTCAATTTGTTGTTCTTATCCTTCGTCCTTGTCCAGGCACGGTATTTCTTCGGTGGCAGCAGTCTTGTAGACGTGACCACGAATCTCACATACTCCGAGTACGCGCGTAGAGGATTCTTTGAACTGGTCACAGTCACGGTTCTTGTAATACCGGTGCTGTTGTCGTTGGATTGGGCCATGAACAAAACATCCCAGGCCGGCCTAATCGTACTTCGGGCGCTGAAAGCCTCTCAGATTGTCATGCTTTTCGTCATCATGGTGTCGGCTGTAGCGCGAATGAGACTTTATCAGAGCGAGTACGGGCAGACAGAGCTTCGTTTTTACACGACAGCGTTCATGGGTTGGATTGCCGTTGTTTGCGTTGTTTTTTGCATAACGGTTCTTCGCGACAAGCGCAAGTACTTCGCAGTTTCGTCTCTTTTGTCTGGTGTTGTAGTCCTTGGAGTACTGCATTTCCTCAATCCGGACGATCATATTGTACGGAGCAACATCGCTTTCATGAATCAGGGGCATCATTTTGATGTGGAATATGCTCTCACATTGAGTAATGATGGTATTCCTGCCCTAATGGAGAATCTGAAGACGTTGCCACCTGGCTCTCAACAGATCGTACGCGATCGATTCTCCGGACAGATTGCACACGCATGGCAAGCAGATTGGCGGTCTTTCAATCTGTCGAGAATGCAGGCCTACGATGCGGTAGAAAAGTGCCTCCACTCAAAGTACGAGGCGACTACCCCGGGAGCAAATGACAGCGCCCCTCAATAGGTACCGACGAACAGGTCTATGCGCACAAGTGATTAACTAACCGATCTAGCATTACAGCTTTGCTCGATGCCACGCAGCCAGGCAATTTACTTGCCTGGCCGCGTTGCTTCTGCGCACTAAAATGTTCAATTTGTCCTGGTACAACCAAGTGAATCCGGTTTACATACCGAGATAGCTTCTGATTGTCGTCAGAACGGATGGTCGATTTGTATTCAGATAGTCGATGAAACCAGGATCGGAGTACTGCGTCAACCCGTAGCCTCCATTCCAGCTGTTGTTATGATACGACTGGAATTCAGCTCGCATCTGAGCCATCAATTGTGCTTCTTGTGAGGCCGAAATCTGACCAGACAAGCGCAGCTGGTGAATGCGGAACAAGTTCTGGGAGAGCTGATCGCGCTCCGTGTTCCAATCCTGAGAGTAGAGGTAGTTGGAGCCGCCAAAGCCACCGCCGAAGCCACCACCGATACCCAGGTATCCTAAGATTCTGTCCAATAGCGACGGTTGATACGATTGCAAGTAATCCAGAAATTGTGGTTGGGAATATGTATCCCAGTTATACGCACCATTGTAGTTGTTGTTATGGTACGCCAGGTAGGCTGCTCGCATCTGAGCATCCAGCTGCTGTTGTTGGAGCGCATTCAGCCGACCGATCTCGTTAATCCGTCGAAGATTTTGACGAACGTAGCGTCTCTGGTCGTCCCAGTTGCGGAAATTGTTGGATGCTTGAAAGCGTTTTCGGTCCCAATTGTTCGAATCACGCCAGTTGTTCTGCCAACGATTCTGATTGTTGTTCCAGTTGTTGACAGTATTGGTGGTTTTGATTCGATCGTTCAGATTGTCCAAACGACGATCAAATTTGTTGTCTTGTCTGACATCTTGTCGTGCCGCGCGATTGTCGAATTGGGTATTCCGTCTCGAGTCGCGTAAGTCGCGCTGCGCTTCACGCAGATCCCTCTGCGCGTTTTCATGGGATCTATTGAATGTTTGTTGTTGTGACCGTTCGGCGCGACGCTCCGCTCTGCGTTCGTCTCTCGAGTCACGCCGATCGCCGTCGGCGGCCATGGCCTGCATGGAGATAGAAGTAGCAAGCATTGCCAGGCTAGTGAGTAATCTAAACGACAGTTTATACATAGTGCCTCCCCGAGTCACCAAATCGAAGTGAGTGTTGTTGCGCTCTCGATGAAAACTGAGCTGCCTGAGATGACGGGGATGGGTGCACATTGTTCCAAGAATTTTTGTTCCCACTTCTGTCCAGAAATTTCGATTATTTTTGTCCGCCCGCATAGACAATAGAAATAGCGCAACCTCTGGTGGCTGGTGCTACCTAGGCACTTTACGACCACGTCACCCGATGCCGAGGACCATAGCGAAAATTACAGATAGCCTTCGCGAGGGGTCAAGTCCGGCGACTTAATAAAGGGGATTGTTCCCTGCGATGCTCAAGTTGGATAAGGATATTAAAACCGATGTTGCTCTGATCAGTGCAGAAAGCGCACAGCGCCAGGCGTGCCGTACCTGCCATGAAGGTTTTAGTTCGAATCGGCTCAAGCTCGGGAATCCCAGTCCTTCAGACCGGAGTGAACTCAAGAATGTTTTGACCCGTTCCGTCACGAGCTTTATCGGGTTGCTTCCAATTATCGAGGCAGCAAGGCTGTGGTTCTCGTCTTTGGATAGTAGCGAAACTCATCGGCACTGCTGTTGAGATGCCACAAAATTGCAGTGGTCTTCATGAGAATTGCGCTTATCCGTCGGGCGTTGGCATGTTTTGACGACAATATTGCCTTGAGCGCTCCCACTTTTTTGACCAGGTGGGCCGGAGCAAACTCTGCATCGTGCACCACTCGACCTTGTTGGTGCTGGAAGCTAACAACACCTCTATAGCCAACCGATTCGAGGGGATTGACGTCACAAAATGTGGTACCGCGTCGTGATACCACAGCGCATCGACCGGGACTAAGAGTCGATGCAGTCATTCCGTCGATTGAGAGCCTGACGGATCCTTTGGCCGAGTCGTGTAAGTCGTAGACTGCTAATCCACTTGAGTCGTCCACACAGACGAGTGCCACTGATTTCGCGGCGATTTCTACTTCTCCGAAGGGGGTTGTTACCAGCGTATCGGAGCTTGGCGCGAATAGCACCTTACCCCTTTTCAGTGTGGCCAACTCTTTCGATGACTGGCTTGTCTCCTTAATACCCGGTGATGATTGATAGGAATTTTGAGTCGATCTAACTACCGTCGTCACACCAGGCAAGTCCATCTCCTCGTCGGTCCAGAGAATTGCCTTGATTGAGTCAACCGATGTGTTTTGTCGTGTGTACGGGTTTTCATCCCATCGTGATTGTATTGAAGAGGATGCGGACTCGATGAGGTTGAAACATGCGGGATTGGATTTTGTGAAAAGTAGATTCTCACTGGTTCCAAACACCGAGTTACCGGAGGACAAGAGGCTTTCTCTTAGCTCCTCGTCACGCTCCACCGGACTGTTGCTTTGTAGATATCCTTGCAATGAATCAAATCTATTGCTGAGATTCCCGACGCTGAGAGCCGGGGGTTGCATGGCTGTCAGTGACCCTGTTGAGTCGGCATTGGCGGATTGCGAAGCACTCCCGAATGTCGTGCTTGTGAGAGACACTATGCGATCGGCAGAGTATGAGTGCGAGCTGAGAGCAACTTCGTCTGAGGGTATCGCTGCTTCCACACTGTCGGCGCTGGGAGGATCTCCTATGATGTCTGATCCTGGAGCCAGTGTTATTCCGCGCTTGGAATAGGGGCTGGAGAATGTGACATTGGCACCCTTGGCCGTCACGACCCGATCGCCCGCTTTCTTCACCAGTACGCCTTTGCTGCCCCAGTTGATCGCTCCGCCGCCTGATACGGTTGGGATTATGAATTTCTTGGGTGCTTTTCCTGGTACGACAACGACGGATCCGATCGAGGCAGTCACGTTACCGAGACCGGCTGTTGAAGCGAGGGCTTGCGTGACAGAGTCGATATCGAAAAGGATGGTGTCTCGTTTCTTCCCTTTCTTCCCGTTCGGATTGAGATGCTGGAATGTAATATTGCCTTCGTTGGCTGTGACCGTTGAGCCTGCATCCACTTCGATGGTACCAGCGCTGGTAACAATGTTGATTGAGCCGCTGTCCGTAGTTAAGCCGTGCATTCTGACTGAGCCGGCTCCTAGATAGTCAAACAGATTCTCCGCACCGGAGCCTATTCCCAGGTCCCCTCCGTCTACATTGGTGGCATTGATATACACATCGCCAATATCGGAAATTGCGGTGATTTGCGATGCACCAGTGGAAAAGCGATTAGCTAGAGCCCCGATGTCACCGGCGGTGCTTCGTAGGAAGAGGTTGGTTGGAGTACCTATATTGATACCATTCAGTATCGAATTGGAGCATGTAAAACTGATTGAGCCGGCGGTTAATGCACCGATCGTAAGCGGCGACGCGGGTGTCGAAAGCGTTATGTCCAGGGCATTTGCTGTGACGGCGCCGTTGAAGGCGAAGAGACCCATATTAATGGACTGATTGCCACCATTTATGGTGATACCATTGCCCGCACCGCCTGCGGTGACCGTTCCTGTGGTTGTAGTGGATGTGGTCACGGGTCCGGATGTCGTGCTGTTAAAACTAATTGCGCCGTTACTCGTCGAGATCGACCCGGAAGCGCCGAAGGTGAGAGATAGCGCGTTGCTTGGTCCTGTACCCTGGATATTCAACGCTCCGGACAGATTGGTAATGGCACCATTCACGGTGAGTGTAGGAGTAGCCACCGTCGCGATACCACTCACTCCATTGATCTGTAGAGTGCCATCAACACGAGCGCTTGTCGTGTATGTCAGAAGACTGACCTGATCTACTGCCGTCACACCGGCTGGAAGGAGCAAGTTGGAAAATCCACCTGAGGGGACGTTAGCCGCCTGGATAGTGAAGCTTCCCCCAATTGCGCTGCCGTCAGCCGCCAGTGTGAGTGTCTGGGTATTGTCTTGGGCCTTCTTCACGAGAGCGACGAGCTCTGCGGGAGTCACCATGCTGCCATTCGTGAATTGAACTGCCGGATTGGAACCCTCTTGTAGTGTGAGATTGAAGACGCCTCCGCCTCCGAATGAACCGCTGGTTACCGGCGAGTTGGAGCTGGTGCCATTGATTGTGACCGAGTTGGCTTGAGGACCTGCTTCGATGGCGCCGGCGCTCCTGTTGGTGCCGCTGCCCACGCCGACGTTGAATGCGGTGCCGCCCAGTATGATGTTCCTTACGTTACTACTGTAGTCCGCATTGGCACTATATAGTGTGGAGAAACTGCTTGAGCTTGTTGTGATAGTTACTGTTCCATTCGTCCCCAGGGCAAGCAGGGAAGAGGTTCCGTGACTGACCGCTCTTGGTGTCCAAAATGTATCGAGGGTACCCTCTATTGTCAGAGTTGATGCATTCAGGACTATGGTACCGCCGGCACCACCGAGTCCGCCGAAGGCGAGATTGTTGGCGTCCTGACTGCCATTCTGTCCGACGGCGCCACCGGCTCCGCCACTGTCACCTGTTCCGACACCACCGCCGCCACCGACGCCGATTGCTCCAAAGCTCCCGCCTGCTCCCGCACTGCCGTTGGCTCCCGGACCTGCTACTTCCCAATAGTAAGGGAATGATCTGGAGTTACCACCAAAGCCAGGAACCATACCGTTGCCACCGCCACCGCCACCAGCTGTATTTCCAGAACCGGTAGCAGCACCACCAGCGCCTGAAATGCCGAAGGATGCACCGCCGCCGCCACCGCCGGCATTAACGGCCTGACCGCCAGCACCACCGCCACCACCGCCTGTTGCGGTGATGAAATGGCTAATCGTGACGATTTCGGCGTCGATATCGACCGTGCCACCTGCGCCACCGTTGCCGCCGTTGCCTGGGTTGCCGCCGACGTTGCCGCCTGCGCCACCCGCACCACCGCCGCCGCTTGCGTCAATTGCGGACACGTTAATCGTCCCATTGAGTGCTGAAAGAGTTATATCGCCTGCTTCGCCGCCGGAGCCGCCGTCCGCGCCTCCGTCGATGGCTTGACCGCCGGCTCCTCCGGACGATGCGATTCCTATGAATGCCGATGCCTGCGTCGGTAATACCGTGATGTTGCCGTTTTGCGAAGTAATCGAGATGGCACCTCCGCTACCGCCCAGTCCGCCGGGCGCAGCGCCACCGTCGTCCGATCCACCTGTTCCTCCGCATGCTTGAATGTTGGCAACAGTTACGTTGCCGCCAGCGTTGATTGTTACGCTCCCCGCGCTCATTCCGGCCGTATTTCGGATCGCGCGCAGACCCGGCGTACCGTTGGTCATAATGGATCCGGATGCATCGACGGTACTACCAGCGGTGATGGATACGTTGCCACCCTGAGTCAAAATGCTGATTGGATATGCACTGTTGCCTCCCATCGTGCCCAGGGTTCGCGTCAATGCGGTGGATGTCGTCGAGGTCGCCACCAGACCGGCCGGTCCGGCGATACCGCCGTGCATATTTATTGTTGGTATCGAGTCGATCACGGGGCCGGGATCGACATCGGAAAAAACTTCCGCGAAAAACCAGGCATCGCCGACATTGGCCATTCCCACTGCGACATATTTATGCGAGGAATCCAGAATCTGCGACCGGTGATTCTGTTGACCGGCAGGCTCCGCCATCATCGCCGCATGATTGCCGTTGAAAGTCGACGTCGGAGTAGCAACGGTGCCCCATGATGCCCCCAGGTTTTCCGGGGTGTCATTGGTCAAAAGACCCATGGCCTCCGCCCTATCGTAGTACGGGCCACCACGGAGATCGTAATGGTTCCAGTATCCGGTCGCAGCAATGTACTGGGCCTGCAGCAGTGCGAGCTCAAGAAGCGCCGGGCTGAAAATCAGGTTGCCGGCCACTCCGTTGTCTACCCGTGATTGATTGATTATCGGAATAGCGAAGTTGTTAACATCCGTCTGCCACTGCAGAATTGGATTATTGAGGCGAATGTTGGAGCCTCCACCGATAGAGCCTATAGTCACAGATGTAGGTTGTGTTGTACCTTGGGAAATCGTGCCGCTTCCTCCTAACAAACCGCCGTTTTGAATGGACAGATTACTGGACAGGTTGGGTGTTGATGTTGCAATGAGCACATCGCCACCACCGATCCCGATCTGGTTATTGGCAGGCGCCGCACCCGTGAAGATTGGCGGGAGCACGATCGCGGAGCTCGATGATGGATCGACCGTAGCACCGGCTATGACTGTGAGGTTGCCGTTGCTAGCTGGTGCAAAACTGATGCTACCACCGCCGGCGGTGGTGATACTTCCAGTAGTGCCCAGGTTGATGGAGCCGGGAGTCAAGCCGTTGCCGGCGCCGCTGCCGCTAAATGCAACGAGGACTACATCCGCGCCGTTGCCGCCGGTTCCTGTCAATGTGATTGTGCCTGTGGTGTTGATCGCTGAGACTCCACTCAGGTCAATGGCACCACCGGTGGCCGAGCCATGTGTAGCTAGTCCTGACTGCGATACAGTGAGAGTAGTGCTTGTATCGTTATTGTTTGACGAACTGCCGGAGCTGGTTACGCTGGCACCGGCAATGACGAGCAGTCTACCGGCGTTGCCACCAGTGCCGGTTTGTCTGGTTGTATCAAGCGTACCGGATGTGACTACGACATTCCCGCTCGCTATCAGTGCTAGATTGTTGCCGCCGGTATTCGCGATGTTGCTGACCGTTAGATTGCCTGATGTATTGAAGTACGTTGGATCGCCATCAACAAACATATTGCCGAGCTTCAGGTCAGTGCTTGACGCACCGAAGTCGGCAGCTCCTGCAGATATGTTGATCCAGCCGGTCGCCTCGCCAATGTTCCCGTCGACTCTCCCCTGATCGGCATAGATATTCACCTGCCTGGAGAGATAGTTGCCGCCGATCATGGCGACGTTTTCGCTTCCTGCGTATGTGCTGTCACGAAGATTAATCGAACCGTTGAGGGCTTCAAACGTGCCGCCTGCACCGCTAACATGCAGGTCTAGCGGCGTGGCTCCGCCTCGGAGCTTGATGTTGCCTTGTGCCGACGCGATCAAACCTGCGTTGTCGATGATTCCGTTGCCGGTTTCCAGAACAAGGTTATCCTGAGCCCGGAGTGCTGACTGAGCAGCATTTGTGATTGAACCGCCGATCGATGATAAAGCCAGTCCTTTTGTCGACGCGACTGAGCCAGTGTTTTCAATGTGACCGCCTGCAGACAGGGTCAGATTGCCGGAGCTGAAGACTGTGCCATTATTGATAAATGTTTCGTCGGCCGAAAGGTTGAGACCCATCGATTGATTTAGCGGTCCAAACTCCGCCTCCAGTCGGGAGGACGACTCTGTGGATATCAAACCACCGTTCTGGTTAATGACATTTTTCGCGTGGATTGTGGCTGATTTCGAATCTGGATTGTTCGACAATGCGGTGACGGTGCCGAAGTTAGTGAGGTCTCCCTGAAGTCGGAACTCTCCGTGACTGGCGAAATTGCCGATTGCCTCGACCCCTGATGGAATCACTAGTTGCGCGGCCCGCACCCGTCCACCATCGTCGCTAATGGCGCTTAGCAGAACTGTTCCATCAATCGCGGCGCCGCGATCATCGAGAACAAGACTTTGATTTCCATCAGCTCGAGTTTGTTGGAGTGCCAGATACTCAGCTGCCGTTACCAGGCTGCCGGCTGTCAATGTTTTCTCCTCGTCGCCCCTGGTTATAGTGACGGTTGATTGGTCGCCAAAAAGGTCGGCGCCCAGCCTGATTGAACGACGAGAAGACGAGAGATCGAGCTCGACGCCACGCGCTACCCGGAGTGATCTGCCGCTTGCCGAGTCGACAAAGGATGAACGATTCGACAGGTCGTTTTGCCGAGTTTGAATTCGTTGGAGTCTGTCGTTGACCGTATCGTGTCGTGCGGCTCTGCTCTGATGGACAGCGCCGAGCATCGCCGCAGATATATCAATCGAGGTAGCCGGCCTCCGGCTGTCGTTAGAACCGGCAATAGAAGCCCGCTGGGCAAATCCCGTCGAGACCTCCAGTCTTTGTGCCCTGGCAAGCTGCCTGGCCAGGCGACCGATGTGCTCGCCACCATCACCCCTCGCGACAGCAGGGCTAGCTGTCAGCAGGAACAATCCGAACGCAGATATCGGCACCATCACTTGTGACAAGCAATTTGCCTGAACTCTGAGATTCATCACGCCACCTCGACACTGAAAATTTCTGTTAGTAGAAAAACCTATTGAATTCGCATGCCGCCAGCGTTATCAAACTACTGATTGCTGCGGTCTTGGTGTTGCGGCACGCGAATGCACGCACCCGGCATTTGCCAGTCGAGCATTGTTCGTTTTCTGGGATTCCACGCCAAATTCGAAGTCGCCAGGATACCACTTTGAGATCGTTGCGTGCAAGGTTTGCAACCCAACAGAAGGGATGTCCCGGACCGAATATCCCTATCAACACTGTTTTTTCAGCTCTGACTCGAGGCTGTTGTTTTAACGAGCGCCGTGGCGGCGGGACAGGCGCTCTCAGTTAATGTTGGGACTAATAGTTCCATGTGGGTTGTTCGGCCGACCGCCTTATATATTCACGAATCGCTGCATCTCGATTCCATCCGTCTGGTCTTCTATGCGGTCTCATGGAGTAACCGCCGCTGCCAGCCATCCCCTGTTGCCCAGACCACCACCTACCGCCTGGATTGCCACCATTGGCGGTTCCATATTGTCCGGGGTTGGAGAACCGATCGATATCGTCTTGGGTTGCGTTGTAGCCGCCGCTGAGTCCTCGACCTTGATTTGATTGCCAGGGCACCAGATTTCCGCTACCGTTAGCCCATCCTTGTTGATCTGGTGTCTGTGCCAGCGAGTTGGCATAGCCACCATCGTATAGCTTAACGAGTGTATTGATGTCACGCGATTTTAGCTGTGCAACCTGAGTTTCATTGACTGTTGGGTACATAATGTCGCTGGGGACATCTGAATGCCCTTGCAGTCCCAGTGCGTGGCCGACTTCGTGCAGACATGTTTTATACATGTTCGCGTCCGTGAAAGGCCGTCCCATTAGTTCTGTGAGAATGCTGATTTGAGCGCGAACCAACTGGCCAGTACCGGAATAGCGATCTGTCTGCACCAGTGTTCGAGTCTGCCCCGCTTCGACTGCTCCGGGCTTGATTGTTGGACTGTCTGTCCAGGTGCACACTATGTCAGCATTTCGCGGATCGGAAGCTTGTCTCCAGGAAATCAAACCGTTCGATTGACTGGACCACTCATCAAATGCTTGCGCAATCATCTGTTTGTACGCGGGCTTGTATCCAGGCACGTTGCGTCCGTCTTCGATATAGACGTTAAGCGGCAGGTGATCGGCTGTCCAGCGAAAACTCCCTTCCTGACTGACCTGTCGCAGGTAGTCGTCGGAAGCAGCGTTCGACGATATAGTCATAGGCAGTGTCTTGTACCCGGCACGGGGGCCAAAGGATGCCTGGCAATTCAGCACTCGCGATAAGCGCAGCGGAATCGTAGAGGTGAGAGAAATACTGGGAAGAAACAGAACGAATAAAAGAGGCGCCACCAGCGCCATTGGCCAGAGTCTGTAAGCTGTCATAGATTCCCCGAAAATTGATACCACATCTTTCGATGTGTAAGACCCCGCCCCAAGCAGTTTTGCATTGGGTTCTTAGTTAGAGATGTTTGACTGTAAGACCTGGTCTTTTGTTCCGCAGTTTGCTGACAAATTGCAGTGCGTCGCTCACTTTCAGTTTAAGACTATGATTTTCGAGCAGGCGACCAATAACTAACCGGACAATCGACTATAACTGGGCATCATTGACTTAGCAGGTCACCATTTGATAGACAGTCCTTATGACGCCTACCCTCTCCAAAAATCAGTGGCGAACTGTTAGCATCATTTTCCTGATAGCTATTGCCTCTCGCGCCTTGATGTTCTTCGGCATCGACCTTTACGCCGACGAAGCATATTACTGGTTATGGTCCCAACGGCTAGCTCCGGGGTATTTCGATAACGCACCACTGGTCGCCTGGCTCGCGGCACCGGTGTCCGGAATTCCTTTAGAGTTCGGATTTCGTTTGCTCTTTATCGTAATTGGTGCTGTTCCTATCATATTTGCTGCTCTAATCGCGCATGAGCTGACTGACAGTGACAATGCACCAGCGTTGTCTGCGCTCCTATGTGCGGTGGCGCCTATGCTGATGGTGGCTTGCTCACTGGCACTGACTGATGCGCCGCATATAGCTCTCTATTCGGCGGCTACATGGCTCTTTATCAGGGCTCGCGGCAAGAATTGGCTTTGGCTCGGAGTCGCGTGGGGTCTGTCAATGCTCACCAAATGGAACTCATTTTTTCTGGCACCATCTGTAATACTGGGTGCCTGCTTCGATTCCTCCTTGCGCCGAGAGCTTTTGAAATGCTGGCCTTACCTTGGTCTGCTCGCAGGCTTATTGATCTTTTCTCCCTTTGTGATTTGGAATTGGCAGCACAACTGGATTACGTTCATTTTTCAATTCGATCATGCCACCAGGCATGAATCGACTGGCTGGGGCAGGTCTCTATTGAATTACATTGCCTCTGTTGCGGTTGGTGCAGGTCCTGCAGTACTATTGGCTGCTCCGGCTTTTTGGGTGCATCGAAAAAGCAGCGTTGAGCGGTCTTCGCCGTGGCTAAGGCTGGCTTCCGCCACGCTGTTGCCATTTCTTTTTATGGGCTATCTTTCAATCGTCGGTAAGGTCGAGTTCAATTGGCCGGCGATGTATTATCCTGGTTTGCTCGCTGCTGCTGCATCTTTTTCGTGCGCCAGCACCTTTCGTTGGAGCCGACCGATCGTGACTTCGTGCGTGATACTAAGTATGATGGCTGTCCTTTTGTTCGGTTTCGAGTTGAGAAAACCGACTCTGCTGCCTGCCAGTTCATCACCGATTCACAGATTTCATGGCTGGCCGCAACAGGCTCGTGCGCTTGCCAAATACAAAGACCAATATGTCATTACGTCGAACTATCAGATTGCTTCTCATCTCGCATACTACGGCGGGTTTCACCGATTTTCCCCGACTTTCGGCCGGGCATCTCAATTCAATATTTGGAACGAAACTCCTCTGGCGTCGGACCTCGAATGCCTTGTTGTCTCTCTTCGGCCTCTTACTGCTATAGAGCGTCAAAAATTCAAGGTCAAACCAGCAAGCGAAAAAACGCTCAATGCGTTCTTTTCGGGTACGCGCATCCGTCGCCTGTGGTTATACCTCACAGACGGAGCCCCCGACATGCAAAAGAGCACCTCTCTAGATCGTTGGGTTGACCTGTAACAACAACAACAACATCATCATCATCATCATGTCGATGGGTTGAGCGCACCCAGGTCGCTTTGAATTCCGTTGAGAAACACCGAGGTAGCGACATCCGCAAATTCATGAGCTGAGAACGGACCGTTAGGTTTGAACCATGTGTAAGTCCAGTTGATCGCCCCCATCAAGTACATTGCCAGTGACGTGCGCATCGGTTCCGTAAGGTCCGGACGCAGCTTTTCGAGGATGTCTTTGATGATTTGCAGGATGGATTTCTCAAGTCGTTTGATAGTCGACTGTTGTTCTACTGATAAACAATGAAGATCGTTGAGCAGGACTATGTGTTTATTGCGAGAGTCCATGTAGAGATTCATAAGGGCCCGAACCAGGCTTTGCAGCTGACTCTGCGGTTGATCGGCGTGCTGCAGGGCATCATTGGCGGTGCCTACGAGGAGCTCGCAATGACTATGCAACATGTCATAGAGCAACGCATCTTTGGACGGGTAGTAGTGATAGAGCAGCGCCTTGGAGACTCCGCATCGTTGCGCTATGTCTGCGATGGAGGTGCCGTCGAAGCCCTTCTCCGCGAACATAGTTGCCGCCGTGTCCAGAATCTCCTGACGTCTCTGCTCGTAATTGTCAGCGCGGGGTCTCGCCATCGGTCACACCCACTTAGAATATGGGAACGATCTTTTCAGCATCGAATGCTACATCTTCACCTTCGACGTCGATCTCAGGCAGCGCGGGGAATTTGACTCCATGAGGCTCTACGATAGTCTTCAGCCGTACGACAGCTGTGCGCCAATTCTCCCTTCTTTCTTCCAAATCGAGGATGCCGAATCCGGCAGACCGGGCTACATCTTCCAACATGCGCTGGGCGGGGAGGAATGTTTTTGGCAGTTGCCAGAACTCTTCGGGCGGCTCGTACAGAATACCGGAGAGGAAAATAAATCCTGCGCGGAACTGCTTGGTGACAGTGTCTTTCTCTTCCTGGGTCATTCGGGGGAGGACCTCTTTGAGCAATGCCAGGCAGAAGCTCAGGTGTCGACCTTCATCGCGACCGATGTTGCGGAAAGCTTCTTTGAACACAGGAATGGTGGTGTTCTGATACATGCTGTGGAACAGCGTTGAAGATGCGACTTCTCCGAAGAGGAAGGAGCTGAAGAGAATTCCCATGGGGTACATCTCGACTGCCTTTTTGTATCCCCTCCAATAGCGGGCACCATTGTGATAAAGCCATTCGATGTTATTGCGAGCCAGCTTACCGAGCAGCGTCTCGGGTTCGTACCCGAGAGGACCGTTGGGTGTCAGAAGCGTGATTGCCTTTCCACAGACCTCTTCGTGATTCATTTCATCGCGGGTAACCGAGAAAAAGCATTTTCGAATTGCGTCCTCTTCATGCGTCTCGTAAGCATGGATCATGGCTCGTGCGAAGACCGCCGGACCGGACGCATCGAAAACAGAAAGTAGCGCGAACCAATAGGATATGGCGTAACGCTGGTCCAGAGTCAGACTTTCGACGTCTAGAGTATCCCAGGGAAGTTGCGCCGGCGACCAACCCGGATCTCGCGAGCTGTCGTAGATCTCCATCAGTCGCGGAGTCTCGACGCGCCAGTCGAATGGAAAAATGTTGAGCCTGTCGGTGATCGCGGGAGCGTCCTCCTTGTTGAGCAAGAGCTCTTCGGGGTTCGGCATGGCATCAAATTTTTCTGGTGCGTTGACCAAGTTCTCTTCCTTTATAGAAGATGAGGAAGAACCCACCACTGCACCTGAATTTCCATTGAGTTTCTTTGACATGGCGATCTCTTATAAGGATGTTGGGGATTTCCGTATCGCAATCGATTATTAATTAACCAACCGACCGGTCAACAAATATTATAGACGAATTTTTGAGTTTATGAGTAGAGTTTATGAAGAAAAAACGGCGACAAGATCGATGTACCATAGCGTTGCATCGGTTTTTGTTCCACCAAAAGCGTCAGTTGGCGCCTGCACTAGAAATTGAGAGGAGTTATGACTTCAGACAAGCCTTTGAGAGTGTCCCTGCTTGGGTTCGGCGTCGCTGGCTCCATCTTTCACGCTCCGTTGATCGCTTCAACAGCGGGTTTGGAGCTTGCTGCAATTGTCACCGCCAACGAAGATCGGCGGTCTAAGGCGTCCAAGCTGTATCCTCATGCGAAGCTGCTCAATTCGTCCGACGAAGTTTTTGCTAACCGAGAGAATTACGACGCCGTCGTGATTGCAGCGCCTAACGTGCAACATGCGCCTCTGGCAAAGACCGCTCTGCGTCTTGGACTTCATACTGTTGTGGATAAACCTATGGCGATTTCTGTGACGGAAGCAGAAGACCTTCTCTTGCATGCACAGCGCTCCGAAGCGGTGTTGACGGTATTTCAAAATCGCCGTTGGGACAACGACTTTCTCACAATACGGCACCTGATCTCGGAGAACGCGATTGGAAAGGTGATTCGCTTCGAGTCACATTTCGAGCGTTGGCGTCCGAAAGTCAATAAAACTGCCTGGCGAGAGCAAACGGCAACCGACCTTGGCGGCGGTCTGCTTTTCGACTTAGGTAGCCATCTGATTGATCAGGCGCTCTTGCTGTTCGGCGAGCCGGAGAATGTTTATTGCGAGCGAGAGAAAAGAAGAGATGGCGCCGTAACCGATGACGACACTTTTATCGCCATTAAGTTCAAGAGCGGCACAATCGCTCATCTTTGGGTAAATTCGTTGTCTGCGATAAGAGCGCCCAGGTTCCGCGTGCTTGGATTGGAAGGCAGTTATCAGAAGTGGGGGCTCGACCCGCAAGAGGATGCGCTGCGGCTCGGCGAGATTCCAATCGGTCCTGGTTGGGGAGTGGAGCCGGAATCGCGTTGGGGCGAGTTGGTCACTGACAACAACGGCGACCCCATAGAGACTCGGCTGGAAACTCAAAGGGGCAATTATCCGGCGTTTTACCAGGCCTTCGAAGAGTCGGTAAGAACAGGTTGTCGCCCGCCAGTCGAACCTTCGGACGCACTTAAAACTATGCGAGTAATCGATGCGGCGATTAGATCGTCGGACTCCAGAGTTGCAGCAACGATTTAGCAAAATTAGCGTTCAGATGCGACTGAACTCTTCGCCAAATGTAGTTGCTCTAGTCCCCAATCGTGGTAACGATTTAGTGGACATCAAACTTCCTGCATCAGCGAAAATTGGCTTCGCGGGATGCGGCAAGGAGAGCGAATAGGCAAGCTCTGTGCATTTCAAAACGATAGGCAGAGCAGTGCTACGAAGCGAAGAACTAGTTTTGCTGCAACAATGAAGTGGAAACAAGCTACATAATAGGGGCTCCCATTGTTAACAGCAGGCACGCCGAATGGAAGATAAAGTTTCCGCCTCTAACGTCGCTAATCTGCATAGGGTTACAGACTGGCTCTTTCGCGGAGGCCAGCCGAACGAAGCGGGGCTTCAGCAGCTCTACGATGCTGGCATAAGAACTGTTATTTCATTTCGTTGGCGTCAGCAAGTCACCGATTGGGAGCGCGAGGCTTGCGAGCGAATCGGCTTGAAGTTCTTCGCAATGCCGTTGAACTATACGGTCGTGCCAAAGGCTCACCACATCGAGCGATTCTTCAACATGCTCGACAATGAAGAGCTCAGACCAATCTTCGTCCACTGTTTTCACGGCTCAGATCGAACCGGTTTGATGGTCGGCATTTACCGAATTACTAAAGAAGGTTGGACCGTCAAGGATGCGTACAAAGAAATGAAAGCATGCGGCTTTCACCGCTTTCGCGTCCGCCCATTTAAGTGGTGTCTCTGGCAGTACTACAAAAAATTCAAGGCCGCCAGCGTTGCGGTAGTTAAAGAAGCCTGAACCCGTGCCCACTGGGACCGCCGGCGTCTCGCCGGCATCGAGCGATTCCGAATACTTAACTGGCGATCTACGCCACCGTAGTCAGTGGCACGTAAACATCGACAGCCTGAGGCAGCACGCGCACCGCAACCGGTGCCTTCCCAAATACGTCTCCGTCCAGCATCGTCGATGGTTGCTCCAGCAATCCGACTTCTGAGTCAGTGCCAGGTGATAATTTCGCTAGTGCTGAATTCATCAACAATGGTGGAGCCGGAAGCTCTTCGATTGCTTCGATCGTGACCTCGCTCACATCGATAATTCGGTAAGGCATGGTATCCGTCTCGGCGTTGCCGAGGAACCACGACCCGAACCTGGTTGCGAGGCCGACATATTCATCCAGGTTGGTAGGATTTAGAATAATCAAATCGAACTTCCCATCGCGGAGGCTGGATACGTTGGCCGCCTGACCAATACCCAACTCCTGCGGATTGGTGACAAAAATGGCTGACGCTTCGCACTCGTAGAGCTTTGAATCAATGTTCAATCGAAATCGATATGGTCGCTGGAACATCGACTTGAGAAGTGGCCTGACGTAGCTAAGTAGCCCGTGTGCATTCTTCTCCTGTTTGTCTGGCTCTGTGACAGCCATTGCAAGCGGACCAATGCCGACATCTAGCGCGAATGGAGTACCATTGGCGGTGCCTAGATCCATAGATATAGTACGACCTGTGTGTATTGTTTCGTAGGCATGCCTGAATCGCATCTCCGGATTCTCGGGCAACAGACCGAGGCACTTCGCAAGTAGATTGCCTGTTCCAGCAGGGATAATGCCTACTGGAATTCTCGGTGAGTGATTCGCTACCAATCCGAGAATTCGGCCTACGGTGCCGTCACCACCCATCACGATTACTCGGTGCGCATCTTTAAGATGCTCTTCTGTTACGGTATGTACGTCAACCGTGATCGACGATTCGCCTGTGTTTTCTTCGAGCAAAGTGGCTATTGACCCTAAATCCGCACAACAAGACTCGAAGGTACCCGCTTTTTCGTTGCATAAGATGAGATTTGTCATAGTCCTCTACCAAGTTGCCAGTGTATGTCGCCGACCTTTCGATCACAAGTGTTACTAGCGCGTTATCGTCCGACCAGTGCGCGGCAACGATGCCCTGGATCCGTGCTAGTAATTGATAGCGTCCTCGCGTTGAATGCCGTCAAGGTCGAGTTCGAGCGGCTGTTCAATCGGCGTTCGCAACGCACAGCTTCACATTTTCGTGTGTTTCAAAAATCAAACTATTGCCCACTGGCTCGAACAGCTGCCAGGAGCACTATTTCTTAAGCAACTTCGTCAGTTCTCGATCGAGACTATTAGCAAAGCTACGCTTTTCCTTATCGCCGAATGGTTTGTTGAATGTCTTGATCTCGCCGGTTTCTCTCAAATCATGAGAGAGATTACGAACCGATACTCTCTCTCCAATATTCTCTTCCGTATATATGTCGCCGCGTGGATTAATCGCAACGATGCTGCGCTCCACGAGCCGAGCTGCAAGCAGAATGTCTTGTGTGACGACCAGATCGGTCGTCCCTGAATTCTCCGCTATGTGGTCGTCTGCAATGTCCGGACCAGCGGCCACTACGACGGTGCTAAAGAGCTCTGTCGTCGGAATTCCCAACGCTTTGTTTGCGACAAAAATGGTCTTCACCTTAAGGCGCAGGGCCGCTTTGATAATAATGTCTCTAACGGCGCCCGGGCAGGCATCCGCATCCACCCAAATCGTAACCACTATTGCTTCTCTAGATTTCGACTGTTTAAGCATAGCCGATTACTTGGACCTGCTCTCAATGTTTCGATTCAAAATTCACATAGGTCCGAATGAAAAGAGCCGCCCGGGCTCCTGGATCCCGGACGGCTCTTAGCTTCGCGAATTGGCCTATCGTCAACTGGATGGGGAAGGGGGTCTCTGGATTCCGTCCCGCATTTTTCGATAGTTCAATTGCAACGATTTTTTGACGGATGCTTTGCGCAAAACCTTTCTCAAAGTTATTGCAGCTACCCTTCTCATCTGCCTGAATCAATGATTCTGAGTTTGGTACTGGCTTGGCAGATGATCTACTTCGAGAGACATTCGATGTGTACGGAAAGGATTGTTTGGTGCTCTCACGTCTCTTTTCGTAGAGATGAAGCGGTGCTGCGCTTCCGTCGTTTCGTTTTCTTACCTCCCTTCTTGCCGTCCGATGGTTTAATCATCGCTCTCTCGAGCGTAAGGAAAACGTCAATATTTTCCCTCCGATAATTAAGACTTTCTTGCGCTTGCGAATTGAGTCTGCGCCCGCCTCTTAATAGGCACTGAATTTTTGGATAGTAGAACCAAGGGATATCTTGAAAAGGAAAACGCGTTTAACCAAAAAACGCTCCGCTGTGGAGCGTGTCGATGCGATTCAGAAAAGCCCTATGAGTCTACATCTTCGATTGGTGCTGTCTGCTCCGATAACTCTTTGCTGATCGATTGAAATGTCTGAATGGTTATGGCAGACTTTTCTTTTTGAGACTCGGTGGAATGAAAACAAACGCGGCCAGACTGTTGGACAACTTACAAGTCACCTATTCTCTTCGAGAGTACGAAGTTGATATAGATGATCTTTCTGCGCAGGCTGTTGCTACGAAGATTGGATTTCCAATAGAACAGGTGTTCAAGACGCTGGTGGTCCAGGGTAACAAGACTGGAGTTTGCCTGGCGGTAGTACCTGGCGACATGCAAGTCGATCTCAAGGCGTTGGCAAAAATTAGTGGTAACTCTGATGCCAAGCTGGCTCCGCTCAAGGATGTCGAGAGTCTGACTGGATACATCAGAGGCGGCGTTACTGCATTGGCGTGCAAAAAGCCTTATCCGGTTTTTGCACACGAAACTATCGAGCTATTCGATGAAATTTCTATCTCTGCAGGGCAGAGAGGCACCCAAATCATTATTTCGCCGCAAGATTATCTTTCCGCAGTCAAGGCGACCGTAGGCGATATAGCCAAGGACGAATAATTACCGAACCTCCCCACAGTTGGCGCTTTTAGCTTCTTTTTGTACGAGGCGAGCACTTTCTCTTTTACTGGGTATATAAAGAACGAGCTGGTCAATGCTTACCTCATCTCGTGCAAGTACAACTTGCCGAATGTCTAGTCGGTGATTCGGAGGATGACACAACTATGGACGAAAAGACACGTAGGCAAATGGAACAACAAGCAATTGCGCGGCAAGATAGAGAACGGGCCGAACGTCGCCAGAAAGAAGAAATGGAACGCAGGCGCCGCGATGAAGACCACAATCGCTTCCGTATGCAGCAAATGGCGCTCGAGAAGCAGAATGAGGGCAAGAAAAAGGAAGAGCTGGAGATTGCCAAACGAAACGATGCCTTTCTCGACGAGCTCGAAGCTAAGAAGAATGCTGATGAGCGCGAGGCATTTCTCAATCAGCAACAGGGCGGCAATAACAACAGCAACTTCTGATCGTTCGATCAAAGTGTAGAACTGCTTTAACGACACTATATTCGGTGCCATATGCGTGGCATCGAATATTTGTTTCCAACCCTTATTCTGATGTGAACAGTCGTGACAGGTTCCATTTAATGTTGACGTAAATCGAGCGCTACCCGGTATCATGTCTCAATCTTTAGAATCACTGAGACTCGAATGTCAGGGAGGAAAGACGATGATGCGGAAATTTGGAGCCGTGATTGCAATTGCTGTCACCGCGGCTGGGTTGCTGTGGTCTTCCCCGGGCGTGGGACTCGATACATGTGTTGCTGCAGAAGAGAAAGATAGGAGCGGTAAGAAAAAGATGACTACGATTTACGATTACAAAGCTAAAAGCCTTGAAGGCAAAGAGATTGATTTCGACAAGTATAAGGATCAGGTTGTTCTGATCGTCAACACTGCCAGTGAGTGTGGATACACCCCACAATACAAAGGGTTGGAAGATCTCCATAAGAAGTACTCGCCGCGCGGATTGACGGTGTTAGGATTTCCTTGCAACCAATTCGGTGCGCAAGAGCCCGGAGACAACCATCAAATCGCTAACTTCTGCGAGAAAAATTATGGAGTTGACTTTCAACTTTTCGAAAAGGTCGATGTCAATGGACCTGCCGCACATCCAATCTACAAGCACCTGATCGCTGAATCGCCGGAAGGCAAGGGCGAAGCAATCAAATGGAACTTCACCAAATTCTTGATCAACAAGAAGGGTGAAGTCGTACACCGATTTGATTCGAAAGTGAAGCCGGAAGAGCTTGGTCCGGAGATTGAGAAGCTGCTGTAGAGCTAGCTTGTTCTCAAAATGAAGATATGAAGAATGCCCTTCGATTTCGATTCGAAGGGCATTTTTGTGAGGTGCTAATTCGGGATGAATGATTTAAACCAATGCAGGTACACGCCGAACAGGTAGCGGATTGCGCTCTTCGAATTGGCGTTGATGCCAGTAAGGATAGATGGGCGTTATGTCGCTTGCTGCATCCAATCTGGCCACCTGATCGGCGGTCAAATTCCAGCCTACCGCGCCGAGATTTTGCCGAAGCTGCTCTTCATTGCGTGCTCCGATAACGATATTCGCAACGGTCGGTCTGTGCAGCAGCCAATTCAAAGCGACTTGTGGAATCGTCTTTCCGGTCTCACCAGCAATTTCTTCGAGAGCGTCAACGACATCGAAGAGATAATTGTCCTCGACGGGCGGACCATAGCTCGCTGTCTCGTGCAGGCGACTGCCGTCCGGAATGCCCGTATTGCGCTTGATCTTCCCGGTGAGCCGTCCCCAGCCCAAAGGACTCCACACCATCGTTGCTACCTTTTGATCGATAGCGAGCGGCATCAATTCCCATTCATACTCTCTTCCAATCAAAGAGTAGTACGCCTGGTGTGAAACGTACTTGCTCCAACCATGTCTTTCTGAGATCGAAAGTGACTTCATCAGATGCCATCCGGAGAAGTTCGAGCAGCCGATATACCTTACTTTTCCGCTCTCGATCAGATTGTTGAGCGTGCTAAGAACTTCTTCAATCGGTGTTATCGCATCAAAACCATGCATGTGATAAACGTCGATATGGTCGGTGCCCAGGCGGCGAAGACTGTCCTCTACGGCCCTGATGAGATGGTATCGCGAGGAGCCGAGATCGTTGGGACTTTTGCTCATTGCAAACGTCGCTTTTGTCGAGATAATCACGTCGTTGCGGCGCTTGCCGATAGCTTTTCCAAGGATTTCTTCAGACATTCCTTTAGAGTAAATGTCTGCGGTATCGAAAAAATTGACGCCGGCATCGAGGCAGATATCTACGAGGCGAGTCGCTTCGGCGACATCTGTTTCGCCCCAGGCCTTGAACAACGGTGTGCCACCACCAAAGGTGGCTGCTCCGTAACTAAGAACGGGCACTTTAAGCCCAGAACCACCTAACTGTCTGTATTCCATCACATCCACCCTCAATCTAGCCACAACCAACCTAAAGCGCTCAGGCGAGGCTTCATTATCAATACCGCTGTCCAACCCACCGCCTTTCCGGCTAAGATGGGTTCTTTGGAAGCGACTCGTAGATAATAGACCGGTCGTCTAGGAATGTCAATCCAGGAACTAATTGTCGCGATAATTGGTCTTGAGATCTGGTAAGGAGCCAATAAAGTAAGGATTTCCGTCGTATCAAGTTGGCAACAGTCCCGACCTGGGCAAGAATTTAATGATAGCGATTGAACTTATAAGTGGTCTCCAACGTTATTAATAAGTAGAGGGTGAGCGAAGATTGTTTTTGCTCACTGCAGGGGGACGAGTGAAGACAAAGTATCTGGGGCGGATTATCCTGAGCGCAGCTCTTATGGCCGGCGTCTCTGTGACAAGCCCACACGGCGAGATTGCCTTTGCGCAATCGGGTTCCACTGAATTGAAGCGTCAGGAGCCGGTTGTTGACAATACACCTACACGGCTCAGGCGGCCTGGTACTGGTCAAGGAGATGATGAAATACGTGTCCAACCAGATGTACGAACAAATTCGGACGGACGACCATTTTCGCTAGGTGTCGAGAAAAAAGAGTTCATGCCAGGCGATGAGGTGAAAAATCTCTTTCCGCCAACCGCACCTTCCAGGCTGAATGCGGGGGTGGGAGTGAATGGCAATACTGGCCGCCCGCCATTTCCATTAGGTGCTCAACAGTCTGATCTGTCTTCCGGGACCTCTTCCAATGGATTATTTGGTGGCACTTCGGGCAACGGCTTGTTCGGCGGTACACCAGGCACCGGTCTATTCGGGTCAGCGAACAGCAACCCCCCGTTGAGCGGTAATGCCACAACTGTCAGGCTTTTGGCAGACTACGATATCGAGTTGATTATCGACCAATCGCTTTCGATGCAAAATATGGACTGCCCCGGTGGTTTGTCCCGCTGGGATTGGGTCGGTGTTCAGACTCGTCAGATGGCGTCCCAGTTGGCACCGTTCGTTCCTCGAGGTTTGACGTTAACTACGTTCGCCTCGGAATACAAGGTATATCCGAATGCCTCGCCTGGTGACGTTACTCAGATCTTTCGCAATCCGTATTTCAGCAAAGGGACTCGCTTATCCGGCCCTGTTAGAGATCGCTTGGGCAACTACCTTCAAAATCGCGGACCCGGCGCCCGACCTGTTTTGATTGGCATCATCACAGATGGCGTGCCGATTCCGCGGACTGAGCGCACCATGGTGGCAGACTCGATAATTGCTGCCTCCAACAGAGTGAGAGATCCTCGCGACATTACAGTGGTCTTTTTTCAGATCGGCACCGCTGGTCGGCGATTCCTTGTAGATGTCGATAACAACCTGGTTTCCTACGGTGCGCGACATGACATAGTCAGGGTAATACCATTCGAGCGACTTGTGCAGGTCGGCTTCGCTCAAGGTTTGGTAGACGCCGTCAGAGAGTTCGCCTCGCGCAATCGCGACAGGTAACAGTCAAGCGTGCGGTAAAAACTGTGGCTTAAACTGAGCTGTCTGATTGCGCATTTGCTATCATCTGCTCTGTCCCCGCTCGATTTCGAGGCGATATGCAGAATCATTCCATTAAAATGCGCTTTCTTGCTTGTCTGTTAGCACTATCAGGAGCGATGCCATTACAGGCGGCCCCTTCGAGCGAAGCGGAATCGTGCCGAGCTTTTGTTCAGAGTTTTTACACATGGTATGTTCCAGCTAATGGTCGGGAGCCTAACTGGAGTTCCTTATTCGGTGAGAAGAAGAGTGTTTTTGCTCCACGTCTGTTTCAATCCCTGAAAGCCGATACCGATGCGCAGGCGAAGGTTGACGGCGAAATTGTCGGTCTCGATTTCGATCCTTTTTTGAACAGCCAGGATCCGAGTCGAAAATACGTCGCTGGAAAAATTTCGCAAAAGAAGGACCTTTACTTTGTTGACATTCACAGCGTCAGCGCCGGAAAGAAGAGCGCTAAGCCTGACCTGGTGGCTGAGCTGAAGCGCATTGACGGCAAGTGGAAATTCGTCAATTTCCACTATGGAAAGAGCGAATATCCTGAAAATGATAATTTGGTGAGTGTACTAAAGTGTTTGGCCGAAACCCGCGCGAATACCAAGTAAGCGAAGGCGGCTAATCGCCTGTCTCATTATCTGTCTGAGCATAGCCTGGGATTACGTCTGAATCGATCATTCTTAGCAGATCTCGCAGATGGAAAGTCATCAGCTCGGTAACCGTTGAGACGTCAGCAATCATGCTTATGGCGTCTTGCAAATCGTCGATTGAAATCACTTTCCGGTTGTTCGCAACACCACATACGATATCAAGCTTCTGCATCTCTCGTTTGGAACCGCGACGCTCCAAGTGCCCTCTTTCGATCCACTGTTTTTCGAGCGTCTGAACTCTACTTAGCGGTTGCCCTTGCGGTTTTGCGTGGAAAAAACGCCAGACACTTTCTGGATAGCTCGTGTCTTTATCGGTTGGTCTTCCGAACAGTTCTGCGAGCACGGTGGGATGTCCTTGAGGTCGACTGCGCCCACCGCCCTGTTGCTTAAGTGAGTACGTGGACATGCTCGCTGATACCACCCCTGAGAGCATCTGATTCAGGTTACCTGGTAGAGCCGGTGCATCATTGGAAAAACCCAGTACAGAACCTATCGTGTTGAGCGTGCCCGAAGCTATGAAGTTGGTTGCGTTGTTATACTCGACGGCGCGGTCGCGGCGCGCTGTCATTCGATCCTGCAGCGCTTCCAGCACTCCCTGTTCGCGATCTGCCTCGGCCTGCACGCTGGCTGCGTCGAAGTAGCACTCTAATATAGTCTCGAGAACCTTGGTCCGGAGGAACTTCTTCCGTTGAGGCGCGAGCGGCATGTTGTTCTCATACAGTTCGGTGAGCGCCGACATAATTTCCAACTGCTCAGCCAGAAGCCGTGTCTCATCCGACAAGTCAGATAACCTTATCGCGACGAACAATTCCTTCTTGGGTCTCTCCACGAGTCGGCTCTGGGCCGACGCTGGAAGCGCGCTAGCGAAGAGCCACAGCGCTAGGCAAATGAGAAATGGTCTGGACATGAGAATGCTCCGATCCGCCAACGCAGGAGAGCATACAGTTTATCCGACGACTTGGCGAAGGTCTAGCGCAGAAATCCAAACATCCATAACAAAAGGATTGCGCCTGTTGGGACGCCCATGATCCAAAGAAGTAATGCTTTACCCATCTGTTGAAATCTCCTCATAACGTACGGTTGGCGGACGGGGATGTTTTGAGAAAAGTTCCTTAGAATGTCGAGACGCGCGCCTTCAGCTTTTGAGTGCTACTGTTTCCGGGTATAATGCCGCGTAGTCAGCAGTTGCTGGTGTTCAAGCTTCAAGTCCTGGGAGAACGATGGTTCAACATTCCAATCTCAGAGCGTGCCAGGAGGGAATCATTTTCGAAGTGATTGACCAGGAGATTGTTGTCATCAGCCTTGCCACCGGTGTTTATTTCTCGCTTAAGAGCCCTGCCTCCGCAGTGTTCGCGCTGCTCGAATCTGGCTGTCCGCAGCATGAGCTGGTCTCTAGATTGGAGTTTTTGTTTGATACCAAACTTGATGGACTTTCGAATGAGATTGAATCGTTCGTAGATAGCCTGGTTGCGGAGTCGATAATGGAATCATGTTCTTCCGACCAGTGTGGCAGTTTTGACCTTGCCACTATCGATTCGCTTGTTGTAAAGCCGTTTCAAGCGCCTGTCATAGAAAAATTCGAAGACATGCAAGACTTGTTCTTACTCGATCCTGTTCACCCAATTGCACAAGAATCTGCTCGAAATGCGGAAGATCAGATCAGTCGCTAGCTTGCCTTTCTTTGGAAGCGATGGGGAAACCGCTGAATAATGACGCTTGGTACTGATAAAGGCGTTTCGTCGATGCGAAGAGTTGAGAGCTTGTACCAGGAAGTTGTTGAGGTTTTTAACCGCACAGTAAAACACGGTGTCTCACACTGCATGCGCCTTTCAGCTGCGAATCGCAGAGTGGATATTCTCTCCGTGAATCCAGAGCGGTCCGGCTCATATCTAAAGGCGCTTCAGCATTTAGTTGTCAAAGAAGAAAACGGCGAGCGGCGCTCGGCAGACCTGACTATATTGCTTATGGACAGCGCCACGACCGGTGTCCATATGCCTGATACAGATTTGCTCAAAACGCCAAGGGAAGAGCCCCGAAAGGCATTTCACAGTACGGACGGAAGGATAATTGCTGCACTCGAAGGTGAGCAAGCTGCCTTGAGCATAGCTAACTTGGACGAGAATGTAGCGTTGTTATGGTTGCCGTCATTCGAGATGGTGCCTGGATATCAACTGGCGACTCCATTTCGCACGATCTTCAATTGGCTTTTCTGCGATGCCGGTTACCAGTTAATTCACGCCGCGGCAGTTGGATTCGACGAGGGCGGTATTTTGCTATCTGGAAAGAGTGGCTCCGGCAAAACTGTTGCCAGTTTGGCCTGTTTGAAATATGGCGGCGCTCGATTCCTCGGAGACGACTTCGTAATAATTGGACCCGCCACCGGTGGCGGTATTGTTGCATACAGCATTTATAATTCGGCCCGTCTCCACAGGGAGATGATGGGCAGCTTTGGCTTATCTAAGCCTGAGCTTATCGACGATAAAGCGCTCTTCTTTTTGTATCCTGAATTTAGCTCTCAGCTCGCGTCCGAGCTTCCGATAAGGTCTGTGTTCCTTCCTCGAAAAACTGATACAGGCAGCAACTTTACTCGCATTCCAACGGTAAACTTGATAAGGGAGGTGCTGGTTCCGACCGTCGCCTATTTACCCGGAAAAGAGAGCGTTGTGTTGAAAAACTTGTCGACATTGTTGTCAAACACGCCCTTCTCCACAATAGATGTCGGCGGCGATCCGGAAATGATACCGGACATTCTCAGGCATGCTGTGGCGGGGGGGCGATCATAGCCTATGCCAGACTCCGACGATCAACCGGCCGATCAAGGGCAAGCTCGAATTAGCGTTGTGGTGCCTGTTCATAACGGCGAAAAATACCTCAGGGCGACGCTGGAGAGTATCGTGGCACAAACGTTCCGACCGCTAGAAGTGCTTGTAATTGATGATGCGTCGGACGACGGAAGTCGTGAGATCGCAGATTCGTTCGGGGGACCTGTGCGTTGCATCAGGCTCCAAAGAAGTGGAGCCGCTTGCGCGCGCAACAAAGGCGTTGTGGAGGCGCAAGGGGAGTTCCTCTCTTTCCTCGACGCCGATGATCTTTGGTTGGCTTCAAAACTGCAGGTGCAACTGGATGTCATCCGCGGACGTCCAAACAGCGCCGTCTTCTGCCATATGGAACAGTTCATCAGTCCGGAAATAGACGGCTTGACGATCGCCGACAAAGACAAAGTTTTGCCTGGCTTTAGCTCATGCACCATGCTTATTCGAACCGCTGACTTCAGGACAGTCGGCTACTTTCAAGAAGACATCAGAGCGGGCGAGTTCATCGAGTGGTTTGCTAGAGCCAAAGACAGCGGCGTAGACCACATAATGCTAAATGATATACTGGCAAAACGTAGGATTCATAAGTCAAATCAGGGGTTATCCAATAACGGGCGTCAAGACTATTTGCGAATCGCAAAAATGTTGATCGACAGGAATAGATCTCGGCAACAAAACCGATCTGGCGGGACGAGTTGATCATGAGGAAGTTGGACGTAGATCTTAAAGGAATTCGCTTGTGTGTTTCCGTCGACGATTTGCCGGTTCATGGTCCGGAACTGCCCTCCTTGTCGCGTTTGAAGGTGGCGGAGACATTCACCGACACATTTAGAAAGTTTGGCATTTCAGGCGTGTATGGTTTCATAAATGGTGCATCTACAGAACCATCAGTGGTGACTGAGAATTTGCGAAAACTTTCTAAGTTGAAGACCATTCGCAAGCTTGTCAATGTGTCAGCTAGACTTGGATTTGATCTCAACTGCTACATGAACTCGCAAATAACGGAGACGTCGATCGAATATCTAGAGATACTGGAGCATTGGGTCGATTGCGGGCACTATCTCGGCAATCATAATTACTGGCACTCGGATCTCAACACAACGGATGCCAACCTCTTCAAAGTCGGTATCAATCGCAATGAAAAATTGATCGCTCGTTTTCCTCCAGCAAAGACAAAGTTGTTTCGCTATCCTTATCTGAAGGAAGGCAACACGCTTACCAAAAGAGACAAAGTAAGAGCGTATCTGATCAATCGTGGTTACTCCAAAGCTCCAGTCACGATCAACTTCAATGATTGGGCGTGGAACCGCTCATACGTACGACACGCTAAAGCCGGATTCCGCCGGATTGACGACGAGCGCTTCATAACGAACTATCTGGAAGTCGCTCAGCTTTGTCTCGAAGGCGCTGTTATTGGGTCTCGGAAAATATTTGGACGCGATATCGACCATATTCTCGTTCTACATTTTGGTGCCTTTACTGCCATTTCGCTAGACCGGCTGCTGACAAATTTGATCGACTCGGGTGTGCAATTCATCTCAATGGAGGAAGCTCTCCAAGATAGTGCCATAGCAGAGCCGCTTGATATCGTTGTTGAGGGCAAGGGGCTCACTCTCATTGAGCAGCGTTTGTTGGCTAATAATGAGCCTATCAACAAATTCGTCAGGGCGGTTGTTGTCGAGGCGGTCGGGGATACCCGCGCTCTAAGCGAATCATCGTCTGGAGAGCAACGATGAGTGTCTCGAGAAAACAAATGAAGTCTTTGATCGCCGCCAGCGATTATTTCCCGTTTTCGCTGTTGTATGCCCTGGTCTATCGCTTCGGTATTTTCTACTTGACCTATAGGCTCAAGAACATAGAGGCGGTCAAGGGCATGTATACAACAGGCTCTTTTGCACTTGGTGATCTCTGTCACGGAATCTCCGATGTGGACTATTTCATCGTGATTGGTGCCCGCCATCGCGATGACGCGATTGTGCGCACTGCTGTAGACCTGGCACTGAAAGATGCGATCGCCCTCTTCCCATTTCTCGGACCGCTATCTGAAAAGTCACAGTCCATCGTGGTTGTAGATGAGCAAGGCGCATACGATAACCTCAATTTTTTCTATCGCAGCAAGACTTGCTCTTTTCGTAAGGTTTTTGAACGAAAAGATTTCCACGTCGATACCGAGCAGAGCGTAGAGCATCTTGCCATTCTGTCGGAACTGAACATCCTTATGACAAGCGTGGTTAAAGCACTTCGACGAGGTAGGGATAACGGATACTTTTGGAAGTCAAAGCTTAGATCGCTATTGGTTTTATTGGTCAACCAGTCCAACCCAGACAAAGCGATAGGCGAGCTCGATCTCTTGCAGTCCGAGAAAGATCTTCTGGGGGAATATTGGTCTAAGCCTAACCACAGGCTCTTTAAGGTGGAAAACATAGTTAGCTCAGAGCAAGCCTTTAATCTCTTTTTTCGATTGATGGATATCGCTTTTCAGAAGTGGGGATTTGATGCGATCGCAGACGTCGAAGTGATTGTGCAACCGGCATGCAGCGATACCTATATTGCTCATCGTCAAGACACAGGTCACAACGCCACCTTCGAGTACGAGGCGGGCGGATTGGTGATGCTTGATGATATGCCGATTGAGTTCGACTATATCGACCTTCGAGATGTGCAATATAGTGAGGCTCAGTCTCAGTTGAAGAACGCCGCGTCTGGTGACCGTGAGTGTGTCGTCATTATCAATCGATTCATCCTGCGGTTGACCAGGGAGGACTGTGGTATTTCGAACATCTACGGCTCTCCATTCGCCTTCGAAGATGTGACAACGACTAAAAAGATGTTGATCAAAACCCCTGTGCTGGAGCGTCTTTTGAAGGAAGCCAGGACGACGGTAGACGAGCTTCGAAATGAATTGGTTGATACCACAGGTGGACGACGAGACCGCGATTCCGAGCATCATTCGACCGCACCGTATCTGCTACTAGTGGAAGACGATCTCAAAATGCTTACAGCTTTCATTGATTGCTACCGGCTATCGAAAGTGAGTGCCGATCATATCCTCCTGTTTAAAAGCGTTAATGAGGTCTTTCACCATCTCGACGAGGTCTATCCTGAGCACTCGGAATTCCTTCATCATCTGCGCTCCTATTATGACTGTCTGAAGGGAAAATCGAATTCGGTTGAGGTTGTTGGCCGATTGCCGTCTAATTTCTTTGGCTATGCCACCAAATTTTTCTCTGCCGTCATATTCGGAGGCGAGCTTCCCAGTAAAGAGCAGCTTAAATCACGATTGTCGCTGAGTCTCTGCATTTGCACGAAGGACCGTCCGACGTTTTTGGCAACTTTGCTCAATTCAGTTATGCGACAAGCTAGAGCACCGGAAGAGATAGTTGTCATCGATAACAGCACGTCCGAGGAAACATTTTGTACAGTTCAAAGATTTGTCCATGATTTGCCGATCAAATATGTGAGAGACACGAGACCGTCACTGCCGGCTTTACGTAATCGTGCTATCGATGAGTCTGTCGGGCAAATTATCTGTTTCACGGATGATGATTGCATCCTCGATCCTCAATACATTGCGCATGTAGAGAGAACGTTTCTCCGCAGCAGGCAGATCGGTGCTGTCGGTGGCACAATGAAGCACATGGTCGGCGAGCGCTCCAGCCCGACGGAACTTTTTCATCTGAGTTATTTGGGCTGAGGAGCGTCACATGCTAATCGACATACTTTTGAAATCAAGAAAGGGAGGGTATCTCGCAAAAGAAATGCCCGGCTCACTCTCCTTCTTTTCCAACAATACTTTGTCAATTCGACGTTCTATCCTGGACGAAGTCGGCATGTACGATGAAGAGTGTCAACGCAGCGAAGACGTCGAGATATGCGCGAGAATTGCGAGATCCAGGTGGATGATGTTCCACTCCATGGATATGATCTTTCAGCATCGGCCGCGGGGATCGCTAAAGGAGCTGATGAAACAGTGGTGGGGATATGGAAAGTATGTTCCGTATGTTTTCAAAAAACATAATGCCGGACAGTGGGAAATTTTCTATATGAGAGGTGACTCGTCGACGCAACCTCTCGCACCGGGTTTGCGTTACCGAAAGTTGCTGTATTTGGAACGAATGCCGCTGACCATGTGTATCTTCATTACCCCATTTCTGACCTTTCATTGTGCTTTGCTCGCGCTTGCCCTCTCTCTAGTTTCAGGTGAGGCGACATTCAGCACCGTATTTGGTATTGTTACACTGCTGTCGTTTTTCTCATATGTTAAACCTGACTTCGCTCCAGGTACACCGATCGTAGCTGCGTTGCAGCTCGTCGTGGTGCGCTATCTGGTCAACATTGCATTCTTTTCGGCCCAATTAATCAGTGGCATTAGAATTGGCACGCTCTATATTGCTCCGGTGATTTCGGATCGAGCTCAATCAACCTGAGCAGGTAGACTCTGCATCGATTTTTGTTGTTGTTGTTGTTGTTGTTGTTGTTGTTGTTGTTGTTGTTGTTGTTGT
>CAYQKX010000007.1:37225-204309 GCA_964418155.1 uncultured Candidatus Obscuribacterales bacterium | reverse complement strand
GTGTAAGACAAGCTCGTCCTTTCAACGCCGGTTTCGGCCGATACGACAGACGACTCATTGATCTTGCCCTCAGTTGTAGATTTCGGCATTAGCGACGAACTTCTGTCCGTGTAGTCCAGAGAGCTCAGTAGTCTCTCGCTTGCCATTAATCGATCCCGAGTTTCCGGATTCGGAACTGGCGGAATATCTGGCGTTGTTTCGGCAGTCGGTGATGTTGGCATAAATCTCAGCCCCCTTACAAAAAAACTTCCAATGAGAGTTAGCGCGCAGACCGGGACTTCTGTCGCACGACGCTCTGGGATTCAGCATTTCTAGACTAAGGGGCAATTGTTGTGTTTTTGTTCAGTGGCAAAAACGAGCCGAGGTGTTTGCGCCTGACTAATCTATTCGCGACAGTGGGCAAACCTTTCGTTTTGCAGCGCACAGTCAATCAGTCCCAATATATGTATCAGCGCTCCGCAATTCTTTCGAAGTGTTTTTCATACTCAACTGCTAATAATTCCCACAAAGATCTGCGATCCGATCCGCGATATTCTCCGGCAGTTTTTCATATGCAACTGCCAATAGTGGCACTAGACACGAGCGACCTTCAGGACAATGCACAACAGCGTCGTGGTTATTCCACAGATATGTGCCTGAACAGCGGACGCAGAACCGCAAAATAATCGGTCCAACATCTAATGTTCTGCTGCCACCGGCCGATTAAACCGAAGTTCGCGCTCCAACAAGGTGGTCGACGACCACTTCTCTCCAATCATTGCGATTGACGTTGCCACCACAGACGATGACAGCCAGTTTCTCGCGAGGCTTGAAGTTAATCACTTTCTTCGCGATCGCAGCTACTTCACAAGCGGCAGCGCCCTCGATCAGCATACCTTCGTGATCCAAAAATTCGAACATTGTCGAAGCAATGTCACCCTCATCGATGGTGACCCATTCATCGACCAGTTCCTGGACAAGGGGGAGCGTGATTGTATCTTCCTCGATATTGCCGGCGAGTGACTCAGCCAGCGTGTAATTCTGTATTGAAGCCTGAACTCGTCCGGTTGAGACGGCCCGATGCATCGTCGGCGCTGCACTCGGAACCACGCCAACAACTCGACACTTCGGATTAATGATTTTCGCAACCGTGCCTATGCCGCTAATAAGACCACCACCACCAACAGCGCAGATAATGGTCGACAACTTCGGCACCCGCTCGAACATCTCCAGCGCGACAGTACCCTGTCCGCAGATTACTTCCGGATTGTTGTAAGGCGAGACATAAAGCCCCTTCTTCTCGGCCGCAAGACGTCGGGCAAACACTTCCGTGACGGAGGGCTCCTCGCCATGCTTAACGATGCCGACGCTGTACCGATCCAGCTCTTTCAGTTTTTTCGGAGAAACCGTCTCAGGCACACATACAGTCACTTCTCGATCGGTAAAAAGCGCCGCCTGCGCCATGGCGAGGGCGTGGTTACCGATGGTCGAGGAATAGCACTTGACCATTCCCTTCTCACGAGCCCAGCTCAGGGCATTGAGCGCGCCGCGGAGTTTAAAACTCCTCGTGTTCTGCAGGTTTTCCAATTTAAGCCAGACTTCAGCCTGCGTAAGTTCGCTCAGCCAGAAGCTCTTGGCTAACGGTGTATTGAGAACAAACGGTTTAATGCGCTTTTGCGCGACCAGAACATCGCTGATACTGACTCTATCTACAATCACAGACGGAGGCTCCTTGACAAAACCCGAAATTGCACCTCGATTAGTCTCAATGAGGCGTTTCCAGGTCAGTCTACAGCCTTGGCGCCCGCCTTGCAACACTAAAGACCCACATGCCCGAACGATACAGTCACAAGCCTTCTTCAGCACTGTTCCTGAACAGAACCAATATATTCAATTCCGTTCGGTTGAAACTTCGTGTTCTGATTAAACCGGCATTCAATGAAACTTGGCGTGCAGCCGGAAAGCCAGTATTAGCACTTGCGAATAAAAAAACACAGGAAATTATCATCAATAGCTAATACTCGCCGAAGTCATTAGCATTGAGTATAGAAAACTGGTCGAAAATCTCTATGAAGGCTAATATCGCGCTCACCATGTGCCCGTTATGGTGAAAGCCGCTAGCGAATTCAATTGATAAATGGAGCGGGTAGCGGGAATCGAACCCGCGTGTGCAGCTTGGAAGGCTGCCGTTCTACCATTGAACTACACCCGCGAACTACTGGCATATTACCATGAACTCCGGTTGTTCAACACACCGCCGTATTTTGTCTTTACCAAATGCATCGCAACACACCGAAGACCGAGCACCAGCCGGACATTCGTCATCAAACACACTGAAGGCCGAACACCAGCCGCGCCTTCCCTTGACAAACGAGGGACTAGCTCGGTCCGTTAGCCGGTTTTACAAGCGGTCGCACCCAGAGCAAGCCTCGTTCGCGGTCGACCCACCTGACTTCGAAGCCGTTTCGTCGGAATCTGTTTACTACGTGCCACCGAGCATGCAGAACGAACGCGTGATCGACCTTCTTCATCCAATCAGGAAGCTCAGCGAAATAGAGCCAGGCAAATTTTCGATTTGGCTCGTCCAGGACCCGACCAATCGCAATGACCTGAGCCAGGCTAACGGATTTGTGATCGGTGATGATTAGCGCATCGGGGTCTTTCGCAAGACATGCCGCAATCGGTTTGATATCGCACTCCCAGCGCGCACGCTCCGGACATTCTGCGACAACCAAGTCCGACTGAATCTGACAACCGAAGAGGAAGGCAGCTAAGCAGGCGGCGAAAAATCGTTTCGCACCATTCGACTGCCAGAGGTGATAGAGGAAGTAACCCATCGGCAGAGTCATAATCATGGTGAGCGGCAAAAAGTAGCGCACGACTGTGGCTCTTCGCCCACCGTCCAGGAGATCTGGCAACCAGAATGCCGCGGCAAATCCTAGACAAAGTAGAAGCAAATACGCAGCCACTCTCTTTTCTCGCCGAAACAGATAGACCCACGACACGAGTTGGACTACCAGGACTGTAGTCAACTGCAGGAGCCAATCGTCCATACCGCCCGGAAGTGGAAACTGAAATGTGGGATAGAACGCCCAGTTGAATAGTGGAGAGAATGACCAGAAACGCAGCCTCAATAACGGTGTCATGTGTTGCTGCAACCATTTAAGCATTTCCATTGCCGTCCCGTAGTTTCTAATTAGTGACAGCAAAATGGGTGATACTACTAGTAGTGCCAACCCGACTGATATCGTATGGACAGACCACCTGATTGATTGGAAGCGAAAATGTCCTCGCCGTGATCGCAGCTTCTCTAACAATGTGTCGCCGGTGGCGTACAAGACATGAGCGCCGACCACAATCAGCATCAAGAATGTGGTGTAAACAGATGCTATCGTGAGTCCACAGTGCACGAACCAATCTCGAAAACGGTTAGTGCGCCAGGCTCGCAGAAATGCGGCACATGACAGCGAAAACAGAAATGTATAAAGTGAATACTCTCGCAACTCCTGCGAATACACGATTTGAAGCGGGGAGATCGTCAACATCGATACCGCCAGGAGGGCAGGCCCGGATTTCCGAAAGAGCTCAAAGGCGAACCAATAAAATGCCGGCAAAGTCAAAATGCCAAAAATTACCGGGAAGAGCCTCATCAGACGAGCATCCTTCTCGTCAAAAATCATTCTCCAAAACCAGAAAGCTTCGTAAAATCCCGGCGCGTGCTCCGGATGCGAAGTCCTCAACGCCGAGCTGACCTCGGAGAGTGGACAACGCCTGTTTTGGTATTCGTCCAACACGAGCTGCCAGGTCACAGGCGCACGGAAACTAGCTTGCACCAACTTCGCGGCAAACGGGTTGCCTGAGCAGTGCATGAGCGTCATCGCCTCGTCATGCCAGACAACTACGCGCTCCAGTCCGTACGTCCGGAAAAAAGTGCCCACGACGACTATGAGAATTAGGAATGCCAGAACCGGGATTTTACGCGGCATTTAAAGGCACTTACAGCCAAACAACAACAGTAAGATCTACCTTTCGGCAGCTTACCCTCTTGACTGTGCATCGCGTAACTATAATCCTGCCGCCCGATGCAAGTGAGAATTTTCACCTTTCTGCTTACTAGTTAGATAATTGTTTTTATAAGAATTAGATGTTAATTTGATGGAGATGACTGCAACGCCCCGCGAGACTTACGTTTCGCAGGTGTTCGCGTCGTCTGTAAGTTGGCGTCCATCCATCTTCTGGTATCAGGTAATCATTATGGTATACACTAAGGGACCCATGACAATCTCCAACAGCCCGAACCAACGCAGGCTAGTGCCTCCTCACGTAGAGTCGCTGCAACCATATAAGCCTGGTAAGCCACCCGACGAGCTCAAGAAAGAGCTGGGCATCAATAAATTCATCAATCTTGCCTCCAATGAAAATTCGCTTGGTACGCCGGACTCGGTTCTGCAAGCAATTGCAGAAGGCGCAAAGGATTTGCATAGGTATCCTGAATCCGGCGGTATGACGCTTCGCAAGGCTCTTGCAGAGCGATATCACGTCAAGGTCGAAAATGTCGCGATCGGCAGCGGCAGCGAAAGCATACTCGCCAACATCGCACGAGCTTTTCTGCATGACGACGACGAAGTGCTCACTTCGGAAGGCACATTCATCGGGCTCTATGTCCTTGTAAATGCAATGGGGATCAAGCTGCACAAAGTGCCGCTTAAGAATTACACCTTCGATCTCGAAGGCATCGCAAATTCGATCAACAATCACACGAAGATCATCTATTTATGCAATCCCAATAACCCAACCGGTACGATTTTCAGACGCGCCGAATTCGAAAAATTCATGAAACGCGTTCCTGACCACGTACTCGTTGTGCTCGACGAAGCCTATTACGAATTTGCCTGCAAAGAACCGGACTACCCAGATTCGATGACCTACAGGCTCGATAACGTATTAACCTTGAGGACATTCTCGAAAGCCTGGGGAATGGCTGGTCTTCGACTGGGTTATGGATTGGGTCATGATTTCTTGATCGATTTCATTAATAGGATCAAGTTGCCATTCGAGCCGAACGTTCTTGCTCACTATGCGGGACTGGCGGCATTGAAAGACAAGGATTTTCTGCTAAAAACAGTCAGCAACAACGAAGCCGGTATGGAATTTCTGTCAAAAGAAACCGATAAGCTCGGCATGAAGCGCATTCCGTCTCATGCAAATTTCGCGCTCTTCGAAATGGGCACCAAGGAAGAAGTCCAACGAGTGTTTGACGGTGTGTTGAGACAAGGAGTCGCGATCCGCCCCCTTGCCCCGTTTGGACTGCCGACATGTCTGAGAATCACCATCGGAACTGAAGAAGAAATGCAGCTGGTGGTCGATGCGCTCAAAACTGTTTTATAGCCTTAAGCTTGTAAAGTAGAATACCTAAGCTAGTCTTAAAGGCGGCTAATAAAGCACGATTCCGCGCTAGACTTCTCGGCATAGAAACCTAATAAGTAACTGTTTACTGCACCTGTGTACTGGAGAGTGAAATGACTCAAGTCCTTCAAAAAACTGAAATCAAACCAACGTGGAAGCCTGAGCAAATGCATGAAATGTATTCGCAAATGATGGCTAACTCGATGATGTCCGCAATGCAAGTGCTCTGCAAGCACGGCGAAGAAGCCGTCAAAGAGTTCCAAGAAGTCAGCCGCAAGCCGATGATCGCTTATTACAAGAAGCTCGGTGTCTCGACACCGATCGAAGTAATCAAAGCCAAAGCCGAATTGGAAGCCAACATGTTCGGTTCCAAGATCGAATTCTGGGGCGATGACAAAGAAGCACACCTCCTCTACAACTCCTGCGGAATGTGGGATGCGATGAAGAAGTGCGGTATGCCTAAAGAGCAAGAAGACAAAATGTGCGGTTCCTTCGAACAGTGCATCAAGAGCTTCGCTGAAGAGCTCGGTCTCAAAGGCGAAGTCAAATTCGAAGGCGAAAAAGCAACTATTACTCTTCGCAAGTAATTTTAGCTTACAGCTCAATTTCGAAAGCCCGGGCAAAAGCTCGGGCTTTCACTATTGTCATTCAAAAATCAGCGGCTATACTGGATCGCTACTATCGTGTGGCACCAAAGAGTCAGGGCTGATCGAGCTTGATCATTTCCGGACTTTCCCAACCATCAGGCGACTATGCAACTGTTTTCAAAAGATCGACGAATAACAATCACCCTCGCAGCACTGAATATGGTGCTTTTCGCCGCGATGGTGGCAGCTTCCGGTCTTAAATCCTTAGTATCGCCACCGGTGCCAACGCTGATTGACTGGGGTGCGAATTTTGGACCGCTAACGCTCAAGGGTGAGCCGTGGAGACTGATTACATGTGCATTCGTCCATGGCAATCTGATTCACCTGCTAGTCAATATGTATGCACTTGTTAGCGTTGGCAAAGAGATTGAAAAAACACTCGGTCCTACAAGATATCTATTTATCTATTTCATGTCGGCGTTGATGGGTGCACTGGTGAGCACGGAATTCCAGCCGACCCTGGTGAGCTGTGGTGCCTCAGGGGCAATCTTTGGAATCGTTGGCGCGGCATTTTCCTATGTATCGCCCGACAAAATTCACGAAGCGAGGGCATCGCTAAGACGTAGATTAACGGTATTGATCGCATTTGTAATCCTCAACCTGGCGTTCGGCTTTATCGTGGCCGGGATCGATAACGCCGCTCACATGGGCGGATTGATCGGCGGATTGCTCAGTGGTTTTGTCCTGTCTGGTCTGTCCAACAAACAACAGCCACGCTGGCAAGCCGCCAGCGCCGTGGCACTTCTTTCAGTGGCACCGCTTGCGGCATACATCGGCATGCTCACGCAGTACAAAGACGATCCCAGACTAATCGCTTTCGTTCCCTTCATTGAGGCTCAAGCGCTTCTACAAGACAAGAAATACAACGACGCGTTGCCATATCTGGACAACGCGATTTCAACCATGACCATTGACGACAAAACGAAATTCACAAAAGAGCGAATCGGTATGCTCATGTGTCGCACACACACATACATGGAGCTGAAACGTAACCAAGAAGCCATGCGCGATGTGGAGAAGGCAGAAGAATTAGCTGAAGACAAAAATCCAATCATGGCTATGAAAGCACTGGTGGCTCATCAGCTGAGAAGGTATGACGAAGCAATCGATCTCTATAAAAAGGTTTTGGAAAAAACACCAGACGATCCGCAGGTTAATAACAACCTTGCCTGGAGTCAATTGCCCGCAGGCCAACTCGATGAAGCGCTAAAGAATGTGACCAAGGCAATTGACAAAGATAAGAACAAAAGCAACATCATCGATACTCGCGGAACCGTCTATTTACTGATGAAGAAGTACGATCAGGCGATCGAAGATCTCGACCAGGCTATCAAGATCAACCCCAAAGAAGGCGCCGCCTACTTTCATCGCGCCGGCGCCCACCTCGGAAAGGGACAAGACAAGGAATGTGATGAGGATTTGAAGGTCTCTAAAGAGCTGGACTACGTCCCCGATGTGTGGGAGGTCGATAGCTTTAGAGAGCTAATCGAGCGCCGCAATGGACTCGCTAAATAAGTAGCGATCAATCGACTGTATCTCTCACTGCGTTATCTGACCATCTTTACTGGATGTCGCCTTTGCTTCGCCGCAGCTAGGACAAATCGTGTTTTCTCCGTCGTGTAAACGGACCCGCCCAATGACCTACAATCCTCATAAGGCTGGGGTTTCAGGACTCGACAAGAATTAATGGCAGTGACTAGAAGCAGATCTGTGCCAACTGTGCAACTTATCATCGTCGAGACCGCTGTACTGTTTCACTTTAACGGCGGAGGAATGAAGTCTCGTGGCACCGCCCGAATGTCGGCGTCCAGATGTCGAACATTTCGCTCGGCATCGTACGTCAGAAAAATATCCTCTTTACTGATGCCCACAGACTGCCCATGAGTACTGGCAATCTGTCCGAAATTTTCCAACGAAAAGTTAAGCGCCTCGATGTATCCTTCTCTGGCACTGTTAGTCCGCGACTGGTTGTATCCGCTTAAGTTACTTCCATACGCGTCGAGCTGATGCTGCTCGCTCTCTATAGTGTGCTTGAGCTCTTTCTTACTAATAAGTCCCGTGTCGTCGATGTCTATTCTTCCAAAGTTGTCAGATAAATGTACCGCAGCCGTATCACGTACCAGCTGCTGTAAGTCATTCCTCGTAATACCAAAGTTGCTTATCGTATCCTTGCTTACCGACCCTATTGACTGATGTTCTGCAGCAAGGATGCGGCGCAGATATCTAGAGGAAGTGCTCGCCGCCTCGTCTAGCGACAGCGCCCCATTCTGGTTCTGATCGATTGAATCGAAAGCGTCATAGGTCCTTCGAACAAAGGTGCCCATAACACCATCTTCTTGCTGAACAGCAATAGCATCATGAACACCAGGAACATCGAGATTCTTCCCCATGCTCAATAACTCAGTCATATCGCGATAGGATAACTCAGAGCTAGAAGACGGGTCATCGACTATACTCGCCATCGCCGTCAGGTCGCGGCTGAGTCGCTCCAGTTGAGATTTGTCAGTCGGATTTTTCGCATCCGGATGATTGCGATAACTCTCGATCTCCGTTGTCGAGATTGTGCCATTACCGTTAGTATCGATAGCAAAATAGTTCTTCCGCGCAAAGTTAGCTGCCATCAATATAGAATCGAACCGATTCAAATCATTGGCGCTGATACCAGCATCCTTGCCGTTCTTGTCATCGTGCAAATGCATAATTCGATCGAAATTTCTGCTTATCTCCGCCAGGTAGTCGACCTCTTGTGTGTGAACAGAGCCAACTTGGTCTGTGATCGTCCGTGTGATCTCCTTCTGACTGAGCTCACCATCGCCATTCCAATCTACTAGATTAAACTCCCGCAACACAGTTTGAACTCCGGTCCTATCCACAGGCTTTGCGCCTTGCAATGGTGCTTGCGGACTAGCCACGATAATGTCTTTACCTGAGTCGCTCACGTCGCTCGTGCCGCCACTAATATTTAGATCGCAGAGTTCGAATGGATTGTCACCATCAAAGGTCGATATTACACTGGAATCGTTCCGCTGACTCTGCGATGAAAAAGGCGATGAAAGTAGAGCGACTGTATCCAACTTCGCATCAGGGATTGGAGTCGCCTCGGACAAGTTGTCTTCTCTAACGTTCTGATTCTCAGTTGCAGTCATGACGTAGCTCTCCTCGCAATTGGCACCACTTGCGGCACCATCTCCCTTCGACGGAAATATCATAAGAATTGATGTTTGATGAAACGTTCCACGTCTGAATCCGGCATGTGACGGAAGTTCGGACCGGCTCTAAAGTACCGAATACATAAGGCTTTTAGACAAAACAACAATTTAACTGCACCAACCAACTAGCATGGTCTCGGTTGATATTCAATTCGAATCTGTTTGAACAATTCGTAAATTGACTCATAGTTCTTGCCTGTGAAGAGCTGTGCCCGATTGATCATGCCGTTGCCTTTGGCGCCGGACAACTCCTCGAAGTTATCCAGGATATAACTGAGAAACTCATGAGTGCCTGAAGAATGCTTAGTCTCGAGCATTTTCTCAAGCTCCGCTTTTGAGATGTATGCGTTGTTATCCTTATCAATTTCATTGAAGAAATCGAAAAGTGCTTGTTTTGCACTATCTATTTCTAGCGCCTTCAGGTCCATTCGAGACACACCGTACTCTTCGGTGCCTTCACCATCGTCAAACAAGTTGCTGATACGCGTGTTGGCACGCTCGAAGATATGTACAAGTCTCAGATCAGATGCATTGTAGGCTTCGTCCAGCGAAATAAATCCATCTCCGTCTTCATCCATAATATTGAATTGCCCATAGCTTTCCTTGACGAACTTCGCAATCTCTGGTCCTTCAGGACGCATCTGATCCGGCTCTTCGAACAGCTCCGGCACACGACAATGTGTCAAGCCGATATAAAAATCCCCTCGTCCTCTATTCTCAAATGCCGATTCAGTACCGAACTGCTTACTTTCGTCGAGAGTTCTAAGTAGCGTATCTACAGCGAGACTCTCCTCCGGGTGTTTCAGCGCAAAGTTGGATAACTCCGCCTTCGTCATGGTGCCATCTACATCTTTATCTATCTCGTAGAAGTACTTGCCTGCCGTCGCGACTGCCAAGAATTTTGAGTCGTACATAATAAGATCGGCTGGTGAAATTCCATCATCAGAAAACCACTGATCATTGCTGGCTTCTTCAATTACTTCGCGAGCATTCTCAATGGCAGATATCGCTTCTGACTCCTGCCGAGTTCTGCTCCCCCAATTTTTTGTTTCGGCTTTAAGCTCCACATCGCTTAGAAAGCCATCATGATTGGCATCAATGTCGTCAAACATTGTCAGCACCGTATGGATTTTGGTTGCCGTACTATCAACTAAGGGGCCTTCCTCCGTCACTGTTGGCACTGGTTCTTGATGCTGTATGCCCTCGGAGCGCGTTGTTGATTTTTGCTGTAGGCGATCGTCGTCACGAGCGGTTTTGGGCTTCTCAGGTTCTCTATCGTTCAGGTCTAGTTCTCTGACATATATCTCTCTCGTTTTCAACGGGCTGGAGCAAGAACTTCGATTTGGCTTCTTCTCAACCGAATCGCCTGATTCAGTGGGCTTAGCCGGTTCGGAACAGGTCGCCCTTCGACTGCTGAGACAACTGCGGTAAATCTCCGCAAGATCCTCGGAAAAGACATCTGCCTTTTGGTCGTTGGATGATGACGGCCGCACAACAGCATCATTCATAAAGCGCGTGTAATCAGACAAAAGGTCGTTTTCCGGCAGTACGCTCCTGGCAGCGGAATCGGACATGGAATTGACGTTGTCACTTCTACTCATTTTCTCCTCCCGAGTAACGCACCATATTCGATGCACACAACTTTTCGGCGGAGATATCGTAACTATGGACTGGCGTGGAATTGTTCCCCAAGTGTAATCGTAATGTAACCCGCATTCTCCGAGCGCTTCAAAAACGTGGCATCAACGGATTTCCAGAAATCGCCAACAATTAATCAATGATATTAAGTGGTCGTTAGGTTTCCAGCACTCACGCGTCGGAATCAAAATGCTCATGTCGACAACTTCGGCGGAACATCACGCGGCTTCGGACTCTTGCTTTAGATTGCCGTCGAATACGCTCATGTCGACGCGCTTCGGACACGTTCCGCGCCTTCGTATCGTTGTCTTAGATCGTATTCCCGTACGATTCAAATCCCAGCGTAAGCGTATAGGGCGAGGCCCGGCGACGCGCGGTACCGCTTTTAGTGCGCATTCCAGGAACGCAAGAAGTACATGTGCGACTTCGTATTGTTGACGAGATATCGACCGGAGCTGCCTGGCGTAGGTGGTGGAATCTTGACCCTAAGACACTCAAGCGGCTCACCTGGGGCGAATTGAGCTGCATCTTCCGGAAAGTCCGCTTTGAACATATGAATGTCATTTTCATCCGGACTAAACGATTCATACTCGTTGCGATTCTTTATCTCAATTGGTCCGTCGAAGCGGAACCTCACAGTGTGCTCATAGCCCAACCAGTTTATGCCAACACCCTTGACGTCTCGGAACTCACTGACGGGTGTTTCGAAATATGCTTCTGCAACTAGCTCCGGACGCATGTTGAACGAATTGTCGATCATACTGCTTATCAACCAGTTGCCACCAACAATAGCGACAGTCACCAGGCCCATCACGATTCCACCGATCACATAAACTTCCCGTCGCATCTCCACTCCTCTACCGTTAACTCATGATATTCAGAAATCAACAGCTACTGCTGAAACCAGCTACCTGACACCAATCTACAGCCTTGCGCTTGAACGCAACCATGATGCGGACAGTCACCTGGAAACCATCTTAACTTAATAGCATAATCAGGACAAGCAACAAACCTGATATCGAAATGCCTGTGAGACGGTACACAAGCCACGCTAAACTCTCACAGGCATTTCCCTGCAACACACAGATCCATTTTTCAGTCTTCGCCTCGTAACTCCGATTATGGGTCGAACGATCGCAGCATCAAACTGAAAATTAACCGTAACGAGGATAGACGTAATGGTTGAAAAAGATACTTCTCTGGAAAGTGCGAGTTCGGCGCTCGATGCTCGCTACAATGGTTTGTTTAACATCGCGAATCTGAATTTCGATTTCTTCGATCAGGACAAAAACGGCAAGATTCAACGAAAAGAAATCTTTAAAGCAGTTTCTTCGGACGAGGTGAAGGGTGACGATGCCGTCGCCCTGGCAACGAGTCGCCGCAATTTCAAAGAAATTCGAGACCTGGAAAAAGGCGATGGCGAAAAACGCGACATCACCAAAGACGATCTCAAGAAGCTAGCAGAATTTGGCCACCTGAAGGCGATGAAACTCATTGCGAACGGTAGCCCAATCTTTAGAGCGCTTGACACCAACGGTGATGACAAGCTCAGTAAGGAGGAGCTAGAGCAGTCGCTCCCAAAACTCAAGGATGGCACTACCAAGAAAGCTGTGCAAGCGATGCTCAAGGACTTCGAAATAATTGGCGGAAAAGGAGCAACGGAAATCACGGCAACGCAAGTTAAAGAGTACGTAGCAAAACGGATGTCAGAAAAGGAAGAGGGTTCTGTCGACAAGATTGCCACCAACTTTTCCGAGACGAAGAAGAAACTGGACGAGTCAAACCGAAAAACGTATTCAGAAGACAAACCATACTGGTCGGTACAGGGCGACGCACCTAAGCAAGGGCGGGTAGGAGACTGCTGGCTAATCGCCGCAATGTCATCAATGTTCGAAAAGGATCCACGCGCCGTCGAGAAGATGATTAAAGACAATGGCAATGGAACACTTACAGTAACGTTTCCATACAAGTACGAGGGAAAAGAGCTGCAAGCGACAATTCCCAAGCCTACCGACACAGAATTGAGCCTATATGCGTCAACCGGTAAGTTTGGAACTTACGGAGCAATTATGGAAAAGGCTCTCGGAAAGATCATGGAAGAAAGGCCTGAGCTAAAGGAAAAGCTCACCGGCGCAGCGAGGGACCGGGGCAAGGGAGTGCCTGTACAGGAGCTGCTAAATGGTTCGTCAACACCATTTGGCATCGAGCTACTTACCGGCGAACCAGCAAAGACGCTCAGTATCAGGGAACTCGAAGAAGAAGAATTGCACTTCATACTCTCCTTTTCAGGGAAGGACGCCTCGACCTGCGATGCTGACGGAGATTGGCCGAAACGTGCCGGAGATTATCCGGAAAGAGGTCACAGCACTATACGGAAAATCGAGCTCATCGAACTGGTCAAGCCAAGAGGGACCGGCTCGTCCCCAGGCGAATCAACGAAGACACCGGTAAAAACAGAAGATACTAGACCCGGTGGTTTAAATAGCCCCGGTTCCTCAGACAGAAGCGCAAAGCCAGACTCACAGGGCAAACCAATCGAAGAGAAGAAGCCTTCACGTCCTGACGGAACCGGCAGTGGTGACAACACAAACAGTCCTGCGGTGCCAAGCAAGCCGGACAAACCATCCGATACTGACACAGATCGTTCAATAGACAAGCCTGGTTCTCCCGACAAGCCAGACAAGCCGAGTCGACCGGACAGGCCAGATCGTCCGGTCAAGCCGGATGTGGTGCCGGATAAGCCGGACAAACCTAGTCAACCGGACAAGCCAGACCGTCCGGACAAACCAGATAAGCCGGATAAGCCGGATGTAGTGCCGGAACCAAGGCCCAGACCGGAGATTGATTTCCCACTCTTTCCGAAACCTCGTCCATGGCAAGAGATTGATGAGGACGAAGATGAAAAGGAAGAGCTTAGAGGTATCAGCGCTCATGAATTCTCCATCTTGAAATACGACGCAGAACGCCGAGTGGTAACGATTAGAAACCCATGGGGCAGCGGCGAGCTCACAGGTCCCGATGGCAAGGCTGCTGACGGTAAAGATGACGGAATTATGGAGATGCCGCTTGCCGAATTCGTGAAGTATTTCCGCAATGTTTCGTTTTCACAGAGCGTTATCGATCGGGGTAAGCGTGCGTACCAAGAGAGCAAAAAGCGCTAAGAGATAGAACAACTTGTGGTCAATTAGATATCCGCTCCAATCTGCGGCTCGGTAGGGTAGAGTTACCAATCTTGATAGTCTCAATTATTGGTTCCTTGACTAAAGAGCCGTTGCCATGCGCCATCAATCAGCATCGCTATAGTTCTCTACCGAACAAAATACCACGATTGTGTTAGTGCCTGGAAAAATATTTCACATGCTAATAGCACAAAGTCATGGTTCGATCTCGAATTCATCAGTACTGTCGAACGGCACCACCATCAATGGTGATGGTGGTGCCGGTGATGAATTCTCCTCGAGGTGAAGCAAGGAAGGAGACCAAAGCTCCAAGATCTTCCGGTTTTCCGAATCGCTGAACCGGAGAATAATTAGCCCAATCACTCAGAACCTGCTCCCTAGAGACACCCTGCGCGGTGGCATATTGCTGAGCCAGATCTCGGACGAGAGGAGTATCGAAATATCCAGGACAAATCACGTTGACAGTCACGCCATCTGCCGCGTACTCAGTGGCAATGCACTTCGCCAGCGCATTGAGTCCGGTCCGCAGGGTACTTTGCACAACAGAAGATTTTTCAGGCTCCAGACCGAATATCGAGCCGATGAAAACAATTCGTCCATACTTGCGCGCTTTCATGTCCTCAACTAACATGCGGCTGAGCAAAATCGCCGGACGAAGGAGAAGATCGATACCTTGCTGCCATTGCGCATCTGTTGCGATGGAGAACGGATAGGTAGGCGGATGCCCGGTGCTCAAAACGAGAATATCAATGTCGCCCAAACCAGATTTCGCTTCAGCGATCAATCTTTTGAGATCTTCTTCAACTGTCAGATCTGCCGAGATTCCTATCGTTTTTACGCCACATTCTTCTGCGATCTCAGTAGCAGCCGCATCGACCTTGTCAGCGCTTCGAGAGCAGATTGCAACGTTGACACCTTCTCCAGCCAATTCTTTCGCACAGGCGTATCCAAGTCCGTAGCTTGCGCCGGTTACTATCGCGTTTTTTCCAGCCAGACCCAATTCCATTGCGAGGTTTCCTCCCTGGGGAAAAGTGTTATAGCATGTTTAGCTCCAGGAAAGTTAGAAAGCTCTCCATTATCGATGTACTTTTGGCGCCACCTTCGGTGAGTGTATAGCCGAACAGTACAGACTGAATCGGATTTAGTACAGGGCTCGTATTGATACTCAGACTTGTTTTATCGTTGGAAATTTTTTGAATCCGTACAACAAGATCTTGAGGATTGGAAAAAACTCTGCTGCGCGGAACCTCCCACGAAAGCCTGCCCGAGTGGTAGTCGAGAGCACCGATTGGAGAACCAGTGACTGTCATCCCGGCAGCCACAGCCAACTGAAAAGTATCCGAATACGGCAAGTCGATTAATATTGTGCGTTGCTGATAAGGCGATGGTTTGCGATAGCGATAAATCCAGGCGAGCATTATGGAAAACGGTATCATAATGGTGACAAAAAACACCACTGATAAGGCATGAAGAACAGCCATCTCCACAGGACCGAGCCCCCAGAGAGTAATGTGCGTAGCTTGGACCAGCGCTGCCATCAGAACACTGGTGGAAATAGCATAAACCGTTGACGCAAGAAACGCGCGGAAAAGTACACGAACAAGCCCTTTTTCGTTAGCAAGTCCGTCGAGTACCATGCAGTCATCGGTACTACTGGTGATGGCGCGCAGTGCTGACAAATTTTGATCGACAGGGATTGAACTCGTGGACTCATCGTTCGTCATTCGATGTCGCACGGCAGATGCATACTGGCTATCCATTGCAGGCAGTGACTGCAGAACCTTGTCATCGGGAAGCATCCACGATTGAATATTTTGCTCTACCTGGTTGTTGTGAAACATCTTCAGTTTTGTGCTTCCAGAATCTTCCGTCGTCGCATTCGCGAATTCAAAACCACTCTTCATGACCAATTGCCTCCGAAAGCGGGTGTTACAAAGAACCCATGCGACCATGTTCGCAAAAGCCAGCAGAGCCCGAAATCTCCGAAGCACTAGGCGCGATTAGGGTAAACCCTAAACACAGCACCTCCGTTTTTTGGTTAGACTTGGCTCGACGACGGGTTTGCTAAGTACGGCTGCAGGGCATGAAAACACTGGCACCTGGGATGACGGAATGCAGGACGAGAAGGCAATCGAGAAAGAAATAGAACTGGTGGTCTCCAGTGAAGAGCTCGACGAGCTTTCTTGCAATGGGATGCCAGAGGATCGTGGCACAACTCAGGATCCGGTTGCCACTTCCAAAGACAAACAATCTACCAACGATTATGTGACGAGCACATCGCCCGCAAGAACTGAAACAAAATCATCCTACGAATGCGAATACCTCTCGCTCCGTATTCATGACGCATTAGAGAAATGCATGAAGCAGGGGAGAGCCAAAGAGGCTGACTTGCTTTCGCGCCTGTTAGTGGACGTCAATGATAACACCTGTGACACCCCTGAAGTGACAAGGGTTCTAGAGATGATTGAATCTAAATTCTCAAGCCAGTCCACTTCTAAAACAACGGTAGATCCTGCACAGAGCGCCTCAAACGGCAAGAAACTGTTGGTCTTTTGCTTAACCTTTTCGCTGACTTTCATTTGCGGAGTGATGCTCATAAGGATGTTGAGTCAACCAATTGGAACTCCGCCCGCAGTGACGAAAGCCGCAGAGAGTCCATATAACTTTTTCGTCGATCCACCAGAAGGAAAGCCAGATCTATTGGTCTCACACGCATCCGACACCAAGTCACTTTTCCGATTGGTGAACACAACAAAGAAGCCGCTGTCGGTCTATTGGCACGACTACGGCGGCGATAGAGTGCACTATTTCGACCTGGCGCCTGGAGCACGACAGACGCAGCAGACGTACTCCACCCACCCCTGGGAGTTAGTAGATGAGTCCGGAAAGACCGTATTGTGGTTCGTCGCAGGTACGAACCCGATGCTCGATATCGACATCAGCAGAATGCTCAATGTAATTTCATCGGTAAAAAAGACAGGGAAGCCACCTGCTCGATAAAGCCCGTTACAGCTTAGTTTCCCACTCTTCCAACTGTGCCTTGTTGACCAGTCCTCGACGCATAGCAGTGTTAATCGCGCGGCAGCGATGATTGAATTCATCGTCGCTTGATGTTCCCTTAACTGGAATATTCAATTTGAGATAAACAGACTTAAGCCTCGCCTGAATTGCCTTTTCAGTGAGGTAGAGGCGCCGCGCGATCGCTCGATCGGTGAGTCCAACGCAGATGTAGGCAAGCACCTCGAACTCCGCCTCCGTCAATGTGTCAGAACCGGAGCTAGAGCGAATCAATATGCGCTGGATGCGCGGATGCACCCAACAATCACCTTCGAGTACAGCCTTCGCAGCATCAACGATCTGCTGATCCGTAGCGTCCTTCAATACATACGCGAAAGCGCCTTCTGGTGGCATGATCTTCCAGAGCTGTCGCACCCATATCTCGTCTGAGTGGTTGGACAAAATGATGATACCAGTCTGCGGATGTTTCGAAAGGATCGCTTCCGCAGCCTTTATACCAGACAGCACCGGCATCTCGATGTCGAGAAAAACGATTTTGGGTTTATGCTTCTCGACCAGCTCCAAAGCCAGTTGGCCGTTGGTCGCTTCGAAAAGTGGCAGTTGGTCGGCAAGATGATTGGTCAACAAACCTTTCAACCATACTCTCTCTCTTTCGTGATCGTCAGCGATTACGATAGACATTACCCAGCTCCATAAATTCTTCTACTTGCAAACAACGGAAAACACCGCCATTATACTGCCTCCATCGGCACTGTCAGCACCAGCTTCGTACCGGTGGGGAATTCGTCTGCTTTCTTCCACGTCACGGTGCCGCCGATTAATCTGGCGCGATGCTCGATGTTTTGTATTCCATGAGAATGAGCTTTCTTTGCTGGCTCGCCGGTGCCATCATCGGCGATGCCAACCACAATGGTTCCATCAACTTTGGAGACGGATATAATTACATTTTTCGCTCCCGCATGTTTCTCCACATTATTCAGCGCTTCTTGCACAATGCGATAGATACTCAAGGAGTGAAACTGCGGGAGTTCGATCGCACCAACGCTTTCACTTAGTGTCGATTTGATACCACTGCCATCGGCAAAGGTATCCGAAAGATGCTGAAGCGAAGCAACGATCCCGAGATTCTCCAGCACCGCAGGGTGCAGATGATTGATGACTCGGCGCATTTCAGCGACTGTTGATTCTAGCTTATCCCTGATGTCTGCGGGAATCGAATTCTCCGGATACTGGCTTTGTAACTCGTCCGTCAGACGCATGACACGAGAGAGCGATGGCAAAGCTTCGTCGTGAAGATCCTTGGCTATGCGCTTGCGCTCTTCCTCTGCTTGCATCTGCAGATCCAGAGCGAGGTTCCGCCCGCGTTCTATTTTTTGACTCTCCAGAAAGATGAGCGTTCCACAGAGGAAGCAACAGTTGAGCGCAGTCAATGGTCCGCCGAATGGAATGATTGTATGCATGGCCTCAAAGGCACACTCAGCGGCGATGAGCGTGACTATCAGCACCGTCATCCACAGACAAAATCGAGGCAATGGTTTTAGCACCGAGAATGCAACACCAAACATAATGGCAAACGGTAGAAACGAAATCAAATTGTCGGATGTCGTTAAGTCAGTACCACCGCCGGATTGAAAAACATTTGCCGCACAATTTTGGCCAAACAGGATAGGGGAGATCAAGAATCGGAACTTCACCGACTCCATCTCGGGCGAAGTAGCAGTCGATGCCTGCCAGATGAACCACAGGACGAAGCCGCTCAAAGCTCCTATCGATATCCTCATCCAGGTCAGATTTTGTTTCATCGGTAATCTAATATCCTGAACTCTTGCGTTTTCCAAGCAGTTTCTCCCACAACAATTCTAGCCGCTTCTGAGCGTCAGAGAGATATCCATTCTCAACTTCACGCAAAACCGGCGAAAGCCTAAACAGCGCTAACCCAGTACCTTTGTCGGCTGTGATAAATTAGTCGCGTCCGATGTCGTCGACTGACTACATCTCAACCGGGTGATTTTCCCCGCATAGATACCGCGTCCCGCAAAGCGGACGTAAATGGAGGTCTTTTGAACAGGATTAGAAGAAACTTGAGTCTGGCTCTTGCTACCACGGTTGCCCTGATGGCTTGGCAATCGGGCGACGTCTTAGCGAAGACATCCAGTCGCAATTTCGCACCTTCGGCGTTCAGTCAGAAAGGCATATTCAAGGGAAGTGTATCAAACATAGTCAAGAGCGGCGAAAAGGAGCTGCTCCAGGGCAACTATGCTAAGGCGCAGGAACAGTTTAAAGCCGCGCTCAATCAAAATTCGAAGGATCCGAACGCCATTGCCGGTCTGGGATTTGCCCTGGCGTTACAGTTCAAACTCGATGCAGCAAGCCAGCAGTTTGACAAAGCGCTCAGTATTGATTCGCAGGATCCGCTCGCTCATGTCGGAAAGGCATTTGTTACTCTTAACCGCCTGCAGTCTTCGTCAATGACAGTAATTAGCCAAAGAGATGCATTGTTGACGGAGGCGCAATCCGAGTGCGAGCTGGCTTTGCGCCACGATCCCAAAATGCCGGAAGCGATGATGGTACTGGGTATGGTGCAACGGGCGCAAGGCAAACTTGATGATGCTAAAGCCAGTTTTTCCAGCTCGATCAAACAAGAGCCGATTTTCACCAACGCGTTTGCTTATCGTGGGCTGATTTCTTTAGAACAAGGAGATTCAGCCTCTGCGATTTCAGATTTCAAAGATGCAATTAAACTACGCTCTTCAAACTCGACTGCGCATTATGGCTTGGGTAAAGCGTATTTGAAACTCGGTCAGTTGAACGATGCTTACAAGGAACTGAATACTGCGCTATCGCTGAATAAGAATAGTGCGCCGACACACGTGGCGATGGGAGATGTCTTCCGTGGACAGGGCAACTCTGTCGCAGCTATCAAAGAGTACAATGCAGCCATCTCGGTCAAAGCGGAGACCAACGATGCCTACCTTGGACTCGCCGATATTTTCGAAGGTCGCGGAGATCTGGAGCAAGCAGCTCTCAACTTGCGCTCGGGTCTCGCCCTGAATCAAGACAATGTTATATTGCACCGCAGACTCGGTGACATTCTCCTGCGCAACGAGAAGATCGACGATGCGCTGAAAGAGTACACCACAGTTCTTGGCACCGCCCCTGGTGATGTAGGCGCCGTCAACGGCATGACTACAGCGTTGTTGCTTAAGTGCCAGAAAGATGCAAATGGTGCATTCTTCGTTTCAAACAACTTTGAAGCCGCCGACGCAATGATTCAAAAGGCGATTCAAATGAATCCTAACAATATGCAGCTCAGACTCGCCTCGGCCAAGCTGCGCGCGTTGTCTGGTCAACCGGTCGATCTCAGTTCCATCGGGACACCGACCAATGATGCTGAGCGCATAGCGTACTCTCAAGCATTGCTCGCGCAGCTCAAATTCCAGGAATCGAGCGCTGAAATGAACACCGTGATCCAGAACTGCAATACCGCCAATGACTGTTTCGCAGTCGCAGATATGGCTCTATTGATTCACGATCTCGACAGTGCAAGAGCCGCATACAGCAAAGCCGGCACATATGCCGGTCCAGAGAATGTTGCTAGATCAAAGCGTGGTATCAACAACGTCGATCAGACAAAAGACAAGGCACGACAATCGCTCACTCTTGCATCAGATTTGGCTCGCAAAGGACAGCTCGCTAGCAGCATCGACAATTACAGAGCCGCAGCTTTCGCCGACCCTCGCAAAGCAGAAGCGCATCTTGGACTCGCAGAAGCGCTCCAGAAGTTTGGCAAGAAAGACTCGGCATCCTTGCGCGAGGCGAGCTTGCACTTCAATGCATACCTTTCTTTGGAACCCAACCTTCCAGAAAAAGAGCGCGAAAAAATCGCGAAGCACGCTGCAACCTGCCAGGAAAATGCTTACAAGATCGACCACGGTCAATCGACCTCGAAGCTGTCATCGCTGTTCAGCCCAGTTGTTAGACTCGGCAAATCAGCAGTTAGCGGCGTGAGGGAAGTGTTCGAGTAGATAGCACTTTAAATTGAAATTGAGCTGGCGGTTTTGGATTCGTTTCGAAGCCGCCAGTTTTTATTTAGTATGCGCCGCTCTTGTAGTCGAAAAACATTTTGATGGCAACCTTCATCTTCGGAAGATGGCGCTCAATAGACCTTCTACTCAACAGCCTCTACAGCTTCTTCCCCAGAGTATGCCGCAAGTCGATCGCGAATTGTACGAAAGTACTTGAGGGATTCTCTAGTGGATGGATTCTGCTTGGAGGGGTACAGGACTTCTTTGTATTCATCAAAGCATTTTGCGAGACCATCTGCAAGTTTGCAGAGTGTGTTGAAACAGTCGATCTGATCACTACCGCCCTCGATTACAGTTGCTCGCAGCCACTTCTGCAATGCTTCCTTGAATCGGTCAAATGATGGACTAGGCTTGTCCACGTCCGAGAGAAGCGTTCCCAAGATCTCTGGCTGGGCAACTAAAGATGTGGACACGCCTAGTTTAGTGCAGGCATCGCGAACATCAGAACCACTAGTCGCAGTGGCCTGCCAGAGAATCTCTATACATCTCGTGCGAGCGCGTTGCTTTCGAATTTTCTCAATCGAAGCGTCACAGATTGCCACGGTCAAGTTCGGATGATGCGCTTCAAGCGATTTGTCGAGCTCGTCCACAGCAGCCTCTCCACATTTGGAGACGAGTCTTTTGCGGTATTCATTTGCATCGCGGACAACCACAAATGGCTCCGTTGAGCCAGCGGTCTTTATAGCAGCGAGGTAATTGTGAAATTCGTCGACTAGCACACCCGCAGTACCGTAAATCATGTTATAGAGCTGGATTTGCTCTGCCTGAGTAATTCGACCATGGACTTTTGTTTGTCGTGTGACATCGGAGTCGACAGCGATAAATGGCTCGATTACCCGATAGGTGCCGGGCAATAATTCACCCACACGACGGTAAGCGTTCTTGCTGCGGAGCAACATCTGAGAAGCAACAGCAGCAGACCACTTTTCCTTGGATTCTTTGCTCACCCCTTTGGGAAGCAGCTTGGTCAGAACAAACTGAATGTCCGGCGAATTCAGAATGCATTCATTGAAAAGCTTCGTCAACAGTCCATCGTGGAACTGTTCTTCTTTCTGCGCTTCCGCTTCCACATCAACTAGTGGCACTGGCATCGAATTGTCACCAGAGGGCTGCTGTAGCAGATTCGGCGCAGGCTCTGTCGCCATCGCCGCAGTTGACAGACTTGCAATCAGTGCCACTCCGATAATCGCAGAATGTTTCATAAACCCTTCCTACCCTCAGCTTTCGCGGTCACGTATTTCGCAAAACCGAGGTCAATTTCTTTTACCGCCTCTCGTCCACAAAGTGACACAAGCATGTGTCTATCGAAAGCTTGGCTAGGAACTCGTGCATTTCGTGACTTCATTGTGGCTTCGAAATAGGGTTGAAAATGCTTATCAACACAATCAAGTTCTCCAGGAGCTTCTCCATACAACTTCAGCTGCTCGGTCATACTTAGCTTTCTGTTAAGCCGTTTTTCTCCAAGAACATCGCCAACAATGTAGCCACCGTGCCCACACGGACAACGAGTAACGACTCGTAATGTCTGTTTTTGATTTGCGCCCAAGAGATGAAGTATGCGTCTTAGCTTCGTCGACTTCTTCAACCTAGCCTTGTGCAGTACGCTTAACTGCTGGCGATAAAAATCCTGCTCCATCGAGTATCCCTCTACAGGAACACTGTCAACTAGCGGAACTGGAAAGGCATTAACCTGGTCTTCCCGATCCAGCAAGACCTTGCCGATGTTCTCAATCTGCTCCAGCCTAGTATCAAACGCAAAAACACTAGCCTGCGAGAGTCCAAGGATGAGTGCCACTATTAGTAGTGCAAGCTGCTTCATTGCGATTGGAAATACCGAACTTGCGTCTATTCTATAGAACGCAGGCACTGCTGTCATGAGCAATGCTTTACATCCACAGTTAACTTCAGTCCGTGGTGCCGCATATTGGCTTGATATTCAGACACTTCTCCGAGATTTGATTAGAGTGAAGCGCGTTACAAATTCCCGCGATTAGCCTGTTCTCTTTCGATCGATTCGAAGAGCGCTTTGAAGTTGCCCTTGCCGAAACCGTGGGCGCCTTTGCGCTGAATGATTTCGAAGAAAAGTGTCGGTCTATCTTCGACCGGCTTGGTGAAGATCTGAAGCAAGTATCCTTCGGATTCGCGGTCGACGAGAATGCCGAGCTTCGCAAGTTCTTCGACGTCTTCGTCGATTTCGCCGACGCGCTCAGGGAGTGCATCGTAATAAGAGCGCGGCACTGTGAGGAATTCGATTCCTCTCTTATGCAGCGCAGCCACTGTCGAGATGATGTCGCGCGTGGCGATGGCAATATGCTGAACGCCCGGTGCCAGATAATAGTCGAGATATTCTTGAATCTGCGATTTGCGAACGCCGATAGCGGGCTCGTTGATCGGCAGCTTAATCGTGCCGGTTTTGTTAGCCATCACCTTTGATACCAGCGCCGAATACTTGGTCGAGATATCTTCAGCATCGAAATACTGATAGACGTAGAAGCCAAAGACGTCTTTGTAGAAATCTACCCAGTGTTCCATGCGGTCAACTTCAACGTTGCCGACACAGTGATCGATAGCAGCGAGACCGACGCCACCGTCCGTGGTGCCTTCAATGGGTTTAAACCCAGGAGCAAAATTGCCCTTGCTGTAGTTGGTCCTTTCAACGAATCTATGAATTGTATCACCGTAAGTGTGCACAGAAGCCGTAATCATGGAGCCGAACTCGTCTTCGTGAGTCTCAGGTGCAGCATAACTCATGGCACCGCGCTTGATGGCAGTCTCATAAGCTTTCTTTGCGTCGCGGACTCGAAATCCGATCGTCTTTACGCCATCGCCATGCTTGTGCACATGCTCAGCAACTTCATCGTCAGCGCATAATGCGCCTGTGAGCACTAGGTTGACGTTGCCCTGGCGAAGAACATAGGAGACCCGATCACGATTACCGGTTTCGAGACCTCGAAATCCAACAATGTCAAAACCAAAACCATGATGATAGTAGTAACAAGCCTGCAAGGCATTGCCTACGAAAAACTCTACATGGTCGAAGCCGTCAATGGAAATCTCCTCGACGACAGCTTTCTGAGTCTTGCTTTCAACAATCTCTTTAACCACCGGATTAACCCCCGAATGCAATAATTGGGCCTTCGATAGCTAATTGTACGACAGAAGCCGCCTAGTCTCCGGCTTTTTCGAGTTCCTTAAGAAGCGATTTAGCCTTCTCATTGTTTGAATCGGCTTCGAGCACTTTCTTTACTTCTGACAACGCATCAGCGTCCTGCTTGCATTCATGGTAGGCTTCAGCCAATCCCAATCGAACAGAAGCGAGCAACTGACCCATTGTATCCATGTGATAGTCGCCGGTCGCACGTTCTAAATTGCCCACCAGACGCTTGTAATGCGGGATTGCACCTTTAGAATCGCCCGCTTTACGCATCGATTCTGCCAGCTTGAATGTTTGCATCGAGCTGAAAGTATTAGTGGAGTGCGCTTTCTTGAAGTGCTCAACCGCGTCTTTGTGTTTTCCAAAATGGTCCTTAACTTGACCCATCATGAATTGAACGGACGAAATCCCGGAGTACTTCGAGTCTAACTCCTCGAGCATCTTCATCGCAGTCGCTTCGTCACCGGCGACAGCCTTGCGCCATGCCTGCAAACAGCCATCTGCAACCGCCTGCTCTTTTTCCATGTTGACTTGTGATGCCTGCATATCCGGGTCTCCGCCCATCCCAGGCTGCGTTGACGAATACTCGACCTGTGACAGACCTTCATTTCGCACAGTGCCACGGCAGGCAGCAAGCGGCGAGACAAAGACCAAAAGCGAGATGATAACAATCGCATCGCGACGTCGGTGCGATGTATTCCTGTGTTTGTCAGTCATTAGAGTAACCTGATTATTAGTGCTGTAAAACAGAATGCCCGAAACCGTCGAGTTCCTGTGTCTTTTCGAGACGCGAGGCAGATAAGCCCCGACTCAAATTCTCCTCGGGGAGCGGCAGTGGCGGATTGTCGGTGGTCGTCGAGGCTGTGTCTTGCGTGCGACGGTTAGCGTGCTCGCCACGAGCCTTGGCTTGCAGGAAGCGGATGCGATTGTTGACCTTGGTGGTGAACTTCGGCGGCACAGCATTGTCAAAGACCATCTCGACCAGGACCTTGGACGCCTGGAAGTAATGCCCCTGCGCTTCGAGCAACTCCGAGAGCGCGACCCGCAGCATCAGCTCCTTCGGCTTGTCATTCATCAGGAACGTAAGGCGCTTGACCGCCTCGGCAAGCGACTTTGCATCAGGCGAACAAAGGGTCAACTGGTGATACGCAAGATAATAAGAGGGATTGAGCTCTGTAGCAGCGAGCAACTCGCGGACCGCTTCTTCATTCTTACCGGCCACACGCAGCGCTTCAGCGTATTGATATTTTAGTTGCGCATTAGCAGGGTTATTCTCGCTCGCCGCCCGCGCTTCGTCGACTTTGCTTGCCGGGGAGCCACCCTCCGCTGCAAAAGCTTGGCTTCCGCCTGTGGCAAGCCACAGACTCAGAGCAAGAACCTGGCAATAAATTCGGGAGCGCATCTATGTTTTCTTAAAAACCGAACAGAAAACCGTTGCCACAAAGGGCTTCGAACTGCGAACTAACAGGGGTTTATAGTTGATCCATATCTTATTTGTCAACATGTCCGTTACGCCTTTCGAATTGTAAGACTGTAGGTCTCGTCAGAAAGTTGCACGGTCGATTCCACCGTGTGCCCCTCTGAGCTTACGCTTGAACTAACGCTCTCAACAGGTTCGCCCGCATCTAGAAGAACCTTAAGAATGTCACCACTTGCAATTTTGTCTAGAAAGAGCCTTGTTTTTACAAAGTTCATAGGACAGGCAACACCGCGTAAATCGAGCTCATGTTCAGCCATCAGACATTATCCTCCCCAGAGTGAAAACAAGAATCGGGAAAACAGCTATCTGGAGCGGGACAGGAACTAACATCTTTGTACTTGCTCCATTCTTTTTTGAAGCACTCTCGCGACAATATATAGGTCTTCATGGAGATCAAAACATCTTCCGGTTGGCGAATGCTGCTCTTGGCTAGACATTCGAGACAATACATCTCGTCGATGTTGCCCAGAGCCAGGTTGACTACCTGCTTCCTGAGGCAAAGACGCGCAGCGCAGGTCGCGCATTGCAGTTGTCCTCCTTCGACTAAACAGTTTTCCTCGCCCATTCCTCTGTACATGCCTGGTGCAGCTGAAGTTTAGCCGATAACGATTAAACCCAGGAAACCATATTGACTATATGCAAGAATTTAAACAGTAATCGTATTAACTCGGGTTATCAGGTATTTCTAGGAATTATCGCAGCCTGCAGCTTTTGGTATCGCCTTTAGTAGTGGCGATTGTTGTTTTTCTGCAGCCGCACGGAGCTCCGGCACAGATGGCGGCCGGTACAGGCAAGGCGACGCCACCAACGAGCGAACCCAGCTCAGAGACTAACTCGACACCAAAGCCGGGAGCGGCGTCTACGCCCAAGAGAGTGAAGCCATCAACAACTCCCTCCAAAAGCGCGACACCCGCGGCGGCGAGCAAATCGGCGCCGGCACCAACCACCAAGAAGGCTGATACTCAGCCAACCTTAACCAGATCAAAGGTTAAACCGATTGCAACTGATGAGGTAAAACCCAGCGCTCAGACTGGCGGCGGCAATGCGTCACAAAAAAGCGGACCACCGTCGCCCGGCGCAAGTGCCTCACCACCACAGCAATATGCGCAACCACCCTATGGCGTGCCACAGACCGGTGCTTATCCGGTCGCGCCGTATGGTCAGTATCCGCCGGTGTATGGGGTCCCTCCGCAGTACGCATACCCTCCCAGACAAGGCACACCACCTTATCCCGGACAGCCGCCCTACGCCGGCTATCCGTCGCAGATGTCGTATCCGCCGCAATATCCTCAAGGCGCTTATCCGCCGCAGTATCGTCCTCCGCAGGGCACCTATCCACCGGCTCAGACAGCCTATCCACAGCAAAGCGGACCGAGCGGAAACCCAGTACAACCGGGACAGGCTGGTTATCTCACCCCGTCAACACCCGGCGCTTATCAGCCACCTGTCGCGCCCGGTGGCTATCCGCAACAGTCAGCACATCCGAAACAGCCGGTTCAACCGATGTATCCAGCCGCTCGACCGCAAAACCCGCAGCAAACGACGGGAAATCTCGGACCCGACAACAAGTCGGCGCAGAAGGACAATATGTCGGAGTTCTTGAGCCTGGTAGGTAGCGCAAGGCAAATGATCACTACAGGTGATTCGGCATTCGCAGTGGATTCGCTTAACCAGGCGGTGGCGCTGAGACCGCGGAATCTCTCAGTCTACTTCTATCGGGGACTAGCTTATGACGAGTCGGGCGATCCTTCTAAAGCGGTTAAGAACTACCTGGAGAGCCTCGATCGCGCGAAAACCGTGGGAATGGATTCTGCGGAATTACGGATAAATCTGGGCAATTCGTATATGAAGCTCGCGTTCAATGAGGACGCAATTATGGAGTACAAGCGGGCAATCGAGATTGACCCGGGCAATCGATACGCGCACTTACAGTTGGGGCGCGCATATTTGGCAGAAGGGAAGTATGCTGAAGCTCTGAAAAGCTTTAGGCGCTGCGATTCATTAGGGCTTACTGAGCCGTCGCTTCCTTATCTCAAGGCACTAGCACTGGCTGCGCAAGGGGAAAAGCAGGGCGCATTGGGTGAACTTGCGCCCCTATTGAGCGAAGAGACGGAGAAACAGAGACCGGAACTGTACAAAGCGGCGTCAGAGCTCAAAGGTGAGTTGAAGTAAGCTCGACGGGATCGCGAAATCGTGGACGGAACAAGGGACTAGCATGCGTTAGGGGCCGACTGGAAGCCGGCGGTCCCAGTGGGCATCCGCCGGCTGGGCGGCTGCAGCAAATTCGAATGCTCTGCTGGCCGACACCGACGGTCCCGGTGGCCTCCGCCGGATGGACGATGCAGCAAGTTCGAATGCTCTGCCAGCGGGACCCTGGTGGTCCCCGCGGACCCTCGGTGGACTAACGCGGTGGGGTTTTCAATCAGTTATGCTAGCGCGGAGGCGGAGAGTAAAACCGCCTGTGATTGAGTGCGCGCACGCAATTGATGGTATCACGCAAGGGACAGCCCAGGATTGAAACAGACGAGTTCGGCGAGGTAACAATCCCCGCCGGATCTTATTGGGGCGCCGGCACGGCCAGAGCGATCGAGCTCTTCGCTACGGCAGGGCGTCCCACCCATCCGAGCTTGATTGATGGAATCGTCCAGGTCAAAAAAGCTGCCGCGCTTGCAAATGGTGAGCTCGGTTTTCTGAATCGCAACATAGCTTCCGCAATCGCTCAAACATGTGATGAAATCCTCAATGGGCAGTGGCGCGAGCAGATCGTCGTTGATGCCATCCATGGTGGCGCAGGTATTGCACTGGTTATTAATGTCAACGAATTGCTTGCCGGCCGAGCTTCAGAAATACTTGGCGACGCGCCTGAGTCCCTCACATCCGTGAACAGCTCGACGCATGTCAACCTGTCGCAATCCACCAACGATGTTTATACAACTGCGATGCGAGTCGCGTTACTGCAGTCGACAAAAAAGCTGCAACTTACTGTCCTCGAGATGGAGCGCCTGCTGCGCCGAAAGAGCCTCGAGTTCGAACGAGTAGTCAAAGTAGGTAGGAGTGCCTTGCGCGACTCAGCGCCGGTAACACTAGGTCAGGAATTCAACTGCTATGGCTCTACAATCGAGCGAGCCGTGCGCCGGATCAAAGACGCAGCGCTCAGCCTCGAGGAAGTCTGTCTCGGAGGACGGGCAGTTGGCACCGGATTTAATACCGCGCCAGAATTCCTGCTTGGCGCAGTTAAACATCTGACGAATATATCGAATCTACCCCTGCGCGTGGCAGACGACTATTTCCGTTTAACCCAATCGATGTCTGATTTTGTCGCCTTGTCATCGAGCTTGAGAGAGCTAGCAGTAGATTTAGCCAAGATTGCAAGCGACTTGCGATTGATGAGCTCTGGTCCAGCAGCGGGCTTTGGAGAGATTCGCTTACCCGATCTGATTCTTCAACCGTCCGGTCTGATCCCATCAATTATGCCAAAGACCGGTGTCGCTCCGCTCACGGAGTCACTACTGATGGTGTGTTATCAGGCAATCGGCAACGATCAGGTCGTCTGTCTCGCGGCTCAGGCTGGACAGCTCGAAAACAACAGCCTCAGCCCCGTAATCATTGACAGCATGCTGACCTCGATAACAACACTACAGAAGACTCTGGACGTTTTTAACCATAATTGTCTGGTTAAAATCACCGCCGACACAGTGCGATGCAAAGAGCTGTTTGACAAGTCAGGCGCTCTGGTCGCTGCGTTAGCAAGTGAACTGGGATACGACAAGGCACTTGACATAGTCACCCAGGCACGCGCACGCGGCACGGATGTCAGGGAGTATTTACAGTCCACAAATCTTCTACCGAAAGCCACCCTTGACAAAGTGCTCCATTACAAATTTTTGACCACGCCTCAATTATTGGCGCAGATTCAACAGTCGGAAGACACCAAGGACGATACCAGGTGAGCGATTGTGACACTGTGATCGTCATATCAGATAAATATTGTTGAAGCTCACAACGCGCGAATTTGGTTAACATAGGAACGCGTTTGGTTCGGAAACGATTACTATGACGGCTTTTCTAGACATAGCCAAGCGCCAAAAGGCATACCGCGAATATATCGGAGACAGATTGCCCAATGCTTAGTGGATATAGACTCGAGGTAATTGTCGGATGTATGAGCGCCGGCAAATCGAGTGAGTTAATCAGACGAATCGAGAGAGCTCGCTTAGCATATTTGCCGACGATCATCGTGCGTCCCAAAACGGACACACGCTCGAAACCGAACTTTGTTGAATCGCGGAATGGACTCGCCTCGCAAGCAATCGTTGTGGGTGAGGCAAAAGAGATTTTGCGTTATTCATCGCATGCCGTCGTTATAGGCATCGATGAGGCGCAGTTTTTCAATGAGGAATTGATCGGGGTTGTTCAAACCTTGTTGAGACAAAAGAAAAAACTGATCTGCTCTGGACTGGATCTCGATTACAGAGGTCAATCCTTCGGGCCGGTACCACAGTTAATGGCAATGGCTGATCGAGTAGACAAGCTGCTGGCAGTCTGCCGCAAATGCGGTTCTGACTTTGCTTGCCGCACCCAGCGCATGGTCAACTCCGATGAGCAGATTCTCGTCGGCGACGCGCAGTATGAAGCACGTTGCATTCATTGTTTTGAACCACCGGGTGAATATCAACTCAGACTCGAGTTGCCACTCTGTGAAACCAACCCTCCGTCGCTAGCGCTTGTTCAATCGCATGCGCCTGTAGCGAGCTAAGACTGGTCTTTCAACGCACGTAAAGCACCCGGCGAAAGTCGGGTGTTTTGCGTTGGAGCGTTCTGAAGGGGCACAAGTCGCGTGACCGCGAGAATTGCCACGATTCGCGCACCAGCAGCCGACGAAAAGCACCGAATGTTTTGAAGTGTGGTCCTGAGGCGCCTGGTGACGCCATCTTTACATCTCGCAATACAATATCGCAAACAGAACCAGCATCAGGAGCCATGTTATAAAAATCAAAGCGCCAGACATTCATGCTTTCGGGTAGTTTTCAAGCAAATCTTCTTGAAAGGGTGGAAAAAATATCACCGCCTAATTTGTTACCGCACAGTTGTCATGGGAATGATTCCTTAGACCAGTTTCACGAAAACGGGGACAACACAGCATGTTTAGTTGGAAGAACATTGGACTAGTTAAGTTGTTCGGCAGCTTGCTCGGCAGAAAGTCCAAAAGAAAAGGGAGTGTCGATAGTCCTTGGCAGTGTGATCTGGATCACCTGGCCTCGAAGTATCAAGAAAACCCAATGAGGCCGACAACCTATTCATCGAAGACAGATGAGGCCGTTGAAGCGGAAGCGATGCTCAAGAAATTGTGCGACGAGGTTCAGGAGAGCTTTCCTGACTCCGATCGTATTGTTGTCCGGAAGGATCGAAGACAACAGGATACGACCTCGGTCGATATGAAAGCGTGGTGGGGACAAGCGGTCGCCACTTGGGATCCGATCAATGCGAAGAACATAGACTCAGTCGACCAACAGCGCCGCCCAAGACTGTCGAAGTGGTTCGACAGCAAATAATCTCTCGCTGTTGATCAAAAGAAACCACAAGCGTCGCTAGCTCGAGCCGTCACGGTCGGCAAAGGTTTAGTTAGCGGCGCTTGTATCTTTGGCATTGCATCTCAGAGTTGAGTTCTGGGTCACGAAAAGCGAGAACACTTGACAACCAGAGCAGCGCGTCATCGCATCGAGTTCAAAGCCGCCGGCTGTGACTGGTCCGCCTCTAAGACCAGCTGCCAAGACAGATCCGTGCAAGCCGCATCAACAGCCGATCTCGACGTTCAATCATAAATGTTTAAACAGCTTCCGATAACTTGACATATTTGTCAGATCCTCAGCCGGTCACTGTTTTCGCGATGCATAACTTCGCAAATCAGGCTTCGACGGTCTTCCAGCCAAGCGCGCCGGGTTTAAGAATTTGACCAGGTGGTAATATAAACCTTAGTGCCAAGCTGACTAGAATAACTGATTGGCACAGAGCGTGTTGCTCTCGGATGTGTACTTGAGGGGGTTTCCATGTTAAGGCAACTGACAGCCGGGCTACTGATGGCTCTCGTTTCGTTTTCCACCATTAGCTCCACCGATGCCTCAGCAGCTGCAATTCAAGGCAAGACCGCCGCACACAAAGCAGCGAAAAAACCTGTACGCAAGAGAATCGCATATCGCAGCGGCAAAAGTTATCTGATCCCGCCACCTCCGCCGTACGCACCATCGATATTGCCTGAATTGGCATATGCCAGAGCGCGCGGTCACAGGAGAGCGAAGCACGAGCCGATACAAGTAGAAAAGGTTGAGAGCCACTACTCTAAAGTCGGAGTTCAAGCCGTTGAAGGATACGAAGATCCTGAGCCAGTCAAGACCAACAAGTACGTCACTTACTGGAATAAGAGCTAGTCCGCTCTTCCTAAAAGTATTCAGGGCGCTCCGCGGAGCGCCCTTTTTCTTGCTGCTTTATCGAGCGTCCGAAGACGCCCTTTTGATTGCTGCTTTATCGAGCGTCCGAAGACGCCCTTTTGATTGCTGCTTTATGGAGCCCCCAACGACGCCCCTTGCTGTTCTATCGAGCATCCAAAGACGCCCTTTTCATGCTTTCTCTATGGAGCGTCCAACGCCCGAGCCCCATGCGCTTGGCAGCCCATTCCTCCCGAGGAATGAAAAGCCGAGTCAAAATATGCTCCATCAGGAAGATCTCAAATAAGGCAACAACCTTGATCCCGCCAGGTTTATTTCACAAAACAGTAGCCACTATCTATGAGACTGCGGGCGTGTCTCCGTAGTCAAGCGCCCTGCGTGAAAAGAGGTATCAGCCATGCTTCTCAAAAGTGCAAAAAGTGATGAAATTTGATTAGCCACGCTTCTATTTGATGTCAATTAGTAGCGAGACTTCTCAATTTGACTCAATTTTCCCTGAAATGCATTAGCCACACAAATCACCGCGCTTACAGAAGGAATACCTCCAGGCTTATCTCACCGTAGGCGCTTTTGCGGCAATGCAACTTTGTGGAGTCCGCTTTAACCGCGCGCCAAAACTGCCGCGAAGCCCACACCGCCGCCGATGCAGAGGCTGACGCAACCTAAGCGCGCTTTGCATCAATGCAAATTTGAGGAGTCCGTATTAAACGCGCTCCAGGATCATCGCGATGCCCATGCCGCCGCCGATGCAGAGGCTGACGCATCCGTAACGTGCTTTGCGACGGTGTAATTCGTTAGAGAGCGTCAATAACAAACGCGCTCCGGTCGCGCCGAAAGGATGTCCCACAGCGATTGCACCACCATTGACATTGACCTTTTCACGGTCGAGTTTCAAGGCCTTTTCGCACGCGAGATATTGCGCTGCGAAGGCCTCATTGATCTCGATGAGTTCGATGTCTTCCAGCTTGAGCTTTGCCTTTTCCAATGCCAGAGGAATAGCGGGCACAGGTCCAATTCCCATAATACGGGGAGGCACGCCGGTCACAGCCCACGATACAACCCGCGTAAGCGGCTTGAGTCCTCGCTTTGACGCCTCGTCCTCGTGCATTACAACCAGGGCGGATGCACCGTCTACGATACCGCAGGCATTACCGGCGGTGACGGTTCCATCTTTTTTGAATGCAGCGCGCAGCTTGCCAAGCCCTTCGACGGTCGAGTCTGGTTTCGGGTGCTCGTCTTTGTCAATGCTTGTTTCTTTGCCCTTACGATCAGAAATTGTCACGGGGACAATTTCATCCTTGAACACACCTTTGCTTTGCGCCTCGGCAAAGCGCTTCTGACTCAAGATTGCAAATTCGTCTTGCTCTTGTCTTGTGACGCTGTACTCCGCCTGCAAATTCTCTGCAGTCTCGCCCATTGAAGCGTTGGGAAGCGTGTCTCTGATGTCGAGACCATCCCAGAGTTCGGCATGGCCCATTCGGGACCCCCAGCGAACGCCCCAGCTGATATAAGGAGTCATTGAAAGTGAATCGGTGCCGCCGGCAACAACCACTTTCGCCTGACCTGAATTGATCAACATCTCGGCGTTTGCGACCGCCATCACGCCTGATCCGCACAACAGATTCAATATCAGACCTGGAGTCGACTCTTGGCACCCGCTGCGCAACGCTACGTGACGAGCGAGGTAAATTGCGTCTTTGCTGGTTTGCAAGACATTACCCATGATCACGAAGTCAACATCATCAGCCTGGACTTTGGATTTTTCCAGAGCTCCCTTCGTGGCAACCACCGCGAGATCTGTGGCCGACTGGGCAGCAAGGCTGCCGCCATAGGCTCCAAAAGCCGTTCTTGCACCGTTTACTATTACTAAATTTTGAGACATAACACTGCGATACCTTGTGAGAACCTTCTTACAAAGGGTCGAAAACTAAAACAAGTATCAAAGTATATGGAGTTGGAATCTGATCGGGATAAAATTTGAACTTCTAAAGAGGTTAAAGCTTTTTGCAATGAGGAGGGCTGTCCCTTGTCCAAGGTTGGAGTACCAAAAGAAATTCTCGATAACGAGTATCGCGTAGCCCTGACTCTTGCAGGCGTCAACGCCTTGCTTGCGGAAGGCAATACTGTTTACGTTGAAAAGAACGCAGGTGTCGGAAGCGGTATCACCGACGAAGAATACAAAGCAGCCGGCGCCAAAATATTGCCGGACGCAGCAGCTGTTTTCCAAGAAGCTGATGTAATTTTCAAGGTCAAAGAACCTCAAGCAACTGAAGTTCCGATGCTGAGAAAGGGTCAGATTCTATACACTTATCTGCACCTGGCAGCGCACCCGAAGCTCGCAATGGACCTGGCAAAGACAGGCGCCACCTGCGTCGCGTATGAGACAGTGCAATTGCCGAACGGCGCACTGCCATTGCTCACACCGATGAGCGAAATCGCTGGTCGTCTCGCTACCCAGATCGGTGCCAATTACCTCGAGCGCCCGATGGGCGGCAGAGGCATACTGCTTGGCGGCGTCCCTGGCGTTGAGCCTGGCGAAGTCATCATAATAGGCGGCGGCGTAGTCGGAACCAACTCGGCGAAAATCGCACTCGGTCTCGGCGCTCGCGTCACCATCTTCGACCTCTCGCTCGATCGTTTGAGATATCTCGATGACGTATTCGGCGGTCAGGTCCGCACGGTCTTCTCTATTGGCAAGTATCTCGAAGAAATCCTTCCTTCGGCAGATCTGGTCATCGGCGCTGTGTTGATTCCTGGAAAACAAGCTCCAAGAATCGTCACCAGAGAGATGATCAAGAACATGAAGAAAGGCGCAGTCGTTGTCGACGTAAGTGTCGACCAGGGCGGTTGCATCGAGACAATAAAATCGACGACACACTCCGCTCCGACCTACGAAGTAGACGGCGTGCTGCACTATGGTGTTGCCAACATCCCTGGCGCAGTGCCGTGGACCTCGACGAGAGCTCTCACCAACGCCACTCTGCAGTATGGCTTGAAGCTCGCGAAATCGGGATACAAAGCATGTCTCGAAGACGCAGCGCTTATGAAGGGCGTCAACATTCATGGTGGCGAAATCGTCCACCCTGGCGTTCTCGAAGCAGTCGGCACACCAGCCGCTGTATAAGCCAGATTCTGGTAAAAACATTTTGCGACATCTGCAATTGCGCAGATGTCGCTTTGTTTTCACTCCGGATGGAGTGAAGGCGAGATCCTGTAGCCAAGCCCGCGTTTTGACTCGATTGAACCGTGAGCATCGAGATCGGTTTCCATCTTGGCGCGCAACCTTCTCATGCAAGTCCTGATCGCATCGCCTACTTCGGCGATATCGGCACTCCAAGCGCTATCGGCGATAGTTTCGAGACTAACATATTCAGACGCGTGGCTGCGGAGAAGCAGTTCAAAAACAGCAAACTCTTTCGGGAGTAAACTCGTTTGTTTATCACCGAAACCAAGCGAGAAGTTAGCTGCATCCAGTCGAAATCCGCGGACAGTCAACTGAACGGCATTTGTATCAGAAGGCCGTCGCAACAGCGCTTTCACTCGAGCTTGCAATTCACGCATCTGAAATGGCTTCCTCAGATAATCCGCCGCACCGGCATCAAATCCGGTGACCAGGTCGGAATCGGAAACTCGACCGGTCAGCATCAACACAGGAGAGCTGCAGCCGCTTGCTCTCAATTGTTTGAGGATATCTATCCCGGACGCCCGAGGTAATTCCCAATCGAGCACAATCAGATCGTAATAGTAAAATTTCAGTCTATCGAGCGCTTCTTTCCCGTCCCCTACATTGTCGACAACATGATTACTGGCCGCGAGGAGATCAACGATTCCTTCCGCAATAAGCCTATCATCTTCGACAACGAGTATCTTGGCCATTCAGTTATTCACCCTGCGGTGTAGTAACATCGTCATTCTCCGGCAGCGAAAAGCTGTAACCGAAACCTTTCGACGACTTGAGCAAATCCGGACAACCAGCTAGATTCAAGCGCTCCTTCAGGCGATGAATACAAGCACGGACACCTAGCTCCGTGGTATCACTCGCATCGGGCCACACCTTTTCGAGAAGCTCTTTCGCTGAAAATACTCGTGAAGGGTGCCGCATCAGGAATTCCAGTAAATGCAGTTCTGTGCTGGGAAGCTCGATTTCCACTTGCTTCTTCCACGAGAAAGTCGATTTCTCGAAGTCAAGCGCAGCAGCGCTTGGACTGATGAATTTTCGAGGCCGCTTTAGAAGCGACTCGACACGCGCGAGCAACTCTGCAACCGAAAATGGCTTGCACAGATAGTCGTCGGCACCGCTGTCCAGACCCTCTTCCTTATCGTCGATAGAAACTCTAGCAGTCAGTATCAGCACGGGACTAGCTCCCTTGTGATCGCGATACTCGCGACAAAGGTCGACACCGCTACCGTCCGGTAGCTCCCAATCCAGTATCAGCAGATCAAAGTCATTTTGCCGCCGCAATTTCTCTCGAGCCTCTGATAGCAACCGTGCTGAAGAGACAGAAAACCCCTTCGCGGCTAGCATATCGCAGAGCGACTCTAATATTTTCGGACTGTCTTCGACTATGAGAACTCGTTTCACCAGACACCCGTTTGCTTCAGCACATACAATATTCCCAAGTCGGTTATCGATTATTTTCTGACATTTTCACCAGTTTCTCCAGTTGCGCGTCATTAGGTATCAGGGACAGTCCCCGACGAGCCATCTCCAAAGATGCATTGACATTGCCCCGCTCTCGAAGAGTGGTGCAGGCACCGACAAAAGCGATCTCAACCAATTCCTTCTCCCATTCATAAGGCTTTCTCGAAGGGCACTTCTCAGTCAACACTTTTAAAGCCTCGACCGCTTTACCAGAATGCTGCAGCCCGATGACACGCGCAGCGCAAAGGCTCCAATTCGCCCTTCCGTCTGATCGTTCAGTTACGGCTCTGGTCAAGACTGTTTCAAGACGTGCGATGGTGCGATCGATATTTGCAAATTGTTTTAAACAGATCAAACGATAAACGAAGAAATTGCAAAGCTCCGCGAATTCCTCATCATCAGCGGCAAGCCTCTTCGATTTCGGACACTGCGCTCTGGTATCAAACGCGTCACGCAACATCGCGTCGAATTCAGGTATCAATTTCGCATCGTCTACGGAGTCGGATTTTCGCATCTTGGCGATCATTCGTAACCTCGAAATCTGATATCGCCTTTCATGGAAGGAGCTAGAATTTTCTCCTCCGCGATCGGTAATAGCGGCCGCAGTATCAATGTATCGACTGACAAGCTCGAAGTCCTTTCTTTCCATACATAGCCTTGCGGCAACGAAGTACCAATCCACATCGCTAACGGAGGATCGCACCGCTGGCGATATCGACCGCATTGCCTTTTTATCATCACCCTGAAGAAAGTAAACATATGCGAGCTGTTGCTGAGCGAGTTGTTGACTCGCCAGAGAAGGCGTATTGGCAAGAATTCCTTTCAACAACTCTTCGCGTCGGCTCAAATTATCTTGAGGGGTCGCCACAGCAAGGGCCAGGAGTGCAGTGTTGTAAGGCTCAGGGTAGGCCTCGCGCCGGGAGTAACAGACCTGCTCGACCTTCTTGGCTATATTCAAATCCGCATACTCTAGCGAAAGTGACGCAAGCCTCGATAGTGCGAACGAAACATTCGAAGTCCTTGACTCGGCACTACTCATCTCGGGAATCAGATACTTCAGGCTGACGCTCTTACTCGCATCGATCTGCCCGGATTTGAGCAATCCCACCGCCAACATGCTGTTGAGACTAAGCCTTTGAAGCATGATCCGCAGACTCCGCTTTGCCGTTGCAAGTGCCGACACACCCTCTTTGGCTGAATCCACAAGACCCTGCCATTCCTGATGCACCTCCAATTGACCGCAACGGTCGATGACTGCTGCCACAAACTGCACGCTTCGCAGACCAAAGAATCTCCGACTTAGCTCAACTACTTCAGCGGATACAGCAAGAGTTTTGCGAGAATTCTGCGCTTTATATACTTCGAACAACTGCCTTTTGATTCTTAGATAAATCAAGCGATCAGTCCAACCGTTTCTCTTCGCAAGCTCCTGCTGGGTGGCGACTAGACTCTCCGCCTCAGTCAGTTTTCTCTCCGCAATAAGCACAGCAGCAAGATTCAGCGCAGTATCAGCACGCCGGATTGGTGATACTAAATGCAATACCTCTGGAGAACTCGCGCGGCGAAGCAAGTCCTCCGCAACCGCGAACTCTCCTCTTTCGAAGGCTCGGCTTCCTGACCTGCACAGAGTTGCCCATTCAGTATCGCGGGTCGCCGGAGAGCGCTGCTCGATCGCAGGCGCCGGACCGCAATAGACTGCAGAAGTCAAAACAACAGCTAAGAGTATCGGAGGAAGATGAGATTTCAAATCTGTGTAGCTCAGCGTTGCGACCAGTTATAATTTACCCGACCACCGAAGAGATCACCAGGTGAAACTTCGACTTCAGGGAATACTTCTTCTAGCCATACCGCTGCTCTTCGAAATCATAGCAGTATCGGTTCTGCTGTACACACTCAACAACTTCGAGTCGGCCGCGCGTTCCGTCAGTCGCGCAAAGCAAATAGTCGCGCAAAGCGATCAAATAAAAATAACCATCACCTCCAGCCACTTGGCACTGCTGTCGTCACAATTCGTCCAAAGACAAAACTTCGGCGGAATAATCACGAAAACACGCCCAGATATCCAGGCCTCCTTTGCTCAACTAATTAAGCTTATCGGCGATGATGACACGGAGACAAAGAAGCTCGCCGAGAATTACAGAAAAGATTGCATGCACGTACAAGACCTTTTAGAAGACGGTAGCGCCGCCTTCGAAAGGGATTTCGTCAATCCAAGCCTGGCTGAGTTCCTCAACGAGAAAGAGTACATCGAAGAGCTGTCCGAGTCCCTCTCCCGAGTCATTGAATCGGCCAGACAGCTGTCGGATAAGTTTGCTCCCAGTGCAAAGGAGTTTGCTCCATTAGAGGAGGAGCGGCGCCAACAACTGAAAAATCTGATAATTGCCGCCCTGGGCGGCAATGTTCTGATAGTTCTTGTTCTTGCTCTTTTCTACAGTCGCAACACGATGCGAAGATTTGATCAGTTGATGCGAAACATAGTCTCATTTGCTACAAGCAAAAAGGACTTTGAACCATTAAAAGGAGCCGATGAGCTAAGCGAACTGGACCGTGCTTTCCGCGAGTCCGCTGAAGCCCGCTACAAAGCAGAGGATGCTCGCTCCTTCATGATGGACATGGTCGCGCATGATTTAAGAACACCACTGAGCGGTATCAGCCTGACGCTGCAGCTCGCACAGCAAGGGGTTTATGGTGAGACAAACGCAAAGCTCTCGTCGAAAATAGATGGTGCATCATCAGAACTCGATCGATTGATTCGGCTCGTCAACGACCTTCTCGATGTAGAGAAAATCCAGGCGGGTCAGTTTGAACTGTCATCAGATTCGGTGCCTCTCCAGGAGATATTCGAGTTCTCCATCTCCGCAGTCGGAGAACTCGCCAAGATGTCGCAGATAGCAGTGACGGCTGACAATGCAGAGACCATGATTGTTTTCTGCGACAAAGAGCGCATCATTCAAGTAATGATCAACCTTTTGTCAAATGCAATTAGGTTTTCTCCTTTGAAGTCGGAAATTTTCTTGCGTCACAGTATAGTCTCCGATAATTTTTGCCGCATCGAGGTAAAAGACCAGGGACCCGGAATTCCAGAAGCGTATCTCCAAACGATTTTCGAAAGCTTCGTTCAAGTCCCAGACAAGAAGAACCCGACCAAAGGCACAACCGGTCTCGGTCTTTCTATATGCAAAGCGTTAGTTGAAAAACATGGCGGCAAGATTGGTGTCGACTCGAAAGAGGACCAGGGTTCGACTTTTTGGTTTACCATTCCGATTGCAAACAAAAATCAGACCTAATCAATCTTAGATAAGCGCCGATTCTCCTGCGTCTTAACAGCGTCGAAAACAATATGTCACGAATGGCTTGATAGGCTCACTGTCGTTACCCATTTCAGAGTGGTGCCGCACATGGGAGATACCAGGGAGTTAAATGCATTGCTTCCACCGATTCGGATTTCTAACAATCTTCAAGAACTCCTGCGAGAAGTGCAAGACGATCGGCTCAAAAATTCAATTCAGATCGATCCGAAAACATTTGAAACTAACGGCTCTCAGAAGGCTGGTCAGCCGGAATTGAGTCATCCAGGTCCACCTCAAGATACATCTAATCGACAGGCGTTACCGCCCTTGCCCGAGGTGGAGCGTACTGTGCTCGGCCCCAATCCATGGATCCGCAGCGTATCCGATAGTACAGCGGATATCCGACGCCCAAACCTGAAAGAACGCTCTACATCTAGCGCTGCTGGAGAGGGATTGCGAGCAAAATCGAGCGACGGAAACTGCTCGCTTCACAAAGGCAATATCACCCAACTCGGGGCGATTGAGGTGAGGTACACAGAATCGGGACAAGCCCAAGTAAGAACACAATGGTTGGGCTCCGGAATCGCACTCAGTCCTCTCAATGCAAAAGAAGGAAATGCACCACAAAAAATGATAACGCCTTCCACGGATTGGACGACTGTAGACCTTAGCAAATTCAAAGTCGAATATGGAACGAGAGTTCCCAATAGCGACGGGAAAGGCTTTTCTCTGGATAAGCCGAAAAGTTTGAACCTCGAGCGAACACTCTTACCGACAGTTCAGCTCTACGATCTCGCCAATGAGAAATACATTCTGTTACCGCCAGCAGGACAGAAGGTGACGCTCGGTCAGACGGAAGGTTCGGGAATAATTTCCGTCAAAGAAGGCCTCATTGCCGACAAGCATTTACACGTGGAGCAAAAAGCCGACGGTCTGTACATCAAGCCGCTCGACGCTAAGGGAATTTTTGGTCAACTTCAACTAGCATCGACTTGGATAGAAACTCGAGACAATGTTGGCAGTTTCAGACAAATAGGTGTAAATGAAGAGGTAAAGGTCAATCCAGGGGACAGAATTTTTCTCGGAAGTCCAAGCGCAAAAGATGGCCGCCGAATTCTGGAAGTTTCGCCACTGAAAACTGCGTCGGGTTCCAGCGCAGCCGCCAGTCACGAAGTCCTCATAATTCCACCGATAGACTCGGTTCTGTCGGGCAGCGGATCAGAGAAGGCGGAGCTCAACAGCAACGCAATACTGAACCGAGTGGTCACTGACGGAGAAGCCGAAGGTAAAGTCATAAAAACGGCTAACAACGGGCAGACACTTATCGTCAAATTGAATGAGCCAGCCGCGTCGAACTCCCAACAACTCGGAGAGAAGTTGGACAAAATGACTCGAGGATTGGTAAACAGCGCTCAAAGCGATGATCTGAAAGACGGAAAACCAAATCCTGAAAAATACAAGGCTTTCGATCAAGTGACCACATCAGGTCCGAAGCTCTATGTGACAAAGGAGAACAAAGTTGTTGAAGTCATAGTCAAAAAAGTTGATGGAAAAAATCAGGCACAAATAAGAGAGTACCCGAATCTTCGCGCTATCGATAAGAATAAAGTGACTTGTTCTCTACAAGACGAAATGGTCCAGAAGAATCTGACTTACCTGAAGGAACATTTTGAAAATCAGAAAAAGCTAGACGATAAAGTCCACAAGCAAGAAAATCATTTTCGAAAAATCCATGATCACGAAAGAAAAGAAAGAGTCCCTGACCAAGTGCTGAACAAGTCCATCAATGAAGCAATCCAAGGCTTCCATGAAGCTCAGGGGACATCATCTTCAGCGACAAAGCGCACGGTCTTTGAATTCAATAGCAATGCTACCGTCAATATCGAAGAGAGATTTTTTGTCGTGGAAAATGGCCACGAGTCCGCCGTCGAACAAAGGGACGGAAAGTTCTTCGAGAAGCACAATCCAGAGACCGCCGTCGATAGAGAAAAGGTCCATCGTAAGGTTGTGCTTCATCGCGACCTGATATCGGACAATCCCGGTCAGGTAGCTCTGCTCACCTACATGGAAGCAGACGCATCCAATTACAAGCTCTCTGGTCGCACACAACCGACTGAATCCCAACGGCACGCTCGAATGGACAAAATAAGCACGAACGCGGCACTCCAGCTTGGTCCAGAAGTGCTGAGCAGCAGCGAATGTAGAGAATTCGAAGGCTTCTTGAGACGGCACAACCAACAACTGACGAAAGATCTGGACGCCCTGGCTGCGAGCAAAGAAAGCAAAATCTCACCAGAAATAAAGGAGAAAGCGAAAGTTCTGAGTGAACACCTGAAGGCAGACCCCATCGGAGAGACACTAAATACCTCACACTATCTGCTTGAAACAAAAGAGGGCGAAGTCATCGCGAAATACCTTCAAGAGTTCAAACCGCTAAGTCAGGAAGAAAGAGAACAGGTCAGCAAGCGAGTTTACGACTATGGACGTCGACTCCTGGACAACAGTAAGGAGACACAGGACAAATTACTAGCAAAAAGACTCGCCGCTCAAGGAAAGGTTCTGCAAGAGTCATACCGTCTCTTTCTCGAGAACAACGATTTGAGGGAAATGACGCGTGTAGTTCGAACCGACCCAACAAAGCCCGAAGAACACGGGAAGAACTTTCACCGGCTATCGAAGGTTTCCAGGTTCGTCGGTCCGCTGGCATTGTTCGCGGGCTGGTCTCAATGATCGGTTGAAAATCGACAACTTCACAAATCAAATGTCACATTCGAGACCTAGACTCTCAAATGTGGGGCGGGTGGTGTGCAGATCCGAATCGAATTTGCAAACCGAAGGAGAAGTAGATGGCGGCGGAAGCAAGAATTGAGTTACCGACACCGACGGACACGAGCGCAGCAGAAAGTCCTCCCTTCGATGTATTGAAATTGCTACACGCGAAAACCTATACCAAGGCGTCGACTACAAGTGCAGAGAAGTCAGAGAGCAATGATTCGGAAGATGTGACTGATCAACAAGACTCGCTGCAACCAGTCAGCGAACTAAGTCCACAACAATCGGAGCAGCTTGCATCAAACACAGACGAAATCGATGCCACGACCGGCATAGAAAGAAGCCCGTCCGTGGACAACAACGACCTCCAGTCCGGCACAGGGGACCAGACTTTTGCCGGACACGGCGACGCGATTGACGACGACGAGACCGGTTTAGCAATCGAACCACAAGGAGATGATGATGATGATGATGATGATATTCTGGAGAGCCTGGAAGAGGGCGGCGACGGCAACAATGATGCACAACTCAAAGTACAACCTCCTGAAGTTGTTGAAGCGATCAAGGAAGCAAATAATCTTTCTAAAGAACAGCGGCAGTCAATCACGCAGCTACACGAATTCTTCGCGGAGCTTATTAGTTCCGATCCATCAATATTCGAACCGGAAACAATCAAAGGGTTAATCGACGAGAACAAGGGAATAATCCGGGACTCCAACGGGCAAGAGGTTTTCCAACTAAAGTCGTCTTACTTGGGAAAACATACGAAAGAGGCATTGAAAGGTTATCAACAGAATTTTGAAAAGGTCGTGGCACCACTGCTGGTGCGCGAGCTTCTCGAGCTTGGCGCGCCTATTCCACCTGGATTTCCAATTCCTCTACCAGAGATAGATAACAACCGAATAGAAAACCCAAAACAATTCTTCCACAACATAGCATCAGGTCGCCAAATACTCGATTTGCATTTAGGCAATCAAGCAATTCCTGATTCGGCCTCGATAGCAAAACTTCGCGCAGTCGAGCGCTGGACTAATACAGCAGCCATTTCCGTTCAGACAGAAATGGAACATCGAGTCATCGACATCGCTACGCGTAGATCGAAGAGCATGGAGAACATTCCAAAGACGTGGCAAATTGATACACCGGAAAAAGCTCAAGCAGCAATGATTGTGATGTCTCGTCTGCAAGAGGGAATCAATCTGGTCCACGCGATCGATAAATTCGAGGAGCATGTCCAGGGCAGTGCCAAAGACAATTGGAGGGATCCAATCTCCAAAAACTTACCCGCATGCCTGACTTTCGATGGAAAGACTGCTCGAATAGCGCCCAACTCATTGCCTGAAATGCTGAATCTGCAATCGCCAAAAATGTTGGAGCTTATGCGAGAACTGGAAGAGTGGACCACAAAAGCGCGACAGCCCGTGGACCAAATGGCGGCTGACAAAGCGCATGGCAACATAGCAATGACCTACACATGGATGAATTTACCTCAGCCTCATCATTGGGTAAACCAGGAGGCAGCAGACGGCATTCCGGTGATGGTTCAGCGAGACACCAAACCAAAAGAAGGAAAGTGGTATCCGTACAATTTACTGGAGATGCGATGTGAGTCGCAAGAAATACGAGAACGAGGAGATCTCAAAGGAATCGTCCTGACTGGCACAGCCCACTACTGCCAAGATCCCTTGTGCAGTCCCGGACATGTGTTCGCGTCCACCGCGGAGGGGACCACCAAATTCCGGCGCGATTCAGGAGTGTTGCATCCAAACACCATGGTCGCAATTACGGATGGCGAGTCTCAGAAATTCATGCGTGCACGAGATGTTCAGTCTTTTGTCGACGATAAATGGTTCTGGAACAAGGTTGAGGTATCAGCTTCGTTGACTTTGGACTTTGCGACGATTGCAAGCGGTTATGGCAGTTTGAAGTATGGACTAAAGACCCTGAGAGCCATCAAAACTGGCAAAGTTGACTCGATGGTACTCTCAGCGGCTGCCAAACAAGAGGCGAAATATGGCTCGCAAGGCGCGATAAAGTTGACCGAGCTTGCCGACAAACTCCAATTCGACAACGAATTTCGAAAAGCGACAATGGCGGAACTAAAAACCTTAGCTAAGCGAGACATATCTCACGGCTACAGACAATTGCTGCTCGGAGGCACATTCTTCACAACCAACGCAGAAGATCCGGTACTCAATGCCATCGGAGTAGGAAGGTCCTTCGTGTTTCAAGCGAGTATCCTCAAAGGCACCTTTTTCGATCCGACAAAACGTTTTATCGCAAGCAGAATGGGCAAGGTAGAAGTGTCCACCAGCCAAGCCTTGGCAGAGACACTAAAATCAGAGTCACCGCTTTGGCTAAGAACTTTGTCTAGTACCGGCGACTATGGCTTCCTCCTTGGACAAGTTCCGCTTGGAGCCGATGCAATTCATTCGCTCACCGACCGGCAAAAGCCCCCGAAAACCCGACTGGCGGAGATTGCCGGTCTCGTCCCTACGCGTACAGAGCAGCATTCAGTCGAGCCTGCCGTCAAATTAAGTACCGATGCAAAACAAATTCAAATCGCTTACCAGAACTATATAGACTCCATTCAACTTAGTCATTCTGATGAGGCAAAAATAGCGGGACTTGTAGAAGAAACACGCAGACTGATCCAACCACCCAGCCCTGTTAACGGCACTATTGACAAGAAAGCCCTGGCGGAGTGGAAACAACAGCGGCATGAGTTGTTCGAGTCACGCGTCGCACCGATGCTTTTGCTTTCTGGAGAAGGTATAGCAGAAGCAGAACAACGACGCGCAAAAAAAATCGGTGTTAGTTCCCGAGAATTTGCCGACAAGAAGATGTATGACGCCGATGAAGTGCATGAGCTGGAGAGGACAGGAACACATCCTACGGCGGGCAACCTGAGAAAGGTATATGTTGCAACTGCACTCTGCCTGGCGAAGGATGAAAACGGTCGATTCGACCTCAGCGATACAAAAAACACGTTGTTCGAGCGGGACGTAGAGGTAAAGCCGTGGAACTATAACCTTCTCGATGATGCCCGTGTTCCCGTGCTTGTTCCCTTGCCTGCGTTCAACCGAATTGTTCCGGCCGACGGACTTAACAGAACAATTCATCAAAAAGTGAAAACGACGGAGCTCATTCAAGATCTAGAGAAGAGCCTGCTCGCGAGTAACTCCGTAGAGGAGCAGTTCGCGGCCGGACAATTTGCCGCGAGAGCCGGCATGCCAACAGAAGTAATCTCGGCCACAATACAAACATTGCTTGCGAATGATTCATCACTAACGCCCGTGCAACAGCGGAAGGCGTTGGCAATGCTCACCTCCGTCGCAGTAAGACAGTCGAAGAGCGAACTCACGGTAGACGCCGACCAGCAGGCCATGGCAAGGGTGCTGGGCGCAGGTAACTCTGAAAAGGACATCAAAGCTTTCCTTGGCAAACTCAGTCAAATTGGCTCCGATTCTGATACCAGAGCGACTGCAGCATTCTTGAAGTGCGCCTTGGAACGACAAATCTTCGACGAGAAAGACACACAACGGTTGAATGATTTTCTCGCTAAACCAGAAGAACTGACTGAGAAGAAAATATTGCAAACGTGCATCGATGACCTGAAAGAGCAGCACACCGTAGGCGATTTGGACCGCGCGTCGACAGCGCTCAAAACATTCAGGGCCGTCATGTCGGAAAGAGCAACAGTTGCCGATCCCAACCTGTCCGCTAAAGAAATTTTCGACCTCACTGCAACATTCGTCAAATGCTCAGCTTCGTTCGTAAGCGATGAGCGCTTGCAAAAATTACAAGGCGCGCTGATTGCTGCAGACAACGAGGAAAACAGAAACGCCCTCGCCGAGGCCCAGTTCGAACGACTTGTTTCTATTGAACTGAGTCTCGACGCAGCAAAGCAGCTCTCTACCCGCGATGCAAGCACAGGCAAAACCGGAATCTCATTACTAAACTCGGGCGATGAGGATGAGCAAAAATCGGCGCGCGAAGCGCGAGGCGCGCTATTACAGTATCTCAAGTCAACGGCGAATCTCGATGATCTGTTTGCTGTTCGAGATGCAGCGCTCAAGGGCGAAACCATAAAAGTACTCACTAAGCTGTTTCCTCCGCAATCTCCTGACGAAGAGCCCGAGTCTATAACCGAGACACAGAGACGGCAGTTTGCCGAATTTCTAAAACAAATTCTCACAGGTCAAGAAAAAGAGAGCCCTAAGTCGCGAGACGCTATCTCAAACCTACGACACTTCAGTCAACAGCACTCCGCGCTGCTCAGTGCTGCTGGGCAGAACCCAGAGATTCGAATTGCAGCGATTGATGCACTCGCGAAGCTTCGTATTCATGATGCGCAGAAAATTCTCGAAAAGAGCGCTTCGCCCAATCATGAGTCGAGCGCCGAAGTCAGGTTGCAAGCGCTGCGCAGCTTGAAAGAAATCAGCGCTGGCGGAGAACAGGAGTATTTCGAGATACTTCAAACAAGGCTGCGAAAAGATCAACCTGTCGAATCAGATGTAGCCGTCCGTCTGTTTCTCCAAAAAAATGCGAACTATGGCCGTAGCAATCTCGATCCTCTGGATCCAGCCAATTCGTTAGCTTCTGAACGAAAAGCCGACGAGTTGCGGCGGTTGAACATTACAGACGAGGATGTCCGAAAGAAATTGATCGCGCCGAAGGACAGCAGATTCGGATGGTTGCCTCCGGAACAGCTTCAGAAAGATATCAGCCATGCACGAGTAGAGAGCACGAGAAAGCTTGGGTTTAAAAGACTGCTCTTAGACACCATCGAAGCAGATTGCAATCCGAACCACAAATCGATCTCCGTCCAAAAGCAAGAAGAGGTGCTTGCTGAATACAAAGTCAAGCTGGCTTCACTTAAGGCAACTGCCATCTGCAGTAGCGGTGAGCAGGCTCAAGAAGCCCGACTAGCACTCTTCTATATGGCTGCAGGCGATCACGAAGGCAGGACACAAGCACTTGAAACCAAGTCGCCCCAAGACGGCGGATTGGTCAAATCCGCATTTAAGCAGATCATTGTCGACAAACAAATGATCGATCGGTTCAAAGTAGAGGCGTCCTCAGCACTTGCTGACGTCGTGACCAGCCTCGACTCCAATCGTCGCCTTGCCGTAGATAGCGGCATGAAAGAGATCGAAGGCATGTTGCTCTCTTTGATGTCTGATTCCAAGGTATCACCGGCGGTGCAATGGCACGCATTGAGAGGACTCAAGGCCCTGAGTCAATCAGATGATTCCAAACTCGGCGTAGCGCCCGACCGTAACTATTCCCAAAAGGTGTCTGATTCATTGTATTCATTGCTAAGGCGCGAGATGACGCCGCCTCAGAAGTTAGCCCTCAGCAAAGAGGATCTTGACCGATATGGGCTGCCATTGCAGATGCTTGGTATGCTCGAGACTGAACTCAACAAACCGAAGCTCTGCGAAGAGGATCTAATCAAACAAGGAGTGCCACCGCAGATGATTAGATTCTTTGAAAAGCTACGTGACACGCCGCATCTCAGCAAGGAGGATCTGGCTCGGCAAGCTCTAGCATTGCAGATGATTAATTTCCTCGAGAATCAACCTACCGAACCGAACACCATCGACTCTCTAACAGGAATTGCTGAATTCGCGACAAAGTTAGACAAAAATAAATCTCTGTTCTTCGGGCCGATAGTACAGCGAAGTTATGAGGTCGTAGCCGATAAAACAACGAGACTACCAAAATCGGCGTCCAGGAAAAATGGTGCAGCGAATTATTCCAGCGAAGAGACGAACGAACTATTGACGCAGGCCTATAATCACGCAACATTCTCTCGGAGCGCCGGTCATCCGCCCGATGCGCCTAAAGAGACGAAAAATCGCATCAGAGCGGAACAATTCAATGAAGATAAAAAAGCAATCCACAAAATTCTAGAGGCATCAGGTTCTTTGAGATCGGAAACGGCGAACAACAGCGCCGGCGAAAAGCTTGTAGCAATCATAAAGGAGAAAGGAGTAAGCGATTTAGTAAAAACAGCCTGTGCACTATCAGTGGTGCGCAAGACTTCCAATCCTCAGTTCCGCGACGCAGCTATTCAGCATTTGACCGATCAGAGCATCAATGCAGAGTCGCTCGGCACAAGACTGGAAGCCACCGAGATACTCACAAAACTCACCGCGCCAAATGATCTGCGATCGGTCGAGACTGGTTTGACTGCAGCCAAATCAGCTTTAGCAAAACAGATGAATCCGGGAGGCGACAGAAAGTACGAAGGTGTCTTGCTTGACGAATTCCGAAAGTCGAACCCAACACTCCAACATCTCGTGGAGAAATACGCAACAGTCCTATCACTACTTGCAGAAGTGCAGATAAAGCAACACGACACCGAAGCGGCTGTCGATAATGGCCTATTGAGTTTGAATCTGTGGCGGGGAAAACCTGCGGCGGCCCCGCTTCCTCGCACGAATTACGGAACCGTCGACAGCTTCGCTCTCAAAAACGAGCTGCTTCCCCGATACGCCACCAGCGCAAATCTACATCAGGTCACACATACCTTGGACACTCTCGGACTGGCGCTGGCGGAGACAAAAGAATCCACAACGCCCAGCGACATCGTAGCAGTCGGTCACATGCTGAGGAAAGCAATTTTCGGCTCCGACCATCCGGAGACAGTTCGGAGTATCGGCACCATGGCACTCCTCCACACGCGACAGGCGCGTGCTCTTAGTGGCAAAGAAGAATCACTTCAACAACAATACGATCATGACACGGTTGCGGTCGAAGACCTCACAGAACGGTTGCAGATGCAGGCGTCCCGCCATGGTGCGAATCTGTTTGTTCCAGGTGGACTTAATATGCTTCCGGGCATGCTGATACATACCGAAGAAACCGAGCGCATAGATAGCGAATTGAAAGAAACGATCGCATCGCGAAACAACGGTGCCGACAAATTGAAGAAAAGTTTGAAAACACAGATTGCCGCTCTCGAGTTTGCCGGAGAAAAACGCCAGGAGCAAATCCCGCTCCTGAAAGCGCAATTCGGCTTAAACGCACAATCAACTCTAAATGCAATCAACGAAAGCCTATCCACGCTGGACCAGAAGATTGCCGCCAGCAAGCGTCTGGCTTCTCTCGAACAAGATCCGGGATCGAAAGCATATTTGGAAAAACAGATAAAAACAGACGAAAGACTTTTAGAACAACGATTAACCGCCGAAGTCAGTCGCAGGGAGAAAAGCTTCGACGCTCGTTCTCCATGGGTGACCGATCTGAGGCTCAAGCTTATCCGGCACCTCAGCGATCAATCGGTGGAAGGAAACAAGAAAGCAAAAGAACTACTTTTGAAAGTCGAGCAGACCCTGCCAGCAATTGATACCAAAGAGAAAGCCGCAATACACTTTAGTTTGGCGAAGACCGAGCTCGGACTCAACAACCAGCATCAAGCGATGCACCATTTCGAACAGCAGCTAGAGATTATTGGTGCAATCTACGGTCAGAATTCGGAGGTCTATGCCCAAACACTGAACGCGCAGGGGATGGCACTTTCGCAAGCGAACTCCGGTCCGGAGGCAAAGGCAAAAATCAACTCCGCCCTCGAGATTCATCAGAAGTTCGGCGCCCGGTCAGTATTCTCAGACTACTTGAACCTTGCGGAGATTTCTCAACGAGTAGATAAGGATCCGAGCGCGACAGTCTCTCATCTGAGGAAATCGCTAGATCACACCAAAGCAGCTCAATTCGGCTCCTCAGAGTATCAATCGACGACTGAGTCCGTGGCACGTTTGTCGAAGAATTTCACTGTCGATGGAAAAAGCGAAGCTGCACGACAATGTTTAACCGAACTCTTAAAAACAACGGTCAAAGACGAGCGCGAGATGCGAAAGATGCAAGTCAGCGATGCACTTCACATTCTATCCAGCCATTCGACTCAGGAAGAACGACGACAAATTCGTCAACTGTTGTCATGGCTCACAACACAATAGTTACGCCGCTCTACGAAACTCTGATTGATAGCCTTTTCGGACTGAGCACGCGTTCCACAACAGATTGGTACTCTGATTGAAACACCGAAATTTAGGTTTCAAGTTAGAGATTTTGCCACGATGAAGCAGTTTGATGCGGGCTCTTCATCAGCGTTTTCGCTTAAAAAACTGACATTGAAAAATTTGCCTCGGTTCAGGCACAATTTATTGGTGTTGTGACTGCAATCGAATTGTGAAACCAGATGAGCAAATTGACCTTCGCTTCATGGAACGTAAATGGTGTCCGTGCCATATCCAAGAAAGGCTTCTACGACTGGCTGGCAAAGGAAAAGCCTGACATCGTCGGCATTCAAGAGACAAAGATTTCGTCGGACCAATTGAATGACACAATCTCGAATCCCAAAGGCTACGTAAGCTACTGGAGTCATGCAGAGAAGCGCGGCTACAGCGGGGTGGCGCTTTTCGTCAAAGAGCGCCCAGTTTCCATTACCGAGGGTATCGGCAACAAAAAATTCGATCAGGAGGGACGTGCCCTGGTTGCAGACTATGGCGATTTCGTCGTGCTGAACGTCTACTTTCCGAATGGGAAGCGTGGTGAAGAGAGACTGCTATACAAGCTCGGTTATTACGACGCATTCCTCACCTATGCAGAGAAATTGAGAAAGGCTGGCAAGAAGCTAATTGTTTGCGGCGATTTCAACACGGCTCATAAAGAGATCGACCTTGCCAACCCCAAAGGAAACGTGAAGATTTCTGGGTTTCTTCCCGAAGAACGAGCCTGGATGGACAAGTTTACAAGCAAGGGGTACATCGACACCTTCCGCATGGTGAGCGACAAGCCTGACAATTACACATGGTGGCATGTCATGACGAATGCCAGGGCAAGGAACGTGGGCTGGCGTATTGACTACTTCTTCATCGGAGATGAGCTTACTAAGAACTTCGACCACGCCACAATTCAATCAGAAGTTTTAGGGTCGGATCACTGCCCGGTAACCTTGACACTTAAACTCTAGAGGTAACATTTCATGAGCGCTTGCAGATAAGCAATTAAGTTTTCAAGTCAGATAGGATATAAATTCGTCATAGGTGAATAATAATGGCAGCCGTTATTATCCAGACCACGTATCATCAATCCACAGGTATCTATGAGCAGCGACTTTGAAAAGCTAATGGAATCAGCCAATCAGGCGCTCCAGAACGAGGACCTCGCTCAAGCAGAAACTATGTATAAGGCCGCCCTGTGGGAAGCCGAGCGCTCTAAAGACCCGCTGACGGTTGCCAACTGCCTGGATCGCGTTGCCGAAGTATGCTTTGAAGCCGGCAAATTTGAAGAGGCAGAGCCCCTTTACAAGAGAGCTCTCGAAATTCGTGAGCAAGAGCTCAGCCCGCAGCACGAAGATATCGTCCAGAGCCTGAACAACCTTTCTGCTGTCTACTTTTTCCAGGAGCGTTACGACAAGGCCGAGCCCATCTGTACGCGACTGACAGAGATTTACGAGCAAGTACTCGGACCGAACAACCCCGAAGTAGCAACCAGTTATAACAATTTGGCATTGCTCTATGCGGCGCAACAGAAGTTTGGCGCGGCAGAAGCCCTGTATAAGCGATCTCTAGAGCTCAAGTCCAAAGCTTTAGGCGACGATCACCCCGAAGTCGGTGATATTCTGCACAATCTCGGCACGCTCTACATGTCTGACGAGCGCTTCGACGACGCCGAGCGCATGCTTCGCAAGGCGCTGAACGTCCTGGAAGTGGCCTTAGGACCGGAGCACAGCGATCTGCAAGGGCTGATTCTCAATTTGGCTGGAGTTCTCGAAAAGAATAACTCTCCTCACGACGCGATGAAAATGCACGAGCGGATCCTTTCATTGAAAGAGGTTGCGCTTGGCCCAACTCATCCCGAAGTGGTGGAGATGATAACCAACATTGCCACAGGCTACGCTCGCATATCGAAACATCAGGAAGCAGAGCGCTTTTATAAGCGTGCCCTCGCGATAAAAGAGCGTTCGCAAGCCAAAAAGACGCCGGAGGGTGCAGAACTACTCTCTTATCTGGGCAAACTCTATCGAGACCAGAACAAACTTCCGCAAGCAGAGTCCTTTTACCTGGAAGCTCTTACCATCTGCGAACAGTCGGTAGGACTTCACCATCGAGAGACTGAAGCTCGCCTGCGAGATCTGGCGGCCTTCTATCAGTCCTACAAGCGCTGGCCGAAAGCCGAGCCTTGCTGGCGACGGATCTTCGAAAACAAAGAAAGAACTCTCGGAAAAGAGCATCCTGAAACGCTCACTATAAAACGCGAACTGGCGTCCTGCCTACTCGAGCAGCAGCGCCTCGCCGATTCGGAGAAACTCTTCCGCGAACTCTTACAGTCCTGCCAGAAAGTCTTCGGTTCTGATCACGGCGAAGTAGGCGAAGCTCTGCATGGTCTGGCTGAATCACTGAGACAGGGCAACAAGTTCGATGAAGCTGAAGAACTCTATCGCAGAGCAATCGATGTTAAGACAAGAGCGCTCGGACCGCAAGATATCAGCGTTGCACACTCGCTGATTGGATACTCGACCCTGCTCGAGTCGACTTATCGCGAAGCTGAAGCTGAACACTGGAAATCTTGTGCCCAGGCGATTCTTGATAATGAGCGCCAGACTCAGACTGCACGCTACTAACTACTGTGTCTAATTCGGCTTGTAACTCCCCCGATTGCAAGCGCTGCTGTGTGCGTGCTTCCAAACCCTTGGCGCAGAGCCAGATTTCGAGGAACAATGCCAGGTATGGGAGGAATGAGATTTCGCATGCGCTCGTGTGGAGGATGAACAATCCGATTAGCGTTCGGCTGAAAGCACCGCTCAGGTTAGCACCCCATCGCCTGACACCATCCAGCATCAAGAATAGCGATACCCCGATGAGCAGCAGATTGCAAACCGCGGGACCGACACATAGCCAAAACTTTATAGAGCTCACTATTGCGATCGTATCGAAAAGGATCGAGTGCTGCCGACAGGCAGCGTAGGAAGCAAGAGGATTACCGGCTGCCAATGCGACAGCAGCTGCAACAATAAAAGTTCTTACGCGGATCATATTATTATCTCCAGGGATCACGGAGAATTCCGCACCAAGGATAACACCACCAAGCGATTGCCCGCTTTGCGACGTGGCACCGTATACAATATCACTGCATACGACCGAACGCTCCATTTGCAAAAGTTAGCGGTAGACACACGAAAGGAAATGTGGCAAACCGCGAACACTGGTAAGGTGCTGCTCGATTCCTGGCAAGTTGTTCGGGCTAGTAAGTGGACTAAACGTCCGAAAAAAGACTAGACTATACGCAAGCGATTGTCAAGGTGACAAGTAACCGTGACACTGGCGGTACTGAGGAAATGCGCGGATATCCTCTACAACAGGTAACCGCATCGACTATCGAGAACTACACTCGGTGTAATTCTTGCAAAGACGCTCAACGACTACTGAGTCTTCTCCATCTGGTCGATTTGCTGCTGCTCTTTCTTGACCTCGTCATTGAGAGCAAGAGCCTTGTAGGCTCGAACTAGAGCCTGATGCGCGCTCACCAGACCGGGATAGATCTTGGCTGCGTTTTGAAAACTCTCGAGAGCTTCTTTGTTCTTCCCGAGTTTTAAATCCGCATCGCCTTTGAGAATATGTGCTTCCGTGAAATAAGGATTTTGCTCCAACGCCTTCGTCGCGAGAGCTGATGCTCCAGCGGCATCATTCAGCTTTAGTTTTACTTGCCCGAGCACCAGATATGATGCGTAAACCTTGTCGTATTTCGATAGTGATTGATTGGCAGTCTCTTCAGCTTCCTTTAGCTTGCCGCTTTCGCTCAAGATCTTCGCCTTCTCGAGCAGCATCTCAGCAAGCAAAACGTCTTTGCCGTCACCTTGAGCACTGACTTTCTTGATTCCATTATCAATCGTCGAGAGCGCAATATCCAACTTACCTTGCAACCTGCTGGCGCGAGCCTTGAGAGACAGCCAGCGCAAGTCTTGCTCGATAGCATCATCAGAGAGCTCGCTCATTTCCCGAGCGGCATAATCTGCCTTTCCAGCTTTCAGAAGCGTTTGAACAAGTGTGTAGCGAAAAACATCGTGCGCTTGCTTTGGCAATGTCTTGTAGTATTCGACAAGCTCCTCAGCGGTTTTACTCTTACGATCGGCAAGCAGCTTGGCTTGTTGCAAAAGATACTTGTCGCCAGACCCTTTGGCCGTGTCGCGGGTGATGTTATAGACAGTCTCGAAATTGCTCCTTGCCTCTTCGTAGCGGCCCTCGACGAGCAGCAGAGAAGAAAGACTTCGCAAGATATCTTCGCGCTTCGGATCTTCCGGACTGGTATTCCCTGTCAATTGCTGCAACGCAAGCGAAGTTACGAAGGCGGCTTCGGCTTGCAGATAGTTTTCTCTCTGGGTGTAGCAAAATGCAAGTGCCACCAGATCTTGGATGGAAAACGAGTTTATACCAAGCGCGCGTTTATACGCGTCCTCTGCTTTGTCGAGCTCCTTACGCTGAGTATAAATCGCACCGACCCTTCTATGAGGACGTGGATCCTTAGGATCTGCGTTGGCGGCTTCTCTGTACTCTGCCAGAGCATCATCATCTTCACCAAGCGCATGAAGCGTTTCGGCCAGATTGAAATGCAGTGCGGCATCCTTAGGCTGACTCTTGATCGAATTTTTGTAAGCGGCGACGAGATCGTCGAATCTCTTCTCTTTGGCAAGCAGCGCGAGCAACGCTTTTTGCGCACCATTGTTGGCTGGATCGATTTTCAGAGCATCATTGAGCGTGGCAATTGCTGTCGCGTTGTCTCCCTGCTGTGCATACATATTGGACAGCTCGACCAGCTCAAATGGCTTATCTTTGCTTAGACTAACGGCCTTCTTCTGATCTTCGATTGCATCAGCAAAATTGCCCTGGTACCTGCGAATGGTGGCACGTGTTCGATAGTAGCTGGCTGTGTCGGGGTCGGCGGAGATCGCCTTCTTTAGCTCATCGAGCGCTTCTCGTAAGCGCCACTGCTGAATGTAGATCTGGGACAATCGATAATGAGACTTTCCATCCTTCTTGTTCGATTGCACGCCTTCAACAGCAATATCGATCGCTGTGTCGAAATCATTTTTCGCCAATCTCTCGTTGATAAGCATCTCGCGCACTTCGCCCTGTGAGGGCTCCAGCGCCAATGCCTGGGTCAATGACTTCTCAGCTTCCGCGGGCTGGTTGAGCCAGCGCGATTGGAGAAATCCAAGTGTGCGATATCCCCAGGCAAATTTCGGATCTTCCGCAATCGTTTTTTTACAGAAATCGACAGCAAACTGCGCCTTGCCTTGCTTTCCAGCGACCGCAGCTCGGGCGAAGTTGACTAGAGCATCATTTGAATATGCTCTGGGCAGATCCGCTAGCGTCTTTTCGGCCAGATCAGGCTTGCCTTCGAGCACCTGATTGAATGCCTCTATGCAAGATAGATACATGCGCTCGTCGTCTTTCGATTTAGCAGCGGTTGCCACTCTGACGAAAAGCTTCTTCAGATCGGCAGTCCGGTTGAGGAACATGTATGCGAAACTCAACCAGGCATGATCGCGCGTCGGCTCATCGACACCGGCGGTTGCCTTCTCCAAGATCAAAGCAGCACCCTTCCAATCACCTTGGTTGATGAGCTTCAGGGTCTTCGAGTCGAGACCGGTCTTAACTATAGGAAAAGATGGATCATCAGTCTTTTGCGCCTGGGAGCTGTCATCCCCGGAGGACGGAGGCGTAGTGGATGTGCTTTCAGTGCCGTCTTTGGCGGTCGCGGTGGACGAGACGCCTTGTGCACTTTGCCCTTGAACGGACTGACCTGATTCAGAGGGTGCAGCATTCCTGTCGTCTTTAGCATCACCGGCTGCATTCTCAGCTGCAACCGCCATTGGTGGCAAGCCGACTCCAAGCATGAGAACGGACGCAGTGAGTAAAAGTTGCTTACTCAGCGCAATTCGTCTCTTCTCTGCCATCTTTCACTCCTTGGTTGCAACACTCACCGAACGCTCTGACGAGTCTATCGCTTTTTGAGACAGATCGTTAGGGTCACAGTTCTTGACGGTTTCAAAGAGGGACAGTTGCATTACTTCGTCCATCGGTATGTTCCTCATTCTGGGACCATCCAAGATTTTACTGGCAACTCCGCGTTTTTCCATCTGGTTAATCAGATACTGAGCTCTGTCGATCACTTGACTGGGCAATCCAGCCATTTTAGCGACCTGCACTCCAAAGCTGCGACTGGCGCCGCCGGGCACAACCGAGCGGATGAACTCCACATGACCGTCCGACTCGGTAACTAGGACCTGATAATTAACTATCTGAGGGAGGAAGTTGGCAAGACCATTGAGCTCATGATAGTGGGTAGCAAAGATGGTGCGCGCCCGGACTTCTTTCGCGAGGAACTCGGCAACCGACCACGCAATCGCCACGCCATCGTAGGTGCTCGTACCTCGGCCTACTTCATCGAGCAGAATTAAGGAACGATCTGTCGCGCTTCGACAACACTGTGTCGTCTCACTCATTTCGACAAGGAACGTCGATTGCCCCTGGGTCAGATCGTCGACAGCGCCTATACGCGTAAAGATGCGGTCGACAAGACCAATGCGCGCAGTTTCCGCAGGGACGAACGAACCCATTTGGGCCAGGATAGTGATCAGCGCCACCTGTCTCAGATAGCTCGATTTTCCGGACATGTTCGGGCCGGTCAGGACGACCAACTGGTGATCGTCGCTTTGTCCGAGCAGCCGCGTGTTGTTAGCGACATACTTGCCCATCGGCAAAATGCTCTCCAGCACCGGATGGCGTCCATCGGTAATCTCGATAACGTGAGAGCGGTCGACTACCGGTCGAACGTATCTTCTCTCGTGGGCTACTTTCGAGAGCGATAGAAGCGCATCGACAGACGCCAACATGTTGGCGACATAATTCAGATCGCTGCCAAAGGTCGTCAGTTGTTTTCGCAAATCCTGGAACATCTTGAATTCGACGTCGGACTGATTCTTCTCTGCATTCAGAATTCGCGCTTCGTATTCTTTGAGCTCGGGTGTGATGTAGCGCTCTGCATTCGAAAGAGTTTGCTTACGAATGTAGTCATCAGGAACGTGTTCCTGATTGGCGCGCGTCACTTCTATAAAGTAGCCAAACGTCCTATTGAAGCCAACCTTCAGGCTCTTAACGCCTGTGCGCTCCTGCTCATTGACCTGGAATTTGTCGATCCAGTCTTTTCCACCTCCGAGCAGAGACCTTATTTCATCAAGCTCTTCAGAATATCCATCTCTGAAAATTCCACCTTCGGTTATCTCTCGCGGCGGATCATCGCCTATGGTTTTTGCAATTATCGACTCGAGTTGCGCCAACGTCGATGGGATATTAGCGACGCAGTTGAGATAACTGCTTCGGCTTTCTGCCAGATTGACTGCCAGCTTTGGAAGCTCCGACAGAGAACACTTGATAGCAACGAGGTCTTTGGGAGAAACGGTACCGGAGGTCAGCCGAACAGCGAGTCGCTCGAGATCAGAAACACCGGAAAGTAGCTGCGATATCGTGTGTCGTTGTTGGCCATCAGACGCGAGCTCCTCTACTGCGTCTTGTCTCGCTATAATCTCTTCGGCGGCAAGAAGAGGGCGAAGCAACCATTTGCGCAACATTCGCCCGCCCATGGCAGTGCTGGTCTTGTCGATAGTCCACAGCAGGCTACCCTCGAAAGTGCGTTCGCGACTGGTTTCTGTAAGTTCGAGATTACGGCGAGTGTTGGGATCAAGAACTAAATGACCGGCAACGCTGTAAGCCGACACACCCTGAAAAGTAGGTCTTTGCGCGCCTTGAGTACGCTCGAGATACTCGATGATTGCACCGGCCGCGCTGACGGCAAGCGGCATATCCTGACAGCCGAAGCCCTCCAGCGTCGAGACACCGAAGGTCTCGAGCACTCGTCTCTGGGCCGGTTCATATTGAAAGAACATCGACGGGCGCCCGGTTATTCGGTACTGTCCCGCACATCCTTCAGGGACATCTGCCACTTCCTTTGGTACCACTTCACCAGGACCGGGTTTTACGACCTTTAGTGGAACCAAGATCTCTTTGGGGGACAAGCGCCCCAGTTCGAGCAACAGGTCAGCCTCTTCGAGCTGCGTGACCATAAACTCACCGCAAGAGGCATCGACGCATGCCAAGCCCCAGGCTGATCCCCCCCGAACGATCGAAACAAGGTAATTGTTTTCTCTAGAAGGAAGGAGATGCGACTCGAGAACCGTGCCGGGAGTAAGCACACGCGAAACTTGCCGCTCAATTGGTCCTTTCTCGGCCCCAACCACACCGACCTGTTCGCAAATAGCCACCGAGTAGCCTTTCGCAAGAAGTCGAGCCAGATAGGCGTCGACCGCCCGGTAGGGAACACCTGCCATCGGCATGCGTCCATTCGGATAAGACGGCTCCGGCCGTCCGGTCAGAGTGATATCCAGCTCACGGGCCGCGACACGAGCATCGGTATCGAATAGCTCATAAAAATCGCCGACCCGAAATAGCAAAAGAGATTCCGGATACTGCGCCTTGACGTCCCAATATTGACGCATCATAGGCGAAAGGTTTTCGACCTTTTCACTGTTTTCACTCGCAGCCAAGTTTCCTCACCCTCATTGAGAACGTGATGTAACCGCATGATAATCTGTCGCTGAAATCGAGCACAGCAACGTGGTTACCCAGTTTTGACCAGTCAATATTACATGTTGCCCCAGGGCGGCGCTAATAAGCTTCTGGTAATATGGGAAACTTGAAAGTGTCAACTCAATTCACTATCGATATGCAGGAAATATAGGTTCAATCATGTTAAGGGCATCTTCCATAAGTTTGATCGTTGCAAGCACTCTTTCTCTTTCGCTCTGCCTACAGGCAACGAACGCGACTCCATCGGGCAGCCTGATTGCGCAGAAGAGCAAGGATGCCGATGCCAAGAAGGTAGATACTTCGGCAAAGGATTCCAAGACACCGGCTAAGACTGACAAGGCACCTGCCAAAGACGCCAAAGACAGCAAAGATTCGAAAGACGCGAAAGATACTAAGGATGCTAAATCAGAAGGCGACGCCAAGGGTAGCGACAAAGAGAAAGCCGACGCTAAAGCTGAAGAGCCCGAGAAAGAGGTCGTTTTGACCAACGTCAACAACGTCTCTCCAGACCAGTTGATTGAAAAACCCAAAGAATTCCTGGGCAAGAATATCCGTTTTACCGCTGATTTTGCTGGATTCTGCACTTTAGCACTTAACTACAAGCCGGCTTTTCGCCCGCAGAAGACCCACATCTCTTTCCTAGTAAGAAAGCCAGACAGCAAGGTGCCATTATCTGAAATGAAGCTCGCTTTGCCAATTCCAAAAGAAACCGACAAGACCAAGAATAAATTACTTACGTCTCTAAAAGATGGGGACAAGCTCGAGATAACAGGCAAGGTCTTCTCGACTGCCCTTGACGAGCCCTGGATTGATGTAGTCGCAGTCAAGCGTTTATCAGAAGCCAAAAAGGCAGACGGCGATGATTCTTCCGACGATGAGGAATAATGGATAGGTAGCTAAACTGGGGGAAAGGTTTGTGGCTGAGATCAATGAGCACGTTAAACAGCTTGTCGCTTCGCTCAACGGCAAGCACGGCATTCTCGGATGCCTGCTTGTAGGACGCGACGGCACCGTCCTTTGTACTTCGCTGCCTACAGAGATTGAGGTCGCTACAATAGGCGCTCTCTCTGCCACGTTGTTCTCCAATAACGACGTATCCATCCAACGTATGAACCGCGGTGCACTGGTGCAGATGACCCTTTTGACCGACCAGGGGATATTGCATTTCATAGAGACCGCTGGTCACTACCTCGTTGTGCTAACAGCGCGTGGGCAGAGAATCAATCTCGAGGGTCTGATTCGCTCGGTCGATGACCAGGGCAAATCGCTTGCAAAAGTGCTGGTTTAAAACTAACAATTCAGTAGAGAACCTAATAACCTCTTCAATCAGAGTCTATCTCGTTCGAAGAGGTTTTTTGTACCGGATCAACGATTGGATTCCGCCTCGTCGTCAGCTTACTGACCGAAACATCCAAGTTGGTGTCTGGAGCTCCTCAGAATCTTTAACAAGAAGGCACGCGGACTCGCTATATGCCGGCTATATGCCGGCGGTCCCAGTGCTTTGCCTGTGCGAGCGACGGTTCGATGTGTGAACCTGATCGGAATTGCCGAGAAGCCGGCGAGAGGCGCAGTCCCAGTACCTAGCAGCGTATTCAGCGACGGAAATTGGCGCTTGCAATCACTTTTCTAGCGGCCTCGAGCCCACTCAAGTAGGCACCATGGACGGTGCCCTGATGCAGCCGCGTCGTTGCTTCACCAGCGAAGAAGAGCCGATTAACCGGTTCTCTGAGCGCATCAAACAGCCTTGGTGAAGCCCCGGGATGTACGACAGAGTATGACCCTAACGAATGCGGATCCTTACCCCAGCGAGTGACCGAGCTATTCACGACATCGCTGACACGTCTGGGGAAAAGCCTTCCGAGCAGGTCGAGCACTTTGGCCACCGCTTGCTCATCCGGAAGAGACTCCCACTGTCGAGCCGTGTCCGAGGCGATACACGCGACAAGAACCGGCTGATCGACATAGCGATACCAGTTGAAAAACTGGCAAATCGTCGTCTTTTTCTTTGGCACCATTTCTATAAAATCAAAATCATGAGGCCAAAATGCTTCCGAGAAGCGAATAGCCACCTTGTTGAACAAACCCATTTTTACGGAAGAAAACGTCTCCTCCAAATAGGCTGGCAGGGAGGGGGAAAACTTGACGGCACCTGATTGTAAGACACCCAGCGGCAGCGTAATGATTGCTGCATCGCCCTTGTAAGTCGCAGCACTAGTCTCAACAAAGACTGCCGATCTGCTGTTGTTTACGTCGAGAACTGTTTCTTGCAGTCGAATATCGAGACCAGATGCGAGCAAATCGATCAATTGAGAAAAGCCGTGAGGAAACACAAGATCGCCACCACGAAATGCAACAGACCCAGAGGTCAAGGCGAAGAGCGACTGCTCATCAAGTCTAGCTGCGTTAAGCGCCTCGAATTCGATCAGATGCCGATTGAGAAAACTTATCTCAGGCTCACTCATATCGCTTTCCGCGGTAAGGATCGCAACGCCCTCAGCTACGGAGATATCTCGAGCGAGACCTCTAGCAATCCGCTTCAGCCTGGGAATTACACGATCCGCTCGAGCTGCGAACATGAGCTTTTTCCAGGCTTGTATCTGACAGCCCTCATCATCCAACAGAAGACTGCTCTTCATTTGAGCGCCACGTGTTTCGATTCGATTGGCGCGAGCGAGATCGAAGAGTGGATTGCCTGATTTTCCGTGAATCCAGGTCGCACCGAGATCCACTGGGACACCGAGCGTTTCGTCGGTCCAGATGCGACCGCCGATTCGACTTCGTGCTTCCAGCACGATAACTTCTGCACCGCAATTCTTCAGATGCTGAGCCGCGGTCAAACCAGCCATGCCCGCTCCGACTACCAGAACTTTGTTTCCATGGGACATGGATGCCTCCACGCAGTCGAGGTTATTTCCAGCCCTGCTTTTCGCGATAGACTTTGTATTTTTCGTTTTGATCAGGCGTCAATACTTGTTGAACTTTGAGACGAAGAGCCAGATACTGTGCCGATAGATCGGTATGCACGCGATTGAACTCCGCCTGCGTTGAGATGATCGTTTCGTCCGACTTGCCTGATGTCAGCGAGCTCAAGAATTCGTCTCTCAACTCGTCATGTTTCTTGCGCATCGGCTCGATGCGCCCTTTAAAGTCCTGCACAATCTCGGATATCGTTTTCTTCTGTTCGTCCGAAGCGCCAACAGCCTTCAGTATCGGCTCCAGATGCGAACCGAACGGCTTCTGCCCCTGAGCAGAAGGGACTGCGCCAGTCTGAATAATGGTCGTCTGAGAGAGTACCCTCGTGACCTTGCCTTTATCCTGCTGAGCATGACTCTGTCCATGAAGAGCAAAGCAGGTTGCAAGAATGGCAGTAATTGTAGAACCGATAGTAGCTAGTTTCATACTGATCATCGGAAGGCTCTATTAAGCTTCCCGAAGGCTCCAATTTTCACTCATACGAACTACACGACGTCGATGCCTCGTTCACGTTCCCGCAGTTTCCCTCTTGTGCCAAACAAATTTTGAAAAACGGCTGAGCCATCCTTCCGGTTGTCTGATTTCGCGATTCCGCCTTGACGTCCTGAAGTGAGAACCGCCCGAACGATTGGATACCTGACTAACACATTTTATCTTGTACCCACGACCGCGCACGCCTAATACGGCGCCTACATATTATGCGACGCCGCTCTGGAGTGCCGGCAGAGGTTTAACGTGCCTAGACGCACACTGCCTCGGATCCGCCGGTATAAAGCTCAGACCGAACGAGGTCGAAAACGTCAGCACTCGATCATCCAGACATCGAAGTCGATCAATCGAGATTGACCGTCTGCCTACCAAACATGATACCAAAAGCGGTATCATGTCGATACCGCTAGTCCACCACCACTTGCACGGCGGAATCGGCTATCTCACGCGATACGATATTGCCATTCATGGCAAAGACGCTCCATCCATCTCTGAATTCGACGGCCGGACCATTCTCTTTGTGAAGCAGAACCTGACGATTGATGCTGAGCGACTTCGGACGTTCGGTGAGGATGCAGAGGTCCATGAACGGCCACCACCACCCAGCGGACTGGGCGATCTCTACGATGCCCTGCATGTCATTGAGACTCATCCCCGCGATATTGGCGTAATCGAGGAATGCAAAAAACGCGCCATCCATATTGCCAAAGCTGCAAGCGGTCAACTGTTTGGAGATGCGGGCCCATGTGACACAGTTGTCCATGTTCTTCAGCTCTTCTTTTGTGAGCTCCTCTTTCACAGCCGCCACTGCGTTGTTCCAAACTTCAGGCGATATGTTTGCCCCCTTGGTTCGGCTGCCGGCGAACAGCGAGAGACGAGCCTGCTCGGCTCTGTCAACTTGCTGATTGGCGATTTGGCGTGCAATCGGTAGAACGACATTGTTGCGCAATGCCGTAAGAGATCCGCGCGAAAGCTGGAGTTGAATCTGCTCCCAGTGCAAAGTCTGGTTCATCACCTCCGCCTTCTGCCAGAGTTTTTTCATCATGAACTCTTGCGGTCGGCGTGCAACGCGCTCGTTGACATTGGATACGGCCGTGGAGATATGGGCAGCAGCTATCGCTCCTGCCATCGGCGAATCCAACCAGACATAACGGGTCGGCTGTGGGAGTCCGACGATTCTATATGCATCTCGAACGGCGCGTTCGGTCACATTGCGATCTGCCACTCGTGTGGACAAAGCAATATTCATCCACAATTCTACGTGCCTGGATAGGCTTAGTCTTGTTTGCTCATCTAAGGACATGTTTAGCCGAACTCGGTGGGTAGTGCCATACTCTTGGATGCCGGCTTATCACCTGCTCGACGCGAAATAGCGACAAGCAGAAAAATAAGAATAATCGATTGCGAGTTGATTAGTAAGTAAATTCATCATATCAGACCGGTCGCTAACACGCGAGGGGCCAGCGTTGAAAGCTTTCTGCCATCCCCGTATTGGTGACGATTTCGCGCTGAAAATCTTTTTTTCGCTATTCTTTCACGGCCGGCGGCTGCCACTGCGCGTCAACAGCCGCGTGTATCCTACTGGGCACCAGGCAAGCCGATAAGACCGCTGAGGCAGCGGGTTACAGACAAGAGCGCAAAGCGGTACGGTTTGATGGACTTCTTTTGGTGGCAAATAGATTAAACGGAAACCTGTTTTGGCATTATTAAGGTACAGAGTTGGTTGAAAAAGTGATCTCGACTCAAGACAATGCCGGTCAGAATAGGACAATCGGCGACAAGTACGAAGTCATAGAGGTGCTCGGACAGGGTGGTATGGGAGCAGTCCTGAAAGCCCGTCACAAACAGCTAAGCAAGATCGTTGCTATCAAAGTCCTGAATCCAACTCTGCTCGCCGACGAAAGCAGCAGGGCTCGTTTTGAGCTGGAAGCGCAGGCCGGCAGCAATCTCAATCACCCCAACTTAATCGTCGTATTCGATTACGGATACACTGCTGAGTCCGATCCATATCTCGTCATGGAATATGTCGATGGCTGGAGCCTCGATGCGATGTTGGAGACATACGGTCGTCCGCGTCCATCAGACATTGTTCCTGTTCTGGTGCAGGTTTGCAAGGCTCTGAGATATTTGCACGAGAACAATATTATTCACCGGGACCTCAAACCGGCAAACATCATGATTCAGGATATCAGCGGAGAACGTTACGCGAAGCTCGTTGACCTGGGTATCGCCAAAGTCTTATCGAAGGACGGTCAAGCAACTCAGCATCTGACCGCCACCGGCTCGATCTTTGGAAGCCCTCTCTACATGAGCCCGGAGCAATGTCGCGGTGAGAAGGTCGATGCACGCTCGGACATATATTCTCTTGGTTGTGTCATGTATGAATGCCTGGCAGGACGCGTGCCCCTGGTCGGCGAAAACCACCTCCAGACTTTGCACAAACATCTGATGGACACGCCGGAGCCAATTCCCTGCAACACGCAAGCAGAGCACGAGCTCTCCCAGGTCGTATTCAAGTGTCTGGAGAAAAGCAAAGAGCATCGCTTTCAAAGCGTAGGCGACCTGCTCGAATCTCTCACATTGATAGAACGCAAGATCAAACAAGCCGATACTGGTGTCATTATGGGCATTCAGGCCAATTCCATCTCTTTCCCATCGCTCAGTCAGCAGCTCGATTCGATTCCAACTCCGAGCAACGCGAGTCCGCTTGCCAGTCGTCAGATCCGCGAGCGTAAGAGCGGAATAAACCAGCAACCGCCCAGTGGTCAGGGCAGCAGTTCGAGCTTCAGGCAAGTCGAGAGTTCGACGGAGCAGCAAGCCTCCGACTTGATAAAGCAGCTGAACAACTTCTACGATGAGCATAAAAATGTTTTGTATCTCGCGTTGTTGCTGTTTTTCGTGCTCATGGCCGGGACCAACGCCATCGGCATGAGCTTTCAACTCAATCGCTCGTACAACAACACCGTTAACTCGCTGGCCCAATTCAACGACAGATTCGAACAAACGCAGAAAAAGTAACACCCGACTAACCCGGTAGTAGCAACAAAGTTCTACAACAGTCAATGAAACGCCGCACCGGCGATACACCATATGCGGTACCACAAAGAGTACACTGCTCAGTTGTTTCTCGAGTATAGGAATAACAGTCCGTTTGTAGTCCAATTTCAGTGTTTCAATATAGCGCTGTGGTACATAGTCATTTGAAGAAGCAATCGAGGCCAGTTTTTGGTATGGCAAGACGAAAATTATCCGCCATTTATGTTGCAGTAATGGCTGTTATGTTCCTCTCTTCACCGGCGTTAAGCACCGATCAATGGGACGAGGGCGATAGCAAAACGGCATCGACTACGAAGTCCCATAAGTCTCATTCTAAGGCAGTCGCCGAGGAATCCGAAGAAACGGAGCAATGGGAAGACGCCGAGGAGTCTGAAGCGAGTGCAAAGCCGGCGAAATCAAAGACCAAGAAAGAGGCTGCGACCGAGTCCGAGCCTGAGTCTACCTCGACAAAATCCGAAGACACAGAAAGCGAAAGCGGAGAGCAGAGCAACAAGGTTAAGAAAGGCGAAAGCGCTGAAGAGGATGCTACGGCAGAAGAGGTAGTAAAGGATCCGAAGAAGCGTAAAAAAGAAAAGATTGAATTTGATTTAAAAACTGCCACCAATCTCGATGAGATAGAAGCAGACGAAGGCAACCTCCGAACATTCAGCCAGAAGGTCTCGGACGATCCCAAAAAAAGCTTTGACGAGATGCAGCAGGACCGACAAAAATCCCTATTCGATGCAGGCATGCAGGGAGCGCTCAAAGGCGCAGGCTGGGGGCTTTACGGAGTCATCGGTGTGCTCGTATTGTTTGGCATAGGCAAACTTGTTCTAAGGAGAACTAGCGCGGAGCAAAGCGCCAGCCGTGGTCGAGGCGGCCCACCGCCTTCGTCCAATTCCAAGAATGAGATCTACCTGGTTGCCGGGGGCGCCATCCTCTCGATGTTAATCGGAATAAGCGTCGGAGCGGTTCCTATGATGATGGCATCGATGGATACGCATAAGAAGGTATTTGAGAAAAACATCAAAGAAAAACCGCCGATAAGCTACGAACAGGTCTATTCCAAGCTGTTTACACTTCAGGGGCTTATGCCGGAAGGATTTCGGAAAATCAAAATCGAGTTTCCTCCAGCTCCACTGGCCGTTGTTTCTACAAAGGGATATGACACGTCACGACATGACAAGCCGGATCCCTTGCCGCTGGAGTATTGGTCCTGCGTGTACGAAGACAAACGCAACGGCATGGCGCTTGGATACGCGAAGCTGCCACCAATTCAAAATGACACGCGGGAGACTGAACATGGATGGATAACCGTATTCGATACCAATCTCGCTCTCGATGCTGCCGTAAAAGGTGCATGCCAATCCGTCGGAGGAAAAGCCACCTTCGTCATTCCGATCGGACTCGACGACAAGCATCCGGGACGAGAGATCGAAGGACATCTCGATGAAGGACTGAAAGATTCAGGCGTTTTCAGAGAACGAATCTACGCAACAGAAGCAGGCAACTACTTGAGCGTTGTAGTGTGGGGCGAGCCCAAGTTCGTCAACTCGAATCAATCATACAAGTTCCTCGATGCTCTATCGATACCTGGTTCCAAAAGCGCCGAAGAGAAATCCGATACGGCGTCGAAGGGTCCTGGCAAAAGGCTTACCGAGGAAGACGAGAACCGATTCCTCCAAAAAGCCGCCAATGCAATTCAGACAAATCTGGACCTGACCGATGCCTACCCGACCAACTTGGATGGCACTTTGCGAGTAACTAAGATGGTGGTCGGCATCGATCCAGAGGGCAAGGTCACGAAAATGGATTTGAAGACTGTCTTCGAAGAAGCCGATCATGAGAAGCTTGCCAAGGCTCTCACTAAAGCGGTCACCAACTCCTCACCGCTTTCTGATGTTCCGGAATTCTCCGGGACGCAGTTCTTATTCAGATTGAAGCTAGTGGGAGACAAGATCCAGGTGCTTTCTCGCAATCGCAAGGGACCACCAATCGAGGCACAGGTCGACGAAGACGAAAGTCTGACCAGTGACGAAAAGTCGGGCAGTTCAGAAAAAGTGAAATCGAGCACTGACGAGTGAGTACCATCAAAGCGATACCACATTTGGTTTGCCCAGTTTGCTATTCTCTATCTTCAGGAAATCAACATCGAATCCCAACAAACTCCATGGTGACTGCCTTTTGCGGTCGCAGCTTACATCCCTGAACGGACGAAGCTTTTCGGTGCATTTGATAAGATTGATCGTGTAATCCCGGCGGCGCCGCGTAAGGTTTTAAGGCTTGAGAATATACACTGCACTAATAGTGACGATGGCAGCCTGCACGCTTTTGGCACAGTCAGCACAGGCAGCGCGATATGCCGATACCACAAATTACTGGTCAGAAAAATATATCGATAAGCTCTCCGAAAAAGGACAAATTCCGACCGCGACCGATGGAAAGTTTAGACCCTCGGATCCGATCACACGAGCAGAACTGGCTCAGTGGCTGGTCAATGTGCTTGGTATCGATAAGCAGCCGGTTGCATCTACGCCAAGCTTTCCTGATGTAAAACCGACAGATCCATATTTCAGGGCAGTCGAGATAATCAGGCAAAACAACTACATCTCTGGATACTCAGACGGTTTTCGTCCAAAACAATTCATTCAACGTGGCGAAATGATAACAATTCTCTCTCGCACCCTAAACGCACCGAAGCCTGACGACGGCGCGATCGACAAGGAATTGAGTCGCTTTACCGATGGTAGCACCATTCCCCAATGGGCTCGGCAGGGCATTGCGATGGCATCCAGAGAAGGCATTCTCATACTTGAAGCACAGGATAAGGTCAACGCAAAGGGCATAGCCACTAAAGGAGAAGCGGCAGCAATGCTCTGTGCACTGGACGAGTTGCTCACGCAACAGGCGGTCTCCGATGCTCGCAGGGCCGATCCGAATCAACAAAGTGGCGCGACCACTCCGTATCCAGCGTATCAAGGACAGGTGCAGCAACAAGCCTATGGGCAACCGCCATATGGAGGCGGCGCTCCTGGATATCCTACCGGACAGCCTCCTGTCTATTTGCCGAATGGTTATCCTCCGCCTGGGGGTTATCCTCTTGCTGCTGGAACCGGTCAATTTGGCTACACTGGCGGCCCGGTCCTCCAGGGCGCCGTGTCGACGATAGCGGCCGGCACCGCCATCAGTGGCTCCCTGAAGAATTCGATCGACTCCGGCTCCACGCAAATCGGGGAACCCGTTGAGGTAACCTTGCCCACTCCAGTGGGTGCACTGCCTGCCGGTACGACGCTGATTGGCAACGTGACCAATGTAGTCTCGGCAGCACGGTTCAAATTTGGTGCCAACGGTAAAGTCGAAATCAAATTTTCGCAATGTCTTACGCCGGACGGAAGACGCATTCCCTTATCGGGATCGATAGACACCAACCAGATCAGACTGACCGGCGGAACTATGGCTGGTCGTGTCGGCAAAGGTGCCGTCACGACCGCGGTCGGAGCTGGCTCAGGCGCGGCATTAGGCACGGCGCTTGGAGCCATCGTCGGAGCTACGTCACGCGGTCGGGTAGGAAAAGCGACCGGAATGGGCGCCGTATTTGGCACCGCCATTGGTGGCGGAGTCGGATTGGTCGGAGCCGGAGTTCGAAAAGGATCCGAAGTCAAAATCCCAGCTGGTACAAACATTCCTATCACAATCGATCAGACTTTTCAGATAAGCGCACCGGCACAGTTCTGGCAGCCGATCTACAGCTACCCGACTCCACCACAAGGCGGTATCCCGTATCAACCGCCAATCATGCCAAATGGAATGCAGTAGATTTCAGCCTCGGTCGAGAACCAGCCATAATGCCGGTAGAGCAGGTTCCGCCAAACAGACGCAGAGATCGCGCCCGTTAACTTCGATCAAAACCGTCTCACCGACAACCCACAGTACCTTTCAATAAGACGCTGTCTCGATTGAAACATTTGCGGATTTGCGCAACCAAGACTGCGCGATTCAATATGCAGTTGGGAGCTGTCGATCAAGGATAGTAATCAGGTTCCACCATTGAAGCGGTGGTATGCAACCCGTTCAACTGTTTCCATAATCTCAATGTCCTCGAGGAGGCTCAATGACACAAGAAGTGTTGGGAAGATTCGACGATTATCCAATTTCGAACGAAGTAGTAGAGTTGAGAACCACAGCTAATAGAACCCTAGAAGCACCGAGCGACTTTAGCCGAATGTATAACGCGGCTGCTCAGATGATGCTAGACACATCCATTGACCCATGGATGGAAAAGTTGTTGGCCAACGCATAGACGCGCTCTCGTTTAATCCCCGCCCCAACGTCGCTCACGACGAGAAAACTCACGAATCGCTTCGTCGAAGTGACGCGGCATGAACTCAGGCCACAGCGCCGGCGTTACGTAAAACTCCGTGTAGGCTGATTGCCAGAGGAGATAGTTGGATAAACGCATCTCGCCTCCGGTACGAATCAACAATTCCGGATCAGGAATATCACGAGTGTAGAGAAAGCTGGACAACATGCTTTCGTCAATCTGATCCGGTTGAATTCTGCCTTCACGCACTTCTATCGTGAGCTGACGTGCCGCCTCAGTGATTTCCTGACGCGAACCATAGTTGATCGCAATTTGCAAATTTAGTCCAGTGTTGTGCTCGGTATTCTTGACCGACTCTTCCATTTTCTGCCTGAGGGCGTCAGGCATCGTCGACTTCTGCCCGATGAAGCGCAGTCTCACTTTATTATCCGAGAGTTCTTCAAACTCGTCCGTTAAAACGTCAGTGAAAAGCTGCATGAGATAGCCGACTTCATCTTCGCTACGCTGCCAATTCTCGCTGGAAAAGGCGTAGACGGTCAGATAGGAAAGCTTCAGCGCCCCGACGTGCTTGACCAGACGCTTGAGACTCTTGACGCCCTCGCGATGTCCCACCACGCCAGGCAAATGATGTTTGTTCGCCCAGCGACGATTGCCGTCCATAATCATGGCGACATGAGACAAAGGCAGATTCTCCGTGCCCGATGTGCCGGACTGCCCAGTGCTGGTTTTTCCTTTAAGTTGTTTCACGGCGGTATTCGGTCAATCTCACAACAAGACTGGACAGCGACAGAATGAGTAGCACACTCATAAGCAACTGTGCATTGTACCCCGGAATACCGGTTGTCCACCCAGTTCTTTGCAACGCTCGGACAAATCTTCATGTTACATTATCAGAGAAACCGCAGACTCCATCCATTTCAGGACTTTCTAGAAGCATGTTCTTAAAACCTACTTATGTCACCATAGGAGATATCACCACACTCGATATCGAGTTGCTATGCAATGACGGAATCAAAGGCTTGATAATTGATCTTGACAGCACGTTGATGGAGTCAGGAAAAGGCCGGATCACGACAGAGACGGATGCCTGGTTGCAATTAGCCAGGCCGCGCCTCAAGATGATTGTGCTGACCAATAACAAACGCCAAGATTACATCGACAATGCAGGCTCGGTTCTCAACATGCCGGTAATAGGATATGCGGCAAAGCCCTGGAAAGCGGGGTTTCGGCAGGCGCTAGCCGCGCTTGAACTGCCACCAGAAGAAGTGGCGGTGATCGGTGACCGACCACTTACCGACATATGGGGTGGGCGACGTTCCAATATGCGAACGGTGCTCGTTCGCCCGCTCTCGTCTATCGTAGAGCCCTCGTGGAAGACATTCTTCAGGCAGCTCGAGCACGTGTTTATCCGGCGTTAGTTAGCACCAAATGGAGTGCCACATCACCTTCACGGAATTTGCGCGGGCTCGTGCTTCTGCACTTGCAATTGGCGATCATATAAGTTAGCTTGATGGGGTCTCGATAAACTGAGACGCTGCTAGATTGGGGGCCGTCTGTTAAGAGCAAAATTCGTAGCGTTGTTGGCACTGGCCTCACTATCGGTGGATCAGTGTAGTGCTCAGCCTGTCTTCCACAGCCATACTCTGAGTGCATTCTCGGGAGCATCGCCGTCAGAAGCTAGCGGCGACGCGAAGTCCGAAACCGGCGAGTTTGCAGAATCGAAGACATCCACTCCCGCCGCCCCTGCGCGAGTGCGCCTGAAGCAGGCGAAGGCGCATTACGACAGCGGCTGCGCTTATCGAAAAATGGGTGACACAGGTCGGGCTCTGGTCGAGTACCTGAAAGCATCCCGCGAAGATCCTAAGCTCGTCGACGCTTACTACGAGCAAGCGCTTATCTTTCGAGCGAAGGGATTTCACAAACTAGCAGTCTCACGTCTGGAACAAGCGCTGGTTATCAAACCAAAATACCAGAAAGCGCGCCTACTTCTCGCCACCATCAAACTCGAGCAGGGCAATGTCACCGGAGCCGTCGAGCAACTCGGAGAGTCCCTTGGTCTGTCAAAATCTAATGCAACGGCGATAAAACCGGAATCGGAAAAATGCGACGAGGATCAGCTCGGTGGAATGGCGCCGATGATACTACAGTCAGTGCATACCGCGATAAAACCACTGGCGGTGCACAGTAATGAGAAAACAGAAAAAACATCGAACGAAGTGACCGCCGAAGACCTCAAGGAGCGCGATCTGGCACCGAGTCGTCCGGCAAAACACAAGCGACCCACCAGCCGTAAAAAAATTCGAGAGTTGATCGCGAGAAGGTATCGAAAGCCAAACGGTCGAAGTCCTCAAAAACACTGGATCGCACGCATCTTCAACTGGCCGGAGCCATTCAAGAGCTTTGAAGGGGCCAATACGGGTCATGCCGATTACAACGATCTGCAACCCAAAGCTGACGATCGCAGCTTGGTCCAGGAGTTCAAAGAGGATTGTCCTGAAGTCGTCACCGATGAATCGGCCGAGCCAGAGCTTCCATCTCGCAAAACCAACAGAACGTTGCTGGCATACAATGGACCGGCGGCGTCAGAAGCTGAGCTGATAAGGAAGCTGCCTGAAATCAAAGAAGTCGACGACGTCACATCTCGAGCTGAGCACCGCTTATCTGCCCCGACGAGGGAAGATCCTAAACCCTCAACTGAAGTAAAGAAAACGGTCGTCCACAGCTCCGAAGCTCCCGTGGAGAGACGAACAAAGTTGGCCTTTCGAGGCGGAGAACCGGAAGCAACGGATCAACCATTGAGCACCACGAAATCCACGGACACTCATCTAGCTACCAAGAAAATCACACCGCCTACGCAATCGCCTGAAGATGACTGGACGAAGCGGCTGCGTTATCTCAACGAACATGGCACATCCACCCTCAAGAAGGGAGAGGCATTCATGTTCTCCGAAGATACCGGAGAAGCGGTCCTCTTTCTAGCGGACGGGCAGAAGATTCGCAGGGTGATCACGGCGCCGATTGATAGTCAGGAAATCATGAAGTCTAGACGCCCTGATGTGCTTGCCCCCAAACAACTCTTCTACGACACCTCCCTCCTGGGCACGATGATGGGCTCGCCGCCGCCGCAAGAGCTCGTGCGCCCGCCCGATCCGACGAGCAGTCTCGCGCCGGTAACCGCACCACCGACGCCACCAGGTTTTAAGATTGAGCAAATGATGGACAACCCGACAGGGTTTATGAACTGGTTCAAAGGGCTAATCAACTTATAGCTTATAGCGTTTTACAGGCCAAGCCGAGTTTGAACCAACATCAAAGGTTCAAATTGAGTTCCGGGCGTTCTTTCGGCAACGTCTTTGAATCTTACGCGAAACCGACCCATCATGATGGTTAGCCGCTCAGGTTGAACAGATCATCGACGCGCTATGGCTCAGTCCGTCATCCGCCCTTCAATCGCCTGGCGAATCGGAGCAAGCGGTGCCCTGTCATCCAACACGATAAGATTCCCCTGACGTCGAACACCGAGTTGCTCTAGATATCGACGAACGTCCAGATTCGCTCCGGACTTGCTCATCTGGTCGTAAAGTGGACGAAGGACCGCTGTCCCTAAAGCCGCATCACCGACATCAATCGCTTTTTCCGCAGACCAGTCCGAAGAAGCATTACCACCACGTCGACATATTGCCTTGAGAGCATCTTCAAGACCGGCTCTATTGCTAGTTCGTCTCCGAATTTCGACATCAGCCAACAAGCAGTAAAGCGCACCGCCCCAATAAATCCTGCCGTATCCCTGAGCGCTGTTCAAGCCACCACCATCGGTGCCAGACAATCCTTTATCCAGATTTTTCGCTAGATCACCCCAGACCTCTTCTCTAGACAACTTGCCAGTCCGCATTCGACCGATCGGCTCGGCATAGGTCGCGATACCCTCGGCCAGCCATCTATGCCTCCGAGCAACAATCGGGAATGCCAGATGCATCATTTCGTGAGTCAAAGTCCAGCTACGGTCGAGATCTCGCCTGTCCGCATAACGACCGAGGTCAAGCTCAATCAGTCCATACCCGCCTGCATCTTCGAACGTCGATGTGGCGAACCCGACCCCATCATCGTCTATCGGTGCGATCCTGACGATAGTCTTATCCACGGGAAAACTGCCATAGTAAGCCATCACAGCTCTTGCGGCATCAGCCACATAGGCATTGACCTCTGCACGGGTCACGTTCAGTTCGCCAGCCTCCGTGACTACAAGGAATTCTGCGCCGCCTATCGTCATTCGGGACGTGCGGTCTGCTACACTCGCATCCGCCGACAGCGTCAATACAAGGGATGCCACAACGATAATCATCAGCAGTCGAATCAAGGCAGCCGTCATCACGAAGCCGAGATCATCGCGAATGCCACGTAGCTGACCAACAGAAATCCGCACGACAACAGCACCGCAAGCCCCGTTCTTCTGGTATGAGTCTTGTCGTTCCAGATTTGCGCAGACAGCCAACCGCACAGGAAGGCAATCACCAGGAATGCAGTAGAAGCCAGCTCTCTGTACGGGTGATTGAGATGCTGACTGGGAGCGACTATCAACATGATGAACAGATTAAAGTAGCCAACAGCTCCAATGCACGTGATGGTGATGAGCCGTTTTTGCTCATCAGGGTGCAACTTCTCAAATCTTCGAGTAAGCGCGCGAAAGTATTCTTTCAGCATTCTGACCAACTGCGTATCGCGGGACTGTCCCATCTCCAGTTTAGTATTTTCCTGAAAAGAAACAATAACCCTTTCATTCGATCACAGGATTTTCTGGTTTCGTTGTCCAGCTTTGACCCAAACTATCTCGAATGGCAAAATCTCTAAGAGATCACTCGCCGCAATTCGTCGTTCGCATGCGGATGAAGCTGCGCGGCGCTGTCCTACATGTTTCTATGTGAACTCGCTGTATTTGTGTCGACACGTGTTTTCAGTTTTTCCAAGATCCAGGCGTTGAAGCTGTCTTTGTTGTAATCCATGAAGTTGTGACCAGCAAGGTCGAAGACTTTCAACGTCGAGTTGGGCAAAAGCTTGTGAACCTTGACTATCTGATCGAACGGCGCGACTGGGTCGAAGCGCCCAGCCGACAGATGGACCGGACATTCGACGGTGATTGGATCGGCAAACAGATCGACTTTATCAAAATTTTCGACAATCTGAGACAGGCTGAAAGCCGGCGTGCTGAAGAGCGTTCGCTCGCGCCACGCCATCTTTTTATGAATTCCGGAGTCGCGCATGACAGGAAACGCGCCCTTGAGAAAGTAGCGAAACGCAGTCGCAATGGACGAATGGACCTTTCCAGGAAGAGCGGCAAGGAACAACGTATCGGCAAGACCAGGGTTGGTTCTGGCGATATGAAGACTGATTAGCGATCCCAGGGAATGACCGAGAAAAATGGCCGGATAGTTAATCCCGCCATGCTCAAGCGTCTCCAGAACATCGCCTACATGAACATGAAGGTCAGTGAACTCTTCGGGCTCGTGAGTTTGCCCATGGCCACGCAAATCCAGGAGGAAGCATCGGTAGCCATGACCGACTAGCGCCTCTACCTGGGCATCCCACATTTCGGACGAGGAGCCCGTTCCGTGGATAAGCACAACGTCTCCGCTATTGACTGCGCTCGCGCCGACGACACGTAATGTAAGCTTCATGCGATACCTTTTGACTTGGTTGTACTGACGTCTCATGCCTGTACAGTTACATTATCAACGAAACATCGCGAAAGTTTTCGAGGTGCAACACTTTTTTAGCCGTACTTTCGAATTTTACTCCTCCGTCCAGCGGATAACTGCCAAGAGAGCCAGCGGTACGGGTTTAAGGAGCTTATGGAAAAGCTAGATTTGCACGGAGAATAAATGTCGACCAGTGGTGTAATTTCGGGAGCTGAAACTACGGAGTTGGTCTGGCGTCAGCACGACCTGTTAGGCTCTTTGGCGAAATCAAATGCTTTCGTCAAGCGCTAGAAAAGTCAAATCCGACGCAGGTTTGCAGCTGTCGTAGAGTGTTTTCCGATATCGGAAAACACTCTAGAATTCGAAGCGTTTCGGTCCGCTGCGCGCAAAAACTCGCGTAGGCGGGGGCTTGGCGAGAAGCCAGTTCGCGGACGAGCCGGCGCTGCCACTTTCAACTACGCACCCCTCAAACCACTGCTTAATAGCGTGATGCGCCTACTTAGCTCGACCGGTATAGACTTCGGTAGATGCAGGCTTCAAGCGGACGCCCGCCATAGTCAGAACGGTACTGGCGATATCGTAAACAGCGCCGACCTTGTTGAGACCGAAGGCTTCAGGGAGCGGCATCGGATTATTAGGATCGCGAACCCTCACCTGGTCGACGATGCCGACGATGTCGTGAGGCGCGTTGATCGGCTTGGCGACGCCATGCTCACATAACAGCAGAGCCGTACCGAGCTCTTGCGGCATCGGCTTGGTAATCATGTCGATTGCCATAGGCAGCCGTCTTGCAATCGCCTCGAACGAAGTCAATCCGCCGGCTTTTGTGACCATCAGATCGACAGCGCTCATCAGATCTGACATCCGATCATGGAATGGCAATACTGCTGTCGGGATTGATGAACCTTTCGAATCTTTTTTCAAGCGCTTGTAGAGCCCCTGGTTGTGTCCGCAAAGGAAGACCACCTGCACATTACGTGAGCCGGATTGCAGTGCGTCGTAAATCGCCAAAGTGTTACCACCGCCGGCCCAACCAGCATTGAAGCAGATCGTCGGTCTCTCTGGGTTTAATCCCAAATGCGCGAGAAACTCATCGCGACTTACTGTGGGCGGCTTAATGAAGTCTGGACGAACAGGCATACCCGCCACTTTGATCTTCTCTGGCTTGATGCCGAAAGAAAGCAAGCGATCTCGACCCAGCTCATTGGGTACGATTGTCAGATCGGAATCAGGGCAGGCCCAGCCGCTCCAGAAATCACCGTTAGGATCGGTGACGACGGTAACGAGCTTAGTCCGACCTTGCCTGCCGGTCTCCTTGATAACGCGTGCCATGTAATGGTTGGTCATCGGATGAACTGATACCAATACATCGATTTCCGCTTCATTAAACAACTCGACCAGATAAGGCTTCGTGCACTGATAGCCGTACTCACTGTCGTTGGGTTTTGTTTTTTCGATAAACCAATAGTAATACTTCATGCCAGCCTGGTTGTAGCGAAGAAGCAGATTATAGAGCTCTACAAAATATCGGTTAAGGGGATGACTTTTTTCGACACCATTCTCAACTATTACTTCTGCCGAAGGGCTATCAGGCTCAATCTCGTTGAGGAGATCCTGGAGTGCCAGTTCGACAGCCTCAGCTGCACTCCGGTGTCCGCCGCCTGTGTCAGAGAAAAATACACATATTCTCGGGTTACGCATAAATTTTTCCTGGACTCCTCTGTTCTGAGATAAGCATAGTAGATAATCTGATAGTCTTGGTTAGGTATACGCTAAACAATTGCAAAACATCGGCAACGATTTTTGACCCGGACTCAGCCCTTTTCCCACGGTGACCACGATAATGTACCACTCAGCTGAAAAATGGATGCTTCGCCTGTTTGTTAGCGCAATAATTGCGGCTCAAGTCTCGGGCTCCACTGTTATGCCCGCTAATGCAGAGCCTTCGCGCTTGACAACAGAGGAAAGCGCTAAAACCAGCGAAATCTTGACGATATCGGACACTTTCAGCACTCCGCCTCCGAAGAAAAAACTCAAAAAATCTCCGCAGAACGTAGCAATTTACCAATACGACAATGAGCCTCTCGGTGACCGCAGCCCATTTCTCATGGTCCACGGCTTGCGAGGAGAGTTCTACAGCAACTTTCGCTGGAAGAAGGTTGCCGATCACTTCAAGAGCGACAGCACCTTCCATAAGAATTACAAAATTTACCTGGCCCGCTATCCCACCCTGGTGAGACTTGATTCGACGATTCCGAAATTCGGCAAGGAAGTTAAGCGTCTGTACACTGCATGCGGAGAGAAGCCGATTACCCTCGTTGCGTTGAGCATGGGCGGCAATCTGGTTTACGAAACCATGTTGGATCCAGAAGTCGAAAGCAAGATTAAAGTTGCGATGGCACTGGGCTCTCCATTCCACGGGTCGCCGCTGTTCAGCGAAGACTGGATGCAGTATAGCCTCTACAAACGGCTCTCTATGCCGTGGACGAGAGTCGATCACAGCCTGGCGCTCAGACTGTACTTCAGCCGCAACAAAAATCTCCTCGCCGACCTTGGCTGGGACGATGCGGATCAAGCGATGCCGAACGTCGGCAAGTTCAAATCAAAACTACTGCTGGGACCAAAAGGCAATCTCACACTTGCCGGGTGCGCCAATGAAAGACTGCAGAAGCTCAATTCCAACAATGCTCAGGTAAAGAGAAAGTTCATCACATACGGCGGCTACATGCACAACCCGTATTTAGAGCCTACAGCAGAGCGTTACCTAGAATCCGCGTTACTTTATCCATTGACTTTCGTCACGACGAAATTCCCGGCACATCTGGCTAGAGAACATCCAGTTCTGAAGATGCTCAATAGAGACATCGCCTCCGTGCACGTCAATAAAGAGTGGCAAGAGACGGCGAAGCCGCCATTCCTGTATGCGCTTAACGATGGTATCACTCCTCTCGCCAGTGCTCTGTTCCTTCCGAAGGAGACACTGCAGACGATACCACTCGTGTCACACGAAGCGGTTAGAAAGCTTAGAGATAAGACAGACGTGCGATTGGCTCGAGCGTTCAGAGAGATCGATCACCTCACATTCATAGATGGCACGAGACCGGCAAGTCTCAATCCCAAGTTGTTGGATGAGCTGCGCCCCGAACTCGGCGAGAAAGACATCTTTGCCTGGATGTTGTCTGACTTAATCAACTCCGAACGACTCAATCAGAAGCTCGCCGATGAATCGTCTACCATTAATGTAATGCCGCCGCAAGGCACAACCGAAGCCGGTAGCGAAGCCGAAAAGAACTAAGCATTTACAGAGCATTGACTTGCCGCATCGAGCCTGGCACACTCTTAACTGAGGTAGTTAGACGCGAGCACGTTCAGGTCAACCAACTTGTTATTCTCGTACACCAATAATAACGACGATGATAACCGCTTGAGGCGGTCGTCTCGTTCATGGTGCTGAAGCAAGAAAGCTACCTGAGAAAGATTCGACGACCGCAGCTTTTGCAAGTTGCGGTCATTTTTTTTGGAGGCGAATTTCATGAAGACGGAAAGAGTTTCGATTAAGGCGGCACGAAGCCTTGTGGGACAGCGTGTCGAGATCGCCGGTCACGTTCATTCCTGCCGAGATCTTGGCAAACTTTCTTTCCTAAATATTCGCGATGCTACAGGAGTTATGCAAGCCGTTGTGGACAGCGCCGAGCTGCTTTCAACGACAAGAACGATTGGCGTCGAGACACCTTTGCGCTTGAGCGGTTTGATCGTGAACAACAAAGACCAGCAAGAGATGCAGGTCGAAGCAATCAAGGTTCTTGCCACAGTCAAAGAAGTACCGCCAATTGAACTGGCTAAGGACAAGAAGATGGATGGACTTTCTCTATCGACTCTGCTGGACTACAGGCCGCTCACACTGCGCAACCCCAAGGTCAGAGCGATTTTCAAGATCGAAGCCGCAATCACGAAAGCTTTTCGCGATTTCCTCAACGATGCCGGATTCGTCGAGATTCACTCGCCCAAGCTAGTTGCAACTGGCACCGAGGGCGGTGCCCAGCTATTCAAGCTTGATTATTTTGGAAAGCCTGCATTCCTCGCGCAGAGCCCCCAGTTCTACAAGCAGATAATGGTCGGAGTGTTCGAGCGTGTGTTCGAAGTCGGACCAGTCTATCGGGCTGAGGAGCATGATACTTCCAGACATCTCAATGAGTACATCAGTCTCGACTTCGAGATGGGGTTCATCGCGTCGGAACAAGACCTCATCAAAGTACAGATTGAGCTGCTCAAGCATGTTTTCCAACACGTGAAGGAAAGCTGTTCCGAAGAACTCGCCCTGTACGACGCCAGAGTGCCGGAGTTTGAGAGTATCCCTCAAATTACATTTGACGATGCGCTCGTTCTCCTCACAGAAACTCTCGGTCATGCGCAGGCAGCACAAGGTGACCTCGACCCGGAAGGGGAAAGATTGCTGTGCGAGCACTTCAAGTCGACAACCGGCTCAGAACTGCTTTATGTCGCATATTATCCTTTGTCGGCCAGACCGTTTTACACGATGCCGATGTCTGCCGCTTCCGGCTCCCAACCGTTGAGCCGCGGATTCGACCTCTTGTTCCGCGGACTGGAGGTAACGACAGGAGGACAGAGGCGCCATGAGTTCGACGACCTGAGCGCTGCGATCGAAGGGCGTGGATTAAATCCAGAAGACTTCGCCGAGTACTTGCAATGCTTCCGCTATGGCATGCCACCACATGGAGGTCTTGCGATTGGTCTGGAGCGACTGACCAAGCAGCTCCTCGGACTTCCGAGCGTCAAGCAGACCGCGCTGTTTCCGCGCGACATCAACCGGCTAAAACCATGATAAATCCTTCACTGAGCCATGGTCCGCCGGAAGGCGCATGGCTACAAAGCGGCTTTAGGAGACGCTTTGTAGCCATACGCTGTCGATCGGGTATAAGCTACATCCAATTGGAACGCTGATAGCCGCGCGAGTTTTTCGGAAAACAGGTCCGAAGCAAATTGCCGCGAAATCTGACTTCCAATCATCGTTTTCACGACCAAAGATGTGCATCCTCTAAGAAACGCCTTTGAAATCATGATTTTATCTGACGATTTGGAGTCCGCGAAGTTCCGCTGATACTCGACCTAGAGGCTTATGAGCAGAGATTAAGATTGCTTGACCTGATTAGGCTCTTGGCAGATCGCAAATTGCGTCTATAGTTATGTTAAGTGGTGCCTTCATTTTATATTCACATTTTTGGTGAGCCTCATACCGAGAGCTCGCCGGGCTTCCTTGTCCTTCCCTTTATGTCCCCAAATTTCTCCGCACAGACCGTGCGGTAGAGGAGGTTTGAATGCGGGTCGAACTAATCTACGCTCCGGGATGCAACAGCTACAAAAATATTCTGCGCCGTATCGAGATGGTCATCGCAGAAGAGCGACTCCCAGTCCCGGTTGAGCTTGTCGAGGAGACCAAGCTCCAACAAGACCCGATCCTCCGGATCAACGGAGAAGCAGTCGGTGCCCCTGCTTGCGCCGAGAGTGTGCGTGACGCACTATCCAACGTGTGGAGAGAGCTGACGGTCAGTCCGCTTCTCGCCGGCTATTAGAGCCACTAACTAGCAAGTCTCTCGCTTGCGCGCTCATGCTGAAATAGGCAAACTTTGTAAAAGTTTTGATTTCTCCCTCTCTCTTGGAAGCGAAACAAGCGCTACCAACACCGGTAGCGCTTGTTTCGCTTCTTCTTAATGTCATTTGTTGAGCTTAAGGACGCCATGCCCATTCACGGTTATCATTGACAACGGTGAGCCCAATGGGACGGCATCTTAAATGCTTTTCAATTCCCTGCAATACGCTCTGTTTCTGCCCGTTGTTGTAGCCCTGTTCTGGCTCAGCCCGCAGAAGTTTCGAGTGCCCATGCTCTTAGTCGCTAGTTACCTGTTCTATATGAGCTGGCGGCCGGTATTCATTTTCTTGATTGTCGGATTAACCGTAATCAATTACGTTTTGGGACTCAAGATTGCCGAATCCCAGGCTAAGAAGAAATCCTGGCTCCTGGTCGCGACCGTCATCAACCTGTCCACTCTGGCGTATTTCAAATACGCCTACTTTCTCGAAGACGTCGCACGAAACCTGCTAAAACCGATCTGCGCGGTGCCGCACATCCCGTTCGACATTGTGCTACCGCTAGCCATCTCATTCTTCGTATTCGAGTTTATCCACTACACCGTCGATGTATACCGGGGCTCGCAACCGGTCAAATCATTTCCCTCGTTCGCGTTGTTCGCGAGCTTTTTCCCAACACAAATCGCCGGACCGATCAAACGGTATCAAGATTTTGTTCCGCAATTTCTTTCACCGGCGAAGTTTTCGATGGAACACTTCGATCAGGGTGTTCCATTGATATTGATGGGTTTGTTTAAGAAGGTACTGATTGCAGATAATCTCGCCTTTTTCATTCAAGGGGGTTTTTCACATCCCGAGACGTTCTCGGGGCTGGATCTCTGGCTCTTCGCATACGCCTTCGCGTTCCAAATCTACTTCGATTTTTCCGGCTATACTGATATCGCCCGCGGTAGCGCTCGATTGTTTGGGTACCAGGTACCCATCAACTTCAATTTGCCGTATCTGGCAAGCAACATTTCAGAGTTCTGGCACCGCTGGCATATATCCCTGTCGACTTGGCTCAGAGACTATCTGTTCATCCCACTTGGTGGTTCTCGGGGTTCTCGCCTGATGATCTCCCGCAACCTGATCCTGACCATGACCCTGGGTGGGCTGTGGCATGGAGCGGGAATGCACTTTCTCGCCTGGGGTGTTTATCATGGTGTCATGCTGGTTTTGCATCGCGAGTTCCAAAGGGTAAAGGGCGCTGTCCCATCGCTGTCTAGCTTCATTCAATCCGCGACCGGAAAATGTCTCTCCACGCTTCTGACATTTCATGTCGTGCTAATTGGCTGGGTGTTGTTCAGAGCGGAGACAATGACCAGCGCGAGCCTGATTCTGCGAAAGATGTTCTCCTTCGAAAGTGTTCAAGTTGGTGCTCAAACCCTGGCTTTCTCACTTTCATCCATTAACTATCCATTGATCTACCCGGCGGTTTTTCTCCTTCTGCCCGTATTAGCGATATCGCATCTGGTGATGGGCTGGTTAGACAAAACCAATTTCGTCGGGCGCTGCCCGAGAGTAGCGAAGGCAGCATGGTGTCTTGCTCTCATGCTCCTCATCATGATTTTTTCTCCAGACAAATCTCCTCGTTTCATTTATTTCCAGTTTTAACCTATTGAGGAAAACACCTAAGGCAAATGAGTATCCATAAAGAGCCAGAAAAGTTTTCGACCCGTCAGCTTGTATTGAGCTACGTGGTCTGGGCTTTCGTGGGACTGCTCGTCCTGGATGGCGGATGCCGCTTGCTCGCCGGGTTGGGACTGTGGCCGTACACCGCATACGATACCGCCTATCGCAGCGGCGTCTGGTGGGCATCCAATGAGTTTAACCAGAAAGAGAAACCTGCTGAGGTTGCCCTTCTTGGATCATCGCTGATGATGGCAGCAGTGCATGGTGGTGACGCCACTCATCTCAAGACCGCGCAAAAGGTTGCATTGCACCACAAAAGCGCATTACTCGAATCGCTTATCAATCAAAGGATCGACCGTCAATTGAGTACATATTCGTTTGCCCTCGGAGGCGAGATGGCATCCGATGCGTATGTGCTGACTAGAACATTGCTAGCCGGAAAGAAACAACCGAAGGTCATCATATACGGTATCGCCCCTCGCGACTTCATGGACAACGCGCTCAAAGATCCGGCCAGTACAGAGATCTTCAGATACATGAGTCGTATCAACGATCTCCCCGACATCGCCGTTCCAGCGAGAAGCTCGATTTGGAGCGTGGTCGAATATGCATTGTCGAAAGCGAGTTTCCTATACGGTCATCGGCAGGACTTCGTCTTCGCTCAACATCAGATTACAAAAGACATCGTTGCTCATATCGGATTCAAGGATATGGACAACGTGCATACGACATTCGAAGTTCGAAAGCAGGCATTTACAGAACTTCCCGAGGACAGTGGACCGGACGAGGTGAAGGTGCATCCACCCGATGCTGCGCCACCAATTTATACAGACAACCTTCCAGAGTACCGCTACCGATATTCTTCTTTTAAAGCGAAACAGTTCGAAGAGCAGTTAGGCTACCTGGAGAAGCTGCTGGCTGTGGGTCAACAGCGTGGGATCAAAATTATTCTGGTCAACATGCCCTTGACCCAGGACAACCTGGATCTGATGCCTTGTGGTTTTTACCAAAAGTACAAAGGACGAGTTGAGAAGCTTTGCACTGACTACCAAGCTCGAGTCATCGACCTCAATTCACAGCAAGATTTTCCCAAGAAGTACTTTGCCGATTCAGCCCACCTGAATTCCGAGGGCGGTGCACATTTCTTCGAAGTGCTCGCCGACAAACTGTTCAACGATTCGCAAGTGTGCTCGACAATGAAGAACATCGTTCCACAGTAGAGAAGATTGCGACTGTTCGAATGCTAGCAACTCCGCGAAATCACACCGTTCGATGCTGCTCGATTCCGTTCAATCGCGTGCACCACAATCCAAAATATAAAAGCGAAAGCTAATCGCGTGGTCAAAGCTATCATCGATTTCCTTTGATGATATGCGACTTTCCGAGAGACACTGTGTAGATCCACATTGGTTGAGCTATCACTCTAAGTTATTATCGAGTTCTCCCGTAGCAGCATTTGTCCAAAAAACGACCACTTAGTATATAGGCAGCTGATGAGTGAATTTCGCCCTTCACGCCGCAGCGCATACAGCGCGCAAGTACTTTGTCGGCTGATCGGCTCTTACTCCTCTCAACCGTCCCGAGAGATAGCAGCGAATGACTTATAGCAGACCCACAGATGGCCCATCAGGCACGTTCGACCCACCGCTCAACACGGTGCGACCAGTACTCGGTCCCAGTAACGCATTTCTAGAATCGTACTGCCTGCTCAGTCCGAAAAAGGATAGTCCGCCGCCGAAAGCCGACGGCGTTGAAGGCGCGTTCGACGCCAGCTTGAGTACGCTCAACAAGAGCGGTCGTCCTGAACCGTTTAACGACAACGGTCAGAGCGGCAAACTATATATGGATAAGGGCCTGGTGGCCGGAGTCGAGTTTACTGAAGGCGCCAACAAAGGTCAAAAATACCTAGCCAAAAGAGATGCAGGCGGCAACCTCACACAATTGCAGGTGAGCTTTCCAGAGCCTGGTGGAAAGCCGGGCGAGCCGATCACCTTGAACAAGACCGACAAAGGTTGGGTGACCACACCTCCAGGAAAAACGCTTCCACAGTTTAGACATCTGAACGTAGTCGACGGTGCCATTCAGGGCGACTTTAAGCTCGACAACAACGGCGATCTCACCTACAAGACACAGGTCGGTGGCAAACTATTTGAAGATGTTTTGCGATCAAACGGCAACAAGGATTTCTACAATGTCACCGACTATGTCGGCGAATCAGTATCAGCAAAGGGCGACAAGCAAACAGTCTACTGGACCGGATATGGTGAGTGGGCCGCAGGAACAGCCACACCAGTTCCTGGCCGAGACGGCGCAATCAAGGTGGTCTTCCCGCCGAAGGACGGTCGTCCAGTTTCAATGATTCGTGACGCGAAGAGCAACTCGTTCGAAGTAGACTTCGGCGAAGGGAAAGCAAAATACAAAGTCGACAACTGGGCTGATGCGCGAATGAAACGCACGCTCGACGGCAAGACAACTACTTTGTCCACTACCGGCACCACAGATGCCAGCGGAGCACTTATCTGGGGTCAAGGCGACGAGAAAGTTACAGGCGATGTGAGAACCGTCACCTTCAACAAGCCTGAAGACGCAGAGAAAGTCAAATCTGGTGCACTACCGCAAGAGACGAAAATAGATCTGAAGACCGGTATTACGACCGCAACTTATGCCAATGGCACTGAGATTACATCAGACAGTCGCGGTGCAGCTACTCGAATCAAGTTCAAAAACAAACCGCACATCGATGTCGTGAGAGACGTCAACAACCAATTCAGAGGATTCCAACGAGCTGACGGCACCACAATTACAAAGGGCGCCAATGTCAACCTCGGACCTGGAAAGCTTGGAGCCTCCTGGACAATTCAAAAACCAGGTCAGCCACCTGTCACCATTAATGGTGCTTTTCGCGCCACCGAATCCGGTGGTTTCGAAATCGACGGTGGTGCAAGAGATCGTATCGCAATTGACGGCGACGGCAATCTAACGACGAAGGTAGCCGGAAAAGAAGTCAGCGAAGTGCCGCCCAAGCCGGTTGCGCCTCCGCCGAGAGATGCGAAAACCGAGGCGAAGGCCGCCCCTCCTGCGGATGTGAAAGACCCACCGAAGGACGTGCCGCCGCCTCCGACAAAACCGGAAGTAAAACCAGACCAGCCGAAGCCAGCTCCAGACAAGCCCCCGGCCAAGGCTCCACTCACGGATGCACAAGCGCTGGAACTCGCCAAGAAACACAATGTTCCTGTCAAAATCATTGCCGATGTCAGAGCCAGAATGGAGAAATCCGGAAAACCGGAAATGGTCGAGAAGTGTACCAAGGAAAACCTCGACAAGTTTTTCGAATTGGCTGAAAAGCACAAGCTACTTGGAGATTTCAAAGTCGGAGGTGCCGCAATGAACATGCCTCCAGGGGCATTCATAGGCAAACTCATCCCTGAATTGCTCACCGATCCGGACAACGCTCTGACAAAGGCGCAAGAGCAGATGAAGGACATTCAAAGACGAGGTATTGGGAAGGCCAGGCCAGAATTGCTAGACGGTATCCTCAATTCAATCGACTTGAAATTCGATCAGGTCCGCACAGCCACCCAGCCGTTTGTGGACGAGGTGAAGAAGGAGATCGCGAGCAAAAAGCCTGAACCGCCCAAGCCGACTCCCGTGCCACCGCCACCGAAACCGCCGGGCTAGAAAGGAGGATTGCCGAACACGCATGTCATGAAATTGCCATGTCTGACTATTAGACTAGTAGTTGTAGAGACGATTTCACAATCGAAGCTGCTGTATCAACAAACCGTTCCGAACAACCGTTCTTCAACCAGTTCTTCGAACAACTCAGGTCCCGTTTCGACAATAACACGACAAAACCTGTCACAGTCAGGATAACCACGCACGGTTGAAATCAACCGACCAACAGGCAAAGAGGCGAATACCGACAAAGCGACAAGCGACCCGTGCTTAATCAGCCTGGCATCAGGGCATATTGACAAGGGTACAAATTAGTCACAGAATGTTCGTATTCTCAATATCTCAAGCCGCAAATTGCACCGCACCCTTACTAAACACGTAATCCGCTGGTCCTGCTAGGTATTATTCCTATGGGTGTAGAAACAGACGCCAAAAGGCCGGAGGCCGCTCCTCCGACTCCTACTTTTGACAGTTCGACTATTTTCTCGAAGCAGTTCACCGAACTGCAAGAGAGAAAGCCGACCGACGACAAAACCACCCCGGCAGCTGACAGCACCAAAGAGCTGAAAGAGGGATGGGTCCAGGGCAATGGAGTGCCTCAGGAAATCCTCAAGTCCCTGAAAGAACCGCTTGCGAAGTTCGAGGCAGCAGCAGCAGCGCTGTCCGATACCAACAATCCCAACTTGTTTGCAGACAGTGCTCCTGACCCGACAACTGGCGCAGTTACTCGAACATTCGGTCCGGGAGCGGGTGAGCTAGCCGGTTTCAAGCAGACATTCAGCAAGAATGGCGGTCCAGTCGAGATCACACCTAGCGAAAAATGGGCCAAAGACAATAACTTTGGATTTAAGAGTATCAAGCTAGATGGCGACAAGGTCAGCCTGGTCGGACAGGACGGCAAAGAGGTTCCAGCCAGTCCTGAAGCCCGCAAAATCCTGGATGGACTTTTCGCGAAGAACGTAAAAGGCGACTTTTCGGTCCCCGGTCAGGAGGGAAAGGGCGCCTGGCATATGGATGCCGCCGGTAATCGAATAGTCGACGGCAAGGTCCCTGGTATGCCAGACGGCACGAAACTTACGGTCAATGCGCCGAATGCAAAGCAGGACGTCAAATACAAAGGCGTGTATCCTCCAGAAGGGGATCCGACCAAGCCAAACGAAAGAAAACCTGGTTGGTCGACAGAAGCAACAGGAAGCAAAACCAAAGGCTTTGGGTTCATCGACTTCGATGATAAGACTGGCGGCGGCAAACAGCCGGAGATAACCAGGAAAGACGGCACCAAGGCAGCTGTAGAAGGGATTGTCTACCAGCGTCAAGATGATCCGGAGAAAGTTCCTCCCATAGCGCTGGTCAGTGATCACCTGGCGGGAGATGGCTCAGAGACTAACATAATCGCTGATGGCAGCTACACTACATCGAAGCCCGAAGCCGGTGTGAAATCGGAGAAGGTTTATCCCCAAGGCAGCCCGGTTTTACGAGAACGGCAACTGGAAAATAATCCGGATGGTCTCACATCTCGTACCGACCTGGATCCCGCGAAGGATCCGGAAAAGAGATCCAGCGTATCCACAGGTACAAAGTTCTCACGGACAGAGTATGCTGCAGGAGCGAGGCCTGATGGACTGGTCTCGAAAGATGTTAACAACGATGGCTCTCTCAGAGGCGAACGAAGGGAACGGAAGCTCGCCGGCGGCGAAACCGAGCGAACAGCTACATCGAGAAACGGTAATGTCGAAACTACATCTAGATCAATCGAGGGCAACGGTAAGAAAATTACTCAAGTCTCGTCCTCAGACGGCACCGTAAAGAGCGAATTCGACCCGCCTATCGATGGCATCGCTCGGGCAGACTACAAACCGGGTGCAGACCCCGTACTGTATCGCAAAGGTGAGACCAAACCGCTAGATCCGTCCGTAAAAGCTGACAAAGACATAATAGACAAATTTAAGACCAACCCACCAGTTCTGCATGAAGAGAAGACTGCCGACACTACGCGTAAAGTGTTCGCGGATGGCAAGGTCGAAACGACTGATACCAAAGCCGGTACCACGAAGACCGACTATCCGGACAGAACGGTTACTAAGTACAACACGCCTCTCGCTGGCACGCCAGAGCAGCCATACCTGGCAGGTGTGACCGAAACCGTAGAAGGCAAGGGCAAGGACCGGGGCACCACGACGTATAAGAGAGGCACCGAGCAAGTTGCTGAGGTAAAGAGAAACGCCGATGGAAGTATCTTGTCCGAGAAATACGGTGGGCAAGAGGGTTCCAACAAGTTCACCGAAACGAAGAGTGGAAATCCACCAACCTATCGACGTGAGTATTCGGATGGACCGATGAAGGGTGCGGTCGACGTTCTTAATCAGGACAAGAAATTAACAGAGAGACACTCGACGGCTACCACCGACGCCGGCACCGTCAAGACGGATGTCACATATGATCCGGCAACGGGCAAGGAGCTTACGAAGCGAGTCGAGACACGCGGCAAAGACAACACCTTCACGATTAACGAAAATGGACAGGAAACAAAAGGGAAGATCGTTACAGGTGCAGCCGGTGAGAAGTTGCTCGTTGCCAATGACGGCTACGTCATGGGTGGCGAATTCAAAGATGGAGAGCGAAAGGGCAGTTACTCTCTGTCTAGAGATGCCGAAGGCAACGTCACAAAAATGGATTTCCAGCTCGACGGACCGCCTGCCAAACAGGTTAGCTTCGAAAAGGTTCAAGGCGGCTGGAAATCGAATCCTCCTGGCGAGTCTATACCAGGACTGAGCAAAGCCAAGCCAGGTGACAATGGTATCATTGCCGGTGACATCAAAGTCGGCAATTCCGGCGAAATGACCTTCGAGTCCAACGACAAGCTGACCAAAGAAGTCAAATTTGCCAATGGCTCGAAAGAGCTCTACGATCTGCGCGAATACTCCAAGATAACCGAAGACGCGTCTGGAAAACCGACCGGTCCGAAGTTGCACTGGGACGGATACAACTGGAGAGCCGGCGGCGAGATGACTACAGTCGGGCCTGGAAAGATCCAGATCACTTTCCCATCAGAAGCAGGCAAACCAAAGACTGTCGTGAGAGACACCAACAATGGTGCCAACGGCTTCGAGGTCAAGTTCGACGGACCTAACGGGGCCCAATTCAAGATCAGCGACTGGAACAGTGGCGAGATGGAGAAAACCGCCAACGGTCAGACCATCAAACTCTATGCCACTGGCAACAGAACGGCTGATGGCCGGATGGAGTATCTGCAGGGCGACAAGGGTCAGAACGGCGTTGTTGATTTCACCAAGTACAACGCGGCTAGAGTCGCAACCGGCGAGGTGCCGGCTGCAGTCAAGGCCAACCGCGACGGGACAAGGGATGCGCAATTCAAAGACGGCTCCATTGTATCAACGGACCGTGAAGGCAAGTTCATCGGCCGTCAAGACAAAACGGGACGCAGCGCAACCAAAGCCAAGTACGATGCAAATGGCAAACTGAAAGGTTACGCATTGCCGAATGGCACTGAAATTGCCAAAGGCGAAGACCTGGGCAACGGTAAATCAAAATGGACTCTCAAGCAACAAGGTAAGGCAGACGTTCAGATATCCGGTGAGTACAAAGATAAAGGGAACGGTAATTTTGAAATCGTTGGAGACAAAGGCGAGAAGGTCGAATCCAACGGCAGACGAAGTTTCAAGGACGAACAAAACCGCCAACATGTAATCGATACGCGCGGTCAAGAGTTCGTCATGACCAAGCCCGGCGATAGCACCAAGAATCCGCCCGAAAAACCAACCTGGGATCTCAACGGTAAGGCTTTACAAGGCGACCTCGTCAATTTCGACAACGGCAACGTGGGCTTCGACACTGGTCGCCCAGACAAACAATTGACTGTACTCAACCCGGATCAGTCGACATCGCTTGTGGATCGCGCAACCGGCGTCGAACGCGAACGAGTATTTGCAAAACAACCTGGAGACGAGACAGCAGCTACGATCAAACGCAACGAGCGGGGCTTGCTTACTGAAACCGTTGACGCGAAAGGCAACAAGCGTGAATTCAAGTACGAACCAGCAGGCTCTGCAACTCTTGTCGGCGTGGACACCAAGGACAAGGGCGGCAAGATCATCGCCGCAGACAGACTTTTCGATGTCGGTGAAGGTGACCAAAAACGTTCAGTCTTGAAACCGGTCGAGGTAAAGGACGGCGCAGTTGTTGATCCGAAGACAGAAATCAATGGTGCCGCCGGAGTCAAAGTCGAAGGCGTCCAATACAACCACACGACCGGCGACAGAATCGAGTCAGCCAAAAAAGACGACGGCGAGAGTAAGTATCAACTATCGACCAGTTCGGTCGATGGTAATACCTATACAGCCAAGCTATCTGAAGGGTACGGTATGCTATCGATCGACGGTCCTAAAGCAAAGGTTCGATCAGCGGGCGGAAAACTCTTTGATGCCTCGAAACCCGATGGTACACCGGCAATTGCAGAGTTAGAAGCGGGCAGCACACCCGGCAGCACGCAATACCGGAAGGCAGACAAAACACTTGCTGTTCTCGACAACAGAACTGGCGAACTGAGGTCGGTCCAAGAAGATCGCCAGCGTGGACTTAATCCAGGTTCAGACCTTTGCGTGGAGGAGACCGCATTCAAGCCGATTGGTCCGGGCAGTGATACCGCTCCTGGTGCTGCGGCAACTGACGATCAGAGCCTACTGACGAAACACCCAGGACTGAAACAGGAAGATCTCGACACGATGCGCGGCTTCGCAAAGGGACTAGGAATTCCAGACCAGGTGGTAACACCGCAAAACCTCGATAAATTCATAACTGCGGCAAAGCTGGGTGAAGTGGATATCAGTGCCGCAAACCTAAATAAAATCGCTCAAGACATCCGAGCCAATCCGGCCGGCTTAGAGCAGCTAAAACAGCTCCAACCGCTTATGGCCGGACTGGGCAACCCACAAACGCTTGCTCAATTGGCGACGAATCCTAAGAGTGTCCTGGATGCACTCAAGATAAATCCAGCCGCTCTGCCTAAGGACGTTCAGCCGTTCCTTAGCGAAAAATTCCTCAAGGCCCTAGGCACAGTGTTATCGCAAACTGAGCGCCCAGCAGGTCCGAGCAAGGGAGCTCCGCAACCACGACCAAGATGCCGAGGCGGTACCTGTCCTACCGGTTAGCAAGTAGCTAGAGAGCATTGATACCATTTACGGCGCACAGTCCAACCGAGGATTGCGCCACAACCAGCAGGACAAACGCCTAGACTCAGACCACAGCAAGGAAGCGGAACTTGAACCAGGTGTAGATTAGACTGTTTCGGCGTGCAAGAGACCAGCGGATTTATCAACCAGGCGAGCCGCACCGCAGATGGTGCCTATCAACGCGCAACTCTATATTCGGACTCAGAGTGCTCTAACTCGACTCTGACCTGCGTTCAAACATCCCGTCGAACAGCTACAAATTCGCAGCCAGATCGCACTTACAAATCACCTGAGGGTAGCTGGATCAACTAGTCCACGCACAAATCGACGCACTTGTGCTCTTCTACTATCGCACGACTATTACGCCGAAGGCCGCAATCACACAAGGGTGTGATGATTTGTTGAATCGCTAAATCGTTCAAAAAAAGATAACGATCTGCCAAGTACCAAGCCGCGGGCGAATTAGACCGAATTCGCTCAAACGGCTGAACAAGGGATTCTCGGATAGTACTCGATTGAAAAGTGTTTTCCGATATCGGAAAACACTTTTCAATCGAGAGATCAGGCTGTGGCTGGAAAGCCTGACAGTAGCTGGTTTTACGTCGGACGCCGACCAATTGAACTTTTTTGCTCCGGAATACGTATTTAACAGTATGGATATAGTGCATCGAGGAGAATGCAAATGGGAAAAGAAGAATTCAAAAAATTGAAAAAAAAGCGTGTTCGACAAATCAGGCGGCTAGCAGCCGCATTTAAACGGACAGTAAAAACAGAAGCGCACGCTATCAAGTACATAATTGATCTGTATCGTGAAGGTGCGGGTTTCCAATGTAAATGCGGTAATGTCTTATCCCAGGATATCCGCACTCGAAAAACGAAGTGTGGTGAATGCAACAGAGATTGTTGGGTCACGGCCGGAACTATGTTCGAACACGCGAAGAAACTCAGACCCTATTTAGTTGCTGTCTATTTAAAGACAAATGGAGTTGATTTTCAAAAAGGGGAGCTCGCAGATGTCACCGGAGTCTCTGACTCGACTGCTGATGAGATCATCAAGAAGATCGCCATGGTGCTGGTCGATCAGATGACCGGGGATTTTCAGGAGTTCAGTTCGATTGCCTTTCTGTCGATTTATCACAAACGCTCCCGGGCAACGCCACAGTTCGCCCATCCTCGGGCAGAGGAGGACGCGTTCGAAGTTCAACGGCAGGCGAATTCAACAGAGATCGAAGAAGTGGAAATTCATGCGCCTATAATTCCACCAGAACATGCGCAAGTCTATGATGCAATTCCGATCGAAGGATCAATCACCTTTAATCGATTGCTAGACATAACCCAGTTAACCATTCCAGAGGTGAGTGAGTCACTTTTGGCTCTACAGGTAGATTTCCCACTCATCAGGCTAATTCCGGGAGATCGATATAGTCGGTTGGAGGAAGTTGTCCCAGCTAGCAATGGCGAGAGTTCGAACGCGAATTCAAACATACGAGTTGAGGAGATCGACTCATTGATTGAGTACGTGACTAAACTTCATGGCGGCCTGGCGCGGAAGTACTTGCAAATCTATGCCGCTAACCACTGGTTCTCAGCAGAATCAGAACGCTGGAAAAACAAGTCTCTGTTCAAGTTGTGTTTAACTTCAGAACCAAAAACTGGTCAGGACATATTGGATTATGTTTCCCCTGCAAACATCAAGGTGTCTATATCGAAAACATGATCTTCAACATTCCAAACACCTATTTACACAGACAAGAAGCTCAATACCGAAGTAATTCGGCCTGCCCGTAAATAGAGAACAGCGCCTCGTTGAGTTGAGTTGACTTACCCACAAGCTTGCCCTGTCAGCAGTTGCGGAGCAATTGAGAGCTGAAATCCACACGCCGAAGGACTGTGACAGTGGTCCTCATTGAGTTGATTCACTGACACCACGAGCCCTTGCCGAGCAATTATTGAGAGCTAAAATCCACACCCGAAGGACTGAGACAGAGTCCATGTATTCCTAACTGAGTTGATTCACTGACGACCACGAGTATTTGCTGAGTGCGAGTGAGAACGTAGTTCTCACTCCGAGACACCGAATCGGGGTCATTGCCAAACGTGACAACGCTACATGCGTATGGTGTAACCAAAGATAACAAACAGCACCAAAAGGCAGCCCCTAGCAGGTCTTTCGCAGGCTGCCAGTATGCATCTGACAAGAATTCACTTGACCAGACTAGACGACCGGTCTATTCTGGAAACAGAGGAGGAAGGGTTTGCGAAAGCCCTCGTATTTGGTATGAAAAGTACATCGACATTGACGTTCGAAAGTGACAAGATGACACCGCCGGTAGAGACTACCGAAACACAGAACTCCGAAATGGGAGTTGTGTTCGCGTACATCGCTTGCATCCTGATCTGGGGTACGACTTGGTTCGCGGTCAGGCAATGCGTAGTGCCCGGGGCGTTCGATCCATTCACGGCCTGTGCCATGCGCTTCATTATCGCCGCGGTATTTCTTACTGCGCTGTTCTTGACACGGATAGTAAAAGCGCCATTTCCAGATAGAAAGACGCTTCTGTGGACTATGCTCTGCAGCTTGCTGTCTGTGCTCAGCTTTGCATTGGTCTACTCCGCAGAGAAATGGGTGTCCGGTGGAGTAGCAGCGATCATCTCGACGACAACTCCTGTTATCACAGCTCTGGCAGCCACAATCACCCGGACTGAAAAGATCTTTCGTGGTCAGATTGTCGGAATGGTCATCTCCATGATGGGCATCTTGCTGATCTTCGGCGATCGCCTGCACGTCTCGGCACAGCAAGGCGATGGCGTATTGATGCTTATGAGTTCCGTCGTGCTCTCGTCGGTATCCGGAGTGATCCTGAAGAAGCACACCACTCACCAGAATCCATTCGTGTCGGTCGCAATTTTCGTCGCCGTCTGCGCAGTAAGCTTCATCACCCTGAGTCTGGTCATAGAAGGACCATGTTTGTTCTCGCCACCACCCCTGGTGCCAACATTGGCGGCAGCATACCTTGGAATAGTGAGCTCGATTATCTCGTTTGCCTGCTACTTCTACCTGCTCAAGCGCATCAGCTTGATGGCTATAAGTAAATTGGTCTTTTTCCCGCCAATCATAGCGCTTATCGTCGATGCCTTGTTCGAAACTCAAGTCGTCCTCGATATGACTACCTACATCGGTATCTCGCTCACGCTTCTCGGAGTGGCTACGCGCTTTCCAGAAAAGAAAAAGAGTAGTTGATCCAACCAAATCGCGCCAAGCTGCTTGGTGTCGAACGCCGATTTCGTCGGACAAGCGCTTGATACAACCAAGTCGCAGCCTGGTTATTCGGTATCGCAAACGAGTTCCAGTGAACAAGCGTTTGCTGTAAAAGCAAATCGCAGCTACTTCGGTGGTCGAAAAACGATTTCCCGAACACGGCAGGATGCGACCACAGCCGCTGATCCTGCCAAGCGGCAGGATCGTCGATTAATGACCAAAATTGAGTCATTCGCTATGATATGCGCTTTATAGCGATACGCGCCCGATTGACCGGGAGAGGTAAAAGGTATGACCGTCAAATCTGATGTAAAACTGGCAACCCTGTCCTACGTGATCCTGTACGTCGCCGATACCGAAAAGGCACTGCCCTACTATCGTGACACCCTGGGTCTTAAGCTCAAGTCCAACGAAGATGGCTGGATCGAGTTCGACACCGGCGCTGTCACGGTAGCTTTGCACCATGCAGACAAGCTTCCGAAGCGCGACCTCGAAGCTGCACCCACTCTGGTTTTTGGTGTTGAGAAGATTCAAGAAGCCTATGAAGGATTGAAACAGAAGGGCGTGAAGTTTCACAAAGAGCCGCAAGCAGTTTGTGAAACGCCCGATCACATCGGCATGTGCGCCGAATTCAGCGATCCATGGGGCAATGTCCTGAGCATCTTCGCAATGGAACCGAGAAAATAGGGCACAACGTTTATCACCATATCCCAGCCCAAAAAATCGTGCTGTGCGATAATGGTTGTAACTCGGGCTACACAATGATCGAGTCGGGGGAAACTGCAGGCTAACGCATGCAGTTTTCTCTTTTTTGCACTTCTATAGACGCGCTGACAGCCCGAGTCTGCAGGTTCGCCGCAGCGAATCTCCGGCTCGGAGAAAATCACACTCTTAAACCCCGGAATAACAGCCCTGAGTGCGGGTCTACAAGTTGACCGCAGAATGCGAAATTCGAACCGCTGGGCAATCGCGATCCGCAGTCATACCTGAGACTTCGGCATAACCGCCTAAAGGTGCGGGTCCACAAGTTTGCCGTAACGCGCAAAGTAGAGACGTGTCGACAATCGCAAGCCTGTCAGTTTGCCCAGGTCTCTGGCATAGCCGTCCAACTGCGCGGCATGGGTCCTCGCCTTACTTTGCAAATCATCTTGATGCACGTCGTCAGTTTTGTAGTCGATGATAAGCCACTCGCCATCGTCACATTCGACGACTAGGTCGGGACGACGAGAATCACTCCTGGTTTCATCAACGATAGTATAGGGCAGCTCGGATAATCTTCGCCGGGCACCTTTGAGCAACTCATAAAGCGAACTCTCAAAGAAAACATCGAGCAGTTTTTCTCCTTCGTTAATAAGCTCCCGAAGTCGATCGGGATGAGCCACGGAGCTTCCTTGCATAAGAGCCAGACTTTCGAGAATCTGTCGACTAGGTCGCTCCAGAGACATCGGTAAATGCTCGAGAATCGTGTGTAAATAGACACCGATAACGGTGGCGTCCAGGGGTTGATGAACTCCATCTCTGGTTGGCGTCACACGGCGCCATCCTTGCCACGGCGAACTCGGTGAAACCGGATCAGGAAGAATCGGTTCGATCAGATTGGTAATCGATTTAACTTCTTCCTCATCGACATCCTTCCCGCTTAACAACTCGGACTCAGGCTCTACAGCCTCTCTGTCGACCGTGAAAAGCTCATACTCCGCCATCCCACTCTCGCGTACAAGGTAACGAGGTCCGGTTCGACCATCGTCGCCATGGAAATCGACATCGAGGATATCCGACAACCAGAGCCGAAAGGAATCTTGCTGTTGGCCGGTATCCTTTTCCAGGAATACTCCGAGATAGTCGCGAGAACGGGTCATCGCAACGTAAAGGAGGCGCTTGCGCTCGGCTATCTCCATATCCTGATCGAGTTGTCGAGCATAGCGGAACCACGTAGGACGCGAGTCCGGCTCGCCGCGCGAAGTATCGAGAGCGAAGCCGTAGTTGCGATGAAATATCAGCTTGCGCTCCTGTCCCAGAAGACGCCCAGACAGGCAAGGCAACGCGATCGCCGGAAACTCGAGCCCTTTGGAGGCATGTATGGTCATCAGCTTTACCGAATCATGGCTCGAAAACGGAGCGTCGGTCTGCTTGAGTTCAAAGTCTCGCATCAGAGTCAGCCTTTTCGCAAACTCGAAGAAAGACAAATCCTCATGATCTCGCGCAAGCGCCACCAGCTTCCAGAGGTTCCGAGAACGCTGCCGACCATTATCAGCACTCATTAGTGCGAGATCGTAGCTGGTTGTTTGGATAAGCTTTCGGATGAGCGCAGTAAGGGATAATCGCTCGGCATCCTCTTTAAAGCGTTTCAAGAGATTGACGACTTTCAGTACGGTTTCGTACCCCGAGCGCCGCGTCAAAACAGTTGACTGTAGCGCATCCCAAAGCGTAATACCTGGTTTTTCGCTAGAAGCTGAAACAAAGATCTCATGAAGCATGTCATCACTTAGCGCGAACATGGGCGATCGCAATGCACCGAGCAAGGCATGCGAGTCTTGCTGATTGCCGAGGAAATAAAGTAGATTCTCGAAGTCGATCACTTCCTGGCGATTGAGAAATCCTCGGCCCGCAAAAGTGACATACGGGATAGAACGCTCCAGGAGCCCTCTTTCAATGATTTGAAAATTGCTGTTTTTCGGGACGAGAATAGCGAAGTCACCATATGTGAGACCGCGTTGGACATTACCCTCATTGTCTAATAGTGGTGCGCCGTTACGCACCAGATCATCGATCCATTTAGCGACCGTCCTGGATTCGGTCAATGCAGATAGTTCTGGTTGCCTGTCGCCATCTTCGTTATGCGCGTCAAAAACTACAACCTGTATGTTCGCCACTTCAGGCACAGACTCTATGCTTTCTTGATCGAGATCGGTACGACTCTCCATCCGGATGCTGTCATCCGGTGGCGGCGCAAAACTCTCTGGTGGAGGCGGCGCGAACTCCTCCATCTCCGTTTCCGTTGCCTGAATCTGCGCGCCAGCCAGATCGAAGATGTTGAGCTGTCGCGGTTCGGCCAATGGAACGACCTGTGCAACTTTCTGTTCGAGCGATGCCTTCCCCGCTATTTTTTCTACCTGGTCAACAATGGCAAAACTTGATGCGCTGAGCGTCACGATCCCGCCCTCAGCCGCAGCACCTGCAGGGACAGCAATCACGGTCGCGCCCACCGAAGATGTACCGGTCTCTACAGGAACCGCAGACTGGAGGGTTTTTCGGAAGGTGCTGAGCGGCTCGAAAGTTGCCCTATACTGCACATCCGACGAATCCTTCGACATCAATCTCGAGAATATCGAATTGACGAAAGCGACTACTTTCGGATGGCTGCGAAACGATACCGTCAGCTTCGTGACGACCGACGGACCGGAAAGTCTTCGACTATCAGCGCCGCTTGCTAGTCGTTCCTTCCACATGTTGAAAGTAGAAACATCAGCACCCTGAAACTTGTAAATCGATTGTTTGTCGTCTCCGATTAAAAACAGTCGCGCCTTAGGACCAGCCAAGAAGCTTATCAAATCCGCTTGAATAGTGTTGGTATCCTGAAATTCGTCAACCAAAATCGCTTTGATTTTTTCTTGATAATGCTCGCGAGCACTCGATTCTTCGCGCGACAGCGTGGCGTAGGCCAGACTGATCAAATCGTTGTAATCAAGCCTGAGCTCCGCCTTCTTCCGCTCGGAATAAATTCGTTGAGAACGATAGAAATAGTCCGAAAGATGACGCTCGTCGACGAATTTTTCGAGATCCTGATCTGTGATAGATGACGGCAGTTGCGGCTTTCCCATGAGCTTTCGAGCGATAGCCTTGAGCACCCCGATGCGCTCCTTGATCGCTTTTGCTTCATCACTATGTCCGCCGAGACGAAGGTCCGCTCCAGCCATGATCGAAAGCAGCGACCACATGTTACTCGAATCATCGTGCGAAAGCTCGCTGCGATACGAACATTGAAAGATCTCGTCAGCTGCATCCACTATGTTGGCACGAAGCTGCTCCAGGCGATCGCGCGCAAACGTCTCCGCGAGATAGGAGTATGCTTGCTGCCAATCGGGCTTGGAGATTGTATCTCGAAGCATGCGAAGTTGAATGCGATGACGAGTTTCATTAAACCGAAAGAGCAAGTCATGGTCTTCCAGATTAAGCAGATTTTTTGATGACTCTTCGAACTGAAGCGACGCGGCGAGCATCTGTTTAAGCCAGTTCCGGACCTCTTCTATGCTGTGCTCGCCTAGCAGTTTTATTTCTGGAAGACTGTCGCCTATCACCTCGCGGAAGGTTTGATCGATGCTTTCTTCGAGTAGCTGTGCCTGACTAACCTCATCTATGACTTCGAACTGCGGATCGATACCCGCCTCGGACGGGAATGCTTTGAGGATGGATTCGCATAGAGAGTGAATTGTTCCAATTCTAGCGGAATCGATATCGGCCAGGCATTGTCGCCAACGATCCGATTCGGATTCCAATTCAGTTAGCTGCCGGAATCGCCCTTTCAGTCGAGTCCGCATTTCGCCGGCGGCTTTTCGAGTGAACGTCACGGCAATGATACCATCGACGGTGAGCGACGGATCGTTGCGAAGAATCTCGACATAGCGCTCTACCAACACGTGAGTTTTTCCGGAGCCGGCTCCGGCAGAGACCAAGACGTTCTTGTCGACGCTGAAGACGGCCTGCGCTTGCTGCTCAGTTAGAAAAGTCATTCGACTTGACCCCCTGTCTCAGCTCTGACACCCGACATACACGCTTATGGTCGCAGTTATCACAGACCGCAACAGCGCTCGGTGCAACTGTGAAAACGCCTCTCTCCATACCATCGACATAGTTGAGTATGTGTCGCTCCACTCTTTGCATATCGACAAATCCCCGCTCGTCCTCTTTGTCTTCCTCGAACTTGAGACTGCCGATTGGTGCTCCGGATGTAAAACTGAGATAAGCGCCTTGAGCTACAGTCGCGCCCGGCATGACGCAACGCTCAACCGCAAGCGCATAAATCGGCAATTGCAGGTTACGCCCTTCATTGGCCTCGCGCGGAGGGATATTGGAAGAGCCGGCCTTGTAGTCGATCACCCGCGCCCGTAAGCCCTCGAAGCGGTCACTGCTATTGAGTCCACCAGCAACATCGACTCTGTCGATTTTGCCGCGGAACTCCACAGTCCGGACACCATCCGTGACTCTAAGGGCCGGTGCGCTTTTCGACGGATTCGAGTCATCCATTCCAAAAGCAGCCTCGACCAGTTGCGGTAGGTAATCGATTTTGCTCTTTACCGCGCGCTCAATCTCTTTGTCGAGGAATTTGCGAAGTCGAAAAACAATCTCCTTCTTTTCGTAATCCCAGAACTCACCGCAGTTGGCGCCCCGTTTTTTCTCTAACCACTCCAGAGCATCTTTAACAGATAACTCGAAATGACTCTCTATTGTCTGTCGATCACCAGACAGCAGGCTGATTCCTGCTTTAATAAGTCGATCGTAAAACCGCTCGAAAGCAAGATGATATGTCTCTCCAAGCTCAGTTACTTCAAGCTTCAAAGTAGCTTCTTCAAAGGCAGATACTTTCATCACATGGGAAACCCAATAGCGAAAAGGACACTTGCCATAGTCGTTGAGCCGAGAAGCGCTAAAGCGCGCCGGAAGCTCAATCTGAAGGGCCGAAGAGGCGACTGCATCAGCCAGGTAACCGTTGAACGGACTCTCCAACGCGCCTCCCGCTCGGGCGCGCACCATCGCGACCGACTCCTCGATCTGCTGAAAGAGGTCGACGACTTCAGGATCTCCACACACCGTATCGACTTTGGATCCACGCTTCCAGAGCTTACCCGCTATGTAATTCCGTGCAGAGACCGGATAGTGGTAGGCCGGCCCATACGGGTCGATGTCCTCAATCGTCACCGGCAACGATTCTCCGGTCAAGAAAAAGGAAGGTAACAACTCCTCGCCGCTCATATCCCACATCGGATAAGACAAAGTCAGGCTTTTGCGCGCCCGGTTGATCAAAGAGCGAAACAAAGCATACTCAAAAGCCGGGTGCATACGAGGATTGCTGATATCGATGCCGAACGACTGCCAGCGCGCTACTTCGTCGGCACTGACGAATCCTCTTCCCGAAAGACGGCGAGGAAACTCGCCTTCTACACAACCGGCGATAAATACCTCGTCGAAGAATTGGTTGTCGGCAAGATCAACCGATGTAATGATAACGCTATTCTTGGCAGCTGGTGCGGCGCGGAAATTGGCTTTCTCAAATGCATGCAACAGTTTTTTCATAAAGCCGCGATAGTCAGATTTATAGCCGCCCTTGTCACCATATAGGATGGCATCTTCTTGAACGAGCGACGCGAACAGATTTTGAGTTTCCATGAGGGCGCGTTCGTCAGTCCAGCCCTGAAGCGGATTGTGGAACTCAGCATCGTCATCGAGAGCAAGGCATGAGATCAAGACATCTTCGCACCATGATACGAATGTCGTTAGCGGAGCGACCGAATCAGGAGGTGTAAGACTGTCGAACAGTTTCGTCATCTCACATACGAGCTGCTGCCGGTCAGCAACTTTCAGCCATTGCTCACGACCACCAATCAACTTTTCCTTCTGGCTAGCCGTGTCTAGACTGTTAATCTGCGGCTGCGATAGTGAGAAAGTCGAAGGCTTGAAAAATCGGCTGGTAAGTATGCGAATGACATCGGCCCGGGCAAAGTCATTTTCAAAAGCTCTCAACAGAGAAAGCGCGAACTGCACTATAGGCAGTGTCATCATTCGAAGCGACTCATCGACGAAATAGGGTACGCCGGCATCATCGAAAGCGGATTCTATCGCACCCTTGTATTCTTTCAGATTGGCTACGACGACAAGTATATCGCCTGCGGGCGTTCTCTTTTCGACCAGTGATTGCTTGACGAGACGAGCGGTCTCCTCCATCTCGAGAAATCTGTCAACGGTTTTGAACGCCTTCATCGGACTCGGGTATGCAACAACTATCCGATCATCGGCCTGCACCCAATCAAGCCGAGCATGCCCGAATATCTTCTTCAAGTCGGCGAAGCTGGAATCCTTCCACATATACTCACGCCGAGTCGAGTCACAGGCGTCCTCGCTATAGTCAAAACACACGATGCTCTCCTTCGTGTGCCGACTGAGCTCCTCCAGTACCTGCAACTGCAGGTGGTTGAATCGATCGAATCCGTCCACCCCTGCAAAACCGAAGAGCGGCACGGAAGACTGACGGGAGGCCAACACCTCACGGCATTTGAAAGCAATTCGCCGGTTGTCGAGAAATCCAATTCGGTCGAGCGCTTCCCAGTAACGCTGGTATACCAACGCCAACTCCGAGTGCCGAGATGATTGCGATGCACTCGAGTCGAGCCGTTGAATCACCTCAAAGGGGCTCAGACCAGAGCGCTCCAATTCGTCTATCAAATCAAGCAGAGCCGCATGGGTACCGACAAACTCGACGATCGGCAAGAGATGCTCCAATCGATCCTCGGCTTTTAGCTCGCTCAAAACACGGGCAACCAGCGCAGGACGCACCGCCTCCGGTATCACTCGCGGAATCACACCGCATCGTCGCAGCACCATCGAACAGGCCTGATAGAATGATGCTATATTGAGCCCGATGTAGCCATGACGTTGACCTTGAGATGGCATGATCGACACCGACAGTGCATCGTCGTCAAGCTCCTCGGCATCGCCATCTTCCCAAGCCGCTGCATCGAATGCGTGTTCATCGGTAGCGCGATCGAACTCATCATTGATGAGAGTCAGAACTCGGCGCTCGACCAAACGCTGATAGCGCTTTGACGGCACAATCAATAACGCATCACCCTCAGCAAGCACATCCTCACGACAATGCCTGACAAGCTCTTTTAGCAATGCAACGGTTTTGCCGGACCGATACGGTCCGAGCAAGATGCGTGGGCAGCGATCTTTCATGGATGCCTTTGGCAAATAAACTTAGAGCAATCGTCCCATGTCGGAAAGACCTGATCAATGTCGTCTTTTTAAAGGTCGCTATACATTGGATAGCGACTACATGCCGCAATGGATGTCGTCGGCTTCGATTTTAGATAAAATATCGTGCCCGTTGAGATTCGAACTCAAGGCCTTCGGCTTCGGAGACCGACGCTCTATCCAGCTGAGCTACGGGCACAGGATATCGTCATTATAGTCTCATGACAACACTTTGATGGTCGGAGGTGCGATTCCCATCGCATTTATCTATACAGTTTTCCTGGTTCAGTTTAAGATTGGTGTTTCAAAAAGTCCCGAATCGAGGACAGCGTCTTCAAAAATCTCGATTCAAATAAGTCCCGAAAGCTTGTCATCTGGATAGCGCTGACAGCCATAGTGATCATGGGTGCCGGTCTCCGGTCAATTGGCTTGCCACGCACAATCGTCTGGTTCGACGAAGCACTGACCTTCATGCATACGTCAGGCTCCTTCGCCTCCTCGGATCGCGATGAAAACGCGCTTATCACAAGGTGCCTCAAACAACCGGTCGACTGGAAAAACCTTGTTGACGAATATCAATTTAGAAAATGTCCGCTCGCCGATGTGCGCCTGAGTTTGATCAGTCGGTCTGCAATGCACGCACCCTGGTTTTACGAAGGACTCTATTTGTGGAACGACATCGCCAAGAACGACGATGTAATGCTTCGCCTGTACCCACTGCTCTTCGGCATCTTGAGCCTGCCGGCATTCTATTGGCTGACTTACGAACTCTTTCGGTCGCCTGCCATAGCCCTGTTGGCGACGACCATGATGGCTCTCTCGCCATTCCAGATCGTCTATGCGCAAGACTTGCGCGAATACTCATTGTACGCACTCGTGTTTTCCATATCATGTGCCGCTTTCCTCAAAGCCTGGCGAGAAAATACGATGGATACATGGGCTCTATACACTTGTACATCGGCGATTTCATTTTGCTGCTCGTTCTGGATGCTTTTGGTCACAGCTTCACAGTTCGCCTACGCAACCGGCGCGACCATCTTTCGAAAGAGCAGCAACAAAAATGATTTTCATAAGCTCGGAATCCTCTGCACCTCAGGTGGACTGGCTCTAGGTGTGGTATCGCTAGTGATATCAGATCTAATTTGCAATATGCAAAAAGCAAGGGCGACGATGCAATGGTTAGAGCTTCCGATAGAAACGACCGCAACCAACAGCGCCTGGCTTTTCGGGCGTCTTTTCGGTTGGATGTATCATCCCTCATATGGATACATTCACGGCAATTCGCGAATCGCAGAGGCGAACAATCCGGTTATGGTCCTCATCCTGATAGTCGAACTGTGGGCGCTCTGCTACATGGCCAAAAGAGAACGTCCGCAATTCGCTTTCCTCCTGCTTATCGCGCTCGCATTTGCCGCGGTGCTCGATCTTCCCGATGCCTTGTTTGGTGGCAGACGCTCTCTCAACGTTCGATACTTCCTGCCGGTTACTTTGATTGCTTTTCTCCCCGTCTCCAACATGCTCGTTCAGTTCTGGAAGTCCAAGTCCAGGCCGCGACAAGCCTGCGCCATCGCCATATTTGCTTTCCTCACCGCGACGCAACTTTATTCGGATTACGCGCTGAAAGATTGCCGCGAGCGCGGATCTGTTTTATATCAACTGGAGCCAATTGCGAGAATACTCAACGAAGCGCCCGAAGATTCACTGGTAATAGTCGATAAACAACCGTACAACTTGCCGAACATGGTAGCATTGGGAAGGCTCATGCACGGAGCGCACCCATTCGCTTGGTTCATGGACAAAATACCGGATTGGTTCAAAGAAGTAGACCAGGCCTATCTCGTACTTTCGGAACCCGGAAGCGAGAAGCGCTATATTACGGAAGGATTTACTACCACGGTGCTGGCACCGGCTGTGATACTACTTTCACGCACAAAAGTTGCACCTGTAAGATGCGGATCGACTCGACAAAATAAATAGGATCAGAGCCAGCTGAAACCCAATAGTCCAAATACGGCAGCCATTGAAAGACCCAGGATCCACAATGTTCTTCGCCTCTTTTGCAAGCGGAAGGAAGCGACCACTAAACCCATCGCCGCTCCGGACAATATGGCTCGCCACAGGACCATACCGTAGTTGGTGGGTGGTTCGGCACATGCTGAAGTGAGATTGGTGCCCTGGACCTCAGCTGGAAATGTTTGCGGCTGAGTTGTGGAGGGCACCACTTTCATGCGCCCTTTGACGATTTCGCATCGAGGCTTGCCACCCATTACCTCACCGCGTAGCTGATTTTGCTCAGGATTAGGGTCCATAGACTTAGCACCAGCAGCAGTGGCAAGGCTCAACCAGCCAATCGCTGCCGCCAGGCAAGCAACGCGACGCCACATCGCTCTGCGCAATCGGGCAAGTCCTGTCGGACAGTCCTGTGTCAGGACAGTCCCATCCTTCCTTCTAAACAGTTGCACGCAAACGCGCCCTTCACCTTCAGCGATGAGATCGACAGCTTCCTGCGCTGTCATCTCTTTGAGGTTGTACACGTGAAGTTGACACTGACCGCAAAAGCGTTTTCTATCGTCGCCATCCATCAACTCCCAGTCCACTGGGCAGGGGCTGGCAATTTGAATACTGTCGATTACGGCTTGCGCTGATTTTCTGCTTTGAGGTTGCCTGAAGCGATCCAAGATTGACTTGATAATTCGCATCCCGCCACCCCTCTAATCAAGGCTGCCTTACTAACTCTTCGAGTGCGTCCATATTGTGAATCGTAACACGTTTCGATTCTATATCTATCCAATGACTGGAGCGGAACTTGTTGAGAATCTGCGTCACAGTAACGCGCGAGGAGCCCACCATATCGGCAATTTCTTGATGCGTGAGCGGAAACTCTACTCTGATTCCAGAGGGCGTCACCCGTCCATGACTCTCCGCCAGAGTGAGCAACAACCTCGCTACACGGCTCGGCACTTGACGAAAGACAAGATCTTCAATGCGTGCTTGCGCTTGCTTGAGCCTCCCGCCCAGTATCTCAATCAACCGGAGCCCGAATTCAGGGTTTTCCCTGATATAGTTTTGAAATGCCTCGCGAGAAATTTGAAAGATTCTGGCCTCTTCAAGGGTCTCGGCATAACTGTCGTGCTCACCATGGTCCCAGGCACCTTCGCCTATTAGCTCGCCTGGTCCAAGCAGAGCCAGAATTACAGTCTTGCCTTCCGGCGATAGCCGCGTCACTCGAACGCGACCTTTTTCAATGAAGTAAATCGCCTCGCAAGGAGTCCCCGGTGAAAAGAGCATATGATGCTTTGGCAACTCGAGCTCTTCCAGAATTCCAAGCAATCTTCCAAGTTCAACCGGATTGAACGATTCGAAAATTTCACTCTGACGCAAACTGACCAGCCGCTGAGCTGTCTTCATATCGCCCTCCCGCCGCTGGAACCGATTCATGGATCCACCGGCATTGAAAATGCGGCGAACAAACCTTCGGCAAAATTTAACTCATCCATTGAACTCGGCCGCTTCAGTTGCCGTCTAATAGATAGGAACCACTATGAGACATTTGTTGTCTAACAACCTTTTTATACCCCTCACCTCATCTTTATAACCTGAAGGATGCTTGCCAAAGCAAGCAGAAGTTGACTCGGGACTGACATATCTAGTAGCCGTACAAGAGGCTCAATTGGAGTCTTGTTATCAGATCGCTATAATGGCGTGATGCGTGAAAACGCCCCATCCATGCGCCATACAAGCGATATGCAAAGGCTATAACAATGTTGCCTGTTCCACCATGCACCCTTCAGGTGTCGGCACCAGTTAGACTTTATAAGGAGTACACCAATGGCATTAGTAACCAAAGATAAATCTGGCAAGACCGGACCAGAAAAAACGGGCAAAGCAGGTTCGCAAATGACGGACGAGAATCAAGAGAAAGAAACAAGCTCGTCGAAAGAAAAAGACTCTGCGAAGGAGAAAGGGCAGAAGGGCGGCGAGCCCATGCCGTCCGCCGATCGAGTCAAAGCACTCGGACTTGCCATGGACGCCATCAAGAAGCAATACGGCGATGGCTCGATCATGAAGCTAGGCGAGTCTAAGAATCAGCAGATTGAAGTGATCCCAACCGGCGCCATTACGCTGGATCTGGCGCTCGGCGTCGGCGGATTGCCTAGAGGCCGAATCATCGAGATCTACGGACCTGAGTCCTCCGGAAAGACGACGCTCGCGCAGCACGTCGCGGCAGAAGTGCAAAAGCGCGGCGGCATCGCTGCTATCGTCGATGCTGAGCACGCCCTCGATCCAGAATATGCAAAAGCACTAGGGGTCAACGTAGACGAGCTACTCATCTCCCAACCCGACACCGGCGAACAAGCTCTCGAAATAACAGAGCAGTTGGTTCGCTCCGGAGCTGTCGATCTCGTAATCATAGACTCCGTAGCCGCGCTGGTTCCCAAAGCCGAAATCGAAGGTGAGATGGGAGACAGTTTGCCCGGACTACAAGCCCGCTTGATGAGTCAGGCTCTTCGCAAGCTCACAGCCGTGGTGGCCAAGACACGGACCACCGTCATCTTCATCAACCAGCTTCGCATGAAGATTGGCGTCATGTACGGCAACCCGGAGACCACCACCGGTGGTAACGCTCTCAAGTTCTACGCATCCGTCCGTCTCGACATCAGAAAGATTGAGACACTCAAGAAAGATAGCCGCGAAGTCGGCAACCGCGTCAAGGTAAAAGTCGTGAAGAACAAAGTAGCGCCACCTTTCAGACTTGCTGAATTCGACATTATCTATGGACAGGGTATCAACTCTGTCGGATGCCTCCTCGATGTAGCAGTAGAGCTCAATCTCGTCAAGAAGGCGGGTGCCTGGTACAGCTATAAGGAAGAGCGAATTGGGCAGGGAAGAGACGCCTCTATAGTCTTCCTCGAACAAAACACGAAGCTCTACAAAGAGCTCGAGGAGTTGGTCAAGGTCGAATTGGCCGCTAAGATCAACGGCAAATAAAATCATTACCGAGAGTGGCAACCATCACTAAAAAACAAGACAAGACCAAGCCTGCTTCGTCGAAGAAAGGCGGCAGCGTCAAATTAATGACGGTCAGAGACTTTCTCTGGCTAACCGGCTTCGGATGCCTGCTTGGTCTGTCTTGTCCCGGTATGAATCAATGGTACCTGGCATGGATTGGCCTGGCGCCGCTCATCCTGGCTATAGCCGCGAGCAAGTCGGTCTGGCAGGCGGGCGTTCGCGGGCTCACCTTCGGCATGGCGTTCAACCTGGTCTACCTCAACTGGTATCTCGGGCTGCAGCCGCTCGCCTGGCTCGGATTCAACGAGTGGCAAGGTTGGCTGCTAGCAGTCGCCGCCTGGACGATAGTCTCGTTCCATCAAGCGCTCATCGTCGGACTCTTCAGCCTGGTGGCAAGACTGATCCCTACCACCGGAGGGTTCATCCCTCAAAAAATTCCTGGCGGTTGGCGTCTGCCGGCCGTGCTGACGGTACCATTCTTATGGGTTCTGTTCATCAACAAATTGGGCAACGCTCCCAATGCCCTGGGAGTGCCCTGGAGCATGCTCGAGTACACGCAATACAAGCAGCTACCGTTGATTCAGGTCGCCTCCATCATTGGCGGGATCGGTATCGGATTTCTAATCGTCATGGTCAATACAAGCATCGCATCGCTTGTCGCGACGATGACCGGCAAATCACTTTATAAATCTATCAGCGCAACTGAAAAGAAATTCGCGATCCTACAGCTCACGATGGTTCTGCTGCTCATTCCTGCGGCGATGGGATTAGGGCACTGGCAGACCGCGAGATCGATATTGAAGGCGGTGACTCCGATCGCTATCCTGCAAGGCAACATCAACATCGACATGCAAAAGACTGTTCACCGCTATACGGTCGACGAGCTTTTGCAGCACTATATGCGACTCTTGCCGAAGTTGAAACCCGGACTTTGCATCTGGACGGAAAGCGCCATTCCAGCATATTTGTCTCAAGCACCGGAGATCCGCAATCTTCTTGTCGAGATTTGCCGAACCAGAGGCCTCGACATGGTGGTGGGCTCCATCGACCGAGATGATCGCGGTCCCTACAACTCTGCGTATGGAGTCAGCAGCCGCGGACGGTTCGTTGATGAGATTTATCACAAGCGTTATCTGGTCCCGTTCGGAGAATACGCGCCTCAGCTCGTGCAATACATGCCCGAATGGGTGCGCCGGTTAACTAACACGCCTGCCGGCGCAGGTTTGGCGTCAGGGCAGTCGGCTCAGGTTCTTGATCTGAAGGCTGGGCTGGTTGCTCCCTTAATTTGTTTCGAATGTATCTCTCCGGAATTAGCCGCTGACAGCACCAGAAAAGGCGGCCAGTTGCTGGTCAACATCTCTGACCTGGCATGGTTCCACAAGGCCGTGGTCGGCGAACAGATGATTGCTTTTTCGGTTTTTCGGGCAATAGAAAACAGGAGGTACTTTGTCTTCGCGGCCAACACTGGGCCATCTGCAATTATCGACCCGCAGGGAAGAATAACAGCAAGGTCTTCTATCGACGACACCACAGTGTTGACGGGCAAAGTAGGATTCGTCTCCGAAATCACACCGTTCACAACCTGGTTCCGCTAAAAATATTGAAACCCGAACCACTATCAAAACAAGCCCTCTCCAGGTCCAAGACCGGGAGTTTTCTCTTTTCCACACTGATCACACTTACATCAGCAGCGCAATCTACCGGCCCTGCGCTGGCGAGCGAGTCCCCTGAATACTCGCCGCAGGTCACTCATGAAAGCTCTCGAAAGATTCATGAGTCGTCGAAGGGTGGCGATACCGCTGACGGCCAGAAGATCGCCAGCGAAATTCCCGTAGGCGCGCCAATTCTACCGACTCAGGATCCGATTCCAAAACCGAAAGGAAAAATGGCTTGCGCGGTAATGGAGACAACGATCAAGGCGCCCTTACCTTTCGTTTGGGAAACCCTTACAGATTTCTCTCTTTATCCGAAGATTTTCCCGCGTATCGCAACTTGCAAAGTCACAAAACGAACCGGAAATTACGTCTACACAGAAAGCTATCTCAAACCGTCAATGTTCCTCAGGCAACTTAAGCAAGTCATAGTCAATGATCTCAACGGCAAACCTCACGTATTGCGCTGGGGAATGATAGAAGGCAACTTCGATTCAAGCCAGGGCTGTTGGGAATTGACACCTGAAAAGGACGGTAAGTCCTGCCACGTCAAATATACGCTCGAGTCGACGACCGATCCGATTCCGCGAGCGATTGCAGGATTCACAATGAAATTCATACAGAAGGATATTGTAAAAACCTTCAAAGACGGTACTGAAAGCCTGTATCACGCGAAAGAGTCCGGCAATAATGTTGCGGTTTCACCAGATTCTCTGTAGGCAGACAGTGCGCACCACAGACAGTGCGCACCAGATACGGCATCATTAAATCACAAAAACAAGCGCTTGAATCTCAACGCGAGGCACTGATATCCGGAAGCTAAGCGCTGGTTTGAATCCTGCGTGCAGACGATACATGCGGTCGATCAACCGACTTCGTTTCAACAAAACAGGAAACAGGAGGACGACTTTCTTGCGAGAGTCGCCCTCCGTAAGCTGACCGCGGCTTCTTCTAGGTTGAGGTAAAGTGCAAACTAACTAGCTACTTTTTCTTAGCCGGGAGGTCTATCTCCGGACCTTTTGCCGTCGGTTTCAAATATCGACCGGACGAGTCTTTGATGATACCAGCCTGCTTCAGTCCACCATTCTCTAGCGCACTGGCTGCCTCATCGGAAGTCAGAACCTTGCCTTGATATACGGTCAACTTGTCACCGCTTACAACCAACAACGGTTTATTTTCAGACTTGCATTTCTCTCCCAGGGAAGACTCCAACTCCTTGACTCCATCAGCGCCGCGCGCTTCATAAGCATGTCTGGCCGAGCGCGCGAGTTCGCGGTTGGCCTCAGAAAAGTCTCCAGTCGACGCGGCTTTGTCGAAAAGCTTTGCCAGTTCGCTTGCATCCTTCAGTCCTTTTCCATCTCCAGGCTTACCAAAATCAGCCATCACCGTTTCCGGTTTTACTGAATCCAAATCCTTTTTGGTAACCCAATCATATGTCTGCTCTCTAAGTGGGCTGAGCCCAGCCCTTGTCGATTTTGCAAGCTCGAACGAGACCGCTTTATCCGCTCCATGTTTGTGAATGGAGATGGTTCCATGGTTGCCACCAGACTTTACATCGAAACCTTTACCTTCGAGCGCCTTCGACAATTCCGCTCCCAGAGCAGCAACTTTCGTTGGGTCACCACCGCACGCATCGTATGCGGTACGCATCACTGCTGATAGGTCTTTAGCGTTACCCGAGACAACAGCCTTACCAATGTCCGCGGCGAGCTTCTCCATGTCATTACCATCGCCCATTTCAACTTCTTCCGATAGTTCTCCCTGATCGTCATCCTCAATTTCAACAGTGGGAAGGAACGCCGCGGCCGAGCAATCGGTCATTCGGCTCGAGATCTTTTGGGAGAACGAATCGGATAGTAGTGCTGCGGTTGTTGTTGACCACTCTATATCTTTGGCGGGCGGGATGTCGCTCTGTTCGGCAGAATAAGTTGTCATATTCAGCTCCTTTGCGTGGAAAAAACGTTTAGTAGAAGGGTGATATTGCAAAGATAGGATCGATTTGTGACGTATTTATCACACGACAAAATTGGCAGGCTCGACGGGACTTCCCACTGTTTAATAACCAATAAGTGGAGTAGCATCGAAGCAGACTCGCACATTACTTGAGATGCTAAGTTCAGAGGGACCGCCAGCGTCCCGCTTACACCGGGCATGTCGACACAGGCTGCCCACAAGCCAACGAGATCCAAACACAGCGTCTCGCTGACACCGAGCATGACGGCACATTCCCCAAAAAACGAGATGACTCGGAACGCACAGCATTGATGGGCTGGTTGCGCGGACGCCGCTGCAGCCTGGAAGTTCAAGGGAAGCGCCGACTGCTAAGGCAAACCATTGAAACTACAGACTACTCTTATTTACCAACTTTAATAGCGACTTTGACTTCGACTTCGACGAGAGTGCCGCCGCCTTCGCTACCTTCATTTATGCTCTTCAGCCGACCGTAAGCGACTTCACCCCACGATTCTGCCGAGGTCGGAGTCATTGCTTCACCCTGCTGCGCCAACTTGATTGTGTCATCTAAGGAGTTGGACTTGGAAGCGCGATTGTCAAGATGAATCACAATAGTCGTGATTCCATCCACAGTCTTGGGCTTCTTGGTAATTTTACCTTTACCCATTTCTGTCCAAACCTGATTGGTAGTGTTAGTACCAGCTCCCCATTCCATTACCTTGACAGGTTTGCTGAGCCTGATCATGCAAATACTCCCGGCCGGTGGCGCCAATAACACGACAACTTAGCACACTTTCAAGAGTGAAGCACTAAAGCTTAGAGCCAATCAATACAGCTGTTAACGAGACAACACACCGACGCCGATTGGAGAAGACCACGCAACAACTCTGATTCAGAGCGCCTCTACGATTGTAGGAAAATACTCCGTCATCGGCACGTTCTTCACTCTGAAGTTGGCAACCATCGCGTCTTGAGTTCCACACGAGTCATCGCTCATCAGTCCAGCCAGATCATTGGTCAAAATGGACTTGGGCAGAGCCTTCGACATCACATCCATCGTTTTACCAGAGATCTGACTTGGAATATTGACCGTTGGTCCTCCCAGTCCTAGAGCCTTTCGTGTCATTTCCAAAAGCTCTAACATCTGGTAACTTTCAGGACCGACGAGATCGAAACTCTTGCCGACTGTTTGTTTGGCATAGATACTCTGAACAATGCAGTCAGCGACATCCTCTACGAAAATCGGTTGGATCGTATTGGTACCGCTTCCGATCAACGGCAGGAATAGCTTGAAGGTGACGATCGGCTTCAAATGCTCGAGCAGGGGGAAGTAATCTCCGAAGATGAACGACGGTCTGAAAATCGTCCAGTAACATTTGTGATTCCTGACGATGTTCTCACCCTGCCACTTGGTCAAGAAGTAACGACAATCAGCATCCGAGCGCGCGCCCAAACAGCTGATATGCACAAAGCGTTGGACCCCGGCTTTCGAGCCTAATGCAGTAAGCTGCTCAACTGTCGTCACGTTGAGATCCTCGAACGAGACATCCTCTGTCTCGCGAAAACAGCCAGCCAAATTGACTACAGCCGATGTACCTTCTATCGCTTTTTGCAGTACCTCCTCTTTGGTGATACTACCCATGACGACATCGACTCCCTTAGCCCGCCAACTGGTGATACTGGAAGTCTGCCAGTCCGCGCCGCCTCTCGTGACAATCCGTAAAGGATAGCCACATGCAAGCATTCGCTCAATGACGAACCTACCTAGAAATCCAGTTGCTCCAAGAACCAACATCAGCTTTTGTGCTGACACTATGGCCACATGCCTCCCCCGAAGCGGACGCCACCCATACCGCCCATGCCACTGCCGAAGCGGAGGCCACTACCACCGATACCATATGCAGGATTAGAGTACATAGGATTTGTATATGGTGAGGAGGAAAAACCATTATTGAAGTTGACACCATAGTTGGGTATCGGCGATTGATAGCCGAAACCAGCCTTGCGTCCTACGACTTGACCGGTGCTTGGATTGATCAAGTTGCCAGAGTATTGGTCTACCAGCATACCTGTCTGTGGGTCTGTCACGAGATTGCCGGTCGGCATGCCATAGCTGCCAACGGACATTCCGCCACCAAGGAAATTTCCGAGCGAGTTGATTATCTTGCCCAACCCACCACGTGAGCGCTGGGCTTGCGGCAATTGCTGTTGCTGAGCGATTTGCGAGTTATCGTAGTCAGGACTGCCATCTCCGTCCTGATCCATGGGTTGATTTCGCGAGATATTTTGAGGTGGATTAATGCCTATAGGAACCACATTCGCCAATCGAGCAATACGCTCGGCTGGGGTTCGCGACTTAGCGGAGCGATCACCGGGAAATACCGTCGTTTCCAATCGTTCAAGCCGCTGAATCAGTCCTTCTTGCGTATAACTTTTACCGAAGACCTGTCCTTCGAGGGCATCCAACTGGAGGGTCAAACCGCCGCCGCCTTGTGCAGTACCTCTGGGCGGAGCCACAGGAGGTTCTCCGACACCAGGTCTGGATGCTATCAGAGGAGCGCCAGCAGAACGTCTGGCGATACTAGGGGCCGCCGGTGGAAGACCATCATCATCATCGGATGAGCCAATGATACCGGCACTAGACTTGCCACCAAAACTGCTCGAAGAACCACTTCCAGCACCCCGGCTGTAGTTGAGCCCGCTGCCAGAGCTTCGGGATCCACCACCGAAACCATACGCCCCGCTGCCACCGCTGGAAATCTGAGACCCGCCGCCCATACCGTATGAGCCGCTGCCACCAGATCCGGTACTGCCACCAGGACGTCTTCCGAATGCTCGGTTCAAATCATCGCCGACATCTCGCCCACTGAAGGAACGCCCAGAATCTCTCGGACTGACGCCAGGATAGCTGCGTGCCACCGGCGCACTGGGCTCGGGGTAATCCGCCGAATCATCCTCTTCTTCGTTCCAATCAGCGCCTTGCGGTGAGCTTCTGGCGATATCGATGCCGGTTTTTTCCTTCAACGCGTCCATGCGCTCGCTGAGATCGTTGGACTTAGAGATCTGACCGAATGTCTTCTTCTCCAACCGCGTCAAGCGGTCTTCCACAGCCTCATCGCTGAAATCTTTTCCAAAAACTTTTTTCTCGATAGCGCTGACCGCGGGATAAGAGGTGCCGTCATCCTCTCGCGCCGCCTTCTCTGGAGTCTGAGCCGGAGCGGATTTCTTAGCAGTGCTCGATCCGCTTCCCGATGCAGTGCGACTGGCAGGAGATTGAGAGCCGCCTCCACTGGTAGTACCACGTTCGGCAACCGGCTGATCGTCGTCAGCCTCATCCACCATCTTCATGAGACCGTCTATTCTGTCTCGCTCTGGACCGTCTTTGGCTTCCCCAAAAACCATCTTCTCGAGTCTATCGATTCGGGCTTCCGAAGTATCCTTGGGATAGGTATGATGGAAAAATTTGTTTTCAAGCACATCGAGGTCCGGCCCTTGTGCTGCGCAGATGCCCGGAAGGCCGATCGAAAATGCCACCAATGCCGACACCAGAGCCAGCCTTTTTACGGTGCTGATTTTGAAATTTCGATTGTCGAAGGGTCGCTTTACTCTCATATTTTCATTTACACCGACTGCATTAGCCACCCTGGTTGGATCAACGCCTTCACAGCCATCTTACCACGTTGAATTTACACCAATTTCCCTGATTTTTCCCGGCTTTGACAGGATATAACCCCTGCATCTGCCGATCGAAAAACACTTGTCAACCAACCAGTAGCTGTAGAGACGGTCCGGGCCACCCTTTGTTTCCACGTTGACAAGAAACATTTTAGCCGTCTGTAGAATACACTTTAAGTCATACGACAGCTCACAACTGGGAAGCTGTCGAAAAGAGCTGCGCGAGCCTCCCAATTGACTGACGCGGGCGCAGCACCGTTTTTTCAGCCCAGTTTTATTGGAATCCTTTCAAGAAAGGCTATACGTGGACAAATCTACAGACGACACAATCCTGATCGACGGCAACGGACTGAGGCTGGAGGATGTGACCGCCGTAGCACAGCAAAATCGCGTGGTTGAGCTGTCGGAGACGGCCCATTCCCAGATTGCTGAAAGCCGAAAGATCGTGGAAGCTCTTCTATCCGAGCGGCAAGTCGTATACGGCATTACTACAGGATTTGGAAAGTTCAAGGACGTCTATATTCCGCCCGAGGATAGCCTCAAACTTCAGAAAAATTTTTTGTTGAGTCACGCAGTCGGGGTCGGGCCTAGCCTTTCAGCACCCGAAGTTCGCTCGATCATGCTCCTACGGGTAAATGCCCTCGCAAAAGGCTATTCCGGAATACGAAATCGGGTCGTGCGCCTGCTTATAGACATGATCAATCAGAATGTTCATCCGCTTATACCCGAACAAGGGTCAGTCGGAGCTTCTGGAGATCTCGCGCCGCTCGCACACCTCGCCCTTGTTCTGATTGGCGAAGGCGAGGCGGAATACGAGGGCGAAATCCTGCCCGGTCGCGATGCGCTCACAGGCGCCGGACTGCGACCGGTAATCTTGAAAGCGAAAGAGGGTCTGGCCCTGACCAATGGCACTCAGGTAATGACGGCAATCGGCGCCCTGGTCGTAATGGAAGCGCTTAACCTCGCAAAAGTCGCAGACATCATAGGAGCTATGAGCCTCGAAGCCCTGCTCGGCACAAAGCGCGCCTTCGATTCGGAGGTTCACAAAATCCGCCCTCACAAAGGTCAAATAGCATCCGCCCGCAATCTCCGAACGCTGCTCGCAGACAGCGATCTCATGGAGAGCCATAAGAACTGTGGCATGGTGCAAGACGCGTACTCACTGCGCTGCATGCCTCAGGTCCACGGAGCCACGCGCCAGGCACTCGATCATGCCAGGGTAGTGCTGGAAACCGAAATCAACTCGGCCACAGACAATCCTTTGATATTCGAGCACGGAGTGATCTCCGCCGGCAACTTTCACGGTCAGCCCGTCGCACTGGTGATGGACTATGTCTCAGCAGCATTGGCAGAGTTGGCAAATATATCGGAGCGCCGAACAGAAAGACTGGTCAATCCATCATTATCAAACGGTTTACCACCATTCTTGATTCTCAATGGTGGATTGAACTCCGGGTTTATGATCGCTCAATACACCGCGGCTGCGCTGGTTTCGGAAAACAAAAGTCTCGCTCATCCCGCCAGCGTGGATTCCATCCCGACATCGGCAAATCAGGAAGACCATGTCTCCATGGGCACCATCTCGGCGAGGAAGGCAAGAGCAATTTTGAAAAACCTGAAGAATGTTCTGGCGATTGAACTTCTCTGCGCGGCTCAGGGTCTCGATTTAAGAACCGGGATTTATAAACGCGGCGAAGGGCAAGCATTCGCACCTGCCGGCATCGAGACAAAGAGCCAACATCCAGGCAAAGGCGTGCGCGCAGCCCACGAATTCGTGAGAAAGCACGTTTCACACTTGGGTCGTGATCGATATATCAAACAAGATATCGACGCCGCATATGAGCTAATTGAATCGGGCGGCTTGCTTGAACATGTTGAAGCAGAAGTCGGCTCCCTGAGCTGATAGATTAGAATCGCATATTGCGGCCGACCGAAACCTGCTATAGGTTGTCGCCCATATGTCTCGAACCTCTTGACATCAAGCTTCTTTGCAATCACCTGAGAGCGGCAACTGTTCTGTCCAGCCGACATACTAAAATTGGTCCCTCCAAATCTTTTCGCCCAGGACCGCAATCCATTGTCTGAAACCGGTCCGAGGCTGGCATCTCCGAGGTAACCAATGAAAATTCGTGGCGAAAATAGTGTTGAGTCTCTCCGTAACTCAATCTTCCTAAGTTTTTCGTTGCTTCTCAGCGTCAACGCAGCGGAGGCTTCCTCGAATCAGCCTACCCTGCGAGACTTCCGCAACCAAAATCCTGAACTCGGTAGACGAGAGGCAAGAAGCCTTTATCGAGACACTTTTGCCCGCGGCAATCGGCAGTTAACCACGATAACGCCGCAAACAGTTTCCAACCAGAATACGAGCGCTGGTGTGACAAACAGTTCGCCGACACCAGTGTTGTTCAACGACAGACGGCTACTGAACAACACACTTCAGACATCACCCACATCATCAAGGCTCGTACGCCTCAATGGCGGCGTCAGTCTTGATCTCACATCTCAGGATAAAAATATTGTGTTGGGTGGAAACCTATTCAAAGAAGTGCAATCCATCGACATTTCTGTCGGCGGCGAGAAGAAAACTCTGTCTGCCGGTGTGCAAGTTACAGCAGCAGAATATATTGCCGCGAAACAAGCACTGTCAGGAAGCGGACAGAAGCTCAGCATCTCGAGCAACGGAACGGCAGGCGGTGGCTCAATTGACCTGACCGACATCACCGCGGACAACGATCATCTTCGCGCCTCCAATCTTACGGTCGCCGCTGGCGTCACCACATATGGTGACTTTGGCAAGCGTTCGGACTTCACCCTGCTCGGCGACTTGAACAACTTCGGTTCTGTTTATGCGCTATCGAGCAGCGACAGCGTCAAAGCTGGTGCAATTCGAGCAGGCGATATCACGAACCAGCAAGGCGCGCTCATCTCGACACTATCGAACACCGACAGGTTAGACCTGGAACTCAACGCCCGAGGTGCCCTGACAAATCTCGGCGATATCTCCTCCAGCGGTAATCTCACATTAGCGGCAGGCGATTCAATCACCAACAAAGGTTCTGTGTCCGCCGGAGACTCTGTCAATCTCAACGCTTCGAATATCACCAACAGCAGCCGTATCGAAGCAGCTTCAGGCAACGTCAACATCAGCGGTTCCGACTCAGCAGTGCTCGCCGTCAACAACAATCAGGGTGTCATCAGCGCTCTCAACGGAGCGATCAACGCAAGGACCTCGGAGTACACGGGTGCATTCGACAACAAAATCGACGGTGGCGATCTGCTCAGCGAGGAGCTGAACCTTCATGCTGGCACAGCCCTCAACTATGTCAAAGTGAATCAACTAACGGGCGTGGTCAATCAATACGGACTCGGTGGCCATGTGACCGCCGGTACGGATAATCTGACAATTGGTGACACTTGCCTTACAGGAGACCCAACTTTCTTCAACACCGCCGGTAATATCACTATCAATGGCAATCTTAGTGCAGCTGAAGCCCTCACTATCATTGCGAGCGGAAATATCTTCGGGCAAAACGGATTTACGATTGAGGCTCGCAATGCCAGTACCGGCTTCGACATAACAATGATTGCCGGAGCCAATATCGTGAGCACCACTGGCGGTTCTAACAGCTCGAACCTGCCCGGTGGGTCGGCCGGAGCCGTCACACTTGATGGCAATGCATCTGCAACCGGTGGTGGCATATTCCTGGGCACCAATCAGATTCTCACCAGCCCGACAGGGGCTACCGGCAATGGCGGGAATGCATCTTTCTTCGCATACAAAGGATCCACGAGTACCAGCGGAATGCTTGATCTCGATTTCGCCACGATTAACACCGGCGGTAGAGGCACCGGAACCAACGGCAATGTCGTGGCAATCGGCGGCGGCATCAACAACGTCGGACTGGGAAGTGCCATCCAATTCGGGAGTGTCGACACGACCGGAGGAACTGGCGGTGGTGGCAACTTCACGGCTGTAACGGCTCAACCACAAAGCTCGGGTGGCAACATCGTCTATAACGCGGATGGAACCCGCGCCGCTGGTGCACAACTGGTCGCCGGATCCACATTGACAGCAAACGCTGACATTGGATTTATTGGTGCGAAGACGACAACAGTCAACAACAATGTGACATTGAGAGCCGGCTCTGACATCGGAGAGGTTGGCGGAGCAACGCTCTTCGTGTCGAACTTCGACGCAAGCGTCATCCTCGAGGCTGGCGACAATATTGGCAACGACAATATCAACCCCTTCGTCATTACCGGTTTCAACACACTCTTCACCAAGAAAGTACTTAAAACCCTGCAACCCGGAAATGGAAACCTTACGGCGAACGCAGACAACGTATTCATTCGTCGCGATGCCACAACCAAGATCACCTTGACCAACTCTCATGCGGAGAATTTCTTTTTCCTCACCACAAATAGTGCTCTCACAGTCGACGGAACTCTCTCCTCGAACACAGGGGTGATTGATCTCACCAACACCGGAGGCGCCTTCCTCGTCACGGATAATTCGACCATTACAGCACCAAATTTGATATCACTCACAAATGCCAGCACAAAGAAGGTCGAACCAACGTTCACACTCAGCAGCGGCGTCCTAATAGCCACTGACGCCACCATTAGCGGTCAGGGTGACATCTTTCTTATTTTGAACCCAGACGCCTTAGAGAACGCATCGGTGAACAGGGCTCAACGCGTGCCTGCATTATCGACGAACAGCAGAAGAACACCAACGCTATCAAAATTTGAGCCAAAACCGATTCGCTTCGAGTTACTGGAAGAGGCAATCAACATCGACATTCAAACTAACGGAGCAATTTTCGGCAAAGGCAAGCTTCCTAAATGCGGAAGTAATCCCAAGCCAACGTTGAGTGCAAATGACGAAGCGAAGCTCACGTTTACAAATTTCAAAAAAGCCGCGATGGAATTCGCGTCCCAATTGAATGTTCAAGCAGTCGGAGAGCCTTCCATATTTTAAGACAAATCCTCTGCGCATCCATGTCGACATGGATGCGCAGACCGATTTCGGAAATAGAAAAAGTCTGACTTCGCGCGATCCGATCGGTCGAAGCTCTAAGCGATTGGCTACCCATCCACCGCTGACACAAGATTCTCCCGGTTTCGAACCTACGCCAAAACCGTTGATCGAATGCGGCGCAACGCAGGTCACAATAGAAAACTACAAAAAAGGGCGATGACATTTCGTGGCGGATCCCAAGTTAGTGCGACTGGCTTCTAATGGGACAGATCCAATGTCGCTCTGATTTTTGCTATCCGATGGGCTGGACACTTCACTTGACATCAAACTTCTTTGCAATTCAGAAATACAGTCTCCTCCGTAGATTGCCGGCACAATACAATTATTGGTTCACGAGAAACCTTCTCTTAGGCGTCGAGAGTTCAGCCCGGTGCCTCCAGCCATCATTGAGGATTTTGATATGACAGTAGATCGAAAAGGCCGCGACCTAATTGGAGCTCTTCGTATTTCTGTACTGCTAAGCAGCTCTTTGCTAATCAGTGCAAACGCTGCAATGGCCGCGCCAGATCAACCCTCGATGCGTGACTTTCGCAATCAGCATACCGATCTCGGCAGACGAGAAGCGCGAAGCCTCTATCGCGAGACTTTTCGAAATCGCTCCAATCGACAATCCCTGAACATACAGAATCCATCGTCTATCACCCAGTCTGCAAGAGTGGAGCAAATCCAGAACAATTTTCCTACAATCCTCAATAACGATAAGCGCTTGTTCAACAATACGCTTCAAGCCGTTCCATCTTCAGCAAAGCTCGTGCGGTTGAACAGTGGTGTGAATCTCGATCTGACGTCGACTGAAAAAAATATTGTGTTAGGTGGCAACCTATTTAAGGATTCTCAATCAGTTGATATTCAAGTAGGTTCAGATAAGAAGACTTTGGTAGCCGGCGCTTCAGTCACAGCCGCAGAATATATTGCGGTGAAACAGGCACTGTCCGGTAGTGGACAAAAGCTCACCGTCACGACTGCAGGAACAGCAAACGGCGGCTCAGTCGATCTAACTGAGATTACCGCGAATAACGATCAACTTCGGGCATCAAATTTGACCATCGCTTCTGGAGTCACCACATACGGTGACTTTGGGAAACGATCGGATTTCACACTGTTAGGGGATTTGAACAACTACGGATCCGTCTACGCCTTATCCAGCGTTAAGAGCACCAAAGGCGGAGCGATCCGAGCAGGCGACATCACCAATCAGCAAGGCGCGTTAATCTCGACTCTCCCGGCAAGCGTCAACGCGCAAGACCGTCTCGACCTCGAACTCAATGCGCGGGGCGCCCTTTCCAACCAGGGCGACATCTCCGCGAGCGGTAACTTGACGCTCGCAGCCGGCACCTCCATCACAAACAAAGGCTCAGTATCTGCCGGCGATTCCGTCATTCTCTATGCGTCCAGTATCAATAACAGCTCTCACATAGAAGCTCGCGACGGCAACGTCAACATCGATGGGGTAGACACGGCGAAACTCACCGTCGACAATCGGCAAGGCTTGATTAGTGCGCTCAACGGCGCAATCAACGTGAGAACTCCTGATTACACGGGAGCGTTCGAAAACAACATTGGCGGCGGAGATTTGGTCAGTAAAGAACTTAACCTGCATGCCGGAGCAAGCTCGAATTACGTCAACGTCAATCAACTCACTGGCGTCGTTAGTCAAGACGGCGCAGGTGGACATGTGATTGCAGGAACCGACAATCTCATGATCGGTGAGACCTGCCTCACCGGCGATCCGACGTTCTTCAACACGGCAGGCGCCATCACTATCAATGGCAATCTCAGTGCGGCCGAAGCACTGACTATCATCGCAACAGGGACCATAACTTCACAAAGCGGGATAACGATTGAGGCTCGGAACGCCACTACCGGTTTTGACATAACGATGATCGCCGGGGCAAATATCGTGAGCACCACAGGCGGTTCCAGCAGCTCTACCATACCTGGAGGAACAGCCGGTTCGGTCACTCTGGATGGAACAGCTTCAGCAACCGGCGGCAGTATCGCTCTTAGCAGCATGAACATACTAACCAGCCCCACTGGTGACAACGGCAATGGAGGCAATGCTTCTTTCTTCGCATTCAAAGGAAGCGGAGCTGTCAGCGGAAGAGTGGACATTGATTTAGCCACCATCAATACCGGCGGAAAAGGTACCGGCAACAATGGTAATGTTGTCGTCGTAGGAGGCGGTACTAACAGTGGTGCCCTGGGCAGCGCCATTCAGCTCGGCAACATAGTTGGATTCGGAGGAACAGGAAGTGGCGGCAATCTCACGGTCATAACGGCTCAACCACAGAGTTCTGGCGGCAACATCGTTTATAACGCGGATGGAAGCCGAGCGGCAGGCGGCCAGCTGGTTGCCGGAGCCACTCTGACAGCAGACGCCGATATCGGCTTTTTCGGTGCAACAACAGCATCAGCCAGCAATGCTACGTTGAGAGCCGGCGCAGACATCGCAGAAGCCGGCGGAGCGCGGCTGTTCATCTTCAACTTCGACGGCAACGTCGTACTCGAAGCTGGTGATAACATAGGAACGGACAGCAACGATCCATTTGTGATCACAGGATTCAACACTCTGTTCACTAAGAAGGTGTTGAAGACTCTACAGCCCGGAAATGGAACACTGTCTGCAAATGCGGACAATGTGTTCATTCGTCGAGACGCTACGACAAGCCTGAATCTGACAGACTCGTCAGCCAATCAATTCTTCCTTTTAAAGACTGGTGGTGCCCTCAATGTTACTGGCGACATCACATCGAATACTGGATTCGTGAGCCTAATTAATACTGGTGGCAGCCTGACCGTTGCGGATAATACCAACATCGCTGCGGCCAACCTCATTGAAGTAATCAACGCCAGCACAAAGAAGGTAAAGCCCACACTAGAGATTGGAACAAATGCGAAGTTGACGACCAATTCGGCAATTGCAGGGGCGGGGCAAATTTTTGTTCTGATGGATCCAGACGCTATTGCCGAACAATCGCTGAACAAGGTACCGACAATAACATCTCAATCGAACAGCGGACGATCGCCAACATTCGCAGAACTCAAACCACTACGCCCTGAACAAGAAGCGGCAATCGTTACCGCTATCCTGGTCGGTACCGGGACAATTACGATCAAAGGGAAAGCATTCACCAGCGGTAACCCACTGCCGACCGCTAAAGCCACCAACGCGAGTATCAGCATCGCCAATTACAAAAAGGGAGCAATGTCTATAAAAACTGGCGTGGAAATTTCGGCTACCGCACCGTAGCTGTCCGTAGCATGCATGGAGCTTAACCAGCCTACTCAGTAGGTCGCTTGAGCCTGGTTGAAACCGCAGGCCTCTCACATAACGAATACTGGTGAAGGGGGTAGCTCACAACCGTCACCACCGTGCTGCTCGAAGCATAGAACAATCCCACAGCTAATCCGAGAGTAACAAAAACAACTGCTCCTACCAGCAATCCAACCGATCGTGTTCTTACGTTGTCGAAAACTCCAATCATGCCTCTATCCCCTGAATGCTGACGTATTAAATCGGATCTATAGAGAACAGACTAAACTGCAATTGTGAAAATACTGCAAAGCACAAAGCGGAAAGTAGAGATGCATTCCATATTCACGCTCACCAACTGCCGACGAGGCAAACTCAGAACAACTGGATTTATTCAAAGCTTCGACTACATCGGAACCGATAGGCGATTAATTCAAAAATTCCTGCGCCATCAACTGCTTCCATTGACTGAACTGGCGACTACCTTCCACTATCGTCTGAGATTCGCTCAAGCATCGATCGGCAAGTGAAGTCATTTCGCGCGTATCTGAGTGACAAATTACTGAGCATGCATCGGTCGTAAAGTCACGAACATCTTTCGCATCAAATCTCCCCTTCGCAGACCATGCCACACCGCACTGCAACCACGGACGCCATTTTCCAGAGGCACGCAGAAGTCTCTTCATGTCGGTCGCATCGTCAGCGCCCCAGAATCCGCTCATCATGCCCACGCCGCTCCACAAATCGGCGCGGCGAGAATGTGGGAACTTGTCCAGGGTTTGTCCAATCAACTTCGGATTTGCTGCACTAATCAGCCAGACGGCCCTACCCAAACCCTGATCAAAGGCACGTAATCCGAGTTCATCAAGTCCGACTGGAATCTCCTGCCGCCCAATCACGCTCGGCCACCTGAAGTAACCAGCATGGCAGCCGTAGCCATCGACAGCAAGCCATCCCCAAAATGTACCAGTGACATTAGGATTAAAGTCGATTGTCTGACGCTGTTGGCACAGAGCATGCCCGATACCTTCATTGATAGCTACGATGTTGTCCGACGCAACTGCCATCAATTCAAGAAGGTTTGTCCAATTGCCACCACTCTTGATGTCGCGTGAAGCGACCGCCGCATAAGAGCCTTCAAGCATGACTGAACGATCGATGTAATCGACGCCCGCCAGATACTTGGCGAGACCCTCCGCATCGGTTTCGAGCGCAGCGTTATACCCGGTGAGAAACAAATGGAAAATCTCATCTACAATCTTGCTCTTCGGCGTCGGCGCATCTTTCTTGAGCCCGAAAAACTGCGATGTCGCCAACCGCATGCGGCAATTTGCTAAGAAGTTCAGGACGTCTTCCACCGAACGCACCTCCCTAAGGTCTCGTCATTTTAGTCTAATGCTACAAAACGGATCGAACCGGTCAGCTTAAGAAGAGGTAATGAACGTGCACGAGTGGCGGCAGTAGGTTTATGAAACGACTGAGAGGTTTGGTCTGCTACTGTGCATCACCTGTGGTGCTAGAAGGAGAGAAGAAGTAGGTAATCAATTAAAGAACTTAACGTCTTCGATCCGAAAAGTTCCATTTCACTTCACCTTCATTTCACGAACGAACACTAGACTCATCATTAATCCGACTGGACTAACTGGCAGAGATTTATTGCCAGCAATGATCCAACTTCTCCATGTACATCCGGCCTAAATTGGCAGTTTCCGATTGCCAGTCAGTATCTCGAACCATTGATGCTATTGGTGATCGTCGATCGCCGCGAGTATCAACCTACCCCCACGCAACAAGATACAGATAGCAACGCTATTGCTTGTCTGAACTACTCCACGATCTCTTAGGACGAAGGAAAACTTCGATTACCTGAAGGAGGAATTTAGCTCGTGTAACTAACTGGCGCCGATCCGCATCTACAATTGCCGGGCGGTATCAGTATTTCAATTTTGATTGGCTCAACGACAGTACTTCTGCCGTTGCCATTCAATAGTTATACAGCGCCTGGCAGTTTTTATTGTCAGATCAGTTTTACTGCAACTTTTCGGAGTCGTAAGGTTCGCTCACTCCGACGTTGTGAGACTCGATAAGTCAGATTCGCATTTCGGATCTGACAGTGTTCGCACGCGATTCGCTCGAAAAACAGATCTTAATCGCTTGAAACAACTCTACACCCCCAAGGAGTCAAACATGTTCAGCTATAAAGTACGTTCTAACCTTCTCTCAAAAGCGCGCGCTGGCGGAGCAGCTTGTTTAGCAATTGTAGGATGCTTGCACTCGCTTTTAGCGATGCCAGCGCTTGCCGACGGCAACCAACCTCCTGTTAAATTCTACGTTTCGAAACTTGGAGACAATTCGGACGGCAAGTCCTGGAAGACCGCATGGAAGGAGATGGATCAAATCAAATGGAATCTTATCGTTACCGGTCGAGGTGATTCGCTCACCATAGATGGTGGCACCACTAGGATGGTCTACACTACACCTATGCGAATCCAGGCTGTCAACGCGCAGTTCCCTTTGCAAATAAAGGTCTCGACAGAAGCCGGGCACAATGGCATAGCTACACTTGCGGGTAGGAGACAGAACGCCTGCGGCATCGAGATGATTTCCGGCTCAGTCAGCCTCAGCGGCGCTCGAAAAGGAGGGCTGGCTGTCGTAGACTGGGGATTAGACGGTGTCCGCATCCCACAAGGGCTGCACACTAACGTGGAGTATCTTGAACTCTCTCGCAATGTACGCAGCGGTCTCCACATAACTGGCGGCTTCAATCTATCGGTACGCAAATGCATCGTGCACGATAATTTTCAGGACAACATTGTTATCGATCCGCCAACAACGATTATGAGCGCGATGGACAAATGTTGGGTCTACAACTCTTCCTATCTAATCGGAAGCAACGGGATCAGAGTCGGTACCGCCGAAACGAATCCTTCCATGTTCATTTCGAATTGCGTAATCGGTCCAGGACTCAAAAACGGATATCGCTACTTGGGTGGACCAGCATTTGGAGGTAGTTTGACCAACTGCCTTCTAATAAATGGTCTCAAGAGCAATATCTCGGCAGTAAAAGGGCTGCTGGCCAATAAAGTCACGAGCTTCATGACGAAACTAAATCCGTTGTTCAGCGCGCACGACTGTGTGTCGATTCAGGCCGCTCAAGACAACCCGGCGGGCACTGACGGAATCATGAACAGTATTTTCTACGGTGGCGCCGTTCGTGTCCCGGCCAGTCTTCCATTCTATGTCAGTCAGAATACTCAGTTTCGAACAACAGGGAATACGATGTTCCTGAGTGACGTTCAATCCGATCCTATGTTTGTAAAAAACGTTGGTGCTTATTCAAACCTGGTGCCGATACAAACCCTCATAAATACTGATTTTTCGCTAAAGCCCGAATCGCCGGCGGCTGGCACCGGTTCGGACATTACTTCCGTAGCGCAGCTCTTGAGCATGTTCTAACTCGGACAACAATGGCGGCGGTCAGGCTCTGGAGTAGATCAGATATTATGCGTAGAAAACAAAACGGAAATGTACTCATTCTATTTGTATTCATGATCTGCAGCTTGACCGCCGTCTTCATATGCTTTGCAAAATTGTCCAGTATCATCATAATGAATCAGCGACACCGAACAGCAGTAGAGGCAGCCAGCTTAGCAGCGGCAGGCGATCTCTCCAGAATCGTGATCGACGATCCATACTTCGGCTTTGTCGCACTCACCGATTATCCACCGGTTGGGAAAGCAACTATTGCCGGAGATGGCGAACCACTTCCAGTATCAGGGATCAATACTGTAATTGGTACGGCGCGGCTTGACTGGATAATCGCCAATCGAATTGGCAGTCCGGAGTTGTGCGATCTTGCCCTCAAAGAAGTTCTAGAGGCAAGTCGAGCGGCCAGGCGGTTGTCAGAGCAACTGCGTCAATCGCTAAAATCAAATTGCCGTCTGGTGTTGCGAGATGCAGACGGTGAATTGATAAAACCATACGAACATGCCAAAGAAGTTTATTTCAAAAATCTCCGTAATCTTCCGGCAAACTGCAAACCTAAGAAGTTCGAAATTCAGCTAGGTTGGCTCGATGGAGGAAGCACTACTAACACTTCAATGGCTGACCGGCATGACGCGTCTATCGCGAGGACAGAATTTGGCGACAATGGAAAGTATTGCGCGTTCGTCGACACACCAGCGAACGGCGAGTCTTTCTACTTCGCAGGACTTGGAGCCGAGCCTTCCCTGGTAGTTGAGAGAGAGTTCCGTCACGACGACGGACACCGACTCTGCTCTATCGTGAGAATTTCAGCTGAGATCTCTATAGGCAAGGTTCCATCGAGTCAAGATGAAGAATCGAAACAATCCTATCCACTGCCTCAAAAAAAGCATTCCGAGACGAAACTCGAAACAGGCCTGGTTGTTCGGTCCAATGGTTCGACTCTCCTCGAGAGCGAGCAAATCATTTGTTCCGAAGCTTGTGCCCAGCCATTTTATACGGTCGATACCGCACCACCTACAGTGCTGGTCCTCGATTTTCCCGACGGGCTTGCTACAGACATTCGGTCTATCAGAGATCTCTTAACCGGAGAGCAATTGAGTAAATCCAGAATAGAGCCGCTCCGCGCGAGTGGCGGAGATTTTCCGGACACGGCAGGCTCTCAACTTGTCACGTTAGAGCGAAACAACGCTTCAAACGTTCGGCGCGAGTTCGCGAAAGGATTTCTCAACTGGATGAAAACCGCGCATTGCAAGCCACGAATAGACAGCATCCTGAATGAAGTTAATCGTACGTTTACACCTAAAATCGAATCGAACTCGGGACAGTTGCGCTGTATGTGTTATACCTTCGACCGCAAAGGTAACACAGTTGCAATCGCTCCGCCGGCAAATCCATTCCCACGCCGCACCATTTATGACGGTCAGTCTTGCGTACTGGCATTCGACGCCGTCGTCAGCGCTGGAGCGACCTGGAGCGTCTCGCTACGCGATCAAACAAGCGCGATCGGTGTCGAAAATGGTGGCAAGCACGCAGGGCAACCGATGCCAAGCCCAATCGCAAATTGGCTCTCACTTGCGGCTCAGCCGGACCAAGATCAAGATTTACTGAATTGGACCAGTCCATCGCGCTGGGTTGCAGTAAACAATTTGCCGAGTTCATCGCAGATGCTCACTTCCCCGATGAGATCCAACTATCTCCCAGGCAGGCTATCGTTTGAATTCCAACTTTCGGGTCCAATGGGTGCGGCGCTGTGAAAACACGTAGAGCTACATATGGTGCCTCAATATCTGAGTTTGGGGCTGTTTTCGGACTCTTCGTCCTCGCCCTGATGCTGCCGTTAGTCAATTTCTTAATGGTCGGCTGCAGCGCAATGATTATCTACTTGTATCTAGTCGACGCTGCTCGCGACGCCGCCCTCACGACGAATGTGTTGAGGGCAAAAGAGAGCGTCCAAAAATCGAACAAAAAATTGTCCAGTCTTCCCTTGTTGAACTTGTTGAACATAAAGCCGTCTCCTGGATGCGACGGATTGGCGTTGTCTTTGAGGGTGACCAATCTCAAATCTGGAGCAATTTCCAGATCAGGCGGAGCGAAGATGATGATAACTGAAATAGACCGCAGCAAGGAGCTTTACGAATACCATGTCGGCGCTTCTTTCGACATTTCGCCGATGATTTCTTTATCAGGAGTACCGGGGCTCAATGCGGTCCCTGGACTAGGAAAGTCCGTGACCATCAAATATTCGGTCGATTATCCGCTCGAACATCCAGCCGCACTCCTGCGCGAGCAAAATTGACCAACATCGAGTGCGACGCATCCATCATCAACAACTGAAAAACTACTCGGAGCTGAAGACGTACGCAAGCCAAAGGTCTCATTTAGATTCGATTAGAGTTCCACAAATCTTAAATGGGCGATGAGGGATTCGAACCCCCGACCTTCACGGTGTGATCGTGCTGCGCTACCAGCTGCGCCAATCGCCCCAACCGATAGCCTGGCATTCTATCAGATCGAATTCGACGCTGATCGCACGGGGACTGGATTTGTTTCGCTTGACTAAGCAGAGCCGGCGCTTTACGGCATTCCAGCTACGCAAACAAAAAGCTTTATGTCGAGTCAAGCATTACAATGTCGAACCACATGTCAACGTTTCCCTTTTAGATTTCGACTCAGACGGTTCGATACTGAATGCAGACTCCGTCGGTAGTAACAGTGGCCATCTCCCTCCAGGGTATACCTTCGCCACAAGCTTATTGAAAAGACATTGATTCAAATTTTTCGAACTTGCAGCAGCGGCGTCAGCACCGCAGGTAATACCTCAAGCGAGTTAATTCCACAATCGTGATATCACAAATGGTATCAACCTGCGACATAGAGAAATTTTATATATTCATTCGGTTCAACTTACGACGGAACGGGTATGTCCTCTATGCGGTTACCCGGTTTATTGGCGAGTTTCCAAAGTAGAGTCAGGAACGTCCGGTGACAGATCAGGTAAAAAACACTGTACTCAACGTCGTAGATGGAAGTGTTACGCAAAAACTTCTGGTCTGCCAGCATTGTGCTCTGGAACTGCCTCCCGGAAGTACCAACTGTCCGCAACATGGTCCGATCGCCGGTAGCGAAGACTTGTTGATCAAGGAGCTCGGCAACCGATATGAGTTTATTTCGCTTGTTTCCACAGGCGGCATGGGCGTCATCTACAAAGCAAAGCAACTGTTACTCGATAAAACGGTAGCCATTAAGATGCTGCATTCGCACATGGGATCAGACCAGAGCTTGGCTCGATTCCAGAAAGAGGCAAAGGCGGCCAGCACCCTCGAGCACCCCGGCATCATCAGGGTCCATGACTTCGGAATCTCGGAGCACGGACAGGCCTTCATGGTCATGGATTTCGTCGAGGGAAAGCCACTCAGTCGACTCATCGAGGAGCAGGGGCAACTAGAGCCGAAGTTGGCATGCCAGATTTTTGTTCAGGTCTTAGAAGCAGTCGAGCACGCCCATTCCAAAGGCGTTCTACATAGGGATTTGAAACCGAGCAACATTATGATCTCCCACAACTCGGATGGGAGCCTTCAGGCCAAGCTCGTCGACTTCGGCATCGCGAAGATTCAAGATCAAGTGAGTCTAACCCAGACTGGCGACGTCATCGGCAGCCCGCCATATATGAGCCCAGAACAGTGCCGCGGTCATAACATCGATCACCGTTCGGATATCTATTCTCTGGGCTGCGTCATGTATGAAACGCTGACGGGACAGCCACCTCACACAGGCGAATCACTGGTAGAGATCATATTCAAGCAGCTCAACGAAAAGTCTGTTCCTATCACCAAGGCGAGACCAGACCTCAAGTTTCCCGCGGCCCTTACGCAGATAATACATACCACCTTGGAGAAAGATCCGAAGGATCGATATCAAGCTGTCGCAGGTATCCGTACCGACCTGGAAAAATTGTTCAAAGCTCAGTTTGCCGTGAGTTATATCAATCGGCGCAGACTGCGGTTCCTTAAGACTATGGTGGCACTTGCACTGATCTCTTGGACGTGTTCCATTCTGTTGGTTGTGAACAACAAACCTGACGAACACTACAGAATGACGAGCTCCCAGTATAAGCGCTTGATCAAAGAATCCAGTACAGCAACAACACTTGAATTGATGAATCAGATAATCGACGATCGCAGCTTCGACGATCGAGACCTGGCAATGCTCAGCAATCTCGAGAATCTAGAAGTGCTCAATGTGCGGTACACCAACGTCACGGATAAGGGACTCTCGGCTCTCTCAAACATGAAGAAACTCAAAGAGCTGCGCCTTTCATCTACTCAGGTGAAAGGGCCAGGTCTCAAGTATTTGAAATCTTTGCCGAATTTACAAGCGCTGTCTCTCAGCTTACTCTCGATCAGTCCAGGTGGTCTATCGACCCTTCCCGAATTCAAACATCTGACAGACTTGCATATCAGCCTGCATCCATTGACAGATGAGAGCTTGCAAGCCGTTTCTCAGCTTCAGACCCTTCACAATCTGGAGATAAAAAATGCCGGAATCAACGATGACAACATAGCTTTTCTCTCCCGACTGAAGGAGCTCAAATCGCTGGATATCACAGCTAATCCTATAACAGACCGATCCATGTCCGAGATCTTAAAGCTCAAGCACCTTACCGTCTTGCATATGGGTGCAACCCAAGTCACAGATAAGGGAGTCTCGATGTTGAGCCAACTTCCAAATCTGACCTATGTCAAAATCATGGGTGGTCCATATGTCACACTGAAAGGACTCGAGGACCTGAGACGAGCGATGCCCAATTGTGTAATCGACTAATCGACCTGCAGAGACTAGCTCTTCAACGTACGACAACTAGTCCATAGCAATCGCGTTCGCGCTTATCGACATATAAAATGCGCCACTATTTTCGGTGCCTCTACGAATCTCGATAGAGCCATAGAGCACATATAATTTTGCCCGCAGCACCAGCGCTGCAGTATGTTTTCCCCTGCATATATTCGACCTTCTCCAACAATGTATTCGGCTAGTGGCGGTGGTATCGAATGGGTAAGGAAGACAAAACAAAAGCGGGCACAATAAGCACCCGCCTTCAATCGTTTTTCACGTCGTCGAATTAGGCTTCGACGTCTTCGAGTTCAAGAACACCGTCTTGCAAATCGCTCAAGATGCCGTCAAGAGTGCGGATCATGAGGTCGATTTGAGGACGCGTGATGATCAATGGCGGCTCGATTCTCACGGTGCGGTTAGCATTCATAGTACCCGCGACTAGCACGCCGCGATGGAAGAGTTCATGCTGAACGCCGGTGCGAAGTTCAATAGTCTTGAATTCGAGACCGATTAGCAAACCACGACCACGGACATCGGTGAGATATTTCGGATACTTGGCCATCAGGTCTTTCAACGAACTGATGAAATAGTTACCCATAACAGCAGAACGAGCAGGAAGATTCTCTTCCATCAAGACATCGATGCAAGCGGTCGCAGCGCTACAAGCAAGTGGATTGCCGCCAAATGTCGAGTTGTGAATGCTGGGATTCGGCTCGAGCACGTGCCAGATTTCCGGCGTGGAGATAAACGCGCCTATTGGCATAACACCGCCACCAAGCGCTTTCGCAAGACAAAGAATATCTGGCACAACACCTTCGTGCTCACAAGCGAACATGCGGCCGGTACGACCCATGCCTGTTTGCACTTCATCAAGTATGAGAAGCACACCGCGCTCTTTGGTGATCTTTCTCACTTTGCGGAGGAAGCCTGGCGGTGGCACATTGATACCACCTTCACCTTGGATCGGTTCGAGAATCACAGCTGCTGTGTTTTCATTTATAGCTTTTTCGATGGCGTCAGCATCGCCGAAAGGTACATGAACGAAACCGTTCAAAAGGGGCTCGAATGGCTTTCTGAAACAATCACGTCCGGTCGCCGAAAGGGCACCCATACTGACGCCGTGATAAGCATTCTTCGTAGAGATAATTTCAGTTTTACCGGTCGCCAGGCGAGCCAGTTTGATAGCACCTTCAACAGCCTCAGTTCCACTGTTACAGAAGAAAGAGTACTGCAAGTTGCCCGGAGTAATTTCCGAAAGTTGTTTCGCCAGGTGCGCTGCCCATGGATTGAGCAGGTCCTGACTATGCAGACAAACTTGGTCTAGCTGTGCCTTCACCGCGTTAATCACTTTAGGATGGCGGTGACCAACGTTGAAAATTCCATAACCGCCCAGACAATCAAGATAACGTTTTCCATGATTGTCGTAGGTGTAGACACCCTCATCGCGGAATTCGACAGCACCTTCAGCTCCGCACAGTTTGTGCCGGTAGGCTGTGTTGAGGTGGTTGATTGAGTTAGAGAGAGCCTGCGACGCGATTTGTTCGTAATGCTCGGGACTCGAACTACGTTTAAGATTGACCGATTCGAGATGCTTCTGCTCGATAACCATAAAAGACTTCACTTCCTTGTAATATTTCAGCGAAAATGCTGAACTTCAGCTGTTTTGGACACGCGAACACCAGCTCATTTGAGCGGAGTGCGACAGCTGCTTAGACCTAATTTGTGATACCTGGGACGACGCCTTGCGGCGAAATGAAATCTGGCGACGCTATATAAAGGTCATGCCTTTACAGTGGGAACAATCGTTATCCATAACCAGACGATTAGCCTCTGGGACTGATGACTAGAAGATACTCTTGTTATGTACGCCCGTGACACTATTGATAATGTCACTGTGCTACGACTAGCTACCTTCTATACTTCTAATGTACACGTACACTGGGGTTCAGGGCAATGTCCACATTGTCCAAAAAATGGCACAAGAATTTAGCCATAGTGTCTAAGGGAATGTTACGAACCGATCCGGAAGACCATCACCTGCATGGATATACAGCGATTATCCGCTTCACAAGCTATGCAGCACATCATTTCTCTAATCCAGAACATTTTCGTCGAATCATTTAAGGGAATGGGGCAGGAACATCCTTCATTCTCAGGCTGTCATCAGGGATAATTAGGCTAGTTTTCATGTACCAGGCGTGAATGACGGATAACCGAGGAGTGTTCTTGTGAGACGACAGTATCTCGTTGCTCTTGTGATCGCGTTGGCATCAGCAGCAGCACCGGCTGTAGCTGACGAGCCCTTGATATCACCAGATCTGATAGGCAAGTACAACGAGGGCGTGTCCTACTTCAAAGGTGGTGACCTGGACCGCGCCCTGAGGGCGTTCAAATTAGTGGCGCTGAGCGCCCCTCGCGATCCAATGGTTCATCTCAGCCTGGCGGCGGCTCTTCATCAGCACGGCGACATCGAGGACGCTATAGCCGAGTACACAAGAGCGCTGGCATTGAGACCAGGAGATGCTTTTGCTCATGAAACATTGGGCACCCTGTTGCAAAGCGTTGGCGATGTAGACGCCGCAATCAAAGAATTCACCATGGCTATAAAACTGAAGCCAGACGTTCCGTTGCTGAGACTCAATCTTGGCATCGCCATGCGCGTGGCTGGGCACCAGGACGAAGCAATCAATCAACTGAAGCAGGTTCTGGCGTCCTACCCCGATCACCTCAAGGCGCGCTCACATCTGGGTGCTGCCTATCAGGACAAAGGTGCCTATAAGGAAGCGGTAGAAGAATACAGAAAGATATTGGCGTATGAGCCTGGCAACTTCTCTATCCAGTACAACCTGGCTAACTGCTTGCTCCATTTGAAGGATCTGGACGGAGCCACAGCAGCGTTCAAACGAGCAGTGGAGCTTGACAAGTCGGTTCCAGACACGCACGTGTTCCTCGCCACCGCCTACAGTATGCAAAACAAATACGAAGAGTCGGTCTCAGAGCTGAAAACGGCTATTTCCTTGAAAGGCGACAACGCCACCTGGCACGCACAGTTAGGCGATGTGCTCACAAAAACAAAAGATTATCCTGGCGCAATCAGCGAGTATGAACAGTCGCAGAAGTTAGACCCGCAAGATGTCGACAGCGGCTACAGTCTTGGTTATCTGTTGCAACTCACGGGCGATTTAGACAAGGCGGCCTCTCAGTTCGAACATGTACTGCGCATATCGCCGACCAACGTCAACGCACATTACAACCTCGGCATCATAAAACAACGACAAAAGGATCTGAACGCCTCCGACAGAGAGTTTCGCGAGGTGCTCAAGCTCAATCCCAACGATGGTCAAACTCTGATCAATCTTGGTCGCAACCTGGCTTTGCGCGGTCAGTATAGAGAATCGGTGGACTTTTATCGTCAAGGACTGAGTGCAGAACCTAATGATGCATCGGCATTTCAGGAGCTCGGGTCAGCGCTGCTAAAGATTAAAGACTATATCGGCGCTCAATCCGCCCTGGAATCTGCGCTGAATCTCGCGCCGTCAGACCGTACAACGCTTATGGCGCTCGCCAATCTCTTCGAAGCAACAGGCAAGCTGGATAGGTCGGAGCTGTTGCTGCGGCGTCTACTCACCAAGGCCCCTGAAGACACGAAGTTGCTCAGTATGCTCGCCTCCAACCTGGAAAACCAGGGTAAATATGAAGACGCCTTCCACATGTACCAGGAGATCATTCGGGTCAACCCGAAATCATACGAAGCCTACAATGACCTGGGTCTTGCTCTTCAACGGAAGAATGAGATGTCGTCCGCGATGTCCCAGTTTCGCAAAGCTCTGGAGTTGAAGCCTGATTTTGCACAAGCACATATCAATCTCGGAAATATGTATCTGTCGATGGACAACTTCGATGGTGCTTCCGATGAGTACAAGAAAGCGATTGAGTCCAGCCCCAATGATGCGCTTGGACACTACAATCTTGGGCTTGTTATGACAAAGCTGAATGATACCGCCGGCGCTATCGCGTCGTACAAGCAAGCAATCAAATGCGCTCCTGATTATGGTAATGCGTACTACGCTCTAGCGCTTCTATATCAAACCCAGAATCAGCTGGACGAGGCAATTCCCGCATTCGAGAAGTACCTATCGCTTGAACCAAAGGGAACATATAACGAGCAAACGCGCGGGATTTTGGACAAGATTCGCAATCCGTTGGGCGGTGGTTCTGTTAATACACCCAGTACTGATGCGGTTTTAAGAACAGACGCTGCCACGAGATCCGCGACGGACAGCAATCCGATCATGGGTGCGCCCGATGAGCAGCCACCACCTGTGGCGCCACCTATCACCAGAGCCGATTCTCAGCCAACGCTGGAAGGATCGGAAATACGCGGCTCAAGCGATCAGGCTCAACAAGGTACAGAGCCACCCGTTGCACCAACGCCGCCAGTAGCAGAGTCGCAACCAGCTATGGCGCCCGCTCCCCAGTCAGCACCATCGATCGATGGACAACCTCTCGATGGTTTGCTCAGACCGGCTATCAATGGTCCGGACAATCCAGGAACACTTTAGTTCGGCGGAGATAACCCGGCGATGAAATCGAGCAGTTGCGGTAAGCGCTCCGGATCTGCAATTCGATACTTCAACTGTCCTTGCACCGTCACTTCCTGAAAGTCCACAGTCTGGACAAAGGGTAAGGTCATCACGCACAGCAACGTGGCGTGAAAGTCGGTCTCCGATTTAGCACAGGAAGAACGGCACCTTCGCATCGGGATGCCGAATTGCCAGACACTTTCGTTTATTCAGAAAAACGCTCAAACTGGCAAGGGTACTAAAGTATGACCACTTTGGTCCTTGACACACGGTAGACATCAATCATAATGATTTTATTGGAGGACCCCAACCATGACTGAATCACATTCGCTATTGGTTACAATTCGCGCTGAGATAAAGGATGGATTTCTTGAGATAAACAAGCGCCTCGACAACACCAATGACCGAATCGATCAGACTAACGAGCGCATCGACAAAACCAATGATCGCATCGACAAAACTAATGATCGCATCGAAGTAACAAAAGATCGCATCGAAGAAACAAACGACCGCATCGATCAGACCAACGAGACGCTAGATTCGTTTCGAGAAGAAGTAAGTCTCAAGCTGTCTGGTATAGGCGCACTTTTCCTGGCCTCTGAAAGCAACGTCAGAAAAATACTCGAGTAAAAAAGCTTGAACATCGTGACGAGCCTGCCTGACACGCACTTCGACTCTTTCGACCGAAACAGTCCAGACCGGGCATATCTTATCTGATGTGGATGCAGCCAAAGCCGGCGGAGTAACCGTCGACTGAGATACTCTAGCTTTCAATGACCAAACAAGCAGTTCTGAATTCTGATCCAGCAGCGTACACTGCTGCTGAAAACATGCTCAAGAATGAGCTCAAAACAATGGGTAACAATGCCAATTGGTATTGCAACTCATTCAATCCGTACCCAATCGCCATATCGCCACAGGATTTTCATCATCACCAACTCTTGCAATCTTGCTTGCATAGAGCCATAACAGCCGTTGTCGCGAACTACGCAGCAGACGAGCGACTGCAAAGACTGCTGAGCGTACCGGAGCCTGTAGCATCCCGGCTGGAACAGTTGCAATCGGAATACAAAATCGGAAGTTATAGACCAGACTTTGTACATGATACCAATTGTAGTATCAAGATTTGCGAGATTAACGCTCGCTTTCCAACTAACGGGTACTACATTTCGCACTACCTTGGACAGTGCATTCCCCGGTTAACGTACATTCCCTCCAGCGTGCAACCACTTCAAGGCATGGGTAGTATTCCGGATACACTCTTGAGCCGCTTCAAGCCTGGATCAAACATATCGATCCTCAAGGGCCGAGAAAAAGGTTGGGACATTCACTTTTTCAAACGCGAACTCGCCATGCGCGGTTATTCAATCAAAGAGTTGGCGCCGGAAGGCTCGCACATGACAGGTGCTCACGACGGTTATGTCCTCGAATTGCATCAGGACGAGCTGACAAATCGGCTGGACGTCATCTCCCGAATGACTGACTCGACACCAGGTTTTAACGATTTAAGGACGATTTTTCTTGTTCACGATAAGCGCTTGTTGGCAGTCTTCCACGATGAATCGATAATGAAAGACTATGTCAGTGAAGACGACATTATCACGCTCAAAGACAACGTTGCCGAATCGCACGTGATTTCATGCGCTCCAAATTTCGTTAAAAGCGCGCGGGCAAATAAGCAGGAATGGGTTCTCAAGCCCAATCTGCTGGGAAAGGGCGAGGGCATGGTGATTGGAGTCAACGTGACGCAAACCGAGTGGGAACGGGCGCTAGACAATCCAAGTCATTCGGAGTTCATTTTGCAGCGCTTCGTCGAACAGCGAAAGTGGTCGATCATGTTACGAATCAATGACTGCGTGAGCGAAGCCCTACTCAATGTCGTCGGAACATTACTGTGCTTTGACGAACACTTTCTAGGCACGGGAATCTATCGTGCATCGCAAGATGATATCGTTAACGTGGCGGGTGGTGGCGCAATCTTGTTCCCTATGTTGAGCGATGAACAGCATACAAAGTAAGTTGGATAAAATCTTCGAGATCGCTCGGCTGCACCCATTCTATGAAGCGCGGTACGCGAAATCGAGCTCTTTTAGCGATGCACCTTTGACCGACAAATCAGAGCTTTACCACGGCATAGAACTGCTGCTCAGTCAGGGGCGCTCTGCACGCGAGGGAATCTACCTCAGCCCCACTGGCGGTAGCGTGCCGAGTAAACTGCTTTATTTCCCGACCGATGTCAACGACAACGAGAGGCAAAGGCAGCTGTTGTCCCCCTGGTTGAACAAAGCGCAAATATTCACGGAATCGACTATTGCACTAAATATGTTCGGCAGCAATCTCATGTATCGGGCGCTCGAAATCTTTAACGACTTTTGCCAGCGCGCTCATGCGACGGTACTGCCGGCAGGGTCGAAATGCCCCGATCAACTTGCATGCAGCATTGCAGGGCGATTTGGCGCAGATACATTGATTGGAAATCCCTCACGCGTTTTGCAATTCGCCAGGTACGTCGAATCAAATACGATACCATTGAAATTCGACAAGCTCATCTGGGGAGGAGAAGCCCTCCAACAACACAAAGCTGATTACCTCAAGCGCGTTCTCGGTTTGAATCAACTATGCGCCATTTACGGATCGGCAGAGGCAGGCATCTGGGGCTACCAGCCTCACGATCTGCCGCTCAACTGCTACATTTATCCACCAGAGATAATTCATATCGAAATCATCGCACCGGACGAAGATGGATTCGGTAACATGATATTGACCAATCTCGTGCGTACGCGGAATCCGCTCTGTCGCTATGAATCCGGAGACGTAGGCAGGATCACTAGCCGGATTTTAGGCGACGAAGAAGTTCACATCCTGGAATTCAAAGGTCGTATTCATGATTCATTCCAGGTGGGCAGCGAATACTATTCGATCTCTGACTTTCAGAATCTCTTCAGAGATCTTCTCGAGTATCAAGTTAGAATCTCTTTCGACCCCATTGGACAAAGGGATGTCATAGAATTTTTTCTTGTCGCGCCCGATCTCGAATTCATCGAAGCCCAAGGCAGCATTCTGATAGAGCAAGTTCGAAATCAGCTTCAAAGCGAAGAAAACCTATTCACTACGAAAATAGAATTCGTCGAAATTGCCGCATTGAAGAAAAGCTCCACCTCACAGAAAGTCGTGCGAATCGTGGACGAACGCTAAGTTTCGAGTTAAGACCTTGCGATACAAACCATTAGTCCGTAAACTTTTTATTGACCAAACGGATTTAACCGAGGAAATTGGCTACCATAATCGTAGCGCGCTTTGCCGCCAAGAGCGACGAGAATGTTGATCCCAACCGACAGCTTGTTTAATTTCAATGATAACTTCGCAAGCGAAGTGTGTCGCGCTGCGTTGGTCGCAGGGGGCATCGTCCTCATTAGGACAGATCCCGAGCGCGATCAACAAGCCTTGCAGGAAATTGTCAGCGCCATCGGAGTAGCCCAAATTCATGATCTACACGGGACAAGCGTATGGGACGTGCGCTACGACGATAGAGTCGACCAGGAGAAAGGCACGAGGTCACTCACAACAAGAGAGTTTCCGATTCACACAGACGGTTCATTCGAGAGCCCACCACCCGCATACGTGGCATTGTTATGTATAGAGGAAGATAAGTTTGGAGGAGGTGAAACACTGTTCGTTGACAGCAGTGACATCTTACCCGGACTGAGTGAAACGACGAAGCAGACTCTACGAACGGAAAGATTCAAGCTGAAGATTCCACAGGAGTTCCACAAGGGTGAAGATTACAAAGAAACGCCACTTCTAGACGCGACCGGGCGGCTACGATTTCGCAGAGACATAATCCAGCTCGACGAGCTTACACCGCATATGGTGCAAGCCGTGGAAGAGCTGGACACTCTGATCAACTCAGATGTGCACACACAACCGCTAATGATCCGCAAAGGTGAGATCGTAATTTTCGACAACTCCCGTTATCTGCACGGGCGGCGCAAGGTAAAGGACAATCGACGCCATCTCAAGCGCATGTGGTTTAACCTGAGATGAATGAAGTCTGATTTCGCCAGCGTAATCAAGCTCTTACGTTTTTCAGACCTGCGAAAAACGCAAAGACTACTTCGAAAAAAAGTCAAAATGCGCGTGGTTGAACAGAGCTGGGTCGACGTTGTTTTCTGAGCTCAACTTCCGGCACCAACTCGTTGAAGAGCAACAGCAGGGCAGAAGCTTAGCCGGCTTTCGGCTAAGCCGAGAGCCTTCGATTCGATTTCACCGCAGTATTTCGATCCCTCGCCAACCTTCATCGCAGAGGCGAATCCTTCTCTCAGTCCTTCAAGTTGCTCCAGGCTCGCCATTCTCTCATTCAGGCTTTGCAATTCGGAGGCGTTCTGTCGCACTTCATCGACAAGAGACTTGTCCTCCGCCTGGCGCTTCGTACTCTCGACTTCCTGAATTTTATCGGCGTGCTCTTGATGTCGATCGCAATTTTCTCTTCGCTCGTCCAGTCAAGCGCTCCGCAATCTGCTGTGGATCAAGAGCTACGAGATCTACTCTAGTCTCGTGGGTGAAGAAGATCACCATACGCATGTATGCAACAATCTGATCGAAATATCAATACCGCCGAATTTCTGAACTTCCGCTGGATTCTAATCTGCGAAATTTGACCGCCCGGCAATTTGTTATCACTTTGCAACAATTCGCTGCTAACTTTGAGCCATGGTCGTTGATGTGCGTTGGAGGATGTTTTTGATGAAGACCAACACCAGATTAGGCAGCGCAAGAGCACTAAGAGAAACCTTCCTGTCGAAGATGGCTCAGGTAGTCGCCCACAACAGTCCTTCCATGACTGATGAAGAAGCAAGACTTGGTCAGCTTCTGGTAGGCACCGGCAATCTCACAGATAAGGCTCTGGCTGCCAGTCTTGATATCGCAAGAACGGTCCGTCTACCGCTCGGCGTTGTTCTCCTGATGAACGGACTGGTCAACCCGGAGACGATCGACAGAGCCATTCAACTTCAACAGTTGATCCACCGCGGATTGTCGCCAAGCATCGCCAGAATCATCATGCGTTACGCCACGATCGCCGATGTGACGACGGACGAAGCCCTCGAAGATTTTTCCATGGACCCCGAGATGAGCGCACTGGATTGTTGGCTCATTCAAGTGATCACAGCCTGCGACATCCTTACATTCGAGCAGGTCGAAGATATCGACAGACGCGCTACCAGCGCCAACTCGTCCTGGGCGAGATACGCTGCCGAGCAGAACATTGTTTCTATAGACGTTTTGTCCGCAGCTATGCACGCAGTAGTTTTGATGGATTTGAACCATCTCTCTTATGGCGACGCCGTCGCCCTCGTTCGTGCAGTATCGACCAAGGCGAGCGCCATGCAAGTTCTGCTTCGAATCCATATGCCAAAACACACCTTCGATGCTTCGACTCTCAATCTGCCGGCGCTCCTCTACGCGGCCGAAGTGATTAGCGAACGCAACGCCCTCGACCTTCTGTCCCTGTCTTACAAACAGCGAACCAATCCGGTTGCGCTTATCGAACAGAATTACCTGCTTTCGGACAATCAATTCGAGCTCGCCGTCAACATCACCAGCCTTCTCAACAAAGGACTGGCGCCGAGCTCCGCTATCGCAAAGTTGAAATCGCATGAAATGAGATGTCCAGAGCGAAGCATGCTTGCGAAATGGCAGGTGGCTTGCGCATAGCTCGTTGCACGAGGCACTCGCGCCATCCATACCTGGCCTTCGAATTAACTCGTGAAGTGCGCCCCCGCTAAGCGAACTGAAAGGCTTTGCTATGAACGCTGGTAACGCTCGTTGCAATAACATCTCCAGTCCTCCAAATTCCTCACGCTACTACGATAACCTGCCAATGTGACTAAAACTGGACAACAATTGATTGACCAGGTCATTTTGTGGCTCTCCCTTTCGATCATCTTTTGTGACGAAAGACCAGGGAGCAAATTGAATTGACGTAGCGCTAAGCCGAGCGCTGATTTATCCGATGTGCTCAAGCTTGTAGCCTACACCGTATACGGTGGTGATAAGCGAAGGCTGGCCTTCGCGGTCAATCTTATCTCGGAGCCGTTGCATACAGGTGCGCACAGCCTGCGGAGAGGCATCAGACTCGGAAACCCAAACACGGTTCAATATATCGCCTGTACTGAATACCTGATTGGGATTTCGCATAAAGAACTCGAGAAGCGTGAACTCCTTCGGCTTCAGCTCCAATCGTTTTCCAGCCAATGAAACTTCATGAGAAACGGGATCAAGCACGAGATCACCGATAGAAAGCTTGCTAGGCGTAACAACAGGCGGGCGTCGAAGCACCGCCCGCACTCGCGCAATCAGCTCGCGTGCGTTGAATGGCTTAGTCAAATAATCATCGGCGCCGGCATTTAAGCCGGCCTCCTTATCATCAATTGTCCGCTTACCGGTTAACATTATTATCGGCGTATTGCCACCGGCCGCACGAAACTTCTGACAGACATCCATGCCGTTCTGTTCTGGAAGCTGAATATCAAGCAGAATCAGATCATAGTTGTACAGCCGCAGCCGATCGGAAGCTTCCGTCCCTGTCCCGACAATCTCCACGTCATAATGATCCAGCTTCAGACAATCTGCAATCAAGCCGGAGACAAATTCGTCATCTTCTACAACTAGAACTTTTACCATACAACTCTATCTTTTAAATAGACGAGATTGTGACCCAGTTTATCATAACGACGGATTGCGCCAGAATCATTCTCCAGACTTAGTTCCACCGTTCAGGTTCGACGAAACCATGGAGCGAGAATGATATCTCATCTATTAATTTGCAGCTGAAGGCACATGCACTCTGGAATTAGGGTCGCGCCCACGTTCGTAATCCCATTTCGCCTTTTGAGACTCTCCCATTTGCAAGTAGAGCCATCCGCGGTATTGAAAGTCCGGTCCGGAAGATTTGCGAGACAGATTGATTGCCTTGTCCATGTCCTCGACGGCCTCTTTATACTTTCCAATCCGACCCAACAGACGAGCACGCTCGTTGTAAAAAGGTTGACCCCTGCCGATCAGGTAGTCATAGTCGAGTTTCGCTTTATCCAGCTGATTGGCCTTTTGATACAGCGAAATGCGCTTCAGCCGGTACGGGACCGAATCGGGATTGGTTGCCAAAATGGCGTCACACTCGGCGATGTCATCACTGGCGTCGGCGGGCTTCATGGTTCTCGCCTTACTGTTCAGATAGGCTATCTGCTCGCGGTAATTTTCCTTCGGATTAAGCTGTTGGACTCGAGTGTAATCGGCAACAGCTTTGTCATAGCGGCCCATCTTTTCATAGACCTTAGCTCGTTTCAAAACATATTTCGACGGATTGGAAAATGCCAACTGATCGAGATCTCTGATCAATGCAGCAGACACGGCTCGCTGCGTGGGATTGAGATAAAACACAAGCTCATAGTCTTCGACCGCCTCAGGCAGTTTTTTCACGGCATCGTATAACTGAGCGCGAATCAGAGTCAGTGTCGGATCATTTGGTGATTCATTCAAAAGCGCGTTGCAGTCTTGAATAGCCAGATCTGGTCTTTTCAAAGCGGTGGCGGCTTTGTAGTGCTTGTTGATCAAATCGCGATCGAAGGACGTACTGAATTTTATCGCCTTCGAGTATTCGTCTAGAGCTTCCGCAGTCTTCTTCATTGTTTCGTACAGCTCGCCCCGTGCCTTATAGCCATCCGGCGACGAGGGACCAACTTTCACTGCTGTGTTGGCGTCTTCCAACGCTTGCGCAGCGTTGCCATTCCGCAAATTCGCCTGAGCGCGCATGGCATGCAGCGACGCATCCGCCGGGTTAGCTCGAATGCCTTTATCTAAATACTCGATAGCCTCGTTGTAGTGCTTGCCGGCAAGACATTTCTGGGCAGTGGTCTTGTACACATTGGCAGTCTTAGCTTCGTCGGATAGCGGTTGAGCGGTCGTCTCAGCAGAAATTGCGATACTCGAATTTAGAAGATATATTGAAAGCGCGACAAAAGAAGCCGTTGTTGTCTTTCTCGACATGAGGTGAGCAGCTCCCGTAGATGGGCAATTGATGTCATCTTACCACTCATGCTGCAGGCTCTATCATTGTCGCCTCAAGCCGCACTGAAAATGCGCGCGCCGTGCTTCCTCGGAACCCCCGACTACAAGCACAGATGTTGTCAAAATGGGCTTGGGATGAGAGGGTGTGATAAGGCTTGATATCGGACCCCGATCCGGATTTCATGGATAGCAAGCACTATTTTTATCCGACGCGAACTGCGCGACCAACCAGAATACAACGCGACACCGAATATGATACCACCAATCGATATATATCAAAAAAACGATTTAAAGTCGAACCTCAGGTAGTATCACAACCTCGCGAAAAGCTATAAACTCGACGACCTATCAGCAATTGCGAATAGCAAGCCCACCAAAATTATCGCAAAGTATAGATCTACCCCGACCGCATTATCTCCGCTTCGCCGGAGGATGATCTGCGCTCGAGCAACGCCCGCAACCCGGCTGCGTGCTTCAGCTCCGGGTCCGCCTTCACCAAACTGATAGCGGTATGGCGGGCTTCTTCGAGAATCTTTGCGTCCTGCACCAGATCGGCGAGTATCAGATCTGGCAAACCGCTCTGCCGGTAGCCAAGAAATTCTCCAGGTCCTCGAATCTCGAGATCTTTCTCCGCGACTACAAATCCATCGTTGGTGAGTGTCATTATCTCTAGTCGCTCACGAGTGGTCGAACTCTTCATATCGGAGATCAAGAAGCAATAAGACTGCTCCGCGCCCCGGCCGACCCGTCCCCGCAGTTGGTGAAGCTGAGCCAGACCAAATCGATCGGCATTCTCAATCACCATGACCGATGCATTCGGTACATCGACACCGACCTCGATGACCGTAGTCGAGACAAGCACCTGAAACTCACCTTTGCGAAACTGCTCCATTACCTCGTCTTTCTCTTGCGCTTTGAGCTTGCCATGCATAAGCCCGAATGCAATTTTGCGCTTTCCTCGCGCCGGGTCCTCTTCGCCGAACTTCTGTTGCAGCTTCTCGAACTCTTTGGTAGCAGCCTTGGCCGACAGGCTCTCAGACTCCTCGATCAAAGGAAAAACGATGTATGCCTGACGCCCTTTGTCGATCTCTTTTATGATGAAATTCCAGAGCTCATCTTTTTGTCCCGGTTTGCCGACCTTTGTGATTACAGGCTTACGGCCCGGCGGCAACTCGTCGATTTCCGAGACATCGAGGTCACCGTGCATCGTCATAGCGAGCGTGCGAGGAATCGGTGTCGCTGTCATGGTAAGCAATTCAGGACTGAGACTCTTTGCCTTCAGCCTCGCACGCTGCTTTACTCCAAATCTGTGCTGCTCATCGATAATGATGAGACCAAGATTTGGAAACTCAACATCATCTTCCAGGAGTGCATGAGTGCCGACCGCAACATGTACCTGTCCCGACAAAATTTGCTGCCGAACGGCGCGTCTTTCCTTCACTCCATGCTTACCTAAAACCAGGCATGTGCGCAACCCCAGCGGCGTCAGCAGGCGCTGAAATTGGCGGAAGTGTTGTTCTGCCAGAATCTCCGTGGGCGCCATCATCGCTGCCTGATATCCATTTTCGATGGCGATCAAGCAGGCCAAAAGCGCAACGACAGTCTTTCCGCTGCCCACATCTCCTTGCACCAATCGATGCATCGGCTTATTGGAAGCGAGATCTCGAGCAATCTCGCCGAATACTCTTTCTTGCGCACCAGTCAGTCGGAACGGCAGCGACTTGACCAACTCCTTTACCAGCCCTTCTTCGGAATACTTGAGGGCGAGCGCATTGTTGTTGGCATGATCGAATTTGTGCCGCCGATGCGCCAACTGCAATTGTATGGCGAACAGCTCATCAAATACCAATCTTCGACGAGCATTATCTTTCTCTTCGACTGTAGATGGAAAGTGTATGCCGCGAAGTGCTTCGGTCAATTCGACGAGCCCGAGCTCGTCTCGAATCTCCCTGGGAAGCGGGTCTTGAATGTATTGCGCGTAGGCTTCCAGAGCGTTGTGCATGATAGTGCGCAGATAGCGGAGCGAAAGCCCCTCTGTCAGTGGGTAAACAGGCACCAACCTGCCGGCATGTATGCTGACCTGCTGCTGATCTTCTTCTCCATCTGATACCAGACCGAGAATTTCTACCTCCGAATTCTTGAGTGTGAACTTACCGCTGTACTGATCGCGCTCCACGATACCAGAGGCAAGGACCTGAGCGCCTTTCGGATACTGAGCCTTGTACCGGTCGAGCAGATATTTATTGGACTTTCCACCGACAAACTTCGTAATCGTGATGCTTCCCGTATTATCAGAGATCACGACCGTTAGAACTGAGACATTGCGCTTGCGCGATTGAAAAGCTCCGACAGAACGGATCATTCCGAAAATCGTCACTTCCTGACCTTCATGGAGATCGCGGATCAACAATCGATTTTGGAAATCGAGATGCCTGCGCGGGTAGTGTCGCAGCAATTCGGATACCGTATTAATCTCCAGGCGATTCAAGACGCCGGAAAGTTTGGGACCCACCCCTTTGACGAACTGGACATTAACCTCTTCAGGATCCTTTCCAGCGGCATCCTTGGTTCGTGCTGGTCCGGTCGGACGAGAGCCGCTCGTTGCAGATGGCGGAGGTGGAGCAAATGAACTTCGTCCATTCGCCAAGCTGTTAGGACCGCCAGTTCGATTCGCGGATTGACCAACACCGGTCCCGAAGGAATTAGGCGCGGCACCATTCAGAGGTCCGCCGTTAGCAGATCGCGCTGGAGAAGCGTTAGAGGCACCGCTGTTGCTTACGCGGACGGCAGAACCAGCAGCACCGCCGACATAACCAGAACGCCCGCCGGATGCCGCACCATATGCGACACCATTACCTCTTTCATTTGCCTGGTTCGGAGTATCGGAACTTTCTGCCTGGTTGCTCTGCGCTTTACCGCTACGGGCACCAACCACGGGCTGACCATCAACAACAGGAGTGATTTTTACGCCGAGTCCTTTAATAACGCCGAGGCCGCCCCGCTCTCTTCCAGAAGAAGAAGAAGAAGAAGAAGAAGACGACGACGACGACCCGGTTGCCGTCCGCTGAGTTTCAGACGACTCGAGCGCCGCGCCCGAACGCCCATATCGACTTGCCTCATATCTTTCATCGAGCGCACCGCCGGCAGGGCTCAGATCGGCACCAGACAAATTTGATTTGTCGCGGGAGCCTCCAGTCACTACGCCAGAAGCGACATCGTCATCTATTCCTTCATCCACGATACCGCGCTCTTCGTCCGAGGCCACCTCCGTCGATTCCTCATCGAGAGTCTTGCGCTGCATCAACACTTCGAGATGAGGCTCGATCAACTCTTCGGCTCGCTTAATAATCGAGATGCGCGTAGCTACGTCCGTGTGAGGGTATTGACGGAACAAGCCACGAATAGTTATCCAGGTTGAATCCATCGGATATGTCCTGGATAGGCTCGCTGAAGTCTGTCGCATGAATTGCGAAAATGTGCTGCGCCGTCCATGAAAATCGGCATAACGAGACCGCCTCTCTATGGTTAGCGCTTTTCGCATCGCTATTACGAGAGAGTCTTTGCTTGGCTTGCCCTGACCGACAATCGGACTCACAGTGCCGCACCACTCCAGGTAGACTGTTACCTATAGAGTAAAAGAAGTGCAGCTCCAATTCCAGTATTAATGACTTAAGCCAGCAAAAGCTTGACAAGGTTTAGGCAAGATTGAATTCGAACGGTTGCACCGATCCTCACCATTAACCGATAAAAAATCGACTTTTTGTCGACACCTGAATGGGAATCTTACGATTCCAGCCTGCCATGAGCATTTTTGTCTGGACGAACTCCACCAAGAGCTTAATAAACTCACCATCGATTTGCTATAAAGCGCAGTGTGATGAGGTTGAACTCCATGATCGACAATCTTCTCGATATATAGCGTCTCAAGTCCGGAGAGATGCAAATAAAACGCAGCCACCACAACCTCGACGGAATCATCGAGCGCTCCCTCGAAGCGATGCAGGGGGTTAGCAGACGCAGAGAATGTAGAGCTAGAAGCCGAAGGAACAGTCCTGGGGGCCTGGTGCGATGAAGATAAGATTGTGCAGGTACTGGTGAATCTTCTGTCCAATGCCATTAAGTGCTCACCATCGGGAGCGTCGGTGACGGTATCCGCAATCACCTGATACAAGTCAGTGGAGGTGCAAGTCAAAGACAACGGCACCGGAATCGCGGAGCAATATCACCCACGATATTCGAGAGCTTCAAGCAAATCCTACGCCGAGACACAAGACCGGAACGGGCTTAGGACTGGCCATTTGCGAATCGATAGTTGAAGAACATGGTGGCATCGTTGGTGTCCAATCGGAAGAAGTTTCAGGCAGTACATTTTGGTTCCGCATCCCGAATTCCGCAGGCGAAAATGATGCGGCAAACTCGACAACGTAAGTATCTGTTTACTCACAGATACTTACGCTGCCTTCCAGCCGTGTAGCAAGTGTTGAAGCCTGAATTGATGGAGATTGACACAAACGTCGAGATTGGGGAAGAAACGCGCATGACGATAATCAATTCAGACATTAACGATGCACGCAACGGCCAGAAGTACGGGCATCGGGTTCATCGCATAGAGTGATCTTTTTACCTCCTTCTCGAAGCGACGGATAGGGTGCTACAAAAAAACCTAGTCAGAAAGCCCATTACGTCTGGTCATCGATTTTTGAAAACAAAATCACTTCTGCGTTGTTGATATACCAACCGACCGTTCCGATCAGAGAAATAAACGGTCCGAACTTGCCGAATTGGCCAGATGGTAACCGACGCAGTGGGGATTAGCGCTGGATTGACGCCATCCTCCGGAGCAATGCATTTGTCGAGATCAACCAGACCTACCGAAGTACAGAAAACAACTTCGCGAAAATACTCCTCAGTTTCCGGAGAACAGGTCAGAATTCGCTGATCTACATACGCGATACGCAATCGAGAACCGCGCTGCGCGAGCTCTTGATTGAGTAGTGGTAAAAGTGCGGGTTCCTTTCCAATACAAAGTGCATAAGCAAACCTATCGAATACCGCTTCCGATATTTGGTGCCCTTCAATGACTTGAGAAGCAGTTTCTTCAGCCAAGGACAGATCGTCATCGTACGGTAGATCGATTTCGATCAACCGTTTAAGAACAGTGTCGCACTTCACTCTGCGACCAGTATAGATAGACGGCTCGCGCGCCGCGACCTTCTCTACGTCAGGACTCAGACTTTCTGTACGATGTCTGGTGTGTTGCTCGAGCGTGGGCTCGAAGGAGATCTCGGCACCACAATCAGGCAGAACTCGAAGGTCCGGCACATTGGTCCGAGTGCGTGGTGGCACAGCGCCTTTTTTAGAATGCTTCGAGGAAGCATCCGCTACGCCAGAATTCCTTAACTCACCGCGGTGGCTTGAATTTGATGATCGACCACCTGGTAAGACGTATAACGTTGTTATATTTCTGATGTTCATTTGTCCACCCTGACAATGATGATGACCTGTCCTTGAGGGAAGGCTTCAGGTCCATTCATACAGAGCGGTGCAACAATACTATTTAGCAACACAAGATCGACATTTTATCGACATTTTCGACTTGGACTTTTGTGATACCACATCGGCACCGGTTAAATTCCGCCAGAATGCTGACACAGCGCGGATCTTGACTCGAACAATCGATGCCGAAATATCAAAAGTTCAGGCAATTAGGGTTCGAATCGGTATCCAACGCCATGTACATTTTCAATAAAACTTTCGGGAGAGCCATCATCTATCTTCTGACGAAGTCTTCGAATACAGGCATGAACAGCCGCAGTCGAAGCTTGACTGTCGGATGCCCAGACACGATCCAGGAGATTGTCCAGACTAAACACCTGACGTGGATGCTGCATGAAGAACTCTAATAAAGCAAACTCCTTAGGCAGAAGTTTTATCTCACGGCCGGATTTCCTGACGACGAATCTCTCCGGCTCCAACTCCAGATCTCTAGCTTTCAGTACTGTCTGTACATTTTTGCCTCGTCTCCGCAACAACGCATTGACCCGGACTTTCAGTTCCATTAGATGGAAGGGCTTAGTCAGGTAATCGTCGGCGCCGGCATCAAAGCCGACGACCTTGTCGGTAACTTCCGATTTACCAGTGAGTATAAGTATGGCGGTCGAAGGATCTTTAGCCCTGAGGCGGCGGCAAAGCTCGACACCGCTAATCTCAGGCAAACCCCAGTCAAGTATGGCGAGGTCGAAATGCGAATTCAAAATCAATTCCAAGGCGTCCCGTCCGGACAATGCAGACTCGACCGTGTGATGGTCACGCTTCAGCAGATCAACCAGATTTTCGGTTAACTCCACGTGGTCATCTACTATGAGAATCTTAGCCATTGAATAATGGGCTCATCCACAAGCAGTACCAAATATGGTGCTGGTTTTATTGCAACCTGTTGAGAATCAACTTACTGATAGCCTTGAGTGTGGCAAAGACGCCGAGACCTTCAGAAGCGACTGCTTCGAAGCTAGGGACCTGACGCTGGTTTAGCTCGCGCTCCATACGTTCGATTGGCATAGCGTTGGCGAGGTCTCGCTTGTTGTACTGCAAAACCCACGGAATATTGTCGAGAGTGAGACTGTATTCGGCAAGGTTCTCGATCATGTTTTGCAATGAGTCGACGTTGTCCTTGCTACGCATCACATCGGAATCTGCAACGAAGATGATGCCGTCGACGCCGTTAAGAATAAGCTTGCGGCTGGCGTTATATTCCACCTGACCAGGTACGGTATAGAGGGAGAAGCGGGTCTTGAACCCTTGTACGCTGCCCAGATCTAATGGTAAGAAGTCGAAGAAGAGAGTACGTTCCGTCTCTGTGGCCAGACTGATGAGCTCTCCGCGCGTCGTCGGTGCCAGCTGACTATGAATATATTTCAAATTCGTAGTCTTGCCACCAAGACCGGTGCCATAGTAAACGATTTTGCAGTTAATTTCTCTCGCCGCGTAATTTACGAGTGCCATTCCTGGATCCCTAAGTTTGTCACTATCCTCTCGCTTTCCTACCGAAAGAAAGAAATCAAGCGGCAGTGCTGCACCCACTGAATTGATACCACGATTTCGAGGCCATTAGTAGTGTTGTTTTATCATGTCCAACAAAAATCTAATACTAATCGACCACGGGGCGGGATTAGAAGTGGTCAGTTCTTCTTGAGAACGGCTCAATCTGATAGCCTGACAACGCCAACAAATGTTGTTTCCCCCAAAAACAGACTACCACGTTGACCAACCAATTGGGCAAATATTGTGTCTAATTGTTCTGTAGAACCATTACAATTGACAATATTTACTACGGATATACTCGTTAGCTTGCTACAATGCACCCTTTGCCTGGAAAGTGGCGGGATTCGCTCTCACCAACAACCGGCTTGTACTCGATAGTCCGTCTAGCGTTATCGGACGGAGCTATTGAGCCCGCCAGAGCATTTTTATGCGACCGCGGGATGAATCATTGGTAGCGTTTAACGACTGGAAGGCTTGTTATGGCAAAGCGTTGTGATGTCTGCGGCAAAGGACCGATTGTTGGTATGAACTATACCTTCCTACGGTCACACTGGAACCCGCATAATAAGCGGCGTTGGCTGCCCAATTTGCAAACAGTTCGCGCTCGGATCAACAATTCGATCAAGCGCATGAAAGTCTGCACCTCGTGCCTGAAGCGCGGCAAAATTGCCCGTGCGCTCTAAGAGCTCGCAGCCTCGCTAAATTGATCTCTGTCCTGCCAGGTCCAAAAGCCTGTCTTTTCCGACGTAGTAATATTCGTTGCAGAAATGGCAACGACCTTCCGCTTGGCCATCTTCTTCCGCCATCGAAATCAGGTCGCTTTTCGATAGGATTTTCAGCGCCTCGACAAATCGCTCGCTGCTGCATTTGCAGTAGAACGAAATCGGCTCTTCATCGGTTAGCGTGCGAATCTCAAAGCCACTTAGAATGCGCTTGAGAATATTCTCCAGGCTCATGCCGCGCCGCATCAGGAAAGTGAAGCTGCCAAAAGTGGTAATGTTATTCTCGATCTGGCAGATAGTCTCTTCCGTGTGATCGGGAAGCAATTGAACGATGAGACCGCCGGCCGCTTCCACACCAGACTTGGCCAAATGCGCCCCAACTACAACGATGGAGCCCGCCTGATCCGAATTGACCAGGTAGCGATTGACGTCTTCGCCGACCTCACCGCTTGCCAGCTCTACAGTCGAGCTGTATGGCCGACCAAAACCGTGATCGACAGTCACATGCAAGTAGCCGGTTTTGCCTATTGCAGTCCCAACATCAAAATTCCCCAGGGAGTTAAGCGGTAACTCAACCTGGGGATTGTCTACGTAACCTCTGACTGTGCCTCGCGGCGACGCGTCTACGAATACCCTACCGAGGGGACCGTTGCCGTTGAACTTCAGGGTGACCTGTCCATCTCTGAGCACGATCCGGGCAAGAAGGAGACCAGCAGTCATAGCCCTTCCCAACGCAGCCGTTGCAGTGTAGGAAAGACCATGCTTCTGCCGCGCCACTTCCACCGCCTGGGTCGTAGTGGCGATCACCGCTCGGACTCTGCCATCAGCAGAAATGGCTTTTAAGATTCCGTCCTTCATGGAGCCTCATTGAAAAACCCCTATTTTTTCATTCTAACAGCTAGCCCTGTATTTACAAGGATTTTCTTTGGTGGCACTCTCGTCAATCCCGCTGCAGCAAAGGTTGAGAGCTTCGACAAGGGAAGCTCTAGAGCCACTTTCGAAGCGAGTTGTGCAAAGTGGAAAACACCGCGAGCTATATCGAACACAGATACTCGACATAGCGAAACAGCCATCAAAGCAATACGAGGCGGACCGAACGGGAGACATGCATCGCCGCTTGTTTCACCATCGTCGAGTGACCATCGCTCGAGTGGAACGTGTGCCCGTCGAACGATTGATCCTGCCGCTATCGGCGAACAATAAACGCTGACCGAAGGGGCGACGCATTGCTTCAATCGTACGAGTAAGCTGCTCCCACGCATCGTCCCTGTTGCATCACCGAAGAACGATATCACCTTCCGCTAGCAGCAAACCCTCTCGAAGTAGGACAGTGACACCGATGGCGAACGCTCTCGCCATCGGCTCTAGATCACGCTGTAAGCCGACTTCGCTGCACGAGTCGCCCGGTCCGAAGGCGCGAGTACAAGGCAATTAGCTCAAACCGCCAGATCTGCAGCTAACTACCCGTTCCATGCCGGTCAGATCCTTGCGACATTCCACATCCAGGAAACCCGCATTCGCGAAGATAGCCGCCACGTCCTTGGCCTGATGGTCTCCTACCTCTACTACGACGAAGGCACCATTTGCATCTAAAACATTGCCCCCATTGCAAGCGATATCTCGATAGAACCCGAGACCGTCCTCTCCAGTTCCGAATAGGGCAAGCTCCGGTTCGTAGAGCCCTACCTCAGGCTGCAGGTCCTTGGCCTGATGGCGCGGAATATATGGCGGGTTGGATACCAATAATTGAAACTTGTCGCTCACTGCCCACCACGTCTCTTCACGAAATAGAGTCAACCTCTCGCTGACTCCATGGGTAGCCGCATTTTCGGCCGTAATCTCAAGCGCTACCGGTGAGGCATCCACTGCCACCACTTCGAGATCGTCCAAGTTCTTCAACAGGGAAATGGCAATTGCACCACTTCCCACCCCAATCTCAAGCGCTTTAGACGGAGAGCGCGCTCCCTTCATTTTCTCGATCACACACTCAACAACTGTCTCGGTGTCGGGGCGAGGGATAAAAACACCAGACCTTACTTTGAGTTTTAAACCCATAAAGTAAGCCTCGCCAAGGATGTATTGAATCGGCATCCGGAGCCGCCTGGCATCAATCATCTCCATGAGTCGCGTCAATTGAACGTCATCGACCAAGGCGGCACGTGCGGCAATTTGAGCCGACCTCGAAAGTCCGAGAATGTGCTCGATCATCATGTCACACTCGGTTAGAGCCTCTTCGCGCTCGATACCAAAGCGCACGAGTTGAGCGGACATCTCAATTTTGAGTGAAGCCAATGATTGTCCCGGCGTCAACTGCGATTCGATCATGACTTGATCTAAAGTCCAGTCGCTTCCAGAAGCTTCTGCTGTTGCTCTTCCAGGGTGGAGGCCTGAATCATGTCATCCAGATCGCCTTCCAAAATCTTGATGAGCGAGAAGTTCTGGTTGAGCCTGTGGTCTGTGACCCGATTGTCCTTGAAGTTATAGGTACGGATCTTCTCAGAGCGATCGCCGGTGCCGACCTGCGATTTACGCTGGTCATAGATTGCTTTCTGCTGTTCTTCCAGTTTCATTTTATAGAGCTTGTTACGCAAGATCTGCTTGGCACGCTCCTTATTCTGCAACTGACTGCGCTCCTCCGAGCATGCCACCATAATTCCTGATGGCTTGTGCACGATGCGCACAGCGGTCTCTACCTTGTTGACATTCTGGCCGCCGGCTCCGCCAGATCTCATCGTAGTGATTTCCAGGTCGTTGTCTTGCAGCTCGACGTCTACTTCTTCAGCCTCAGGCATAACAGCGACCGTCGCAGTGGATGTATGCACACGACCAGACGCTTCCGTCTCCGGTACGCGCTGAACCCGATGGACACCGGATTCGAATTTGAACTTACTGTACGCACCATCAGCTTTGACGCTAAAAATGACTTCCTTAAATCCGCCGACTTCACCACCATGGCTGCTTTCTATCTGCCAGGTCCACTTCAGTCGGTTGGCGTAGCGAGTGTACATGTTGAACAGATCGCCTGCGAAAAGCGAGGCTTCATCACCGCCTGCACCTGCACGCACTTCCACCATGATGTCTTTGTCATCGTTAGGATCGCTAGGCAAAAGCAAGATCTTGAGCCTATCACTCAGCTCTTCGACCCGTTTTCGCCCTTCTTCCAATTCGGATTGATAATAAGAACGCTCGTCGTCGCTAACCTTGCCTTTTAGCAGCTCTTGCGCTTCTGCGATCTGTTCGTTGACCTGGCGAAAATCGCGATAGGTCTCGATGGTGGGCAGCATCTGGCTACGAGTACGCGCCATTGCAGTAAGTTTGTCCTGATCGGAGATAATCGCAGGATCAGCCATCTGACCCTCCAATTGAAGAAAAGTCTGCTCAATTTCATTGAGTTTTTCAGTGAAGTGATCCACAGCTCGATCCACTCCGAACGATTGTATTGTCTTACCTGGGAATTAACCGGAGAGGGAGGGATTCGAACCCTCGCTGCCCTTGTGGGGCAGACAGTCTTTCCAGGACTGCACGATAGACCACTCCGACACCTCTCCATGTATGTGGCCAGAAGTGACATTATAAACGAACAGCCCAATCTAAGCTAAATCACGTAACGCTTGTTGCCGCATGTTAAACACGCTCAGCGGCAGCTCTTTCATTTTTTAGAATAAATGAATGAACGATACAGACAAGAGATGCTGAACAGCACCGCGAGAATGGGAGATGCCGTTAATGCAAAGCCGCCAGACGCGCTTTCAGACTGGCGCTTGCTCGAATTGTCTCGACTGCTCACGGTTCTGGCTGCTGTACCGCTACCGGATATGAGTGCGACCGTCATTGAAGAACCTCGCCAGACGGATTTGTTCGCTCACTGAAGCAATCTTTAGCGAGCAAATAGATATCATCAACCAACAGTTCGCGACCAGTTGTTCCGCGCGAATGCTTCTACGAGCATGACCGATGCGCAAACCTAAGCCTTGGATGGCACTCTTGCTACGCGCTTCGCGCCGGCTTCGATTATTGGGAGGAACTCTTGAGCCGTAAGACTTGCACCACCGACGAGCGAACCATCGATGTGTTCGAGAGCGAGCTGCTCATCGACGTTGGATGCTTTGACGCTGCCGCCGTACAGTACAGGTATCTGCTCTCCGACAGTAGACTTGTTTTTTTGCCCAGACTCACCGCGGCTGTAGAACTCATTCACGGTCGCTCTGACCAGACCGGCCACGCGATTCGCTTCGGCAGCTTCGCATGTCTTTCCAGTACCGATCGCCCAGACGGGCTCGTAGGCAAACACAATCTTTTCGAGATCAGTTTCATCGATATCAGCAAGCGCTGCTGCCACTTGCCGACGGACTACAGCATCTGTGAGTCCATCTTCGCGTTCGTCCAGCGTCTCACCGACACACACGATCGGCACGAGGTCGTGCCGGAGAGCTGCTTTCAGCCTGAGATTGACCGTCGCATTTGTCTCACCAAAGAATTGTCTGCGCTCCGAGTGACCGATCAACACGTACCCGACAGTCATTGAGGTCAGCATCACAGGTGAGACTTCGCCTGTATAGGCGCCTTCATCACGGTAGTCCATGTTCTGCGCACCGACTTTGACGGCGCTACCTTTTGTCGACTCGGTTACTTCACCCAACAAGGTGAAAGGAGGGCAGAGGACGATTTCCGGCAGGTCCTTCTTGTCCTTGACACCTTCGACGATAGCGGCGGCAAGCTTCTTGCCCTCGCCAAAGGTCTTATTCATCTTCCAGTTGCCGGCGATTATCGTTCTGCGTTTCGTGCTCACGCCAAATACCCCCACAAAAAGGCACCCACTGGGGCCTCGAAGAATGTTCGGAAATTTTAACCGATCTGCCGGATAAAGCCCGAACTACTGGGAGATTCTCGTTACAAGGCGCAAATTCAACGGGCAAATGAGATTCGCGCAATGTGGCGTGCGTCCTAGAATGCCCTAGAATTCCAAGGAATGATTGGTCTCTTGCCCCAAGGCGTGTCAAGAGTTTCGTAAAACGAGGGCAATTTTGTGCGAGCTGACGCACCCAAAGGAAATCAGGGATTGGCAAATGCCAGAGCACTGCTTGAGGAAGGTCACAACGACGCCAGCCTCGCAGAGCTCAGAGGCTACTGGCTCGCCCATCCCAACAGCATAGAAGCGATTGAACTCTGCGCGAGGGTGATGGACGAGTTCAATCGTGCCGAGGCAGCCCAGGCTCTCACCCAGTTAAAGGAGGCACTTGCGGAGAACAGTGAGAAAGCCACGCTGGAAGATCACGCAAGAGCCGCGTTCGCTGCGGGATACTTCATGATCAGCACACGCGAGTATCAGCTTGCCGTAATGTTGCTGACGAGTTGTCTGGCGAGCCAGCCACTTGACTCGACGCTCAACTATGAGCTGGGTTTTGCGCTCATGACTATAAAAAAATACGAAGACGCGGTCGAGCATTTTCTGATCGCGAGAAAAGGTGAAGACGATTTCGACACTTCATGCAATCTCGCAGTTTGTTATTCGCTGCTCCGCAAAGTAAAGGAAACAAAAGACACCATCGGTCTTCTCAAGAAGCTAGCTAAAACAGAAGACGAGAAGTACGAGCTTCGCCATCGCGAAATAATCTTGAAGAGGTTAGAACGACTGCAGCGCAAGAAGTCGCTGACAGAGCGCGACTGGCTCTATGCGCTGTACGGCACGGTTGAGCTGCTACCACAGGACGTCACCACCAGCGCCACCATAAAGGACGAGAAGGAAAGCTATCGATCGGTGGCATCGACACTCCTGATATTAAAGGGTGTTCTGGAAGGACTCAGTCTGGTCCCCGAGGCGATTGAGTTTTACAATCCTTATTCGCGACCGCTTGCGGCTGCATTGGCCAGACTCTACGACATTCCTCTCGAAAGCTACAAGGGTCCAGATCGTCCAGATCATGCGTTGCTTGTCATGGACTGGGCATCGGACATCATCGGTCCTCATGCTGTTTTTAGTGGCAACATGTCAAATCGAAGCATCTTTGCATATGGCTTAACGCCAAATGAATCTTTGCCGCTGGTACCGGATATAGTGGCACGCTTCCTGGACAATATAGACCTCCCCTGGAGTAAAACCGACGGAGACGATGGCAAACCCACGCCGGAAGATGCGATTCCACAGATTCTAGAGCGTGCATGGAACATGGAATCGGATCCGGAGATACTGAAAATAGTTCAAGAGACCGTCGAATATTATATGGATAAACGCGAATTGATCGTCATCAACAATTGTGCTCAATTCCCCCAGCGCGCCGAATACACAGCGCAGGTTCCATCCGGTAATCCGTTATCATGAGCGGCGTATTCAAACGCTTTTTGCTGACGCTATCCTATGTCACGTCGCTGCCTTTAAAATCTCTCGCGGCTGAAATCGCAAGGAGCATCGACGAGAACGCAGGCGACCCTGATGAACCGAGCCATCTCCACGGATTGGCGAAATATCTGCCCTGCGCCGGTTTAGTCATTGGCGCTGTTTTACTTGTCGCCGCCGTCGCACTTTTAAACCAGCTTGGCGCACCGCCCGTAGTGTGTGGACCTGTTCTGTGTATCACCTGGCTATGCCTGACAGGCGGACTTCACTTCGACGGCTTGATGGATGCGGCCGACGGAATTTTCTCTCATCGAAACCCAGAGAGGATGCTGGAAATCATGCAAGACAGCCGCGTCGGCAACTTCGGCGCCATGGCCGGAATGTCCGTCTTTCTCGTGAAGGCGACTGCTCTAATCGGACTTTGCTCCCAACCCCTCCTTATGTTCGCAAGTCTCATTCTGATACCAATCTGGTCACGCTGGTGCGAACTCTACGCAATCGGTCGTTTTCCCTACGCCCGAGAGCACGGAAAAGGAAAGATCTGGCACACAAGCACCCGCTTTCCCAACGACTTATTCCTCGGAATGATAGTACCAGTAGTGGTATCTGCAATCGTCGCGCATTGCACCGATCTCAATACCATATTCCGCATAGTTGCGTTCACACTTCTCGTCGGAATTTTATCTTCTCACTGGCTCGCCTCACACATCAAAGGACAAACCGGGGACACCTATGGCGCCGTAGTAGAGCTGTCAGAAGCCGGCTGCCTGCTGATTTTAGCGGTGTCAATGTCGAGGTAGACGATGTGCATCAACTGCCAGGTAGACGCAAGCGCAATACGCTCTCCTGGCTGGAGACCATCAATGACTGACACGATGAGCGGTATGTGCCTTTTTAACGAAGGCCAATTTGCATGCGGCAACACCAGTATTGCCAGAGTAAGTTTTGACAGATTTTGCTGATGCAACAAACTCTGATCAGTTGTCACAAGAACGTCGAACTGTTTGTTTGCTACAGCAAGCAGCGAGCGATTGGTCAGCTTAGACCAGCCAAGTTCGAATGCAGTACTGACAAAATGCGCCTTTAGTGAATTCTTGAGCGGCGCTGGAGTCCCTTGATCGAAGAGAATTAGCAATTGGCCTCCTATGCAGAGGCTAGACTCCCCTCAGCAAAGCGAAGTACTTTTCCCACCTGCTTTCTTGATACTCCCGGAAACCAGTCTACAAACTCGTCAATCGTCGCGCCGCCCTCCAGGTTCTCAAAAAGGGCATTCACTGGCACTCTCGTTCCTTTGAAAAGCCAGGCTCCACTGACCTTATCATCAGACTGCTCAACCGCAGAACAATTCTTCCATTCCAACATCGACCGATAGCTCATCGAATTAGTCATTTGTTCATCTTATCAAACAAAAGGGAAATAGATAGCTTCGTTATTCTGCACCGCTAACTGAGGTTCTGGCGACTTCGTCGCTAAGAGTGCCTCATGTCACGTCCATCGAAGGACCTCCAGCTCGTCTCAGAACTTCATCATAGCAACGGACACAAAATTTGAAAGACCAATCTACGCCGAGCTAGGTGGGGAAAGGTGCGAAAGTTGCAAGTCCGAAGATCCATTATCGTAGCTCCCAACGAAGAAACGCATTCTATCAATAGCTCGCCTCGGATTGTAATTCGAATTTTCTGAATACGCATCAACGACTCATGACACCGATCGTAGAACTCAAGGACACTGCGTGCGTTTGTCGCGTCCGGCGTTCTTTGGTTTATGCGGCATTAACACGCGCTAGGCTTGAGGACCTTCGTCAAGAGCGTTCAATCGGCTATACTGCACTAACTTCAGAATGCGATTGAAAACAAATGCATCTTCGCCTGGTTGAAATAGAAAATTTCCGCGGAATTAAAAGGTTATCGCTGAAGCTCGACGTCATCACCGCCGTTTTTGGTGAGGGCAGCTTTGGGAAGACGAGTCTCGTGGAGGCGCTTCAGCTTTGCCTCACTCCGGGTCCAGCGGGGTACGAAGGGAGCCAAGTTCCGACGTTTTCAAAACAAGATTTTCACGCACCACCGGGACAAGATGAGCCACAGGCAACGCGACTTTCTATAGCTTTGACCTTTCGCGAAAGTACCCGGAATCAGTGGAACGAATCAGGCTACGAAACACTCCATCCAGTTATCAATGACTGGAGAGATGGTCGACGAGAGATTTCATTACGCATAGAAGCGGAGATCGGTGAAGGCGATACGATTGAGTCTCAATGTGTTTTTCTCAATCCAAAGCAGTTTCCCTTGCAGATATCCAACGAGGAGGAGATTATACGCTCGATTCGCCAGATGAGTCCGATCATTGCGCTCGGATGGCACGACACTAAATATGGTGCGCTACCATCGTTCGAGGGTAATGCGGCGAATAATCAATTGTCGGTTGGAGATCGCTATTTGCTTTCGTTGTACAGAAAAGCCATATTTCAGCCTGACCGTTTGACGAGGGACGAATTGATATCTGCGATGGATGCAATCTCCGAACTCGAAGGTCGCTTTCCCGGTGCCGAGGCTGGACGCATCGCGCGCTATCAAAGGTACATTGAAGAGATTCGCGAGACCACATCGCACTTCACTCCCCTTTTGGACAAGAAGTCTCGCCTCGCCCGATTCGGAGACCTTCACCAACTGGTGGCACTCATTGCGCTTGTCGGAACGTTGCTTGAAGCGAGAGGAACGATAGACATTCCCCGCTCCACGGAACCAATTGTGGTCGTCGCAAATCCCGAGACGAATTTGCATCCCATTGCGCTGGCGTCATTCTGGGACCTTCTTGCTCAAATCCCTGTCCAAAAGCTGTTGGTGACCAACTCCGACGATCTGCTTTCATCCGTCCCCCTCAAATCTTTACGTCGTATCGTGCGAGAGAAGGAAGGGTTGACAGTCTACAATGTCAAAAGCGGGACGTTAAACACAGATGATATCCGGCGCATCGGCTACCATCTGCGATTGAATCGTGCCGACGCGATCATGAATCGCTGCTGGCTTTTCGTTGAAGGCGAATCAGAAGGATGGCTTCTGCCCGAGATGGCGCATATCCTCGGGTATGATTTCAAATCGGAAGGGATCAGGTGCGTTGAATTCGCGCAATGCGGATTGGATCCGTTGATCAAGTTGGCTCAGGACCTCGGCATTCAATGGCATCTTCTTGTCGACGGAGATCGAGCTGGTCAATCGTATGTATATGCTGCACGCCGCTTCTTAAGTGACGACGAGTTCTCCACAAGAATTTCCGCGATGAAAGAACTGGATATTGAACACCACTTGTGTCGCAATGGATTCTTGCCTGTATACGAAGAAGCTGCCGGACCTCATATAAGAAGAACCGACTCGCAGAACGTGATTGTCAAATCCGCTGTAAAACGAAACTCCAAGCCATTCCTCATGCTCAAGGTAATTGAGTATGCACAGGTTCACGGCATGGCGACGGTTTCACCCTTATTGAATCACGTTGTTGAAACCTGCGTCCGACTGGCTCGCCGTGAAGAGCCGGAGTACGCGGTTCTCCGCGCACGCTATAACCAGACAACGTGATCGGCTTTTACTCGAGTTAGGCGCGTCAAGCCTGGTAGCCGTGAGCGCTACTCTATGCGCTCTTTGCGGAAATCAATTTGTTTCGTCAAGCCTTCGCAAAGTCAGTCTCGACAACGGTTTATGAACTCGTTAGAGTGTTTTCCGATATCGGAAAACACTCTAAGTTTGACGATTTCCTTGCTCCCCTTGCCCTCAACTCTTGGCATCGAGAGCCTTCTGCTGGGCACCGAAAATTCTCGCTATCGCGGTCAGTCGAGCTGCGCGACCTTGCATTCTTCAGATACGCGAATCTCTTCTTCTAAGAACTCGATTGTTTCGAGAATGCTTGGAGGAGTGGGTCTTGGCTCACCGGCGTACCAGAGATCCAGGAGGCGTTCGGAGAGTATAGTCTGCTCGACGAGGAGCGCTTCGGCGATGCGCTCTATTCGGCGCTCGTTCTTTATCACGAGAACTTTCGCCTCTTCGTAGCACTCTGAGATAATGCGTCTCCATTCATTGTCGATCTCGTCGGATAGCGCGCCACCAGTTTGCGATGAGCGTTCTTCGGGACGAAGATGTATAGCTCCGAGGTTAGACATACCGAATTCGGTGACCATAAGCTTAGCCAGTCTGGATGCTTGTTCGAAATCGTTGGAGGCGCCGGTGTCTTTGCAGTTGAGGAAATACTCTTGTGCGAGACGACCGCCCATTGCAGCCATTATGCGACTGCGCAGTTGAGGCTCGGTGTAGTTGTAGCGGTCGCCGTCGGAATGGCTCTGCATGTAGCCGAGCGACTTCGTGCGAGGCTCGATCGTAACTTTGGTGATCGGATCTGCACCATACTCTTGAAGTGCTTGTTGAACAGCACAGTGCCCAGCTTCATGGAATGCCGTATTACGTTTGTCCTGCTGCGACATGGCACGAGCTCTCGAGAGCATCGGGTCACCAAACTGAACGTAATCGATTCCAATGTCGAAGTCCTCGAGCGACACCTGCTTCACTAAAGCGGTTCTCTCTTCCGGGCTCATGTCTTCGAGGCGCGCTTCCAGACGCTCGGCGGCGGCGATAGCGGCTTCGTTGCAAGCCTGTTCGATATCGGCGCCAGAGAATTGCGGAGTGCGGACCGCGAGGTCTCGGAGCCGGACATTGGGAGCGAGCTTCATGTTGCGCGTGTGAATCGAGAAGATTTTTTCGCGACCGAGAGTATCGGGCAAATCGACGTTTACTTGATAATCGAATCGACCCGGTCTCTTGAGTGCCTCATCAAGACTGTCAGCCATATTAGTGGCAGCCATCACGATGATGCCTGGAGTCTGTTCAAATCCTTGCATGCAAACCAGCAATTGGTTAAGAGTCTGCTCACGCTCAGAGTCAGAACCAGACTGACCCTGTCCCCGCTTTTTCCCAATCGCGTCAATCTCATCTATAAATATGATCGAAGGTCGACCGGTACGCTTACGCTCTTGAATCGCTGTAGCGAACAGCTTTCGAACACGCTTAGCGCCAACACCGACGAACATTTCCACAAAGCTAGATCCGCTCACGGAGAAAAAGTTGGCATCGACTTCGCCTGCGAGTGCGCGGGCAAGCAGCGTTTTTCCGGTCCCAGGCGGGCCTACGGCAAGTATGCCGCGGGGAATTTTTGCGCCGAACTCTTCATACCATTCCGGCGACTTCAACCATCGCGCGACTCTGCGAAGCTTCGCTATCGCTTCCTCGCAACCGGCGACATCCTCGAAAGTGCGACGCTCGGCGGGATCCACCGCTCCATTGTCATCGACGGCTCTAACTACCTCGACACCATGCAAACCGATTTCCAATTTCCTGAAGGCGCCTGAGTGCCAGAGAATCGCACCGAGCGTCGTCCCGAAAGCCGCAAACAGAGCCCAGAAAGACCAATGCAAGGACTTTACATAGTGGTCGATTTTGCCGATTGAAGCATCGGTAATTTCACAGGAGATTTTTGCCGACCTGGCGGAGTCCATTAATTTGGAAGTATTCGGGTAGTCGACGAGCGCCGGTCCTAGCGGGTCTATCTCGGCGACCACCTTGCGTAAACCCTTGAAGCACAAAATCTTATTGACCGATTCGGGACTTTCCTTAAGAATTCGATCTAGCTCGTAGTCGGGCAGGGTCCTCATACTTGAAGTCTCTTCAGGCAGTCTGTTGATGAACTTCGGACTGAACACTCCGAATGCTGCAAGAGCACAAAGAACTACAAGCGACGCGGCGAGAACCGCCAACAGGGCTTTCTTCGAATTTTTCATGGACACTCCTCAGACAGCTATTACTTTCCTGGAGTTTGGATACCGGGAGCTGTATGGCACCAAACGCTAGCCCATGCACCGATTGAAGTTAACATGGTCTTCTTTCTTTTTACCCCAATTAGCTCCTCGCTGACCGAGTGTAAAGAAATCAATTGAGAAGAACCTGACGGATAGCAAGTTTGAAGCAAGTCCAACAAATCGTCAAGCGCTGAGTCTCAATGTAACACAAGAGAAACACTGATGGGGAGCCGGCACCATTAAACCGTATCTGCTGCTCGCTGAATTCGAATCAAAGAAAACGCGCTATTCCGTGCGTCCATGCGCCTTTAGCCACTTCTGCCGATGCGCTCTAACAATTTCGATAGCATCCTGAGAATGCTTCACGCATATTGGAATTTCCAGGTCGACTTCATTGACGAGATGAACATTCTCGTTGTACATGTGCTTCCTTGCCCACTCGACCAACTCAGCCCACATTTCGCCCACGAGAATTAGCGGTGTGTCGTAGAGCTTTCTAACCTGCAACAGTTGCCAGACCATTGAAAGCTCCAGCATCGTACCGATTCCACCAGGAACCACAATGAATGCATCAGACATGATCACAAAGTGGTGGAGTCGGGAGAAGAAGGTCTTGTGTTCGTAAGCTTTGCCCACAAAAGGATTGGCACCCTTCTCGAAAGGCAAATCGACACGAATTCCGATCGATCGTTGGACTGCGTCCAACCCTGTGAGCGAGGCGCCCTCATTGGCCGCCTCCATCAATCCAGGTCCGCCACCCGTAATGATTCCGCACCCCATACCGGTCAATTGGAATGCCAATTTCTTCACGCGCTCGTAATCATCAGTGCCTTGAAGAATACGGGCAGAACCGAATATGGTGACTAGATAATGTTCCTTATGCGTCCTGCGAAGTCTGGTTAGCTCGTTGACCGCTTCCCACAAGTTTTCCACAGCAAGAAAAACGACTCTGGTTACCGCTTCCTCATCAGAGAGTGGTACCACATCGGTAGCGCCGGGTTTAAGGAATGCCTCAGTCATAGAAATCACCGTGAGAGACGCTGTTTACAGCGAAAAAGATAACAAGTTAGCGTTATCAATGAAAGGCCCAGGTAACGATATAACTCGGGTTCCTTTATCTTGGGCAGGTCTTTCACCCGTCGCGAAGAGGCCAGGGCGCCGCTAACGTCAGCCCAATTTCCCTCACCATTTCCACCGTGTCACGGCTGAGCCCTGCCTCCAAAGCCGTTCGTTCGAAGCGCTCAACCAGTTCGACCGTATCGCAAGGGTCGTCCGCATCATTGCCATCGCCTGATATTTCCGCACATCAATTTCATTTTTTTATCAGCTTCGTCTTTTTGACTCGATCCGTCCTTGCCTGATCGCTTCGCCGGCTTTGATAGATGATCATGAACATCAAAGTAGAGAGGAAATGTTCCGTTCGTCGAAGAACCCGAACCGAATGCACTGTCCAAATCAAGCGCCAAGGTCCGTCACCCATAGCGGCGTCCAGCTTTTCCCCAGATTTAATGTAAGGGACGATTGTTGATCGTGGAAGGTTAATTTGACAGCGCCCTGCATCAACTCAGCGCGATTGCAGAGTCAATTGCAGTTTGTTTTGCTGAACAGATTCGCAGCTACGTGCGCTGCAAGAGCTCTCTCCTGGTTTAGACGTTTCTGTCACAACTAATCGCTAAAATTCCATTCGATAGCGGCGGCTATGGTCGAGGGAGAAAAATCTATGACGAGAATGGAAGCAAACGACAGCGGAAGTCGTAATCAGCAAACTTACCAATCCGACGTATCTTTACCGCAACCTATGGTGAATCTGCTTGATGCGCGATGGAAAGAACAGATTCAAAAATGCAACCAAGCCGATGCAGAAAAAGTCGCTGATGAGAGCTCACGTACCAGCCAAATAAGCGCTCCGAGACCCGAAAGTGACGCCCCTCAAAAGGAGCAAAAGCAACCAAACGCGGATGCGCCAGCTAAGCCTGATACCATTGCGAACAAGAACAATGGTGGATTTCTTGTCGTACGTCCGGCGACTGGGCTGAGACCTCAACCGGATGACACGACGAAACCCGACACCATTGCGAACAAGAACAATGGTGGATTTCTTGTCGTACGTCCGGCGACTGGGC